>NZ_JBHMET010000103.1:8550-41817 GCF_042430365.1 Bradyrhizobium erythrophlei
GTGCGTGACTGACGAGCACGTGTGACGCGGACGGCGAAGTCGTGTGGTCCTGACGCCCCAGTGGCTGGTGTCTCTTCGCAAGACGCGAAACGTCTTTGCGAAGACGGTGACAAACAAGCCCGGTCTCGCCGGGGAGAGCACGAAGCAAGCCGTAAAACCATCGCGCAGGGAAAGCCGGGATTCCGGTTACACCTGTGGTCCTACCCCCGTGCTTTTTGTTGCACGGGACCCATGGGTGCGATCGGCGCCTGTGCTTTTTGTTGCACAGGGCCCATGGGTGCAATCGGCACCCGGCTTTCCCTGCGCCCTCTGCACTTCAGGAGGGACAAAGAAGATGCAAAGCTCGGACAGAACATGCCGCGAGAACGGAAATTTGCGTCCTCTCGCTGACCTCTCTCGAGATGAATTGCTTCGCTTACGCTCGCAATGACGATGGAGAGGCCCCTGCATACCGCTGGCACCTGGCATCCCGGCGGAACCTGCCAGCCGCGATTCGCGCGCGACCGCCCCCGTGGAAACTGATATGAGAATGAAGCGGGCGTTGCTGGTTGACTCGGGAACCGCCAGCAATCAGAAAATGCCCGAAAATGAATGGTCGGAGTGGCAGGATTCGAACCTGCGACCCCTGCGTCCCGAACGCAGTGCTCTACCGGGCTGAGCCACACTCCGACTGAGGGCCGGCTTATAGCGTCGGGTTTCGGGGACTGCAAGGCACCCAATCGAGGATTTAAGTCACAGTGGATACCGACCTGAAAACACTGCTTTTGCCCGCCAGCGCCGCCGCCACGGCCGCCGCCGCCGGGGTGCTCGCCGAGGGCGGCCTGGTCGCGTTTCCGACCGAGACGGTCTATGGCCTGGGCGCCGATGCGGGCAACGCGGCGGCAATCGCCCGCCTTTACCAGGCCAAGGGCCGGCCGGCCTTCAATCCGCTGATCGCCCATGTCGCCGACCTCGCCTGCGCCCGGCGCATCGCGCTGTTCGACGGGGCGGCGCTGCGGCTTGCCGAAGCCTTCTGGCCCGGCCCGCTGACCCTGGTGCTGTCACGGGCGCTCTCCTGCCCGGTGGCGGAATTGGCGACCGCAGGCCTCGATACGGTGGCGATTCGGGTTCCCGCCCACAAGGTGGCACGGGACATCATCAAGACCTTCGGCGGTGCCGTGGTAGCGCCCTCGGCCAATCTGTCCGGCCACGTCTCGCCGACCACGGCAGAGCATGTGAACGGTGACCTCGCCGGCCGGATCGACCTGATCGTCGACGGCGGCCCGGTCGAGGTCGGCGTCGAATCGACCATCGTCGGCTGCTTCTCCGATCCGGTGCTGCTGCGACCCGGCGGGCTGCCGCGCGCCGAGATCGAGCAGGTGCTCGGCCACCCCTTGCTGCAGCCGGAGCCGGACGCCGAGGGCAACGGCGGACAGCCACTCGCGCCCGGCATGCTCGCCTCGCATTACGCGCCGCGCACGCGGGTGCGGCTCAATGCCAGCGACGTCCATGTCGGCGAAGCGCTGCTGGCGTTCGGCCCAGCCAAGGTCGCACGGGCGGAATGCGCCTCCGTCGTGATGAACCTGTCCGAGCGGGGCGATCTTGCCGAGGCCGCCGCCAACCTGTTCGGCTACCTTCGCACGCTCGACAAGAGGAACGCGGATGCGATCGCGGTGATGCCGATTCCGGACGACGGGCTCGGCGAAGCCATCAACGACCGGCTGCGCCGCGCAGCGGTCGGACGGGAATGATCCTGACAGCGCAATCCGGTCTTCCAAAAGATCATGCCCAACACGGGCTCAAAAGTGCGATGATCGACCGTCATCGCATGTTGAACCGACGGGAGTGAAAGACCGGGAACAATGAATATCGTCCAGCCTGCCGTGCCGCCGCTTTCGCCCGAACTGATCGCAAAATTCCGCGCCGTCGTCGGCGAGAAATATGCGGTGACCGACGCCGCCGATCTCGCGCCCTACCTGACCGAGGAACGCAATCTGTTCCAGGGCCGCTCGCCGCTGGTGCTGCGTCCGGGCTCGACCGCGGAAGTCGCCGCGATCTGCAAGCTCGCGACCGAGCACCGCATCGCGCTGGTGCCGCAGGGCGGCAACACCGGCCTCGTCGGCGGCCAGACCCCGCACAATGGCGAGGTGGTGGTGTCGATGCGGCGCATGGACAAGATCCGCGACATCGACGTCGAATCCAACACCATGACCTGCGAGGCCGGCGTGGTGTTGCAGGTGGCGCAGCAGAAGGCTGGTGACGTCGACCGGCTGTTCCCGCTCTCGCTCGGTGCCGAGGGAAGCTGCACCATCGGCGGTAACCTCTCGACCAATGCCGGCGGCACCGCAGCCCTCGCCTATGGCGTAGCGCGCGAGATGGCGCTCGGGCTCGAGGTCGTGCTGGCCGACGGGCGGGTGCTGAACGCGCTGTCGAAGCTCAAGAAGGACAACACCGGCTACGATTTGCGCAACCTGTTCATCGGTGCCGAGGGCACGCTTGGCATCATCACCGCGGCGACGCTGAAGCTGTTTCCGAAGCCGCGCGCGGTCGAGACCGCCTATGTCGGCCTGCAATCGCCGGCAGCGGCGCTCAAGCTGCTGTCGATCTCGCGCAACCTGGCTGCGGGCGCGCTGACCAGCTTCGAGCTGCTCGCCGACATCGCGGTCGATTTCTCGCTCCGCCACGGCATCGACATCCGCGATCCGCTCACGAGCAAGCACCCCTGGTATGTGCTGATGGAGCTGTCGTCGTCGCGCGAGGACGCCCGCGACACGCTGGAGGCGATCCTCACCCAGGGCATGGAGGACGGCATCGTCGACGATGCCGTGATCGCGGCGAATTTGAGCCAGCGCCAGGCGTTCTGGAAACTGCGCGACGAGATGTCGGCGGCGCAGAAGCCGGAAGGCGGCTCGATCAAGCACGACATCTCGGTGCCTGTCGCCGCCGTCCCCGCCTTCATCGCGGAGGCCAACGCGGCCGTGGTGAAGTTGATCCCGGGGTCGCGGCCGGTGCCGTTCGGCCATCTCGGCGACGGCAACATCCACTACAATGTCTCGCAGCCGGTCGGCGGCAATGCGGCCGACTTCCTGGCGCGCTGGCACGAGGTCAATGCCGTCGTGTTCGAGATCGTGCTGCGGATGGGCGGCTCGATCTCGGCCGAGCACGGCATCGGCGTGCTCAAGCGCGACGAGCTGCCCGACGTGAAGGACAAGGTTGCGATCGAGCTGATGCGGCAGATCAAGGCGATGCTCGATCCGCTCGGCATCATGAATCCCGGCAAGGTGCTGTGACCGCACAAACCATGATGCCTGCCGCCCTTGCCATCGCTGATATCGCCGACGGCGACCTCGCCGAGGTCGTCGCATTATGGCAGCGCTGCTCCCTGACGCGGCCGTGGAACGATCCCGCAGCCGACATCGCGCTGGCGCGGCGCGGGCCGAATTCGACGGTTTTGGTCGGCCGCGAGGGCGGCGCGATCGTCGCGACCGCGATGGTCGGCCATGACGGCCATCGCGGCTGGGTCTATTACGTCGCGGTCGATCCCGACAGCCAGGGCAAAGGGCTCGGCCGCGTCATCATGAATGCGGTGGAGGACTGGCTCCGCGCCGCCGGCGTGCCGAAGCTGCAATTGCTGGTCCGGCGCGAGAACGCCAAGGCCGGCGGCTTCTACCAGTCGCTCGGCTATGAAGAATCCACCTCCGTGATGCTTGCCAAATGGCTCGACGGCCGCGAACCGACACCGTGAGTACAGCCAGGGTCCACCCATGAGCATGTCCGACCGCGTCCGCGTCAAGAACGTCCGCGTTCTCTCCAACGCCCGCTATCTGCTCACCAGCACCACCTTCGACTACCGCCGCGCCAATGGCGAGTGGCAGATCCAGGTCCGCGAGAGCTACGACCGCGGCAACGGCGCGGTGCTGCTGCCCTACGATCTAACGAGGCGGACCATCGTGCTGGTGCGCCAGTTCCGCTATCCCGCCTTCGCCAATGGCTATGACGACCTCCTGATCGAGGCCGCCGCCGGCATGCTCGACGACGCCGCGCCCGAGGAGCGAATTCGCGCCGAGGCGGAAGAGGAGATCGGCTACCGGCTCGACCATGTGCGCAAGGTGTTCGAGGCCTTCATGACCCCCGGCGCGGTGACCGAGAAGCTGCACTTCTTCGTCGCCGAATACGACGCCGCGATGCGCGTCAGCGACGGCGGCGGGCTCGCCGACGAGGGCGAGGACATCGAGGTGCTGGAGCTTGCGATCGATGACGCGCTCGCCATGATCGCCGACGGCCGCATCGTCGACGCCAAGACCATCATGCTGCTGCAATACGCCGCGCTGCATTTGTTTCGATGATTGCCACCCCAAGCTCCGCTGTCGTCCTGGCGAACGGGATCCGTAGGGTGGGCAAAGCGAAGCGTGCCCACCTTCACCAGCGAAATGCTGATGGTGGGCACGGCGCTATCGCGCCTTTGCCCACCCTACAATTCTTGCCCGGGACGACAGAGGGTAGGTCCGCCCTAGAACAACGACCCCTGCCCGTCGTCCTCGCGCACCGCAGCCTTGCGCGGCGAGGCCTTCTTCGGCGGCGGCGCCTCCTCGGCGGCGATCTCCTCCGCCGTCATCGGCAGCGTCAATTGCGCATCGTCATTGGCGACATGATTGACCCGCGTCGTCACCTGGTGCCAGGCGAACTCGCCGACTTGCGGCCCCCTCAGCATCGGCATCACGTCGTCGACGTCGTTGGCGCGGCTGTCGACCCAGCGCTCGAACGCGTCGGGCGCGATCGTGACGGGGACGCGGTGATGCAGCCGCGCGAGGTCGGCGCTCGCGGGTGCGGTGACGATTGCGACGGTGTCCTGCTCCTCGCCGTTCGGTCCCATCCAGGTCTCGCACAATGCGGCAAAGGCGAGCGGGTGGCCGTCGCGGCGGTGGATGAAGAACGGCCGCTTGCGGCCGCCGGCATCCTGCCACTCGTAGTAACCGTCGGCCGGGATCAGCACGCGGCGCCGCTTGATCGCGTTCTTGAACGCCGGCTTGTCGCGCACCGTCTCGGAGCGGGCATTGATCAGAAGCGAGAACGTGCGGGGATCCTTGACCCAGGACGGGATCAACCCCCAGCGCATCAGCTGGAAATGCCGCCCGCCATTCTCGAGGATCACGACCGGGATCGGCTGCGTCGGCGCAACATTATACCGCGGCGGGAAATTCGGCTGCTCGATGTAGCCGAACATCTGCCGCAGCGCCTCCGGTGGCGAGGTTATGACAAAGCGTCCGCACATATGCCGTCCAGACAGGAACCCGTTTATTGCCCCTTAACCCCAACCGTTAAGAGTGGAAGATATGACCTCAACGGCCGCCATAGCGGGATCATCCCCGCGACCGACGTATCCCGACGAGGCGCGGGCGGCGCGGTTGCGCGCTGCCAACATCAATCCCCGCACCGGGCTCGCCACCGATTACCTCAATCACTTCAACGAAGCCATCATGCTGCTGGAGATGGTCCCGGACATGCCGGAATGCGCCAGCGATTTCCTCGAATGGCACCCGTTGTCCTATGCCGAGCATTTCATTGCGTCCAACTTCAGGGCGCGCGACCTCGCGATCGAGGCCTACGAGATGGCGGATGCGCAGATCCGCGCCGAGTTCGATCACCTGACCGCGAACATGACCAGGATCCTGACCGAGGTCGGCGCGGCGATGCGCCAGGTGCATCAGGACAAGACCCGCGTCACGCTGGCCGAGCAGGCGATCGTGTGGGTCAAGCCGCTGGTCATGCAGACCGCAGGCGTGATCAACGGCGCGGCCGAGGCCGATGTCGACACCATCATGGCGGCCCGCTGATTTGTCGGGCATGATGCCAGCCCAAACCGGTTTCTGATGCCTTGACCGCCCCCGAACCACCCCCGCCCCGTCCGCAATTGGCCGTTTCCGGCGTGATCTTTCGCGACGGCAAGGTCCTCCTGGTCCGCCGCGCCCGCTCGCCCGGCAAGGGCTTCTATTCGCTGCCCGGCGGCCGGGTCGAATTCGGCGAATCGCTCCACACCGCCCTGCATCGGGAGGTCGACGAGGAAACCGGTTTGCGGATCGACATTGTCGGACTGGCCGGCTGGCGCGAGGTGCTGCCGACGAGCTCAGGCGGCGGGCACTATCTGATCATGTCGTTCGCGGCGCGCTGGGCGTCGCGGGAACCGGTGCTGAACGACGAGCATGATGACTTCAAATGGCTCAAGCTGGAGGAGATCGGTGACCTCAAAGTCACCGGCGGGCTCCAAGAGGTTATTGCCGCGGCCCGGCGGCTGGTCTGAGGCCGGTTTTCGGGCCTCCCCGCCTTGCCTCGGGCGCATTGAGGGGGCATACCACGGCGGTCTCGGAACCCCTGATGTCCAAGCATTTTCTGGCCGTTTTGATCCTGATCTCGGCATGCCTCGCGACGCCGGCGCGGGCACAGGACGCGGCTGCGCCGTTCGATGGCGACCTGCAGCGGCTGGCCGAGATCCTCGGCACCCTGCACTATCTGCGCGGCATCTGCGGCGCCAATGAAGGCGCGAAATGGCGCAACGAGATGCAGGCGCTGATCGACGCCGAGACCCCCTCCGGCGACCGCCGCGCCCGCATGATCGCCGGCTTCAACCGCGGCTATAACGGCTTCCAGCAGACCTACCGCACCTGCACCCCTGCCGCGTCGGTCGCGATCCGCCGCTACATCGAGGAGGGTTCGAAGATCTCGCGCGACCTGACGGCCCGGTATGCCAACTAAACCTGCGATCTTCTTCGACCTCGACGGCACGCTCACCGACCCCAAGCCCGGCATTACCGGCTCGATCCAGTACGCGCTGCACAAGCTCGACCGTCCGGTTCCCTCGCAGGACGAGCTGACCTGGTGCATCGGGCCGCCGCTGCGGGCGAGCTTTGCTGCGCTGCTCGGCGGCGAAGATCTCGCCGACCGTGCGCTAGCGCTCTATCGCGAGCGGTTCGGCGATGTCGGGCTGTTCGAGAACAGGGTCTATCCTGATATCGAGCACGTGCTGGCGACGTTGCGGCAGGAGCCGCGCCGCCTGTTCGTGGCGACCTCCAAGCCGCACGTCTATGCCAGGCGGATCATCGAGCATTTCGGGCTGACGAGCTATTTCGAGCGCGTCTTCGGCTCGGAGCTCGACGGCACCCGCGTCAACAAGGGCGAGCTGCTCGCCTATGCGGTCGAGCAGACCGACGTCGATCCGGCGCAGGCCGTGATGATCGGTGACCGCAGCCACGACGTGATCGGTGCGAAGACGAACGGCATCCGCGCCATCGGCGTGCTGTACGGCTATGGCAGCCGGGACGAGCTGATGGAGGCCGGTGCCGTCCACCTTTGCGCCTCGCCGCGCGCGGTGCTGGATCGTATCCACAGCTCTTTTTGCTGAGCTTTCGAAATTCCCCTTTAAATGCGGGAAGGCGCGTTAACCTTTCCTAAAGATGTGGCCTAGGCGGTACCCGCTTGCGTGCTACATCTCGCGCGTCTCGCCGCGGTTCGCTCCCGGACCGCGCATACATTTTGATGAGTTTCATGCGCCAGCCAGCGTCCTTCTCCTTCCACCACGACCCGCGGCCCGACCACGAGCAGAAGCAGGCCGCGCTGGGTTATCTCAACGAGGCCTGGGCTGAAGCGCGTCATGACGGCGTCGACGGCGACTGCCTCGCGCAGGCGAGCCTGTTCACGGCGCTGGCGGAGCTCGTCACGACCTATGGCGAGGACGCGGTCGCCAAATTCGCCGAAGGCCTCGCCGCGCGTGTGCGCAACGGCGAGTTCTCGCTGGCGCTCGCGAAGCAGTAGGATCTACGGCTTCAACGTCTCGAGGAACCGCACCGGCTCGCCGGTTGACGGCGTCGTCAGCTCGCCCTGCCACATCACGCGCTGGCCCCGAACGAATGTGCCGACCGGCCAGCCCTGCACCCGTACCCCGTCATAGGGCGTCCAGCCGGCGCGCGAGGCGATCCATTTGTTGGTGATGGTCTCGCTGCGCTTGAGGTCGACGACGGTGAAGTCGGCGTCATAGCCTGCGGCAATGCGGCCCTTGCAGGCGATGTTGAAGAGCCGCGCCGGACCGGCACTCGTGAGATCGACGAAGCGCTGCAGCGACAGCCGGCCCGCGTTGACGTGATCGAGCATCAGCGGCACCAGCGTCTGCACGCCGGTCATGCCCGAGGGTGAGGCCGGATAGGTCTTGGCCTTCTCTTCAAGCGTATGCGGCGCGTGATCGGAGCCGAGCACATCGATGATGCCCTGCTCGATGCCGGACCAGATGCCGTCGCGGTGATCGGCCGAGCGCACCGGCGGGTTCATCTGCGCCAGCGTGCCGAGCCGCTCGTAGCACTCGGGCGCGGCCATGGTGAGGTGGTGCGGCGTCGCCTCGCAGGAGGCGACATCCTTGTGATCGCGCAGATATTCGATCTCCTGCTTGGTCGAGATGTGCAGGACATGGATGCGCTTGCCGGTCTCGCGCGCGAGATTAACCAGGCGTTGCGTCGCCATCAGCGCTGCAGTCTCGTCGCGCCACACCGGATGCGAGCGCGGGTCGCCCTCGATGCGCAGGGGCTTGCGATCGTTGAGCCGGTACTCGTCCTCGGCATGAAACGCGGCGCGGCGGCGGATCACCTGGAAGATACGGCGCAGGCTCTCGTCGTCCTCGACCAGGAGCGCACCGGTGGAGGAGCCGATGAACACCTTCACGCCGGCGCAGCCTTCGGCGCGCTCCAGCTCCGGCAAATGGTTCACATTCTCGCGGGTGCCGCCGATGAAAAAGGCAAAGTCGCAGTGCATGCGGTGGCGGCCGCGGTTGATCTTGTCGGTAAACGCCTCTTCGGAGACCGTCAGCGGATTGGTGTTCGGCATCTCGAACACCGCGGTGACCCCGCCCATCACGGCGCTGCGCGAACCGGTCTCGAGATCCTCCTTCTGGGTCAGGCCGGGCTCGCGGAAATGCACTTGGGTGTCCATCACGCCGGGCAGGATATGCAGGCCCTTGCAGTCGATCACCTCGCCGGCAGACGCCTGGCCGAGCCCGCCGATCGCGGCGATGCGGCCATTCGTGATGCCGATGTCGCGCACGCCCTCGCCGTCCTGATTGACCACGGTGCCGGATTTTAGAATGGTGTCAAAACGCTGATTCATCGGTCCTCGGCGCCCGCTTTCCACAGTCATGCGGGCCTTGTTCGGTGCACTTTAGCGCCTTAGCTTGACAGGGGATATCCGCGCTCCGCGCGTTTCCCAAAGGAACTTGGAAAAAGAGCCAAATTTGCGCATGAAAGCAGCGTTTCTTCCAGATCGGGGCGTGGTCAAGGTCTCCGGCGAGGACGCCCGTAACTTCCTCAACGGCCTCATCACCACGGACATCGCAGAGCTGCGCCCGGGGCAAGGGCGGTTCGGCGCGCTGCTGACGCCGCAAGGCAAGATCATCGTCGATTTCCTGATCACGGAGATACCCGCCGGGCATGGCGGCGGCTTCCTGATCGATGCGCCCCGCGCGCTCGCCAAGGCGCTGGCCGATAAGCTTGGTTTCTACAAGCTGCGCGCGAAGGTCGCGGTGGAGGATCTGTCTGACAGCCTCGGCGTGCTGGCGGCCTGGGACGGCGAGCCGACGATGACGACCGATCTCGCCTACGCCGACCCGCGCAATGCGGTGCTCGGCTGGCGTATCGTGATTCCGGAAGGTTTGAAGCAGCAGCTCGCCGACCTGATCGGCGCCGATCTCGTCGACAGCGATGCCTATGAGGCGCATCGCATTGCGGCAGGCGCGCCGCGCGGGGGGCTGGACTTCATCTATGGTGATGCCTTCCCGCACGAGACCAACATGGACCGCCTCAACGGCGTCGATTTCGACAAGGGCTGCTACGTCGGCCAGGAAGTGGTCTCGCGCATGCAGCACCGCGGCACAGCCCGCACGCGGACGGTGAAGGTCATCCTCGACGGTCCATCGCCCGAAGTCGGCGCAACCATTATGGCCGGCGACAAGCAGGTCGGCACCATCGGCTCGACCGCAGGCGAGAGGGGCCTCGCGCTGGTCCGCACCGACCGCGTCGCTGATGCGCTCGATGCCGGACTACCGCTGTCCGCGGGCGGGCTGTCGCTTCACCTCGCCGACCCCGATGACGTCCGCACTCCACCCAAGAAGACCGTCGCATGAGCCGTGCCGCACAACTGCATCCCGACGGCAAGACGCGCTGCCCCTGGCCCGGCGAGGACCCGTTCTACGTCGCCTATCACGACAATGAATGGGGCGTGCCGGAATATGACGATCGCGCGCTGTACGAGAAGCTGATCCTCGACGGCTTCCAGGCCGGCCTCTCCTGGATCACGATCCTGCGCAAGCGCGAGAACTTCCGCAAAGCCTTCGACGACTTCCAGCCCGAGAAGATCGCGCGCTACAACGCGAAGAAGGTCCACGCGCTGATGAACGACGCCGGCATCGTGCGCAACCGCGCCAAGATCGAAGGCGCGATCGCGAGCGCGAAGTCGTATCTCGACATTATGGAGAAGGGACCCGGCTTCTCGAAATTGCTCTGGGACTTCGTCGACGGCAAGCCGAAGGTCAACCAGTTCAAGACCACCGCGAGCGTGCCGGCCTCGACGCCGGTTTCGGTGAAGATCTCCAAGGAGCTTGGCGGACGCGGCTTCAAGTTCGTCGGCCCGACCATCGTCTACGCCTTCATGCAGGCGACCGGCATGGTCAACGATCATCTCGTCACCTGCTTCTGCCACGAGAGCTGCGGCGGCAAGCATCGCGCGCCGCGACTCAAGACGAAATGACGCCGCGCAAATCGACCGAATCCGCGCGCGCCTGGCAGCGGATGTTGTCCGGGCGCCGGCTCGACCTGCTCGACCCGTCGCCGCTCGACATCGAGATCGTCGACATCGCACACGGCCTGGCGCGGGTCGCGCGCTGGAATGGCCAGACCAGCGGCGCGCACATCTTCTCGGTGGCGCAGCACACGCTGTTGGTCGAAGCCGTTATGCGCCAGCAGATGCCGCGCGTCGACACGCGCTTCCGTCTTGCGGCGCTGCTGCATGACGCGCCGGAATACGTCATCGGCGACATGATCTCGCCGTTCAAGGCGGTGCTCGGCGGCGACTACAAGGTGGTGGAGAAGCGGCTGCTGTCGGCGATCCATATCCGCTTCGGCCTGCCGGCCGTGCTCGCGGACGAAATCACGCAGCAGATCAAGGCCGCCGATCACGGCGCCGCCTATCTCGAGGCGACGCATCTTGCGGGATTTTCACAAGCCGAAGCCAAGCGCCTGTTCGGCCGCGACCCCGGATTGCCCGAGACCACCGAGCGCGACTATCTGACGCCGTGGACCGCGGCCAGGGCTGAGAAGCAGTTCCTCGAACGTTTCAAGGCGCTGCACACGTAGCATCGCAGCGCGGGCGAAGCGAAGGCGGGCCCGCTATGTGCACCGCGGAACGGGCGGGCACGGCGTGCCGCGGCTTTGCCCACCCCACGGCAGCCGTTATAATCGGGACAATTCGACCCAAGGACCATCATGCTTCACGTCTGCTCGCTCGCCGCGCTTCTCGACACGGTCATGGCCACGGGTGCCAGCCATGTGCTCACCGTGATGGCGAATGTCGACCAGGTGCAGCGGCCGCCCTCGGTGCTTCCCGCCAACCATCTGAAGGTGTCGATGGACGACATCACGGAAGCGATCGACGGATTCGTCGCGCCCACCGACGCCCATATCGAGAAGGTGCTGACCTTCGTGCGTGGCTGGGATCGCCGCGCGCCGATGGTGGTGCACTGCTATGCCGGTATCAGCCGCTCGACCGCGAGCGCGTTCGCCGCGGTCTGCGCGCTCAACCCGCATCGCGACGAGATGGCGATCGCCCGCCAGATCCGCGAGGCCTCGCCGATCGCATCCCCCAACCGGCTGATCGTCAGCCTCGCCGACAAGGCGCTCGGGCGCGATGGCCGGATGCTGCGAGCGCTCGATGCGATGGGGCCCGGCACCATGAGCGTCGAAGGCCGTCCGTTCCGCATCGATCTGGACTAGCACGAACGTGCCACGGCCGACCGGCTTGAACTTTTAGCCGCCAAGACTGCACTTAATGAGTTGCGACGGGCGACCGACCGGCCAAGGATCGGGCGCGCCCTGCCGGAGGCCCAATGTTCGATTCGCCGTTCGATTTCCTCGCGCTTCTCATCGCCATCGTCGCGTTCGCCGTCGCCGGCAAGGCGATGAATCAGGCCGCGGCGCTGCGCAGCCGGCTGGACGCGATCGAGGCAGCGGCCGCCGCCCGGCCGGCGATGCCGCCTCAGCCGACGCCGCTGCAGGAATTCGAGGCGACGCTTCCGCCCACGGCTCCGGCGATGCAGCCGCCGCCGCTGCCCGAGACCGCCCCCACGATGCCGGACGCAGCGGCGGAGGAGACGACGAGTGCAGTTGCGGCTGCGCCTCCGCTCGTGCCGCAACCGGAGCCCGGCTTCGAGGAGACCCTCGGCACACGCTGGGTGGTCTGGATCGGCGGCCTGACGCTCGCGCTCGGCGGTTTTTTCATGGTGCGCTACTCGATCGAGGCCGGCCTGCTCGGCCCCGGCGTGCGCACCATGCTCGGCGGCCTGTTCGCGCTGGCACTCCTCGCCGCCGGCGAATGGACGCGACGCAAGGAAAGCATCTCGAACATCGCTGCGCTGCCCATCGCCAATATCCCGGCGATCCTTACCGCGGCCGGCACGGCGGTCGCCTTTGCCACCGTCTATGCCGCCTACGCGCTCTACGATTTCCTGGTGCCCGCGACCGCCTTCATCCTGCTCGGCATGGTCGCCATCGGCACGCTCGCGGCCGCGCTGCTGCACGGGCCGGCGCTGGCGGGACTCGGCGTGGTCGGCGCCTTCATCACACCGATCCTCGTCTCCTCCGACAAGCCCGACTTCTGGTCGCTCTACATCTATCTTGCGATCGTCACTGCGGCGGCGTTCGGCCTTGCGCGTATCCGGCTGTGGCGCTGGCTCGCCGTGACCACCATCGTGTTCGCGCTGCTGTGGACCTTCCCCTGCCTGCAATGCGGACCCGACATGGTCGCGCCGCACGCCTTCCATGTCATCGCAGGCTTCGTGCTCGCGGCGCTGCTGGTGGTCTGCGGCTTCATGTTCGGACCGGCCGGCGACGGCGAAGAGATCGAGCCGATCTCGTCCGGCTCGCTTGCAGCCTATCTGCTCGGCGCGACGATGATCGTGCTGAACAGCGCCCACGCCGATCCCGCGATGATCGACTTCGCACTGCTGGCGGCCGGCAGCCTCTTCGTCGCCTGGCGTGCGCCGGCCGCCACGGGCGCGATCGGCGCGGCAGCGGCCTTTGTGTTCATCGTATTCGGCGAATGGGCGGTGCGGCGCAATGTCGACATGCTGGTGCTGCCGGGCGGCGCCATCCCGGGCATCGGTCCATCGGCAACCGACGGTTCGGTGTCGCTGCACCTGATCACCGCGGCGGTTTTCGCCGCCGCCTTCGGCGTCGCCGGCTTCCTGGCACAGGCGCGGTTTGCGACGACGAAGGTCATGGTGACCTGGGCCGCGGCAGCCGTGTTCACGCCGGTCGCGCTGCTGGTGGCGCTGTACGCGCGAATTGCCCATCTCGACCGTTCTATACCGTTCGCGATCGTCGCGGTGCTGCTGGCTGCGGCCTACGCCGCCGCGACGGAAGCGCTGACCCGACGCGGCGAGCGTCCCGAGCTCTCGCCTTCGATCGCACTGTTTGCGACCGGTGCGCTGGCTTCGCTCGCCCTCGCCCTCACCTTCGCGCTGGAGAAGGGCTGGCTTACGATCGCGCTGGCGCTGGTGTCGATGGGCACGGCGTGGCTCTCGGTGCAGCGACCGATCCCGTTCCTGCGCTGGCTTGCGGCGATCTTCGCCGCCATCGTGGTGCTGCGCATCTTCTATGAGCCGCGCATCGCGGGCGATGCCGTCGGGACCACGCTCATCTTCAACTGGCTGTTGTGGGGCTACGGCCTCCCGGCCGCTTCGTTCTGGGCCGGCAGCATCTTCCTGCGCCGCAACGATGACGACGTCCCGCTGCGCATGGTCGAGGCGGCCGCGATCCTGCTCACGGTGCTGCTCGCCTTCATGGAGATCCGCCACGCCGTCAACCATGGCGACGTCTACCGCAACAGCGCGGGGCTAACCGAGATCGCGCTGCAGGTGTGCGTGACGCTTGCAATGGCGATCGGGTTGGAGCGCCTGCGCATCCGCAGCGGCAGCATCGTGCACAATGTCGGTGCGGTCCTGCTCGCGGTCTTCGCCGGGCTCGGCAGCCTCGTGGGACAGCTCGCGATGGAGAACCCGATGCTGTGGCCGCTCGATGTCGGCGGCAGCTTCATCAACCTGCTGCTGCTCGGCTACGCCATCCCCGCAGTGCTGGCGCTCTTGCTGTCCTATGCCGTGGCGGGCCACCGCCCCGCAAGCTACGCCAACACCATCGCCGCCGGCGCACTGATCCTCGCGCTCGCTTATGTGACGCTCGAAATCCGCAGGCTCTATCACGGCCCGGTGCTGACGCGCGGCGAGACCACCGGCGCCGAACAATACACTTATTCGATCGCCTGGCTGATGTTCGGCGTGGCGCTGCTCGGCATCGGCATCCTCGTCAATTCGCAGCGCGCAAGGCTTGCGTCTGCGGCCGTGATCGGCCTGACGATCCTGAAGGCGTTCCTCGTCGACATGTCGACGCTGACGGGCGTCTACCGCGCGCTGTCGTTCATGTGCCTCGGCATCGTGCTGGTCGCGATCGGCTGGTTGTACCAGCGAATCCTGTTCCGCCGGCAGGCCGCACCGCCCGCTCCGCCTCCGCCTGTCCCACAGGCGGGCGGATGAGGGCATGGCGCCGCAGCAAGATGGAGATGTCAGCCGACCGATTCCGCGACGAGGCGAATCCTGAACACGGGCTTCCTGCCTTCGTCGAGCAGCTCCATGTGCCATTCGCTGTTCTGCTTGAGATTGCGCGAGATGCTGGCGAGGAAGTTGCTGCACACTTTCGTCATCTCGGCCCAGGCGTCCTCGTGGCTTTCGAATTCCGTTCCGTGATCGGATGCGCCCGCATAGTCGCCGTGACTGATCCGAAAGAAATACAAGGCCATAACACTACTCAAATGCGAGAACCGCCTCCGATCCCTCGTGAGACGTTGAACATTGAGTAGCTACCAAGGCATGAAGGCCGCCATCCGTATGACTACGGCTTGGCGGCGAATAAGCGTGCCTGCGAAGGTAAACCTTAGTCGGTCGAGCGACGCAGTTCCGGCGCGCTCTCGGTCTTCGCCGGTTCGGCCCCGCTCTCGGATTTGACCGGCTCGAGCCGGGTGCGCTCGACGCGCGGCGTTTCCACGCGCGCCGTCACGTCGGTCTGCGAAGCGTCCGCGGAGCGCGTCTGCTCCGGCGGACGCAGCGTGCGCGGCCGCGCCACGGCGCGGGCCATCAACATCTGCTGGCCGCCCTGGTGACGGAAGTCGCAATAGGCGAAGCCCATGCCGGAAACCGAACCGCGGAACGAACGCTCGTCGCGCTTGTCGAGATTGAAACAGGGCTCGAACGGAATGCCCTTCAGCGAGGCGCAGACGCTCTGGCCGCGGATCTGCAACGTATTGCCGGGCAGCCGCACGTGGCGGATCGGGCCGGAGCCGGAGAACTGGATCGAGCCTGCCGCGCCCATGTCGTCGAGGATGCGGCCGGCGCCGCGGGTGCCGTCGAAACAGGTGAAGGCGAACACCTTGCCTGCAACGAACCTGCGCGCCTCGTCGGCGTTCATTGAGCCCGCGAATGCCGGTGCAACCATCGCCCCGGCTGTAACCGCCCCCAACACAAAACGCGCAAGCATGAGCTACTCCAACTGACGAGCGCGGGCTCCCGCTCCTTTGCGCATGATCCCCACTCAAACGCGTCGCGTTTGTGGCGAGGAAATCCGGCCCCCCGGATCATGCCGCAAGTTTCTTTACCCGCTGCTTACCATACCAACCGTGGCAACATTGGAGCAGCTTGGTTGGTAAAGTCTGAACGCCGTTAGACTATTTTTACCACGATCCGGCCGCGCACCTCCCCCGCGAGGATTTTCGGGCCGTGGGAGATGACGTCGCCAAGGGCGATTTCATGAGTGATATCAGCGAGTTTTGCCTTATCCAGGTCGCTGGCGAGGCGCCGCCAGGCTTGTCTCCGCAGCTCGATCGGGCACATCACGGAATCGATGCCGAGAAGGCACACTCCGCGCAAAATGAACGGCGCGACCGAGGTCGGCAGGTCCATGCCCGCCGCCAGACCGCAGGCCGCGATGGCGCCGCCGTATCTGGTCATGGACAGCAGATTGGCAAGCGTCGTCGATCCGACGCTGTCGACGCCGCCGGCCCAGCGCTCCTTCGCCAACGGCTTGGCGGGGCCGGACAGTTCGGCGCGGTCGATCACCTCGGCAGCGCCGAGGCCCTTCAGATAGTCGGCCTCCGACGCCCGCCCGGTCGAGGCGATGACGTGGTAGCCGAGCTTCGACAGCACGGCGATCGCGACCGAGCCGACGCCACCGGCCGCACCGGTCACCACGACCGGCCCGCTCTTCGGGGTGAGCCCGTGCCGCTCCAGCGCCAGCACCGACAGCATCGCGGTGTAGCCCGCGGTGCCGACCGCCATCGCATCGCGCGCCGAAATCCCGTCCGGCAGACGCACCAGCCAGTCGCCCTTGACACGGGCCTTCTCGGCATAGGCGCCGAGATGGGTTTCACCCATGCCCCAGCCGTTGCAGACGACCTTGTCGCCCGCCTTCCAGTCGGGATGGTTGGATTGCTCGACGGTGCCGGCGAAATCGATGCCGGCGATCATTGGGAACCGCCGCACCACCGGTGCCTTGCCGGTGAGCGCGAGGCCGTCCTTGTAGTTCAGCGTCGACCATTCGACCCGCACGGTGACGTCGCCATCCATCAATTCGGCTTCGTCGAACTGCGTGAGTGCGGCGGTGGTACCCTTGTCCGCCTTGTCGATCCTGATTGCCTTGAACGTTGCCACGATGTGCACTCCCCGAATTCTGGTTTCGGGGAATGTTTAACCCATCAGGCAGGCTGCGCAACCGGCCGTGAAACGGGGGCCTCCACGATCGGCAGGTTGATCAGCGCCGACAGCACGCCGAACAGGATCGACAGCCACCAGACCGGCGTGTAGGAGCCGTACTGCTCGAACACGATGCCGCCGAGCCAGACGCCGAGGAAGCCGCCGACCTGGTGGCTGACGAAGGCAAACCCGTAGAGCGTGGCAAACCAGCGCGTGCCGAACATCAGCGCCACCAGCGCCGAGGTCGGCGGCACGGTGGACAGCCAGGTGAGACCCGAGATCGCGCCGAACGCGATCGCCGAGAACGTCGTGATCGGGAACGAGATGAAGGCGACGGTCGCCAGCGCGCGGGTGAAATAGATCATCGACAGGATGTAGCGCTTCGGGAAGAAGTTCTGCAGCCAGCCGACGCTCAGCGAACCGACGATGTTGAACAGGCCGATTGCCGCGACCACCCAGCCGCCGGTTGTCGCCGAAATGCCGCGATCGGCGAGATAGGCCGGCAGATGGATAGTGACGAAGGCGAGCTGGAAGCCGCAGGTGAAGAAGCCGAGCACCAGCAGCACATAGGAGCGGTGGCCGAAGGCTTCGGCAAGCGCGGTCTTGAACGACTGCTGGTCGGCGGCCGGAGCATTGCTGGTCTCGGTCGGAGGCGTCGAGAGCGCGAGCGACAGCGGCAGGATCAACAGCATCAGCGCAGCGAACACCACGAGCGCGCTCTGCCAGCCGAAATTGTCGATCAGGGCGACGCCGAACGGCGCGAACAGGAACTGGCCGAACGAGCCGGCGGCCGTGCCGGCGCCAAGCGCGAGGCCGCGGCGCTCGGGTGGCAACAGCTTGCTGAAGGCCGACAGCACCAGGTTGAACGACGAGCCCGACAGGCCGAAACCGATCAGCACACCGGCGCTGATGTCGAGCGACAACGGCGTCGTCGAGTAGCGCATCAACAACAGACCGGCGGCATAGAGCAGGGCGCCGACCACCATCACGCGCAGAATGCCGAAGCGGTCGGCGATCGCACCGGCGATCGGCTGGCCGAGGCCCCACAGCAGGTTCTGGAACGCGATCGCAAGACCGAAGACGTCGCGGCCCCAGGCGAATTCGCGGCTCATCGGCTGCACGAAGAAGCCGAGGCTGGAACGCGGGCCGAAGCTCAGAAGCGCGATGGCGCAGCCGCAGATGATGATCACGAGCGGTGTGCGCCACGTGGTGGAGGTTGGACGAAGGTCGCCGGTGGTCACAGCCATCTTGTTATTCCCCCGCAAGCTATAGGCGCGGGAGTCGCCCCGCGCCGAACGTTACGGGGAGTTAATGCAGCTGCATGAAACCCCAAGGGGGCGCAGGAGAAAAATATTTGCCTGCAGGGCAGCTTTGCAAAACGGAAGGATCAGCAAGGTCGTCCCCGGCGCCGGCCAGGACCGGGACGAGCTAGCGCTTCGCGCTGGCCTGTTCGGCGGAGCTCTGGGCGGCTTCGGCGAGCTGGGCCGAGATCGCGGCGGTTTCGGTCGGATTGCCCCAGCTCGGTGCGTCGCTGCCGTTGCCCCAGGCGCGCGGACGATAGAAGGTGTGGACGCCGAATTTGTAGGTCTTCTTCATTTCGCTGACCCAGGACGGCCGCACCCAGTAGGCGTGGTAGTGGGTCGAGCGGTCGACCTCCGGCAGCCACAGCTTGCCGTCGAGTATCGCCTTCGCGATCTTCTGCGCGCGCTCCCACATGTCGGGCTCGCGGACGACGTCGCGAACATTGTCGCAAGCGAAGGTGAACTGGCAGGCGAAATGGCGGTGCTTGTTCTGGTAGACCACGCCGCACACGGTCTCCGGATATTTGCCGGAGAAGGCGCGGTTCAGCACCACTTGCGCCACTGCGATCTGGCCGCGCACGGCTTCGCCGCGGGCCTCGAAATAGACCGCTTCGGCCAGGCACTTTTCCGACTTGGCGCGCGCCTTCGCGTCGAGCAGGCCGAGCCGCTCAGCCGGCGTCTTGGCGCGCTGGTCGTCGGCATTGACCTCACCCTTGGGCGCGATGCTCTCGCCCATCTCGCCGGCCTTGACCGGGCCGTCGGCATCAACGGGCAACGATGCCATGACCTTCATGTCGGGATCAGGCACCGTGACCGGCGTCACGATGGTCGGCTCCTCGCCGGGCTGCCAGCGCTCGATGCTTTCGGGCGTGCCGAGCGACGAGCCGAAGAACAGGCTCGAGGTCTTGAACGAGAACCCATCGCGCGGCGGGGTGGCGCCGGCGGCCGTGTCGTTTGCCGCGGGCGCAGCCTTCCGATCGTCGAGCGGCGCCGGCTCGAGCGATAGCGATACGTCATATTGCGGCTGCGGCGCCGAATATTGCGGCAGCGGCGGCGCGCGCAGCGCTTCCTGCAATTCGGGATCGAGCGGCGCGCTTTCGGCTGGCGCCCTGTCCGCGGTCTTCATGCCCTGGACGGACGAATTGGATGTCGCGGGATCCTCGTTCGACGGACCGGTGTTGGCGGGCGCCGCGGGCTCCACCGGATCCGGCCTCGCGACGACGAGACGGTCACCCTTCAGCGTGCGGTCGACCCTGGGAAAATCGGAAGCCTGGTAGCGCGGCGGCGGCGCGACGATCGGATTGTGCGTCACGGCGCCCGTGATGTCGATGCCCTGATTGTCGAGGCTCGCGAGACGATAGGTGGCGGTTTGCGGAGCCGACGTTCCGATCGGACGGCCGAAGCTGTAGGTGGCGACCTGGATCGAACCAACCGCGGACGAGAACACGCGCTTCTGCCAGCGCTCCGCGACGCCCGGCTGTCGCGCCAAGAGCGAAGCGATATCCTGATATCCGCTCTCGGTCGGCATCAACGCGAAGATGCTGAGACCGAGTCCGAAGAGCGCAAGCCGGGCGCTCTTCGGCTGGTTACGCAACACAAACATCGTACGCTCACGCAACGCTTACTAGGTGCAATCGAATACGGTACGTCCGCGCAATTCGACCTTTTTTGTTGCTATCGAATTTAGGTTGCCGCGGAGTTAATCGGCGTTGCACGCGCGCTACACGCAAGCAATCGCAGGCGTTTCGCACTGCGCATCGGGTGTGTTGGTAAATGCGCTGCGGATGAGATTGGTAAAGATCCGGTCAACGGGAATGATGAAGAAGGTCTTACGCATGGCTTTCGCACCGGAGCGCGACGACCGGGAACCTGCGGATAAAAGCAAAATGGCCGGGACAGGTCCCGGCCATTTTCAACTCGCAAATTCGCCCTTGCTTATGCCTGGCTGGCGATCGCCTTGCCGAGCGCGGCCTGCGCCGCAGCGAGACGCGCGATCGGCACGCGGTAGGGCGAGCACGACACGTAGTCGAGGCCGACCTGGTGGCAGAATGCGACCGATGCAGGATCGCCGCCGTGCTCGCCGCAGATGCCGACCTTGAGGCTCGGCCGCGTCTTGCGGCCGCGCGTGACGCCGATCTTGACCAGTTCGCCGACACCACCGCGATCGACCGAGATGAACGGATCGATCTCGAGAATGCCCTTGGCGACGTAAGTGCCGAGGAAGCTCGCGGCATCGTCGCGGCTGATGCCGTAGGTGGTCTGCGTCAGGTCGTTGGTGCCGAAGGAGAAGAACTCCGCGGTCTCGGCCACCTCGCCGGCCATCAGGCAGGCGCGCGGCAGCTCGATCATGGTGCCGACCTGGTAGTTCAGCTTGGTGCCGGTCTCCTTCATCACCGCAGCCGCGGTCGCATCGATCCGCGCCTTGACGAGATCGAACTCGGCCTTGGTCGCGATCAGCGGCACCATCACCTCGAGACCGACGGCCTTGCCGGTGCGCTTGCCGGCCTCGACGGCGGCCTCGAAGATCGCGCGCGCCTGCATCTCGGCGATCTCCGGGTACGCGATCGCGAGGCGGCAGCCGCGGAAGCCGAGCATCGGGTTGAACTCGGACAACTCACGGGCGCGATCGGCAAGCTTGCGCGGATCGGTGTTCATGGCGCGCGCCACTTCCTCGATCTCCGCCTGGGTGTGCGGCAGGAATTCATGGAGTGGAGGATCCAAGAGCCGGATCGTGACGGGCAGGCCCTTCATGATCTCGAACAGCTCGACGAAGTCGGCGCGCTGCATCGGCAGCAGCTTCGACAGCGCGGCGCGGCGCGACTGCTCGTCCTCGGAGAGGATCATCTCGCGCACGGTGCGGATGCGGGTCTCCTCGAAGAACATGTGCTCGGTGCGGCACAGCCCGATGCCCTCGGCACCGAACTTCACCGCGGTGCGCGCGTCGTCCGGCGTATCGCCGTTGACGCGGACGCCGAGCTTGCGGACCTGGTCGGCCCAGCCCATCAGCGTACCGAACTCGCCGGAGAGCTCCGGCTCGATCATCGGCATGCGACCGGCCAGCACCTGGCCGACCGAACCGTCGATGGTGATGACGTCGCCGGTCTTGAAGGTGCGCTGCCCGACGCTCATCGTGCCGCGGCCGTAATCGACGCGGATGGTGCCGCAGCCGGAGACGCAGGGCTTGCCCATGCCGCGCGCGACCACCGCCGCGTGCGACGTCATGCCGCCGCGCGTGGTCAGGATGCCCTCGGCGGCGTGCATGCCGTGGATGTCTTCCGGGCTGGTCTCGATGCGGACCAGGATCACCTTGCGACCGTCGGCCTGCAGCTTGGCCGCCTCGTCCGACGAGAACACGATCTCGCCCGACGCCGCGCCGGGCGACGCCGGCAGGCCGATCGCGATCACGTCGCGCTTGGCCGCCGGATCGATCGTCGGGTGCAAGAGCTGGTCGAGCGACGCCGGATCGATCCGGGTCACCGCGTCCTGCTTGGAGATCAGGCCCTCATTGGCGAGCTCAACCGCGATGCGCAGCGCAGCCTTCGCGGTGCGCTTGCCGCCGCGGGTCTGCAGCATCCACAACTTGCCCTGCTCGACGGTGAACTCCATGTCCTGCATGTCGCGGTAGTGCTTCTCGAGCAGCGTGTAGATCCGCGTCAGCTCCTTGAACGCCTCCGGCATCGCGGCTTCCATCGACGCCTTGTCGGAGCCGCTTTCCTTGCGGGCTTCCTCGGTGATGTCCTGCGGCGTGCGGATGCCGGCAACGACGTCCTCGCCCTGCGCATTGATCAGGAATTCGCCGTAGAGCTTGCTCTCGCCGGTCGAGGGGTTGCGGGTGAAGGCAACGCCGGTCGCCGACGTATCGCCCATGTTGCCGAACACCATCGCCTGCACGTTGACGGCGGTGCCCCAGGATTCCGGAATGTCGTGCAGCTTGCGGTAGGTCACCGCGCGCGCGTTCATCCAGGATGAGAACACCGCGCCGATCGCACCCCACAGCTGCGCGTGCGGATCCTGCGGGAAGTCCTGCCCGGTCTCCTTCGCCACCGCTTCCTTGTACTTGCCGACCAGTTCGACCCAGTCGTCGCCGGTCAGATCGGTGTCGAGCGAGTAGCCCTGGCTGTCCTTGAAGGTGTCGAGGATGTCCTCGAAGTGATGATGCTCGAAGCCGAGCACCACGTCCGAATACATCGTGATGAAGCGGCGATAGCTGTCATAGGCGAAGCGGCGGTCGCCGGAGAGCGCAGCCAGCGCTTCCACCGTCTGGTCGTTAAGGCCGAGATTGAGCACGGTGTCCATCATGCCCGGCATCGAGGCGCGCGCGCCGGAGCGCACCGACACCAGCAGCGGGTTCTTGGCATCGCCGAACGCCTTGCCGGTCAGCTTGCCGACATAGTCGAGCGCCTTCTCGACCTGCGCCTTCAATTCCTTCGGGTAGGTCTTGTCGTGCTCGTAGAAGTAGGTGCAGACGGACGTCGGAATGGTGAAGCCAGGCGGAACCGGCAACCCAAGGTTGGCCATCTCAGCGAGATTGGCGCCCTTGCCGCCGAGCAGGTCGCGCAAGCCGGCCTGGCCCTCGGCCTTGCCGTCGCCGAAGGTATAGACCCACTTGCCCGCCTTGATTGCAGCCGGCGCAGCCTTGACTGGAGCCTTGGTAACTGGAGCCTTGGCGACCGGCGCCTTGCGGGCAGGCTTTGCCGCCGGCTTGGCGGCGGCCTTCGGCACCACCTTGGGAGCGCTCTTCTTCAGCGCCTTGCGCGCCGGCGGCGCGGCGTTCCGGGCCGGGGCGGAGGACTTTGATTTCGCTGGAGTTTTCTTGGACTTCGCGACGGCTTTGGCCATATCAGACTACAATCCGTAAAGAGGGGTCGAAGATGCGCGCCTTACACCATTTTGAGGGGTCCCGCGCAAGCCGCGAAACCCCGCTCTCTCGCTACAAGTGCAGCCACTTCAACAGGCCCATCCCCACCAGTCCGACGAAGATCAGATAGATCGCGACGATGAAATTGAGGAGCCGCGGCATGATGAGGATCAATATGCCCGCGATCAGGGCCACGATGGCAGGCACATGCGCAGCGGTGATGACCATTTCTAGAATTCTCCGGCTGGATTTTCGGAAGATCGAATCGAGGGCGGCATTGTATCCGCCGAGCTAGTTCCGACATCAAGACGCCTGTCGCCGCAACTGGTTCCACCGCCCACGAAATCTGCCTGAAAATGCCGCGTATATGACGGTGATTTTTCAGGAACGTCACCGCTTGCGATGAATTGGCCATGCATGCGCGCTGGCGATGCGCCGGCGTCTTCCAGCGTGAATGGAGCAAGCCATGCGAAACAGAATCCTCGCTGTCGCCGTTGCCGCTGCGATCACGGTGCCTGCTGTTGCCGCAGAGGCGCAGACCGTGGGTATCGTCCGCGGCGGCGCGGTTGCGATCGATGCCGACCAGGGCATCACCATCGAGCAGCGTCCGGCGTTCCGCGAATACGTCGTGCGCGAACGCGTGCCGAATTACACGATCCCCGATCGCGTCGTGGTCGGCACCGTGCTGCCGGATATCGGCGTGACCTATTACGACGTGCCGCAGCGGTTCGGCGCGACGCCCTATCGCTACACCGTCGTGAATGGCGAGACCGTCCTGGTTGAGCCGCGTTCGCGTCGCATCGTTCAGGTGGTCGAGTAAGTACCGGTGACCTGAACGACAGAGTCCGGGCGCCGCGCAAGCGGATCTGCGCGAGGATTGACCGGACCTGAAAGCCCTGCCCGGCCTCCCCTCCGGGCAGGGCTTTTCTGCTACGCGTGCTGTCGCAATATCGAGAGCAATCGCGATGTCGACTTGTAGCTCTTGATCGCGGTGTCCTGGAATTCCGGGGTCCAGTTGGTCGCCTGCCGCTCCTCGGCGCTCATCGCGGAGTATGTCTTGAGGATGCCGAGGCTGAACTGGCGCGGGTCGCCGGCCGACTGACTCTGCTTCAGCGCGTCGAGCACGGCCGCGCGCGTTCGCGCGCTGAGCTCCTGCTTGGCGGCGTGGATCTCGTCGACGGAGAACCGCTTGTCCTGGTTCAGCGTGATCGCCGACAGCGAGCGGTTGTCGAGCGAGGAGAGATCGGCGAGCTGTCCGGTCTTGCGCCCGCGGTCGAACACCAGCTCCTTGCCGTTGCGCGCCGCCTCGCTCTTCTGCCGATCGAGGAACGCGCGGACGTCGTTCGCCACGCTGCCGAAGTCGCGGATCTTCGTCGGGCCGGTCGTTCCCGCGAACAGAGCCGCGACCGGATCTCCTGAAATTGCCGATGGTGCGGTGTGCGGGTCCTGTTGCGTCGCCTGATAGCCCTTGAGCACCGCCGCGCGCTGCGCCGCCCAGGTCGCGGTCGCCCTCTCCTCCGGGCTTGCGCCGTCCAGATAGTCGAGCGCGGCCTTGTAGCTGACGCTGTAGTCGCCGGTGAGGCGCGTGGTCGCAAGCGACGGCGCCAGCGCCGTGTTGAAACGCTGCTTTAATTCGCCCGCCGCGACCGCCTGCTCGTCGGGGGTGAACTTGCCGCCATTGTTGGTCGAGATCGCAAACAGCGCGCGCCGATCCAAGCTCGAGAGATCGATGGTGGTCTTGCCGTCGACGATCGGCGCCTTGACGCCGGCGGCCGTGTAGAGCCGGTCGAGCGTGGTGCGGGCGTCGTTTGTCACGGTGGTGAAGTCCGCGAGCGGCGCCTTGGCGAGCTGCGCGCGCGCCGCATCCGACAGCGTGTGCGTGGTCGCCGCGTTCGGCGTCGAGAGATCGCCCTCGCTGCCGTCGCCCGACAGCGTCGCCGCCAGCGAGGGCGTCGCGGCGGCCCGCGCGTAAGCCGAGCCATATTGGGCGTAGGGGTTGAGCGCGGTGCCGATCGAGGTCATGGGCGAGGTCCCTGCATTTGCGCGGGGGGCGATTTCTTAAGAAATCGTTGACCCGGCGGGACCCTCGCAGGACATGGTTAACAAATTGCAAATTATTTCCGGATATTTCCGACAGCTCCTCACCCACCCTTCCGAGCGACGATCCGGTGAATGACCTTGCCGGACGACGCGCTGACGACCTCCTCGTCGTGCAACAGCGCAGCCTGCGTCAATTCGGCCCGCACCAGCGCCGCATCGAACGCGGCATAGAGCCGGCCGTGCGCATCGCGCGCATCGGTGCCATCGGTCACGCGCCAGCTCAGATAGAGGATGCCGCCGGGCTTTGCGATCTCGAGCATGCGGCGGACCGACGGCGCGATCAGTGCGCGGTCGAGATGCATGATCACGGTTTCGCACAGCACATTGTCGAAGCTGGCGGCGGCGATGCCGTCGAGTTCGGGCAACTCGGTCTGCGCGAAGCGGGCCTGCGGATAGCGCGCGCGGGCCTCCGCCAGCAGGCCTTCGGAAGCGTCGAAGCCCTCGGCCGGGAAGCCGTTGGCATTCAGCCAGGCCACCTCGCGGCCGCTGCCGCAGCCGATATCGGCGGTTGAGCCGCCCTTGATGAAGAAACGGCTGACGATGTCGTGCAGATCGGCCGGCGCCGGCTGATCGTGCCAGTCCTGCGCAAACGCCGCCGCTTCCTTGTCGTAAGCGGCGAGCGTTGCGCGGTCCATCGATCAGCCCTCGATCCTGGAGAAGTCCGCAACCGCACGCGTCGCGGCGCGGATCTCGTTGAGCAGTTTCAGGCGGTTCTCGCGCACCTTGGGGTCATCGTCATTGACCTTGACCTTGTCGAAGAACGCGTCGACCGCAGGCCGGAGCTTTGCCATCGCACTCATTGCAGCGGCAAAGTCCTCCTTGGCGACCGCAGCGGAGGCTTCGCTCTTCGCCTGCGCGATCGCTTTCGCCAGCGCCTTCTCCTCATCGAGCCTGTAGAGCGCGACGTCGGGCGCGCCATCAAACGTCCGCTTGTCCCGCTTCTCCTCGATCGCGAGGATGTTGCTGGCGCGTTTTGTCCCCGCAAGCAGGTTCTTGCCGTCGTCGCTGTCGAGGAATTTGCCGAGCGCCTCGACGCGGCGGACGACGAGCAGAAGATCATCCTGGCCGCCGAGCGAGAACACCGCGTCGACGAGGTCGTGACGCGCACCCTGGTCGCGGAGCTGGACCTTCAGACGATCAGCGAAGAAGGCGAGCAAATCGCTCGGAAGCTCTTGGCTATCGACGATCGCTTCCCTAGGGCGCCTTTCAAGCAAGCCGCCGAGTGCCGAGAGAGCTACGTTCAAAATCGGTAGCCGCAGCCCGTTCTCGACGATCAGCCTGATGACGCCCAAGGCCGCACGCCGCAGCGCATACGGGTCCTTCGATCCGGTCGGCTTCTCGTCGATCGCCCAGAAACCAGCCAACGTGTCAAGCTTGTCGGCCAACGCGACCGCGACGCTGATCGGATCGGTCGGCACGCGATCGTTGGGCCCTTGCGGCTTGTAATGCTCCTCGCTCGCCGCGGCGACCAGCTTAGGTTCGCCCTGGGCGAGCGCATAATATCTGCCCATCAGGCCCTGCAATTCAGGGAATTCGCCGACGACCTCGGTCAGCAGATCGGCCTTGGCAAGATGCGCGGCGCGCCGCACCGTGCGGACGTAATCCTCTTCCGTCTTCAGGTCGTCAGCGTTGAGGAATTCACCCTGGAAGAAGGTGACGCGCTGTTGCCACAACGCACCAGCGATCTCGGCGGCGAGCCGCTCGATCCGCTTGATCCGCTCCGCCTGCGTGCCGAGCTTCTCGTGGAACACGATCTGCTCGAACTTCGGCAGCCGGCTCTCGAGCTTGGTCTTCAGATCCGTCTCATAGAAGAACTTCGCATCACTCAGCCGCGCGCGGATCACCCGCTCGTTGCCGGCGATGATGGTCTTGCCGCCGTCGGTCGACTCGATGTTGGCGGTCAGGATGAACTTGTTGGCGAGCTTCCCCGTTTTGGGGTCGCGCACCACGAAGCACTTCTGGTTGTTGCGGATGGTGGCGCGGATCACCTCGTCGGGGATCGACAGGAATTCCTTGTCGAATGAGCCCATCAACGCGACCGGCCATTCGACGAGGCCGGAGACCTCGTCGAGCAGCACCTGGTCCTCGACCAGCTCAAACCCTTGCGCGAACGCCAGCTCCTTGGCGTCCTCCAGGATGATGTCCTTGCGCGCCTGCGGATCGAGCACGACCTTGGCGGCCTTCAGCTTGGCCTCGTAGTCCGCGAAGCGGCGCACGCTGATCGGACCCGGCGCCATGAAGCGATGGCCGTAGGTGGTCTGTCCGGCCTCGATGCCGTCGACGGAGAAATTGACGACGTCGGGCTCCTCGGTCTCGAGACCAAAGGTGGCGGTGATCGCGTGCAGCGGGCGCACCCAGGTAAGCGAGCCTGATTTGGCGGAACGCGCGCCCCAGCGCATCGATTTCGGCCAGGGGAAGGTGCGGATGATCACCGGCAGCATTTCCGCGATCACGTCGATCGCGGCGCGGCCGGGCTTCTCGATCAGCGCGATGTAGAAATCGCCCTTCTTGTCGTTCTGGATCTTGGCCTCACTGATCGAGGCAAGGCCGGTGGCCTTCAAAAATCCCTGGATCGCGGGCTCGGGCCCGCCGACGCGCGGGCCGCGGCGCTCTTCCTTGAGATCGGGCTGGCGCGCCGGGATACCATGCACAGTCAGCGCGAGGCGACGCGGCGTCGCGAACGCCTTGGCGCCTTCGTAGACGAGGCCTTCGGCCACAAGCTTGTCGGTCACCATGCGACGCAGATCGTCCGCCGCCTTCGCCTGCATGCGCGCGGGGATTTCTTCGGAGAACAGTTCGATGAGAAGATCGGGCATCAGACCGCCACCCTGCCCGTTTCGGTGTGGATCCACGCCTCGCCGCAGGCCTTGGCCAGCTCGCGCACGCGCATGATGTAGCTCTGCCGCTCGGTCACCGAGATGACGCCGCGGGCGTCGAGCAGGTTGAACACGTGGCTCGCCTTGATGCACTGGTCATAGGCCGGCAGGGCCATCAGATGTTCCTTCTGGTTGCCACCCTCACGCCAGCCGGCGGCGAGATATTTCCGGCAGGCCTCTTCAGCCATACGGAACTGCTCGAACAGCATCGCGGTGTCGGCATATTCGAAATTGTGCCGCGAATATTCCTGCTCGGCCTGCAGGAACACGTCGCCATAGGTGACCTTCTGGGCGCCCTCGCGGCCGTTGAAGTTGAGGTCGTAGACGCGGTCGACGCCCTGCACATACATCGCAAGCCGCTCGAGCCCGTAGGTGAGCTCGCCGGAGACAGGCGCGCATTCGACACCGGCGACCTGCTGGAAATAGGTGAACTGGGAGACCTCCATGCCGTCACACCAGCACTCCCAACCGAGGCCCCAGGCGCCGAGCGTCGGGCTCTCCCAGTCGTCCTCGACGAAGCGGATGTCGTGGACAGAGGAATCGATGCCGATCGCGGCCAGCGACTTCAGGTACAGGTCCTGAAGGTTCCGCGGCGACGGCTTCATGATCACCTGAAACTGGTAGTAGTGCTGCATCCGGTTGGGATTTTCGCCATAACGGCCGTCCTTGGGCCGCCGCGAGGGCTGCACATAGGCCGCGTTCCACGGCTTCGGTCCCAGCGCGCGCAGGGTGGTGGCGGGATGGAAGGTGCCGGCGCCCATTTCCATGTCATAGGGCTGCAGGATGACGCAGCCCTGCTCGGCCCAGAAGCGCTGGAGAGCAAGGATGAAGCCCTGGAACGATCGTTCCGGGCGCATGTGGTTAGGCAGGGCGTCCATCGTCAGATCAGGTCTCGCGAGGGGGGTTTTGAGCGCGCGGGACCGTATCGGCGACGGCCAATCAAATCAAGGCGATGCCGGTGGGTTTGGGTTCGCTTCACCTCTCCCGCTTGCGGGGGAGGTCGGATCGCATCTTCAGATGCGATCCGGGTGCGGGCTCTTTCCACAATACGACTCGCGGTAACACCCCCACCCCAGCCCTCCCCCCGCAAGCGGGAGAGGGAGCACAGTCCCTGCGCGGCTATTAAGGTAATATGAGCCCCTATCCCGGGCGATAGGCTCCGGTCACGGGGTCGCGGCGCAGGGTCTTGATCTCGCCCGTCCGGGCGGCTTCGGCCACGCGGGCGAGCCGCGCTTCTTCCAGCTCCTGGTTGATCCGAACGGCCGTCTTGTATGCCCAGCGGACCACGGCCAGGCCACCCAGGACGCCTGCGAATGCAATCAGCGGCGGCATCGGTCGATCCTTGTCGTTCACGTCGGTCAGGCCCCCAATGACAGGCATTGTCGCGCATGGGCGCCTGCGCCGCAATCGCGCTTTTGGGACTAAATGGCGCGCTCACAACCACGTGTCAGAACCCGAATTTGGCCCAAATCGCTCTGGTTTCGAGCGCCGAGATCACCTCGTCGGGCAGTCCGCCGATTGTATCCAGGGTTCCAAGCGACCCGGCCCCCGGCGCCCGCCGGCCGAGCAGGCCGGCCAGCATACCGGCGGCGGGCGCGATCACCGGCGTCAGCACCTTCTCGCCATAGCGGGCGCGCAGCGTCGAGCGGAGGTCGCCGACGCCGTCGGCCAGGCCGAGATTGATTGCGCTCTCGCCCGCCCAATATTCGCCGGTGAACAGCACGTCGTCGGCGCCCTTCAGCCGGCCGCCGCGGCTCTGCTTCACCAGCGCGATGAAGATCGCGTGGATCTCGCGCTGGATCGCCTTCAGCCGCGCGACATCGTCAGGGTTTTCGGGGAGGAACGGATCGAGCATCGCCTTGTGGCTGCCGGCGGTGTAGAGCCGCCGCTCGACGCCGATCTTCTTGATCAGGCCCTCGAGGCCGAAGCTGCCGCCGACCACGCCGATCGAGCCGAGGATCGAGGATGGGTCGCAGTAGATCTCGTCGCCCGCGCAGGCAATCATGTAGCCGCCGGACGCCGCGACGTCCTCGACGAACACCAGCACCGGCAGCTTCTTCTCGGAGGCCAACTGGCGGATGCGCAGATAGATTTGCCGCGACTGCACCGGAGAGCCGCCCGGCGAATTGATCACCAGCGCTACCGCCTTGGCATTCTTGGTGCCGAAGGCGCGCTCCAGCATCTTGGCGACGCCGGCGAGCGTCATGCCGGGCCTGAGCGGCGTCACCGCGCCGATCACGCCCGAGAGCCGAACCACCGGCACGACGGCAACGCCGGGTCTGAACCGCGCGGGCAGCACGCCTTGCACGCGCTCGACAAGTCCCGGCCGCGCTGCGCGATCACTTATTTGTTCACTCATGCCGTTACCTCGAATTAACCACTTTTTATCCCGCCCCTGTCATTCCGACGCGTGGAACGCGTTTTGCATTTCGGCCGTCGGGGCTGCAATGGCGCAGCGGAGAGCGGGCATGAAAATCTATCTGCTGATTTTGCTGATCGGTACACTCCTCGCCGCGGTCCGCTTCACGTCAACGCCTGAACGGCAATCGGAATCGGCCCCGCGGTAGCTGCGAAACGCGCGATCACGCGGGCGGCGCGGCTGCCCCTCAAGGCCGTGACAGCGGCAATCCTCCCTTTCCAGCCAGGATCTCCTGCACCCAATTATTGGGCACACCTGATTCATCATTGAGCAGCAGCGCGGCGTGGAGACGCGTCGGCGCGCGCCCGCCCTTGGTGGCGCGAACGAGGATTCGCATCGCCGGCGCGGACACATCGGCGTGAACCGGCAATATTTCGAGGCTGCCGAAGCCGCGGCCGAGCGCCTGCAGGACCTCGGCGATCCCATCCGCCCGCCAGATCATCACAAGCCGCCCGTTCGATTTGAGGATCCGCCGCGCCGCGTGGATCCAGCTCTCGAGCGTGGTCGCGGTCGCGACATGCGCGACCTCGCGCCCCCGGTCCGGCGAGACGCGGTGCCTCGCCGGATCGTTGAACGGAGGGTTCATCAGCACGACGTCAACGCTGTCGGGCGCGAGGCCGGCAGCCGCGAACGCCTCGGCGCCGGCCCCGACGTCGAGTACGCTCACATTGGCCATGATCGCATTGGCCGCCGCGTTATTCCTTGCCAGTTCCGCAAGTGTTGCATCGATCTCGACCAGGGCAAGGTCGAGGCCCGCCACGCGCCTGGCGACCGCAAGCCCCGCGGCGCCGACGCCGGCACCAAAATCGACGACGCGATCGCCCGCGCATGCCGGCGTCGCCGCGGCGAGCAGGATGGCGTCGTGGCCGGCGCGATGGCCGCTGCGCGGCTGCCGTAACCTGAGCTGCCCGCCGAGAAAGCCATCCTCGGTGACGGCGGCGGGACTACTCATCGGCCCGCAATTCGTGGCCGAGGCCCGCATCGGTCAGCAGCTGGCGCGCCTCGCGATTGTCGTCCTCATGCACCAGGATCCGCCGCGGCAGGACGCCAAGCGAGCCCTCGATGATGCTCATGTTCTGGTCCAGCACCAGATGGTGGATGTTGGCGCCATCGAGCAGCGCGCCGATGGCGGAGACCAGCACCACGTCGTTGGTCCGAACCAATTCCCGCAAATCACGCTCTCCTCTGCCGGCCGGCTGTGGGGCCCAGGCCACACATGTCAACAAATTCGTGGCCTTGCCGCTTCGACGCGCAGTTTCTATTGTTATAGCTGAGAATAGTGCGAATTCGGCAAAATTGGAGACCAGCGTGGCGGTTATTGTACCCTTCGAGAGTCCGTCTAATGCTTCGATCGACGGGCTGGTGGGACTTGTCGCCGCCGACATGGAGCGCGTCAACGCCACCATCCTGTCGCGCACCGGCTCGGAGGTCACCATGATCCCCGAGGTCGCCAATCACCTGATCTCCTCCGGCGGGAAGCGGCTGCGGCCGATGCTGACGCTGGCGATGGCCCAGCTCTCCGACTATTCCGGCGACGGCCACATCAAGCTCGCCGCCGCGGTCGAGTTCATGCACACCGCAACCCTGCTGCATGACGACGTGGTCGACGAGAGCGAATTGCGCCGCGGCAAATTGTCGGCGCGGATGCTGTGGGGCAACGAGGCGAGCGTCCTGGTCGGCGATTTCCTGCTCGGCCAGGCCTTCCGCATGATGGTCGAGGTCGGCTCGCTGCGCGCGCTCGACATCCTCTCGTCCGCGGCGGCGACCATCGCCGAGGGCGAGGTGATGCAGCTTGCCGCCGCCAAGAACACCGCGACCACCGAGGACGAATATCTCGCCGTCATCCGAGGCAAGACCGCCGAGTTGTTCGCGGCGGCCTGCGAGGTCGGTCCGGTGATCGCCAACCGGCCAAAGGCCGAGCAGACCGCCTGCCGTTCGGTCGGCATGAATCTCGGCATCGCCTTCCAGCTCGTCGACGACGTGCTCGATTACGGCGGCAAGTCCGCCAAGCTCGGCAAGAATGTCGGCGACGATTTCCGCGAAGGCAAGATCACGTTGCCGGTGGTGCTGGCATTCCGCCGTGGCAACGACAGCGAGCGCAAATTCTGGATCCGCGCGCTCGAGCGCGGCGAGATCGGCGCGAACGATCTCGACCACGCCATCGGCCTGATGACCAAGCACCGCGCGCTCGAGGACACGATCAGCCGCGCCCAGCACTACGGCGCCATGGCGGTCGATGCGCTGGCGCTGTTCCCGCCCTCGCCGATGAAGACGGCGCTGGAAGAGGTGGTTGCGTTCTGTCTCGCGCGGTCGCATTGAGCTGATCTCCATCCACATCCACAACTGTCGTCCCGGCCTAGTGCGCAATTGCGCACGGGAGCCGGGACCCATACTCCGCGGCCGTGTTGTCGACGGGACTCGTCGTTCCGACGGTGCGCAACAAGTGACAGTCGTGGTTATGGGTCCCGGCTTTCGCCGGGACGACATGAGTTTGTTGCGCGCTATGTGAGTCAAACATCCGCATTCTCGCGGCGCCGATTGCGTCCGAGGCTTGCTTCAATCTTCGCCGCTCTGAAATCAGAGGGCGCAGGGAAAGCCGGGTGCCGATCGCACCCATGGGTCCCGTGCAACAGAAAGCACGGGGGTAGGACCACAGGTGAAACCGGAAAACACGCCGGCTTTCCCTGCGCGAT
>NZ_JBHMET010000104.1:0-2626 GCF_042430365.1 Bradyrhizobium erythrophlei
GTTACAGAAGCGGAAGTTGACGGACAGCCGAGTGTTGCAGAGGGCGACGCTCGTGACCCATAGGCGACCTGCACCCGATCTGCCCTCAACAGCGCAATGTTCAGCCATGGTGCGATGCACCAACTGGAATATCAGCACTGGATGCAGGTTGATATCAAGAAGGAAAGAGGGAGGGATAATATGAAAAAAACAATTGTCGCGTTGTTGGCTGGACTTATCTGCGCTGCACCTGCCTCTGCCCAGCAGGCGGCTGTTGTCAAAAATGATATGCAGATCGACGGGCTTGATCCGGGGATCAAGATCTTCATTCGCGAAAAAATGGCGCAAGGCAACACGCGGTTTGCCAACGACAACATCGTTCTTTTTCTGCACGGCGCAACCGGCCCGTCAACTTGCGATTTTGATCTCCAATATAAGGACTATTCCTGGGCCGATTGGCTCGTGAGGCGCGGCTACGTCGTCTACATGGGCGACTATCGAAATTATGGCGGGTCGACACGCGAGGCCGCGATGGACGAGCCGCCCGCCAAAAACCAACCCGTCACGCGCTCGTATCTCGCGCTGCGCGACATCGAAGCGATGGTCAATCATATAAAACGCACTCGGAACGTGCAGAAGGTAGCGCTGATTGGCTGGTCGTGGGGAGCCATGATGGCGGGCTATTATGCTTCGCTCCACTCCGAGAATGTGCAGAAACTGGTGATGTACGCGCCGCTCTATAACTTCAACGATCACACGAATCTTGGTCCAGGCGGCGGACTGCAGAATAAGCGAAAGCCGACGGAGTTCAATTTCGCACTAGGAGCGTATCGCGTGGCCTCTGAAGCGGCCAATACGGCGCGCTGGAACGGCGAAATTCCGGTCGAAAACAAGGACGAGTACCGCGATCCAGCGTTACCTGCGGCATTTTGGAACGAGTGTTTGGCGACCGATCCGACGAGCAACAGCCGAACGCCCCCCAGCCTTCGCGCGCCAAATGGCGTCCTGGAAGACTCGTTTTATCAGGCGACGGGCAGGCCCCTGTGGAACGCTGCCAACATCTACGCGCCCACCCTGGTGATCGGCGGCGATTTCGATACCTGGTCGTTTCAGGAGGACCGCGAAGGTTTGATGCGTGCGCTCGTTCACGCTCCGACGAAGCGGAATGTCTTGATCAAGAACGCCACGCATTTTGTTCTCTTCGAGAAGAACCGCACGCAATTCTTCGAAGAAATCCTGAAATTCCTGAACGAATAGGTCAGGCGCGTCTGCCCGCGGTCCGTGCGTCTAGGAGTTTCACAACGTAATCATATCCGGGAGGGACCTATGTCGCGCTTTGCCGTAGTGATGGGAATTGCCCTGCTCTTTGTCACAACGGCCACGCCGGCTCACACTCCGAGCCAGCCACCGCATCAACTATTCAGCGAAGGCAACCTCAAGCTGGAAAGCGGTGAGGTCATCAGGGACTTTTCAATCTCCTACGTCACTCACGGAACGCTAAACGCCAAGAAGTCGAACGCGATCCTCGTTGTTACGGCGATCGGCGGTAATCATCACCGCATTGATTTCATGATCGGACCGGGCAAGTCCCTCGATCCCAACAAGTATTTCATCATTACGACCGATGCCATTTCCAATGGATTGACGACATCACCGAGCAATTCAACGGCGCAGCCGCGGATGTCGTTTCCAAAATTCACGATCCGCGACATGGTCGAATCACAGTACCGTTTGCTGAAAGAGAAATTCGCAATCGACCATGTGGTCGCCGTCGTTGGACCATCGATGGGCGGCATGCAGGTTCTGCAGTGGGGCGTCAGTCACCCTGAGATGATGGATAGCCTTGTCGCCATGGTGCCACTCGCCAAAACGCCGGCATGGACTGTTGCTGTCTTAGAGACCACCCGTCGGGCCATCATGCTTGATCCGGCATGGAATGGCGGGAACTACACCGCGATCCCCGAAAAGGGAGTAAGGCTGTGGCGAGACATTCTCAATCTTTTGGCCGCGCGCACGCCCGACATGTATCAAGCGCAGTTTAAGAACGGGACTGATGTTCTGCCATGGATGGTTCAGCAGGAAGATGCGGTGATGAAAGCGTTCGATGCGAATGATTGGATCTACCAGACTTGGGCTTACGAAAGGCACGATGTTGGCACGACGCCGGGCTTTGATGGCGACACCGAGAAAGCGCTCGGCTCTATAAAGGCAAAAACCCTAATTCTCACTGGTACGAAGGACTTGCTTAATCCTGAGTTCGAGCCGCAGTCGGCTGCGCTCGCCATCAAGGATGTGCGTGTCGCGACGATTTCGCCTGACACAATAACCGGGCATGCCTCGGCCGGCGGCGGACTTCCGGCCGATGTCGAGTTTCTTAACCGCGAGGTCGGGAGCTTTCTCGACTCTGTAACGGATCACGGCACCAAACTGAATTGACCCGGTTTCAGCCAGCCAGCCCGCTACCGCTTGATGTCCGTAAGTGGCCCTGAGCGACGTGTTGCGCCGCCACAAGACCTCGGTCGCGAACGGGGCATAGCGGAAGTTGACGGACCGCCGAGTGTTGCAGAGGGCGACGCTCGTGACCCTGAGCGGAAGCCCGGCCAGGGGGAGCTGATCGCTCCGCAGCGGCCAAATGGCGCGTTTCAGG
>NZ_JBHMET010000105.1:0-4057 GCF_042430365.1 Bradyrhizobium erythrophlei
CAGAAATCGCCCGATTTGGGAATCCCAAATCGATTCAAGCTAACTTCATCCCGCTTTAGAATGGATCGCGGCCCTGCTCGCCTGCTGGATGAGCCTGACCACGATCTACCAGTCCTCGGCCGGGCCAATGCGGTGCGATGCGCAGTATTCCGCGAGCGGTCCGCCACAGTCGCTCCCGATACATCCGCCCGATCCAGACATCGAAGCGATGATCCGGGACATGAGGCTGCACGATTGAAACGGACGCGCAAACGTTCAAACGCCTTGCGTATATCGGTTGAAATGAATCAGGGCGGCGCCGAAGCGCCGCCCTGCGTGTTGTTGTCGTTGCCGGTCCCTTACTTGTGGTCGGCGAGCTCGAAGCGGTCGGCGTTCATCACCTTGGCCCATGCCGCGACGAAGTCCTTGACGAACTTCTCCTTGGCGTCCGACGAGCCATAGACCTCGGCGAACGCACGCAGCTGCGAGTGCGAGCCGAAGATCAGGTCGACGCGGGTGCCGGTCCACTTCACCGCATTGGTCTTGCGGTCGCGGCCCTCATAGATGCCCTCGCCGACATCGCTCCACTGCGTGCCCATGTCGAGCAGGTTGAGGAAGAAGTCGTTGGTCAGCGTTCCCGGCCTGCCGGTGAAGACGCCGTGCTTGGACTTCTTGGCGTTGGCGCCGAGCACGCGCAGGCCGCCGACCAGAACCGTGAGTTCCGGTCCGGTCAGCTTCAGGAGTTGCGCACGGTCCACCAGGGCCTCTTCGGGCATCATGAACTGATGCTTGCCGCTGGTGTAGTTGCGGAAGCCATCAGCCCGCGGCTCGAGCGGCGCGAACGACGGAACGTCGGTCTGCTCCTGCGAGGCATCGGTACGGCCGGGCGTGAAGGGAACCTTCACGCTGGTGCCGCCGTCCTTCGCCGCCTTCTCGATCGCGGCGGCGCCGCCGAGCACGATCAGGTCGGCGAGCGAGACCTTCTTGCTGCCTGCGTTGAACTCCTTCTGGATGGCTTCGAGCTTGCCCAGCACGGACTTGAGCTGCGCCGGCTCGTTGACCTCCCAGTCCTTCTGCGGGGCAAGACGGATACGCGCGCCGTTGGCACCGCCGCGCTTGTCGGAGCCGCGGAAGGTGGACGCGGACGCCCAGGCCGTCGACACCAGCTCGGACACCGACAGACCCGAAGCTGTTATCTTCGCCTTGAGCGCCTCGATGTCCTTGTCGTCGATGACGGGATGATCGAGCGCCGGAATCGCGTCCTGCCAGATCAGCGTCTCCTTCGGCACCAGCGGGCCGAGGTAGCGCGCGATCGGACCCATGTCGCGGTGCGTGAGCTTGAACCAGGCGCGGGCAAAGGCGTCCGCGAACTGGTCCGGATGCTCGTAGAACCGCCGCGAGATCTTCTCGTAGGCCGGATCGTAGCGCAGCGAGAGGTCGGTGGTCAGCATCGTCGGCACGCGCTTCTTCGACGGGTCGAACGGGTCCGGAATAACGGCGTCCGCTCCCTTCGCCGTCCACTGCTTCGCACCGGCCGGGCTCTTCGTCAGTTCCCATTCGTATTTGAACAGGTTCTCGAAGAAGTGATTGCTCCACTTCGTCGGGGTCTGGGTCCAGACGACTTCGGGACCGCCGGTGATCGCGTCAGCGCCGACGCCCGTGCCGTACTTGCTCTTCCAGCCGAGGCCCTGATCTTCGATCGCGCCGGCTTCCGGCTCCGGACCGATCAGCGACGCATCGCCCGCGCCGTGCGTCTTGCCGAAAGTATGGCCGCCGGCGATCAGCGCAACGGTCTCCTCGTCGTTCATCGCCATGCGGAAGAACGTCTCGCGGATGTCCTTGGCCGCGGCGATCGGGTCCGGATTGCCGTTCGGGCCTTCCGGGTTGACGTAGATCAGGCCCATCTGCACCGCGCCGAGCGGTTCGGAGAGCTGACGCTCGCCGCTGTAGCGCTCGTCGCCGAGCCAGGTGCCTTCCGGACCCCAATACAGCTCCTCGGGCTCCCACACGTCGGGGCGGCCGCCGGCGAAGCCGAAGGTCTTGAAGCCCATCGACTCCAGCGCGACGTTGCCGGCGAGGATCATCAGGTCGGCCCAGGAGATCTTGCGGCCGTATTTCTGCTTGATCGGCCAGAGCAGCCGACGCGCCTTGTCGAGGTTGGCGTTGTCAGGCCAGCTGTTCAACGGCGCGAAACGCTGCTGGCCGGCACCGGCGCCGCCGCGGCCGTCGGTGATGCGGTAGGTGCCCGCTGAGTGCCACGCCATGCGGATCATCAGGCCGCCGTAATGGCCGTAGTCGGCCGGCCACCACTCCTGCGACTCCGTCATCAAGGCATGCAGGTCCTTGATCACAGCGTTGAGATCGAGGGTCTTGAACTCCTTGGCGTAGTCGAAGTCCTTGCCCATCGGATCGGACAGGCTTGAGTTGTGGTGCAGGACCTGAACGTCCAGCGTGTTCGGCCACCAGTCACGATTCGCGGGCCCGCGGGTGCCCGTAAATGGGCATTTGCCCGCGCCTTCATCGGTTTTTGCGTCCATGTTTCTTCTCCGAGGTGATGGATTCTGGAATGTGCTGGAGCTCTTCCAAGAACGATTCTACGCGCCCGATTCCATCAGGTGAAATTGACTTTAATGATCGCAGCAATAAGATAATCTGATGATAAATGTCACACTCCGGCAACTTCGCTACTTCGACGCGCTCGCCCGTCACGGCCATTTCGGCCGCGCGGCGGAGGCCTGCGCGATCTCGCAGCCGGCGCTGTCGATGCAGATCCGCGAAATGGAACAGGCGCTCGGTGGCGTGCTGCTCGAGCGCAACGCCCGACAGGTGACGCTGACCCAATTCGGCGAGGAACTGCTCCATCGCGTCCGCGATATCCTGCGCTCGGTCGATGAGCTCGGCGATTTCGCCCGCGCCTCGCGCGACAAGCTCGCCGGACGGCTGCGCGTCGGCATGATCCCGACGATTGCGCCCTATCTGTTGCCCAAGGTGATCGAGAACCTGGCGCGCCTGCATCCCGAGCTCGATATTCATGTCCGCGAAACGCTGACGCCGAAACTGATCAAGGAGGTCGCGGAGGGCCGGCTCGACACCGCGATCGTCGCGCTGCCGGTATCGGAGCCGTCGCTGACCGAGGTCGCCCTGTTCAAGGAGGACTTCCTGCTGGTGCGGCCGAGCGAGGATGCGGGAACGCCGGTGCCGAGCGCCGAGATGCTGCGCGAGATGCGGCTGTTGCTGCTCGAAGAGGGGCATTGCTTCCGCGACCAGGCGCTGTCGTTCTGCAACATGCAGTCCTCGCCGCCGCGCGAGGTGCTGGATGCGAGCTCGCTGTCGACGCTGGTGCAGATGGTCGGCGCCGGCATCGGCGTCACGCTGATCCCGGAGATGGCGGTTGCGGTGGAAACCCGTTCGGCGCCGGTGTCGGTGTCGCGCTTCAAGAACCCGCAGCCCTCGCGCACCATCGGCATGGTCTGGCGCAAGACGAGCCCCCTCGCCGGCCAGCTCCTGCAAATCTCCGAAGTCGTCCGCCTCTCCGGCAACGCGCTGCACGCCCCGAAGGAGAATGGCGCGCGCGAGGCGAAGCGGGTGGTGAAAGCGAGGCGGAAGTAGTTTGATGGCTCCGTAGCCACATCCACCACCGTCGTCCCGGCGCAGGCCGCGACCCATAACCACTGCCGTTCGTTGTGAGAGGGATCGCGGCCCCGGCATCGCACACAATTGACATTCGTGGCTATGGGTCCCGGCCTGCGCCGAGACGACCCCAGTACTGCTTGCGAGTCATACATCCGCATTCTCGCGACATGATTTGTCCGAGTTTTGCATCTTCGTTCGCCCTCTCCAAACAGAGGGCGCAGGGAAAGCCGGGTGCCGATTGCACCCATGGGCCCTGTGCAACAAAAAGCACAGGGATAGGACCACAGGTGAAACCGGAAAACACGCCGGCTTTCCCTGCGCGATGGTTTTCGGCTTACTTCGTGCTCTCCCCGGCGAGACCGGGCTTTTTTGCCACCGTCCTCGCAAGACGTTTCGCGTCTTGCGAGGAGACACCAACCACTGGGGCGTCAGGACCACACGACTT
>NZ_JBHMET010000105.1:4067-41001 GCF_042430365.1 Bradyrhizobium erythrophlei
TGCGTCCACCGCATCTCGACCCAGCACTCGTGACGATCGCGACGCGCCCCTCAAGCGGGTGAGACGGGCGGATTCATACACCAATTTTTGTTTCGCAAAAACCGAAATTTTTCTTTCGCGGGGACTTGACCCGTCGGGCAAATCAATGATCGGACTTGATGATCGCCCTCCTCGGTGCTCGCGAAGCTGAGCGACGAAATGTCACGATGCAGAATTGCGCGGCGGCGGAGACAAATCAGCCGCGACGCTTCTTCCTTGCCTTCTTTCCGAGCACGGGTTTCGCAGGCCACGCCCCCGCCGAATGCGGTCGTCCAGCGTGGCCGGACTTGTTCCGTTGTTTCTTCTTCCCGAAACCCGGCTCGCTGGCGAATTTCGCCCCGCTCTTGCCGTGAGGTTTACCGCGTTGCTTCGGTCCTGTTTGGTCATGAGAACCGTCGCTTCGAGGAGCGCTGCGGCCGGCGTCATCGCGCGGCCGCCTTTCCGAAGACGCCTGACCTGGGGGAACGTCTGCCAGCGGCTCGATGCGGATGCTGTCTTCCTTGTCCGGACGTCGGATCTTGACGGCGAAGGATCCTGCGACCCGCTCTGCGATTTCGAACTCGGTGGTGGTGTCCATAATCCGGATGGCGCCGATGTCACGCTTGTCGATGCCGCCACGACGACAAATCATCGGCAGGAGCCAGCGCGCTTCCGCATTCTTTCTTCGTCCTATGGCGGCACGGAACCATACGCTGGCTTCCGCCATGCCATGACGCGACGATGATTTTCCCGTCTTCGATCGGGGCCCGGCGGGGCGATCATTGCCGCGCGACGTGCGGACGTTGTCCCGACCGCGATCGTCACGATCTCGCCCGCTACCTTGGCCCGGATCGAGAATGTCTTCGGGTGAGGGAAGCCGCGCGCGATAAAGCCGCGCGAACGCCGCGGCGATCATCTCGGGCGACCGCTCGGCAAGCAATGTCCGCGCCAGGATCAGATCGTCGGAGGTCGCCTCCTCGGTGAACACCGCATCCTTCAGCAGGCGTTCGTGATCAAGCTTGCGGATTTCGTCCGGCTGAGGGGGTATGCCCCAGATGGCGTCAATGCCAGCCATATTGAGCAGCAATTCCGCGCGCCGTCTTCTTGCAGGCGGCACCAGCAGGATGCTGACACCCTTTCGGCCCGCGCGGCCAGTGCGGCCGGAGCGATGCTGCATGACTTCCGCATCTTTGGGCAAATCCGCATGAATGACGAGGTCGAGGCTCGGCAGGTCGATGCCGCGCGCCGCCACGTCGGTCGCCACGCAGACGCGGGAACGTCCGTCGCGCAATGCCTGCAGCGCCTGGGTCCGCTCGTTCTGCGTCATTTCGCCGGAGAGAGCGGCCACGGAAAACCCGCGCTCCAGCAGCGCTGCCTGCAAATGCCTGACGGCTTCTCTGGTGTTGCAGAACACAAGCGCGCTCGGCGATTCAAAGAAACGCAATACGTTGACGACCGCGTGCTCGACATCACCAGGCGCGATTCGGATGGCGCGGTACTCGATATCGGCATGACCACCTTCGTCACCCGCGACCTCGATCCGAAAAGCCTGTTGCTGATACTGTTTTGCCAGCGCAACGATGCCACGCGGAAACGTCGCCGAGAACAACAATGTGCGCCGCGTCTCCGGCGTGGTCTCGAGGATGAATTCCATATCCTCGCGAAAACCGAGATTGAGCATCTCATCGGCCTCGTCGAGAACGACAGCCTGCAATTCCGCGATGTCGAGATGGCCGCGCCACAAATGATCGCACAATCGGCCGGGCGTCCCGACGACGATGTGAGCGCCCGCGGCAAGCTCGCGCTGTTCGCGGCGCGGGTCCATGCCGCCGACGCAGGAGACGACGCGCCCATCCGCATATTGGTAAAGCCATGCGAGCTCGCGATGGACCTGCAAGGCGAGCTCGCGCGTCGGCGCGACGATCAAGGCAAGCGGTGCGGCGGCCCGCTCAAACCGCTCGACCCCGCCCAGGAGATTCGTTGCAATCGCCAGTCCGTAGGCGACAGTCTTGCCCGAGCCGGTTTGGGCCGAAACGAGAAGGTCGCGGTCGACAGCTTCGTCCGCAAGCACGGCGATCTGAACAGGGGTCGGCTGATCATAGCTGCGCTCGGCCAAAGCTCGGGCGAGCGGCGGACTTGTGGTCGGGAATGACACGAGATGGAAAACCTTGGTTGGTTCAGGCGCAGAACGTCGAGCCTGGTGACTTGAAGCTGCGTGCCCGGCAGGCGGCACGGCCGCGCGCGTGGCGATCTGGTTCGGTTGCTTTACGCCAAGAGAGACCAAATCACCATGCCCGCGTGGCAGAAACGGCGACACGTGGATCACTGCTGCTTTAGGGGCAAAGCGGACATCAGCCAAGGGACTATCCCGGCTGAATCGGTCGAAAATGACCCCAAGGAGACATTGCGCGCTGCAAAGGTGGGAAACGTGATAACCTCGATCAAATGCGCGGGTGGAGGACGGTTCAATGAAGAGGCGAACTTTAAAATGGCAATTGATGCTGATGTTGATCGCCTACGTGCTCACGCCGGCGTCCGCGCCAGCACAAAACGCCCCGACGTCCCTCAAACGTATCGGCGTTCTCAACTCATTTGGATGCCCCGTACCAGCGGATAGTCCCACTCGTCGCCGGCTGGCCGAACTTGGCTGGGTCGAGGGAAAGAACTTCACATACGATTGCGTCACGGTGGTAGGCGGCCGAACGGAGTTGGCCGAGCAGCTTGCGGCTGAACTCGTGGCTCGGAATCCGGATGTCGTCGCTGCCAACCCCATTCCGTTTGTGAGAGCGCTCAAGCGGGCTACGACCAGAATCCCCATCGTTATGTATGGCACCCCGGATCCGGTTGAAGCCGGACTGGTCACGAACCTGGCGCGGCCGGAGGCGAACGTGACGGGCGTGTCGTGGTTCGGCTTCGATATCATGCCCAAGCGCATCGAGATGCTGATAGAGGTGTTGCCCAAGATGCAGCGGCTCGCAATCATCTTCACCGCCCACAACGATCCGAAAGTATTTGAGCTCCTGGAGGCCAAAGCCGCAATTGCGGCGAAGCAGTTCGGCATTTCATACGAAATTTTCAGGCCAGCGGTGCCCGAGGATTTCGATCAGATTTTTAGTCATCTATCCAATCAACATTTCGACGCGGCGTATATTCAACCGAATGCGCTTCTTTTCCAAAACTTCAAGCGAGTGTCCGATTTGGCGTTGCGCTATCGCGTGCCTACTGTTGGCGACGATCCTTTCTCGGCGCGGAACGGCCTTCTGCTCGGTTACGGAGGCGACTTTTTTCCTGTCGTACTGGTTCGTTACGCGGAATACGTCGACAAGATCTTGCGGGGAACCAAGCCGGGCGACCTACCCGTCGAGCAGGTCACCAAAGTGCAGCTCGCGATCAATCTCAAGACGGCGAAGGCTCTTGGCCTGACGATCCCACCCGCCTTGCTCGCCCGCGCCGACGAGGTGATCGAGTAGCACGCAAATTGCTGCGATGCAGGAGTCCGGATTCGGCCCGAACCGGCGGTTGGAGGCGGGGCAGAGCATGTCTGCTCTGCCCGAGTATTTCAGACATCAACTTGTTCCGCTATTGCCAAAGCATCATCTACTTCGATGCCCAGATATCTAACCGTGCTTTCGATCTTGGTATGGCCGAGCAGAAGCTCGACAGCCCTAAGATTGCCTGTGCGCCGGTAGATCAAAGTAGCCTTCGTGCGTCGTAGCGAATGCGTTCCGAAGAGCCTTGGATCTAGCCCAACGCTTCCAATCCATTGAGAAACGAGGCGTGCGTATTGACGTGTTGTCATGCCGCTTTCGGGACCACGACGACCTGTGAATAAGAATTCGCCGGGCTTCTTGTTGGCGGCCTTTAAATAATGATCGACCGCTTGGCGGGTCTGCTCGCTCAGTTCAAATCTGACTGGCCGTCCGGTCTTCTTCTGTCGGACCGTTGCGCGATCCACCGTGTATCCGCTTGCGGCGACATACTCCTCGCTCGGTTACAGAGGAGGAGAGCATGCGCCACTGGTTAGGCATCGTTGATCCGACCAATCTGCTCGTTTGCGGAAATCGTGTATCTTGAGCCAGCCGAGAAGCTCGCTCATAAACCATCATTGAAAGGTTCGTGGCCGTGGTCCGTAGCAAGAATGCCTCGCCAACTTGGAGCGACGTTAGGACCGCGCTCCTAGACTTCGATCGCACGGGCCTTCGGGGGCTAGTGCAAGACCTCTACACTGCGAGCAAAGATAACCAAGCATTCTTGCACGCCCGCTTGGGCTTGGGTCACGATCAGCTCCAGCCCTTCAAAGCATGTATTTCTAACTGGATATGCCCCGACGTAATGAAAAACCAACCCATATCGGTTTCAAAAGCCAAGAAGGCGATTGCGGACTACAAGAAAGCGATTGGTCGCCCGGAGGGGATGGCGGAACTGTCGATATTTTATTGTGAGGAGGCGCTCGGCTTTCTAGAATCCTGCAGCATAGAAGATGAAAGCTACTTTGCTGCTCTGATCCGCATGTACGGACGGTCCCGCGAATTCGTATCGAGCCTACCTCCTGCCGAGCGCGCCACCTACCTCGAGCGTCTCGACAAGCTTAGATCACGCGGAAGGAACGTCGGCTGGGGGGTCGAAGAAGAACTCAATAGCCATTGGTACGCTGCCGCTCTGGACGAGCACCAGGGTGAATGACGGCTCGTTCTGTCGCAGTTGATGACGGACCGCAGCCGAGCCGGAATGTCCGCTTTTCTGCCGTTATCGGGGGAAAACCGGACGTAGCGCGGACATCGCCAAGACGACGCAGATGACCCTAAGCCGTCATGGCGACTCGCTCAATTACTCTCGTCGGCGGGGTGCTTGGCGGGGGTCGGCGACGTGATCACCCTTGCATGCCGCAGAGTTGCATCTCGCCAAGCCGCGCCGAATCCGCTTTCGGACCCATCCGTTCGGGCTTATCGTCGAGCCGAGCTGGCAGAAAGCCGGCAGTAGGCCACTTGGTCGCTTTTCTTGGGAGATCAAACGATGTCGTCCAGACCCACGGGGATGATCTGCAAGCTCGGCCTTGCCGTCTTGGTCGGCTTGCTATTCTGGAATTCGGAGACCGCAATGGCTGAGGATGAAACGGCCGCTGTAAAGCGGGAGATGCAGGCCTACATCGCAGCGTATGCTACCGGCGAGGCGACAAAGATAGCTGAGCACCTGAACGAACCTTACATGGTGGTTTTACCGAGCGGGGCGCAAAGCTTCGCAACGCGCAAGGAGATAGAAGCCTTCATCTCGACTTACATTCGCGATCTGAAATCCAAAGGCATCACGCGACTCGAGTTCGCCGAAATGCACATCAAAGTGCTGACCCAAAATATCGCCATGGTTGGTGCCGTATCCACGCGCTATGGCGAGGGCGATAAGCAGATGGGCAACGCCGGCTGGACATACCTGCTCACGAAGACTGGCGACGTTTGGAAACAGGCCGTGGTGACCGCGACGGCGCTGGATAACGTCCTTCGATTCGAATAGAGGCTGCCGAGCTTGCCTCTTGATGCCGCCACTTCCAAAGCGGATGTCCGGTCGTGGCCCATCGCGTCATTTGCTGCGTCAGCGCAAAGGTGGTTGCTATCGGAGCGAAGCGGACATGATCGAAATTTATGAGTACGCGCCCTAGCCGAAGGCGTAATCCGCCATTCGACGTGGACACCGAGCGGCGGATTACGCGGAGCCTGTCATCGGGCCGCGCGACGCGCGGAACCCGTTGGCTGATCCGCCCTACAAATCCGCCTGATTCACCTCGTCGCCTCGACCGTGCCGTGCCCCAACTGCCTCGAGATGTCGCTCGCACAGTTGCGCAACGCGGTTGCGATCGCGCTGTCCCAGCCGGCGTCGAAGGTGCCTTCCGGTCCCATCGCCGTGATGACGAGCGCGACATGGCCGGCGTGGTCGAACACGGGTGCTGCGAAGGCATTCACGCCGGGCAGCGGGTCGCCGATCGCGCGCGCCAGCCCGCGGGTGCGCACCTCGGCAAGCATGTCAGCGACATCGGCGCTCTTCGGCTTGCGCTTCGGATTGTAGCCGACGCCGAGGCGATCAAGGCCGCTGTCGAGCGCCGACTTCACGACGTTCGGCGGCATGAACGCGGCGAATGCCCGGCCGGTCGCGGTTTCGATCAGCGCCACCACCGAACCGACGCGCATCGCGATGTGCACGGGATGGCTCGGCTCCTCGAGCCGCACCACGGTCGGCCCATGCGTGCCCCAGACCGAGAGCGACACCGCGTGTTCGATGGTGCTGGCGAGCGCCGCGATCTTCGGGGTGGCGATGCGCACCGCTGAGAGCCGGCGCAGGCTGATCAGTCCGAGCTCGAGCGCGAGTGCGCCGATCTCGTAGCGGCCGGTGGTCTCGTCCTGCTCGATCAGGCCGATGCGGGAAAAGCTGACGAGGTAGGGATGCGCCTTGGCCGGCGCCATGCCGGCCTCACGCGCGAGATCGCGCAGCATCATCGGCTCGCCGTTGCGGGCGAGCGCACGGAGCAACTCCCCGCCGACCTCGATGGACTGTATGCCGCGGCTTTCTCTCGTCATGTGGCCCTACAAGCTCTCCCACAACGTCCTTATACGGCGAGAAACCCTCCGTCGACCGGCATGGTCACGCCGTTCACATAGGATGCGAGCTCGGAGGCCAGGAACACGACCGGCCCGGCCAGCTCCTCCGGCTGCCCGACGCGGCCGAGCGGCGTGCGGCCGAGAAAGCCGGCAAGCCGGGCGGAATCGCTGCGGGTCGCTTCCGTCATCGCGGTCGCGATCACGCCGGGGGCGATCGCATTGACGCGGATGCCGTCGGCGGCGAGCTCGCGCGCGAGCGCCTGGGTCAAAAGCTTCACGCCGCCCTTGGACGGCGCGTAGCCCAGCGTGTCGGCGACGCCGACGAAGGAGGCGATCGAGCCGAGATTGATGATCGCGCCGCGGGTCTGGCGCAGTGCCGGCAGGAACGCATGCGTCACGTTGAAGGTGCCGGTGAGATTGACGTCGAGCAGCCGCCGCCAGTTCTCCTGCGCGCGCGGGGACGAGATGCCCTCGCGGATGATGATGCCCGCATTGTTGACCAGGATCGCGATCGGCCCGATCTCCTGCATCACCCGCTGCGCCAGCGCGTAGCAGGCATCCGCATCCGTGACGTCGAGGTGGAATGCGGAAGCGGCGCGGCCGCTTTGGCTGATGTCGGCTGCGGTTTGCTCCGCGCCGGCAAGATCGATGTCGGTCACCACGACATCGGCGTCATGCGCCGCAAGCCCGAGCGCGATGGCGCGCCCGTTGCCGTGGGCCGCGCCGGTGACGAGCGCGCGCTTGCCGGCCAGCAATGGCACCGGCGCGCTCATACTGCGCTTCTTTCCGATGCGCTGACGGCGAGATGCCGGCCGGCGATATAGCCGAAGGTCAAGGCAGGACCGAGCGTGATGCCGGCGCCCGGATAGTTGCCGCCCATGATGCTCGCCATGTCGTTGCCCGCGGCGTAGAGGCCGGGGATGACACGCCCTTCCGCGTCCAGTGCGCGCGCATGCGCGTCGGTAACGATGCCGGCATAGGTGCCGAGATCGCCGACCACCATCTTGATCGCGTAGAACGGCCCGTTCTCGAGCGGCGCGACGCAGGGGTTCGGCCCGTGCAGGGCGTCGCCCTGGTAGCGGTTATAGGCGCGCGAGCCCTTGCCGAAGACGGGATCGCGCCCTTCCGCGGCGAGCTTGTTGAATTCGGCGACCGTTGCTTCCAGCCCCCTGGCGTCGATGCCGGTCAAGGCTGCGAGCTCGGCCAGCGTGTTGCCGCGCTTCAGATAGCCGGTCTTGAGATGATGGCCGAGCGGCATCGGGCGCGGCGGCACGCAGCCGAGGCCGTATTTGCGCAAGGTCTGGTGATCGCAGAGCAGGTAGGCCGCGACCTCCTCGCCGGGCTTCGCCGCCTTCACCATCTCCTGCACGAAGTCGTGGTAGGAATTGCCTTCATTGGCAAAGCGCTTGCCGTCGCGCATCACCGCGATCACGCCCGGCTTGGCGCGATCGATGAAGTGCGGCATCACGCCCTTGGAGCCGTCCTTGCGCGTCGTGACCGAGACCGGCACCCAGGCGGCGGCGTTCGGCAGCGAATCCTCGACCCGGCCGCCGGCGGATTCCGCAAGCCGCAGGCCGTCGCCGGTGTTGCCTGTTGGCCCCGGCGAATAGTGCTCCTTGCCGGTCGGGGCATGCGGGAACATCTTCTGCCGCCGCGCCACGTCATGCGGGAAGCCGCCGCAGGCCAACACCACGCCGCGCTTCGCGTTGACGCGGATCGTGCGTCCGTCGCGCACGACGATCACGCCGCGCACCACTCCATTATCGACGATCAGTTCGCGCACCGGCGAATTGAGCCAGAGCGGGACGTTGAGATCGAACGCGGACTTGGCGAGCCGCCCGGCCAGTGCATTGCCGTTGGTCAAGGTCATGCCGCGGCCATGGCGCACCACGTCGCCGGCATGCTTCGACAGCCGCTTGGCGACATAGATCGCCGAGGCGAGCGAGCGCGTCGCGCGCATGAAATGGATGATCTCCTTGCCGGAGCCGAGCATCATGCCGAACACGGTGAGCTCGGGCAGCGGGCTGCCGAGATCCTTGATGGCCGGCCCAAGCTCGCGCCCGTCGAACGGGCGGGCGACCATCGAGCGGCCGCCCTGCGCGCCGCCGGGCGCTTCGGCGTGATAGTCCGGAAAGGTCAGCGGCATGTCGAAGCGCACCGCCGTCTTGGTGGTGAAGAAATCGACCGCCTTCGGTCCTTCGGTCAGGAAGGCATCGACGCGCGCGGCGTCAAAACTGTTGCCGGCCTCGTGCCTGAGATAGGTCCTGGCCTGATCCGGGTTCTCCTCGATGCCCCAGGCCTTCGCCAGCGAGGTGCCGGGGATCCAGAGCCAGCCGCCGGAGCGCGCCGTGGTGCCGCCGAAGCGCGGCTCCTTCTCGACGACGAGGACCTTCAGCCCGTGATGTGCGGCGGTGACGGCGGCCGACAGGCCGCTGCAACCGGAGCCGACCACGAGCGCGTCGCAGTCATATGTCTCTTGAGCGTTGTCTGCCATGCGGCCGATCCTATTTCTTCAACAGCGGGCACTTGGACTCCGACACCGGACGGAACGCATCCTCGCCCTTCACCGTCTTGACGATCTCGAGATAGTCCCACGGCTCCTTGGACTGCGCCGGCGACTTCACCTTGGCGAGATACATGTCTCTGACGACGCGGCCGTCCTCGCGCAGCTTGCCGCCATGGACGAAGTTATCCTCGATCGGCAGCTCGCGCATCTTGGCCATCACCTGCTGCGGATCATCGGTGCCGGCGGCCTTGATCGCCTTCAGGTAATGCAGCACCGAGCCATAGACGCCAGTCTGGATCATGGTCGGCATCACCTTGGTGCGCTCATAGAACTTCTTCGACCAGGCGCGCGTGGCCTCGTTCATGTTCCAGTACGAGGCCGTGGTCATGTAGGTGCCTTGGGCGGCCTTCAGCCCGATCGCGTGGACGTCGGTGTCGAACATCAGAAGGCCGACCAGCTTCTGGCCGCCCTGCACCAGGCCGAATTCGCCGGACTGCTTGATCGCGTTGTCGGTGTCCTGGCCAGCATTGGCGAACGCCACCACGTCGGCCTTCGAGCTCTGCGCCTGCAGCGCAAAGGAGGAAAAGTCGGCGGTGTTGGTCGGATGCCGGACCCCGCCGAGCACCTTGCCGCCCATCTCGTTGATGAAGCGGGTGGCGTCCTTCTCGAGCTGCTGGCCGAAGGCATAATCCGCGGTGATGAAGTACCAGGACTTGCCGCCTTCCTGGATCACGGCCGACGCCGTGACCTTCGACAGCGCGTAGGTGTCGTAGGTGAAGTGCACGGTGTTGGGGCTGCACAGCTCATCCGTCAGCGAGCTCGCACCGGGCCCGGACAACAGCGCGATCTTGTTGCGCTCCTTGACCATGTTGTGGACGGCGATCGCGATGCCGGAGTTCGGAATGTCGACGACGGCGTCGAGCTTGCCGTTGTCGAACCAGCCGCGCACGATCTGCACACCGACATCGGTCTTCATCTGGTGGTCGGCGGAGATGATCTCGACCGGCTTGCCGAGCACGGTCGAGCCGAATTCCTCGACCGCCATTTTCGCGGCCTCGACCGAGCCCGGCCCGGAATTGTCGCGGCCCCAGCTCGAGAGGTCGGTGAGCACGCCGATCCGCACGACGTCATCGGAGACCTGGGCATGAACGGCCGATGTCATCGCCGCAAGAACGGCCAGCGCCAAAACGTGTCTCATCAGTTCCTCTCCCTTGGTCCGCTCTGCGGCGGGTCGTCATGATCCAAGGGCGATTAGTAATTATCTAATCCATTTGTCAATAGCGAATCGGCGTACGCGAACGCCGCGACGATTGAGCCCGTGTCGGCGGAACCGGCTTTGCGATCAGGCGGCCCGCGCCTCAGACGAACCGAGGCGCGGTAGGCCGTCGCTCGCGTGCGAGCAGCTCGCGCTTACGTTCGGCACCCCAGGCATATCCCGACAGCGAACCGTCATTGCGAATGACGCGGTGGCAGGGAATGGCGAGCGCCGGACGGTTCGCCGTGCACGCGCCGGCGACCGCACGCACCGCCTTCGGCGCGCCGATGCGCCGCGCGATCTCGGTATAGGACGCCGTCTCGCCGAACGGGATCTGCTGCAAGGCCTGCCAGACCCGTTGCTGGAACGCGGTGCCGCGGACGTCGAGCGGGAGGTCGTGGCCGATGCCGGGCGTCTCGACCAGGCCGACCACAAGCGCAACCAGCGCCTCATAGCCGCGATCGGCACCGATCAGCTGCGCCTTTGGAAATTGGTCCTGAAGGGCGCGGACGAGTTCGTCCGGATCCTCGCCCAACAGGATCGCGACGACACCCTTGCGGCTCGAGGCCACCAGGATGGCGCCGAGCGAGGTCTCTCCCACCGCGAAGGTGATGTGTTCGTTCACGCCGCCCGCGCGGTACCGCGACGGCGTCATGCCGAGCATGTCGGTCGCCTTCTCGTAGAAGCGGCCGCTGGAATTGAAGCCGGCGTCATAGATCGCCGCGGTGACGCTGTTGCCGCGCGCCAGTTGCGCGCGGACCTTCCTCGCCCGATGCGCCACGGCATAGCCCTTCGGGGTCAGGCCGGTGGCGGCCTTGAACACGCGATGGAAATAGCTCGGGCTGCGGCCGATCGTGTCAGCAAGACGCTCCAGCGACGGCGCCGCCACGCTCGCCTCGATAATGCGGCACGCCTGCGCCACCAGCGCTGCGTTCTCGCAATCGGTCGACGGCCCGTTGGGCTTGCAGCGCCGGCACGGCCGGAAGCCGGTCGCCCTCGCGCTCTCCAGCGTGTCGTGAAGCGCGACGTTCCTCGGATTGGCTGTCCGCGATGGACATGACGGCCGGCAATAGACGCCGGTCGTCGCCACCGAATACCAGAACTCGCCGTCGGCCGACTTGTCGCGCGCAACGATGCGCGCCCAGCGCGGATCATCCGCCACCGGCGGACGTGCTGGCTTGACGATCGTGGTGCATGTCGTGGTCATTGTCGTGCATCCCTTGGATGATACTGGCGCGATGATGCCGCGACGCCGTGCCTGCGACACTCCGGCGCTTGCGTTCAAATCCAATTCCGTTGCGACCTCGCCTGAGGTGAACGGCATCGCTGCGCCATGATCGGCGCGAACGCCTGTGGCGGCCACCCGATTTCCGCGCGGTCGGAGGCGCGTCTGCGCGGGGCACCGAAACGCGCAAGGCCCGCACGCTTCCGTGCGGGCCTGCTGCGGCTGATCGCAGAGGCAGCTATCTCGATCAGGCGACCTTGAGCAGCCCAAGCTGCGTCAGCGCGGTGACGCCGTCGTCAAGACCGACCTCCTGGACGATCTTGCCGTCGACCACCTTCAGCACCGTGGTGCCGGTGAAGCGCATCTTGCGCCCGGTCGCGGCCGGAAGACCGCCGATCAGGAAGTCGCGGAAGGCGGGACCCGAATGCGTGCCGCCGCCTTCCCACTGTCCGACCACATAGTCGCCTTCGGCGATCAGATCCGCGGTGCCCCAGAAATTGAGGTCGGGGAATGCGGCGCGGAAGTCGGTGATGAACGCCTTGATGTCGGCGCGGCCGCGGCGCGGTTCATGCAGCGAATATTTCAGCAGCATGTCGGGTGCAGCGATCTCGTCGACGACGCCGAGGTTGACGGTCTTGCCCCAGAACTCGGTGAACCAGCGGCCGACGACGGCCTTGTTGTCTTCTTCCTTGCTCATTGCACTCTTCCCTGTGATGGTCAGATGACAATCATCGACCTCGGTCGATGACTTCAGCGACGGCATACGCTGCTGGTCGCCTCGGCAAACTCCGGTTCTTGCCCTCGAAACGAAAGAAGGCGCGGCTCGTCACTTGCCACCGCTCGGCGGCATGTCCTACTGAGTGCGGACACGCGCCCGGGCGCGGTCCCGGACAACGCAAGATGCAAAGGACTGATCACGTGAGTCAGTATTGGTCGGAACTCGTCAAAGGTCTGTCGCCCTATGTCCCGGGCGAGCAACCGCAGATTCCGGGGCTGGTGAAGCTCAACACCAATGAAAGTCCGTTCGGCCCCTCGCCGAAGGCGATCGAAGCGGTGCGGCTGGCGGCCGCCGACACGCTCCGCCTCTACCCGGACCCGCAGTCGATGCGGCTGCGCGAGGCGCTCGCCGACTATCACAAGGTGACCCCGGCAGAGGTCTTCGTCGGCAACGGCTCGGACGAGGTGCTCGCCCATGCGTTCGCCGCGCTGTTGAAGCAGCCGAGGCCGCTGTTGTTCCCTGACGTGACCTACAGCTTCTATCCGGTCTATTGCCGTCTGCTTGGCATCAACCACGAGACGATCCCGCTCGACGCCGAGATGCGCGTCAACGTGTCGGATTATCTCGGCCGCGGCGGGGCGATCATCATCGCCAACCCGAACGCGCCGACGGGGATCGCGCTGGCGCGCGCCGAGATCGCGCGGTTGGCGCGCGAGCGGGCCGACGTGCCCGTCGTGATGGACGAAGCCTATGTCGATTTCGGCGGGGAGAGCGCGATCCCCCTGATCGGCGACCATCCCAATCTGCTGGTGGTGCAGACCATGTCGAAGTCGCGCGCGCTGGCCGGACTGCGCGTCGGCTACGCGATCGGCCAGCCGGATCTGATCGAGGCGCTGACCCGCGTGAAGGACAGCTTCAATTCCTATCCGCTGGGCCGCCCGGCCCAGGCCGGCGCGCTGGCCTCGCTCGCGGATGAAGCCTACTTCCAGGAGACGCGGGCGCAGATCATGCAGAACCGCGCGTCGCTGACCGCGAGCCTGACCCGGCTCGGCTTCGAGGTGCTGCCTTCGGCGGCGAACTTCGTCTTTGCCCGCCACCCGAAGCATTCCGGCCAGGCCGTGGCGGCGGCGTTGCGCCAGCGCGCGGTGCTGATCCGGCATTTTTCCGGCCCGCGGATCGCGGACTTCGTGCGCATCACGATCGGCTCGGAAGCCGAGCTCATGCGCCTAACGGATGCGCTGGCGGAAGTGCTCGCAGCGCCGGGCAACTAGACGGCGCTCATTTCACTTCGTCTTGAGCGCCTTGTCGTGCGCGTCCAGCGCCGAGACCATCAGCTTCGGCAAATTCTTCGCATAGGCCTCGATGAAGGTCGCATCGCCGCAGGCGTCCGGACTGCGCGCGGCCTCTTCGGCGAGACGCGCGGCCTTGGCCTCGCACTTCGCGAACATGTGCCAGAACCAATCCGGATTCTTGCTGAGCGCCGCCTTGTTCTGCTTGATGACGGCGGCTCCGACCGCACTCATCGCGCTGACGGCACCCGCGCTCAGCGCGCTGATGGCTTGCGGGTTCAGGATGTCCTCACGCGTCTGCGCGTGAAGATCGGTTGCGGTCGCTCGTCCCTTGGTCGGCATGCTCGGCTCCCTGATGTGCCACGCCGGACACAACGAGCATCGGCCCGGGAAGTTGACGAACGATCAAGGGATATGGCGTGAAAAGCGTTTTGGATTTTGTTCCGGTTTTACGCTTTTCAGAGCGATCGCGCCGGCAGGCCCCGACCTGCCGCGCGCGGATTGATCCCTGTTACGCGCCGGTCACGCGCCAGATCACGTTGCCGACATCGTCGGCCACCAAGAGCGAGCCGTTCGGCCCGAGCGTGACGCCGACCGGGCGGCCGTAGGAGACCTTCTCATCGGGGGCGAGGAAGCCCGACAGGATGTCGCGCGCAGGTCCCGAGGGGCGGCCCTGCTCGAACGGCACGAACACGACCTTGTAGCCCGACAATGTCGAGCGATTCCACGAGCCGTGCTGGCCGATCACCATGCCGTCCGGAAAGCCCGGCAGCGTGCCTGCAGGCATCCAGCACAGACCCAGCGAAGCGGTGTGGCCGCCGAGCGCGTAGTCCGGCTGGATGGCCTTGGCGACCATCGCCGGATCCTGCGGCACGCGATCGTCCACCGTCTGCCCCCAGTAGCAATAGGGCCAGCCGTAGAAGCCGCCGTCGCGCACCGAGGTGAGATAATCCGGCGGCGTCTCGTCGCCGAGGCCGTCGCGCTCGTTGACGACGGTCCACAGCACATTCGTCGTCGGCTCCCAGGCGAGGCCCACGGCGTTGCGCAGGCCGCCGGCGAAGATGCGGCTCGTGCCGCGCACGAGATCGAGCTCGTAGATCGCAGCGCGCCCCTCCTCGACCTCAAAGCCGCTCTCGGCGATGTTGGTGAGCGAGCCGACGCCGGCATAGAGCTTCGTATTGTCCACGCTCGGCAGCAGGCTGCGCGTCCAGTGCCCGCCGGGCTTGAAGCTGACGAGCTTGCGTCCCGCTGCCGTGATGCGGTCCGCGCCCGCCGTGTAGGGAAACGCGACCACGCCGTCGGTGTTGCCGACATAGAAGGTGTCGCCGACCAGCGCCATGCCGAACGGCTGGCTCAATCCTTCCATGAAGGCGCCGCGCGTTTCGGCAACGCCGTCGCCGTCACGATCGCGCAGCAGCGTGATGCGGTTGGCGCTGACGCCGAGCGCCGCGGCGCGCCGCATCGTCGCCTGCATCGCATAATGGAACAGCGTCCGGATCGGTCCCGCGATCTGCGTCGCCTCCGCGATCAGCACGTCGCCGTTGGGCAGCACGTTGATCCAGCGCGGATGGTCGAGACCGCTCGCAAAGGCGTTGACTTTGAGCCCGGGCGCAGCCGTCGGCTTTTGCCCTTCGTCCCAGCCGCGCGCGGTCGGCATCTTGAGCGTCGGGATCGCGCCCTGCGGCTTCGCCGCGGGAATCTCCGGCGTTTCGCCCCAGGCAGGCGCAGGCTGCTCGCCCTGCCGCCGGCGCCACAGCAGCGCACCGGCGCCGACCAGTGCGACGAAGCGCGCGAAAGTGTGGGACATGCTCATGAAATTCCCCTGTTAACCGCCAGCGCCCGATCCAGCCTTCGCCGGCCGGCGAGCCTGCCGAAGCCGGACGGAGCATTCGCACAAGAAAGCCCCGGATGACAGTAGTTATACGATCTTCGCAGCCCTCACCGAATCGAGGAGACTACATGGGCGTTCTCTGTCAGAGCGCTTCCTCCCTGAAACCTCCGGCCCGCCGCGTTGGCGGGCTCCTTTTGCAGACGCGGCGGCTCTTGCAAGCCTTGCGCCCGCGCAGGTTGAACCTGGCACGATCCCGTGCGACGAATGGCCATCGCCGCCAATCCATTCGCGGCACACGCGTGCGGGGCGGTTTAGATGGTGATCGTGCTGGCGGGGATCGTGGCCATCCTCGTCATTGTCTCAATCCTCGTGGTCGCAACAACCTCAGGCCTATCGCCCGAGGAGCGGCACCGGCTCGAGGACGAGATCGGGCAACTCGTCACAGCGCTCGGCCGGATCGTTCCGCCGATCAACGCACCGGAGCTGCGACGGCTCCATCGCGAAGCCGACTATCCGCGCATGCTGGGCTGGATCAAGAATTCCATGCGGCTCGACCTGCGCGTTGGATTACGGATCGTCGATACGACGACCGCAGAAAGGCCGATGTGGATCGAGACCCCCAATCCGATGCCGGCTTACGGATCGGACGCGTTCAGGCAAACCCGCGTCATCGTCAATGTCAGGCGCGAGGTCCTCGAAAAGGACCCGTTCGAATGGATCGTGGCCGGCTTTGCGCACGAGCTGTCGCATGTGGTGCTGTTTTCGATCCACCACAAGCTGCAGCACAGCGAGCGTGCCGTCGACCTGACCTCGATGATCCTCGGCTATCGGAATTTCGTGACCAGGACCGACCGGACGAGAATCGAGGGCGGCGCGCTCGCCATCGCGCTGTCGCTGGTGCTGCTGCGGTTCGGCTTTGTCTATATCCCCGGCCGCACGCGCACGTCGCTAGGCTATCTCATCAAGGATGAGAAGCGATATGCCAGCAGACACCTCGCCACCCTCGAAGGCGCGGCTGGGTGAACGGCACCGAGAGCGCGAGTCTGCAGCCGAGAGCCGGTGGCGAGCCGCTGAAATTCGACACCTTCGTCACCAACATTTTCGAGAAGGATCAGGACCGCTGGCTGATGATCTCGCATCACGCCCAGGCGATCCCGAAATAGCTGATGGGGACAAGCCCCGCCCTCGACCGAGGTGAACGGGCCTCACCGCACAATCGCGCCGTAGACGGTGTCGCAGACGTTCTCGCGGAAATACTTGCGGAGCTTGCCGGGCGCCGCCGTTCCCACCACCGGTCATGGGTCAAGGGCAACTGACCGCCGGATAGACGATCGTGCCGTCGGCTTGAACGACCGCGCCCTCGGTCAGACGCGCCGGCTCGAGGCGGCCCTCTCCCATGATGTGGAAGACGGTTTCGCCGTTAGCGATGAGATAGTCGGCGACAATGCGACGGTGGCAGCGCCACCAGACCGCTTCCGAACACATCACCGCGCAGCGTCGCGCGTGCCCCTCATTGCGTAGATGTTCGAGGCCTGCGTGAAACGGCGCCGACAACGCATAGTCGGCATAATTGTGAAAGCTCTCGTTGGTCCAGAACGCATTGACGGAGGGAGGCAGGCTGCGCGCCCTGCCGCGAAGGCCGCCGAGCCCGGCCATGTGCTCGTACGAAATGCCGAAGGTGCCGAGGGATTCCGGAAGCGTATCCTCGTTGAACTGCGGATTGGTTCTCGACCTCGGCACCGTTCTGACATCGGCGACGAGGCCGATATCGGCTCCCACCAGGAGCATGCCGAACTCCGCGAGGCTTCGGGTGGAATGGCCGATGGTGAAGAACGGCAGCCTCACGCGCCGACTTCCTTACGCACGGTGAAGCGCGCCGCCCTTGTGGGCCGCGACGTGGTCGGTCTTGTCGCTCTTGATTTCATATTGGGGGTCGGCTCGTGAGGCATGGTGCACGTGCCCCTTGTAGTCGAAATCGCTGGTGTGAACGGCGATGATGGTCCCCGAGACCCGCCCGGCCTCGGAATTCCAGCCGACATGATCGCCAATCTTGAACCTCTTGGCCATCGTGAGGCGTCCTTAGATCGCTCCAGAACACCGGATCAGGTGCCCGGCACGACTGCCGTGTCGCGGGCAACGCTTTCCCACGCGGCGAGTTCCTTGAGCAACGTCGTGGCGTGATCACGTATGGCGTCGACCGTATCGGCGGCGGGCTAGACCAAGGCCCCGTCGAACGGAGCACGAATCCCTCAACGAGGCGCGTAGCGAGGTCGGCCTGCTCCGCGGCCACGTCGCCAGAACGCAAAGCCCCCGGCGATTGCTCGCCGGGGGCTCTGTCGGATCGTCAGATCAACCGGTATCAGCCGAACTGGTTCATCGTGTTGTGGACGCCGCCCGCCTTCAGCGCGGCCTCGCCGGCGAAGTATTCCTTGTGATCGTCGCCGATGTCGGAACCAGCCATGTTCTGATGCTTCACGCAGGCGATGCCCTGACGGATCTCCTGACGCTGAACGTTCTTCACATAGCCCAGCATGCCCTGCTCGCCGAAATATTCCCTCGCGAGATTGTCGGTCGACAGCGCCGCCGTGTGATAGGTCGGCAACGTGATCAGATGATGGAAGATGCCGGCGCGCTTGGCTGAATCGGCCTGGAAGGTACGGATGCGCTCGTCGGCTTCGATCGCCAGCGGCGTGTTGTCGTACTCCACCTTCATCAGCTCGGCGCGGTTGTACTGGCTGACATCCTTGCCGGCTTCCTTCATCGCGTCGTAGACCTGCCAACGGAAGTTGAGCGTCCAGTTGAACGACGGCGAGTTGTTGTAGGCCAGCTTCGCGTTCGGAACCACCTTGCGGATGCGGTCGACCATCTTGGCGATCTGCTCGATATGCGGCTTCTCGGTCTCGATCCACAAGAGGTCGGCGCCGTTCTGCAGCGAGGTGATGCAGTCGAGCACGCAGCGGTCTTCACCAGTGCCCGGACGGAACTGGTAGAGGTTGCTGGGCAGCCGCTTCGGGCGCATCATCTTGCCGTCGCGGTTGATGATGACATCGCCGTTCCTGGCGTTGGCGGCGGTCACTTCCTCGCAATCGAGGAAGCTGTTGTACTGATCGCCGAGGTCGCCGGGCTTGTGGCTGACGGCGATCTGCTGCGTCAGGCCGGCGCCGAGCGAGTCGGTGCGGGTCACGACGATGCCGTCTTCGACGCCGAGTTCGAGGAAGGCGTGGCGGCAGGCACGAATCTTCGCCAGGAAGACGTCATGCGGCACCGTCACCTTGCCGTCCTGGTGGCCGCACTGCTTCTCGTCGGAGACCTGGTTCTCGATCTGCAGGGCGCACGCGCCCGCCTCGATCATCTTCTTGGCGAGCAGATAGGTTGCCTCGGCATTGCCGAAGCCGGCGTCGATGTCGGCGATCACGGGCACGACGTGGGTCTGGAAGTTGTCGATCTTTTCGATCAGCGCCTTCTCCTTCGCCTTGTCGCCTTCCTTGCGGGCGGCGTCGAGCGCGCGGAAGATATCGTTGAGCTCACGGGAATCCGCCTGACGCAGGAAGGTGTAGAGCTCCTCGATCAGGGCCGGCACCGAGGTCTTCTCGTGCATCGACTGGTCCGGCAGCGGGCCGAACTCGGAGCGCAGCGCGGCGATCATCCAGCCGGAGAGGTACAGATAGCGGCGATCGGTCTTGCCGAAGTGCTTCTTGATCGAGATCAGCTTCTGCTGGGCGATGAAGCCGTGCCAGCAGCCGAGCGACTGGGTGTACTTGGTGCTGTCTTCGTCATAGGCGGCCATGTCGGCGCGCATCAGCGCCGCGGTGTAGCGGGCGACGTCGAGGCCGGTCTTGAAACGGTTCTGCAGGCGCATGCGCGCCACGGCTTCGGCGGTGACGCCGTTCCAGGTCGGCTGGGTCTTGAGGAGTGCTTCGGCAGCTTCGATTTCGCTCTGATAGGAAGCTGGTCCCTGGATCGCTCGATCGCTGATCCCACGCGGCTGGAAGTTCATGTCCATGATCCCTTCGGTGACGAAAAACCTGGGATCGTTTGTACGCGGAACGTCGCCAGTCACCAGACCGCGCGAAGAAAACTTGTCACACTTTACAGAATTCCGATGTATAGTTGTAAGGACATTACACGGAACGGGAACCAGTCATGACAACCACCAACACCCGCTCGGTTTTCATGGGACCACGGCTACGACGGCTGCGGCGCGACCTGGGGCTGACCCAGGCCGACATGGCGGCCGACCTCGATATATCGGCCCCCTATGTTGCGCTGTTGGAGCGCAATCAGCGGCCGGTCACGGCGGACATGCTGCTGCGGCTGGCCCGCACCTACAAGATCGACCTGACCGATGTGGCCGGCGACCGCGGCGCCGATCACACCGCGCGGATGCAGTCGATCCTGAAGGAGCCGATGTTCTCGGACATCGACATCCCCGCGCTCGAAATCAGCGACCTCGCGGTCAGCTATTCCGGGATGACGGAGGCGTTCTTGCGCCTCTACACCGCCTATCGCGAGGAGCAGCTCGCGCTCGCGGAACAAAGGGCTCCGGCGTTTGCAGGCGGCGCGGCGCACGCGGCATCGGGAGAGTTTGACGCCAACGATGCCGTCGCCGAGGTGCGGCGGTTCCTGGCCGCACGCCGCAACAATTTCCCTGATCTTGACGATGCGGCCGAACGGCTCGCGGAGGTCGCATCCGGCCCGAGCGGTTTCATCGAACATCTGCGCGTCCGCCATAACCTTCAGGTGCGCTATCTGCCGCCGGACGTCATGCTCGGCTCGATCCGACGGCTCGATCTCCATCGCAGGCAATTGCTGCTCGAGGACTCGCTCGACACCGCGAGCCTGCATTTCCAGTTGGCCAAGCAACTCGCCTATCTCGAAATGGAAAAAGAGATCGGCGCGGCGCTCGAAGCCACCCAGTTCGCGACCAAGAGCGCCGAATTGCTGGCGCGGCGGGCGCTCGCGGGCTATGCCGCGGGCGCGCTGATCATGCCGTACTCCGCCTTCGCGAAAGCCGCCGACGTCAGGCGCTACGATCTGGAGGCGCTAGCGCGGCAGTTCGGCACCAGCTTCGAGCAAACCGCGCATCGCATCACGACCCTGCAGCGGCCGGGGCAGGAGAAGGTGCCGTTCTTCCTGATCCGCGTCGACCCGGCCGGCAACATTTCCAAGCTGCTTGACGGCGCGGGCTTCCCGTTCGCCAAGCACGGCGGCGCGTGTCCGCTGTGGTCGGTGCACAGCGTGTTCCGAACGCCGCGCCAGATCGTCACGCAATGGCTGGAATTGCCCGACGGCCAGCGCTTCTTTTCAATCGCCCGCACCGTCACCGCCGGCGGCGGCTCGTTTGATGCGATCCGCGTCGAGCGCGCGATCGCCGTCGGCTGCGCCGCCGAGCATGCCAAGCAGTTGATCTACACCCGCGACGGACAGGATCCGCGCGCCGACCAGCCGACGCCGGTCGGCGTCGCCTGCCGCGTCTGCCACCGCCCGCGCTGCGCCGCGCGCTCGGCACTCCCGATCGGCCGCGAACTGCTTCCGGATGACTTCAGGACGTTGAGCGTGCCGTTCGGGTTTTCCGCGGATTGAGGAGGAGAGAGGCGCCGAGGTGGCGTGTGGAGTCCTTGGGTCAGATCGGGTGGAAATCGAACCGGGGAGATGGTGGCCAGGGGCGGCGGGGTCGACAACCGATACGCTTCGTGGCTGGTCCTCGTGCGGCGCGTCATTACCGCAATCCGCGTCGTAGCGTCGCATCATCCCGAACATTCTTGCCAAAGCCCTGCGCAAGTCTTTGACTTCTCCCAATAAATACGGGGACCTAATCCGCAGGGGATCGCTATTCCAAGGGGAGGAGGACACCATGACCAAATCAAGCAAGGGGAGTACTTCCAGCCGCCGCCGCTTTCTCAAGGTCGCTGTTGCGGGGGCCGCCGCGACGGTAGCCGCGCCGACGGTTGTTAGCGCGCAGGGCCCAATTAGTATGCGCTTTCAGAGCACTTGGCCGTCGAAGGATATCTTCCACGAATACGCACTCGACTATGCCAAGACGGTCAACGACATGACCGGCGGCGACCTCAAGATCGACGTGCTTCCCGCCGGCGCTGTGGTGCCTGCGTTCGGGCTGATCGATGCCGTGTCGAAAGGCACGCTCGACGGCGGCCATGGCGTGCTGGTCTACCACTACGGCAAGCAGAACGCGCTGGCGCTGTGGGGCTCGGGTCCGGGCTACGCCATGGACGCCAACATGCTGCTCGCCTGGCACCGGTGGGGCGGCGGCAAGGAGCTTCTCGCCAAACTGTATGCATCGCTCGGCCTGAACGTCGTTTCGTTCCCCTACGGACCGATGGCGACACAGCCGCTCGGGTGGTTCAAGAAACCGGTCACCAGCGTCGACGACTTCAAGGGTATCAAATACCGCACCGTCGGCATCTCCATCGACATGTTCACCGCCATGGGCGCCGCGGTGAACGCGCTGCCCGGCGGCGAAATCGTATCGGCGATGGATCGCGGCCTGATCGATGCGGCCGAGTTCAACAACGCCTCGTCGGATCGCCTGCTTGGCTTCGCCGACGTCTCCAAGGTCTGCATGCTGCAGAGCTACCACCAGAACGCCGAGCAGCTCGAAATCACCTTCAACAAGACCAAGTACGACGCGCTGCCAGACAAGATGAAAGCGATCATTGCCAATGCGGTGAGCGCCGCTTCGCAAGAGATGCAATGGAAGGCGATCGACCGCTACTCGCAGGACTACGTCGAGTTGCAGACCAAGGACAAGGTGAAGTTCTACAAGACGCCGGATGCAATCCTCAAACGGCAGCTTGAGGTCTTCGATGACATTGTGAAAAAATACTCGGAGACAAATCCGCTGTTCAAGGAAATCGTCGAATCGCAGATCGCGTTTGCCCGCCGGGCGACCCAATGGGAACAGGACACTGTCGTCAACCGCAAGATGGCGTTCGATTACTACTTCGGGCCAAAAGGGACCGCGAAGAAGACGTGACGGTATATTGAACCGGCAAGGCACTGTTCGGGACGACGGCGGGACAGTGCCTTGTCACTTGATTCCTGCTTCGGATTATTCGGCGGCGACCAATGACCGTCCAGAAGTTTTTGCTTGTCGTTGACGAAATCAGCACATGGTGTGGCAAGGTCGCGGCCTGGCTGATTATTTTGCTGATGGCCGTCGTCTGCGCCGAAGTGTTCAAGCGCTACATCATGAATATGCCGACGGCGTGGATCTTTGATCTCGATAACATGCTGTACGGAACCACGTTCATGCTGTGCGGCGCCTACACGCTGGCGCAGAACGCCCATGTCCGCGGCGACTTCCTCTACAGCTCGATGCGACCGCGCATGCAGGCGTGGCTGGACATCATCCTGTATGCGGTTTTTTTCATCCCCGGCATCACCGCCCTCATCTACGCGGGCTTCGACTACGCCGCCGACTCGTGGCGGATCGCAGAGCATTCGAATGTGACGGCAGACGGGCCGCCGGTCTATCACTTCAAATCCGTGATCCCGATCGCCGGCGCGCTGGTAATGCTGCAAGGCGTCGCCGAGATCGTGCGTTGCGTGGTCTGCCTGCGGACCGGCGAATGGCCCGGCCGGCTCAGGGACGTCGCCGAGATCGACGTCATCGAGCAGCAACTCGCCCACAGCGAATATGTCGATGAGGAGTCGCGCAAGATCGCCATCGAGCGGGCGCATGAAATCGACGAGAGTGCGCGCCAGCGCGGTATGGGCGGGGATCTGAATACATGAGTGATCCGGCACTCGGCCTCCTGATGCTCACGCTCATCGTGGTTGTGATCATGATGGGCTTCCCGACGGCGTTCACACTGATGGGCCTGGGCATAGTCTTCGGCTACATCGCGTTCTATGACCCGACGCATTCCTGGGCCGACAACCGCGTGTTCGATTTGATGGTCGAGCGCACCTACGGCGCCATGACCAACGACGTCCTGATCTCCATCCCGCTGTTCGTGCTGATGGGCTACGTGATGGAGCGCGGCGCGCTGGTCGACAGGATGTTCTACTCGATCCAGCTCGCGTTCCGCCGCGTGCCGGCCTCGCTTGCGGTCGCGACCCTGATCGTCTGCACGTTCTGGGGGATCGCGAGCGGCCTGGTCGGCGCGGTGGTGGTGCTGATGGGCGTCATCGCATTCAATCCCATGCTCAAGGCGGGATACGACGTGAAGCTCGCCTCCGGCGTCATCACGGCGGGCGGCACGCTCGGCATCCTGATTCCGCCGTCGGTCATGATCATCGTTTATGCGGCGGTCGCCGGCCAGTCGATCGTCAAGCTGTACGCGGCAGCGATGTTCCCCGGCTTCTTTCTGTCATTCCTGTATCTCATTTACATAGTCGCCTGGGCGATGATCAATCCGAAGATCGCCCCGCCATTGCCGGAGGACCAAACGAAGGTTCCGGTGCCGGCGTGGCTGTCGAGGTTCGAGGACATCTATCGTTCGCAAACGATCCTGATCTCGCTGATCAAAGGGTTGTTCTCTCCGTCGCGGGCAAGGCAGATCGACGCCGAAGGCCGTCGGGTCAGCTACTGGATGCTGCTCTCAAGTTTCGGTTACGCGCTGGTACCGTTTATGATCGTCGCCGGCACGATGGCCACCGTCTGGTGGTACGTCGTTATTCACCAGCAGGCGGCCATCGAACTTGCGGTAACCGGCGTGCAGCAATTGGGCACACCAGAGCTGGTTACCAACGAGGCCACGCCCGCTGAACTGGGGCCAGGACTCGAATTCTACCTCTGGTTCTGGGGCATCACGGCGGTTTGCGCGCTGTTGCAGGTCCGTTACTACTGGCGGTTCAACGCCGAGCGGCTCTCGGTTGTGAAACTTCTGACCTCGTCGACCATGCCGCTCGGCATTCTCACCATCGTCGTGCTCGCCGTAATCCTGTTCGGAATCTGCACCGCGACCGAGTCCGCCGCCGTGGGCGCCTTTGGCGCATTCTTGCTGGCGGTGCAAGCCCGCACGCTCGACTGGAAGCGTACCAAGGAAGCGGTGTTCCTAACCGCGAAAACCACCGCGATGGTGTGCTGGCTGTTCGTCGGCTCGGCGCTGTTCTCGGCGGTGTTCGCGATTCTCGGCGGGCAGGCGCTGCTTGAGCAATGGGTACTCTCGCTCAAGATGACATCTGTGCAGTTCATGCTCCTGTCGCAGGCGATCATCTTCGTGCTCGGCTGGCCGCTCGAATGGACGGAGATCATCATCATCTTCGTGCCGATCTTCCTGCCGATGTTGAAGCACTTCAACATCGACCCGATCCTGTGGGGGACGCTGGTGTTCGTAAACTTGCAGGCGGCGTTCCTGTCACCGCCGGTCGCGATGTCGGCGTTCTACCTCAAGGGCGTCTCACCAAAGCATGTCACGCTCAACCAGATCTTCGCCGGCATGATGCCCTACATGCTGATCGTTATCCTGTGCATGGTCATCATGTACTTCTGGCCCGGCATGACGCTGTGGCTGCCGAACTATCTGTACGGGAGTTGAGGCGCAGCGGGGAGCATCGGGCGCCTGTCACACGGAAATGGTGCCCAGGGAGGGAATCATACGCAACCACCGACACGAGGAACCGCTGTTTGTCCTTCGTATGGTGGCGTGAGCTTGGCACGGTGGCGGAGGTTCGCTGCATCGCAAAATCCACAATCGCGGGAGGCCCGCTTTGTTATTGGCTGGCAGCCTAGTTCTCTGGGAAGCATCCTTATGGCCTGCCGGCACCCGCCGCTTCTTCGAACCTCTGGCTAGGTTCAAATCCTGAACCCCTGACGAAGCCTGACTGCCGACGGCGTCGCCCGGCACCGCGCGCAAGGCTTCATCCGAACGATCGATCTAAAGACTGACGGCAAGTGGCGCGAGCTTATGACATTGCTCACGCCCCTTGCCGAGTGGGGCAACACCTGTTCGCCGAACAGGGCGCATGACATGGCCACCGCCTGAACCTCGGCGATGCGCCCGGCAAGACCGCCGTGCAGAGGCCCATCGCTGATCGGGATGCCTAGACCTGCGAGAGCGAGGTGGGAGCGGCCTCGACCGCAGCTACATCCGGGGAGCGCGACGGGTTGCCTGACGCGCGCGGACGGCCGACGAGACGATGCAGCGCGAGATAGCTCGCACCGGCCATACCCATGCCGGTGAGCCAGGACAGATCCACCCCACCGGTCGCCAGCGCCAGCGGCCCCTGCATGGCCGCGATCGTGCCCATCTGGAACGCCCAGGCCGCCACCAGCCCGACCGCAAAGGCGACGAGGCCCGCCCAATTGACGCCGCCATCACGATCCGGAGCCGCGTAGAGCGCCGCAACGTCGATCCGCCTGCGCCGGACCAGATAGAAATCCGTCAACGTGACGCCGGCCCACGGGCTGATCCAGACGATCAGGGCGACCATGAAGTTGTCGAAGGCATGCGCGAAGTCGCCAGATTGCATGAATCCATAGAGGATGGCGCAGGCGATCACGCCCGAGATCACCGAGATGATCCAGCGCGGCAAGCGCAGATCGAGCGTGAGGCTCGACAGCGCCGCCGAGTAGATCACGACGATGTTGGTCGCGATCGGTCCGTGCAGGAGCACGAGCAGCACCGGCAGCGCCATCACGCCGAAGGCGGCGATGATCAGTTTCGACGGATCGGATCCGGCGCCGGCCGACGCGATCGCAGCGCCCAGGAAGGCGAGCCAGACCGTGGGCAGGAACATGCCGAGGAAGGTCGCGCGGAACACCCTGCCGGCGCCGAGCGAGGGCCTGGTGAAGCGCGTGTAGTCCGAGGCATAGGTGAGCCACGAAATGCCCCAGCCGATGCCGATCGCGGTCATCAATTGCGTGGCCGCCGCGAAGGCCGCCATACCGCCGACGGTCGGGGACTGCCACTTGATATCGACGCGCAGGAACGCGAGCGCGGTCATGACGGCCATGATGAAGAGAATCACCGGCATGGTGTAGCGCTCGAAGACCTTGATGGCGTTGAAGCCCCAGGCCGCGATCCCAACCTGCAGCACCATGACCAGCACCGCGATCATGTATTTGAGCTCGGGACCGCCGCTGAACCCCATCCGTTCGAGCGCGGCCATGCAGAGGTCAAGCACGATCCAGGTGTTGATCGCGACCCATCCCATCGGCATCAGCACTTGCGCCAGCGCCGGCAGGTAGGCACCGCGGCGGCCGAACGCCAGACGGCCCAGCACCATTTGCGGCACGCCGGTGCGGTGCCCCATCAGGCAGAAGGCTGCAAACAGCGCCGCGCCGAACAGGTTGCCGATCACGACCACGGCAAGCGTTTGCAAAAGGCTCAGGCCGAGCTGGATGCCGAGCGCACCGAGCACCCAGTTGATCGGCGCGATGTTCGCTCCGGTCCAGATCCAGAACTGGTCGAACGGTGACGAGGTCCGGTGTACCACCGGCACCGGCTCAATTCCGTGCGCGTCGAAGCCGGTGTCATCGTACGCCGCATTTGGTGTCTGCTTGGCCAACATGTTTCTCCCCTGTCCGGCGCATCTGTTACGGCCGGGATGGGGCATCTCAGCAAGATCGGGCCGCGGACGTTAATGAGAATTGCTCAAGCGGGGTTGATCTGAAATTGAGAGTGAAGCGCGCAATGAGGTTTGCGACCATTCGATCGAGAAGAGCCGCGTTCCTCGCGCCGGATCCTCCGTGATGGTGTCACGGCGGTTCACTGTTGAGAATTTCTCAACCCACCTGACGAATTCATCAATCACGCCGGGCGCTGCCCTCGGCCATTGTGCGGCTGACGTAATGATACTCCATCAGCCGAGGTTCACCGATGACGACACTTCTGCATATCGACGCCAGCGCGCGCGGCGACCGTTCGGTCAGCCGGAAGCTCTCGAGGGCCTTTGTCGATCAATGGCTGGCGCACGAACCCGGCGCCACCATCATCTCCCGCGACATCGGTCGCGATCCCCCGCCCTTCATCACCGAAGCGTGGGTGGCCGCGGCCTTCACCGCGCCCGACGAACGCACGGCGGATCAACATGACGAACTCCGCCTTTCCGACCAGCTGATCGACGAGCTCGCGCGCGCCAACGTCATCGTCATCGGCGCGCCGATGCACAATTACGGCATGCCGTCGGCCCTGAAATCGTGGTTCGACAAGGTGATCCGCATCGGCAAGACGTTCTCATTCAACCTTGCCCGCGGCGATTATCCGCTCGAGCCGATCATGAGCGGCAAGACGCTGGTGGTGCTGAGCTCGCGGGGCGAGTTCGGCTTCGGGCCCGGCGGGGTGCGGGAGCACATGAACCATCTCGAAACCCACATCTTCACTTGCGCGCATTATCTCGGCGTGCAGGAGAGCCACCTAATCGCCGTCGACTATCAGGAGTTCAGTGACGAGCGCCACCGGCAGTCCATGGCCGACGCCTTTGCCGCGATCCCGGTCCTGGTCCGGCAGTGTCTCGGGGTTGACGGTCCTGCTAGGGTGGCGGCCGAATGATCAATCGCGACCTGCGCACGGCAAGAGGATAGTCCCATGATCCGCAATCCCATCCCCTGGCCGAACGGGGCGCGCTGCGCCTGTGCCGTTACGTTCGACGTCGACGCCGACAGCCTGATCCACATCGCCCGGCCGGACGACTCCTTCGACCGACTCTACCCGATCACGATGGGGCGCTACGGGCCGACGGTCGGCGTGCCGCGAATCCTGGAAACCTATCGCCGCCTCGGCCTCAAGCAGTCATTCTTCATGCCGGCCTGGACCATGCAGCGCTATCCCGACGCGGTGGAGGCGATCCTCAAGGACGGGCACGAGATCGGCCATCACGGCTATATTCACGAGGACCCGGCCACGATCTCCGCCGCCGAGCAGCGCGAGGCGTTCGAACGAGCCCTCGAGATCCATGTCGCGATGACCGGGCGCAAGCCGCGCGGCTATCGCGCGCCGGTCTACAATGCCAACCAGGCCACGATCGACCTGTTGATCGAGCACGGCTTCGCCTACGATTCGTCGCTGATGGCCGACGACATTCCGTATCTGATGCGCACGGCGCGCGGGTCGCTGTACGAGATGCCGCCGCACTGGGGATCGGACGATTGGCCTCCGTTCGCCCACTACGCGGAGATCGGCTACATGATGCCCATCAAATCGCCGAGCGAGGGCCTCGCCGCGTCGTTCGAGGAATTCGAGGCAGCGTATGAGGCCGGCGGATTCTGGATGGGGATCTGGCATCCGTTCCTCACCGGGAGACTTGCCCGCTGGCGCGTGGTGGAGCGCTGGCTCGAAAGGATCGTCGCGGAGCGCAAGGTGTGGTTTGCGTCGCTCGAGGCGATCGCCGCCCATATCGATGGCCTGGTCGCCTCCGGCAGCTATCAGATCCGCGTCGAGACGCTACCCTATTTCACGCAGCCCGTGTCATGAGCGGGACCGCGGCGGCGCGAAACGTCGCCGCCTCGCCGCGCAGCCAGTCGACGAACGCCGCGAGCGACTTGCGCCGCGCGGCGCCAGCGGCCTCCACCAGGCGGAAGGCGAAGCCGGGAAGCGCCGGCCCGTCGATCCGGCGCAGCTTTCCCTCGCGCAACTGATCGCCGACCAGCGCATCGCTGCACAACAGCGGCCCGAGGCCGCGTTCTGCGGCATGCAGCGCCAGCGGCTCCTCGCTGTACCAGGAGATGCGAAAATCCCGGCCGGTGTCGTGGGATATGCCCGCAAGCCACGTCGACCAGGCCGGCGAATCCAGCGTCACGTTCTTCCAGCGATAGGCCAATAGCGGCCGTGGCCGGAAATCATCTATGGCCAAACGCGCAGTGGACGGACAGATCGCGCTCGCCGCGACCGCGATGTAATTGTCAGTGAACAGCACGGACGCTTGCTCGGCGCGGTCGGCCTGTCCGTAACGCACCGCGAGGTCGATCCCCTTGCTGCCCGGCGTCACGACGTCCTCGGCGGCGTCGATGTGAACCACGACGGCGGGAAATGCCGCGTTGAAGCTTGCGAGCCGCGGCATCAGCCAGCGTTCGGCGAAGGCCCGCGTGGTCGACACTGTGATCGCGTCACCATCGGCCGGCGGACGGATCGCGGCGAAGGCGCTCGCCATCCGATCGAAACCGTCGCGCAGCAGGGGGAACACCGACTGCCCTTCCGCCGTCAGCACCACCGCGCGGCCGGAGCGCTCGAACAGTTTGCGCCCGAGCATCGCCTCGAGTTGCCGGACCTGGTGGCTGATCGCGGTCACCGTGACGCAGAGCTCGTTGGCGGCGGCGGTGAAGCTCTCGTGGCGCGCGGCGGCTTCGAACGCGCGGATGGCGTTGAGGGGCGGCAGCTTGCGCATGGTCATCCTCCGCGCGGGTTCAACGATCAGGCGATCACGAAATGGGCGTCGGTCGGCTTCATGTCGTTGACCGGCACCATGTCCTGCGGGCAGGCGGAGAACACGATGATGAGATCCATCTCGGCGCGCATCGTGACGTACTGGCCCGCCTCGCTGACCGGCGCCTGGAAGCTCAGTTCGCCACCATCCGTCACGGGCACGTTCATGAACAGGTTGAGCGGCGGCGGTGTCACCGCGGCCGACACGCCGACCGCCTCGAGCGCCGACGCCAAATTCTGCGTGCAGTTGTCGTGATGGCCCGCAGCACCAAGCTGGCGATAGCGATGGATGTCGCAGGCGGCGATCAGCGTGTCATGGATGCCGGGCGTCGTGTCGGCGACGAAAGTGAGGATCGCGCGGCGCCGGTTCGTCGTCAGCGTATCGCCGACCCTTGGAATGAGCCGCAGCATCGCGGCGCGACTGTGCTCCATCGACATGAATTCGCTGCTGTCGCTTGCATTGAACGCCCAGGTGTCGACCACCTGCTTGCCGTGGGTGTTGACGATGGTCACCGTCGTCCCGGCATCGAGGCGCGCCGCCACGCCGTGGCGGGCCGGAATCAGGCGGGCGCGGGTGAGATCGAGGGTCGCAGCGTTCACGTGAGGTCTCCTTCTGCCTTTTGGGCATTGGAGCACCTGCGCTCATGTAATTCTAATAATATTAATTGTGTCCATTATAGCAAAATCATATAGTCGGGTATGCGCCTGAGACAGCTCGAATGCTTTCGCGCCCTGATGCTTCACGGCACCATGACCAGGGCGGCCGAACTGCTCGGCATGTCGCAGCCCGGGATCAGCACGATGATCGCGGGCCTCGAGCACGAAACCGGCCTGACCTTGTTCCTGCGCCGCGGCGGGCGCCTCCAGCCGACCCCGGAAGCCAAACTGTTCTATGTCGAGGCGGCGCGTGCGCTCGAAGCCGTCGAGAATGCCGCGCGCGTGGCCACTGAGATCCGCTCCGGGCGGCGCGGACACCTTGCGATCGCCGCCTATCCAAGCATCTCGATCAACCTGTTGCCGCGCCTGCTCTCGCAGTTCGCAAGCAACCGGCCCGAGCTGCAGATGAAGATCATCACCCGGAATTCCGCGACGGTGCGGGAATTGATGTCGACGCAGCAGTTCGACCTCGCGGTCGCCGAACTGCCGCTGGATTATCCGACCTCGCATATGGAGGTGTTCTCATACGACTGCCTGTGCATGCTGCCGAAGGCGCATCCGCTGGCGAAGCTCAAGCAGATCACGCCGGACGATCTCGACGGCGTCCCGTTCGTCACGTTGTTTCGCGGCGATCCGGTCTACCAGCAGCTTGCGTCCGCCTTTTCCGAATACGGCGCGCGCTGGAATGTCGTTGCGGAGACGGAGTTCTTCTCGACCGCGTGCCAGCTGGTCGCAGAGGCTCGCGGTGTCGGCATCGTCGATCCGGTGGTGAGCCGTCCCTTTACCGAGGGCCTAGTCACCCGCCCGTTCAAGCCGAAGATCCAGTACCAGATCGCGATCCTGTCCCCCACGCATGAAACCCTCTCGCAGGTGGCGCAGGACTTCATCGGGCTGTTGCGGAGCGCACTGCAGGGATAGGACGGCGTCCGCGAACCATCCTTCGACGCCCGCGCGTCGATTTGAATCTTCCACAGCGAGAAACTCGACATGAAAAACCGCCGAAGGGGGAGCCGTCATGTCTGCCGGTCGAGAGATTCGGTTGCGGGGAGGCGCAGCACCCGACCTTTGCGAGATGGCGTCTAAAACGCGAACGGCGAGCCCTGCCCGCCAAGTATTCTTCATTGCGAAATCCGTCCTCCGACCCCACGCCCAGAAGCTACGACGATTACGAGAAGGCGACTTCGCTGAAGTCGATCGAAACCATCAGCATGTCCGTGATAGGCCGGCGATCGGGACCGCGTGTGTAGGCGCGCCGTTTGCTGGGGAGACGAATGCCGTCCGCCTCGATGTAGTCAGAGGTGAGTTGTGCGGCCGGAAAGCCTCCGGCGATGTTCACGCTGTAATCGTGACGGCGCAGCATCATGTCCTCGCCGAAAAAGAAATCCTGCACCATGCAGTGGGTTTCCATCCAGCCGGGGAAGTAGGCGCGCAGCACGCGCCAGTTCTCCGCTCCCTCGCGCCAGGCCTCGGTCTCTTCGACACGGACACCATCCATCGTCAGCAGGAACGGCGTCGTGAGGTAGGTCCACACGGCCTCGCCGTTGAAATACGCGCGGTGCAGCGGATCCCAGGGCGTGTGCATCTGGTGTCCGGCGAACGAATCCCTCGGTGCGTAACGCTCGGCGACCACCGTGCCATCGAGCTTCTCGATCGTGACCCGGTCCGGCGTGAACATCGTGCGTTGATCGGAAGCGCCGTACGGCGTGACGGACGAGCGCTCCTCGTGCAGCCACACGGTCATGCGCCGCGGGTTACGATCCTGCAGCACGCCCTTCAGCGGGAAGAAGCCGCCGCCGGTGACGATCGTCGCTTCGACCTTGTTGTATCGCCGCCAGCGTTCCAGGCCGCCATGCGCCTCGAGGACGTGGCCGAGCAGCTCGTTCATCGGTTCCTCATCCGTTACGTTTGCTTCAGCAGCGCGGGATCGGCCGGCATCTTGCGCAGCCGCTTGCCCGTCGCCGCAAAGATCGCGTTGCCGATCGCAGGCACGATCCCCGATGTCCCCGTTTCACCCATTCCACCGGGCGGCTCGGAGCTTTCCACGATATGGACCTCGATGGCCGGCGCCTCGTTGATGCGCAGCATCTGATACGTATCGAAGTTGGTCTGCTCGACACGGCCGTCCTTGAGCGTGATCTCGCCGTACAGCGCCGCGGTGGCGCCGAACATCGCTCCGCTCTGGATCTGCGCCCGCACCGTGTCGGGATTGACGACGGTGCCGCAATCCATTGCGCAAACGATGCGCCGGACACGGACCGCACCGTCCTTCGCAACCTCGACCTCGGCAATCTGCGCCAGGTAGCTGCCGAACACGAATTGCAGCGACACGCCGCGACCGCTTCCCTTGGGCAAGGGCTGCCCCCAGCCGGCCTTTGCCGCTGCAAGGTCCAGCACGGCCTTGGCGCGAGGCGACTTGGCGAGCAGCGACCGCCGATACTCGACCGGATCTTGTTTCGCGGCCGCGGCCAGTTCGTCGACGACGCTTTCGGTGACGAAGACGTTATGCGAGGGCCCGACGCTGCGCCAGAACGCCGTCGGAATGCCCGGCGGTTCGACCCGCACATATTCAACATGGAAGTTGGGGATGTCGTAGACGAGGTCGATGGCGCCTTCCGTCGTGTCGGGATCGAGGCCATTCTTGAATGCCGGAGGCAGCCATCGCGCGATCACCGAAGAGCCGGCAAAACGGTTGATCCAGGCGACCGGCTTGCCCGTCTTGTCAAGACCGACCGAGATTCGGTCGAACCAATATGGACGATACATGTCGTGCTGGATGTCTTCCTCACGGGTCCAGACGACCTTCACCGGCGCGTCGACCTGCTTTGCGATCTCGACCGCGCGGATGACGCCATCGACATCCAATCTGCGGCCGAACCCGCCGCCGAGCAGATGATTGTGCACCACCACCTTCTCGGGCGGCACGCCCAGGACCTTCGCCGCCACGGCTTGCGCGCGCCCAAGCGCCTGGCTGCCGACCCAGATTTCGCAGCCGTCCCGCCGGACATGGACCGTGCAGTTCATCGGCTCCATGGTTGCGTGCGCGAGGAACGGCAGCTGATATTTCGCTTCGACCTTGGTGGCGGCGCCCGCCATCGCCTTGTCGACATCGCCGACATTCTGCGCCACCGCGCCGGGCTTCGTCGTGGCGCTTTCGAGCTCGCGAGCGACGTCGGCGGTCACAAGCTTTGCATGCGGCCCGTCGTCCCATTCGATCGTGAGCGCGGCCAGGCCTTTCTTGGCGGCCCCCATATGGTCCGCCACGACAGCGACCGCGTCATCGAGCCGGACGATCTGGCGGACGCCGTTGACGGCCTTGGCCGCAGCATCATCGACGCGTTTCACCCGCCCACCAAACACGGGCGACTGCGCCAGGGTCGCGATCTTCACGCCGGGCGGCCGGGCGTCGATACCGTAGACCGCGGTGCCGTTGACCTTGGCGGGCGTGTCGAGCCGCTTCGCCGGCGTGCCGATCAGCTTGAAGTCCGCCGGCTTCTTCAGCGTCACGTTCTCGGGCACCGGCACCCGCGCCGCATCGGCGGCAAGCGCCCCGTAACCGAGGCTGCGTCCCGACGCCTGATGATGCACCTCGCCGTTTTCGGCCCGGCAGGAGGCGGGATCGACGTTCCAACGCTTGGCCGCCGCCGCGATGAGCATTGTCCTCGCGGTCGCGCCAGCCTTTCGCATCGGCTGCCAGGCGCCGCGCACCGCATTCGAGTTGCCGGTGGCCTGCACGCCGAGCAGCGGATTCATGTAGAGCTTGTCGTTCGGCGGGGCATGCTCCAGGCGCACTTGGTTCAGACCGACCTCGAGCTCCTCGGCGATCAGCATCGGGATCGAGGTGTAGGTACCCTGCCCCATCTCGACATAGGGCATGGTCAGGACGATTTGCCCGTCGCCGCCGATCCGGATGAAGGCATTCGGCTCGAAACTGTCGGAGCTCGCCGCCGCGCTCTCCGGGCTTGCGTATGGCAAGCTCATGCTGAGCAGCAGACCGCCGCCCGCCAGCGCGCTCGCGCGCAGAAAGTTACGCCGCGACAGGTCGGCTGCGGGGCGGTCGGACTCGATCGACTTGGGCATCATGATCAGCCTCCCGATTGCGCAGCTTGCTTGATGGCTTCGCGGATGCGGACATAAGTTCCGCAGCGGCAGATATTCTCCGACATCGCGTCATCGATATCGGCGTCCGTCGGCTGCGGCTTGCTCGCGAGCAAGGCAGAGGCCGACATGATCTGTCCGGACTGGCAGTAGCCGCATTGCGGGACTTCCCGATCGAGCCAGGCCTTCTGAATTTTCTGGCCCGCCGGCGTCTTGCCGATCGCCTCGATCGTCGTGATCTTCGAATCCCCCACACTGTCGACCGACGTGATGCAGGAGCGGACGGCAGAGCTGTCAACATGAACCGTGCAGGCGCCGCACAACGCCATGCCGCAGCCGAATTTCGTGCCGGTCATGCCGAGCACGTCGCGCAGCACCCATAGGAGCGGCGTGTCTCCGTCGACATCGACGGAATGGCGGTCTCCGTTGATCGTAAGCTGGAAAGCCATGGTGACCTCTTTCAGAAAGCTATGTTGATTCACTTGCGATGTGCCGCGCGGACCGCTCAGCGTTCCAATCGTTGAGCGCGATCGGCGGCATTTCAAAGCGGTCGCGCGTCTTGGTGTACCAGGCACCTTCCATGCGGCCGATCAGGTCCAGCTTGCTCGCATCGACATGTTGGCGGCCGGCGTCAATCACCGCCTCGTCGCTGACGTGAACCATCACGATCTTGCCGAGCACCAGCCCGAAGCTGCCGAGCGCGATCTCTTGCATGAACGAACACTCCATCGAAACCGGAGCCTGCGCAATGCGCGGAACGGCGACGCGTTCGGATGCAGCAAGGGACAGCCCCGCCTCGGCGGGCTCCTCGACGCCTCTTGGGAAGGCGATCGAGGTGACGCGCATCTCCTGCGCGAGCGAGAACGGTACCAGATTGACGACAAATTGTTCGGTCTCGCGAATGTTCGCGCGGGTGTCCTTGGGCTCGGCCGGTCCCTTGCTGCCGATGCCAACCCCGACCGTCGCGGGGTCGCTGCCGAACACGTTGAAGAAGGAGAACGGAGCGGCGTTGACCACGCCGCCTCGATCGCAGGTCGTTACCCAGGCGATCGGCCGCGGCAGCACCGTCGCGAGCAGCAGCCTGTAGCGCTCGGACGCGAGCATCGTCTCGAAATCGAACCGCACCCAATCACTCCCATGATGTTCGCGTTGATTACTCACTCATGGTAATCAATACTCCTCGGGTATAAACCTCCACTTGTTCCGCTCTGAAAGAACCAATAGTTTATAATCATGGACCGACTGACCAGCATGTCCGTATTCGTCAAGGTTGCCGATCTCGGCTCATTTGCTGCCGTGGCGAAGGAGCTGCGGCAGTCACCGACCATGATTGGCAAGCACATCCGCTTTCTCGAAGAGCGGCTGGGGTCGCAATTGATCAACCGGTCAACCCGTCGACAGAACCTCACCGAACTCGGCCGCAATTACCTCGACCACTGCAGGCACTTGCTGGAAGAGGCCGAAGCGGGAGATGCTCTGGTCGAAGAAGCCATGAGCGCACCGCGCGGCAAGCTCCGTGTGGCGACTTCGGTGGCCTTCGGATCGTACAGCCTCACACCTGCCGTCGTCCGCTTCATGAAGAAGTATCCCGACGTTTCGGTTGAGCTCGTTCTGAGCGACAGGATGGTTGACCTGCTCGAGGAAGGTCTCGATGCCGCCATCCGGGTCGGCACACTCGCCGATTCGACCATGATGTCGCGCACGCTCTCGCCTTACACCGGCGTAGTTTGCGCGGCACCGAGCTACCTCGCCGAACGCGGCACGCCGACGCATCCAAGGGATCTCGTTGATCACGAATGCCTGCGTTATCCGGGCTGGGCTGATGGTCAAAGGTGGACCTTCTTCGGGCCGGATGGCGAAGTCCAGGTCGACGTCAAAAGCCGACTGGCCATCAACAGCGCGTTCGGCATTCGCTATGCCGCACTCGCCGGCGCAGGCATCGTGCTGATGCGCGACGAGCTTCTTGCTGAGGATATCGCCGCGGGACGGCTGCAACTCCTGCTGTCGAACTACAAGACGCAGTCCCGCGCGCGACAAATTCTATGGCCAAAGAACCGCAAGATGACGCCGAAGCTTCGCGCCTTCATCGATTTCATCGCGGAGACCTACGGCTGAGGCGCACCGCCGTTGCCCATTGCGTTGCGGCTACCAGTTTTCTCCAAATGGCCGCAGCTCGACGTTGAATGACCACGCACTGCGATCCTGGTGAACGACGTGCCAGATACGCCCAAAGAAATCGGCGTGACCACATGGTCCGTGTACGTTGCTCAAATCTGTAAACGGATTGTTTTTGACAACTTAAGGATGTCTGCCCTTCTCGGACCTCACGCGATGTCCGACTTAAGTCCGGAATGCGCAGCAAAGCGGACTAGGACCAATCCACATTCAGGATTCCCATAGCTGAATGATGCTGAATCAATGCGTTC
>NZ_JBHMET010000106.1:0-3265 GCF_042430365.1 Bradyrhizobium erythrophlei
CGTCTGGCAGACCGGCGCAACCAGCGAGCATCACGTGCAACGGCGCGTTCACACCTACCGCAATTACATCGACATTGATCGGTTGCGGCAACGGATCGTCGAGTTGAACGCTGAACACAAAATGGATGCCGAGATTGCGGCAATACTCAATCAGGAAGGCTTCGTCGCGGCCCGAGGCTGCGCCTTCAAAGGCGAGAACGTCTGGGCACTGCGTACCCGCTGGGGCATTCCAACCGTCAAAATCAACGGCGTGGACAAGAATCCGATGCGCTGGCCCGACGGTAGCTTCTCGATTCAGGGCGCGGCGGCTGAGCTTGGAGTAACCCCGCAAACAATCTTCGATTATCTTGCGCGCGGATTGCTGGCAGGTCGTCAGTTAGCCAAGGGCCAACCATGGCAGATCGAGCTCTCAGACGAACAAATCAGTCAGCTTCGCAATCGGGTACGACGCACCAACCGGTCGAATAAGGAGGCATCATGAAGTCATCGGCTCAGCGAACACAGTGCCCCATTCGGCAACGCTGCGGTTCGACGTGATCAGCATGGCACCGGTTTCGTAGCGCCGGCTGACCAGCTGGAAGAACAGATGCGCGGCGTCCGGCTCCAGCGGCAGGTAGCCGAGCTCGTCGACGATCAGCAGCTTCGGCTTCGACAGCGCCAGCAGTTTCTCGTCCAGGCGGCGCTCGCCGTGCGCCTTGGCCAGGCCAGCGACCAGGGTCGTCGCCGTTGTGAACTGCACTGTGTATCCGGCCAGGATCGCCTCTCGCCCGAGTGCGATCGACAAGTGCGTCTTGCCGACGCCCGGCGGGCCGAGCAGCAGGACGTTCTCGCCGTTGGCGATCCAGCGTGACGCGGCGAGGTCGCGGATCTGCTTCGGGTCGATCGACGGCTGTGCGTCGAAGTCGAAGCTCGCAAGCTCCTTCACGGCCGGGAAGTGCGCGAGCTTCAGAGCCATCTCGATGCGGCGGTGATCCTTGCGCGCGATCTCACGCTCGCACAGCAGGATCAGCGTCTCACGCGCCGACAGGTTCGCGCGCGCCGCCTCGTCGAGAAGGCTGTCAAGCTGGTCGCGGATACCGGAGAGCTGCAATCGCGCCAGCATGGCATCGAGCGGATCGGTCGGTGTTTCGGCTGCCTTCTTTCCGCGTGCCATCAGAAGCTCCCTCCGATCGCTGCTTCGTATTCGGCAAGAGGACGCAACAACGAGGGCGGCGGAGTCGACGTGGGCACCGTCGATACCGCGATCGCCGCTCGGCAGACGGCGCCATCACGGCCGGCAACACCGTCGAGGTGGGCGGGATCGACGATCCGCAGGCGGCGGCCCTCCGATTGCTTGTGGACCGCGACCTCGCGCACGCCATGGCGGATGTGCACCTCGCCGGCCGCTACCGTCACCGCCACACGCTCGCCGATCAGACGCCACGGAACCGAGTAGCTGTTCGTGTCAATCTCAACCGCACAATCGTTGCCGACGACGCGTATCAGTTCGCGCAACAATCCGAACGACGACCGCCCGCCGAGCGGCTTCAACCGGTGCGCCTCATCACGCGCGAAGCGACCGATCGGCGCCTCGCCGGTCGTGCCGTGGGTACGCACGTTCGCCACCTCACGCTCCCACTTGGCGAGATGCCCTTCGAAAGCCTCCCAGCTTGCAAAGGAATGGCCCGCGATCGCATTCTTCTTCACGTAGCCGACGCCGCTCTCCGTCTTGCCCTTCGTGCGCGCCCGATACGGCGCACAGGCGCGAGGACGGAAGCCCCAATGCTTCGCAAACGCGATCAGCTTCTCGTTGAACTGAACCGACCGGCTCACCGCGTCGTGGCGCACGACGAGCGCGCGCGGATTGTCCATCAGCACTTCCTCCGGAACGCCGCCGAAGGTCGTGAACGCGCTCTCGAGCCCGGCAAACCAGTGCTCCTGCTTCTCGGCACGGAACGCACGTACATGCAGCCGTCGCGAATGCCCGAGTGTCGCCACAAACACGAATGCCTTGCTCTTCACCCCGCCGATCTCAACCAGACGCTCGCCGAAGTCGATCTGCAGCTGTCGACCCGGTGGCGTCTCGAACCGCGTCGTCGCCAACGCCTCGGCCTTGATTGCCTGACGATAGGGCTGCACGGCGCGCTGCAGTGTTCGCCGGCTGACCGCCACGCCTTGCTCGGCCAACAGGTCCTGGCGCACGACATCCGCATTGCCGCGATGTCGAATGAACCTCTCGCGCAGCCAATCCTCAAGACCATCGAGCAGTTTCGTCCGCTCAGGCGACTTGAACGGCTTCACGCCGCCCGCTGCCACGTACCCCTTCACCGTGTGATGGCTGCAGCCCAGCTGCCGCGCGATCCGCTTCAGTCCCCACCCACACGCCTTCAACCGCAACATCTCCGCTACGTCGTCCGGCGTCTTCATCACCTGCCCCCGTAGATCGCTCCACGATGGGCTTTGAGTGATTCGTTCCTCTTTCATTCGCTCTCTCCTCGGTTATCCCAAGGAGGGGGCAATTCCTCGTGACGCCGAGGGGGCAGTTTTCCATGGCGCGCGACAAACGGCGAGGGCGTTCCTCGATCGCTACCCGAAGGCGGCCTACATGTCGGAAGTCGAACACTGGCGTGAGCTATCCAACGGGCGGATCGAGTTCACCATGAGGCGGCTGCGGACGGCGGATTGAACGAGAAAAAGACCCCTGGAGGTTCGACCAGGCCTCGGATGGACCTGCTACACCAGAGGTGGGAATTAGACCGAGGACAGCAAAGGCCGAGCGAAACTGAGTTCGTGGCCGTCGGGGTCAACTAGATGGAAGTAGCGCTCTCCCCATTCGGCATCGCGGGGCACGGTAGTTGGCTGGCATCCTGCTGCGAGCGCACGGCCGTAAAGTGCATCAAATCGGCGACGTGGAAGATTACGCGCGCCCACCAGGACCAGCGCCGCTCGGCAGGCTGGGCAATGAGGTTAAGATAGCTCCCCCCTACTCGAAAGCTGGTGAATGACGACTCTTCGTCGCCATGCAGGACCTCAAACCCCAGCCCGCGGTAAAATCGGAAGGACAGCTCGTGGCATTTCGTGGGTGCCCAGTGTGACGGCGCTGATCCCCACGATCATGGACAGAGTTCTCCTGTTTTATTTCCCCGCGCCGTCGGCGTCGCAACCCTAACAGTAAGCCAGTTCGGCGTTAAAGCGCTTACGTTTTCCCGTCGGAAGGTCGTGTAAGCTGGCAACCTCACGAGCATCTGCGGTCCATCGCGATGCCCTGTCCCTCGCGGCAGTTCTG
>NZ_JBHMET010000107.1:0-11344 GCF_042430365.1 Bradyrhizobium erythrophlei
CTTCGGGTATCATCCCGACCTTGAATCACGACTCACGTTCCAAGAAAAGTGGGTACTAGTTCGCCAACGGCGGCAGCGACACGTCGTAACCTACACCAGCCCTCTGCGCATTCGCTGTCGCAAATCAGAGCGGCAATAGAGCTAGGGCGCCCTACGAGCAAGAAAACGGACCTCTCCCCATGCCCATCATCAACCGTGTTGCTGCCCTCGCAGACGAAATGGCAGCCTGGCGCCATGACTTCCATGAGAACCCCGAGCTGCTCTACGAGGTGCACCGCACCGCCGGCATCGTCGCGGACAAGCTGCGCGAGTTCGGCTGCGACGAGGTGGTGACAGGCATCGGCCGCACCGGCGTGGTCGGCGTGATCCGCGGCCGCAAGAGCAACTCGGGCAAAACCATCGGGCTACGCGCCGACATGGACGCGCTGCCGATCACGGAGATTTCGGGCGTGCCCTACGCCTCGAAGATCCCAGGCAAGATGCACGCCTGCGGCCATGACGGCCACACCGCGATGCTGCTCGGTGCCGCAAAATATCTCACCGAGACGCGCAATTTCGACGGCACGGCCGTGGTCATCTTCCAGCCGGCCGAGGAAGGTGGCGGCGGCGGCAAGGCGATGGTCGACGACGGCTTGATGACCCGCTGGAACATCCAGGAGGTCTACGGCATGCACAACATGCCGAACCTGCCCGGAGGTGCGCAATCTCGTCGAGCGCCGCATCAGTGAGGTCGCCGAAAGCGTGGCGCGTGCTTACGGCGGATCGGCCGAGGCGAAGTACTCGCGCATGTATCCAGTGACGATGAACCACGCGCGCGAAGCCGGTATCGCGGCGGAGATCGCCCGCGACATCGTCGGCGCAGAGCGAGTGAACGAGAAGTTCATCCCAATTATGGGCGCAGAGGACTTCTCCTTTATGCTGGAGGCTCGCCCCGGCGCGATGATCCTCGTCGGCATGGGCGATGGCAACGAGTTTCACCATCCCGCCTACAAGTTCAACGACAACATCCTCGGCCACGGCGCGTCATACTGGGTGCGGTTGGTGGAGAAGACGATGCCGGCGGGATAGGCGGGTGCTGCAGGATGGGTTGGCCACAGGCGTAACCCACCTCTCTCCTCCGCTTGTTGCACAAGTGGCGGGTTCCGCTTCGCTAAATTGTGCCTCACGCGTCTCGTCAGTGATGGCCGAGGCAATCTTGTGGTCGTCATCGCCGGGACGCTTACCGGCCGGCCTCTAATTTTTCCTGTAGCACGGCGTCCGGCGTATCGATGCAGTGCGGCGGGGTGACGGCATCCTCGACATACTCTTTGTCGAACACGCCGTGACGCCCCGGCCGAGATTGCATCGGATTGCACAACATTAGACGGCAACAGCGTGACCATCACGTCGGAGATCTGATGCGCCCGAGATGGCGCCACTGGACGAATGACGGACAACGCCATTCATGGCGCCAACCAGTATTGTCCAATCTTTCGCGACAACGACGTCATGCCCGTGAGTTGACAGCGAATTCAGCGTCGTCTCGCCGGCGCGACCTTCAATCGCGACCTGTCGACCAGGCCATAGCCGAGCGCGCGGCGCGTCAAATGCCTCTTGCAGGGACATGCCCAGATCAAGGTAGTTTGTTAGTACTTGAGCCTGCGTCTGAAGAATTCCGAAGCTTCCCGGAGTGCCAAACGCAAGTCTTTCCCCGGACTGGCGGATGACAATCGATGGGCTCATGGGATGCTCAAAAGGCTTGGGTGGCATCCCCTCGCCAGTACCCGACAAATCGCCGTAATGAAGGAGATTGTTCAACGCCACACCGTGATGTGGCGTAACAATTCCAGATCCAAAATATAGCCCCAAACTTTGGGTCACTGCGACCAGGTTGCCTTCGCGATCTGCAATAGAAAAGGATGTCGTATTTTCTGTTGAGCCATCGACGGTCTGTTTGGTTTTAATCTTCGAGCCCAACTGTCGAAGGTTTTCTTCGTCCAGCAACGAACCGGCTTTTGGATATTCAGTTGGACCATCGACAGCCTCTTCAGTCTCGATCTTCGAGGCTAGGTGTCGGAGACTTTCCTCGTCGATCAAACGATAAAAGGCTTCCGCGCTGTCTATCTGACCTTCAATACGGGCGCGTGCAGAGAGCCGAATTAGCCGAAACAGGAGGTTCAGCCGATCTCCTTCGCGATCCCGCAGGTCGGCTGCGTTAGATTTTTCCAGCAGCGCCATCGTGAGTAGGTACTGGAAAGCGTGCGATGGTGGAGGCGGAGCGTAGATCTCGTTGCCCCTGTAACGAACGCATATGCCGTCCTGCCAAATTGGCTTCACAGAGGCGATATCCTCTCTCGTGATGCAACCGCCGTGAGCTCTCACGCTCCCTACAATCTCGTTCCCAAGCGGACCGTCGTAGAGATAATCAGCTCCAAGTTTTGCAATTGCCTCGTAAGTTTCAGCCAGTTTGGGCTGTTGGAGTACGGAACCGAACTGATTGGCGAGGTCGGTATCGCCGTAAATTGCGGCCCAATCCGCGAACAGTCGCGGGAGGGCCATGAGTTGTTGACGGCTCGCCCGCAGGGCCTCGACATTCAGCTCAATCTGCGGGAAGCCCTCCCGCGCCAAACGAATCGCCGGCGAGAGCGTGTCAGAAAATGGCAGTTTCCCATACTTGCGTACAAGCTCTGCCCATCCAGCCAGGCAGGCCGGTAGCCCCGTTCCGTAACCACCGCGCCTGATTGAAAAGCGGTCGTCAATGCTTGCAAAATCAAATGCGCGGGGAAATGAAGGCACAAAGTTCAATACCCGAATGCGATCTTCTGCAGCAACGTAGCAGATCGCGATGCCACATCCTGCAAGACCGGAACTGTAAGGTTCTACAACGTTTAAGGCTGCTCCAGTGGCTGCCGCCGCGTCAAATGCGTTTCCGCCGTCGCCAAGAATGCGTACACCGGCGCTCGCGGCTAGAGGATGGGCGGCGGCCACGACGCCCTGCAAAGAGGAAACGGTTGATCGCTTTCCGTTCATCAGACGGTCCTTTTTTTGAGGTTCTCGACGGAAAAGTCCGCCTTTGGGTTTGGCGACATCGCCGGCGTTGTCACGAGGTGAGAGCTGCTGGGCAAGCAGCCTTGCGCGATCGAGCGCGCAAGGCTGTAGGCGGCTCTTTAGTTTGGCGTAGTGGTTTCTGCATGGGATTTCGGGGGTCTCGTCGACAGCGAACGACTTTATTCAAGGATGGCTCGGAGTTCGGCACGGACGCTACGCGCATCGGCGATCAGATCAAGAAAGTGTGCAGCCGTCTCTTTGTCGCCTTGCTCACCGACAAAGAAGAAATGTCCTGCGCGAACATCTCGCTGCAGTCGTGATGGAAGATCGCTGACTACGGCTCTTAGTCTGTCCCATCGGGCTGCATCCAAGCCGATTGTGTTGGCGTCCGATCGAATCCTCTGAGCATTGAGAAAATGCCAGTTCAACCGATCGCACAGAACTTGCCCTTCGTCCGATCGCTCTGTCGGCACTATCATCGCGGTCATAGGAAACTCGGCGAACCGAGTGGTACGCGTGTCGTCCGGGCCTGTTCAAGATTCCAGGTAGCTCTTGCGCCCGAGTAGCGTTGAGCCGTGCCGCGCAGCATGATTGGTACATTACAGAGACATGAGTAAGCCGCATGAGGTCATCGTATGTTGCTGCAAGGGTATCAAGAACGCCCGTGACATTGGATTGCATATTCAGGAAGCGCGCCCTGTGAGCTCACTGCAAGAAGCGGCAATTCTTGTCCGAGACTGATGGTGTTGCCGTGAACATCGCAGGATCCCCTTGAGGCAGCATGCCAGGGATTTTCCTCACTTTACCGCTCCCCCGGTCAGCCCTTCCACGAACCATTTCTGTGCGGCAACGAAAGCGACCACAAGCGGGAGAACCACGAGCGTTGATGCGGCCATAAGGGGGCCGTAGTCGTTGCCGGCCTCCTCGTTCTTGAAGGCGATGACGCCGAGCGGGGGCGGCATAAGAGATTGGTCGCGCACCGCGATCACCGGCCAGAAGAGATCGTTCCAGTGGCCGACCACGGAGAAAATCGAGAAAGCGATGACGGATGGTAGCGCCATCGGCACCATGATCTTCCACACAATCGCGAGCTCGGAGAGACCGTCGAGCCGCGCGGCATGGACAACGTCATCGGGAATGGTCTTGAAGAACTGGCGGAACAGGAAGATGCCGAAGGGCGAGACCACGTAAGGGAAGATAAGTGCCGCATAAGTGTTGAGGATGCCAAGCTGGTAGCCGAGAATGAAGAGCGGCAACGAGAGCACCTGATGCGGCAGGAGCAGGCCGATTAGCACGAGGCCGAAGAACAGATCACGTCCAGGGAAGCGAAGCTTGGCGAGCGCGTAGGCGCAAGGGGCGCACACCAGGATCTGAAGGCTGAGGATGACAGCGCATACGATCAGGCCGTTGCCCATGTACCGGGGTAACGGTACTTCGGTCAGCGCCTTGGTATAGTTCTCGACGCCATAGAATTGCACGGGCCAGAAGGAGAAGGACGCGCGGAAGATCTCGCCGGGCGGCTTGATCGACAGCGACACCATCCACACGAAGGGGACGAGAATAAGCGCTCCGGTGACGAGCAGCACGCCATGTCGAACAATGGCGGCGGGCGGCGACAGATGACTGGTAGGGGTGATGGCGCTCATTGGTAATGCACCTTCCTGTCCATGACGCGAGTCTGGACGAGGGTAAGAGTCACGATGATGGCGAGAAAGACAACGGCAACGGCGGCGCCATATCCAGTACGCAGGTACTCAAAGCTCTCGCGATAGAGCGTGTACAGCAGCACTTCGGAGGCGTGGCCGGGCCCGCCCTGGGTAAGCACTTTCACGGCGTCGAAAGACTCGAACGCCCTCAGCGCCACAACGATGACAACGAACATGGAGACAGGCCCGAGCATGGGTAGAGTAACGATGCGCAACCGGTCGAGCCAGAGATCGGCACCGTCGACGTCGGCAGCGTCGTAGAGATCCTGCGGAATACTCTTGAGACCGGCAAGAAACAACACCATTGCGTAGCCGAGGTTCTGCCAGATGCCAATGAAGGCGAGCACAGGCAGAGCTGTATTCTCATCGCGCAGCCAGTTAGTGGTCGGCAGTCCGATCGCACCGAGCGTCTGGTTGACGAGACCAATCGTCGGATGCAGCAGCGCCTCCCAAGCGATTGCCATGGCGGTGAGTGTCGCCATGAACGGCAGAAAATGAATGGCACGGTAAAAAGCGCGGCATGATTTCTCACTTTCGATCAGAAGCGCGATCAGGAGGCCGAGGAAGACAGTTCCGGGCACGACGATCAATGCATAGAGGACTGTGTTGACGAGCGAGGCCCTGAAGCCCGCGTCAGCGAAGACCTCGCGGAAGTTGGCGAGGCCGACGAAGGAAAGAGAACCCGCCCCGAACTGCCAGTCAGAGAGAGCGATGACCAAGACGGCGATCACCGGCAGGAAGAACAAGACCAGCAGAAAAAAGAGCGCCGGCCCAGCAAGCATCCAGGCCGCCAGCGCTTCCGTAAAGGAACGCCGGGAAGCCGGTGAGGCGGCGGGGAATTGGAAGGTCCGAACGCGACCGGTCGCGGACGGCTCCTGGGAGGCGCCGGAATGAGCAAGAGGCTCACTCATTGGGCGACCTCCCGGATTGGCGAGATCGATGCCCGACCGGCTTCCGCCTCCCGGCGCAAACGCCGCCCATCACGGGTGAAGAAAAGCACGCGGTCGGGCCTGACGCCGAGATGCAGGGTCTGGCCGGGAGTGATATGAGGAGCCCGTTCGGCGAGCAGCCTTGCGATCAACGGATGAGCGACCGCCGGGAGTTCGAGATGGACGAAGAGATCGGAACCCATGTGCTCGATCATGCGCACTGAACCGGTCAGCCCCCCCTGCCCTCGGTGATCAGCGAGATGAAATGCCTCAGGGCGAATGCCAAGAGTGAGAGGCGTGCCGGGCAGTGCTTCAGCCTCAATCGCAAGCGTCGATGCGGCCACATCAATCAGGCCGCGCTCACGCACAATGCCGTCGAGCATGTTGATCTTGGGCGAGCCAATAAACTCTGCAACGCGCCGATCGTCTGGATCGGCGTAGATGTCTTGTGGCGGAGCGACCTGCAACAACTCGCCATCGAGCATCACCGCCACCCGATCCGATAGCGTCATGGCTTCGACCTGATCATGGGTCACATAGACAAACGTGACCCCGAGCCGTTGGTGCAGTTCCTTGATCTCCGCGCGCATCTGTACACGCAATTTAGCGTCGAGATTGGATAGCGGCTCGTCCATCAGGAAAACGGCCGGATGGCGCACCATTGCGCGGCCAACAGCGACGCGCTGGCGCTGACCTCCGGAGAGCTGTCCCGGTTTGCGGGCCAGCAAGTGGCCAATGCCGAGGGACTTGGCGGTACGGGTGACTTCCACGTCGATCTCGGCAGCAATCCCCGCGGTTCCTGGCAGAAGGGGGCCGACAAGAGGAAGCCTTTGGAAGCCCGAGAGTCGGCGCATCCGCAACGGTAGCGCCATATTCGAGGCGACCGTCATGTGGGGATAGAGCGCGTAGGACTGGAACACCATCGCCACGTCTCGTCGCTTTGGCCGCAGTCCATCCACCCCCCGCTCGCCGATCGATATCGAGCCTGTATCCTGCACCTCGAGCCCTGCGAGGATACGTAGCAGCGTTGATTTCCCGCACCCTGACGGTCCCAAGAGCGTCAGAAACTCGCCGTCCGCTATCGACAGCGACACACGACGCAAGACAGATGTTGGGCCAAACTTCTTGTCGACGCAGTCGATTGAGACGGATGCCATCGCCGTTACCTCCCGGCACAAAACTCTTTTTTGCGCAACATACGTTGGGACGCGAGAACTTCAAAACCCGCATTGCTACAGCTAGATGACACCCATCGACTAACTCGATATGCGCACACGCAAAATGCGATGACGTACGGCACTCCACGGATAATGCCACAAGGAGGATCCGGCGCTCACACTTCCTCACATGTCCGCGCGCCATGACCCATCATGTCGCCCGCCAATCCTCATCTGCCAAATTCCAGGGGACTTTTTGCCGTGCTGCTGGAGCTACGGCCCAAGCGGCACGCATTGCCGTCGCCTAATGTTTGCATGCGGTATCTGTCGCTGGACGACGTACGTCCAAAAAAGGGTCTTGGTCCGGCGAGCTGCCGCAAACGTCGATCAATTCATGCAAAAACACGATCTCTAGATTAGTGAGCCCGCTTGAGAGCGAGTAGAGGTTGCCACCGCTTTTGCTTCTAGCTTCGCTGGGTACCCTATCTTGTCTCTCGTCGCTCAACGCCTCAATGTCGTCCGCCCCTCCGAAACCAAGGCCATGACCGCTCGTGCAGCTGAGCTGCGCGATCAGGGTGTCGACGTGATCACGCTCAGTCAGGGCGAACCGGATTTCGGCACGCCGTCGGCTGTGTGCGAGGCTGGGATCCGGGCTATTCGCGACGGGCGAACGAAATACACCGCGGTTGCCGGAATCAAGCCGCTGCGCGAGGCAATCCGCAAGAGCCTCAGTCGCGATCACGGGCTCGATTATGGCATCGACCAAATTACGGTGGGCTGCGGTGCCAAGCAGGTCGTCTTCAACGCGCTCTTCGCCAGCCTTGATCCGGGCGACGAGGTGGTGATCCCGACGCCGTGCTGGGTCTCCTATCCGGATATGGTGTCGCTCGCCGGCGGCAAGCCGGTTCTCGTTGCCTGCGATGAATTCCATGGCCTCAAGCTGCGTCCCGAGGCGTTGGAAGCGGCGATCACGCCTCGCACGAAGTGGCTGATGCTGAACTCGCCGTGCAATCCGACCGGAGCGGTTTACAGCCGAAGGGAGCTGCTGGCGCTCGCCGCAGTGCTACGCCGCCACGCTCATGTCCACGTGCTGTCCGACGATATCTATGAAAAACTCACCCACAACGGTGACTTCGCCACGATGGCCGCGGTCGCGCCGGACCTTTGCGACCGCACGCTGACAGTCAATGGTGTATCCAAGGCCGACGCAATGACCGGCTGGCGCGTCGGTTATGGGGCTGGCCCTCTGCCACTGATCAAGGCGATGAACCTGATCCAGGGACAGACCTCTTCGCACACCAGCTCGATCTCTCAATACGCCGCCATCGAGGCGCTGTCCGGCGGACGGAAGCACATCAAGGAATTCGCGAGCGCCTTCCTGCAACGCCGCGACCTCGTTGTCGCCAAGCTGAATGAAGCCGAGGGACTTTCGTGCCGCGTCCCGGACGGTGCCTTCTACGCGTTCCCCTCCTGCACAGGTGTTATCGGCAAGCGTGCGCCGGACGGCAAGGTGATCGAAACCGACACCGATTTTGCGATGTATTTGCTCAACGCATTCGGCGTGGCTGTCGTGCCCGGCAGCGGCTTCATGGCCTCGCCTTATATCCGCATTTCCTATGCCTCTTCGCTCGAGGACCTCACGCGCGCTTGCGACCGCATCATCGCCGCCTGCGCCGCCCTGTCTTGAAAGATCTCCCGGATGTCCCCTGCGAAACGCCTGCGCGCCCGCATGGCCGAGACTGGCCTCGTTCATATCATGGCCGCCCATAGCCCGTTTTCTGCGATCATCGCCGAAGAAGCTGGATTTGATGGCTTATGGGCCTCCGGCTTCGAACTGTCGGCACTCTATGGTCTCGCAGACATGAGCCTGATCTCGATGACACAGCATCTCGACATGCTGCGGGCGATCGCCGGATGCACGACGCTGCCAATCGTCGCCGACATCGATACGGGTTATGGCAATGCCATCAACGTCATCCATGCCATCACGGAATACGAGCGCGCCGGCACCAGCGCCGTTGTCATCGAAGACAAGACCTTTCCAAAGGTAACGAGCCTTGTTGCCGATGGGCGTCAGGAACTGCTGCGCATTGAGGAGTTTCAGGGGAAGATCGAGGCTGCGATCACGACAAGACGGGACCCGAATTTCCTCGTCATAGCCCGCACCGAAGCCTTGATCGCAGGCCTCGGCGAAGCGGAAGCCCTGCGTCGGGCGAAAGCCTATGTGGAGGCTGGCGCCGACATGATCCTGATCCATTCGAAAAAGAAGGATCCTTCCGAGATCGAAAGCTTCTCGCGCGCCTGGACCGGACCGGTACCGCTGGTGATCGTGCCGAACGCCTACCCGGATCTCGACGCTGAACGCGTCAAGGCGCTCCGCAACATCCGCATGATGATCTACGGCAACTACGGCATTCGCGCTTCCGCCACTGCCATGCAGGAGACCTTCCGCCGAATCATTGCCGACGGCGGGGTCCAGAACGTCCACAAGGACATTCTGCCAGTGGAGGAGATTTTCAGGCTTCAGAAGATGCACGAGATTAAGGCGGCTGAAGCTCGCTTCCTTCGCTGAACGCTGCGATTAGTACCCTCCGTAACTAGCGAGATCTTGAACCGAGACTCGACGCCCCAACTCCGCTCAGGCGCCACCCTGACGCCCTTAGGACAATTTGAGTAACGGCTTGGTCCTTCAGAAATTCGCGACTGCGAATAGTGATCGCGCCGGCGCCGACGGCTCTAACGGAGCGCTCAAAGGTGCACCTCTGAAATCCGTCGGAAGCGATTGAAGTCAGTGAGCCCGCAGGAATTGCACCAATGAGGCCGATTTTACGCGGGAGATACCGCTGATAAGCAGTAATCCGGCTAGATACATCGAATAATGTGATGGAGCATTCTCCTTTGGCAATGCCCTGCCGTGGCAACTAGCGGACATTCCATAAAGCTACCGGAGCGAAGATGGCTGCCGACCACGATGAAGTACCCCTCAACGCAATCCGGGTGTTTGTGACCATTGCACGAGAAGGAAGCGTAACGCGTGCAGCCCGCACGTTGGGAACAACACAGAGCTCCGTCAGCCGCTATCTGGCCGTGTTACAGGACTACTTCGGTACAGATCTCGTGGAACGGCGAGGTCGACGGAGCGAATTGACGGAATTCGGGCGGCTTTTCGCGAACACCGTTGCCGAACCGCTTGATACGGTGTGTTTCACCGCCAAGAGAATGCGGCGACGGAATCAACCGGACGCCAATCGGATTGTGGTCCGCACATCGCTTTCGACCTTCGCTTACTCCTTTCTGATTCCCAATCTCCAGGCGTTCTCCGCTGAGATGGGTGGCGTCATCGTGGACGTGATCAGCTCATTGTCTCCGCCGACATCGTCCGACCATTTTGACATCTTGATTACTCGCGATCTCTCCGTCATTGAACCGGCCGACGATTGGGAGATCTACAATGAGACACTCGTATGCGTGGGCGCTCCTAGTCACGTAGCGGGAAAAACACTCTCAATTGTTCGTTCAATGCCAATTCTGAACATCACGTCCCGGCCCGACATACTGCCCACATGGCTAAGGGCGATGAACCTAAGTGCCCAAAACATAAAATTGGGGGCGCGATATGATCACAATTACCTTGCTCTGCCGGCCGCCATAACAGGAAAATGCCTACTGGTAGCCCCCGAAATCATTGTCAGCGATCTTGTGCGCGCGGGCGCACTGCATGCGATACCAGGATCGCGTACTCCGAGCGGGATGCAATATCGGGCCTATGCGGTCGATCGCAGTGACAATTCCGAGGTCGCGCGTGCGTTTTGCCGATGGGTCGCCCGGCTCTGCAAAAAGGCCGCAATTTTGGAAGCCGCCTAACTGCGTATCCGGCGATATCAGAAGTTCGATCGATGGATCGTATTTGGATGCAATAGCTCAGTGGTAGAGCGATCGTCCGTTCAAGTGGCGAGACGTTCGACGACAACGCCTTCCCTCGCCGCACAAAGACCGAGCAGAACTGATGCCCAGAGGACACCGTGCGCAACGATGAGATCGCTCGCCTACTCGCAAGGTGTCATTTTCAGGGGCCGCAGCGCAGCTCGCCGATCAGCCAAAGGTTCAGGACGCGTCGTACTTGTTCTTTCCCTTGCGACGGAGCAGTGCGCGATAGCCGCCCCGAATGAGGCGCAGCCCCATCTTGACCAGGCGAATGGTCTGGCTGCGCAGATTGTCCGTTTTCCAACCTCGATCGGGAACGCGAAGCGTGCCAAACAGGCCTTGCGCGATCTGGCGATAGCTGTTTCCTTCCAGCCACCCATCCGCTGCTCGCAGAGCGAGAATGAGCCGCCGCCGGGTCAGGATCGATCGAGCAAGAGGCGGTGGTCCGAGGGGACGCTGTTCGAGCGCTCGAAAAAATCGACGTGCTGCGCGCAAACGCATGTCGAAATTGCGGTCGAGCGACAGGTCGACGGCGACTAATGAGCCGCTCGCTGGAAGCTCTGGTAGCCAAAGGCGATGCTTTGCCCCTCCGAGCGGCACG
>NZ_JBHMET010000107.1:11354-21979 GCF_042430365.1 Bradyrhizobium erythrophlei
ACAATGTCCAGATCGTACCGTTTGCACGCCGCTGGAGAGACAGCTGCGCGGACAGGTAGCACAGTCGACAACGCCTCAGGCGCCCAGAAAATGGCCTGTTGGTCGAACGTCTTTTGCGGGTCAGCGGCGAAACGACAGCCCCCACTTCCGGCGGAAGTGATCCGCCATCGCGCTGGAGTGTCCGCTGCGCACCAGGAGCCTATAGTCTCGTTGGTATTCCGGATTGCGGCGAAGCCACTCCCAGGCGAGGTCCACAGCTTCTGTTGTCTTGGCGTCTGGATATGCTTGCTCGGATCTCCAGTCAGCACCTGCCATCGTCGTCCTTTCCCCATGCATTCACACAAGAGGAATTGCAGCACGATAAATGTGACTATTTCTGGTTGTGCTGATGCGCTTATGCGATGTTGATGCACTTACTCGATGGAACAGTCTATTTTTGCGATTGGACCTCAACACGACGTGTCGTCCGATCCAAACGCATTCATGACTCACTCATTAGGCCACCCCCGGCGCAGGAGATCACGATAGCCGTGACGCGCCACCCATTTGGCGCGCGCCAGATGACTCTCGAAAGCACAGCGGGCGCGATCCGGCTCGAGGGCGGGATCAATACAAAGCACGATGCGCGCGACTTCGCGCCAATCCGCATTATCGGCTTCGGCATCAAGGAGACGCATATAGGTGACGACGTGTTGCTCGTCATAGGGCGTGAGCTGGGGTGCGTCGGGCGCCAAATCTGCGATCTTGGGAGCGGTCGGCACGGCCTGAAACTCCTATCAAACTGAAAAGGCCATCATAGCCGTATTCAGAGCGTTTTCGTAGCGATCCGAGCGGCGCGCCTTGCGGGAGCAGTTTCCTACGAAGGGCAATTGGAGGCTGGCGGCGAGCGTTTCCGAGCGAACCGGCTGGCATCGCTCACTTCAATTTCGTTTACCCCGACTTCCGTCAGAGGACGTTTGATCACAGTCCATATCGCTTGGAGCGCGATCAGCAGACTTGGCGTCCCGCATGCGTCAGCTTCGTTTCTTGCTTGCCAAGCGGCATCGCCGCGTGCGGCTTACGTTCACAACGTGCACGAGACGGCACTTTGTTAAGTATATCGAGGTGCAGTATATTGAGCAAGCGGCATCCTTTCCCGCATGGGTTTGCGGGAGACATTCGCCACTAATTTGCGCCGTCTGCGCAATGCGAGGGGATGGTCCCAAGACGAGCTTGCCTTTGAGGCCAAGATAAGCCGGGGCTATTTGAGCCAGCTTGAAAAGGGCGCGTACTACGTCAGCATCAAAATCATAGGTCGCCTTGCCGACAAGCTCCACGTTGAGCCTGATGAGTTCCTGAAACGGCCTGCAAAGAGAGGCCGCTAGGTAGGCACAGCCCAATACATGCCTGCCCCCAATCCACTGTTTCTGATCTCTTGCGTAGCTTTTGAAAGCTGGCCTAAGTAATTTCCGGCGGTCGCGTATAGGCTTTCCCACGGCTAGCATAGATTCGAAATGGGCCCAATGCAGGAGCACGTCGACGTGGCTGTTGGAATGGTCGTGACGACCTCCGTGGCGACATCGGCAAGACGCGCTTGGGGCGGCCCTACACCTATAGCGGCTGGACCATCGCTTCATAGGGCATTGAGTTGGTTTGAAGCAGTTGCGAAAAGAGCAAAGATAATGGCGGCTAGCAGGCTAGGGTCAGACGTCTGAGAAACTGCGTGCTATGTGGGAGACCATGCGGCATGCAATCTGCCGCGCATGTTCGCTTATGCCTCGAGCGGCTCGGTCTCGACGATATGTTCTGGAGGCCTTGATGCTCACAAATGGGAGCGCTGCCCGGCGGACCGAAGAGGCTCTTTGCTCATTCGCCGCTTTTGCGCGGCCGCAACCGGAGCAGGATGTAACCTTCGTCGCCCTCATCCTCGAACAAGATCGGCGGAAGGAAGGGCTGTCGAGCTTGTGCGAGAGACGGTCACGCCCTCCTCGGAGCGCTTCGACCAGGCGGCCCCCGATCTCCGCCCTCTTCCCATAGATGCGATAGCTGCGAGCATCCCTCGCTTGCGCAATTCCATTCTGCGACCGCGAGGAACAACGGAGAGCTTATCATCAACCCAAAGCATGATTTTTCCGACAGCCTCATTTAGCGCTACATGGGCCAGCAAATCTGCAAGACGCCAAGACTTCCCGGCGCCCTTCCGAAGTAAAACCGAAACTTGCTGAGGGGTGCCGGCGGAAACCTCGGCTTTTACCGTCTCAGCGGTCGCCGCCGCTCCGATAGCCTTCCGCTTGGCAACAGCTTCCATCCCAAAAAGCTTTACGGAGCCCCCGGTCATATTGCGAGAAATTCAAGAAGGGGTCGTCGACTGCGCATTCCGACGAAGTCGGCCGTGGATTCCGAGCGAAGCCGGCCGCCTGTACCGATGGAAGCCGGCCGGGGATTCCGATGATCCCGGCCGCCTGCCGAGGCGGGCTCTCGCGACGACGTCGTCATCAGGTCAGTTGGCGGCCTCGTCGTCAAGCGTCTGACGCTTGGCGGCGGCTTTGCGCAGGCTCTCGCCCTTGAGGGTGAGCCTGTGGGCGTTGTGCACGAGGCGATCGAGGATGGCGTCGGCAATAGTTGGGTTGCCGATGAGCTCGTGCCAATGCTCGACCGGGAGCTGGCTTGTCACCACGGTTGAGCCGCGGCCATGGCGATCCTCCATCATCTCCAGCAGGTCGCGTTGCTGCTCGGCTGTCATGGAGGCAAGTCCCCAGTCGTCAAGGATCAGGAGCTCGACGCGCGCCAGGGTCCTGAGGAGGCGAGCATGGCGGCCATCGCCCCGCGCGAGGGCGAGCGCCTCGAACAGCCGCGGCAGCCGCTGATAGAGCACGGAGCGGTTGTCGCGGCAGGCCTTGTGTCCCAAGGCGCATGCAATCCAGCTCTTGCCGACGCCGGTCGGGCCGATGATGAGCAGGTTCTGATGCCGGTCGATCCACTCGCCGGCGACGAGCTTTTGGAACAGTGGCTTGTCGAGCCCGCGCGGCGCCTTCATGTCGATATCCTCGACGACGGCGTTCTGCCGGAGGCTTGCGAACCGCAACCGAGCGACCAGCCGCTTGTTCTCGCGCTCGGTCGCCTCACGGTCGACGAGCAATGCGAGGCGCTCCTCGAAGGCCAGCGCGGCGATGTCAGGCTGTCGCTGCTGTTCATCGAGGGCCTTTGCCATGCCGTTGAGCCCGAGCGCAACGAGGCGATCGTGGGTGGGATGTGTCAACATCGTCTCTCCTTTCTTCAGTGGTAGTAATCGGTGCCGCGGATGTTGCCGTGTCGGATCGGTGGGCCGTCCGGCGGGCTCTCGTTTGCGTAGGCGCGATCGAGCCCGTGCTGCAGGATCGACTTGATCGAGCCGTAGGTGGTCGCGCCGATGTCGTTGCCGCGCTGGCAGGCGGCCTCGATGCGGGCCGAGCCGTAGCTGCGCGCGAGCCGCAGAATGCCGAGACAAGCCCGGAAGCCCTGCTCGGGGTGAGGCTTGGCCTTCATGATCGCCTCGACAAGAGCAATCGTGGCGGGGCCGATCTTGGCGGCTTCTCGTTTGATCCGCGCTGGCGTCCATTCGGCATAGCGCCGGTGCGCGCTCGGCATGTGCTCCGGGATCGTGGTGTGGCGATGGGGCACGGCAGAGCGGGCGTGGCTGGCGACTCGGACGCCCTTGTGCAGGATCTCGATCGTCCGGTCGGTGATGCGCGCCTCGAGCTCTTCGCGGATCAGCCGTGAGGGCACCGAGTAGTAGTGACCGGCGATCTCGACGTGATAGTCGGGTGCGACCCGGCACTTCTTCCACTCGGCGTACTGATAGTGCGTTGGCGGCAGGGTTTTAAGCGCCGGCTTGTCGATCTGTGCGAACAGCTCGTTGCGGCTCACGCCGAGCTTGCGCATGATCTTGGCGTTGAGGTCGGCGATCGCCTCGCGGATTGCCGCATTGAGTTCGTCAAGCGAGAAGAAGCGCTGGTTCCGCAGCCGTGCCAGCACAAACCGCTGGACGATTTGCACCGCCACTTCCACCTTCGCCTTGTCGCGCGGCTTGCGCGGACGCGTGGGTAGGATCGCGGTGCCGTAATGCTCGGCCAGCTCCTGGTAGGTGCGGTTGATGCCCGGCTCATAGCGACAGGTGGCGATGACGCCGGATTTCAGATTGTCGCAGACGATCGCCTTCGGCACGCCGCCGATCGCCCGCAAAGCATTGACGTGCACCGCAATCCAGTCAGCCAGCCCTTCCGACCAGCGCGCCTCGGCAAAGGTGTAGTTGGATGCTCCCAGCACGGCGACAAAGACATGGGCCAGCCGTTGCGCGCCGGTCGCGGCGTCGAACACCGGCACCCTGTCGCCCGCGAAGTCGACGAACAGCTTCTCTCCAGGCCCATGCGCCTGCCGCATGGTCGGCGAGATCGTCTCGCTCCATTCCCGGTAGAGATCGCAGAATCGGCTGTAGCCATAGCCGTCGGCGTGCTCCGCGCGATATTCCTCCCACAGCAGGAGCAGCGTCACGCTGCGCCGCTTCAGCTCCCGGTGCACCTGGGTCCAGTCGGGCAACGGCCGCGCCGGCTTCTCCTCGAATGTCGGCGGCGTGAACAGCCGGCGCTCGAGCTCGCCGTCGTCCATCCCTTTTGGCACCGGCCAGGTGATGCCGATCACGGCAGCCCGCCGCAGATACTCGCCAACCGTCGATCGGCTGATGCCGACGGTGACGGCGATCTGCCGCTCGCTCACGCCAAGGGCGTGCCGCAGTCTCAAAACTTCTCGAACCTTCCGCATCGGCGCTCTCTCGGCGGGCATCAAACCTCCCCTTGCTTGGCCGCAAAGGGGGGCTGGTCCGCGATTCGATCGCCATCTTCGAGAGCGTCAGGCCGGTCTCAACAGGGTGGCCGACTTCGATCGGAATGGGTGGCCGACTTCCATCGGAATCGGTGGCCGGATTGCGTCGGAATCAGTGGCCGGCTTGCATCGGATTACGCACGTCGACCCCACCAAACGATAGCAAGAGCCGCCAGTGGGCATGCAATCGCGGCACTCAACTTTGCCAGCGCCTCGATCGTTGGCGAGCGCACTCGCTTATCGGGTCACGGGGCGCTGTTCCTTAACCAACGAGGTTCTCGGCTAACACCTCACGCGTTCCGCTTCAAGCTTGCAAGCTTCGCCCGGATCGCGAACATCAAGCGCCGCATTACACCTCACATGCTTCGTCACACCGCAGCGGCACTACTGATTGAGAGCGGCGTCGATATTCGCATCGTCCAACGCCTTCTGGGGCATTCCAGTATCGCTACAACCGAGATTTACACGCACGTGTCTGACGAAGCGCTCCGCCGAACCCTGGAGCAAGCCAATGTCATCGGGACTCTGGCGGCCTAAGCGCAGGGTGTAACCGTGCCCGAGCCATGCCTGCCGGGAGGGACTGGGGCCGCTCATTCGCCGCCGAATTGGAATCCCCAAGCAGCGGGGTCAGACGGTATGTGACAATTAGGACAGCTTCCCGGTGATCGGGACGGACGAAGCTCCAATTATCACCAACGTCCACATCGTGCCCCGTGGATGACAGTGAGCGAGTGTGTGCATACTCGGCGAAAGGCGGTAGCTCGCCGGTCGGCCAGAGCTCAGGAAACATCGTGCTTGTCTTTTCCTTTATGACGGAGCAATGCGCGATAGCCGCCACGCATGAGCCGTAGCCCCATCTTGACCAGGCGAATGGTCCGACTGCGCAGATCGTGTGTTTTCCAGCCTCGATCGGGAATGCGAAGCGTGCCAAACAGGCCTTGCGCGATCTGGCGATAGCTGTTTCCTTCCAGCCACCCATCCGCTGCTCGCAGAGCGAGAATGAGCCGCCGCCGGGTCAGGATCGATAGAGCAAGAGGCGGTGGTCCGAGGGGACGCTGTTCGAGCGCCAGCCAAAATCGACGTGCTGCCCGCAAACGCATGTCGAAATTCCGGTCGAGCGGCAGCTCGACGGCAACCAATGAGCCGCTCGCTGGAAGTTCTGGTAGCCAAAGGCGATGCTTTGCCCCTCCGAGCGGCACGATGGCATGCCATCCATCTGGCGTATGACGAAGCTCGCTGCCCGGTAGTTTGGCAATATCCAGGTGGTACCGTTTGGACGCCGCCGAGCAGATCGTCGCGCGGACAGTTAGCACGGTCGACAGCGCCTCAGGCGCCCAGAAAATAGCTTGTTGGTCGAACGTCTTTCGCGGGTCAGCGGCGAAACGAAAGCCCCCACTTCCGGCGGAAGTGATCCGCCGTCGCGCTGGATCGGTCGCTGCGGACCAGGAGCTTATAGTCTCGTTGGTACTCGCGGTGGCGGCGAAGGCACTCCCAAGCTAGGTCCACAGTTTCTGTTGTCTTGGCGTCAGGGTATGCTTGCTCTGATCTCCAGTCGGCACCTGCCATCAGCTATTTTCCCCATGCATTCACGCAAGAGGAATTGCAGCCCGACAAATGTGACGATTTCTGGTTGTGCTGATGCGCTTATTCGATGTCGATGCACTTAATCGATGGAACGATCTACTTTTGCGATTAGATCTCAACAAGAAGTCACGTTCACTCGGACGCATTCATTGTTCACTCTTCGGCCAACCGCGGCGCAGGAGATCACGATAGCCGTGACGCGCCACCCATTTGGCGCGAGCCAGATGGCTGTCGAAAGCACGGCGAGCGCGATCCGGCTCGAGGGCGGGATCAATGCAAAGCACAATGCGCGCGACTTCGCGCCAATCCGCGTGATCGGCTTCGGCATCGAGGAGACGCATATAGGTGACGACGTGTTGCTCGTCATAGGGCGTGAGCTGGGGCGCGTCGGGCGCCAAATCTGCGATCTTGGGAGCGGTCGGCACGGCCTGAAACTCCTATCTAACTGAAAAGGCCATGATAGCCGTATTCAGGGCGTCTTCGTAGCGATCGAAGGTCGCAGCCTGCAGGAATGTTTCCCTGACGAACGTCAGTTGGCGGCTGGCTGCGAGCGTTTCCGAGCGAGACGGCTCGCGTCGCTCACTCCAATTTCGTTTACCCCGACGTTCGCCAGCGGCCGTTTGATCATGGTCCATATCGCACGGAGCGCGATCAGCAGACTTGGCGGCCCGCATGCGCCGGCTTCGCTCCCTGCTTGCCAGGCGGCATAGAGGCGTGCGGTTCGGCGGGCATCCACGTGCCTGTGCGGTGGTCGATCTTTTGGCTGCGCGATCCATCCAGGGAAGCATTCTGTTCTCACTTGCGAACTCCAGGTGACCGATTTTGCTATCTGGTCGCGCGGCCGCGAAGCAATTCGCGGGAACCGTGGTCGCTCATCCATTCTGCGCGCGAAATGGCGATCGAATGCTTCGCGAGCGCGCACGGGCTCGCGATCTGATCGTTATGCAGCAGATCCCGGGAACTTCTTTCCAATCGACGCCGTCGGTTTCTGCATCAAGAAGTGGCCAACACGCCACCCGATACTGCTCGTCATAGATCGTCAGCACCGGCTCATTTGGCGCGACATCGGCGACATCTGGATCTAACACCGGCTTTTTCATTGAAGCTTCTCGCGCAGGTTCTGGCCAACTGCATTATGGACGACCTTACCGAAATAGGCGGATTATAGCCAGTGGTTTGATAGTCTGCCGAATGGCTGCTTTAGCGCATGAAAGCTCGTGCGCTTGTGGCCTGGAATGTGCGCCGGATCCGCGTAGATCGCGGTATTCCGGCGGAACAACTGGCTTACGATGCCGGGATTGACCGCTCCTATATGGGCCGTATTGAGCGGCAACTGGAGAACCCGACAATTGATCTTCTCGATCGTATCGCCCGAACGCTAGGTGTTCATGTGTCTGAACTCTTTGTTCAGCCACCCAAAGGTGCGACGGCTCCCAAGCCCCTGCCCAAAGGTCGCAAGCCGGCGCATCCGCGTCGCAAGAAGAAATAGCACACCTCACATGAGAGCCACTTTGGCAGGCGGCCCCGTAAACGGCACTGGGCGACCGGTCTGCTTGAGTTGAATGTGGCGAACATTGCAGAACTCAAGGCCTGCCGAGCTGCAGAAGCAGAAACGTTCAACGAACGAACTCTCCGGGGTCCTCGGCTTTACTCAAACATGATCAGCGATTTGGATCGTGGTCGGCGCACCCCGCTGTCGTGACGCGATGGATTTGCCCGAGCGGCTCTACAGTTCGCTATTGCCCACGTGGTGGCCATTGCCCTGATCAGTATGCCTGTCAAGCGTAACCGGCATGAGGCCCCCACCTCGCCATCGCGCGGCTCGCCTGCGATACAGCCTGGCATGAGCTGACGGTGGAGGTGCAACGATGGCAAATGCCATGCTTGATGCCAGGCAGGAACGCGACTCGTATCGTCGCATCGAGGTGTTCACCGGGCGGCGGCGGCGATGGACGGGCGACGAGAAGGCCCGGATCGTGGCGGAGAGAAGGAGAGTGCGAACCTCTCCGACGTGGCGCGGCGCAATGGCGTTGCTCGCGGGCTGCTTACGGCGTGGCGAGGCCAGGTTGCGGCGGCGGTAACCGGCAAGGCGCCGAGCTTCGTGCCGATCCAAATTGGTGCCGAGAGCGGTGGGACAGCTGACGAGTCCGAGCGTATTTCGTCGGCACAGACGACTCCGTTGGAGATCGCTGCACCGGCCACCAAGCTCTCCGGGGTAATCGAGATGAGTGGAGCGCGCATCCGGGTCGAGCCGGGAGTGGAACTGGCGACGCTTCCGACGGTGCTGTCGGCGCTTCGGGACATCCGGTGATTGCACTACGGTCCGACCTCAAGGTGGTGCTGGCGGCACAGCCGATCGACTTCCGCAAGTCGGTGCACACGCTGTCGGCGCTGGTGAGCGAAGCGCTAAGTGCGAACCCGTATTGCGGCGACGTCTTCGTGTTCCGCAGCAAGCGCATGGACAGAGTGAAGCTTTTGGCGTGGGACGGCAGCGGCATGGTGCTGGTGACGAAGTGGCTGCACCAGGGGCGCTTCACCTGGCCGCCGATCCGCGACGGCGTGGTGCATCTAAGTGCCACGCAGCTCGCGATGCTGCTGACGGACTTGGGTGGACGCGTGTCTCACCCAAGCCTGTGATGCCCCCGGCCGTTGTGGGGTGAGAGGAGGATTTCGCTGGAACCTGGAGCGTGCACATGTATCGTCCTGATCATGGCGATTCGTCCCGACGCTCTCCCGACCGATCCGGCGTCTCTGACCGAGATGGTGCTCGCGCTTGACGCCGAGAACGAGAAGCCGCGTGTAGCGATGCAGACGCTCAAGGAGATGATCTTCGGGAAGCGCTCGGAGCGGCTTGCGGTGACTGTCGCGGCCCAGCTGGCGCTCGAGCTGGGCGATCTCGAGACCGACGCCACCACGCTGGCTGCGCCGACCAACGACGATACGCCCGCGCCGAAGCCGCCCCATAAGCCGCGCAAGAAGGCGCGCCGCAACATCGGTGCGCTGCCCAAGCACCTGCCGCGCTGCGAGCAGGTGCTGGAGCCGGAGGCGACCGCGTGCCCGTGCTGCCAGGGCCAGCTTCACAAGATCGGCGAGGACGTCAGCGAGGTGCTGGACGTGATCCCGGCGATCCTGCGGGTGCTGCGTACGGTCCGTCCCAAGTACGCCTGCCGCAGCTGCACGGATGGCGTGGTCCAGGCAAAGGTGCTGCCGCGCCTGATCGAGAGCGGCATGGCGTCGACGGTGCTCGTGACCCACGTGGTGGTCTCGAAGTTCGCCTGGTATCTGCCGCTGTACCGCCAGGTGCAGATGCTGGCCGGTCTGGGCATCTACCTTGACCGTGCGACGCTCGCCGGCTGGGTGAAGCGTGCCGCCTGGTGGCACAAGACCCTTTATGAGCTCCAGCTGCGGATGATTCAGGCCGCGTCGCGCGTGTTCTGCGACGAGACGCCGATGCCGGTGCTCGATCCCGGACGACATCGCACCCGCATCTGCCAGTTCTGGGCGCATGCCATGGATGACCGACCATGGGGCGGCCCGGCGCCGCCGGCGGTTGCCTATGTGTTCGCCGACGGCCGCGGCACGGAGGAGATCGCCGGACAATTGACGGGCTTTTCCGGCATTCTGCAGTTGGATGGGTATGCCGCCTACAAGGCGCTCGCCCGCGGCCATGGCGGCGCGATCCAGCTCGCTTTTTGTCTCGCCCATGCCCGACGCAAATTCGTCGAGGTGTACAAGACGACCCAGTCGCCGTTCGCGCGCGAGGTGATCGAACGCCTGCAGGCGATCTATGTCATCGAGGCGGAGATCCGCGGCAGCAGTGCCGAGCAGCGGCTTGCCGCCCGCCGCGCCAGGACCGCTCCGTTGATAGAGGCGCTCAGGACGCGGCTGACGGCCATGGTCGGCCAGCTCTTCTCCCAGTCGAAGCTGGCGGAGGCCATCAACTATGCGCTCAATCACTGGGACGGGTTGACGCTGTTTCTGCGCGACGGCCGCGCCGAGGTCGACAGCAATACGGTCGAGCGTTCAATGCGCCCGATTGCGATGGGGAGGCGGAACTTGCTGTTCAGCGGCAGCGAAGGCGGCGCCGAGAGCTGGGCGATCCTGGCTTCGCTCGTGAACACGGCACTATGCCGCATGCGGCATAGTGCCGTTTATGCCGACTGCCGCACTATGCCGAATGGTTTTGGAAGAGGCCGTCGTTTGCG
>NZ_JBHMET010000108.1:0-76869 GCF_042430365.1 Bradyrhizobium erythrophlei
TTCGTCATGAACCGAATCGTACATCAACTCCGCAAAAGACCGAGTTCTTGCCCAGCCTCGTCGGGTCGATTTGTCGCAGGCCTTCACCGCAGATCGTCGTTGCGGGGAGGGACAGCGACGGCTTGGCCACCGTAAACGCGTACTAGCGAAAGTACGTGAGGAACTCCGTCGAATCGAGCGGCTTCGCGATCGAGATCTTCACGGTTCTCTCCGGCTTCTGTCTCACCACGTACATGTCCATGGGCGTCGCGGCGGAGAGATTGCGCTCCACCATCTGTCCGGTATCCATGTTGATCGCCATCGCTCCGCAGTCGTGGAAATCCACCGTACCGTAGTCCGGAAGCTGCAGCGGTGTTGGATCTGGCGCGTCCGCCGGCCTCTCCATCACCCATTCTGCCGTCGCTCCCGGCACCTTGAAGGGATGCCCCGCGTCAGTCAGTGGCGCGGTCTGGAAAAACTGCACGGATCGGCTGGTTGTGAGATTCGTGATCACGAATGAAACCCCGGTGCGGTCGTCCGCCACCTGCATGAAGCACATGATCAAATCGCCGGCGTGAATTTCTGGCGAAGCGAGCGTCGTGGGATACGCTTGAGCCGGGACATCCCGGACCCACCATTGCCACCAGGCGGAGAACGACTTCTTCGGCGCCCCCGAGCCCGGATCGATATTCTGCGCTGTGCCGATCTGCGGGAGGGTTGATCGGTAATAGCGACGCTGCCCATCGAGACCGATCCACGTGGAGCTGTGATACTTCTCCGTGGCTCGGCCTCCGGCAGGCGGATTTGGTGTCGGGACCTGGAATTTCCCCCAGATTGATGAAAACACCGTGCCATCCCTCGGCGTGATGTAGACGCCGGACCAATTGGAGCTGCTTTGTCGCCGCGGCAACGGAACGAAAAATCTGCGGCGGAGTGTCGGGACAGGAGGAAGGACTTCGAAATCGAAAGCCTCGAATTGCACCGGCGGCGCAAACATCTCCTGCCAGAACGCATACTCGGCGGGCTGAAGCGCGGGGTCCGGCCGCTTTGGGAATCCGAGCGTCTTCAGCTCTTCTTGCGGCGCTTTCAACGGGTCAAACCCGGGGGGAGGGCGAACGCTCCTCGTCGAATCCGTGACGATCTTCTTCAGGCGCTCGGGGTCAAATGTCGGGCTCTGCCCGTCGCCCGTACTCATTGCCATTCACCTGCGGCAGCCGCGATCGCACCGTCAAACATCGGCACGGTGCCTGGTGTCAGGATGACGGTGTTAAGCAAATCCGCAATCCTGGCGCCGCCTTCGGAGTCCTTCGGATAATGCACACCGGCAATCTCGCGGTTTCGCGCGATCGTATCCGCCAGAATCGACAAGTCGGATCTCAATACGGCCTGGTCAGCCGCAGGCATCGTAGATGCGGCCAATACCCTGAGCACGCAGTTCTTCATGAAATGCGCCTGTGTGGAATGCCCGCTTGGCCACGATGAGTGGCCGGGGACGGGGATCGGCGGCAGCAATGCGGGACAGATCTGCGATGGTCTCGGCAAATCGTACTTGTCCTTGAAATACAATGCCGCAAAGGATCCAATGAGACTTGCGATATGCAATACGCGCCAGGTTTGCGGATGCGAACCCGGCCTGGCCGTGAGCACAGCCAAGAAATCCGTGAAGAACTCAACGTCCTGCGAGAGGATGCCAGCCATGGCATCCGGGCGTTCATCCCGCGCGGCAAGCACAAGGTTGTTTATGTAGAGGTTGTAGTTGGCGACCAGGTCATTCCGAATCGTCGTGAGGGTCGCGTCCCCATCGATGGTCGTCGCCCAGCCGGGGACTTTGGCCACCATCTCATGCAAGACGCGCCATGCATACCAGTTCGCCGACCATTGCCGGCTGCCGAAATGCGCTGGTGGAGTCCGTCGTAGGCTGCCAAGCTCGTTTTCGCCGGCAGGATCAAGCCGTGTGACGAATGGCAGGTCGACGCGGTCTGAAATGAACCAGCCATCACCACCGACGCTGCCGGTGTTTCCGGTGTTCCCGGTATTGCCGGTGTTTCCCGTATTGCCCGTGTTGCCCGTGTTGCCTGTCATGACGTCTCTCCCTCTTTCGGCAGTTGTCGCCAGCAATACAACTCAATCAGGAAGGCCCGCCGATCGCAGGTGCCTGAGCCAGGTTTCCAACGCAGCGCCGCGAAAAGGGCAGCGTCTCGCGTAGGACGATACGCGGAAGTCCGGTTGAATCTCGAGGTAATGGCGCGCCGCCTCCGCGGCTTCTTCACGGCGGCCCAAGGCGCCGAGCGTGACGATGAGCAGGCGCTGATTGAAGCGAATGAGCCCGTTGCGGTTCAGCGCGCCGCGCACCCATTCCAATGCCTGCTCATAGTCGCCATTCACGTAATGAGCTTGGCCGAGCAGCCCTTCGTGCCAGAACGAGCGGGCGTCGAGCGGCGAAAGTCGCACGCCCTGCTCACCCTGGCGCACTGCGGTGGGGCCGTCACCAAGAAAGCCGGATGTCGCGCTTGCCATGGTCCAGGCCATGGCGGAACTCGGCCCCGCGGCAATTGCGCGCTCCAGGGCAATCTTTGCGCTCTGAAAGTCATGGAGCAAGAATGACTGGACATGGCCATACACCGCCAACGCGAACGCATCGTCACCGCCGCGTTCGATAGCCTCCCTGGCATATAGGGCGCCAGCGGCGGCATCGCCGTCCGGATCGGGCGATCCCATTTCTCCGATCCGGAACACGTACCAAAGAGCAACGTAGGAATAGGCCAGAGCAAAATTCGGGTCGTGTGATATGGCCTGCTCGAGCAGGCCACGGGCCTTCGAAAACGAGTCGTAGTCCATTCGGTACAACAGATCGAGTGCCTGCAATACGAGATCGTAAGCAGTCAGATTCTGCGGATGTTTGCGCATCGCTCGCATCAGCTCCCGCTCGCGAACCTGCGGTGCGATGTGTCTTACAACACTGATGGCAATGCGATCCTGAAGGGCGAAGAGTTCGCGAAGGTCGCCTTCGTGCAAATCCGAGCGAATGACTTCGCCTGACTCGGCATCACTGAGCTCGGTCACGATGCGGACCGTCGTCATCGTTCTCTGAATCCCCCCATAGAGTACGTACCGAACCCCGAGCTGACGCCCGATCTCGCGCACGTCGATATTGCGGCCGCCAAAACCAAGGCTGGACCCGCGGGATACGACGAAGAGCTCCTTGAGCCCGGCAAGGCCGCGAATGATGTCGTCGACAACGCCATCAGCGAAGTACCCCTCCTCAGGGGTGGCCAAGTTCATTCGGAAAGGCAGAACCGCAATCGAGGGGCGAGGTTCCGAGCCCACCAGAGCTTCGCCAACCAGCTTCGCGGGCTGCATGGACGGATGGAGCGCATATACGCGGACGGGGCGGCCCATATTGCGAAGATGCAGATCGCCAAGATCAATCACGCTGACGTCGAAATCCTGGCCGAGCTGCTCCGCAACGGCGCCCGAAACAACAACGCCACCCGCCTGCGCATAGTTTTGAAGGCGTGCTGCAATATTGACACCCTCGCCATAGACGTCATTTTCTTCAACGATAATGTCCGCAGCATTCAACCCTATGCGAAAGCTGATGCGCTCGTCAGCGGGCATCCCCGCCGTATTCAAAGCGACCGCTTCCTGCAGCGAAAGCGCACAGCGCGTCGCGTCTCGCGCGGTATCGAAGGTTGCAAGGAAGCCGTCGCCGGTGTTCTTGACGATCCTTCCCTTTTGCGCCGCTACACCAGGGTCGAGGACTTCCGAGCGCAGCTGCATGAGCCGCGTATGAGTGTTCTCCTCGTGCGCCTCCATTAAACGTGTATACCCAACCACGTCAGCGGCAAGAATTGCCGCAAGGCGTCGTCGAACTTCCGGCACCGATGGGGTCATATTATTGAAACTTCTGCGAAATTTTTATTGATGCTTCCCTGAATGCGAGTACGAAGAATTGGCTGCCTGTTCGAAAAGAATATCTGCATCAAGTTCGCAAAGGAAGTCATGATCGGCAGGGTTGTGTTGCGCTCTGCGAGTGCACTATTGCTCATGCAACGTTGCAGAAGACCTTCGTCGGCACGCTACCGCAATACCCGTGACAACGTGGCGCGCGAGTGCGGGTTGGAATATGCAATTTGTGCCTCGAGCACCTAACACGAACATCCCTCCATGCGACTTCCCTTCTTCTACGGCTGGATCATCGTCGCGGTGACGTTTGTCACCATGGCGATCGGCGTCAATGCGCGTACGGCGTTCTCGCTGTTCTTTCCGCCGATCGTCAGCGAGTTCGGCTGGGAGCGCGGCGTCACGGCCGGCGCGTTCTCGTTCGGCTTTGTGGTATCCGGTGCCGTCAGCCCGCTGATCGGGCGGATGATGGACCGCGGCGGGCCGCGCGCGGTGATGGAGCTTGGCGTCGCACTGATGGGCGGAGGGCTGTTGCTGGCGCCGCTGACGACGCAGCCCTGGCATCTCTATCTCACGATCGGCGTGCTGGTCGGCGCCGGCAGCGTCTGCCTCGGCTATTCCGGCCAGTCGCTGTTTGTGCCGAACTGGTTCGTCCGCCGCCGCGGACTGGCGATCGGTCTAGCCTTCGCCGGTGTCGGCATCGGCTCGGTGACGCTGTTGCCGTGGGTGCAGCATATGATCGAGCAGAGCGGCTGGCGCACCGCCTGCACCGCGATGGGCATCCTGGTGCTGGTCGTGCTGGCGCCGATCAATTTGTTGCTGCGCAAGCGCCCGGAGGACATCGGATTGCGGCCCGACGGCGACGCGGCGCCGACTGCCGCGTCGGCCAAAGTGGCATCGAATGTCGTCGATCCCGTATGGGCCGGCATCGACTGGACGCTGCGGCGCGCGCTGCGGACCGCGCGGTTCTGGTGGATCGCGGTCGGCTATTTCTGCGGCCTGTACATCTGGTACGCGGTGCAGGTGCACCAGACCAAATTCCTGCTCGATATCGGCTTCAGCTCCAATGTCGGGGTCTGGGCACTCGGTGTCGTCAGCCTGCTCGGCATTCCCGGCCAGATCTGGCTCGGGCACCTGTCGGATCGCATCGGCCGCGAGTGGGTGTGGGCGATATCGTGCATTGGCTTCGCGGTCTGCTTTGCAGCGCTGGTGGCCCTGAACTACTGGCCGACGATGCCGCTCGTCTATCTCATGGTCTTCACGCAGGGGGCGCTTGGTTACGGCCTGACCTCGGTGATGGGGCCGGTCGTGCTGGAGATTTTCCAGGGCAAGCATTACGGCAGCATTTTCGGCACCGTCATGCTGGCCGCGCTGGCCGGCGGCGCCGCTGGACCCTGGGCCACCGGCCAGTTGTACGATTTGTCGGGCAGCTATACGGCCGCGTTCGCGGTCGGCATTGCCGTGAGCCTGTTGTCGGCGATCGCGATCTGGCAGGCCTCGCCCGGCAGGGTGCGTGCCGTCGCCGGACAGATGCACAGGGTCCAGGGCGTCGCGTGATCGCGATCAGCTGGGCGAAAGTCCCATTGAACGCTGCAGATCGGTGATGGCGCGCAGGAAGCTGTCAGGCGGCGTGGTCTCCGGATCGATCAGGCGGTGCAGGCGGAAGCCGTCTTCCAGCGCCAGCACGACCGCACCGGTCCATTCCGCGTTGAGCGCGCCGTTGCGGCCCGACTTCTTCAGCGTCGTTTCGACGATGTCGGCGACCAGCTTGCGTCGCGCGCGCAGGCGCTTGGCGAGTTCCGGACGGCGCTTCTCGGCGCGCGCCACGAACAGGATCATCTCCATGTGCAGGAGCGGAGAGCGGCCGAGCGGATCCTGCCGGCTACGGTCCATCGTCCTGAGCGCCTCGAGATAGTCGTCGAGGTTGTTGTGCTTCGCGAGCAGGTCGAGATTGCGCCGGATCGACTGCTCGACATGGTCCTCGAGCATCGCGATGATCAATTCGTCCTTGCTCTTGAAGTTCGAGTAGAAAGCACCGCGCGAAAAGCCCGCGGCGGCCGCGATCGCCTCGATGCTGGCGCCGCCAATTCCCTCGTTCTCGAACACCTGCGCCGCCGCCTCGAACAGCTTCTCGCAGGTGTCGTCCCGTGTCGGTCTGGTTCGTACCCTTGACATCGGCGCAATTTAGGGCAGAATGCAACTCGATACAAGAGTGTATCGAGTTGCAAGTGCCGAGCGAGAGGGAGCGGACCAACGCAAGTCCGGCCCTGAGGATGACACCAAGGCGCGCCAGCATGCAGGCATCGGCGCGGCAACCCAGCGAGGGTCACCATGAACGAGCATGTCCAGAAGGCGAACAGCGAGCCGCTTTTCAACCCACTGGCGCCTGAGTTCATCCGCAACCCGTATCCGTACTACGAGCGGCTGCGCAGCATGGACCCGATGCACGTCAACGCGCACGGCGCCTTCGTGGCGAGCCGTCACGCCGAGGTGAGCCTCGTGCTGCGCGACAAACGTTTCGGCAAGGACTATGTCGACCGCACCATTCGCCGCTACGGCCCCAAGATCATGGACGAGCCGATCTTCCGCAGCATGAGCCACTGGATGCTGCAGCAGGATCCGCCCGATCACACCCGCCTGCGCGGCCTTGTCGTGAAGGCCTTCACGGCGCGCCGGGTCGAGGACATGCGTCCGCGCATCCAGCAGATCGTCGACGAGACGCTCGACCGCATCATCCCGCAGGGCAAGATGGACCTGATCGAGGATTTCGCCTTCCGCCTGCCGGTGACGATCATCTGCGACATGCTGGGAATCCCCGAGGAGCATCGCGAGGCGTTCTACAAGGGCTCCCGCGACGGCGGGCGGATCCTCGATCCGGTGCCGCTGACAGCTGAGGAGATCAAGGAGGGCAATGCCGGCAACGCGATGGCGGCGATGTACTTCCACCAGCTGTTCGAGCTGCGCCGCAAGCAGCCCGGCGACGACCTGACCACGCAACTGGTGCAGGCCGAGGAGGACGGCCAGAAGCTCACCAACGAGGAGCTGACCGCCAACATCATCCTGCTGTTCGGCGCCGGCCATGAGACGACCGTCAACCTGATCGGCAACGGCCTCCTGGCGCTTCATCGCAACCCGGATCAGCTCGCGCTGCTCAAGGCCAATCCCGGCCTGATCACCAACGCAATCGAGGAGTTCCTGCGCTACGATTCCTCCGTGCAGCTCACCGGCCGCGTTGCGCTCGAGGATATCGAGGATCTCGGCGGCAAGCGCATCCCGAAGGGCGAGAGCGTCCTGTGCCTGCTCGGCTCGGCCAATCACGATCCGGCTGTCTATCCCGACCACCCTGAACGGCTCGACATCAAGCGGCCGAACGTGAAGCCGCTGTCATTCGGCGGCGGCATCCATTTCTGCCTCGGCGCCCAGCTGGCGCGGATCGAGGCGGAGATCGCGATCTCGACCCTGCTGCGCCGGATTCCGGACCTGCGGCTCGATGACGCGGAAAATCCGGAGTGGCGGCCGACCTTCGTGCTGCGCGGGCTGAAGCGCCTGCCTGCGAGCTGGTGACCCGTAGATTCCGGGGTACTCACGACGGCGGCCGCACGCACGCGCTGTTGAGTGAAAACATCGCTCTGCCTTTGGTGGCAGCAGCAAAGCTGCTGTGACTTCGCCATACTTGTCTCTATATATTGGACTGCTCCGGCTCGGCTTCGGCGTGGGCAGGCTGCCGCGGAGCGGGCTCAAAGGGAGACACCGTGCAGACGACACTGCTCGGCCTGGCAATCGCCTTCATCCTTGCGCTGGTGGCCGCGCTGGTGGGTCCGTATTTCGTCGACTGGAACCAGTTCAGGCCGCAGCTCGAGGCGGAGGCCACCAAGATCATCGGCGCGCCGGTCCGTGTCGGCGGCGAACTGGACGCGCGCCTGCTGCCGGCGCCCTCGCTGCGGCTCAGGACCGTCACCGTCGGCGGCGCCAACGACCTCGGCAAGGTCCGTGCCGACAAGCTCGACGTCGAGTTCAGCCTGGGTTCGCTGATGCGCGGTGAATGGCGTGCCACCGAGCTCACCATCAACGGCGTATCGCTCGATCTCGGGCTCGATCCGAAGGGGCGGATCGATTGGCCGGCCTCGATCGGCACGTTCAATCTGGCCTCGCTCGCGATCGACCGGCTCAATCTCACCGGCCGCGTCGCGCTGCATGATGCGTCGAGCCGCTCCACGCTCGAGCTGAGCGATATCGCCTTCGGCGGCGATGTCCGCTCGCTTGCCGGCGCGATCCGCGGCGACGGCAATTTCATGTTCGAAGGGGCCCGCTATCCGTTTCGCATCTCGTCGGGGCGGGGGCCCGACGGCAACGGCACGCGCGTGCATCTCAATGTCGATCCGGGCCAGCGCCCGTTCTCGGCCGATCTCGACGGGGTCCTGAATTTCGAGGCCCGCGCGCCGCGGTTCGAGGGAGCGGTGACGCTGGCCTCGCCCAGTCAGCGCGGCCAGGGCGACGAGCCGCCATGGCGGATCGCCGCCAGGGTGAAGGCCGACCATTCCGCCGCGCGCCTCGATCAGGTCGAGGTAAGCTACGGCGCCGAGGAACGCGCGCTGAAACTCGCCGGCAGCGGCGATATCCGCCTTGGCGCCTCGCCGCTGCTGCGCGCCGCGCTATCGGCGCGCCAGCTCGATGCCGACAGGTTTGCGGCCAGCGACGGCGGCAAGGATGGCAACGCGGAGCCGGCGCGCGTGCTGCCCGCCTTGCGCGCCGTGCTGTCGGGCCTGCCGCAAAGCCCGATGCCCGCGCAGATCGAGCTCGCGACCGAGCAGGTGATGCTCGGTGGTCGTCCGCTGCAGGATATTTCCGCCGAACTCGCGTCAGATGCAAAATCCTGGACCGTACGCCGGCTGGACTTCCGCGCACCGGGGGCGACGCGCGTTTCGATGAGCGGCGCCGGCGCGCAAGGCACGTCGCGCGACAGCTTCAAGACGGCGCTCACGATCGAATCGTCCGATCCCGACGCGCTGATGACCTGGCTGCAGGGCCGCGGCGACATCGCCTATCGCAGCCAGAAGCCGCTGCGGCTGCGCGGCGACGTTACGGCGTCTGCGGCCGGATTTGCCATCGACGCAATGAAGGCCGAGATCGATGGTGGGGCGATCGAGGGCCGCGTTGCGGTCTCGCGCCGTGAAGCGACCGACGGATCGAAGGTCGAGGCGCAGCTGAAGGCGGAGCGACTGGATCTCGATGCAACCGCGGCCTTGATCCGTTCGCTGGCGGGACCGCAGGCCGAATGGCCCGACGAGGCGCGGCTCTCGCTGGATATCGGCCGCGCGATCTCCGCGGGCCAGGAGTTGCGGCCGCTGATCGCGAGGATCGGCTACAGCCCAAAGGAGATCGTGCTCGACCGCATCAGGATCGGCCAGCCCGACAACGTTACCCTGGAAGGCGGCGGCAGTTTCGACCGCGTCAGCACAACCGGCAAATTGGCGATCGATGCATCGGCCGCGTCGCTCGGGCGGCTTGCAGCGAGCATCCAGCCGTTCGCGCCGTCGCTCGCGTCGCGGCTCGGCGCGCTCCAGAGCGATTCCGGTCCGGTCCACGCAAAGCTCGCGCTCGATCTCAACAAGGGCAAGGGGCAGGCCACCGATCGTGCCGCCATGCAGGCGACGCTCGACCTCGATGCGCCGCAGGTGAAGGGACGCGCGGTGATTTCGGCGACGCCGCCGCTCGCGACGATCCGCGCGCTCGATCTCGATGCGCTCGGCCGCAGCGACGTCGCGGTGGACACCAAACTTTCGGCCGATCAGGGCCGCACGCTGCTGGCGCTGCTCGACCTCGACAGCGCGATAGCGGCCGGCGCGGGCCCCGCGCAGTTCGAGGGCACGGTGAGCGGCGCATGGCGCGCGCCGCTGCGGCTGAAGGCGAAGCTCTGGGGAGCCGGACTCGATGCCGACGCCGAGGGGTCGATCGAGCCCTGGGCGCAGGAGGCCAAGGCCGGCGTCAATCTGCGCGTCCGTAGTGCCGACATCGGCCCGCTGCTTGACCTGAAATCACCTGATCAAGCCGCAAACATCCGTCTCTCGTCGCGCGTCGCGCTGGCCGGCCGCAGGCTGATCTTCGACGATCTCGACAGCATCGTCGCCGGCTCGCGGCTGCGCGGTCGCCTTGCGCTGACGCTTGCCGATGAGAAGAGCATCGAGGGCGAGGTCGGTCTCGATCAGATCACGCTCGCGCCGATCTTTGCGACCGCGATCGGCGCCGCCGGTCACGATGGAGCCGAGCCGCTCAATGCGGGCCTGACCAAAGGCTGGCGCGGCAAGGTCGCGTTCGAGGCGCTGCACGGCGTGCTGCCTGGCGGCGCCGAGCTGCAACCGGTCAGTGGCATCGTCAGGGCCGATGGTCAATCGCTGACTTTTGACGGCATCAAGGGCAAGATCGGCGGCGGCGAGGCAAGCGCCACCATTGAGGCGCGCCATGGCGCGGGCGGCCTCACCGTGAACGCGAATGTTCAACTCGCGGGGGTCGACGGTGCGGCGCTGCGCTATCGCAATCTCGCGATGCCGAAAGGTCGCGCGTCGATGCAGATGGCGCTGATGAGCCAGGGCCGCAGCGCTTCGGCGCTCACCGGCGCGCTGTCGGGGAGCGGCACGGTGACGCTGGAATCGATCAAGCTCGCGGGGCTCGACCCGCGCGTTTTCGACGCCGCGATCCGCGCCAGCGACCTCGGACAGGCAACCGACGATGCGCGCTTGAAGCAGATCGTCGAGCCCATGCTCGCCGCCGGCACCTTGTCGATTGCGTCAGCACAAATTCCGTTCAACATCCGAGACGGCCGTATCCGTGTCGGCGCGACGACGCTTGCCGCCAACGGCGCCAACGCCATCGTCTCCGGTGGTTACGACATTCCGGCCGATCAGGCCGACATCCGCGCTGCGCTGGCCTCGACACTCGTCGGCACCGCCAACAATCGGCCGGAAATCCAGTTGCTCGCCGTCGGCACGCCCGACGGGCTGACGCGCAGCATCGATATCGCCGCCTTGTCGTCCTGGCTCGCGGTGCGCGCGATCGATCGCGAAACGCGCAGGCTGGACGCGATCGAGCGCGGCGAGCCGCCGCCACCGCCCGAGCCGTTGCCGGCCGCGCTCCCGCAGCCGACCGAGCCGGCAGCGGAAACGCCGGATCCCGCTTCCGCCGCCTTGCCACCGGGTGAGGTGCCGATCCCGGGCCGCGATCCGCGCCGCGTGCCGCAGAAGCCGAAGGTCGTGGCGCCGCGTCCGCCGGTCGTGCCGCCGGTTGCCACGGCGCCGCCGGCGCCGGTCGCGAGCCAGCCGCAGGTTGCGCCGCTGCCGCCGCCGATCGAGGTCAAACCTGCGCCCGGGGCGGCCAAGCCAAAGCCGCGTCCGCCGCTGTCGCTGACGCCGCAAGTCGCCAATCCGCCGCCGCGGCCGGCGGTCCAGAACTAGCGCCTGTCGGTTCCGACAATCGGGACCGGACTCCGCGGGCGCGCATGACGCGGTCTCGTCACGTCGACCAAAACCAGTGCATCAGTGCAGGAGGTGAAATCAGGACAGCGCGCGAGCAGAGCGTTCGCATGCGATGCCGCTATCGACGGACGCCCCATGGCTCATCGGCCGGTCCGTATTCGATGGCGATGCCCGCGCCGGTGACGCGACGAATCGCGTCATCGAGATCATCGACCTCGATCGTCAGATCGGGCACCCGAGTCGCCTTCGGAAACGAAACTGATTTGAACGCGCATTGTTTCGGATGAGCCATAAGTCGCAACCCAACCGAAATCCATTTACGGAATGAGTCCGAGCATATCCTGATAGAAAGGCTTTCGCGGCCGTCACGTCAGCGGCTGCAATGTCTGCGACGATGCGTTTGATTTTCATCGCCCACCGTTCGCGCAACAAAAAACGTCGCATGCCTTGGAACATGCGACGTTAGAGGTGATTTCAGGACGATGCTGCTAGGCCTGCTGCCGCGTATCCAGCTGCTGCGGCCTTGCTTCCGGCACGGCCGGCGTCGCACGAGACCGGAAATAATCCAGCACAAAGAGGCGGATCGCCGAAGAAAGGTTGCCCTGCTGGCGATTGCTGTCGATTTCACCAACCAGTTCAGAGAGCGTCATGTTCCGCAATCCGGAAATCTCCTTCATGCCGTTCCAGAACGCCTCTTCGAGGCTGACGCTGGTCTTGTGGCCGGCGACGACGATCGAACGTTTGACGACGGGGGACTTCATGATGCGTCTCCACCATCGATACGGTGCTGATCGAGCAGGCGATTGGTGCGCTCGCTGATCATTTCGTCGCGCGCGCGCTCGGACTTGGTGCGGCCAAACAGCGCACGATTGGCTTCAGCCTGCTTCGCCGCCTGTTCGCGCTCGCCGCGCTTCTTGAAACGCTTCAAGTTGACCACGTCCCCCATGCTCGTTCCCATCATCCATTCACTCGACTTGGTGGCACAATGTGACGAAAGCAAGAGTGGTCGCGCTGCGCGCCAGGCTCGACATCCATCCATAATTCCTCGTTTGATGCGTCGTGATAGCATCAAAAAATCGATTTCGCTCTGCGAAAACGCAACGTCTGTTCGCTGTACCATGCGTCAACGCAGAGCTGATAGATGACTTCCCTCATTCTTTAGGCGTTATGGTCTATAATTATATCACGCACGCGAGCCCGTACTTTTCCGGTCCTCGGCGCGCTCACTCAGCCTGGGTGTGTCATTTTGTCCGGCTGCACCAGGCGATCAAATTCATCTGCAGACACAAATCCAAGCCGCAATGCTTCTTCCTTCAGCGTCGTTCCGCGCGCATGCGCCGACTTGGCGACCTTCGCGGCGTTGTCGTAGCCGATCTTCGGCGCAAGCGCGGTCACCAGCATCAGCGAACGTTGCATCAACTCGCTGATGCGCTTTTCGTCGGCGCTTATTCCGACAACGCAATGCTCGGTGAACGAGCTGACAACGTCGGACAGCAGCTGAATGGAATTCATCATACAATATGCCAAAACGGGCTTATACACGTTGAGCTCGAAATGCCCCTGGCTGCCGGCGATCGTGATCGCGGTCTCGTTGCCGAATACCTGGCAGCAGACCATGGTCATCGCTTCGCATTGGGTCGGGTTGACCTTGCCCGGCATGATCGACGAGCCCGGCTCGTTCTCGGGCAGGATCAATTCGCCAAGGCCGGAGCGCGGGCCCGAGCCGAGGAAGCGAATGTCGTTGGCGATCTTGAACAGCCCGGTCGCCATTGAATTGATCGCGCCGTGCACGAACACGTAGGCGTCGTTCGAGGCCAATGCCTCGAACTTGTTCGCGGCGCTTGTGAACGGCAGCCGGGTGATCTTGGCGACGTGCCTGGCAAACGTCCTGGCGAATTTCGGTTTTGAGTTGAGGCCGGTGCCGACCGCCGTGCCGCCTTGCGCCAGCGGAAACAGATCCTTCACGGCACTGCGCAGCCGCGCGGTGCCGCTTTCGACCTGCGCTGCGTAGCCGGAGAATTCCTGGCCCAATGTCAGCGGCGTCGCATCCTGGGTGTGCGTGCGCCCGATCTTGACGATCTTTGCAAAGGCCTTCTCCTTCCTGCGCAACTCGCCGTGCAACTCGCCAAGCGCCGGAAGCAGATCGGCGATGATCGCTTGCGCGGCCGCGATATGCATCGCGGTCGGGAATGAATCGTTCGACGACTGGCTCATGTTGACGTGATCGTTCGGATGGATGGGCTTCTTGGCGCCGAGTTCGCCGCCGAGCATCTGGTTGGCGCGGTTGGCGATCACCTCATTGAGGTTCATGTTCGTCTGGGTGCCGGAGCCGGTCTGCCAGACCACCAGCGGAAAATGATCGTCGAGCTTACCCTCGATCACTTCTTTCGCGGCGCGGACGATCGCACTGGCGCGACGTGCGTCGAGCAGGCCGAGCTCGCGATTGGTCAGCGCTGCGGCGAGCTTGACGATGCCAAGCGCATGGACGATCGCGATCGGCATCCGGTCGTGGCCGATCCTGAAGTTCTGCCGCGAGCGTTCGGTCTGCGCGCCCCAGTAGCGGTCGGCGGGCACGTCGATCGGACCGAAGCTGTCGGTCTCGCTGCGGGTCGTTGCCTTTGTTCTTGCTGATCGAGCCATCGATGCTTTCCGTTGCGTCATGCGAGCATGATCCGGAAACGCGGAACGAACCGGTGCTTCCCCCACGGCAGGCGCAAAGCACCCACCCGGAGATCGTGCTCAGACAGAGAATAGTCCGGGATGACGCGCGGTCATTCCGACCTTGGGAGGAGCATCCTACAGGGGCGAGGCTTGATCGGCGCTTAGATTATTTCTTGCGGAAACGATCGAGCCGAACCACTTCGGCGCCCTCGCTGGGCTTCTCGGGCTCATCCGGGCTCTCAGCCGCGGGCCGAGCGGGCGGCGCGGGCAGGGGCGTCGCCGGCGTTGCGGCCGGCACCTTCGCCGGCGGCTCTTCCGATACGGCATCCGACGCATCGAATTGCAGGTCGAAAGGTGCCGACGGGTCGAGGAAGCGCGTCACGGCGGCAAACGGCACCGTCAGCCGCTCGGGAATTCCGCCGAACGACAGGCCGACCTCGAACTTGTCCTCCGTCACCACCAGGTCCCAGAACTGGTGCTGCAGGATGATCGTCATCTCTTCCGGATATTGCGCAAGCAGCCGCGGCGACAGCTTCACGCCGTCGGCGGTCGACAGGAAGGTGATGTAGAAATGGTGCTCGCCCGGCAGGCCGTGTTCGGCGGCGTCGGCCAGGACCCGCCGCAGCACCCCGCGCAGCGCGTCGCGCGCCAGCACGTCATATCGGATGTGATCGGTCGCCATGGGGTATCCTGTCGCTTTCGAAAGTGGCCTGCTGGTTTGGCGCCGCCGGACCGCCCGACTCGCCCCTTTTTGGCCATGCTACCCTGCCGGGAGCCGGAAATCAGCAGGGCGGCCGCGGAAATGCGAGCACACGGCCCGATCTGGAATGAAGTGGAGGCTTCTGTTGCCAGGTGCCTCCGGACCCCGCCTAGCGGAGCTTAACCCGCTAGGACTTTAAGATGGTCTTTCAAACTGCGTTACGCAGCCTGAGCAACCGGAGCAAAGTTGTCGTTGGCAACTATTGCAATGGCCCGATATCGGCGGAACCATACCGAGAAAAAACACGCCCTTTACGCCCTCGTCGATCCTATTTCGCCCCCGCCGAAAACCACCTGAGGCGATGGGTTTGGGTGGAGGCGCCGGGTACCGCCCCCGGGTCCGAATGGTTTATTGCGACGGTCATTTATTTCCATAGCCGGCGAACCGGCACCCCCAATATAGGCGCCAAACGCCGAGAAAAACAGAGCCGATTCAGGGCCCTTTCAGGGTGTGAAAAACACGCCGATTTGGGTTGGTGGGCGCCCCGCCGCCACTCTAGATTTGCGCCATGCCTCCGGATCCTCCGCCGGCCGCCGCCCCGGCGCCGGACGTTCCAGCTCCAAATCCGCCCCATCAGCCCGGCCTGTTCGAGCTGTTCATCGCCTTTGCCAAGATGTCGCTGGCCGGTTTTGGCGGGGTCCTGGTCTGGGCCCGCCGCGGCATCGTCGAAAAGCATCGCTGGATGACGGCGGAGGAGTTCAACGAGACCTTCGCGCTCTGCCATTTCCTGCCCGGCCCGAACATCGTCAACCTGTCGGTCGTGTTCGGCTCGCGTTTCCGCGGCATCGCCGGCGGTCTCGCCGCCTTCGCCGGGCTGGTCGGGCCGCCGATGGTGATTGCGACGATCCTGGCTGCGCTCTACGCGCGTTATGGCGAAATCGACGCCCTTCGCCGCACGCTCGAAGGCGTCTCCTGCGCGGCCGTCGGGCTTTTGGTCGCGGTCGTGCTCAAGATGATGATGCCGCTCCTCAAGCGGCGCGACGTCATCGGCCTTCTCATCCTGGTCGCGGTGTTCGTCGCGATCGGGCTCGTTCGATGGCCGCTGCAGATCGTGCTGCTGGTCGCAATCCCACTCAGCCTTGCGATCACGGTTTTGGCCCGCCGCAGGGTGAAGCCATGACCGCGCCCCCAAATCCGATCGCGACCCTGATCTGGACATTTGCGCTGATGTCGCTGTTTGCGGTGGGCGGGGCTAATTCGGCCATTCCCGAAATGCACCGCGTGGCGGTCGACGTGCAGCATTGGATGACCGACAAGCAGTTCGCCGACGTGTTTGCGATTTCGCAGCTCGCGCCGGGACCGAACGTCCTGATCGTGACGTTGATCGGCTATTCTGTCGCAGGCATCGCCGGCGCAGTCGCGGCGACGGTTGCGATGTGCGGCCCGACCGCACTGCTTGCCTATTATGTGAGCCGCTTCCTCGAGCGCTCGCGCGACGCGCGCTGGCCGGCGATCATTCAGGCGGCGTTGGTTCCGCTTTCGATCGGCCTGATGGCCGCAAGCGCCCTGATCCTGGCGCGGACATCAGATCAAAGTTGGATCGCAGCCCTGATCACCATTGTCGCAGCCGCGCTTGCCTTTGCGACGCGGATCAATCCTTTTTGGATGTTGCTCGCCGGGGGCATCTTGGGTTTTGCTGGCGTTGTGTGACGAAAATCGCTAGCAAGGCTTCGGGCCAGCACCACAAGCCAAAGCCATCCAATCAAAACGGGCGGGACAGCCCTGCCGGGGGGAGTAGCCATGAGTGATACGCCGAGCCACGCGCCGGTCAGATCCATCCTGCCGAAGTGGGTACGTGGTCCGCAGGACTTTGTCGGCGGGGTGGCCCTGATGGCGATCGCCCTGTTCGCCTTGTGGGCCTCGAGCGATCTGCAGGGCATGCACGGATTTTCGTTCGGCGCCGGAACCGCACCGCGGATGTTCGCCGTGCTGCTCCTGATCCTCGGCGCTGTCGTCGCGCTGATGGGGATACTGAACGACGGCCCGCATATCGCGGCCTATTCATGGCGCGGACCGCTGTTCGTGTCGGCGGCGATCGTGTTCTTTGCGCTGGCGATCAGGCCGCTCGGGCTCGTCGTGTCAGCGTTTGCCAGCTTCCTGATCGCCGCCCTCGGCACGTATGAGACAAAATGGCTCGAGGCGATCATCGTCGGCGCCTGTCTGACGCTCGGCTGCGCGCTGCTGTTTCCCTATGTGCTGGGACTTCCGATGCCGATGTTCCCGCGTTTCCTGATCCAGTGAGGGCGTGATGGAACTGTTTGCCAATCTCGCCCACGGTTTTGTCGTCGCCCTCTCGCCGATCAATCTCCTGATGTGCCTGATCGGCGCATTGGTGGGCACGCTGGTCGGCGTGCTGCCGGGCATCGGCACCATCGCCACCGTCGCGATGCTGCTGCCGATCACGTTCGGCCTGCCGCCGGTCGGCGCGTTGATCATGCTCGCCGGCATCTACTACGGCGCACAATATGGCGGCTCGACCACCTCGATCCTGGTCAATATTCCCGGAGAGGCGACGTCCGTCGTCACCGCGCTCGACGGTTTCCAGATGGCCAAGCAGGGCCGCGCGGGCCCTGCGCTTGCGATCGCTGCGATCGGCTCGTTCTTCGCCGGCTGCGTCGCCACCGTCCTGATCGCCGTGCTCGGCGCCCCGCTCACCAAGCTCGCGCTCGCATTCGGTCCGGCGGAATATTTCTCGCTGATGGTCCTCGGCCTGATCTTCGCGGTGGTGCTCGCCAAGGGCTCGGTGCTGAAGGCGATCGCGATGATCGTGCTCGGCCTGTTGCTGTCGATGGTCGGCTCCGACATCGAGACCGGCGCCTCCCGCATGGCGTTCAACATCCCCGAGCTCGCCGACGGCCTCGGCTTTGCGACGGTGGCGATGGGCGTGTTCGGATTTGCGGAGATCATCCGCAACCTCGACGCCGGTGCCGAGATGAACCGCGACCTGGTGCAACAGAAGATCACCGGGCTGATGCCGACCAGGAAGGACTTGGTCGATTCGTCGCCTGCGATCGTGCGCGGCACCGTGCTCGGTTCGATCCTCGGCATCCTGCCGGGCGGCGGCGCGGTGATCGCCTCGTTCGCGGCCTATACGCTGGAGAAGAAGCTCGCGAAGAATCCGTCGCGGTTCGGCCGCGGCGCGATCGAGGGCGTGGCGGCGCCGGAAAGCGCCAACAACGCTGCGGCGCAGACCTCCTTCATTCCGCTGCTCACGCTCGGCATTCCGCCGAATGCGGTGATGGCGCTGATGGTCGGCGCGATGACCATCCACGGCATCGTGCCGGGCCCGCAGGTGATGCAGAAGCAGCCCGATCTGGTCTGGGGCATGATCGCCTCGATGTGGATCGGCAATCTGATGCTGATCATCATCAACCTGCCGCTGGTCGGCATCTGGGTCCGCCTGCTGCGCGTGCCGTACCGGCTGATGTTCCCCTCGATCGTGATCTTCTGCGCGATCGGCATCTATTCGGTGAACAACGCGCCGGTCGACGTCATCCTCGCGGGCTTCTTCGGGCTGGTCGGCTACTGGCTGATCAAGCACGATTTCGAGCCGGCGCCGCTGTTGCTCGGCATGGTGCTGGGGCCGCTGATGGAGGAGAACCTGCGCCGCGCGCTTCTGATCTCGCGCGGCGACTGGAGCGTGTTCGTCACGCGCCCGTTGTCGGCGGTGCTGATGGCGATTGCGGCCGGCCTGCTGATCCTTGCGGTGCTGCCGGCGCTGCGTGCCAAGCGCGATGAGGTGTTCGTGGAGTCCGAGAGCTGAGCGCGCCGGCCCTGCGTCGGCGCGCCGCAGGCGGAAGTCGAATCGACACTCGCGGTCGTCTCGTGAAATGAAAATGCCGGCCGGTTGGGCCGGCATTTTTGTTGGTTGGACGTTCCCAGGGGGATTTCGCGATGATGTCCATTCGCTCGCTTGCGGGCGCGTGCCTTGCTGCGCTGTGCGCCTTGCCGCACCGGCCTCGGCGCAGAATTCTCCGACGCGCAGCATCACCATGATCGTGCCGTTCGCGGCCGGCGGTCCGACCGATGTCATCTCGCGCATCGTCACCGCGCACATGGCGCAGACGCTCGGACAGAGCATCGTCATCGAGAATGTGGTCGGCGCCGGCGGCACCACCGCGACGACGCGCGCCGCGCGGGCCGCCAATGACGGCTATACGCTGATTACAGGGCATATGGGCACGCACGCCGCCTCGCTGCCGCTCTATCCCAAGCTCGCCTACCATCCCGAAAAGGACTTCGAGTCGGTCGCGCTGCTCGCCGGCACGCCGATCCTGATCCTGGCGCGCAAGGACTTTCCGCCGAAGGACCTCAAGGAGTTCGTGGCCTACGTGAAAGCCAATGCCGAGAAGGTCAACGCCGCGCATGCCGGCGTCGGCTCGGTCTCCCACGCGTCGTGCGAGCTGTTAAACTCGATCCTCGACGTCAAGCCGGTCGGCGTGCCCTTCAACGGCACCGGTCCTGCGATGAACGCGCTGGTCGCGGGCCAGGTCGACTATATGTGCGACCAGATCGTCAACGCCGTGCCGCAGATCAATGCCGGCACCATCAAGGCCTATGCGGTCGCGACCGCCGAGCGCAATCCGTCGCTGCCCAACGTGCCGACCACCAGCGAAGCCGGCCTGCCGGCGTTCCAGGCCCAGGCCTGGAACGCGATCTTCGCGCCGAAGGGAACCTCGCCCGCGATCATCGCCACGCTGAATGCGGCGGCGATCAAGGCGCTCGACGACGAAGATGTCCGCAAGCGTCTGCTCGAACTCGGCAGCGTCATCCCGGCTCCTGCCGGCCGCACGCCGGAGGCGCTCGCGGGCCTCGTCAAAAGCGAGATCGCGAAGTGGACGCCGGTGCTCAAGCCGGCAAGTTAGCTAGCGCAATCAAGTGGATAGGGCAGGGGCGGAACACGGTTCCGCCCCTTGTTGTTTGCAATCTGCGTATCATTTTTCCGGGTATAATCGGTGCGAAGTCCCGAATCGGCGTGTCGATCGGCGGCCCCGGCCGCTAAATTCGCCGCTTCCCCGAAGGGCCCGAAAAGACGCCATGAACCAGTATCACGACCTGCTCGAACGCATCCTCGCCGACGGCGCGGAGAAGCACGACCGCACCGGCACCGGCACGCTGTCGATCTTCGGCCATCAGATGCGCTTCAACCTGTCGGCCGGCTTCCCGATGCTGACCACCAAGCGGTTGCCGCTGAAGGCGATCGTGCACGAGCTGCTCTGGTTCCTGGCCGGCGACACCAACATCAAATACCTCAACGACAACGGCGTCACGATCTGGGACGAGTGGGCCGACGCCAATGGCGATCTCGGCCCGGTCTACGGCTCGCAATGGCGCTCTTGGCCTGCGCCCGACGGCCGCAGCATCGACCAGATCAGCAATGTGATCGAGATGATCAAGCGCAACCCGGATTCGCGGCGGCTGATCGTCAGCGCCTGGAATCCGGCCGAGGTCGACAAGATGGCGCTGCCGCCGTGCCATTGCCTGTTCCAGTTCTATGTCGCCAACGGCAGATTGTCCTGCCAGCTCTACCAGCGCTCCGGCGACGTGTTCCTCGGCGTGCCCTTCAACATCGCCTCCTACGCGCTCTTGACGATGATGGTCGCTCAGGTGACGGGCCTGAAGTCCGGCGACTTCGTGCATTCGCTCGGGGACGCGCATCTCTACTCGAACCATCTCGAACAGGCGCGCCTGCAACTGACGCGGCCGACCCGGCCGCTGCCGACCATGACGATCAATCCGGACGTGAAGGACATCTTCGCGTTCCGCTACGAGGATTTCAAACTCGAAGGCTACGACCCGCATCCGCATATCAAGGCCCAGGTGGCTGTATGAGTCGCGGTGTGAGCGTTTGATGTCCCTCACCATCCGCCGCGCGCGGCCCGATGAGGCCGGACTGGTGTACTCGCTGGTCCGCGAGCTCGCCGAGTACGAAAAGTTGCTCCACGAGGTTCACGCCAGCGAGGCTGACATTACGGAGGCGCTGTTCGGCGCCAACCCGCGGCTCTACTGCGACATCGCGGAATGGAACGGCGAGCCGGCGGGATTCGCCGTCTGGTTCGTCAATTTCTCGACCTTCGCCGGCCGCCACGGCATCTATCTGGAGGATCTCTTCGTGCGGCCGGCGCTGCGCGGCAAGGGCATCGGCAAGGCGCTGCTGGTTCATCTGGCGAAGGAGTGCCTCGCCAACGGCTGGTCGCGCCTGCAATGGGCGGTGCTCGACTGGAACGCGCCGTCGATCGCGTTTTACAGGTCGCTCGGCGCCGTCATGATGGACGAGTGGACGATTTGCCGCGTCTCCGGTCCCGCGCTCACCTCACTGGCGGAAGGAGCGCGCTAATGGAGGTCGTGCTCGTCGTCGCGGTCGCGGAGAACGGCGTGATCGGGCGCGACAACGCAATCCCGTGGCGAGTGAAAAGCGACCAGCAGCGCTTCAAGGCGATCACCTTGAACAAGCCCGTTGTGATGGGGCGCAAGACCTTCGAATCGCTGCGCCGGCCGCTGCGGGGCCGCACCAACATCGTGGTGACGCGCGATGCGGGCTACCGCGCCCGCGGCGCCGTTGTCACGACGTCGTTCGAAAATGCCCGCGCGGTCGCGCTTGGCGACGCGCTGCGGCGGTTCGCCACCGAGATTGCCGTGATCGGCGGCGCCGAGATCTACGCCCAGTGGATGGACGTGGCCGACCGGCTCGAGATCACCGAAGTCCATGTTAGCCCAGACGGTGACACGCGCTTTGCCACAATCGATGCGAACGACTGGGAGGAGGTCTCGCGCGTGCGGAATCCGGCCGGTCCGGACGACAGCGCCGACTTTTCCTATGTGACATATCGTCGGCGCCGCCAACGTTAACCAATGTTTGCATTGACAAATATGGCCCGGCGCATAGCTCGTCGAGCCAGGAAGCTTGCGTTGTAAGGGCCCCGACGGTCCCCTATAACCGGGCCGGACGTTCGAGCCCGCGCCGTTCCGGTCCGGGCTTGCCGAGGAGATGTTTGATGCCGTGGAAGAATCAGGGCGGAGGGCCATGGGGCTCGGGTCCGAAAGGGCCATGGGGCTCAGGTCCGCAATCGGTCGGGCCGAGGCCGCCCGACCTTGAAGACCTCCTGCGCCGTGGCCAGGACCGGCTGCAGCAATGGTTGCCCGGTGGACATCTAAGCGGCATGGGGATCGCGCTGGTGCTGGTCGCCGCGCTCGCGATCTGGTTTGCCTCCGGTATCTTCCGCGTGCAGTCCGAGGAGCTCGGCGTCGTGCTCCGCTTCGGCAAGTATGTGCGCGATGCGCAGCCGGGCCTGCGCTATCACCTGCCGTATCCGATCGAGACCGTGCTGCTGCCGAAGGCGCTGCGCGTGAACACGATCTCGATCGGCATGACCCTGATCGACGATCCCGCCCGGCGCGGCCGCACCATGCGCGACGTGCCGGAGGAGAGCCTGATGCTGACCGGCGACGAGAACATCGTCGACGTCGACTTCACCGTGCTGTGGCGCATCAAGCCGAACGGTGCCGGCGAGTTCCTGTTCAACATCCAGAACCCCGAAGGCACCGTGAAGGCGGTCGCCGAAAGCGCGATGCGCGAGGTGATCGGCCGCTCGATGATTCAGCCGATCCTCACTGGCGCCCGCACCTCGACCGAGACCGCGGTCCAGGACCTGATCCAGAAGACGCTCGACACCTACGGCGCAGGCATCCAGATCACCCAGGTGCAGATGCAGAAGGTCGACCCGCCGGCGCAGGTGATCGACGCGTTCCGCGACGTCCAGGCGGCACGCGCCAACCTCGAGCAGTTGCAGAACGAGGCGCAGACCTACGCCAACCGCATCGTGCCCGAGGCGCGCGGCCGTGCCGCGCAGATCATCCAGGCCGCCGAAGGCTACAAGGAGCAGGCGGTCGCCGAGGCCAAGGGCCAGAGCGCGCGCTTCCTCAAGGTCTATGAAGAGTACAAGAAGGCTCCCGACGTGACGCGTGAACGCATCTACCTGGAAACCATGGAGCGCGTGCTCGGTGGTTCCGAGAAGCTGGTTTATGACGGCGGCCCGGGCCAGAACATCGTGCCCTACCTTCCGCTCGGCGAACTGACGCCGCGGCGTCCGGCAGCGCCCGCCACGACCGGCCAGCCGCAGGGAGGCACGCGATGAGGTCCCCCGTTGCGGGCATTGCCGCCCTGATAGTCCTGTTCGTTCTGATCATCATCGCCTACAGCTCGGTGTTCACCGTGCAGCAGACCGAGCAGGCCCTCGTGGTCCGGTTCGGCAGGCCAGTTGACGTCATCACCGAGCCCGGGCTGAACTACAAGGCCCCGTTCACCGACAGCGTCATCTCGATCGACAAGCGCATTCTCGACCTCGAGAACCCGTCGCAGGAAGTGATCGCCTCCGACCAGAAGCGACTGGTGGTTGACGCGTTCGCCCGCTATCGCATCAAGGATGCGCTGCGCTTCTATACCAGCGTCGGCTCGATCCAGGCCGCCAACCTGCAGCTCACGACGCTGTTGAACGCGGCGTTGCGCCGCGTGCTCGGCGAGGTCACCTTCATCACGGTGGTCCGCGACGAGCGCGAGAAGCTGATGTCGCGGATCCGCGAGCAGCTCGACCGCGAAGCCGACGGCTACGGCATCCAGGTTGTCGACGTGCGGATCCGCCGTGCCGACCTGCCGGAGCAGAACAGCCAGGCCGTCTACGAGCGGATGAAGACCGAGCGGCAGCGCGAAGCCGCCGAATTCCGCGCCCAGGGCGGCCAGAAGGCACAGGAGATCCGCTCGAAGGCCGATCGCGAAGCGACCGTGATCATTGCGGAAGCAAACTCGACGGCGGAGCAGACCCGCGGCGCTGGTGATGCCGAGCGCAACCGCCTGTTTGCGGAAGCCTACGGCAAGGACCAGGACTTCTTCGCCTTCTACCGGTCGATGTCGGCCTATGAAAGCGGACTTCGCGCGAGCGATACCCGCTTCCTGTTGCGGCCGGACTCCGACTTCTTCAGGTATTTCGGCAACCCGACCGGCAAGCGGCCCGAGGCGGCCGCCGCGCCGAAATAGCCAGGTCCTAACACGGCGGCGACGCGGACAGCGCGCCGCCGCCACGCCAAGAAAAAGAAACCGCAAGCGGGAGGTTGCCATCCGATGAGGTCCATAGCGTTCGCCGACTTCCTCATCGGTGTGGGAATCCTGTTCGTGCTCGAAGGCATCCTGTTCGCTGCGAGCCCCGCGTGGATGCGCCGCGCGATGAAAAGCGCGATGGCGACGCCCGACAACATCCTGCGCGTCGTCGGCATCGGTTCGGCGGTCGCCGGGCTGGTCTTGATCTGGGTGGTGCGGCGCTGATCGTGCTGAAGTTCCCGCGCGAAAAGTGCGCTGGAATGAACGCAAACGTGAGGCGTTTGCGATCGGCTTTTCGCCGAAATATCCGGCCGGGATGCTTGCGCCGCGGCCACGTTCGGGCGCACTGTGCGGCCTAAGAATTCACCCCTTTCGCCTGGAGATAAGCCGATATGACCGCTGCCAGACCAGCCCTGAGCCGCCGCCTCCGCCTGATCGGAGCGGCGATCTCGATCGGAGCTGCAAGCATGCTGGGTTCGGTGCCGGCGTCTGCGCGCGGTCCCGAGGGTATCGCCGACATCGCCGAGAAGGTGATCGACGCCGTCGTCAACATCTCGACCTCGCAGACCGTGGAAGCCAAAGGCGGCGGCGCGATGCCGCAATTGCCGCCGGGGTCGCCGTTCGAGGAGTTCTTCGACGATTTCTTCAAGAACCGCCGCGGGCCGGGCGGTGGCAGCAAGGGTGGCGACAAGGGCGGTGAGTTTCAGCCGCGCAAGACCAATTCCTTGGGTTCCGGTTTCATCGTCGACACCTCGGGCATCGTCGTCACCAACAATCACGTTATCGCCGACGCTGACGAGATCAACGTCATCTTGAACGACGGCACCAAGATCAAGGCCGAGCTGGTCGGCGTCGACAAGAAAACCGATCTCGCCGTGCTGAAGTTCAAGCCGACCAAGCCGCTCACGGCGGTGAAGTTCGGCGACAGCGACAAGCTCCGCCTCGGCGACTGGGTGGTCGCGATCGGCAATCCGTTCAGCCTCGGTGGCTCGGTGACCGCGGGCATCGTCTCGGCCAAGAACCGCGACATCAGCCAGGGGCCCTATGACAGCTACATCCAGACCGACGCCGCCATCAACCGCGGCAACTCGGGCGGTCCGCTGTTCAACCTCGACGGCGAGGTGATCGGCGTCAACACGCTGATCATCTCGCCGACCGGCGGCTCGATCGGCCTCGGCTTCGCCGTGCCGTCGAAGACGGTCGCGGGCGTCGTCGACCAGCTGCAGAAGTTCGGCGAGCTGCGTCGCGGCTGGCTCGGCGTGCGCATCCAACAGGTCACCGACGAGATCGCCGAGAGCCTGAACATCAAGCCGGCGCGCGGCGCGCTCGTTGCCGGCGTCGACGAGAAGGGCCCGGCGAAGCCCGCCGGCATCGAGCCCGGCGACGTCGTCGTCAAGTTCGACGGCAAGGACGTCAAGGATCCGAAGGATCTGTCGCGCGTCGTTGCCGACACTGCGGTCGGCAAGGAAGTCGACGTCGTCATCATCCGCAAAGGCAGTGAGGAGACGCGCAAGGTCACGCTCGGCCGCCTCGAGGACAACGACAAGGTCCAGCAGGCCAACGCCAAGCCGAAGGACGAGCCGGCCGAGAAGCTGGTCACGCAGAAGGCGCTCGGCCTCGATCTCGCATCGCTGAGCAAGGACCTGCGCACCAAGTACAAGATCAAGGACAGCGTGAAGGGCGTCATTGTCACCGGCGTTGACGCCTCCTCCGATGCCGCCGAGAAGCGCCTGTCGGCCGGCGACGTCATCGTCGAGGTGGCGCAGGAGGCGGTCTCCAACGCCGCCGACATCAAGAAGCGCGTCGATCAGTTGAAGAAAGACGGCAAGAAGTCGGTGCTGCTGCTCGTCTCCAACGGCGACGGCGAACTGCGCTTCGTCGCGCTGAGCGTGCAGTGAGGTTCGCTCGTCATTGCCGGGCTTGACCCGGCAATCCATCGCCAACAAGATTCATCGGAAGATGGATGCCCGGGTCAAGCCCGGGCATGACGGCCTTTTGCCGGATCACCCCTCCACGAACTCGTCGCGCCGATAGCCCTGCGCGTAGAGCAGCGCGGTCAGGTCGCCGTGGTCGATCCGCGCCGCGGCGGCTTCGGCCACCGCTGGCTTGGCGTGATAGGCGACCCCAAGGCCGGCGGCCTGGATCATGCCGAGGTCGTTGGCGCCGTCGCCGGTGACCAGCGTGTCGATGTCGTCGAGGTCGAAGGATTCCATCAGGTCGACCAGGGTGGCGAGCTTGGTGGCGCGGCCGAGGATCGGCTCGATCACCTCGCCGGTCAGCTTGCCGTCCTCGACCTGCAGCTGGTTGGCGCGGTTCTCCTGGAAGCCGATCTTGGCGGCGACCACGTTGGTGAACAGCGTGAATCCGCCCGAGATCAGGCAGGTATAGGCGCCGTTGGCGCGCATGGTCATGACCAGCGCGCGGCCGCCTGGCGTCAGAGTGATGTGCTTCTCCAGCACCTCGTCGACGACGCCGACCGATAGTCCCTTGAGCAGCGCCACGCGCTCGCGCAGCGCCGATTCGAACTCGATCTCGCCGCGCATCGCGCGCTCGGTGATCGCAGCGACATGCGCCTTCAGCCCGGCGAAATCGGCGAGCTCGTCGATGCACTCCTGGCCGATCATGGTGGAATCCATGTCGGCCAGAAAAAGCTTCTTGCGTCGGGCGATCCGAGGCTGCACGACGATATCGATCGGCAGGTCGCCGCGCGCCTCGCGCAGGCGGGCTTCGAACGCCTTGACGTCGTCGCGGCTTGTGCTTTGGCTTTCGAAGGGAATGTCGACGGCCACCTCGTTGAACAGCCACTGCGCCGGGCCGGGTGAGGGCAGCACGGCCCGCGCGCCGTCGACGATGGTGGAGTCGAGCGCAGGGCTCGCGGGATTGCAGATGAGCGTGGCGACGAGGGACATGCAGGCGCGTTCGATGGTGGTGGACAAGGCCGTGCTTATCGCAGGGCCGACCGCCAGCGGCAAGTCGGCGCTGGCGCTCGAGCTTGCGCAAAAGACCGGCGGGATCGTGATCAACACCGATTCCATGCAGGTCTATCGCGACCTCAGGATCATCACGGCGCGCCCGACCGAGGCCGAGGAGGCGCTGGTTCCGCACCGGCTCTACGGTCATGTCGATGCAGCCGTGAATTTCTCCGCCGGCGCCTGGGTTGCCGACGCCGCAAAGGTGCGCGCGGAGGCGCGGGCGGAGGGCCGTTTGCCGATCTTCATCGGCGGCTCCGGTCTTTACTTCAAGGCGCTCACGCGCGGGCTGTCCGCGGTGCCGCCGATCCCGACCGCGGTGCGCGACAGCGTGCGCGCGCGACTGGAGCAGCACGGCGTCGAGGCGCTGCATTCCGAGCTTGCGCAGCGCGATCCGCTGTCGGCCGAGCGGCTGAGGCCGCGCGATCGCTCCCGGATCGCCCGCGCGCTCGAGGTCGTCGAGGCCACCGGACGGCCGTTGCCCGACTGGCATCGCGATGGTCTGCCGCCGCTGCTGCCGCCGGGCACATTCCGCGCCCTGTTCCTCGCGCCGGAGCGCGACGCCCTCTATGCCCGGATCGATGCCCGGTTCGAGGCGATGCTGGAGGCCGGCGCCCGCGAGGAGGTCGCGCGCCTGGCGGCCCGCAGGCTCGACCCGCTGCTGCCGGCCATGAAGGCCCATGGTGTGCCGGTGCTGATCCGGCACCTGAAGGGCGAGATCACGAAGGCGGAGGCCTCCGAGATCGGCCGGGCCGATACCCGTCATTACGCCAAGCGCCAGTTCACCTGGTTCCGCCACCAGCTCCCGGAATTCGAATGGGTCGCGCCGGAGGCGGCGCGGGGGTGGTTAGGCCTGTAGCCCGGATGGAGCGAAGCGAAATCCGGGGCTTGGCCCAGGGCGAGAGCACCCGGATTGCACTGCGCTCCATCCGGGCTACGGATTCGGACAGCGCCCAACAGCCATGCGCGTTCGCCGGCGCAAAAACACTCGCCGAACGCCCGGAACCCCGTTACACTGCGGAAATCGCGAAGATTGGGGCCTTGCCTTGACATTCGGGCTTTGGTCGCTATGTTCGCGCAACCTTTGGGAAGTCTGGGCCGTCTGATGCGTAATATTATTGCCAAAATCCTTATCGTCGTCGTACCCAGGCGCACCGCCGGGGATGGCTAGCGGCCATCCAAATTCAGGCGGTGTGCATGGGGCCTCTTGGGCCCCTTTTTATTTCCCGAAGCAGAACCGAACGAAAGCCGCGCAAAAGTTAAGCGCATCCGGAGCGAACCATGACCGACAAGAGCCACGACCCCAATCAGATGACCGGCGCCGCGATGATCGTGCGCGCGCTCATCGATCACGGCGTGCAGCACATCTTCGGCTATCCCGGCGGCGCGGTGCTTCCGATCTATGACGAGATTTTCCAGCAGAGCGAGGTCGAGCACATCCTGGTGCGTCACGAGCAGGGCGCCGGCCACGCTGCCGAAGGCTACGCACGCTCGACCGGCAAGCCCGGCGTCGTGCTGGTGACCTCGGGTCCCGGCGCCACCAACATGGTGACGCCGCTAACCGATGCGCTGATGGACTCGATCCCGCTGGTCTGCATCACCGGCCAGGTTCCGACGCACCTGATCGGCAACGACGCGTTCCAGGAATGCGACACCGTCGGCATCACGCGGCCCTGCACCAAGCACAACTGGCTGGTGCGTGACGTCAACGACCTCGCCAAGGTGCTGCATGAAGCGTTCTACGTCGCCACCACCGGCCGTCCCGGCCCGGTGCTGGTCGACGTGCCGAAGGACGTGCAGTTTGCGACTGGCACCTATCATCCGCCGCGCAAGTCGGACGTGCACGTGTCCTACACGCCGCGCGTGAAGGGCGATGCGACGCTGATCCGCAAGGCGGTGGCGATGCTCGCATCCGCAAAGCGCCCGGTGATCTACAGCGGCGGCGGCGTCATCAATGCCGGCCCGCAAGCCTCGAAGCTGCTGCGCCAGCTGGTCGAGGCGACCGGCTTTCCGATCACCTCGACCCTGATGGGGCTGGGCGCTTATCCCGCTTCGGGCCCGAACTGGCTCGGCATGCTCGGCATGCACGGCACTTACGAGGCCAACATGACGATGCATGATTGCGACGTCATGCTGTGCGTCGGCGCGCGCTTCGACGACCGCATCACCGGCCGCGTCGATGCGTTCTCGCCGGGCTCGAAGAAGATCCACATCGATATCGACCCGTCCTCGATCAACAAGAACATCCGCGTCGACGTGCCGATCATCGGCGACGCCGGCAACGTGCTCGGCGACCTGCTGCAGGTGTTCAAGGCGGAGGCGAAGAAGCCAGACATCAAGGCGTGGTGGCAGCAGATCGCGCAATGGCGCGCGCGCAATTCGCTGTCCTACAAGAAGAACAACGACATCATCCTGCCGCAATACGCGATCCAGCGGCTGTTCGAGCTGACGCGCGGCAAGGACACCTACATCACGACCGAGGTCGGCCAGCACCAGATGTGGGCGGCGCAGTTCTTCGGCTTCGAGGAACCGCACCGCTGGATGACGTCGGGCGGCCTCGGCACCATGGGCTACGGCCTGCCGGCCGCGCTCGGCGTGCAGGTTGCGCATCGCGACAGCCTGGTGATCGATATCGCCGGCGACGCCTCGGTGCAGATGACGATCCAGGAGATGTCGACGGCGGTCCAGCACGAGCTGCCGATCAAGATCTTCATCCTGAACAACCAGTACATGGGCATGGTGCGGCAGTGGCAGCAGCTCCTGCACGGCAACCGCCTGTCGCACTCCTATTCGGAAGCGTTGCCGGACTTCGTCAAGCTCGCCGACGCCTATGGCTGCGTCGGCCTGCGGGCGACGAAGCCCTCCGATCTCGACGGCGCGATCAAGGAGATGATCGCGGTCAAGCGTCCGGTGCTGTTCGATTGCCGCGTCGCGGCGCTCGAAAACTGCTTCCCGATGATCCCGTCGGGCAAGGCGCACAACGAGATGCTGCTGCCGGAAGAGGCGACCAGCGAGGCGACCGCAACGGCGTTCGCCGGCGGCAAGGCGTTGGTGTGAGGATGTCTTCTTCGCGGCATGCTTCCCTTCTTCACCTCGCCCCGCTTGCGGGGAGAGGTCGGATTGCGCGTGAGCGCAATCCGGGTGAGGGGGACTCTCCGCGGGTTCAACTCTCACGATTTTTGTGGAAGCAGCCCCTCACCCCAACCCTCTCCCCGCAAAGAGCGGGGAGAGGGAGTGGTCCGCGCGAGCGGATGATGCGGAGCTCGTTCGGAGGGCAGATCAATGTTTGACCTCAGGGAGCTCGAGCGCGCACACGAGATCGTGGGCCAGGCGGTGCCGCCGACGCCGGCGCATGTCTGGCCGCTGCTCGCAGAGCGGCTCGGCACGCGCGTCGTGGTCAAGCACGAGAACCACACGCCGATCGGCGCCTTCAAGGTGCGCGGCGGGCTCGTCTATCTCGACCGGCTGAAGCGCGAGCGGCCGGATGTCCCCGGGATCATCTCGGCGACGCGCGGCAATCACGGCCAGAGCCTGGCCTTCGCGGCGAGCCGTCACGGCGTGCCGGCGGTGATCTATGTGCCATCAGGCAATTCGGTCGAGAAGAACCGCGCGATGCATGCATTCGGCGCCGAACTGGTCGAGCACGGCGCGGATTTCCAGGCCGCGCGGGAGGAGGCGGAGCGCCGCGCCCAGTTCGCAGGGCTCCACATGGTGCCGTCGTTCCACCCGGACCTTGTGCTCGGTGTCGCGACCTACGCGCTCGAACTGTTCCGGACCGCGCCGGATATCGACATTCTCTACGTGCCGATCGGGCAGGGCTCCGGCATCTGCGGCTGCATCATGGCGCGTGACCTGCTCGGCCTGAAGACCGAGATCGTCGGCGTGCAGTCCACCGAAGCGCCGTCCTACGCGCTGTCGCTTGCCGCAGGAAAGATCGTCTCGACCGAGACCAGCAACACCCGCGCCGACGGTATGGCGACGCGGATTCCGGACGCGGACGCATTCGACCTGATCCGCAAGGGCGCGTCCCGCATCGTGCAGGTGACCGACGACGAGGTGGGAGCCGCGATCCGCGCCTACTGGACCGACACGCACAATCTCGCCGAAGGCGCCGGCGCGGCGGCACTCGCGGCCGCGCTGCAGGAGAAGGGTAGGCTCGCCGGCAAGCGCGTCGGCCTGATCCTGAGCGGCGGCAATATCGATTTCGATCTGTTCCGCACGTGGGTCGGAACGGATGTCACACCGTCCGCCCGGCGGGCGGTGGCGTGACGAGAGGACATAAGGGGACGACAATGAACCAGCCCGCATCCGCCTACTTCCTGGAAGAGCGTCACGATCCCAACGAGACGCACACGCTGTCGGTGCTCGTGCAGAACGAGCCCGGCGTGCTGGCGCGCGTGATCGGATTGTTCTCCGGCCGCGGCTACAACATCGACAGTCTTACGGTGTCGGAGACCGAGAGCCAGAAGCATCTCTCGCGCATCACCATAGTCACGACAGGCACGCCGATGGTGATCGAGCAGATCAAGCACCAGCTCGACCGCATGATCCCGGTCTACCGCGTCGTCGACATGACGCTGACCGGGCGCTCGATCGAGCGGGAGCTCGCGATGGTCAAGGTGAGGGGCACCGGCGATCACCGCGTCGAGGCGCTGCGGCTCGCGGATGCGTTCCGGGCCCGGGTGATCGATGCCACGACCGAGAGCTTTGTGTTCGAGATCACAGGCAACTCCGCCAAGATCAATCAATTCATCGACCTGATGCGCCCGCTGGGCCTGGTCGAGGTGTCACGAACCGGGGTGGCCGCCATCACGCGCGGGCCGGAAGGGATGTGAACATGTTGGCGCGCGACTGGTACTACACGCAACGGCGGCGGGTCGGTCTCGATACTGCGGTCGCCTCGATCTATGACCGCCACGACGACAGCGACGTCCGCGCCCGCCAGGCGCTGACCATGCTGGGCGTCAAGCCGGGTTGGCGGGTCGCCGACATCGGCTGCGGCAACGGCGTGCTCGCGACCGAAGCCGCGCTGATCGGCGCCGAGGTCGACGCGATCGACATCTCGCCGGCGATGCTCGGGCTCGCCGACATCTACGCCCGCGACCGCAAGGCGCGGATCCGGACCCAGCCGGCCGGTCTGCTCTCCTTCGCCTATCAGCCGAATTCCTACGACCTCATCGTCAGCGAGTTCACGCTGCACCATCTGCCGGATTTCTGGAAGGCGGTCGCGATGTCGCGGATCTTCAAAGCACTGAAGCCCGGCGCGAACTTCTACTTGCGTGACATGGTGTTCGTCAGCATGCCCGACGGCGTCGAGCGCGACGTCGAGGGCTGGGCCGACTTCTCGATCAAGAACCACGATTTCGAGCGCGAAAGCGTGATGACCCATATGCGCGACGAATATTCGACCTTCGGCTGGGTGATGGAGCGGATGCTGACCGAGGTCGGCTTCACGCTGGTCTCGGCCGATTATCACGCGCCTCTCCACGGCACCTACCTCCTACGCAAACCGAAACCGGACCAACAGATCTAGAACAACAAGGGTTTGGGCGGCCGATTTCCGACAAGATCATGCCCAACAAGAACAGAACTGGAAACAAAGAGCCGAAAAATGAAGCCGGCCGATGTGGGCATCGCCGTCATGGTTGCGGTGATCTGGGGGCTTGCGTTCGTCGCGAGCCGGCTCGCGCTTGACGAGCTGCCGCCCGAACTGATGACCGCGCTGCGCTTTGGCATTGCGGCCGTGCCGTGCCTGTTCCTGCCCAAGCCGAAGCAGGTGTCGTGGCCGCTCCTGATCGCGATCAGCTTCACGCTGTTCCTCGGTCAGTTCCTGGCGCAATCCATCGCGATTGCGCATGGCATGCCGGTCGGGCTCACCAGCGTGATCGTGCAGAGTCAGGCGCTGTTCACCATCGGCTTTGCCGCACTTCTGTTCGGCGAATTGCCGTCGCGGATGCAGACGGTCGGCATCGCCGTTGCGGGAATCGGCCTTTTGATGATCTGCGGCACCGTCGGCTATGATTTCAGCGTCACGGCCTTCGCCATCCTGATGATCTCGCCGATCTCGTTCGCGATCGGCAACCTGCTGCTGCGGCCGGCGCAGGGCGCGCCGATGTTCCAGCTGTTTGCGTGGCTCTGCCTGTGCGCCGCGATCCCGTTGTTTGCTCTATCGCTGCTGACGCTCGGAGCGAAGCCGGTATGGCTGGCGCTGTCGCATTTGTCGCTTGTCGGTGTGCTCTCGCTACTGTTCGTCGGCGCCATCTCGACCAGCATCGCCTACTGGCTGTGGGGCGCGCTGTTGCGGGACCATCCAGCGGCGCAGGTGGTGCCGTTCGCGCTGCTGGTGCCGTTCGTCGGCTCGGCGGCGTCGAGCATCGTGTTCAGTGAACGGTTCGGACCGCTGCGGCTCGCGGGAATGATCACCGTCATCGGCGGCATCGCGGTGATGCTGCTGTCGAAGCGGCCGAAAGGCCTAACAAAAAAGACCCTGCCGAAGGTCGCGTGAGGGCACCATGTCGCATTCGCTGCTGCTTGCTTTCGTCGTGTTCGCCGTCGTGATGTTCTTCACGCCGGGCCCCAACAACATCATGCTGCTGTCGTCGGGACTGACCTACGGCTTCCGCCGCACGGTGCCGCATATTGCAGGTATCACGGTCGGCTTCGCCTTCATGGTCGGCGCCGTCGGCGTTGGCCTCGGCGCCGTCTTCATCGCCTATCCGGTGCTGCAGACCATCCTCAAATACGCAGGCGTGGCCTATCTGGTCTATCTCGCCGCCGTCATCGCGATGGCGGAGCCGCCGTCGGCCGACCAGAACGACGGCAAGGGTGGCCGCCCCATGACCTTCTGGGGCGCTGCCATGTTCCAATGGGTCAACGCCAAGGGCTGGGTGATGGTGATCGGCACCATCACCGCCTATGCGGCGATCGCCGCCTTCCCGTGGAACATCGCGATCCAGGTCAGCCTGAGCCTGCTCCTGGGAGCCCTGTCCTGCACCCTGTGGGCGCTGTTCGGCACTGCGCTGCGGCCGATCCTGACCTCGCCCCGGGCGATCAGGGCCTTCAACGTGGTGATGGCCATCCTGCTCCTGGCCTCGCTCTACCCGGTCTTCATGGACGCATGATGCCGCACCGCGCCATGCGAGATGGGGGTTTCCCCTGACGGGGAAAATGCTCTAGACAACGCCGGAAATTCGCGGGCGCCCGGCGGTTTTGTCCTTCCGAAAGCCTGACCCATCGGCCGATTTTGGCCCCCCTTTTGAAACGAGGAAACCACGATGCGAGTTTACTACGATCGCGATGCCGACCTGAACCTGATCAAGGGCAAGAAGGTCGCCATTGTCGGCTATGGCAGCCAGGGCCACGCCCACGCGCTCAACCTGAAGGATTCCGGCGTCAAGGACGTCGCCATTGCGCTCCGCAAGGGCTCGGCCTCGGCCAAGAAGGCGGAAGCCGCCGGTTTCAAGGTGCTGGAAGTCGCCGAGGCCGCCAAATGGGCTGACCTCGTCATGATGCTGACCCCGGACGAGCTGCAGGGCGATATCTATCGCGAGCACCTGCACGACAACATGAAGAAGGGCGCGGCCCTCGTCTTCGCCCACGGCCTCAATGTGCACTTCAACCTGCTCGACCCGCGCGCCGACCTCGACGTGTTGATGATCGCGCCGAAGGGCCCCGGCCACACCGTGCGTTCGGAATACCAGCGCGGCGGCGGCGTGCCCTGCCTGATCGCGATCGCCAAGGACGTCTCGGGCAACGCCCATGACCTCGGCCTCAGCTATGCTTCGGCGATCGGCGGCGGCCGCGCCGGCATCATCGAAACCACCTTCAAGGAAGAGTGCGAGACCGATCTGTTCGGCGAGCAGGTGGTGCTCTGCGGCGGCCTGGTCGAGCTGATCAAGGGCGGCTACGAGACGCTGGTCGAGGCCGGCTACGCGCCGGAGATGGCCTATTTCGAGTGCCTGCACGAGGTGAAGCTGATCGTCGACCTGATCTATGAAGGCGGCATCGCCAACATGAACTACTCGATCTCCAACACCGCCGAGTACGGCGAGTACGTCACCGGCCCGCGCATCATCACCGACGAGACCAAGAAGGAAATGCGCAAGGTGCTGGCCGACATCCAGGGCGGCAAGTTCGCCCGCGACTGGATGCTGGAGAACAAGGTCAACCAGACCTCGTTCAAGGCGACCCGCGCCAAGCTCGCCGCGCATCCGATCGAGGAGGTCGGCGCCAAGCTCCGCGACATGATGCCGTGGATCAAGAAGGGCGCGCTGGTCGACAAGTCGAAGAACTAAGGCTTGTAGGGCGGGCAAAGCGAAGCGTGCCCGCCACCACGAGCACAGCGTTTGATGGTGGGCACGGCGCCGGTGCGCTTTTGCCCACCCTACGCGCAAATAGAAAGGGTGGGTGAGGCGTCTGCCTTGCCCACCCTTTACGTTTGTGATGCCGTGAAAAGCGCCGGGTCGGCTACTCCACAGCCATCGGCTGCTTCTCGATCCTGTTGTGCAGCTGCCAGAAGCGCACCGTGCGCTGCGCGGTTTCCAGCGACAGCCGCCGGTAGTCGCGCTGCGCGACCTCGAGCGTGGCGTCGTCGAGCGGATGCGGCAGCGGCCGCTTGCGCAGGATGGTTTCGACCGTCGGCCAGTTGAGCCGCGCGGAGCGGCACGGGATCAGGATCAGGTCAGAGCGGTGGCCGAGCATAAGCCGCTCGATCATCTCGATCGGCATGTCGTTGAGCACGGCGAGCGCGACCGTGACCTCGTCGAACTTGCTGTCTTCGGCGAACTTGTAGACGGCCGCGTCATCGAGCTCGTTCAGCTGCTTCATCAGCTTGACGAGTTCCTCGGCGACGCCGTAGTTGCGGCGCGGGGCGGCGGGGCCCTCCTGGGCAATGTCGTTCAGCACCTTCTGGATTTCGTCACGCACCGCGGGCGGCGCGATTGCAAGCAGGCGGGCGCGCACCGCTTCCTTGGCGCGGCGCAACAGCTCGCTCAACAGCTTGGCCGGAATGTCGATGCGCAGCCCGAGGATCTCGATCAGCTCGTCGTCGCCCTCGGCGCGGGCGACGATGTTGGAATAGCCGTCCTGGGAGAAGCGCGCGGTCGCGTTCTTGGCGAGGCGCCGGATCACCTTGTCCCCGCCGCGGGTGATGATCACGTCGGTCACCGCCTCGGGCAGATTCTCGCGCGCCGAGATCGCTAACAGGTGATCCTGTCCCTTGGTGCTGGCGATCGCGAACAGCGCCTCGCTGCTGAGGCGGCTGGAATGGGTCAGCACGTCGGCGGCGACTGAGATGTCGTCGTCCCAGGCGAGATACTGGATCACCTCGAACGGAGCGTAGTCGAGCGGCGCGAGGCGCTTGCTGAGCTCGGCGCGCGCCCGCGTCTCGACGCGTGCGATCAGGAGACAGAGCACGTCGTCGAACACCTTGACCTGCTCGTCGTTGAGGCGGTCGCCGTCGTTCAGGAAAAGGTCGGTCACCCGCCGCAGCGTCTGCACGCGCTTCGCGGAAGTTCCGTCCCGGACAGCATCTTCTAGTTCGGCAATGATCGAATGTGCCGGCTGTTGCGCCATGAGGGCAGCCTGTTGATTGTTGAATGACACCCGCATGCAAGATTCCGCATACGGTCTTACGCCTGCGTTAAGCCGGCACCCCGTACAAATACAGCCACAATGCATCGTTAACGGGCTACGACCGGGCGGGACTCAATTCGTCATTCTTGCGCGCGGGTATTTCGGCTGTCGGACCGGGTTGCGGCCGCCGGTGCGGCAGCGGAGGTCCATCGGCCGGCGCCGCCTTTAAGGAATTCTTCAGGACGTCTCTCGCCGGTCAAACCGCGACGCGGCCGATCCGGGGCGGGGTGAGCGGCCTATGCCGCGGCCGCTGCGCGCCGATCGACCGCAAACACCTCGACCAACGCGGCGCGGCCGCGCAATTGCGTCGCGCCGAACGGCTCGATCGCAAGGTCATCGGCTGATGGCAGCAGGCGAAGCAGCTCGCCCGACACCAGCAGCGGACGGCCGGCCTCCTTGCAATGCTGCTGCAGCCGCGCCGTCACGTTCACGGTGTCGCCGAAATAGGCGACCTGCCGGCGGGAATCGCCGCACTCGCTGATCACGACGGGGCCGGCATGGAGGCCGGCGCGGAATGCAGGGATCACGCCGAATTCCTTCTGGTAGCGGTCGGCGAGCTCGGCCAGGCGATCCTGGATCGCGAACACACAATCGAGACAGCGCCGCGCCGGCCGGCCGGTCTTGACCGGCCATGTCACGATCACCTCGTCGCCGACATAGGCGTGCACTTCACCGCCATGCACGACGATGGCCTCATCGATGTCGAAGAAGAAGCGCGTCAGGAGTTCCTGCACGCGCAATTCCCCCATGCCCTCCGCAAGCGTCGTCGAGCCGACGAGGTCAAGAAACAGCAGCACACGCTCCTCGCGCGTCGGCCGCCGGTAGCGTCCGAGCACGACATTGACCAGCGTCCGGCCGCCGATCATCCGGATCAGCTCGTAGACCGCGGTGATCACAAACGACAGCGCGAGCGAAATGCCCATGATCTTCGGCAGGTCGCCGACGATCCATCTGACCGCGACCCCATAGGGATAGAGGATCGCCTCCAGCCCGATCGCGACAATGACGACGATGCATGCCGTCGTGATGGTGCGGACCAGCAATTCGATGATGAAAGGCCATCGCCGTATCCAGGCGCTGCTGCGGGACGTGAAATAGAGATGAACGCCCCATACCGCGAGCGTTAGTCCAGCGCCATGGACGGCGCTGCGCAGATAATTGGCAATGTCGGCTTCGCTGACCTCGTCGAAGACATAGCGATACAGGCCGCCCACCAGCAGACCAAACACTGCCAGGACGATGGTAGGCGTCACGAAGCGCCGCATGTCTCCTCCACGCCCTCCAGATATCCTGCGCGGGGGCGGTCTGGCTAGCCACGACGCAGCCTGGTCCGGGCTGTGTCAAGCTCGCGCCATTGCACTAGGATGTCGCCCACCTACATGGGCAGGAACAAATACGAGGGGGAAGCGACATGAAATCTGCCGTCATCACGGGTGCGTCCACCGGCATCGGCTGGGCCGCCGCAAAGCTGCTGCTCGATCGCGGATTTCGCGTGTTCGGCAGCGTCCGCAAGCAGGCCGACGCCGACCGGCTCAAAAGCGAGTTCGGCGCCAATTTCACCCCGCTGATCTTCGATGTCACCGATGAGGCCGCCGTGCTGGCGGCGGCGCGCGAGGTGCGGAGCGCGCTGAACGGCGAGACGCTGACCGGCCTCGTCAACAATGCCGGCATCGCGGTGACGGGCCCGGTGCTTGAACTGTCGGCTGATGAATTCCGCCGCCAGATGGACGTCAACGTGATCGGGCCGATCATCTCGACCCAGGCGTTCGGCCCGCTGCTCGGCACCGATCCGTCGCTGAAGGGCCCGCGCGGGCGCATCGTGATGATCTCCTCGGTCGCCGGCAAGAACGGCAACCCGCTGACGCCCGCCTATGCGGCGTCCAAGCACGCGATCGAGGGACTGTCGGAGAGCCTGCGCCGCGAGCTGATGCTGTTCGGCATCGACGTCATCATCGTCGCGCCGGGGCCGGTCAAGACGCCGATCTGGGGCAAGGGCCAGCAGGACGTCGATATCGCCAAGTACCAGAACTCGCCCTATCTGCCGGCGCTGCAGAAGGTCAGCGTCTACATGCAGCATCTCGACTCGATCGGCCTGCCGCCGGAGAAGATCGCCGAGGTCATCTTCGATGCGTTGACGCTGCCGCGGCCGAAAGTGCGCTATCAGATCGCGCCCGACCCGATGCGCCACATCATTACCAGGGTGCTGCCGAAGCGGATGGTCGACAAGATCATCGCCAAGCGCCTCGGCCTGATGCCGCGGACCTGATGGCCATGCTGAAATCCTTGATCGTGGCCGCTGTCGGGGCGTTTGCGACTGCCGCTTGCGCCGGCGACCAGGGCGACCCCGACCAGGCCTGCGACGGCAACACTTTCCAGATGGTCGAATGCCTCAAGGCCAAGACCGCGCAATGGGACAAGCGCATGACGATCGCCTATCAGCAGGCGATGAAGGATGCGCCCGACAAGCAGCGCGAGCAGCTGCGCGCCGCGCAGCGGCTATGGATCCAGTACCGCGACGCCAACTGCCTCTACTACGGCCTGGGCGAGGGCACCATCGCCCGCATCGACGCTGGCGAATGCATGCGCAGCATGACGGAGGCCCGCGCCAGGGAGCTCGAGACGATCGGCCATCAGTGAGCCATCTTCCTTCGTCATCACCCGTCGCCATGACGGACGGAAAAAATCGGGATGAACTGACGCGGCTTGCCGACGATGCGTTGCGCGCGCAGCCGGGATGCGAGACCGCACGCGTGACGGCGGTCTCTGCGCTGCCGCATGTGCGTGTCGGCCGCAATTGGGAGATCCCGAACGTGATTCTCGGAGACAGCCTGATCAGCGACGTCGACCGCGCCGTCATGACCGTTCATCGACGATTGGGCCGCAAGTTCCACCTTGTGGGAAGTGACTAGCGCTTTATCCGGCCTGCGCCGTGCGCGGCGCCGCCCGCGAGGCCATCGCGATCATCCGCAGCGTGAACACGGCAACGAGCGGAATCAGGAACAGCGCGTAGAGCGGCATCTCGGGGATGCGCTTGCCGAACGACACCGTGAACTGCAGCAAGAGGTAATAGCCGCCGGTCAGGTGCAGCGCGCGCCAGGCCCGCGGACCGAGCAGGGAAGCGGTGCGGTCGAACGAGGTCGCGGTCAGCGCGATGATGAAGGCATAGCCGATGCCGCCGAAGACATAGGATGCGGCCGACGTTGCGGCGGCGAAGCCTGGCGGATCGATGTTCGCGAACCACACGATCGCACCGGCGTGGATCGCGTGCGACGCGGCAAAGGTGACGCCGAGGTAGCGGCGATTGCGGCGCTGCCAGCGCGTCCAGGCATTGGGCCTGAGCTGCGCCAGCGCCGCGGCGGAGAAGGCGAGGCAGAAGAACAGCAGCGAGGTGCGCGCCGTGAAGCGGATCACCATCCGCACGCCCTCGACCTCGAACTGCCGCATGCCGGCGATCCAGACGCAGAGGCCGATCAGGATCAGCGTGAGCACGCCGAACAGCCGCCAGCCCTCGAACCAGTTTTGACGCATCGGCATGTCCGTCCCCTTCTTGGTGCCGTCATTGCGAGGAGCGAAGCGACGACGCAATCCATTCTGCTGTCTTGGCGGGATGGATTGCTTCGCTTCGCTCGCAATGACGCGGAGCCACAATGTAATCACCAGTTACATAGCGCGGCGGCGCGCGGTCAATCCGTGTAATCAGTGCTTACATTCACAAGGGAGTGATGCTAGGTCTCGTGGATGCGCCGCCCCGCCAACAGCACGTCGTCTCCCAGACCCCCGTCGGGCAAGCCGCGCCGCCGTGCCGCGGCAAGTGCGCCGGCTGCAAGGCCCTACCATCACGGCGATCTCCGCCGCGTCCTGGTCGAGGCGGCCATGCAACTGGTCGACGAGGGCGGGCCTGAGGCGGTCAGCGTGCGCGAGGCAGCGCGCCGCGCCGGGGTGTCGCCGGGGGCGCCGTTCCGGCATTTTCCGAGCCGGGACGCCCTGATGAATGCGGTCGCGGAGGAGGCGCAGCGCCGCTTCCGGGCCGAGATCGAGGCGGCGATGGCGGAGGCGCCGTCCGGCGATCCCCTGCAGCGTTTCCGCAAGCTTGGGATGGCCTATCTGCGCTGGGCGATGAAGAACCCCACCCATTTCGAGATCATCTCCAGCCGCCGCTTTTTTGACCATGACCGGTCGGCGGCGGTCTCGGGCGACAATGCCGAGGTGATCGCCCTGACCGAGCACTTGCTGTCGGAGGCGTTCGCCCAGGGCCTGCTTAGGGTCGACGATCTGAAGCAGGTGCAGATCGCCGGCCGGGCGCTGGTCTATGGCTTCGCCCGGATGAACATCGACGGCCATTTCCCGCGCTGGGGCATCGCGGATGCCGAGGCCGAGCGGACTGCCGAGGCGATCATCGATCTCTTCATCGCAGGGATTTCGAAGCCGCCAGCGCCCGCGGCGAAAGTCTAGGTGCGGGGAATTTACCGAGCTGCGTGTGGCCCTGGCAAATTCATTGCGCGTTCATGACGATTCCACTACGGTTTCATGACACGGCGCAGGCTCCGGCTGTCCCGTGCGCCTCCTGGCCGTTGCCAGCCAAGGCTCTTGTATTGCGCCGGGTCGTGTTGCGTCTCACCTATGGCGCCCGCGCCAAATCAAAACTCCTCGGTTACCGCGCTTGCCGGCGGCCTTGCCGCGATCGGCATCTGGCGGCTGATGGCGGTCGCCGCCCCGCATCTCGGCGCGCTGATCCTGATGCTGCGGACCGAGACCGATTTCGGCTCGCGGATCTGCTTCCTGTTCACCTGGGGGATCCTGAACTTCCTGTTCATCGCGCTGTTGCGCCGGCCGGCGCTGTCGGGCGCGCTGTCGCTGACGCTGGTCGTGGTCTTGGTGCTGCTGTCGCGCTTCAAGCACGACGTGGTGCAGATGACCGCGAATTTCGTCGACCTGATGGTGATCGACCGCGACACCGCCGCGTTCCTGCTGACGATCTTCCCCAATCTGCGCTGGTCGATCATCGGCGCCGGCCTCGTCACGCTGCCGCTGATGTACGCGCTGTGGTGGCTCGATCCGTTCCGCATCCGCCGCCTGCCGGCGGCCGCCGCTTGCCTTGCCTGCACCGCGGCGCTCTCGGCCTACGCCTTCGCCTGGCCGGACGAGGCCTGGCGCGGCTATTACGACGACGGCTATCTGTCGAAATTCGCGCGGTCCGGCGTCACCGCGGTCTCCGACTTCGTCAAATACGGCTTCATGGAATCCGATCCTGCCGTCAACGAACGGCTGAAGGTGCCGCTGGTCGACGCCTGTCATCCCGCGGGCCGCCGGCCGAACATCATCATGATCCATGATGAATCGAGTTTCGACATCCGCCAGGCCGGCGGCGTGAAGGTGCCGCCAGGCTATGGCAACCACTTCAAGTCCTATGACGGGGTCGAGCGGACCTTCCTCGCCGAGAGCAATGGCGGACCGAGCTGGTTCACCGAGTACAACGTGCTGGCGGGGCTGTCCTCGCGTTCGTTCGGCCGGTTCGCCTATTTCGTCACCCGCATCGCCTCGGGGCGGGTGGAGCGGGGCCTGCCGCTGGCGCTGCGCCGCTGCGGTTACAACACGCTGTCGCTCTATCCGGCGTTCGGCGCCTTCATGAGCGCGCGCAGTTTCCAGACCACGACCGGCATCCAGCGCTTCTATGACGCCCATGACCTGCACGCCAAGGACGTCGAGCCCGACAGCTTCTTCTACGACAAGGCGCTGAAGCTGATGGCGGAGCAGGCGTCCGGTTCGCCGCTGTTCACCTTTGTCTATCTCGCCGCCAACCATTTCCCGTGGGAAACGAAGTTCCGGCCGGACCTGCTGCCGTCCTGGAAGCGGCCGGGCAATGCGGCCTCGGTCGATGAATATCTGCGCCGGCAGGCGATGAGCGCCAACGACTACGCGACCTTCGTCGCGGCGCTGAAGAAGAAATTTCCGGCGCAGCCGTTCCTGATCGTGCGCTACGGCGATCACCAGCCAGAATTCTCACCGCAACTGCTCGATCCCGGTCTCGACGAGGCCGGCATCGGCAAGAAGCTGATGGACTACGATCCGCGCTATTACGGCACCTATTACGCGATCGACGCCATCAATTTCGAGCCGGTGAAGAGCCCGGCGGTGATGCAGACGATCGATGCGGCCTACCTGCCGCTGGTGATCCAGGAGGCCGCCGGCATCCCGCTCGATCCGTCGTTTGAGGAGCAGAAGGCGATCATGCTCCGCTGCAATGGCCTGTTCTATGCCTGCAAGGATGGCGCCGAAGCCCGCCGCTTCAACCGGTTGTTGATCGATGCGGGCTTCGTGAAAAACCTCTAGCCGCAAGGGAGGCCCAAAATTCCAGCCTCCGTTAAAACCGAAACAAGCCGGACCGGCGGTACGGACCTGCGCGGCGCCTGGTTCTACGCCGGTGTTGGCGTGGTCGTCATCTTGCATCTTGCGGCGCTGGCTGTCCTGCTCGCCACGGAACACGGACCCTTTGCGATCACACTGTCCCTGCTGACCTGGGTTTTTGCGAATTGCCTTTTCCTGCTCGTGTTGCCGCGGCCGGGCATCTCTGCGGCGCTCGCACTGATTCTGGTGGTGCTGCTGATCGCGCTGTCGCGGTTCAAGTTCGACATTTTGCAGCTAACGCTGACGACCCTCGATTTCCTGATCATCGATCGCGATACGTTTTCATTCCTGCTTTCGGTGGTTCCGCCGTTGCGGACGCAGTTGATCGTGGCGGGAGTCCTGGCAGTTCCGCTGCTGTGGGTGATCTGGCTCGTCGATCTAGTACGCACAGGTCGCCGCCTTCCTTTGGCGGTCCTTGCTGCAACAACCGTCCTGATGTCGGCGATGTCGGTCGCGGTGCCCGAGCAACCGTGGGAGCCGTTCCAGGGCGTCAATCATATTTCCGGTCTCGCGCGCTCGGGAGTGGTGGCGGTGTCGCGCCTGGCTTCGACGGGGTGGATCGAGGCCGATCCACCTGCTAGCGGCCCGCTTCGCCTGCCCTTGGGAACGTACGCAACCCTCGATCCGGCGGTGCCGAATGTCGAAAAATGCGACACCACTGCACCGCGGCCGCATCTCATCATGCTGCTCGACGAGTCGAGCTTCGATATCACCGCTGCGCCTGGCGTCAGGGTGCCCCCAGGGTACTCGGACTACTTCAAGTCCGTAGACGGCAAGCAGCGGACCCTGATGGTGGAGGCGTCCGGCGGTCCGACATGGTACTCCGAGCTGAATGTCCTGACCGGCCTGTCGGCGCGATCGTTCGGCGATCTGAAATTCTACGTCACAAGAATCGCCGCGGGCCGTGTCACGCGCGGACTTCCGCGGGCACTGCAGCACTGCGGCTACAGGACCTTCTCGCTCTATCCGACCTATGGCGACTTCCTCAGTGCGCGCAGGTTCCAGAAGGGTGCCGGCATCGGCCAGTTCATCGACATGGCGGACATGGGCGTCGATGAGGACATGCAGCCCGACAAGTTCTACTTCGATCAGGCCTTGAACCTGTTTGCGGGTGAGCTGCCGTCGCAGTCACCGATCTTCATGTTCATGTATCTCACGGCCAATCATTATCCCTGGCGGAGTGTCTACCGGCCCGATCTGACGCCGGACTGGACCCCGCTGGGAAATGCGGCGGAGACTGACGAATATATTCGTCGCCAGACTGTGACGGCGAAGGAGTACCGCGATTTCACCACACGGCTGGCGCGCGACTATCCGGATCAATCATTTCTGATCTTGCGTTTCGGCGATCATCAGCCGGCCATCTCGCAGAATTTGCTTGAGCCGGGCATCGACCGCAAATCGCTGGCGCAACGCATGATGACCACAGATCCGCGTTACTTCTCAACTTACTATGCGCTCGATGGAATCAACTTTCGACCGACCGATCTATCGTCGGCGCTCGATACACTCGATGCTGCCTATATCCCGATCGTGATCCAGGAAGCCGCAGGGGTCCTGCTCGACCCGTCGTTCGCGGAGCAGAAGCAGATCATGCTGCGTTGCAAGGGCGTATTCTATGCCTGCAAGGACGGCGCCGAGGCCCGCCGCTTCAACCGCCTGCTGATCGATGCCGGGATGATCAAGGGGCTCTGAGGCGCGGTCATCCCGATGATTTGTAGGATGGATAGAGCGAAGCGAAACCCATCGTTTCGATGTGATGGGTTTCGCTTCGCTCTACCCATCCTACGATTTGCCGCCGACCTTCTCCCACAGCCAGCGTGCCACCGCAGTCGGCGACGATGACGCGTCGTTGCCGGCCGCGCGCAGATTAGCGTCGCGCATGGCCGCGATGTCGATCCTGCCGAGCAGCGGCCGCAGCGCCGCTTTCAGCGCCTCGTCGCCGGCGCGCTTCGGCGACAGCAGCATGACCGCGTCATAGGGCGGGATGGCGTGTCTGTCGTCCTGAAGCGCCACCAGATCGTATTTCGCAATCAGCCCGTCGCTGGTGTAGCCCGCGATCACGTCGACCTCGCCTGAGGCGACCGCGGCGTACATAAAATCTGGCTGCATCTGGCGCTGCGCGCGGAACGACAGGCCGTAGGCGGCCTTGATGCCGGCCCATTCCGGCCGCGAGAAGAATTCGTAGTCGCCGGCGATCGACATGGTCGGCGCCCGCGCCACCAGGTCGGCGATCGAACGGATGCCGAGTTCTGTTGCGCGCTTTCTCGGCATCACGAGCGCATAGGCGTTCTCGAAGCCGAGCTCGCCGAGCAGGGTGATGTCCAGCTTCGCCAGCGTCGCCTTGAGCTCGCTGATTAGCTCCGCGCGCGGCCTGACCTCGGTGCGGTGAAACTGATTGGCCCACAGCGTGCCGGAATAATCGACATAGACGTCGACGTCGCCGGCGGCGAGCGCCTCGAAGATCACGTTGGAGCCGAGACCGGCGCGGCTTGTGGCCGAAAGACCCGCCGCTTGCAGCCGCTCGGCGATCAGCGCCGACAGCACATATTGCTCGGTGAAGGTCTTTGCGCCGACGACATAGCTGCTTTGTGGCCGCGCCAGCGCCGGCACCAGCGTGGCCGCGATCAGTGCGGCGATACCAAGCCCGCCGAGCGCGGCGCGGAGGCGGCTGCGGTTGCGCAAGCCGGTCTCGATCAGCGCCAGCAGCTGGTCGACGGCGAGCGCGAGCGCGGCCGCGGCAACGCAGCCGAACAGCACGAACACCCAGTTCTGGGTCTGCAACCCCGCGAAAATGTAGTTGCCGAGGCTGGTTTGGCCGATCGGCGTCGACAGCGTCGCGGTGCCGATCACCCACACCGCTGCGGTGCGGATGCCGGCCATCATCACCGGCAGCGCCAGCGGCAGCTCGACCGTGAGCAGCGATTGCCGCGGCGTCATGCCGACGCCCTGCGCGGCCTCCAGGATCGCGGCGTCGACGCCCAAAAGCCCGGTGATGGTGTTGCGCAGCACCGGCAGCATCGAATAGAGCGCGAGCGCCAGGACCGCCGGCAGGAAGCCGAAGGCGGAGAAGCCGAAGCCGAACCACGCCGCTGATATCGCCGCAAGCGCCAGCAACAGCGGGTAGAACAGCGCGAGCAGCGCCAGTCCCGGCACGGTCTGCACGATGCTGGCGAGCCCGAGCAGCGCGCCGCGCAACAGCGGCTTGTTGCGGGCGATGATCGCGAGCGGCAGGCTGATGGCAAGCCCGAGCGCCAGCGCCGCGAGACTGACGCGCAGATGATTGCCGAGGTAGTCGGGCAGGTGCGCGAACGCCTCGCTCCAGCGTGGATCGGAGAGGAAGCTCATGCGGCGCCATCCCCCGGCAGCAGCGCGCCGAGCCGTTCGGCCTGGCGCCGCGGCGTCCGCAGCAGCTCGCCGACATAGGCGTCGTGGCTTTCCGAAAGCTCCGCCGGCGAGCCCTGCGCCAGCAGCTTGCCGCCGCGCATCACCGCGACGCGGTCGGCGAGCAGGATCGCCTCGGTCATGTCATGGGTGATCATAACGGTGGTCAGGCCGAGCTCGCGGTGCAGGGCGCGGTAGTCGTCGCCGAGCGCGTCGCGGGTGAGCGGATCAAGCGCGCCGAACGGCTCGTCCATCAGCACGATGCGCGGCTTGGCGGCGAGCGCGCGCGCCACGCCGACGCGCTGGCGCTGGCCGCCGGAGAGCTCATGCGGCAGGCGGTCGCGATACTGCGCGCGGTCGAGCCGCACAAGGTCGAGCAGCTCATCGACCCGCGCAGATATCTCCGCCCGCGACCACCCCAGCAGCTTCGGCGTGATGCCGATATTGACGGCGACGGAAAGATGCGGAAACAGCCCGCCGCTCTGGAAGACATAGCCGATGCGGCGGCGGAGCAGGATCGGATCGAGGCGGCTGACGTCCTCACCCTCGACCGCGATACGGCCGCAGTCGGCCTCGATCAGCCGGTTGGCGAGCCTGAGCAGCGTGGTCTTGCCCGAGCCCGACCCACCCACGATGGCGAGAAATTCACCCTCGGCGACCTCGAGCGAGACGTCGTCGACCGCCGCCACGCGGCCGCCGTCAAAGCTCTTGCCGACATGCGCATAGGCGATCAGCGGCGTTGCGGGCATCGTGCGGGGACCTCAAGTCTCACCATCGGGGACGACAGTGATAGCCGATAAATCGGACTTTGACTTGGGCCGTGACTCGGGCCGTGACTTGGGCCGAGCGCTGCCACGCGGGATGTTCCACACCCGTGCAAAACAACGTGATCCGATCACACCGGTGCGGTGAGCCGGCACGGCATCCGCTGGCTGGAGATCACATCACACTTCGTTCTTGGGCACGTACTTGCCCATGACGCATTTGTAGCTCTGCAGCCGCCAGGCGTGATACGGCCCCTTGGCGAGCCAATCGGCGATGCCGACTTGCGCATTCACCGCGCAGGCTCCCATGGTGATGCCGGATTGATCGCTGGTGGTGACGACTTTCTCCATGCAGAGCTGGGCGTTGCAGAGGACGGCGACGAGAGTAATGAGCATGATGGCCTTTATTGGTCGTGGGTACCCGGTCTAACGCGATGTCTGCAACGACTCATGCAGGGTTCATGCCACTATCAGCACTCGCCGCATTGCGGGGGGCAATACCGGGGAAATACGGCCAATTCGGCTCGCCACGGCCCGCGGCGCGTAGCCGCCTGCCTGCAGATGCGCTATAGTTCCTGCCCAATAACGACGCGAGATCGGGAGCAGGCGAGGGACGTTGCGCGGGGCGGGACTGCATCGATGATGACGTTACCTGAGTTGGCAGCAAATGCCTTGGAGAAGTTTCTCGCGCGGTATGTGGCCCGCTACTTCGGTGCCGGGCAGGCGCGTTTCGCGGAGATCCTTCCGGCCGCCGCCCGCATTGCGCTCGAATGCATCGGCAATAGCGATGCGCTCTACCACAATGTCGAACACACCATGCTGGTCACGCTGGCGGGGCACGACATTATCCGCGGGCGCATGCTGCATACCCATATGACGGCCGAGGACTACACGCACACGATTGTGGCCTGTTTGACCCACGACATCGGATACGTGCGCGGCCTTCTCAAGGGCGACGGTCCGGACGGCTACGTGGTCGATGCGACCGGCAATAAGGTGGTGCTGCCGCGCGGCTCGTCGGACGCAGGCCTGATGCCTTACCATGTCGACCGGTCGAAGCTCTATGTGCTGGATCGCCTCGAGGCTGTCATCCCGCTCGACCGCGAACGCGTCGCTCGCAACATCGAGGGCACTCGCTTTCCGGCGCCAGAAGGGCAGCAGTATGACGAGGAGGCCGCGATCGTGCGTGCGGCCGACTTCATCGGGCAACTCGGCGATCCCAACTACATCAGAAAGGCCAACGCGCTCTACTACGAGTTCGAGGAGGTCGGCGTGAACCGCCAGCTCGGCTATGAATCGCCGGCTGATATCGTCGATCGCTATCCCCAATTCTACTGGAATATGGTGGCGCCCCATATCCAGGGCGCGATCGGCTATCTCAACATGACGGCAAGCGGGCGGCAGTGGATCGCGAACCTCTACGCCAACGTGTTCCGCGCCGAGCGCGAGGTCACGCTGTCCGGCCCGCAAATCTGACGCAATTCCCCGCCATCTGCTTCGATCGGACTGGCCGCTTCGCATGCAACGCAGCCAGTTCGGCCTGCGTCGGCGATTGCGCCGTTGACGTAAATCAGCGACCTTGGGATATGCATCTGCCTGTCGATCGTGTTCTCAATCGACCCCGCCCGATGGCGTCCCGCCTCTCGCGCCTGCTTGCGGTCGCCGTGACCTGTCTTCCCGCGGCCGCGGCCGCGGAGCCGGTCTACGACGTCGACATGTACGCGCTGATGTCCGGCACCTGCCGCAACGTCAACATTGCCGGGCGCAGCTTCAGCTGCAAGGCGGTTGCCTATTTCCACAACCAGCGCGGCCGCTCCGAATTCACCGTCGTGCTCGACGATCCCGCCGACACCAGCCACATCGTCTCGTTCTCGGGCGAGAGCGTTGAGAAGACCCAGGACAACGTCTTCGAACTGTCGGTCGATCGCATGCTGCTGAAATCCCGCGACCGGCCGCGGGTCGATGGGCTGCCGGTGCCGCTGGTGGAGATGTCGACCGGCTCCTGCCGCCAGATCGGAAGCTTCGTCACGCGGCAGGTGTCCAGCATCTCCTGCGCCGCCACCGACCGCAACGGCAAGCGATACGAACTGAGCTTCGAGTCCGACGGATCGCCGATGACGATGCGCAAATTGCGGCAATCCTCGCTGCCGAGCGAACGGAAGAAGGCGCGCATGATCGCGCAGCTGGAATGCCGCCTCAGGGCGCGCGCCGCGCAGATCCTGCCGCGGGACACGCCGGCCTACGTCATCCGCTGTCTTGGCGAAGACGACGACAGGCCGGACGAGCAGCGTTAGGGCCTCGGTTCTGATCGGATCCGAACCTGAGCTCTGGAGACGTGTTTCCAGGCATTTTCTTCACGCGAGCCAGTATCCGCTTCGCCCGAGATCGCTATAACCGCGCGTGACTGCAATTTGAGCGGCAAGGAGGATTCGATGCGTCTGAAAATCTGCGCGATCATCGCGCTTGGTGTTGCCACCGCCGGGCCCGCCGCGGCGCAGACCTACGATCCGAATTATCCCGTCTGCATGCAGGTATTTGGCGGCCGCTTCACGGCCGACTACATCGATTGCAGCTTCACCTCGATCCCGCAGTGCCAGGCCACCGCGTCAGGCCGCCCGGCCACGTGCTCCATCAATCCGTTCTACGCGGGCCCGAGCAGGCCGCCGAAGCGCCGGGCCTATCGTCGGCATCACCAGGTGGACTAGGCCGGCCTCTGCGCCAACGACCGCAATCCGCATGCGCTCGGGCTGCCTGCGCCATCTTCCTGCGTTGAACTTGCCCGTTCGAACCGCTAAGCCATCCCTCAAAACCGGGGGGACGATGCAGGTGGAGACGGCACAGCCAAGGGCGATCGCGCTCGACGACGCGACGGTGGCATTTCGGTTGGGGGACCGGCGCGTCTATACGGCGGTCGAGAAGGCCAATCTCGCGGTCGCCCATGGCGAGTTCGTCGCCATCGTCGGCCCGACGGGATGCGGAAAATCCACATTGCTCAATGTCGCGGCCGGGCTGTTGAAACCCGCAGCCGGATCGGTCGGCATCTTCGACAGGCCGCTGGCCGGCCTGAATCGCGATGCCGGCTACCTGTTCCAGGCCGACGCCCTGTTTCCGTGGAAGACCGCGATCGACAATGTCGCGATCGGGCTCGAGATCAAGGGCACGCCGCGTGCCGAGGCGCTCGAGCGCGCGCAGACATGGCTGGCGTCGGTCGGGCTCGGCGCGTTCGCGAACCGCTACCCGCACATGCTCTCCGGCGGCCAGCGCAAGCGTGTCGGCCTCGCCCAGGTGCTGATCCGCGACCCCAAGATCCTGCTGATGGACGAGCCGTTCGGCCCGCTCGATGCGCAGACCCGGCAGATCATGGGCAATCTGCTGCTGGAATTGTGGAACGCCGACCGCAAGGCGGTGCTGTTCGTCACCCATGATCTCGAGGAGGCGATCGCGCTCGCCGACCGCGTGGTGATCATGTCGGCCGGCCCCGGCGCGCGCATCATCGGCGATTGGCGCATCGCGCTGCCGCGGCCGCGCGATATCTCCGAAATCCGGATGGAGAAGGATTTCCACGCCCTGCACCGGGAGATCTGGAGCGTATTGAAGGATGAGGTGATGAAGGGCTACGTTCAGTCCTCGCAGGCGGGGGCAGCCTGATGTCGCGGTTGACGCTGCTGTCGCTCCAGGTGCTGGTCGCCGTCGTCGCGCTGGCGCTGTGGCAATTCTTCGCCACCGTGCCGGTGTTCGGCAAGATCCTGCTGCCGCCCTTCTTCTTCTCCAACCCGGTCGACGTGTTCAGCGAAATTGTGAAATGGTTCTCGACCGGCGTGATCTGGAAGCATCTCGTCATCACGCTGTGGGAATCGATCCTTGCCTTCGTGATCGGCTCGGCCGCCGGCATCCTGGTCGGCTTCTGGTTCGCGCGCCAACCGCGCGTCGCCGCGGTGTTCGATCCCTATGTGAAGATGGTCAACGCGCTGCCGCGCGTGGTGCTGGCGCCGATCTTCGCGCTGTGGTTCGGGCTCGGCGTCTGGTCCAAGGTCGCGCTCGGCGTGACGCTGGTGTTCTTCATCGTGTTCTTCAATGTCTACCAGGGCGTCAAGGAAGTCTCGACCACCGTGCTCGACAATGGCCGCATGCTCGGCATGAGCGAGCGGCAGCTGATGCGGCATGTCTATTGGCCGTCGGCGCTGTCCTGGATGTTCTCCTCCCTGCACACCTCGGTCGGCTTCGCCGTGGTCGGCGCCGTCGTCGGCGAATATCTCGGCGCCGCGGCCGGCCTCGGCTATCTGATCCAGCAGGCTGAGGGCGTGTTCGACGTCGCCGGCGTGTTCGCCGGCATGTTCGTGCTCTCGGCGTTCGTCATCCTGATCGACATGGCGGTGACGGTGGTGGAGAAGCGGCTGCTGGTGTGGCGGCCGACGGCGGTGGTGCGGGAGTAGGGCGGGGGCGTGACCTTTGGGCCCGGAAAAGAAAGCTTGCGATCGGTTAAGTGGCATACTGTCTGGCCGCACGTTGCTCTATATTTTCGAGGCGGTGTTTATAGGAAAGTCATAGGCATCGGGCACTGTCATGCGAGAGCTACGCAAGAAGCGAAGCCGACGCGAGGTGCTTGACGCCAGCTTGGATAACTCGCACATCGACCAGATAAAGATGGCCTCACGCCCGAGCATCCGGATTGCCCGAAAAGCCCACTCCAAAGCCGAGGCGGATTTTGCCATATGGCTTATGATGGCGAAGCTCGGAAGCTTCGATGACCTGCCCGTAAATGCGCAGGAGTTCTTGCTTGGCTATCGAGCAAGGCTTGAGACGATGAGCGAGGCCGAGTCGAAAGTCGTGGCAGTTCGCGAGGTCTACGCCAGCTATTATGGCGAGATGGGAGGCCTTGGCACGGCGCCGGAACTGGAAACCGCCGCTGTGTCGACGGATAAAGGCGTTGTGCGGTCTCAGACGCCGCGCAGGCCTCCGCCGGCTCGGCTGGCCGCGGCCGCTCCGGACAGGCCGGCCACCCGGAAATCCGTGCCGGCCCTGCTGATCTTCGCTGCCATGGTGGCTCTGATCGCCGCCTACAGATTTCTCACGAATTGAACCGTTTTTAATCAGCTTCGGGAAGAGATAATCCAATGAAGCTCAGCGCAGATCTTTCGACGATACTCGACCGTATCCTCGATACGGCCGCGGACAATCTCAGGGTTGCAAAGATCCTGATTCAACTGGGTCTCGATCCCAACAACGTCACCTACGATGCGCTGTTGAACCGGTTGCTCGAAATTGGGCTGGCCAACATAACGCTTGCCAACATGTTTGCATTGATTGGCGCGATCTTCTTTGTCGCGACCTTGTTGATGCAGACGATGGTGCCGCTGCGCGTCGCGAATATGGCAGGCTGTACGTTCTTCGCGGCGTTTGGCGCGCTCTCCGGAAACATCACCACTTTCCTGCTGTATCTGCTGTTGCTGCCGATCAATGCCGTTCGCCTTCGTCAAATGCTCAGGCTCGTCAAGAAGGCACGCACCGCGTCGCAGGGTGACATGTCGATGGAATGGCTGAAGCCGTTCATGACCGAACGCCGATATCGGCGGGGCGACAGACTATTCAGGAAGGGTGATGTGGCGACCGAAATGTTCCTCACGGTCACAGGGAAGTTTCTGGTCAAGGAAATCGAGGTCGAGCTTCCGCCTGGACGTCTCATGGGAGAACTGGGTTTCCTCACGCCGAATAACCGACGAACCGGGACGGTCGAATGCATAGAGGACGGGCAGGTTCTGTCCATCACCTACGACAGGCTGCTTGAGCTCTACTTTCAAAATCCGCAATTCGGCTATTATTTTCTCGTCCTGACCAGCCAGCGACTCTTGGAAAACATCGCGCGGCTCGAAAACATCGTTACGCAACAAAGCGCGGGATCGCAGGTTACGGCTGCCAGTCATACGCCTTGAAATTGGTGTTTGCTGCGCTTCGGGTCGCGCGAACGCGCGCCCGATGACAGGCTCCGCGTGCCCACCGTCACGAGCACGGCGTGAATGGTGGGCACGGCGCTTCGCGCCTTTGCCCACCCGACGCTGCTGTTCCTTAGTCCAGCAGCTTCGTATCGTCAGGCGCCTGCGGTGGCGTCTTGATCGCGATGGCCTTGAGGGCGCGGCCCTGCGGCTTGGTGCCGCCATGCGGGGTGCCTTTCGGGATCACGACGAGATCGCCCGGCTTCACCGTCACTTCCTTGTCGCCGAGCCAGATCGTGCCGGTGCCCTCGAGGATGTATTGCAGCTCGTTGGTGTTGGGGTGCATGTGCTTCGGCACGTTGCCGTCCTGGATCGAGACGGTAGCGCCGTCGGCGGCGACGAACATTTTTGAACGGAAACCGACATTGTTGGCGTTGCCGAGCTTGTCGCCCTCCATCTCGCCGGTATGGATGATCTGCGCCGTCATATTCTCGGCGGCAAGCGCCGGCCGCAGCAGATGGGTGACGCCGCAGCCGGCGGCGAACGCGGCGACAAGCGACAACGTGGTGGCAATGCGATTCATGAAAGGAGCCTCCCCTGGTTTTTCTTGTGCCGCGGATGCTATGCCGCCGTTGCAGGCTTGACCAGCCATCGGAAAGTTGCCTTCTCAAGCCAGCCGCGCTGCACTATCTTGCCGCCAAACTGGAATGGAGGACGTCATGAGGACGATGTTTGGCAAGGTCGCGGGCGCCCTGATGGCGCTTGTGATGGGCACGGGCCTCGCCGCGGCGCAAAGCAGGATCACGATCGCGGTCGGCGGCGGCGCTTGTCTCTGCTATCTGCCGACGGTGCTGGCCAAGCAGCTCGGCGAGTACGAGAAGGCCGGGCTTGCCGTCGAGCTGGTTGACCTCAAGGGCGGCTCGGATGCGCTCAAGGCGGTGCTTGGCGGCAGCGCCGACGTCGTCTCGGGCTATTTCGACCATTGCGTCAATCTCGCGGCCAAGAAGCAGGAGCTGCAGTCCTTCGTGGTCTACGACCGCTATCCCGGCCTCGTGCTCGTGGTCTCGCCGAAGCACACCGCCGAGATCAACTCGGTCAAGGATCTCGCCGGCAAGAAGGTCGGCGTCAGCGCGCCCGGCTCCTCGACCGACTTCTTCCTGAAGTACCTGTTGAAGAAGAACGGGCTCGACCCGATGGGAACCGCCGTGATCGGCGTCGGCCTCGGCGCCACCGCGGTCGCCGCGATGGAGCAGGGCCAGATCGATGCGGCCGTGATGCTCGATCCCTCGGTCACCGTGCTGCAGGGCAACCATTCCGACCTCAAGATCCTGAGCGACACCCGTACCCAGAAGGACACGCTCGCGGTGTTCGGCGGCGAATACCCGGGCGGCGCGCTTTATTCGACCGCGGCCTGGGTCAACGGGCATGAGAAGGACGTGCAGGCGCTGACCAACGCGATGATGGCCACGCTTAACTGGATCCATTCGCATTCGCCCGAGGAGATCATGGCCAAGATGCCGGACGAGATCGTCGGCAAGAACAAGGACCTCTATCTTGCCGCGCTGAAGAACACGATCCCGATGTATTCCGAGACCGGCAAGATGGACCCGAAGGGCGCGGAAGCCGTGCTCGCGGTGTTCAGTGAGGGCTCGCCTGATGTGGCGAAGGCCGGTATCGACGTGACCAAGACCTACACCAACAAGTATGTCGACCAGGTCAAGAAGACGACCGGGAACGCGAAATAGCTGGACGCGGGGTCGGATGCAGCCTCCCGCCATTCACCGCGTCACCGCGCTTGATCTGATCTTGCAGAACCGGCCGTGGCCGTTCGCGGAGCAAAAGCAAGCGGAGATCGCGGCGCATTTCGTCGCTCAGCAGCGCGAGCGGCCCGGGATGTGGAACGGCCGCGTCCTGCTCGGACGCGATCCGGTGTTTGCCGACGGACGCTTCACGGCGAACTATTTCGAGACCGATTTCGCAAGCTTCCTCGCCTGGCGCGACTGGGGCTTCCCGGACAAGGAGGTCTTCAATGGCTTCGGCATGGGCGCCGTGCTGGCAAGCGACGGCGCCTTCGTGCTCGGCGAGATGGGCCAGCACACCTCGAACGCCGGCCGGATCTACTTTCCCTCAGGCACGCCTGACCTCGACGACATCAGGGGTGACACGGTCGATATCGCCGGCAGCGTGCTGCGCGAGCTCGAGGAGGAGACTGGTCTCGTGCCTGCGGATTGCCGCGTCGATGCGGACTGGCACTGCATCTACACAGGACCCGCGGTCGCGATGATGCGCATCCTGCGCGTCGACATGCCGGGCGAGGCGCTGCGCGCGCGGATCGAGGCCAATCTGGCGCGGCAGGAGCATCCCGAGCTTGCGGCGATCCATCTGGTGCGCAGCCGGGCCGACCTCAAAGGTGCGATGCCGCGCTTCGTCACTGCATTCATCGAAACGCAGCTGTCGGTGTAGCACCGCTCGGCTGCAACCAATTGCTGAAGCTTTGATCATGCCTGCGCCGTGCGGACGCAGCCATTGCGCTTGACATCCATGGCGGCTGCCCATGTGATAGGTGGCACCAAAAAACAAAAATGCAGTGCACAATCTCCGGGGAGGGATTCATGCTGGTAGCGAAGGCTACACGCTGGCTTGCGGCGCTGTCCGTTGCGGTTGCGACGCTGGGGACGGCGGTCACCGCGCTGGCGCAGGACAAAAAGATCAAGATCGGCGTGATCTATGACCTCACCGGCCCGCTCGCCGGCGGCGGCTCCGAGCTGCAATATACCGGCGCCAAGATCATGCTCGACCACTACGCCAAGACCGGTGTCGAGGGTTACAAGATCGAGGCTGTTTATGCCGACGCGCAGAGCAAGCCCGACATTGCCATCAACGAAGCGGTCCGCCTCATTGAGCAGGAAAAGGTGGATATGCTGCTGGGCTTCTTCTCGTCGGCCCAGTGCGTGCCGGTGGCCGCCCGCGTCGAGCAACTCAAGAAATTCATGTGGATCACCACCTGCATTTCCTCCTCCGTGCTCGCCGACAAGAACTTCAAATATGTCTTCCGGCCGCAGGCCAGCGGCGACCAGTTCGGCATGATGACGATGGATTTCATCGCCCAGAACGCCAAGGAGAAGTTCGGCAAGGAGCCGAAGGACCTGCGGGTCGCCATCATCCATGAGGACGGCGCCTATGGCGTCGACGTGGCCAAGGGCAACGAGGTCGGCGCCAAGAAAGCCGGCTTCAACGTCGTGCTGAAGGAGGGGTATTCCGCGACCGCGCCCGACCTCTCCGCGCTGGTCACCAAGCTGAAGCGTGCCAAGCCCGACGTGATCTTTCACACCGGCTACAATCCGGACATTACGCTGTTCGCGCGCCAGGCGCGTGAGCAGGGGCTGAAGTTCGGCGCCCTGGTGGGACATGGCGCCGGATACGGCGTGTATGAGAAGCTGAAAGAGGGGCTCGGCGCCGATGTGAACTATGTCTTCAACACCGACCCGATCTCGATCTGGCTGGCCAACCAGAAATCCATGGATCCCAAGCTGCCGCCGGTGATCAAGATGGTCGGTGAGGAATTCGACAAGATCAAGCCGGGCGTCGCGATCCGCTCCGCCCATGTCGGCATGGCCGCCTCCAACACCTATGTCTTCCTGACCGAGGTGCTGCCGCGCGCGATCAAGAAATATGGCGGCGTCGATCCCGACGCGCTGCGCAAGGCCGCGCTTGAGGTCGACCTGCCCGAAGGCGGCACGATGCTCGGCTTTGGCGTCAAGTTCTATGGCGAGGGAACGCCGATGGCAGGGCAGAACGAGCGCTCGTTCCCCGTCGTAATCCAGTACATCGACGACAAGTCCTACGTGGTGTGGCCGAAGAGCCAGGCGCAGCGCGAAGCCGTGCTGCCGCTGCCGGCCGGCACGACCTACAGCTACAAATAGGTGACGCTGCCGTGCTTGCTGTCGAGGGCCTGGTCAAGCGGTTTGGCGGCTTTCGCGCTGTCAACAACGTGTCGTTCCGCGTCGAAAAGGGCGAGATCCTCGGCCTGATCGGCCCGAACGGCTCCGGCAAGAGCACGATCTTCAACATGCTGTCCGGCACGCTGCCGCCGACCGCGGGTTCGATCCTGTTCGACGGCCACGAGATCGCAGGCCTCGCCCCGCATCGGATCATCAACCGCGGCATCGGCCGCACATTCCAGATCCCACGCCCCTTCCATCGCCTGAGCATCTTCGAGAACGTGATGCTCGCCGGCTTCTACGGCCAGGGCCGCCACAGCCGCGCCAGGGCCGAGGAGGCGGCCGAGCGTGCGCTCGCGATGGTCGGCCTGCCGACCGACCGCCACGCCTCTGTCGACGGCCTGGGGGCCGCGGCGTTGAAGAAGCTCGAGCTTGCAAAGGCGCTCGCCACCGGACCCAAGCTTTTGTTGGCCGACGAAAGCCTCGGCGGCCTCGACGAGAAGGAGATGGACCAGGCCGCCGACATGCTGCGCAAGATCCGCGACGAGCTCGGCATCACCATCATCTGGGTCGAGCACATCATGGGCGTGCTGATGCGGGTGGTCGACCGCGTGATGGTGCTCGATCATGGCGAGAAGATCGCCGAAGGCCTGCCGGCGGATGTCGCCGGCGACGCCAAAGTGATCGAGGTTTATCTCGGCACCGATGCCGATGCGAGCCTGGCCGCCGCCGCTGCCGCGCAGGCGCGCCGCCGGATCGGGGCGTGACCGCCATGCTCGAGCTGCAATCGATCGATGCGGGCTACGGGACGTTCCAGGCGCTGTTCGACGTCAGCCTCGACGTCAGGGCAGGCGAGGCGGTCGGCGTGATCGGCCCGAACGGCGCCGGCAAGACCACTCTGATGCGCGTGATCTCAGGCCTGATCCGCCCGACCAAAGGTCAAATCACGATGGAAGGCACCGACGTCGTGAAGACGCCGGCGCACCGCATCGTCAGTCTCGGGATCGCGCATGTGCCGGAAAATCGCCGGCTGTTTCCGCGGCTCACCGTCGACGACAATCTGAAAATGGGCGCCTATATGCCGGGCGCGCGGGCGCAATATGCCGAGCGACTGGACTTTGTCTTCGACCTGTTCCCGCGCATGAAGGAACGCCGCCACCAGATGGCCGGCACGATGTCGGGCGGCGAGCAGCAGATGTGCGCGATCGGCCGCGCGCTGATGTCGAACCCGAAGCTGTTGCTGCTCGACGAGCCCTCGGCCGGGCTCGCGCCGGTCGTGGTCCAGCAGGTGTTCGAGCTGGTCAAGCGCATCCGCGCCAGCGGGCTCACCGTGCTGATCGTCGAGCAGAACGTGCAGCAGGTGCTGCGCGTGGTCGACCGCGCCTATCTGCTCGAGGCCGGCACCATCCGCGCCGCCGGCACTGCGGCCGAACTCGCCGAGAGCGACACCATCAAGCAGGCGTATCTGGGGGTGTGAGCATGATTGGATCAACTCGGGCGGCGCGCCCCCTCTCCCGCTTGCGGGGGAGGGCCGGGGTGGGGGTATCTCCACGAGTCGCATCGCGGAGGGAGCCCCCACCCGGATCGCATCTTGCGATGCGATCCGACCTCCCCCGCAAGCGGGAGAGGTAAGAAAGAGGATACGATGCAATCCTTTCTCGACATCTTCGACATCTACCTGCTGGAAGCCGTCATCAACGGCATCCTGCTCGGCGGCGTGCTGGCGCTGCTCGCGTTGGGTTTGAACCTGATCTTCGGCGTCATCGACGTCACCTGGATCTGCTACGCCGAGCTCGTGATGATCGGCATGTACGGCATGTACTATCTCGTGCAGGTCTACCATCTGCCGTACTGGGCGGCCGCGCCGCTGGTGATCCTGCTGGTGGCGCTGCTGGGCGCCGCGCTGCATTTCTTCGTCATCGCGCCGCTCTTGACCGCGCCACCGATCAACCAACTGCTCGCCACCGGCGGCGTGCTGTTCATCCTGCAGAGCTTTGCCACCGTCGCCTTCGGCATCGATTTCCGCAACCTCGGCATCCGCTTACCCGTGCTGGCGCTCGGCGACATGAATTTCAGCTACGCGCGCCTGCTGTCGTTTGCCGCGGCGCTGACCGGCATGATCGGCGTCTACCTCTTCATGACAAAGACCTTCACCGGCACGGCGATCCGCGCCATCGCGCAGGACCGCCAGATCATGCCGCTGATGGGGGTGGACGCCAAACGCATCTATCTCATAACTTCAGCGATCGGCGGCGGGCTCGCCGGACTCGCCGCGTGCCTCCTGGTGCTGCAATATGACGTGCATCCCTTCGTCGGCCTGTCGTTCGGGCCGATCACCTTCCTGATCTGCGTGCTCGGGGGGCTCGGCAATTTTATCGGCGGCTTCATCGCCGCCTTCGTGTTCGCCGAGATCATCTCGCTCGGGGGCCTGTTCTCCGATCTCGAATGGGGCTACGTGCTGGCGTTCGGCTTCTTCATTGTCATGATGTTCATCCGGCCCGCGGGCCTGCTCGCGAGGCGCTCGTGAACACGCAAGTCGCCGGCTGGATCGTCGCACTCGTCGTGCTGGTCGCGCTGCCCTTCGTGCATCGCGATCCCTATCATCTGCACATCCTTGTGCTGATCCTGATCTGGTCGTTCGCCTACACCTCATGGTCGATCATGGGCCGCTTCGGCCTGGTCTCGCTCGGCCATGGCGGCTTCATGGGCATCGGCGCCTATGTCACCGCGCTGTTGTGGAATCATCTGGGCATCTCGCCCTGGATCGGCATTCCGCTCAGCATGGCGACCGCGGGCGTGCTGGCGCTTGTTGTCGCCTATCCCTGTTTCCGCTTCCGCATCACCGGGCACTATTTCGTGCTGGTGACGCTCGCGCTATCCGGCATCGTGCTGCAGGTCATCACCGCGACCCGCGACTACACCGGCGGCTCGCTCGGCTACACGCCGCATCGCGCCACCAGCGGAAACGGGCTGATCGCGCTGCAATTCAACGACAAGACGACGTGGTACCTGATCGCGCTCGCGGTCTGGCTGGTCGGCCTCCTGATCTGGCGCTGGATCGACCACAGCATGGGCCGCCAGGCCATGGAGGCGATCTCGGAGGACGAGGACGCGGCGGCCGCCGCCGGCGTCAACGTCACCGCCGAGAAGCTCAAGATCACGCTGATCTCAGCGCTGATGACCGCGCTATCAGGCGCGCTCTACTGCCAGTACCAGATGTTCATCTCGCCTGACACGGTCAGCGGCATCGCCGTCTCGCTGCAGATGGTGTTCGCGGTGATCGTCGGCGGTGTCTATGTCGCGCTGGGGCCGACGGTCGGCGCCGTCATCACCATCCTGCTCGCCGAGGTGCTGCGCATCGGCTTCGGCACCAAGGCGGTCGGCTGGGACAATTTGGTCTATGGCGTGCTGCTGGTGCTCTTCATCATCTTTCTGCCCAAGGGCATTCTTGGTAGCGTGATCGACCGATTCAAGACACAACCGAAGCCGTCCTGAAGGACTGATAGACCCCACGCGCCGTCATGGCCGGGCTTGTCCCGGCCATCCACGTCTCTTCTTTTCAACCAGGCGCGTGGATGCCCGTGACAAGCCCGGGCATGACGATGAGGAGATAGATGAACAACAAAACGCCCCAGCCGCTCGCCGATGAACTGAAGCCCTTCGTCGCGCCGTTCCGTTTCGACGGGTCAGGCGAATTCCACCTGAAATCCTATCCGACCGCCGAGAAGGGTGGCATCGACAAGGATTCGGGGAGCAAGATCATCGACGCCAATCGCAAGCGGTTGAGCGACTTCCAGGAGAAGCTCTACGCCCAGGACCGCTGGTCGATGCTCCTGATCTTCCAGGGCATGGACGCCGCCGGCAAGGACTCGGCGATCAAGAGCGTGTTCGAGGGCGTCAATCCGCAGGGTTGCGAGGTCTCCTCCTTCAAGCAGCCGTCGACGAAGGAGCTCGATCACGATTTCATGTGGCGCGCCATGACCGCGCTGCCCGAGCGCGGCCGCATCGGCATCTTCAACCGCTCCTACTATGAGGAGTGCCTCGTCGTGCGCGTGCACCGTGAGGTGCTCGAGAAGCAGAAGATCCCGAAGCGCCTGGTGACGAAGAACATCTGGCGCGAGCGCTTCGAGGATATTTCGGCGATCGAGCGCTATCTCGCGCGCAACGGCACCGTGATCCTGAAATTCTTCCTGCACGTCTCGAAGGAGGAGCAGCGCCAGCGGTTCCTCGATCGCCTCGATGAGCCCGCCAAGAACTGGAAGTTCTCGATGGCCGACATCTCCGAGCGCGCATTGTGGGCCAAGTACCAGGCCGCCTATCAGGACATGATCCACCACACCGCGGCGAAGGACGCGCCGTGGCACATCGTGCCCGCCGACCACAAATGGTTTGCCCGCGTCGTGATCGGCTCGACCATCATCGCCGCGCTCGACAGGCTCGACCTGAAATTCCCCGAGGTCGACAAGGCCGAGAAGAGCGAATTCAAGCGCGTGCGCGAGGCGCTGTTGGCGGAGGGGAAGGGCGGGGCGGGCGCGAGCGGCAAGGCCGCGAAGAAGCCGCGCGCCTGACCCCGGTTGACGCTAGAGCATGATCCGGAAAAGTGTGTAGCGGTTTTCCGAAAAGATCATGCTCAAACGAAGACCTAAAGCGCGATGACGATTCATCAAAATCTCATCGCGCTTTAGTTCGGCTTGCCGCGCGGCATCCATATCGAGAGCAGATAGAAGCAGATCGCCAGGATCAGGAGATGGCGGAAGCCGAGCAGCGTCGAGAACGACTCGGCCAGACCTCCAATCACCGATCCCGCGATGTTGGAGCCGAAAGCTTGATCGGGATTGGCTTCGTCGCGGAACGAGCGGGCGAAGATCACGCCCGCAAAGAACATCGGGCCGAGCGCGAGCGCGCAAGGTATCACGTAGCGCCAGACGATCCCCCCGCTCAGGAACGCATCGAAGGGCACCAGCACCGAGGCCAACAACATCGCCAGCAGTCCGAGATAGTGCCGCCCCAGTCGGACCGACGGCACCTTGAGCACGTAAAGGTTGGCGGCAAGTATCAGCACCAGGGCCGTGAAGAAAACGGCTGAGTTGACCAGCCACGTGCTGCCGAACAGCAGGGCCATTTGCACGACCGCCTTGGTCTCGAGCAGCATGAAGGCGGCGCCGAGGAAGAACATCCGGTTGTTGGGCCGCCAGGTCCCCTTCGGCTTGAAGAAATAGACCATGCCGAGCCCGAGCACGCCGAGCAGGATCATCGAGCGGACGGTGAGATCGGGGATCAGTTTCCCGCTGACATAGAGGAACGGCCAGTCATCGGTGGTCGGTTGCTTCGCCCCGTCGTTGTCGACCACCAGCTTTGTCGGCGCCAGCGGCACCCAGTCGCCGTGCTGGGCCGCCGTCTGCTGCGGCTTGTCGAAGCCGTTGACCGGCAAATTTTCCATCGGAAGGCTGTTCAGCCAGAACTTGCCACGCTCGCGGAACGCGGTGGAGATGCGTGGATTGCAGCCGGCGATGATGGTCGTGAATCCGACCGTTTGGGACGATGTCAGCGTTTCGTCGTAGGGCAGAGGCAGCACGATCGCCTCACAACCGAACACCCGCTTCGCCATTTCGGCGACACGTTGGACGATCCACCCCTGACGGTAGTAATTGTACATCACGAAGATCCCGTCAGGCTTCAGGACGCGTCGGACATCCTCGAAGGCCTGTTCCGTGAACAGGTAGCTTTCGAGCCGGATGTTGGCGTAGCCGCTGTGCAGGATCAGCGAGTCGACCAGCGCGTACACGACCAGATCGTATTTGCGTTCGGTTGTGCGCAGGAAATGGCGGCCGTCGTCGAGATGGCGGGTCACGCGCGGGTCCTGATACGGCCGGTCCGGGTGATGATGAATGCCGATGTCCTGGATCACGGGGTCGATCTCGACCGCATCGATGCTGTTCACGCCGAAGCGCAGGGCGTGCGCCAGATCGTTGCCGGATCCGGCGCCGATGATCATGACGTCCTTGAACGGCGGTCCGCCGCTTTGCCGCTGCAGCAGATGGATCAACGAATAGGACGAGCCGCCGGTGCTGAACGGCACCATCACCTGGTGGCCGATACTGTTCACGGTGATGTCGCCGTTCGCCTTGTTGCGGTCGACGGCGTAGTAGGGCGACCAGCGCAATTCGTGATCGCCGGAGCGATCGGTGTAGAACCCGGTAAATGCGACCACGATGACGAGCGTCACGAGACGCAGCAGCGACAGGGCCTTGTCCTGATAGAGCAGGTAGACGATCCCGGCGCAGCTCGTCAGGAACCAGATCACCGGCGGCGCCTGCGCGAACGACAGCAGCGAGAATCCCACGATGCCGGCCAGGCTTCCGCCGATATTCAACGAATAGCCGACGACACGGTTGGGATAGGCGTCAAAGGCGCGGCCGAGCGTCTGGCCGAGCCCGACGAACATCAACGCGATCAGGACGAAGAACAGCGCGGCGATCGCTTCGATCGGCACGACGAACTGAGCCAGGTCGGGGTTGCGAGCCTCGGTGCCGAAAAACACCTCCTGCGGTGACGCCTGATGGCCGACGTCGACTGCAAGCCCGCCCCAGTAGGAATACAGCACCATGATCAGCACCACGGCGGCGAACGTCACCAGCGCCAGCCCCGGAAACAGCGCTAGCCAATTGGTGCTGCGCCGCGCAGCCAGACAGCCGCAAGACATGCCCAGAAAGGACGCGATCAGAACGATATTGGTGAAGAACTGAAGGAAAATGACCTTGGCCGAGAACCAGCGGATACAGGCCAATTCGAGAAACAGGATCAGGAATCCGACAAGAAAGAGATTGAAGCCGAATTGTCGCTTGTCGAGCCCTTCGGCCACGCTTGTCGTCGGCATGATCCCATTTCTCCCCAGCAGCCAAACTCATCGCGCAGATCGGCGACAAAACTCCGGCGGGCGCACCTCGGTCGCCATCTCGTCAACCCACGATGTGAGCCCGCTCCGCGTCTCTTTGAAACCAGCGTGAACCCGTTCTGCAGACCGCGCTCCAGTAACATCCTTCCGGGAGTTGCGTCCGCGTCCTTGTGAGAGATTCCGGCCTTCGGTTCGAAGGTTCCTTGACGCCCGGTTGTCGTTGCAGACTAAATGCAAGATATTGAGCAAAGATTGATTTAAGCCCCCGCTGCGACCGGCCTTCTCGTTTCGAACGGCCCCGAAGCGCGGTCCCGGCAACCCACCGTCAATGATCTTGACCGAAAGCGGAAGAATAAGCGCGTGACCGTCCCTTGAGGGGAGGGTGGAGGTCGTTGTTCTAGCTCCGCAGAACCCATCACGGCGCGGCATCCCCGAAAACCATCTGCCAGCCCTTGCGCGTGTCCATGTATTCCCGCACCTGCCTGATGCGGCCACCCTCGACCACGAATACGAAGCAGTAGTCGTTGTCGTAGGGCCGCCCGCCGGGCAGCGTCGCCCGCATCCGCTCCTCGACGATTACGCTGTCGCCGTCGGCATGGACGGCGCGGAAGGCGATGTCGATCTCGGAGAACAGGCGGTGCATCTCGGTCGAGATGAAGCGCGCGATCGCCTCGCGCCCGATCATGTGGTCGGTGTGGTCGAGCGCGACCGCGGTCGCATTGCGGGCCGGCGCGATCCATTCGGCCTCCGGCGTGAACAGGGCCGCGATGAGGTTGGCGTCGCGGGTCCTGAAGGTCTGCCAGGCGTTGAGCACGATCTCCTTGGCGGTCGGGCTGGTCATCTCGATGTCTCCTGCGGGCGTTGAGCGGTCGCCCCGATCTAGATCGCAGCCGCCGTGTCCGCTGGCCGGAATCGGACCTCATCACCTCCGGCGGCTTTCCCTCACCGCGCGATGCGCTAAGCTCCTGGCATGCTGAGTTTCGAGGTCTGCAACGCCGCGCGGCTACGGCGCGACGTGCGCTATGACGGCCGCTTCTTCACCGCCGTGAAGACCACGCGGATCTATTGCCGTCCGGTCTGCCCGGTGAAGCATCCGCTGCCGCGCAACGTCGCCTATTACCCGACGGCCGCCGCCGCCGAGGCGGCAGGCTACCGGCCATGCCTGCGCTGCCGCCCGGAGACCGCGCCGTTCTGTCCGGCCTGGAACGGCACGCGCTCGACCGTGGCGCGGGCGCTGAAGCTGATCGATGGCGGCGCGCTGGAGCGCTCGTCCGTCGCCGCATTGGCGGACCAGCTCGGCATCACCTCGCGTCATCTCGGGCGCCTGTTCGCGCGTCATGTCGGCGCCAGCCCACAGCAGGTCGCAACCACCCGCCGCGTGCAGCGCGCTAAGCGGCTGATCGACACCACCGACGACACCATGACCGAGATCGCCTTCCGCGCCGGCTTCGGCAGCGTTCGCCGCTTCAACGCCGCCTTCGCCGATCTCTACGGCCGGTCGCCGTCAAGCCTGCGCGCATCCTCGCGCGGGCGGAAGTGAGATTTATCCCGCCATCGTGCAATTGGCGGGCGCCCGGCGGATTGCCACCTGGCGTTCGGTTTTCCTGCCCGCTCTTGGCACCAAAATAGAACCCGGTCACGGTGCCTGTGATGCAGCGCGCCGATTTGGCCTCGGCGGACGCCCCCCTCATTAGGTCAACCCCCCTGACCATCTTTACCCATTGCGGCGGCTTGCCATAATCGTCTAGAACGGCGGCGCGAGGCGCGGTCCCGGCAACCAACCGTCAACGGTTTTGTCCGAGGATTTGGCGCTCAAAAGGGTCTGGCAATGCTGATTCGCGGCCAAATTGATGGGATTTCGGGGGAGGTGGCCTTGGCTACCGCCGCTGTCCCGGCTGCGCTGCCCACCCTGCTTATTGGCCGGCTTCTTCTTACCTGCCCCTGAGGGCCGGCTGGGCTTTTGCGCCTGGGCACTCAGGGGTTGCACGAGATCACCGGACCCTGACAGCGCTCAAGGAACTGACGAGCGCGAAAGCTAAAAGGAATTTCTGAAATGGCCTCCGTGAACAAGTCCGAGAAGGACCGCGTCATCATTTTCGACACCACGCTGCGCGACGGCGAGCAGTGCCCCGGCGCCACCATGACGTTCGAGGAAAAGCTCGAGGTCGCTGAGCTCCTGGACGACATGGGCGTCGACGTCATCGAAGCCGGCTTCCCGATCACCTCGGAAGGCGACTTCCAGGCGGTCAGCGAGATCGCCCGCCGCTCCAAGAATGCAGTTATCGCCGGCCTGTCGCGCGCCCATCCGGCCGACATCGACCGCTGCGCGGAAGCTGTGAAGTTTGCAAAACGCGGCCGCGTCCACACCGTGATCGCGACCTCGCCGCTGCATATGCGGGTGAAGTTGAACAAGACCCCGGAGCAGGTGATCGAGACTTCGGTGGCCATGGTCGCGCGCGCCCGCAACCAGATCGACGACGTCGAATGGTCGGCCGAGGACGGCACCCGCAGCGAGATGGATTTCCTCTGCCGCATCGTGGAAGCCGTCATCAAGGCCGGCGCCACCACGGTGAACATCCCCGACACCGTCGGCTACACGGTGCCGGAGGAATACACCCACTTCATGAAGACGCTGATCGAGCGCGTGCCGAACTCGGACAAGGCGGTGTTCTCGGTACACTGCCATAACGACCTCGGCATGGCGGTCGCCAACTCGCTGGCCGGCATCGTCGGCGGCGCGCGCCAGGTCGAGTGCACCATCAACGGCATCGGCGAGCGTGCCGGCAACGCCGCGCTGGAAGAGATCGTGATGGCGATCAATGTGCGGAATGACAAGTTTCCGTACTGGAACAGGATCGACACCACGCAGCTCACCCGCGCCTCGAAGCTGGTGTCGGCCGCGACCTCGTTTCCGGTCCAGTACAACAAGGCGATCGTCGGCCGTAACGCCTTCGCCCATGAGAGCGGCATCCATCAAGACGGTGTGCTGAAGGACGCCTCCACCTACGAGATCATGCGACCCGAGATGGTCGGCTTGAAGCAGTCGTCGCTGGTGCTCGGCAAGCATTCCGGCCGCCACGCCTTCGTGCACAAGCTGGAGGAGATGGGCTACAAGCTCGGCCCCAACCAGCTGGAAGATGCCTTCACGCGGATGAAGGCTTTGGCCGACCGTAAGAAGGACATCTACGACGAGGACATCGAGGCCTTGATCGACGAGGAGATGGCGGCCGCGCACGACCGCATCAAGCTGACCTCGCTGACCGTGATCGCCGGCACCCATGGCCCGCAGCGCGCGACCATGAAGCTCGACGTCGACGGCCAGATCAAGATCGAGGAGGCCGAGGGCAACGGCCCGGTCGACGCCGTCTTCAACTGCATCAAGCGCCTGGTGCCGCATGACGCAAAACTCGAACTGTACCAGGTGCACGCGGTGACCGAAGGCACCGACGCGCAGGCCGAAGTCACGGTGCGTCTCGCCCATGAAGGCCGCTCGATGAGCGCCCGTGCCGCCGATCCGGACACCCTGGTCGCGTCGGCCAAGGCCTATCTCGGCGCGCTGAACAAGATCGTGATGAAGCGCCAGCGCGACAGCGCCCCGGCCAAGGTCGCGGGCTGACGGCTCGTCCTTTCCGGGTTCCGAAACAAAAACGCGGCGTCTTTGGCGCCGCGTTTTTCTTTGGCCATCTCCGCGTGGTCGTCACGTTCGCAACGTCGCGGGTCGCTGCCTCAGGCGGCCGGCCTGATGTTCTGGTTGACCCGGAACAGATTGCCGGGGTCGTATTTCTGCTTCACCGCCGCCAACCGCGAATAGTTGGATCCGTAGGTCGCCTTGAGGCGCGCGTCGCCCTCGTCGTCCATCATGAAGTTCGGGTAGGCGCCGCCGAGATCGAAGGGGTGAACCGCCTCCCAATAGGCCTTGGTCCATCGCGTGATCGGCCCTGCCTTTTGTGGATTCGGATCGATGCCGGCGATCACCATCGACCAGGTCGCATCGCGGCAATTCCAGGCGGTCTCGCCGCTACCGACGCGATGAACGGCGCCGTCGATCGGATAGAGATGCATGAGCGACAATTCGCTCGGGGTTTTTGCCGCCTCCTTAAGATGGATGTCGATCGCAGCATCCGGCAGCGTCTTGACGAAGTCGCCCCGCCAATACCACTGCATGCCCTTGGGGTAGAGCCCGTCGAACATGCTCTGCACCGCCGGATACGGCATCGTCCCCATCCAGTTGAGCCACGGCGCCGGCAACGCGTCGAGCAGCGGCGCCAGCGCCTTCTTGCCGTCGTCCTCTGCGCCGTCGTAGCAGCACATCAAGAGGCAGATACGCTTTCCCCAATGCTCCTGCGGAAACGGCGGACTTGAGAGAACGGTCTTGAGCCCGAGGAAAATGCCGAGCTCCTCCGGCGCTGCTGGCAGGAAGTCGCGATAATGCTGCATGATGGTGCGGGCGTGCTGCTGATCCCAGGCGATCGGCCCGGCGAACACCGTGCTGACGGGGTGGAGCTGGTACACAAAGGAGGTGACGACGCCGAAATTGCCGCCGCCGCCGCGCAGCGCCCAGAACAGGTCGGGATTGCTGTCCTTGCTCGCGACGACAAAGCTGCCGTCGGCGAGCACGACGTCGGCTTCGACCAGATTGTCGATGGTGAGGCCGTATTTGCGGGTGAGATAGCCATGGCCGCCGCTCAAGGTCAGGCCGGCGATACCGGTGGTCGAAATGATGCCGGCCGGTACCGCAAGGCCGAATGCGTGGGTGGCGTGGTCGAGGTCGCCCTGGGTGCATCCCGCGCCGACCCGCGCCTGTCGCGCGACCGGATCGACGCGCACGCCCCTTAGGGCGGAGAGGTCGATGACCAGTCCGTCATCGACGCTGGCGAGGCCGGGCCCATTATGGCCGCCGCCGCGGATCGCAATGCGCAGGTCATTGTCGCGGCCGAACTTCACCGCCGCGATGGCGTCGGCGACATCGGCACAGCGCGCGATCAGCACCGGCCGCTTGTCGATCATGCCGTTGTAGAGCGCACGGGCTTCGTCGTAGCCGGCTTCGCCCCGCTCGATGACCGTGCCGCGCAGGCTCTCACGCAACTTGATCTTGGCTTCGTCACGCATGATCCTCTCCTGATCTCACGGGCCAGTCGGGCTGCCCGCCAGGGCCTTGCGCTCCCGTCCGTGTCGGAACTCGGCCCTGCCAGTTGCTGGCATGATGCGGGATCACCCGACGGCCGTAGTTTGCCGGATCGGTGCCACGGCCGCCTCATGCGATCGATGGAGATGCCGGTTGCCGGCTTGGCAACCCGCGCGGCAGATCCGCCGCGCGCACGCTCGCGCGCATGTGATCGTCGGCTGCGCTCAATCGCATGAGGTGTAAGCCCGTTCACATCGGGATCGTCGATCGGGTGCTACAAGCGCCTCTGGTTGCGTGGATGTCGGGACTTAACTTTAAGTCGATCGTTGGAATCGCAACCGCTTCGCATCGAGTCATTTTCAGCCTTGGTGCTCGCCAGCCGGCGAGTGTCCCGCAACGGGAGAATTCGTCATGGAAAAGCCTCTCAGCCCGCGGCAAGTGACGTCAGCGCTCAAGCCGCGACCGGCATTGAAGCCGGCCGATGTCAACATCACGTTCGAACGGCACCTCGTGCCGCCGAAGCCCGGCATCCGGGTGTTTCCCGAGCCGGTCAAGGGAACGATGCTCAAGCGCCCCGAAAGATCCGACGCGGCGACCGTCGAGATCGACAAGAGGCTGACAGGCTTCCTGCCTGATCACCTGGCGTTCAACCCGCACGTGCCCGCCCTCGATGAGCGGTTTCGGCTGAAGGCGTTTTTCGATCCCGCGGCGGTGTTGGGGAGGGGGCAATTCATGGCGACGACGGTGTTTCAGCCGGACCAGCGCCGGGTGTTCTCCGACACCTCGTTCCCGTGGTGCACGGTCGGGCGGGTCGATGTCACCGGGGGCACCGGAAGCGGCGTCCTGGTCGGTCCGCGGCATCTCTTGTGCGCCTCGCACATGATGACCTGGAATCCGGACAACACGGTCAACCAGGTGACGTTCACCCCGTCCTATTTCGACGGCAACGCGCCGTTCGGAAATTCCGGGATCATCCACTGGTACGCCTTCCGCAAGGTCGTCGGTCCGACCTTGAGCGTTGCCGACACCCAGCAGGATTACGTCGTGCTCGTTCTGAACAATCGTCTCGGCGACGTCTGCGGCTGGATGGGAACGCGCGGATACTCCGATTCGTGGAATGGACTGACGGCGTGGAGCCACATCGGCTATCCCGGCGATCTCACCGGCGCCGCGCGGCCGACGTTCCAGGGCAACATCGCGATCAACGGCACGGAAGGCAGCGACGACCCGACCGACGAGGGCCTGCTCCAGATGGCCGACGTCTGGCCTGGGCAATCCGGCGGTCCGTTTTTCGGTTGGTGGGCCGGCGAACCATGGCCGCGCGTCACGGGTGTCCAAAGCGGACAGAATCCATCGACCAATACGGCCGGTGGCGGCAACGACATTCCGATTATGGTGAACCAGGCCCGGAACGATTTTCCATAGCTTTGCAGGAGCGTAGGGCGGATTAGTTAGTTAGATTAGTTAGTTAGCGTGAGCGTAATCCGCCAATGCCGCGCACAAGGAAGGGCGGGTTGCACTTCGCTAACCCACCCTACGATCTCAGCCTGTCATCTCCGCGCAACGGCAAAGCCGTTGCGCGGGGGTAACGGATCGAGAGAGGCGCGGTAACCAGCGTTGGCACTTGTTGGGATGTGGCGCACAGCTTCCACTGTCTCGTTGGAATCCCATCCTAACAACCCACCTCATTTCGCACCGCTTTGGGATTTTTCGCGCCAACCCCGGCGCTAACCTATCGGCGTTCCTCCCGCAAGGACGCCGCCCATGCCGCTTGCATCCCTGGACATCGACCCGCCGCGCGCACCCACGCCGTCGGAGACCGCACTCACGCGCCGCGTCGACCTCACCACGCTGCGGCTCTTCATCGCCGTCTGCGACGAGCAGAACCTCACGCGTGCCGCGCAGCGTGAGGGCATCGCGGCCTCGGCGGTATCGAAACGAATGAACGATTTCGAGCTCGCCTTCGGCGTCACGCTGTTCAAGCGGTTGTCCAAGGGTATGGCGCTGACGCCGGCGGGCGAGGCGCTGCTGCATCACGCCCGCGTCACGCTGCTCAATGTCGAGAAGATCGCGGTCGAGCTGTCGGAATATTCGCAAGGCGTCCGCGGACATCTCCGCATGCTCGCCAATCTCTCGGCGATCGTGCAGTTCCTCCCCGAGGATCTCTCCGCCTTCTTCGGCGCGCACGGGCTGTTGCGCGTCGATTTGCAGGAACGGCCGAGCGGGCAGGTGGTGCGCGGCATCGAGGAGGGCGCGGCCGAGATCGGCATCTGTTCGACCGAGGCCGACAGCCGCGCGCTCGAGGCGTTCCACTACCGCTATGACAATCTTGTCGTGGTGATGCGTGCCGATCATCCGCTCGTCACCCGCGAGAGCCTCATGTTCACCGACACGCTCGATTTCGACCACATCGGCCTGCACACCGCGAGCTCGATCTACCTGCGCTCACAATATGCGGCGACCCAGGCCGGCAAGGCGATGCGGCTGCGCATCAACGTGCCCGGCTTCGACGCGGTCTGCCGCATGGTGCAGGCGAATATGGGCCTCGGCCTGATCCCGGACCGCGCCTTCGAGGTGGTCGGCGCCGGCATGGGTCTCTGTGCAATTCGCCTGCGCGACGGCTGGGGCCGGCGCGAACTGAAGATCGTGGTCCGCGACGCCGCGCATCTCTCCGCCACCAGCCGTATGATGCTGGATCATCTGCGGGCGACGGAATCGGAAGGGATGGGGCGCCCTGGCGGGCAGGTCGCCTAACCAGTCCGCCATGAAGGCAAAGGCAGACATGCGCTGGTCGCGATAGAATTTCGGGTTTTGGACCCGTCTCGGGCATCAGGTGCTGAATGCCGGCGAATGTTGTGCGCCGCGTCACCCGTTCGATCGAGCAACCGTTCGCTGTTGATGAAATCTTCGACAGGCGGTTCTGCGGCGGGCCGCTCGCCGCTGTTTATTGGCTCTTTGCTGGCGCGCCCGGAAGCACGGCTGCTACACCTTCCGGATTGATGTTGAAGGCCAGGAATATCAACGGCTCGTTGCCTGGATTTCCCCATTGGTGCACGAGGGCGTACGGTTCATAGATCAAGGAACCCGGTCCCCTTGCTTCTGTCTTACCATCAATCGTGTTGGCCCCGATGCCGGAGAGAATGAAGTATAGAGCCGCGCCGGACCGATGGTGCGGCGGGTTGGAAGACATCTGCGCGGGAAATGTGACTCGCGTGAGGTTGAGATCATAACTGCCTGACTTCAGGTCGGGGATCGGACTCGCTGTGCGATACAATTCTCTCACGACGGCAGCTGCCGTCTCGGCAGGCTGACCCAATTCCCCAGCTGGGACAAGAAAGAAGTGGAGAAAAGTTGACGGCGCTCCACTGCCTGCCGTCAGCGTGGCGGTCTTTCCGTCGGCGATGAACAGTCCTTCTCCGGCATTGAGAATTTTAGCCTCGCCACCGAGCGCGACCTCGGTCGATCCTGACATCTGGTAGAGGATGCCGTTGGCTGCCGAGACGCTGCTCCTCTCGTCCGGCTGAAGGGTAACGCTCACCGCTTTGAAATGGACCGGTACGTCCGCGACGGTCGGCAGTTTGGTTGCGGCGATCACTGTTCGTGAGATTGCCGGAGGAGCGGCGGTGGTTTGTGCGGTTCCGGAGGCGGGAAGCGCCATCGCGCCGAGCAACAATAGTCCGGTTGTCCTGAATTGCATGATCGCCTCCCAGGTTCAGCGGATCGTCGGAGCATGATATGCTCTCCCAGCGCCTCTTGGAATGGCAGGCCGCATCGAACTGCTGTTGGATGGAGAGGGAGAGCAAAGGCCGAGCGAAACGGATTTCGTGGCCGTCCGGGGGGAGGTCGAAGAAATGTGCAGCAGGCAGTCTTAGAAGATGGACCTTGCGTGGTTCTCGAGTTTTCTGATTCGTTTGATCCAGGTCCATGGAGCCTGGATCATTTCCGTTGTCGTCGCGCTGGAAAGCGCCGGCGTGCCCCTTCCCGGCGAGACTATCCTTGTTGCTGCTGCCCTCCTGGCCGCCGCCACCAATCAGATCGATATCGTTGTCGTTGTAGCCGCGGCCGCTGCAGGTGCGATCATCGGAGACGGGATCGGATACACGGTCGGGCGCCATTTCGGACTGCCGCTTCTTCGCAAATACGGGCGATACGTTCGCCTGGATGAAAACCGATTGCTGATCGGTCGATACCTGTTCTTTCGATATGGGAGCGCAGTCGTGTTTTTCGGTCGCTTTATCGCGGTGCTACGCATGTTTGCGGCTTTGCTTGCCGGCGCAAATGGCATGCCGCCGGGTCGCTTTTTCTTCTTCAACGTCACGGGGGGCATCTGCTGGGCATGTCTCTTCGGCTTCGGTGCCTACGCTGTGGGAACCGAAATCTACAAAATTTCTGAAACGCTGAGCCTGGTGTCACTGGGATTGTTTATTGGCGCTGGATCTGCGCTTTCAATCATCATGCGGCGGTATGAATTTGTGCTTCTTCGCCAGGCCCAGCGCGCGCTGTCGGATCGCTAATGCAAATTGATCCGTCGTTGTGCCCAAAACGCGAAATTCAAACCGCTCCGAGATGATCTGCTTGTCGAGGTAGACCGGAAGTCGTTGGCCCGTTGCTAGAAGGACGCCATTGACCCAGAGCCGCCATGATGCCCGCGATGTGGACCTGGCCCTATCGTCGGGATAGACTACTTGCCGCAGCTTGATTAGCGGCAGGGAGTACGGGCGATGAACGAATTGACCCGTCGGTTCCTAGTCCAGGCGGCGATCGCCGCTGTCTTTTACGGCAGGTGGGTTGCTCGTCCCTCGGTGGCGGCCGAGGAAGGTAAGGCCGCGACGCCGCGGGTGGCGATTGAGGGCTATGATCCCGTCGCCTATTTCACCGACGGCCGCCCCGTCAAAGGATCGGCGGCATTTTCCCTTCCGTTCGATGAGGCCGTCTATTATTTCGCGAACGCCGAGCACCAGAAGATGTTTGCGGCAGATCCCGATCGCTACGCGCCGCAGTTTTCCGGGTATTGCACGGTGGGTCTTTCCATGGGCGTGAAGGTGGAAGCCGATCCCGAGGCCTGGGTCATTTCCGACGGTAAGCTCTATGTCTTTTACAGCAAGAAGGGCCCGGCGCTCTTCGCCAAGGACCCCGCCAGCATGATCGCCAAGGCCGATGCGAACTGGACCACTCTCAAAGGTCAGCGTTAGGCAAGAGTGAGAAATTAGAGCCCGGCCTTGCCAAGGGCGGAGGCCAATTTGGCCCGATGCTCGGGATTGCGAAACAGCGAGCCGAAGCGGCCGGTATCGAAGAAGGGGTCCAGCTTGCGGGCGGCTGCCGCGGCACGGGCGGCATCCTCGGGCCTATCCGCCTCGGCGTAAGCCGCAGCGAGGAGGGAGTAAGCGAACGCGAATCCAGAATCTCGTGCGATGGCCTGCTCTGCTACACGCGTCGCGTCCGTAATCCGGTCCGCTAAAAGATACGCCATCCCGAGGTCGGTTAAATGGATGGTGTCCAGATTCGGATCGAAGTGAAGTGCGGTCTCGATCGCCCTGATACTCTCCCCCAGCGCACCAGTGTAGAGCAGTGCAACGCCGAGCCAGGCGTAAGTTTCGGCGTCGCTCGGATTGAGATCGAGAGCGAGCTTGAGTTCGTCGATAGCCTGATCGTAATTGCGGAATCGTAGGTTGGCTGCACCCAATAGCACGTGGGCGCTGGTATTGGAGCCGTCGAGCCGGATCGCAGTGCCCGCAAGACTCTCAACCCGTTTCTCTGTGTCGACCGGCTGATCGGTCCAGCCCCGCATCACAGAGAGGTGATACGCGTACCCGAGCCCCGCATACGCGGCGGCATACTCGGGATCGACCTCGATCGCGCGTCGAAACAGGCCACGCGCCTCAACATTTGCCGAGCGCGTGTTCCGGGCCATCAAAGCTCGCCCGCGGAGAACGAGATCATAGGCTTCAAGGTTGTTTGACGGCTTGGCGGTCGACCGCGCCTGTTCGAGCTTGGTCAACTTGACGGCAAGCGCACCGCTGACTTGTCGTGTGATGTTGTCCTGAATCGAAAAGATGTCCTTTGGCTCGGCGTCGTATTGGGTCGACCACAGCAGCGTGCCGTTGGACGCGTCGGACAACTGAACCGAGATGCGAAGATGCTCTGGGCTGCGTCGCACCGAGCCCTCGACGAGATACCGTGCGCCTAGGGAGCGCCCAAGCTCTTCGGACCGGAGTTGCTTGCCCTTGTACGGGAATACGGCATTGCGAGCGAGGACCGCCAGTTGCGAGAACCGCCCGAGCGCACTGATGATGTCCTCGGTCAATCCGTCAGCGAAGTAGTCATCGGCTGATCCCGCGCTCATGGTCAGGAACGGCAGTACGGCGACGGTGGGCCGCTGCGAGAGTGGTCCAACCGTTTTCGGAATGCTGGCCGGTTGCGGAGCTGCGACTCCACTTCGTCGGCCGTCCTGCCACCACCCGACCGCTCCAACCCCGACCGCCAAAAGCGCGAGCACTCCGCCGAAGATCCACACGCCGACACGTTTGCGCTTGAGAGCTACCAATCTGGAACGTGCTGTTACGTTTGGCGCGCCCAGCAGCACCCGGAAGGTACGAACCGGTCGCTCGATGTTCTTGAGCCGCTGCTCGCCGGTATCCTCGAAATTCGCGTCCACCTTGTCACGAACTTGCTGATACGCTGCATCGGAAATGCAGATGCCGCCGGGTTCTGCAATTCCCTCCAGCCTCGCCGCGACGTTCACGCCGTCGCCGAGCAAATCCTCGCCCTCGACCACCACATCGCCGACATTGATTCCGACTCGGAATTCGATACGCTGGTCGGCCTGTACGTCCCAGTTCCGCGCATCCATTCCTCGCTGGACGTCCAGGGCACAGCGCACCGCATCGACCACCGAAGGAAACTCAATCAAAATCCCGTCGCCGGTCGTCTTCACAATGCGGCCGCGGTGGAGGGAAACGGCCGGATCGATCAGCTCGCGGCGAAGCTTGCGTAGGCGCTCGAGCGTTCCTTCCTCGTCGAGGCCGGTCAGCCGGGAATAGCCGGCCACGTCGGCTGCCAGGATGGCGGCGAGCTTGCGGGGCGCACTCATGCTCCCTCCCGCGCGACTTGGGACGATACCTCACCTTACCACAGACTGAGGGCCGGAATTGCCAGCCCGGCAGGGGCTGGCCGGGGCAGGATGATATCGGGCGGCGACTTCCGCTTCTGTGACCCGAAGGCGACGTGTTGAGGGCTAGCCGGGAAGTCCGCTTTCGAGCGTAACGCGAAGGTGGCCAGGTCTGTCGGCCTTTCCGTTCCTGTGCACACAGGCGCGACCTCATCCCTGCACCGTACGGCCGCGTCTGCCTGGGTGTTGCCGATTGGACACGACGGGCAAATCAGCAAAACCCGTCAACCCTCCGCGCAAGAAATATTTCGGTTTTTTCGAAGCGCAAATCAGTGTAATGATCCGCCCGTCTCACCCGCTTGAGGGGCGCGTCGCGATCGTCACGAGTGTTGGGTCGAGATGCGGTGGACGCGGATGTCACGACTGACGAGCGTGGCTGAAGCGAACGGTGAAGTCGTGTGGTCCTGACGCCCCAGTGGCAGGTGTCTATTCGCAAGACGCGAAACGTTCTGCGAAGACGGTGACAAAAAAGCCCGGTCTCGCCGGGGAGAGCACGAAGCAAGCCGTAAAGCCATCGTGCAGGGAAAGCCGGCGTGTTTTCCGGTTTCACCTGTGGTCCTACCCCTGTGCTTTTTGTTGCACAGGGCCCATGGGTGCAATCGGCACCCGGCTTTCCCTGCGCCCTCTGCTTGAAGAGGAGGGTGAAACAAGACGCAAAGCTCGGACGCAGCGCGCCGCGAGAATATGGACGTATGACTCACGGGGCCGCGCAGAAAATTCAGTGTCGTCCCGGCCTAGGACCAATCCACATTCAGGATTCCCATAGCTGAATGATGCTGAATCAATGCGTTC
>NZ_JBHMET010000109.1:0-2033 GCF_042430365.1 Bradyrhizobium erythrophlei
CAAGACCGTATCTGCCGGATCGACGAAAACCTCTTGCACCGCACGGCCGGACCATACATCAGGGTCACGAGCGTCGCGCTCCGAACAGACGGCCGCGCCCCGACTTCCGCTATTCCCCGTTCGCGACCGAGATCGCGCGGCGCTGCGACATGTCGCGATGGGCCGAGGCTGTGTAATTACTCGGCCGACCGAAATTCCGCAATAATCTGCCCGCGCGGTCACGCTATAGTCGGTCGGGCGAAAAGCGTATCGGGGCAATCCGACGCGGGCAGTCCAATGATACTCATAAGGGAAGGACAGGCGTTTCTGGCACGCTTCTTTCTGCTGCTTTTGTTGAGCGGCTGTGGAGAAGCGGACCAAGTAGCGGAACACGAGTGTCGTTCCTTGGATGTCCGCAGTTCGGTGCTTAAGATATTTTCGGACGATGAAAATAATAAACTGGTGGCTTTTGCTCTTAAATACTCGTCGCTTGACGCAATGATGAATGCTGCCAAATCGGAAACTGAAAAATCGGCGATTTTGGACGGTGCAAAAAAAAGCGCAGTTTACAGCTTGGATGGCACGATACTCAAGTCAAAGGACAAAGCAACGCGAGAGGTCACTTGCATTGGGATGTTGTCTGTTACCGTTTTAGATACGAGGGCGGAAAAAGAAATAGAATTTAGAGTGAAGCGAACGACCGACAGAACGCCGCTCGTTTCAGTCAGTCCTTTTCTTTTCACAGTCCAATAGTTCTGAAACCCCGAACTCTTCGGATTACCCGGCGAAGCGCTCCCTGCGTGCCTTCAGACTGACGACATTGACAAACCAGCGTTTACCGTCGAGACGGGCCTCTACCAGGCCACGCTCCGCCCACACGCGGGCGGTCTCATATTCGACGCCTGCGTCATGAGCGGCCGCCTTCAGCGGCAACCACTGTGCGGGCGGCTGTTCGAGCTGCGCAACCCGGGCGGCCAATTCGGCGACGGTACGCTGGAGAGCCGCAATGGCGGCATGCTGATCGCCGACCGGGGTCTCGGAGGCTGCAGTGCGGCAGGCTATTCGTCATTCTAACCTCCTGTTACTCGGTAGGACGGTCTAAGGGCAGGATGGGCCTGCTCAGCTCATCCAGCAGTTCGTAAACCTCGTCGCGCACGATCTCCTCGACATCCCGCCGCTCGCGCATTTCACAGGATGCCGCGATCTTGCCGGGGATCGACACGAGCCGTTCGCGCAGCATCGCGAACATCGTCTCCACCTCGCGCCGGACGCCCGCGAGGCTGACGTACTCGCGGCGGGCGACAGCGTTCTTAAGTCTGAGGGCGGCCGTCTGCTCCCGGGCAAGCGCGGTGCGCGCCTCCGACAACTTGAGCTTCGCTGGGAGATCGCCATGGCCGCCCCTAGCGGCTAGGCTTCCCTGCGATGACGGGCAATGTGCCCTTCCTGATGAAGGACGTTGTCCTGCTCGCCGTCTCGCTCTACCTCCTGAGGCAGGACGTGGTTCGCCTGACGCGGCAATAAGGTGGCACTCTGCTGATGGCGATGCGTCGCCGGCGAGCCTTCCGCTCGCCGGCGATTGCGCGTTCGGCAACGCTGCACGGTGCGGCGGTCTCGGTCGGCGGGTGTCGTCCTCGTCCATGGTCATCTCGAGCCAAATTCTGTGCAGCGGCGCCCGTCGGTGCTTGAGCCGGCTGCCTCCCTTGGAGATGACCTTGAAGCGCTCGCCGATCATCATCTGGACGGTCGGCGGAAGAGCAACCGTGAAGATCGAGATCATCCCGGCGATGCGATCTCCCTCGGCATCGAGTGACCCGACGCAGAGCGGAGCCGCAATGGTGTCGGGAGGATTGGGTGCCCTTCTCTCGCTTACCGCGTCTCGCGAGTGATCCATTTGATACGCAGCATAGGGCCTCAACTAATTCTCGCGGCCTCATCGCAGAACCGGCTGATCTGAGCGGAGACCTCGTCGATGCCGCCCACAAGCTGTTGGCCTAGTTTGCCGGGAAGAGCTATCGACGGTTTTTGTCGCGACGAGGGATACCGGCACGCGATTG
>NZ_JBHMET010000110.1:0-3547 GCF_042430365.1 Bradyrhizobium erythrophlei
ACCGCCGCCAACAAACGACGCCCTCTTGACACCTCACACCCCATACAAGGATGACGGGGATAGCATGAGTGTGCGGCCTTGATTACAGCGACGGGCTACCCTCATCTACCAGGAAGCCGTGCAGCGCGGCGACCACCTGCGCGCCTTCGCCGATCGCGCCGCCGACTCGCTTGACCGATCCGGAGCGGACATCGCCGACCGCGAACACGCCGGGCACCGTAGTCTCGAGCGGCGGCACCGGGCGCGTCCCCTCGCCGCCCTGCACACCGGTCAGCACGAAGCCCGCGCGATCGACCTGCACGCCGCAGCCCTCGAGCCAGCCGGTGGCCGGATCGGCGCCGACGAACAGGAAGAGATTGCGGATATCGAGGGTGAATTGGTCGGGCGCGAGCCGGCTGCGCCAGCGCACGCGCTCGAGCGTCTCGGCGCCCTCGAGCCCGATCACCTCGGCGTTGAAAATCAGCTCGATGTTCGGCGTCGCCTCGATGCGCTCGATCAGATAGCGCGACATGCTGGCGCCGAGCCCGCCGCCGCGGATGATCATGTAGACCTTGCGGGCATGCGTCGACAGGAACACCGCCGCCTGCCCCGCCGAATTGCCGCCGCCGACCAAGACGACATCCTGGTTGGCGCAGAGCCGCGCCTCGATCGGCGAGGCCCAGTACCAGACGCCGCGCCCCTCATAGGCTTCGAGATTGTCGATCTCGGGCCGTCGATAGCGCGCTCCGCTCGCCACCACGACCGACTTGGCGCGCAGCGTGTGGCCGCATTCGGTGGCAAGCGCAAAGGCGCCGGAGGCTTTCGAGCAGTCGAGCGACTTCACCGAGACCGGGATCAACATCTCGGCGCCGAACTTCTGCGCCTGATTGAAGGCGCGCCCCGCCAGCGCCTGGCCGGAGATGCCGGTCGGGAATCCCAGGTAGTTTTCGATTCGCGCGCTGGCGCCGGCCTGGCCGCCGAAGGCGCGCGAATCGAACACCGCGACCGAGAGACCTTCGGACGCCGCATAGACCGCAGTCGCAAGGCCCGCCGGGCCGCTGCCGACCACCGCGACATCGTAGAGCTTGTCATGGGCGTGGCGGCCGATCATGCCGAGCGCCATCGCCAGCGCGTTTTCGGACGGATTGCGCAGCACCGTGCCGTCGGGACAGACCACCAGCGGCAGCTCGGCGCGCGACGCCGAATAGCGCTCGAGAAGATCGGCGGCATCCTTGTCAGTGTCGGGATCGAGGAAATGATGCGGCTGTCCGTTGCGCGCCAAAAAATTCTGCAGCTGTGCCATGTTGCCGACCGACGCAGGACCGATCAGCACGGCGCCGCCGGCGCCGCCGGCGCCGCCCTGGATCAGGCTGACCCGGCGCAAGATCAGCGCGCGCATGATGCGCTCGCCGAGATCGGCCTCGGCGACCAGCAGCGCGCGTAATTTGTCGGGTGGGATCAGCAGCGTCTCGACGTCGCCGTCGGCATGGCCGTCGACCAGCGCGACGCGCCCGGAGAGCTGGCCGACTTCGGCGAGGAATTGTCCCGGACCCTCGTCGATCACCGGCGTGACATTGCCGAGGCCGTCGCGCAGGGTGACCGCGACATTGCCCGACAGCACCACGAACATGCCGGGGCCGGGCTTGCCGGTCTCGAACAGAGCCTCGCCGTGCTTGTAGGCGCGCAGCTCGCCGAAGCGGCGCATGCGCTCTATCTCGTGCGCCGTAAGGGTCGGGAAGGTCTGCTCGTGGCGCGGAAAGGCGTAGGCGCGCGCGTTCAGCCGATCGATCGTCGTTTCGTCTGCAGCCATCGACCTGATTCCTCGCACCGCAATTTGCGAACCGGCTAGCGCGCCGGCTCGTTTCCGTCCGCGTCATCTAGGATAGACGGGGCCGCTTCGGAAGATGCGGCCTCGTCGCGACCGCGCGCCTGCGATTTGCGCCGCTTCAGATTCTCGCGCAGTGCCTCTTTCAGCCGATCCTGTCGTGAATCCTTCACGCTGGGTCCGATTGAACCGCTGCCCTTTCCCTGATCGCCTGTCATTTTCGAACCCACATCGTCCGGTCCCTGCGCGTGGCGGAGAATAGACAATGGCCATCGCCCGTGCACCCTGCCCGAGCGGTCAGTTGCGCGTGAAGCGGCATGATTCGAGGGCAATTGGCTGATAACGCCAGTTCCAGTGCGATCGGGAACCAAATCTGGCCGGAATCGGCCGGATTGGTCCGGATCGCCGGCCCAGAATGCGCATTTTTCTGCCGATTTCGGTTCCTCCGCAGGCGCCCTTGTGCTTGCGCCGGAGAGGGCCTTGTGGCAAGAACCGCCCGCTTGGACGGGCCCCTTGAGGGCTGATTCTAATTTCCCGGGCATGCTGCCGTAGCTCAGTGGTAGAGCACTCCATTGGTAATGGAGAGGTCGACAGTTCAATCCTGTCTGGCAGCACCATTTCTTTCATAAAAACAGGGGCTCAGTTGGACCGTTTCGGGACCAATGTTCACGCCTGCCTCTGGGGGAGCGGCGCCGGTGTGCGCCTTCGTGAACTCTCCCAGCCATCTCTGATCCTGTGGGTGGAAGCCTGACACAAATATAATGATCTGCTGACGACCGTCCGCCTGGCAGTACGGTGCGATCAATCAATCCAGAAGCGCCCATGGGAGTGAAAGAATGCTTCTTGAGCAAGATGATTTCGAACGCATTCTGGGCCGCGAGGAACTCACACTGGAGGACGTGACACTCGTCATGCGAAGTGTTCGGCATAGCGAGCATGATTCCAACAAGGCCTCTTATGCCAATACCCTTCTCTCAGGAGCCGGAGAGTATCTGCCAGCATACGCACTGACCGCGCTGGTGGACAAACAAGGCGGTCCATGCGCGGAAAAGTCATTTGACGTGTATTTCGGCAATTTTAGAAATTGGCGTCAACTCGACCAGAAACGATTCAGCTATGAGGGGTTCGGCGCGCCCGCAGCGTAGCTAAACTGGATAGAGCCCCCGATTTTCGACACTTCGGTGGTTGGGGTGGTGCAGGTTCGAGTCCTGCCGCTGCGTCGCGCTCACTTCTAATTACTCGATATCCGGCACCTGAATAGATCAATCAGGACCGCACGGGCCCGGTTGGTCGGAATCGGCAATTTGTGGCCCCCTCGCCACGGGCAGTAGTTGGCCGCCTCGCGCTCCTTGCATCGCTGGCAATGCGACTGTTAGGCCCCTCTGACCTGAACACCTTGTTGCAGCACATGCACGCACACACACGGGGCATCCTGTTGGCGCACCGTTGTGACGGAGCGAGCGTCCAGCGGCTATGCAGGCTTTAGAAAGAAGTGCCGGCGCATCGAGGAGTTGCGAGTATTCGCCGTCACTTTAACACAGGGAGCGACCGCCCAAGCACGCCGACGCGTTATGGGCATTCAGCTACTCAGTGAGACGCCCTCGCATCGACTGCCTGTCGTCGCGCAGCTACCGCAAAGGCCCGTTCCCGAATTGACAATCTGGGGAACATCGCGCCGGCCGCCGATCGTGCCCCGTGGCGTGGTGTAGCTGAGTGCGGATCACCACGTTCGCCGGCATGGGC
>NZ_JBHMET010000111.1:0-2965 GCF_042430365.1 Bradyrhizobium erythrophlei
CAGAACATCACCGTGACATAGCGGCGCTCGCCGCTGACCTCGGCCGCGGCGGAGATCGGCCGTGGCGTTGCGGTCGGGATTGGCTCTGACGCGACCGGTGTGCCACGCGGCGCTGCAGTTGCCTTGGCGGGCGCGGCTGGTGCATTCTTCTCGATATCGCCAATGTCGGCAATCGCGCGCAACATTTTTCGGCGATCACCGAGGACGACACCGAGATCTTTCAGGTCCTGATCAGTCAGTTCGCGAAGGACCGAGAAATCAATGCGGTTTTCAGCAAAACGCTGGGCGTACTCGGACATGCCGAGCTTTTCGAGCCAGTCGGCAATGTGCTGCATGGCGGCCCCCTACGGAATTAACGCTATCCGCTCTGGACCGACAGGACAGAAAGTCTACCACGCGCGCCGACTTATTTCAGCCCCCCGCAGGTGGATGTCCGGTCGGGGTCAATCGCCACCGGGTCGAGCCAGCAACGAGCCCGGCCATGTCCGCTATGCCCCGTTCGTGACCGAGGTCCTGTGGCGGTGCAATATGTCGCGAAGGGGACCATGACCGGACTCATGAGCCGCCCCAGAGCCGCTATTCCGTCCCCTCGTCGGCGTCGGAGGGATCTGGTTCAGCTTCAACGACCAAAGTAGGCGAACATTGATACGATTGCTGCGCACAAGATAGTACGTAGAAGGACATTCGAACGGCGCCATCTTCCTCTAGTGGGACGGGAGGCCTTCTTCGGCCTTAGCCAGTAATCCTCATACCAATCAGGCTGAACTCCAAATGCGGACATCATTGTTCGTTCGAACTGATCTAGGTGAGACTTCTTCGGCTGCATGACACGGTCCTTGGGACAAAGGAGGCAGAGGCCTTTTACGGCCGGTTCAGCTTGAACCGTGGCGCGCGGGCTTGTTCACGGCGCGAGGACGGCGCCTCGCGGGTCGATAGCGCGATTTGTGGCGACGTAGTCGATCTCACCACGCGTGATGCCGATGTCCATCAACTCGCCGTCCGTCAGCCGGCACAGCTGGGTTCGCAGCCTCTCGCGTTTGCGCCACTCACGAAACGCATCCCAATATGCTTCGAGGGGACTGTAATAATGCGGCCTTGCGGTTGCCGGTCCGAACTCAGTGGTCCCGTGGATCGTGCTCATATCGGTGTGTCCAAGTTGGGCTAGTTCACCAAGCGAAAGTTGCCAGCACATCCGCTGGCGCGCTTAACAGCTGGCTTACATTTTCCTCACCGGCAGCTTATTCTTTGCGTTCCTGGGGCTTCAGAGCTGACCCCGAAAAGGAATGGCGGCTTGCGTTATCTCTTTGAGGATTACGCATTGGATACCGACAGGCGCGAACTGCACCGCGCAACGGACGTGATTGTTGTCACACCTCAGGTGTTCGACCTGCTCGACTACCTGATCCGCAACAGGGAGCGGGTCGTTAGCAAAGACGATCTCATCAGCGCCGTTTGGAATGGACGCATCGTTTCTGATGCCGCGCTGACGACTCGCCTGAATGCCGCTCGCACCGCAATCGGCGACAGCGGCGAGAAACAGCGCCTAATCAAAACTCTGCCGCGCAAGGGCTTTCGCTTCGTCGGTGCGGTGCAGGAAGCCCAGACCGTCGCAGTTGAGCCGGTTGGCTCGGTGGCGCGTAGCAGCGAGACGACGCCAACGCCGGTTTCGCCACCTCGTCTTTCCATCGTTGTGCTGCCCTTCGCAAATCTCAGCGGCGATCCCGGTCAAGAGTACTTCGTCGATGGGGTGACCGAGAGCCTCACCACAGACTTGTCGCGCATCAGTGACGCGTTCGTGATTGCGCACAACACCGCGTTTACGTTCAAAGGCAAACCCGTTGACGTAAAGAAGCTCGGACGTGAACTGAACGTCCGCTACGTGCTTGAAGGCTCAGTGCAACGGAGTGGTAACCGCCTGCGGGTGAACGTGCAATTGATTGATGCCGAAACCGGCAACCACCTTTGGGCAGAGCGTTTTGACAAGCCCGTTGCCGACCTCTTTGACATGCAGGACGAAATCATATCGAGGCTCGCCAATACACTGAAATCGCAATTGATTGCGGTCGAAGCGCGGCGCGCGGAGCGCTCACCCCATCCCGACGCGACTGACTTGTGTTTCCAAGGCGCCGCGTTGGTCAACAGGGGCCGAACCCCCGAATACATGGCACAAGCGCGCGGCTTCTTTGAACGCGCCTTGGCCCTCGAACCGGGAAATGTCGAGGCACTGGTCGGCACGGCGCTGGCCAATCTTGCAATAGTCAGCAACTTTTTCACTGACGATCGGATAGAACATCTCACCGCATCCGAGACGGCCGCCACGAAGGCGCTGTCCTTGGCACCAAACCATCCGGCGGCTCATAACATCCTAGGCATGGTGCAAACTTATACGAACCGCGCGGCTCAAGGGATCGGCAAATGCGAGCGGGCCTTGGCGCTGGATCGGAATTTGGCAATGGCGCACGCGAACATCGGGTATGGGAAGCTTTGTCTCGGGCGGGGCGTGGAGACTGAAGCCCATATAGAGCAGGCGCTCCGCCTCTCTCCCCGCGATACCTACGTCTATGCCTGGACCTTTTTTGTCGGTCTCGCCAAATTTTGGCACGGCGCCGATGCAGAAGCGATTGTTTGGCTGCGCCGGAGCCTTGAGGCCAACCCAAATTACCCCATGACGCACTTCCTTCTCGCGGCTGTTTTGGCGCACGTCGGTGAGCCGGATGAGGCACGGGCTACAGCGCAGGCAGGCCTTGCGCTGAATCCGCGTTTCAGTATTCGCCGCTATCGCTCCTACATCCCAAGCAACCATCCCGTGTATCTCGCAGGACGCGAGCGCGCCTATGAGGGCATGCGCTTGAAGACATCTTGGCGTCTGCAGTTTCTGAACACTAACCGGCCAGGCGCGCCTGGGGGTGTTCTCCAAAGGCCGCGACTTCGGCGCCTGGCTCGGGCTGGTCCCGCAACAAATCTC
>NZ_JBHMET010000112.1:0-1783 GCF_042430365.1 Bradyrhizobium erythrophlei
TAATTGAAAGCTTGACCGGCCGCTTACATTTTCCTCACCGGCAGCTTATTCTTGCGATGTCCAGCGAGGCCAAAGCCCGGTTGTCGGGGGCTCTCGTCCAAGGGGATTCGGATCTTGCGCTATCTCTTCGAGGAGTACGCATTCGACACCGACCGGCGCGAGCTGCATCGCGGGGCGCACGTCGTCACCGTCGCGCCGCAGGTATTCGATCTGCTTGATTATCTGATCCGAAACAGGGAGCGCGTCGTCAGTAAAGACGACCTCATAAAAGCGGTTTGGAATGGGCGCAGCGTTTCGGATGCAGCACTGACGACCCGGCTGAATGTCGCCCGAAGCGCAATCGGCGATTCCGGGGAGGACCAGCGCCTGATCAAGACGCTACCGCGCAAGGGATTCCGTTTCGTCGGACAGGTGCGGGAGGCGCGAGAAGCTGCCGGCCCAAATACCGGCGATGCGCCCGAGAGCGCTCTTACGCTTCCCGACAAGCCCTCCATCGCCGTGCTGCCGTTCGAGAACATGAGCGGCGATCCCGAGCAGGAGTATTTTGCCGATGGGATGGTCGAAGAGATCATCACGGCGCTGTCGCGGTTCAAATGGCTGTTCGTGATCGCTCGTAATTCAAGCTTTACGTTCAAAGGCAAAGTCGTCGATGTCAAGGAAGTCGGACGCAGGCTTGGTGTGCGCTATGTCCTGGAAGGGTCCGTACGCAAGGCGTCGGGGAAAGTTCGCATCACCGGACAGTTGATCGATGCCGTCACAGGCGCGCATATCTGGGCGGACAGGTTCGAGCGTGACTTGACCGACATTTTCGCCCTGCAGGACGAAGTCACGGTCGCTGTGGTCTCAGCCATTCAGCCAAAACTGCTTCAAACAGAAATTGCAATGGCCACGCGGCGGCGACGGGAGAACCTCAGCGCGTATGATTTTTCTCTCCGCGCGAGGCAGCAGTTTTACCTAACGACCCGCGAACGGTTGGCGGAGGCGATAAGGCTGGCTCACCGCGCCTTGGAGCTTGACCCTCGGTTCGGCTTTGTCGCTGCGCTGGCAGGCAACTGTCACATGCTCAACGTCGTTTTGGGCTACGCTATGGATCCTCAATTCGAGCGCAAGGAAGCTATTCGGCTTTGTCGCTTGGCATTGAGTATCGACGATGGTGATCCGGACACATTGGCAACGGCTGCCATCACCTCGGCGTTCATGGTCGGCGATAGTGAAAGTGAGATCGAAATGGCCGACCGGGCGGTCGCGCTCAATCCAAATTCATTCGGCGCATGGAACAGCAGAGGCCAAGTCTATAGAATTGCGGGGCTGCCGGAGGAAGCGGTCCGGAGCTTTGAACGCGCCATGCGCATGAGCCCGGTAGACCCGCGGCTGCACCTGATGTTTGCGGCGATGGGGACGGCGTTGATCGAGCTTGGTCGCTTTGACGAGGCCATCGCCGCAGGGAATAAAGCCCTTCGTCAGGACCCGTCCTACTCACCAGCTCACCGCTGTCTCGCGTCCGCTTTCGCTCATCTCGGGCGAGATGCTAAGGCGCGTGAGGCGGCGGCGCGTGTGCTTGAGGTCGATCCCGCCTTTACGATATCTGCGTGGATCGCTCGGGGCGGGCTGTCAAATGCGAAGCTGCTGATTGAGGGCCTTCGGAACGCAGGGTTGCCGGAATAGAGCCGCGCTCGCTTGTGCAGACGAGGTGAACGAGCGCGAGGCGCAATGTCTGCAATTGGGCCCTAAGCGGATATCAGGGAACTCCCCGGAAGCGGACGCATTGTCGATTGCAGGGGAC
>NZ_JBHMET010000113.1:0-14752 GCF_042430365.1 Bradyrhizobium erythrophlei
CTAGGTCGAAACCGAGATGGTAACACCTCCGTCCGTCGCGCCTGCATAGGATCTATGATGCCGGGATCTGCCACGCGCTCCGATCGGTAAATCTGCGACACCCTGCTAACTTGCGCTACGCCTCATCTGCCATAAAGGACTGGCCGATTTTTTCTACGGGGGCGGCGGCATTCCGATGGGTACGCCGAAGGTGACCAGAGCGCTGTCCTTCAGTGTCGCGACATAGGCCGTGGTCATGCCGATCTTCGGCATCATCAGCAAGCTGGTGGTCTTCCTCGCCGGATTTGCCGCGATGCGCATCATCGGCCGGCGCCGCGTGCGCGCCATGCCCGCGGTCGAACGCGACGCGCTGCTGGCAGCGACAGGGCGGGCGTGACGGCTCGACAATCACGGCGCCGATCCGCTGACGCGGCGTCGCGCGTGCATCGTCATTCAGGCGCAACCGCGAGGATTTGGCCTTGTTGAATGCGCCGCTTTGAAGGAAGCTTGCATCGCACTAGGAGCCATCCCGCGAATCCCGGGTAACGCGTGCCCTCGGGTTGGGCGGGGCAGAAAGCGCCTGTCGTGCGGCCACGGTGCCGCGGGGGGAGGGGCGATATGGGCGATAGGTCGGAGCAGGACGGCGGCTGCACGGGCGACGACAGCGAGCCGGCTTGTCACTGCCAGGGAAGTCGGCTCCTCGTCCTCCTCGGACCGCTCCGAAAACGGACCGAGCGGGACAAGCTGGTCAAGGACGACGCGACCGGCGCGTTTCGCGTCGACGATTCGACCATGTATCTCGCGCAGCACTGGGCGCTGGAATTCTACGCCGCGCAGCGGGCCAAGGGCGCGCACATCCACATGTTGGGCTATGACGCGCCATCGGGCGATCCCAATGATGTTCGTCGGCCGATGGTGCCGCAAAAAGCAGCTGGAGCGGCGGAGACGGTCCTTTTGAACGGCAACGCGACCCAGCTTGCGGCCACGGAGTGGTCGTGGTCCGTCCAGGACGTGGACTTCCTCGACACCACGCTCCCGAGCTGCTGCTGCTTTTTCACTGAAGTGATGATCGTTTTTCACGGTCATCAGGCCGGCGCCTACCGGTTCATCGAGACATCGCTGCGGCAACTACTCGCCGGACGACCCGTCGAGAAACTTGTGCTGTGGACATGCACAAGCTCAGACCGCTTCAGCCCGGCACAGACCAACAACGCCTATCAGCACCTCGGCTGGCTTGTGCGACCCAAGGAATGCGGCTGCGGCTGCTTGGTCGATCGTTGCCATGCGTTCGATCCCGATTGCAAGCCGCGGCATTGTCCCGACGGCAAGACGCCGACGACAATCCTGACGTCGGGCGAGACGAATGGGAAAGCCGTCAGGCTCGGGCTCGATCCCAGGAATCCGAACCCGCTTTCGTCGCCGGATGGGCGCCTCCGCCAGATCACCGTGCAACCCGACGGAACGACAGCGGCGGGCGAGCAGATCACGGCGCAGATGGGACAGGCTGGTGCGACCTTTTTCGATGCGCTCACATGCGGCATCGATCCGACGCTCCTGCCGGGCGGCGTCGTGGGGCAACCCGATCCGGCTGCGGTCAAGAAATATGCCGACAAGAACCTCGTCCCGTCGGCGGTCAAGAAGATCCCGGGCAAGGAACAGAACTACGTCGGCGGCAAGACGAAGGCCAATACTCACATCCTCATCAACAAGGCTGCGATCAAGGAAGCGCTGGCGGCGATCAAGGCGGCGAATGACGACGATCGGCCGGCGATGGAAGGACAACTCTTTCGCGAGCTGCTTGAGGTGCTGCTGCACGAGGCGAGCCATCGCAAGGCAATCATCGACGGTACCCATCTCAACGGTGCGCAGGAGGAAGATCGCAACACGACCGCGCTTATCGAGCGTCTGATCGACCTGCTCAAGAAGCTGAAGACCAATCTCCCAACCGCACCCGAATCCGGAAAGCTCGCGCTGGGCGACGGAGAGGGCCTGAAGAACGAGGACATCGCCAAATGGATCGAACGGCTGAGGGACGTCGTAAAGGGCGAAAAAGGTTATCGCTACAGGAAGGTCGGTGGTGCGCTCCCGCCCTGGTCGGGCAAGCAGCGCCATATCAGGCGCAAGTTGGACGAGTTCAAGCGCAAGCTTGCCGAGATCAAGAACGACGGCTCAAAGAACGCGGACCAGAAGCGGGCGGCGGCCCAGGCGGCGCTGGATGCGTTCAATTCCGATGTCAGCGCTGACAAGACGGCGCTGCAGCAGGAGTTCGATGTCACGCTCGACTTCGGTTTCGACCAGACGACGTTCGAACCCACCGCGAACGTTGCGCCGACGGACACCTACAAGGGAGCAGCGATCCCCTGATCGCCTGGAGATCGATTGTGCCCGCCTGCGTCTTTGTCGCAAGCGACATGCGGGTTGGGCTGATCGTGCCCGCGGTCTGAGTTGGGGACGGGCGCGATGGCAGCGTCGTTGGTGGGACGCGACTCCGAGATGCGCCACCGGATCGGCTGCGCTGCATGCTTGTCGGACGGAAGATCATTGCTGCGGATGACGGCGTCATTCGAATGCACGATGACACCGTACCGCGCGTTGCTAGCATTACGGTGAGCTTCGGGACGCTTCATCATGGTTAACGGCGACATGGTCAGCGAAGGCTATCGCGGCCGCCATCAGGCGGCCGATAGCGTCGCCGACTACGCCAGAACCCTTGAGATGGGCCACTGCGCGGCGCTGTGGCGCCACGTCGAACAACCCCTGCTCGAAAACGTCCTGCGTCCTCTCGGAGGGCCCAAGCGGACGGTGCTCGATTTTGCCTGCGGAACCGGGCGCATTACCCGGGTTGCGGCCATGTTTTTCGGCTCAGTCGTCGGCGTCGATGTGTCGAAAGCAATGCTCGTGGCTGCTCCGGTGCCCGACGACGTCACGCTCATTTGCATCGACATCACGAAAGCCCCGCTCGGACAGGCATTCGACGTCGTCACGGCGTTTCGCTTCTTCCTGAACGCCGAAGACACGCTTCGGCGTGACGCATTGCGGGCGATCTATCGGCATCTCCGTGAACGTGGCACGCTGGTGTGCAATATCCACCTCAATGCAACGTCGCCCATGGGGTTGGCGAGCCGTGTCATGAGCTGGCTCAATCCAGCGAGACGTCGAAAGACCCTGACCTTCAATCAGTTCTCGAAGATACTGACGGAGGAGGGGTTTGAGATCGTGGCGACCACGCCCTACGGCTTTCTTCCGCGACCCGGGCGGTTTCTTCCCCGTCTCTGCGAGGCGCTGCTCGTGCCATTCGAAAATGGCTGCCGGAAGCTGAACGTCCCGGGACGGTTCGCGGAGAATTTCCTCGTCGTGTCGCGAAAGCGGTGAACCGGGTTGGTCTCTATTGGAGGCCCTTCGCCTTGACCGACCTCGCGCCACGGCGATGTCAGGCAAGGCCTTGCTGGCAAGCGTCGCGAGCCAGGCCGCGCCTGCCCGCCCTTTTCTCGCCGCCATTGTCAGTCACCGAGCGAGCAGGGGTGGGGGCCTGTGGCGGGGAATGTTCCCGTAGGGTTCCGCGTGATCGTCCGACATAGTCTGCAACAAGAGTCTATTGTATCCCGCCGCGCGCTGTTGGGCGGGTTAGCGTCTTGGGAAGCGTGCTCGCACTGGGCGGCTGCACCGGCTTGGGCGCAACGGGCGCGCGCTTCGACGCATCGTCGCTCTCGACTGACCCCACATTGCTCGTCGCGACCACACGCAAGCGGGTGGGTGGCGGACGCGCAAAACCCTGGTTCGGGCCGGAGCGGGCTTCTGCGATGACCGTCGCACGGGCGAAGCTTGTGCCGCCGGACGACGGCCGTCTTTCTCTGGCCTCGGTCGGACTTGGCGATTGGCGCATCGACGCGGTCGAGCCGGTGTCCGGCGAGGTGACCGACCTTCTTGCGCAGGGCGGCGCAGGAGACGTCCTGATCTACGTCCACGGCTTCAAGCAGACTTTCGAGACTGCGGCGCTTGATGCCGCTCATCTCTCCGATGCCATCCGCTTCCGCGGCCGCACCATGCTGTTCTCCTGGCCGTCGAAGGCGGGCCTGTTCGACTACGCCTATGATCGCGAAAGCGCGATGTGGTCTCGCGACGATTTTGAACGCGTGCTCAATTCGATCGTGGCGACCCCGGGCGCCGGCCGCGTCCACATCGTCGCACACAGCATGGGAACCATGCTGACGCTGGAAAGCCTGCGTCAGCTCCATGCGCGCTATGGTGACACCGTCATCGACAAGATCGGCGCCGTGGTGTTCGCCGCTCCCGACATCGACATGGACGTGTTCTCGGCGGCGATTACCCGCATTGGTCCGCTCGCCCGCAAGATCACCGTGATCGCCGCGACCAACGATCGCGCGCTGGCGCTGTCGGGGCGGCTCGCCGGGGGGATGACACGGGTCGGCGCTGCCGAGAAGGCCGCCATCGAGCGGCTCGGCGTGCGCGTGATCGATGCTTCCGATGCCGGCTGGGGCATCATCAACCATGATCTGTTCCTGTCGAATGCGGAAGTGCAGCGAGTGATACGCCGCGCGATTGATACCGCCGCCGCATGAACTCGGCGTGGAGGCAACGATTGCGCAGGAGCGAGGCTTGCTGCCCGCAATGTCGCGTGTGGCGCTTCGTTTCGGATGCTTCCATGCCTGACACTTGTTCCCGGTTCCTTGGTTTCCCAGCCGGTTTCCGGGAACGCATCATCGGCAGCCGGTTTGATATGGCAGAGGTGTCATGACCCGCGTATGGAACACACCTGTTTTCGCGATCGCGCTCGTCTACTTCATCGTCGACGGCGTCTTTTCCTATGTTACGCGACCGATCACGGTATGGCTTGCAAGACTGAGGCTGCTTGAGCGCGTGCGGCTCTGGATCACTTCATTGCCGCCGTATCCTTCGCTCGCGTTATTTGCGGTGCCGGTGATCATCCTCGAGCCGGCAAAACCTCTGAGCGGCTATTTGATCGCGACCGGACACTTCTTCGCGGGAGCGATCATTTTTATTGCAGCGGAAGTCTTGAAGCTCACCGTCGTGGAACGGCTATTTCAGTTGAACAAGGATAAGTTGTTGTCGGTCCCGGCCTTTGCGTGGGGATACCGGTATTGGCGAGCAATGATGGAGATCGTCGAATCTCTGGAAGTTTGGAAGGCGGCAAGAAGGGTGGCTGTTCGAGCCGGAAACGTGTGGCGTGCCGTTTTTCACCGACCCAGAGACGTGCGGAGCGAATCACGCGCGCATGGCAGGCGGATTTTCCGTTCGAATTAGCGGACCGATATCAAGAACGCGCTTCGTAGGCCGCCAATTAGGCTGCTCAGCGGTTTGGTACGTAGTAGATGCTGGCGCGCCACGGTCGATGAAGATGGGCACTACGCGTTCGCCGTGCCGGTATGACGCGGCACCTTGCACGCGCTCCAACCAGTTAATCTGCGACGGCCTGCGATTTTGCACTGCGCCTTCTTGGGTGCTGGCCTCCCGCGGCGCTTGCAGCCTGACGAAGTGGACTATCCTGCGTTGCCTGGGAGGCACGCGCGGCAGCGGGGCTTACCATTTTTGATTTCTCCTTTCCTTTTTTTGCGTCGTTGGGTAGCCTTGCGGTACCAGAGGGGCGCGGAAGCCCGCTGGGAGGCAGGAACACTCAAACATGGAGGGTTCTGCTTATGGCCAAGCAAGAGAACTCGATTGAGTCGGCCCATCGCGTCAAACTCCTGGAAATCGATTGGGAGGACCTCAGCGAAGCCGGCGCATATGTTGAACGTGGCACAGGCGATCTGTACCGCTTCCCGATGGAGTCGTTGATCCAGGGAGGATCTCCGGTCGTCACCAAGGAAAGCCATGGTTCATCCAGGCTCTGCCAGATCAGCAAAGATCCCTATGTGACGAGCATGAAGGCCCGGCTCATTTGCGCCCAGCACAATATCGAGCCTAACTTCTAGTATTCTCGCCTCATGTTGTGCCTGGGACGGCGCGGCCAGTTACCCAGGACGAGATGGCGGACGCGCTCGTGCGGAGGGCGCACATTATCTGCATCGAGCGTAGGCCGAATAGCTCTGGAAGACGAAGCCGCTCGCACTCATGGTGCGGGCGGCATTTAACTATATGCGGTCGCATCTGCTTCAACCGGCAGAAAAAAGCTTGGCGTCGTCTTTGCTGGTCAGAACGTCGGAATCAAACAGGTAGGATACAAACCCGGAGAGGCAGATTTCAGGTCGCAATCGACTGATCCGCGATGGCTTGCGATCTGCGGCACTATCAGGTGGACTTGCATCGTCACTTGCGGCTTCGTCGGAAAGGGGCAGCGATGACAGTTCGGCGTTGCAGCCCGGAACCGATAGGAGCGCGTCATTGGCGAGGCAATTCTCATCGCAGTATGCGTTTGAAGATGCCTATGGCTACTCCCGTGCCGTCCGCGTCGGAAACCAAGTCTTTGTCTCCGGCACAACAGCACGTCCGCCGCACCTCGACGGCGATGCCTACCTGCAAGCCAGGGCCGCACTGGCATTGATCGCCGACGTATTGGCCGAGGCTGGCGCCGGTATGCGGCATGTCGTCCGTTCCGTGGTGTACGTGATCGACATGGCGGACACGGAACGCGTCGCGCGCGTCCACTCTGAAGCCTTTGATGCTGTGCGCCCAGCCGCTCGTCCAAGTCAGCGCCCTCACTCCGGCTCCGGCCCGGGTCGAGATCGAAGTAGCGGCGATCATCGCGGACTGACGGACTCAAGCCTCTCGGGAGTGACGATCCGTTACGGAATGCTGCCAGTCCCGTGCGGGGGCGGGCGACCGATCGGCGGCATTTGGCGGCGACAGTACGCTACCAAGTGGCGCGCTCGGAGAGATTCGAACTCCCGACCCTCGGAATCGAAATCCGATGCTCTATCCAGCTGAGCTACGAGCGCGTTGGTGGCCGGTCGATTAGCAGACCTCGGCCGGAACAGCCAGCGACGGCTGATGGCATTTTCGCGCGAACCTCGTCCCGGACGTGATCCGGGATCGAGACGGCTCGCGCCAATCAGAATACGCGGCGATCACGCCTCAGAAGCAGGGATGCCGGCGGTGGTCCTGGCCGAGATAGGCGGCCGAGCCCTGGTAGCATTTGTTGGTCGAGGGGCCGTCGTAGAAGGCGAAGCTGCCGGGGGCCAGGCCGGGGCCGTAATTGTGCAGGTAGCTGATGTGGTAGGGCAGGCCCCAATAGGCGTGGTGATGATGCCGGTGGTGGCGCGGAGTGGCGGTCATATCGGCCGCAACCGCAGGGGCGGCGGCCATGACGGCTAGGGTTAACGCGGCGAGGAGCTTCACTTTGGTCATCGGTGGCCTCCGGACATCACGCTGGAATCGGCATTTTTGCCTGATCCAGCATCCATTTAGCGCGGATTTTGGCGAAAAGCTGCGGGAAATCGGCCACAGCGTGCCAATTTTTGGCCTTTTGGGGATGCTTAACGAATTCCCAACACAGTCCGGCCAGAGTCTTGCGGTCAGGTCCGTCCCGGGCCGCCCCTCTCCCTGACCAGGCTCGTTGGCTACAGAACGTTTCATGCGCATCACGCCCCTTGCCCTGCTGCTCCTTGTCCTGGCTGCCGCACCTGCGCGGGCGGACCTGCACATCACGCGCGACCATGGCGGCTATGTCGAGGAGTACAAGACCAAGTACAAGCGCATCAAGGATCGCGGCGAGCGCGTCATCATCGACGGCATCTGCAACTCGGCCTGCACGCTGGTGTTCGGCATCGTGCCGATGAACAAGATCTGCGTGACGCCGAAGGCGAGCATCGGCTTCCACCAGGCCTATTACGACAAGGCCTTCACCTTCGGCATCAAGGTCACGAGCCTCGAGGGCACCTCCGACCTGATGTCCTACTACCCCGACACGGTGAAGGACTGGATCCGCCGCAACGGCGGGCTCACCACCGAGATGAAGAAGATCAAGAACGGGATGGACCTCTGGAAGATCGTCGATCCCTGCCCGGACGAGTGGTAGCGGCACCACGTTTGCCCGACCGCCCTGCGCGACTGTCCGAGGGCGGATCACCTTCGCGAACGCAATCTAGACCAGCTTGTCATCGGCGTGTCAGGGGCGCAAATCCGCAGGCTGCGGAGTAGCTTCCAACCTCCCCTTGAAAAGGGGAGGTCGCTTTGCTCGCCAGAGCAAAGCGGGTGGGGATCTTCTCTCCATTCAGGCCGGTGCGCGTGGCTGACCTCCATCCCGACCTTCCCCTTCAGGGGGAAGGAGAACGTCCCGCGAAATGAGAGGTATTTCACATTCGCCCCGAAGGTTGTGATGGTATGTGGTGGTCGCGGAGGTTGTGACAAAACAGCTTTGTCATGCATGCTTCGGCCGGTGCCCGGAGATCTCACTGCGGTGGGGATTGGTCCGGCGGAGACGGGTCTCGATCGGGAGCACTGGACGGCCTTCGGTTCGATCCTACAAACGGTGGCATGGCATCGAACCCATGACCGCCGAATTGCAGACCATCTACCGCAGTGAAGCTGTTCCAACGGCCATAAGGATATCACGATGCTGACCGCCGCAGAATGCCGAGCGCTCGCAGCGAAATACAAGAGCATGGCTCAGCGCCCGGATGCGTCTGAGGACCGCGCCGCCATAACGCGCAACATCGCGCGAACCTTTACCGGCCTCGCGAGCCAGCTCGACCGGCTGGCGGCTAACATCCGGGATGAAGCGAGAAGCGGGCGGGTATCGGCTCAATCACGCGCGCGCCCCGGCGACTTCAGGTCTTCGACCTGAGTTCGCCACCTGACACAAGCAGCACCGAGGCTTTCGATCGGCTCAGCACCGTCGCCGCGACGCTGCCGAAGATCAGTGTGCTGCCCTGGATGCGATCGACGCCGAGCACGACGAGATCGGCGCGGCTTGCCGCAATCTCCTGCAGGATCGAGACATCAGGCGCCGTGCTGGCGCGCAGTGCCGTCCTGACGTCGACGTCGTAGCGGGCGGCTGCCGTCGCGACGTCCTTCAGGATCGCTTCCTCCTTCGCGAGCGACATGCTGGGACTGGTGCGCCGCGTGCCCCTGTCGCGCGTGGTGGAGACGTAGACCGCGTGCAGCGGCTCGGGACTGAGGCGCGCCAGCGCGATGGCGATCTCCGCGCCGCGCCGCGAGACGGTGCTGCCCGACACCGGAACCATGATCTTCCGGGCGTTGCTGGCCGGCTGCTTCAGGTGAATGCCTTTGGCGACCGCAATCGCAAGCGGGCCGGTGAAACCCGAGGTCAGGGCGTCGACCTTCCTGTCGAAGCCGCCGTCGCTGTCGGTCACCTCGTCGATGCCGACGATGAGGAGATCAAATCCCTTCTTCGCCTCCTCGGCGATCGCCTCCGCGGTCGTCTCGTCCCGCGACCGGGTCGTGACCTCGACGTTGCCGCCGCCGTCCGCCTGGGCCTCCGCAACTGCCTGTGCCGCGTTGAGTACGGCGGCTTCGTGGCTCTCATCTTCGGCGCGCTTGCTCTCCTGCTGTTTGGCGCGCGCGCCGACATGGAGCACGGTGATAGGGAGGCCGCGGCTGCCGGCGAGAAGGCCGGCAATGTGGGATGCGAATCTCGCATTGGTGCTCTCATCGACCGCCAGCAGCAGCCGCTCGAGGTTGGCCACAAATCCCTTTTGCTCGTACTCCTCGCGCTCGAGCCGCTCCTTCTCCTCCTTGCCGAGCGGCAGCCGCGCCAGCGCCGATCGCAGCATCGGCGGCATCGCCATCGTGGTCAGGATCGCCATGGTGACGATCATCGAGAACATGTTCTGGCTGAGCACGCCCATCGAAAGCCCGATGGTTGCGATAATCACCTCGGTCGAGCCGCGCGCGTTCATGCCGCTTGCCAGGGCGTAGGATTCTTGCCGCGTCAGCCCAGCCAGCGCGCCGCCGGCAAACGCTCCGCCGAACTTTCCGATGCTGGCAATGAGCACGAGTGTCGCCGTCAGCATCAGGAGGTTCGGGTCCTTCAGCACGGTCAGGTCCGCGCTGAGGCCGGCCAGGCCAAAGAACACCGGCATGAACAGACTGGAGATCAAGCCGCGCAGCCGCTCGTTGATCTGCCGGGTGAGGATCGGGGATTGTCCCACCAGGACGCCGGCGATGAAGGCGCCGAGCACGCTATGGACGCCGATCAGACGCGTGATCATGGCCATGGCGCACATCAAGAGCAGGATCACGGTAATGACCGCGGCTGAACTGAGCAGGTAATCGTTGGCCCAACGGATGAGGCGGAACACCAGCCGCCGGCCGATCGTGAGGCTGACGGCGAGGAAGGCAAACGTGCCGAGCAGCGTCTGCGCCACTGAGGGCAGGTCGAGGTTGCCGCGCGCGGCCAGGCTGAAGATCATCGCGATGATGATCCATCCGATCGTGTCATCGGTGATCGCTGAGGCGACGATGATCTGGCCGACATTGCGGCGCATGAAGTTCATCTCGCGAACCACGACGGCGACGATCTTCACGGACGAGATCGACAGCGCGGTGCCGAGGAAGAGTGCTGCGATCAGCCGCGCTTCGGGATGCGAAATGAGGCTCTGCGGCAAGAATTCACCAAGCGCGAACCCGCACACGAACGGAACGACGATGCCCGTGATCGAGACCGCGATCGCAGCGCGGCCGACCTTGCGGACCAGCGCGAGATCGGTCTCCATCCCGGTCAGCAGCAGCAAGAGAAGGATGCCGAATTGCGCAACGCCCTCAAGCAACGCCTTCTGCTCGCCCGACGAGGGAAAGATCGCACTCTGCGCCGATGGCCACAGCCAGCCGAACAGCGAGGGGCCGAGCAGGAGCCCGCCGAGCAGCTCGCCGATGACCGAGGGTTGGCCGATGCGCTGCATCACTTCGCCAAGCCCGCGGCCGACTGCGATGAGCAGTGTGATCTGGACCAGGAACACAAATTCAGAGGGACGGCCCGCGTTCTCGCCTGCGGCGCTCGCCACAATGATGGTCGCGAGCAGGAACACAGCAGTCCAGACGATCGATCGAAGCCGCCCCCAGCGGATCTCCATCGCGTCACCGTTTCCCGTTGTCGCGGCGAACAGTTCAGCCGGCGCGTCGCCCTTGATATCTCCCTAGTCAACGCGCGGGTTCCGAAAGCGATCCACCGGCTGTCGGCAGGTTCCCTGTCCCTGGCTTGGAACGGTCTCCACACCAATCGGTTTCAGTGTCGTGACGTGGAGTTTGGACTTGGAATTTGACACTCATTCATTGAGCCGGAGCGGAGTGAGCCGCGTCCGCGCTCACATACACGAGGATGCCGCCCAATGTTGGCGAGGACTCATCTTTCCAAGGCTCAGCTTGCAAGAAGCATAGCCGGCGCTCTATCCGCGCTGCTGCTTTGTTGGCTCGTCGTGTTTGTCGCCGCACATCATCTGAGCGGGCTGTAGGGAGCTGACCGCGGGAACACCATGATCCAGCGCCGGTTGCGCGAGACGAAGCGAGGATCGCGCAGGCCGCCGCGTCGATCCGTCGAATGTCCGATCAGCTCAAGGCGGAACTGGACGATGCCAACCGGCCGGCTTTGCCGCAGTGGCTTCGTGGCGTGACACGCGAGACACCGCTTCGCGCACCCGCCGTCGCCTTCGTGCTCGGCGCGATCGTCGTGCGCCGTTAGGGGCGGGCATTCCGGACGAGTGCGTAAGCCAACGCCCGAAGAGAACGCCGAACCGTCGAATCGCGTGCCCTGCACGACCGGAACATTCGATTCGTCGAGCACAGCGACTCTCAATCCACGAGAATTCCTGGGTACCCATGAATCGTCCGCGACACGCGAGCCTTGTGGCGATGAAGTGACCAAGTCCGCGACTCCAGCATGAATCGTCCGCTGAGGCTTAGGCCCTGTTGTTCGGGTGCCCCATGAAAGCTCTCTTGATCGCTGTTGCCGTCCTCCTCGCGCTCTACCTGGCCGACCAGCACTTCGCGCATGGCAAGTACTCCTATGCGGTCGGCCGGATCGTGACGCAGATGCGTCACTCGTTCGGGGTCTGAATTGCTGCGTACCATCCAGACAATCGGCAGACCGGCGATCGTGGTCGCTTCGACCTCATTATGGAGGCTCGACGGACTGGAGGCAGGTCGACTACGGCGTGGACGCATTAGCGAGCAGTCGGCGTTATTGGGTCAAAGCGGACATCAGCCGGCCGACGATCCGCGCTGAATCGGTCGAAAATGACCCTTCTCGGACCTCCCACGATGTCTGCTTTTGCGCCGCGTTGGTCACCGAGCGCGGAAAAGTACTTGCGCCCACAATCAGGTTGCGGAAGGGTTCGGGTCCGACGGCGGGCGCGGTTTGGGCGGGAAGCGTGACGATCGCCTGGCATCTCCGAACCCATCCGCCATTCTTGGTCGAGGGACCAATGAACCCGGCGAGACGCCTGCTGCAGCTTTGGATCGTTCTTTCTTTCCTTTGGTGCTGTGTTGCTGGCCCAATATCCATTCTTATTTGGAAGAGAGATGCCGATGCGCGCGCCTACGCGCGCGCATCGGCTGCGATTTGGGCCAAGTACGAGAGTGACTGTTCGAAGGCTAAGAAGAAGGGGCCCTTGTGCGATTTTCCTCCCGTCGCCCCGCGGGCTTCTGCAATTCCGAAAGCCGTCTATCCGGTGATGCTTTTAGGGCCTCCTGTGCTATTCTTTTTGTTCGGCTGGATGCGGCTTTTGGTGGCGAGGGGAAAAGCCTCGCAGTGACGGCTTTCCATTAACAGGTCAGTGAAGCTGTCCCATAAGCCGAATAGGTAGCTCCAATTCTCCGCTGATGTCTCTTGCGACAAATTGAGTGACCGCGCTGAATAAGCACGTTTCAGTGCGCAGCGTTCTGATGAGATGCATCACGTGAGGAACTGGGGCACCCGGGGTGCATCCGTGCACCACAACTACAAGGTATTCATCCTCGACAATGAGGGCCACATCATCAACCGCGCGCACCTTTCGTCACTAAATGACGACGCTGCAAAGGAACGCGCCAAGCACCTCGCCAGCTACGGGCAGGCCGTTGAGCTATGGGACGGCCCGCGCAGGATCGCGATCGAAAACCAGACGACGCAAGCAATTGTGTGGTCGCGACGACGGCGCGTCGCTTCCGTCGATATCGTCCACGATCTCGCTGCCGCCGAGACGGTTTGGCGCAGTCTTGAGAGACCAAACCATTCCGCCACGCCCTACCAACGGTTCGATTTTCTCGCCGCCTGGCAGCGCCAGGTCGGCCACCGCGCAGGGCTGTCGCCGTTCCTCGTGATCGCCCGTGACGACGTCGGTCGGCCGCTGGGCTTGCTGCCGCTTGCCTCTAAAACAGTCCTCGGCGTGCGCTGCGCGAGCTTCATGGGCGGCAACCATTCAACCTTCAACATGGGCCTGTGGGAGCGCGAATTCGCGGCGACCGCTACTGAACTTGATCTCGACGCGCTGATGGCGTTGCTCGCCGCGCGCGACGAAGCCGACGTGCTGGTGCTGCGCTGGCAGCCGACTAACTGGGGCGATCTGCAAAACCCGCTGAGGCTGCTGCCTCATGAGCCCTCGACCGTCCACTGCCCGGTGCGCACGATCGAGCCCGGCGCCACACCGGAGAGCCTGATCAGCAAATCCCTCCGCCGCCGGCTGCAGCGCAAGGAGCGCAAGTTGCAGCCGCTTGCCGGCTACCGCTATCACATCGCGTCTGATGACGCCGACATCACCCGTCTGCTCGACTGGTTCTTCCAAGTCAAGCCGCAACGAATGGCCCAGCAGAAGCTGCCATACGTGTTCGCCGAACCGGGCGTGCAGGAATTCATCCGCGCTGCCTGCATAACTCGGCTGGCCAACGGCGGCCGCGCGATCGAAATCCATGCGCTCGAATGCGACAAGGAAGTGATCGCGATCTTCGCCGGTGTCTCCGACGGCCACCGCTTCTCCATGATGTTCACCACCTACACCATGTCGCAGAATGCGAAATTCAGCCCCGGCCTGATCCTCATGCGCGATATCATCGATCATTTTACGGATCAGAACTATCGCGCCTTCGACTTCGGCGTCGGCTCGCATGACTACAAGCGGCTCTTCTGCAAGGACTGGGAGCCGATCTTTGACAGTTTGATCCCGCTCAGCGTGCGCGGCCGCTTCGCCATCGGCGCAATGTCCGCCGTCAACGAGGCCAAACGTTTGGTGAAAAGCAATCCGGCGCTGCTCGACCTCGCTCAGAACCTGCGCAGCAGGTTCCGGCTTTAAAAAACATTCCAAACAACTTCTCTGGTTTTCTTACTTCAACGCTGCTGCAGTCGGTTCGGGCTTTAGCGAGGTCCGCGGCTGGCCCCGAACCGAAGAAGCTCGAAAGGCCCGCGATGTCCGCGGTCAAGCGTGGACCGGACTTGTCAGGCGCGCATCCCGACCGCCGGCCTTGACCCGTAGGCGACACACGCCGCGGGGACGGCCGGGCAGTGCGCTACGCAGCAAGGCCATTGCGGTGACCTTAGACCTGGCGAGTTTAGCCACTCGTTGGTATGGGAAGCTGTTTCGACTTGGCGAGCTTTCCTTAATGTGGTGTCGCGTACCGCACCGGGAGGCAGCAATTTAGCTTCCTCACCTAAATAAGGCCGCCTCATCTGGCGGCCTCTTTCGTACTCGGTCAGCCTGCTATGTCGCCTGTTGGCCCTTCGCGACATATTGCACCTCCACAGGACCTCGGTCGCGAACGGGGCATAGCGGACATGGCCGGGCTCGTTGCTGGCTCGACCCGGACGCGATTGACCCAGATGTATGGTCCGGCCGTGCGGTGCAAGAGGTTTTCGTCGATCCGGCAGATA
>NZ_JBHMET010000114.1:0-13600 GCF_042430365.1 Bradyrhizobium erythrophlei
CGCCCGTCTCACCCGATTGAGGGGCGCGTCGCGATCGTCACGAGTGTTGCGGTGGGATGCGGTGGACGCCGAGTTGCGTGACTGACGAGCACGCAATGCAGCGGACGGTGAAGTCGTGTGGTCCCGACGCCCCAGTGGTTGGTGTCGATTTCCTGGGAAGCTAATGCTTCTCAGGGATGACGGTGACAAAAAAGCCCGGTCTCGCCGGGGAGAGCACGAAGGAAACCGTAAAACCATCGCGCAGGGAAAGCCGGGATTCCGGTTACACCTGTGGTCCTACCCCCGTGCTTTTTGTTGCACGGGACCCATGGGTGCGATCGGCGCCTCACCTGTGGTCCTACCCCTGTGCTTTCTGTCGCACAGGGCCCATGGGTGCGATCGGCACCCAGCTTTCCCTGCGCCCTCTGCTTCGGGAGAGGGTGAAACGAGATGCAAGACTCGGACGCATCGCGCCGCGAGAATGCGGACGCATATCCTCGAACCTGTTTGACAATTGAATCAGATCTTACCCCCGTCATTGCGAGCGAAGCGAAGCAATCCATATCGCCACGAGTGGAGGTATGGATTTCGCTTCGCTTCTCGCAATGACTGCAGAAAGACCCACGTGGCCAGCGCTCACACCGCCTTCGTCAGCGCGCCGTCGATGATCAGATTGGTGCCGGAGATGCGGCTCGCCACAGGGCTTGCCAGGAACACGACGCCGGCCGCGACTTCCTGCGCGGTGCCCATGCGGCCCGTCGGGTTGAGCGCCATTGCCGACTTGAACAGATCGGGCATACCCTTCTCGATGTTCTGCCAGATGCCGCCCTCGAAATAGGTGTTGCCGGGAGACACCGCGTTGACGCGGATGCCGTTGGCGACGAGCTGGTGGCTGAGCCCCTTGGCGTAGTGGATCAGCGCGCCCTTGATGGCGCCGTAGGATCCGGCGGCGAAATCGACCTCGAAGCCCGACACGCTGGAGACGATGATGATCGAGGCCGACTTCGATCTCTCCAGGTAAGGCAGCGCCGCCGCCACCGAATTGACGGTGTGCATCATGTCGGTGCGGAACGACTTCTCCCAGGTCTCCGGCGTGTCGCCGACCGCGAGCGCGCTGACGTTGCAGACCAGGCTGTCGATGCCGCCGAGTTCCTTGGCGGCCGCGTCGATCCAGCCCTTCAGCGCAGCCGGATCGGCCACATCGATCGCGCGGCCGAACGACTTGACGCCCTTGGCGCCTAGTTTCCTGGTCGCGTTGCCGACATCGTCGGCGTTGCGCGCGCAGATCGCGACATTGGCGCCCTCCTCGGCCAACAGCTCGGCGATTGCAAGCCCGATCCCCTTGCTGCCGCCGGTCACCAGCGCGCTCTTGCCCTTCAATCCGAGATCCATGGCCGCCTCCGTGAAAGCTGTCGCGGCCGGCTCTCCAAAGAACCGGCCGCGTGAGCAATTACATCCTGGTCCAGTCGCCGGCGCCCTCGAACGCCGCGGCTGCCCGGTAGATGGTGGTTTCGTCGTAATATTTGCCGACAAGCATCAACCCGATCGGAAGCCCCTCGCTCATACCGCAGGGCAGGCTCATCGCCGGATGTCCCGATGCGTTGAACGGCGCCGTGTTCGGCACCATCTCGAAGGCGCGCTGGATGTAGAGCTCACGCGGCGCATCCGGCGGCGGCAGCGGCGTTGCCTTCATCGGCAAGGTCGGCATCAGCAACAGGTCGCAATTGGCGAGCGCCGCATCATAGGCCGCGCGGAGCTTGCGGTTGAGGTTCTGCGCCTTGGCATAGAAATGGCCGCGGAAGTGCTTTATGAAATACTGGCCGAGCAGCATCGTGATCTTGAGGCTGTCGGACAATTCGTCGGCGCGATGCCGCCAGCCGGAATGCGCATCGAGCAGCGTGGTGTTGTAGAGACCGCGCCAGTTGGTCCCCATGCCGTTGCCCTTCATCATGAACTCGGTCGCGCCTTCGGCCGCTATCGGCAGCCAGATCGCCGGCGCGGCGAGATGCATCGGGATCGAGATCTCGGCCACGGTTGCGCCGAGCTTGCGGAACAGGTCGGCGCCGGCCTTCACCTTGGCATCGACGTCGGCCTCCGAGCTCGGATGGCCGAAGCCCTCCTTGACAACGCCGATGCGCAGTCCCTTGACGCCAGCGTCGAGCGCCTCGGTGTATTTCGAGACCCTCGGCGCCCCCTGCCGCGGGTCGAGGCCATCTGGGCCGGCCAGCACCTCGAGCAGCAGCGCGTTGTCGCGCACGTTGCGCGTCATCGGGCCGGTGTGGTCGAGCGTCAGCTCGATCGGCATCACGCCGGTGTAGGGCACGAGCCCATAGGTGCCCTTCATGCCGTAGACGCCGCTGAACGACGACGGGATGCGGATCGATCCGCCCTGGTCGCCGCCGATCGCCATGTCGACCTCGCCGGTCGCGACCACGACCGCACTGCCCGAGGACGAGCCGCCGGCCGAATAGCCCATCTTGCGTGGGTTATGCACCGGCCCCGCCGCGCAGGTGTGGCTGCCGCCGGAGAAGCAGAAATACTCGCAATGCACCTTGCCCATGATGGTGCCGCCGGCATCGAGCATGCGGGTGACGATGGTGGCGTCGGTGTCGGGGATATAGCCCTCGAGCGTCGAGGCGCCGTTCATCATCGGCACGCCGGCGAGGCTGATGTTGTCCTTCAGCGCGATCGTCTTGCCGGCCAGCTTGCCGCCCGGCGCACCCTTGACCTCGGTCTTGATGTACCAGGCGTTGTGCTTGTTCTCCTCACCCTCCGGCCGGTAGCCCGGCGTCCGCGGATACTTCACGGCCGGCACGTAGTCGGCCATCGCGTCGACCGCGTCATAGGCAGCGTAGTTGGGCTGCATCAGCGCATCGTAGGATTTCAGCTCGGCATCGCTCATGGTCATGCCGAGATCCTCGGCGACAGAGCGCAGCTGATCGAGAGTGGGTCGTCTTACGGCCATGAGCGTCCTCCCTTAGGGTTGTTATCGTGAGACAAGCAAAATCAGGCGGTGATGCCGATAAACTCCCCGACCAGGCTCGCATCGTGGAGATCGTCGGGCTTCACCTCCTGGGTGATCCGGCCCTTCTGAATGACGAGGATGCGCTGCGACAACGCAGCGATGAAATCGAGATTCTGCTCGACCAGGATCATGGTCAGGCCGCTCCGGTCGCGCAGCCGCTGCAGCGTCTCGACGATCTCGTCGATGATCGAGGGCTGGATGCCTTCGGTCGGCTCATCGAGCAGGATCAGGCGCGGCTTGCCGCACAGGCAGCGCGCGATCGCAAGCAGTTGCTGCTCGCCGCCCGACAGCGCGCTGCCGGGACGATCCAGCAGATTGTCGAGGCGCGGAAACTCCTCCAGTACCGCCGCGATGGTCTCGATCTCGTCGCTTCCCGGCAGCTTGCTGCAGCCCATCCGCAGATTGTCGTAGACGGACAGGCCTGGGAAGATGTCCCGCCCCTGCGGCACATAGCCGATGCCGAGGCGCGCACGGCGATAGGGCTCGAGCGCGGTGATGTCCCTGCCCTCGAACTGCACGCGCCCACCCGTGAGCGGCAGGAAGCCCATCAGCGCCCGCAACAGCGTCGTCTTGCCCATGCCGTTATGGCCGAGGATACCGATGAACTCGCCTTCGTTGACCGCAAAGCCGACCCCGTTGAGGATCGGAATGCGGCCGTAGCCGGTGCGTACGCCCTGGACATCGAGCATCATGCGGCCTGCTTCCCGAGATAGATGTCGCGCACCAGAGGATTGCGCATGATGTTCTCCACGGAATCCTCGATCAGGATGCTGCCGCGGTTGAACACGGTGACCTGCTTGGCGATCATGCGGATGAACTGCATGTCGTGCTCCACAACGATCAGCGCCTTGGTCCGGTTGATCTCGCGCACCAGTTCGGCGGTCTTCAGGACCTCCTCATGCGTCATGCCGGCGGCCGGCTCATCGAGCAGGATCAGCTCGGGATCGGTCGAGAGCACGAGCCCGAGCTCGACCCATTGCCGCTGGCCGTGGGCAAGCTGGCCGACCACGCGATCCGCCGCATGGGACAGCCCGACGCGCTCGAGCATCTCGTCGACCAGGCGTTTCGCGCGCTCGGCGGAATTGAGCCGGCTCGCCGCGAGCCAGATGTTCTCGCGCACGGACAACCCGTCGAACACGCTCGGCACCTGGGTCTTGATCCCGATCCCGAGCCGCGCGATCTCATGGGCATACGAACGGGAGATGTCCTGGCCGCGAAACAGCACCTGGCCGTGGCTCGGCTCGAGTTGGCCGGTCAGCATCTTGAAGAAGGTGCTTTTGCCCGCGCCGTTCGGCCCGATCAGGCAGCGCAGCTCGCCCTCCGCAAGCGTGAAGTCGACATTGTTGACGGCCTTGACGCCGCCAAAATGCATCGAGAGGTCGCGGGTCTGGAGCAGCGGTGCGACCATCGCCCTACTCCGCCTGTTGCGGCTCGAAGCCGCGTTGCTTGCGCTCGCGCCGCAGCCGGAGCAGCCATTGCCCGAGATCGGCCAGCGTCGGCACCAGTCCTTTCGGCACCAGGAGCACGAAGGCGATCAGGATGACGCCGAAGATCAGCGGCACGTTGGCGAAGATTTTCGACCACAAATCCGAGCCGCCGCTTGGCTGGTTGGCGCCGAGCGCCGCGCTCAGCCACTGGATGCCGATGCAGCCGATCACCGGGCCGATCAGCGTGCCGCGGCCGCCGACGATGACCCAGATGATGATCTGCGCCGATTGCGCGAGCCCGAAGATGGTCGGGCTGACGAAATTGCCCCAATTGGCGAACAGGCATCCGGCAAAGCCCGCCAGCGCGCCGCCGATGGTGAAGGTTGCAAGCTTGTAACGGCGCGGATCATAGCCGAGCAGCTCGGCACGGCGTTCGTTCTCCCGGATGCCGACGATGATGCGGCCGAACTGGCTTGCGAGCAACATCCGCAGCCCGAAATAGGTCAGGAGCAGCGCGCCGGTCGACAGATAGAACATCCCCTCCAGGTCGATCGTCGCTCCCTTGCTGAACGGCCAATTCAGCGGCGGAATCCCGGGAATGCCGTTGAAGCCGCCGAGCCGCGCGCGTCCGATGTGGAATTCCGGGCCGGCGGTCGAGTTGATGGCGTTGAACAGGATCAGCGTCACCGTCAGCGTGATGACGCCGAGATAGACGTCGCTGATCCGGCCGTAGAACATGAAGTAGCCGAGCAAGGCGGCGAACGCCGCCGGCAGGATGGTGGCGAGGACAAAGGGCACCGTGCTGTCGCCGATGTTGAACATCGCGATCGCATAGCTGTAGGCGCCGAGGCCGAAGAACGCCGACTGGCCGAAGCAGAGGATGCCGCCATAGCCCCAGATCAGGGCCAGGCTCAACGCCAGGATCGCCATGATCATGTAGACCGTGAGGTCGAGCACCACGTCGAGCTCGGCAAGGCGCGGCGTCGCGAACATGAATGCGAGACCGACGATGGCGACGGCGGCAAGACCAAGACGATTGAGGCTGCGGCCGTTCACAGGCCTCTCCGGAAGAAGCGGCCGGTGATGCCTTGCGGCAATAGCCGGATCAGGACGATCGCGGCGGCGAGCAAGGCCACCTCACCGAACACGGGTGTGGTGACGAAGGTGGCGATTTGATTGATCGTTCCGAACAGCGTCGATGCGGACAGCGTGCCGCTCAGGATGGCGGCGCCGCCGCCGATCACGGTGATGAAGGATTTCGCCACATAGGCAACGCCGATGGTCGGAAACACGCCGGACACCGGCGCCACCACCGCGCCGGCAAGCCCGGACAATGCCGCCCCGATTCCGAAGGTCACGGCGTAAACCCGCGGCGGGTTGACGCCAAGCGCCGCCGCCATGTTGGCATTCTGCATCGTGCCGCGCGCGATCAGGCCGAGGCGGGTCCAGCGCATCACCGTGAAGATCGCGCCCAACACGACCACCGCCACCGCGATCACGAACAGCGTGTAGGCACTGGTGCGATACGCGCCGATCTGGATGCTGCCGAGCGGAGCCGAGATGCCGACCGTGGTGTTGCCGAAGATCGCGGTCGTCAGTCCGACCAGGAACAGGCTCAGCCCCCAGGTCGCGAGCATGGTGTCGATCATCCTGCCATAGAGAAAGCGAATTATGGTCCGCTCCACGATCAGCCCGATGACGCCGACCACGATCGGCGCAACGACCAACATCGCAATCCAGATGCTGATCCCGTGCGAGGTCGCGACGATCGCCGCGTAGCCGCCCAGCATCAGGAATTCGCCATGTGCGAGATTGATCACCCGCATCATGCCGAAGATGATGGCCAGCCCGACGCTGATCAGCGCCAGGCTGGCGATCGCATAAAGCACCTGGATGGCAAGGAGAGCGACGAGATCCACGTGCGCCTTTCCTATTGCAAGACCTGTCGGTCGAGGTCAGATCTTGATCACATATTGCTGGTTGTCGTTCGGGTTCTTGATGAGGTCGCAGACCGCCGCGGTGTCAGCCGGCTTCTGCTGGGCGAAATCCTGGAGCACCTTGAGCTTCTTGTCGCTGACCTCGGCGATATGGACGTCGAGCACGCAGTGATGCGTCGGCGGATCGATCGTCACCTTACCGGAGGGGGCGTCGATGCTGATCCCGGTCTCCAGCGCCTCGATCACCTTGGTGCGGTCGACGCTGCCGGCCTTCTTGACCGCCTCGGCCCACAGTCGGAACCCCTGATAGGTGCCCATCGCGAGCTCGGTAATGTTGGGATAATCGGCCCCGAAGCGCTTGTGGAAACCGGCGACGAACTTCTCGTTGACCGGGTTCTTGAGGTCCTGGAAGTAATTGTAGCACACCAGCATGCCGTTGCATTCCTCTGGCGAGAGCACGATGTGCTCGTTGCCGACGGCAAACGTGGTCGAGGCCATCGGAATGCTCGCGCGCATGCCGGCCGCGGCCCACTGCCGGTAGAACGAGATATGCGCGCCGCCGACCAGCGCCGACCAGACGAAGTCCGGCTTGGCGGCCTGGATCTTGGAGATGGTCGGGCCGAAATTGGTGACGTCGAGCGGGAAGAAATCGATCGAGGCGACCTCGCCGCCGTTCTCCAGCACGTATTTCTTCACCCATTGCGAGGTGATCTGGCCGTAATTGTAGTCGGCAGCGACCACGTAAACCTTCTTGCCCCATTTCTTCATGGCATAGGGCACGAGCTTCTCGACGGTTTGCGCCGGCGTGACGCCGGTGTCGAACTGGTTGCGGTCGCAGACGCCGCCCTCATACTGGGTGTTGTAGAAATAAAGTGTCTTGAAGCGATCGAGCACCGGGCGAATGACCTCGCGCGAGGCCGAGGTGATGCCGCCATGGACGACGGCGACCTTGTCCTTCAGCGCGGCTTGCTGGGCGAACTGGGTGTAGAGCTGCATGTTCGACTGAGTGTCGTAATTGATCAGCTTGAGCTGGCGTCCCAGGACGCCGCCCGCGGCATTGGCCTCCTCGACCGCCAGCGTCAGGGCATCGACCATCGGCTTGCCGTAGATGTCGAGACCGCCGGAGAGATCGTGGATGCTGGCCACACCGATCGCATCCTCGGCGAAAGCCTGCGTGGCGAACGCGCCGAAGGCTGCGGCCGCGGCGCTGGTTTGCAGGAAATGTCTGCGATGCATGCTCATTGGTCACCCCCTTCGTTTGTGGAAACGTCGTCAGACCAGGTACTTCTTCAGGATGGATGCGCCGACCGTGTATTTCGGATCGACCATGTTGCCGAGCCGGATGCGGGCGGCCTGGCTGAGCAGCATGTAGGCGTCGATCTCGTCAAAGCCGTATTCGCCGCTCATCCAGCGAACCAATTCGCGGTAGGCGATACGCGCGGCGTCTTCGAGCGGACGCGCGCTGCCGATCGTCATCAGGAAATTCTCGGTCTCAAGGCGCGGCCACGCGAACGACCAGCCCTTGATCACATCGATATGCAGCGTCACGGTCGCCCGTTGCTCGATCGCAACGCCGGACAGCTCGCCGTCGCCCTGCGCCGCATGGCAATCGCCGACGTAGAGCAACCCGCCTTTGACATGCACGGGAACGTAAAGGATCGCGCCCGGCGCCACGTCAGGCAGGTCCATGTTGCCGCCGTGATAATCCGGCTGCAGCGAGGAGATCGCCTCGATCTCCGGCGAGATTCCGATCGTGCCGATGAAGGGCTGGTACGGCAGCGTGATCTTGTCGTTCCAACGCACGCCGCTCTTGTCGACATGCACCTTCTTGACCCGTTCCGGCAAAGGCGGGTTGAGCATCGCCGTCGCCGCGGTCCCGACCAGGCCACCGAACTCCGGTATGATGCAGGTGGTGCCCGCGGGCTGCTCGCCCCGCGTCTCGACGGCAATGATCTGCACCGCCAGACAATCGCCCTTCTCGATCCCGTTCACCGCGATCGGGCCGCATTGCGGGTTGAGGTACGGGAATGTCAGCTTCGCGGTCGGACTGTCCTGTTCGCTTTTGATGACGCCGCCGAAGGCATCTTCGGTCTCCACCACGACCACGTCACCGGGGTTAATGGTCAGCACCGGCTTGGCATAAGGCCCATAGACATAGTGAAACGCGCCTTGCGCGGCGATCGGCAATTCATGGCGCCGGCCAATGTCACCCCTGGCGACGCCGCGCCTGGTCATAATCGACGTCTTGAGCCAGGAATCATTGGTCATGGCCATTGTCTTAGTTCGCAAGCAAATTGGTGTCGGAGCGGATCATGGGGTCGCGCGCGCCTAATTCAACTTCCAGTCGCCGCCGGCCTCGATCGCCGCGGCAAGCCTGATCAGAGTCGCCTCCTCGAAGTGCCGTCCGACCAGCATCAGGCCGACCGGCAAGCCATTGACACGCCCGCATGGCACCGTGAAGGCAGGATGTCCCGACACGTCGAACGAGCAGGTGTTGGCCTGCATGTTGAGTGCAACATCGATCACGGTGTTGAGCGGCGCATCGGCCGGCGGAATCGAGGTTGCCGTGAACGGAATGGTCGGCATCACCAGCGCGTCGAATTTCTCCAGGGCCTCGTCATAGGCGCGGCGCAGCAGCACGCGCAGGTTCTGCGCCTTCGAGTGGTAACGCCCGTGATAGTTGCGGTGCATATACTCGCCGAGCATCAGCACCAGCTTCACCGTAGGCGACACATCGTTGATCCGCGTTCCCATGCCGCGGGCGAGCGCCTCCTGCATCGACAGCGGATAGTAGCCCGGAACGTTGTTCCCGACGCCATAGCCCTTGAGCATCATCTCGGCCGCCCCCTCGAGGATGACGCCGCTCCAGACATGCGGCCCGTCGAGGTGCCAAGGCACGGAAACCTCAGTGCTTTCAACGCCGGCCCTGGCCAGCGCCGCAATCGTCTGTTTGACCTTCTCGTTGACCGTGGGATCGCTCTCGGGATGGCCAAATCCCTCACGCAGGACGCCGATGCGCAAGCCCCGCGCGGGCTTTGCCAGCGCGCCCATATAGTCGCCGGTGCGCGCGGCGATCGTCCGGGTGTCCCAGCCGTCGTGGCCCGCGATCACGGTGAGCAGGCGCGCGACGTCCTCGACCGATGCGCAGATCGGACCGCAATGGTCGACCGAATAGCTGATCGGCATCGATCCTGTGGTCGGCACCAAGCCCCAGGTCGGCTTCAGGCCGCAGACGCCGCACCAACTCGACGGTGTGCGGATGGAGCCGCCCTGATCGCCACCAAGCGCCATCGGCACTTCGCCGGCTGCCACGAGGGCCGCGCTGCCGCCGGAAGACCCGCCGGCACTATGCGCGGGATTGTGCGGATTGCGGATCACGCCGGTCGCGCAGGTATGGCTCGCGCCGGAAAAGCAGAGATCCTCGCACGCCGCCTTGCCGGCGATCGTGCCGCCGGCATCGAGAATGCGCGTCACCACCGTGGCGTCGATCTCAGGCACATAACCTTCGAGCAGGGCCGAGCCGTTCATCATCGGGACGCCGGCGACGCAGATATTGTCCTTGATCGCGACCTTCTTCCCGCTCAGCAGCCCGTCGCGGCCGGTTTTGATCTCCGTCTTCCAGTACCACGCGCCGTAAGGATTTTCGGACGGCGGCGGTCGGTAGCCCGGCGCGCGCGGCACCACCGGAGCGAGCGCCGGCGCGACCAGTTCATCGAGCCGGCCGTAAGAGGCGAGCGGCCCTTTGAAGGCTTGCTGGAAGCCGACGACCTCATCTGTCGTCAGCACCAGACCGAAATCAGCGGCGAGTTGGTCGATCTGCTCGGACGTCGGAAGGCGAACTGCCATGCTTCAACCCTGTTTCTTATCGTTTTGGCAGACAAACGCAAAAAGCCACCCGTGGCCCGCAAGGGCCCCGAATGGCTTCACTGCCGTAGCTATGATGGTCGCGTCAGATTACGTGGCAGAGCAAAGCTTGGAGCATCATCACTCAGACGACGTCGGCTGTGCGACAACTCATTGCAATGCACGTATTTATGTCGACAAGGATTGTGTCTTAGTCTCATCTGGCTTGTCAATGTGACGAGAGCTGCTTTTTTGAGCTGCGTCGCATCATTCGCGTGCAGCACGCCCGACAACAGGACGGCTCCTGTCGCGATGAAGACAGGTACAAGACCTTCCCGGACTTCGCAGATGTCAAAGCCGTCGATCCCTCTCGGCCTCGTATTTTCCCGATCGGGCCCCTACGCGATGATGGGGCGCGAGATGGAGAAGAGCGCGCTGATGGCCGTCGACGAGGTCAATCAGAGCGCGGAATTCGACTTCACCTTCAGCCCGCATTTGCGCGATCCCGGCGGCCATGTGCCGGCCTATCACACAGCCTGCGACGATCTCATCCGCGGACAGCGGGTCGAGCACATCGTCGGCTGCTACACCTCGGCATCGCGCAAGATGGTCATCCCGATCGTCGAGCGCACCGAACGCCTGTTGTGGCACCCGGCGCGATACGAAGGTTTCGAAAGCAGCGACAACGTCATCTATGTCGGCGCCGCCCCGAACCACGCGGTCGTGCCGCTGGTCAGGTACATGCTCGAGCACATCTCCCGCGACGTCTTTTGCGCGGGCTCCAACTATGTCTGGACCTGGGAAACCAACCGCGTGCTGCGCGAGATCGTGACCAGCGCCGGCGGCCGCATCCTTGCAGAACGTCTGCTTGAGCTCGGCGAGACCGCGGTGGATCACATCGTCGACGAGATCCTCGACCGCAGACCGCCGGCGATCTTCAACACGTTGGTCGGCGAGTCGAGCTACGTGTTCATGCGCGCGCTGCACGAAGCGTCGGTTCGCGCCGGGCTCTCGATCCCGATGCTGAGCTGCAGCCTGTGCGAGCCGGAGCTGAAGATGATCGGCCCGGCGGCGTCGGTCGGCTTCGTGACCTCGTCGGCCTATTTCGAAAGCATCGAGGGTGCCGAGAACCGCGCCTTCGTCGCGCGCTGGAAGGCGCGCCACGGCGCCGACAGCCTTGTGTCGGTGGACGGCCAATCCACCTATGTCTGCGTCATGCTGCTGGCACGAGCGATCCGCCGCGCCGGCTCGTCCGACGTCGCAGCCGTGCGGCGCGCGGCGGCCAATCATCGCTACGATTCCCCGCAAGGGCCGATCTGGGTCGATCCGGATAATAATCACTGCTTCCTGACACCGCGGCTCGCGCGCTCGGTGCCCGGCTATCAGTTCAGCATCTTTTGGGAAGCGGATGCGCCCGAGCGTCCCGATCCGTACCTTTCCAACCTCGACCTCGCCTCAATCGGCGCAAAGCTCGGCAAGCGAGGCGATCCTTCCGCAAACTGGCCAACCCACCTACGGGTCGTAAAATGACAAGACCATCGCCCTTCTCCGTACGCGGCCGTCATGCCCTCCTCATGATGCGCGACGAGCGCGAAATCTCGATCGTGCGGCGGCAGCTCCATCGTCTCGGCATGTCGATCACCGAGATCGATCCGGAGCGACCGGCTGCGGCGGATGTGGCCGGTGATGTGATCGTGCTGGATGCGGACAGTATCCCGATCAAGGCGGAGGCCGCGCCGCCCCTGAAGACCGACCTACCGGTGATCGCCCTGATCGGCACCGAAACGCCGAGCCGGCTGAAATGGCTGCTCGATCTGCAGCCGGCCTCGTTCCTGATCAAGCCACTGCGCTCGGCCGGGCTCTACACCGCGCTCGTGGTCGCCTTCGACTGCTCACACCGCCGCAAGGAAGATGCAGCCCATCTCGAGAAGCTGGAAGATCGCATTCGCTCGCGCCGCGTCGTGTTCGGCGCGGTGCTGCAGTTGATGCGCAGCCATGCGCTTTCGGGAGACGATGCCTTCACGCTGCTGCGGCAGACCGCGATGCGGCATCGCACGACCATCGAGCAGCTCAGCGCCGACATGGTCGCCCTTGGCGGGATGCCGAACCGCGGCAGCCGGACCGCATGATCAGGCTGCCTTCTCCTTGCCGAGAATGAAGCGAGACGCGCGCTCGCCGATCATCATCGTCGGCGCGTTGGTGTTGCCGGAGACGAGGCGCGGCATGATCGATGCATCGGCGACGCGCAGCCCCTCGACGCCGCGCACTTGCAGTTCCTCTGAGACCACCGCCATCGCATCGTCAGGCGCGCCCATCTTCGCGGTGCCGGAGGGATGAAACACGGTCTTCGAGATCGCGCGCACATAGTCGGCGAGCGCCGCCGGGTCCTGCTCCAGTCCGGGCTGCGGCAGCACGCGCCGCTTGATCAGTCGCGCCAGCGACGGCGCCTCCGCAATGCGGATCGCAAGCTGAACCCCGCGCACCAGCGTATCGACATCGGCCTGCTCGGCGAGCGAGTTGGCCACGAACAGCGCGGCGTCAGCCGGATTGCGCGACCGCAGGCGGACCGTTCCGCGCGACTGCGGACGCAGCACGCAGGGACCGATCGAGATGCCGTGTCCTGGCTCGGTCGGACGATCGGCAAACCCGTTGAAGGTCGGCAGCACGTGAAACTGGATGTCCGGCTCGCCGGAGCCTGCGGTATCGGCAAAGCCGCCCGACTCCACCACGGTCGACGTGAGCAGCCCGGTCTTGGTCAAGATGTACTGCAGCATATGCGACGCGGCGCGCAATCCCTTGTCCTCACCGAAGATCGAGATCGGGTCCCTGGTCTCGCACTGAACGGTCGCCTCAAGGTGATCCTGGTAGTTCTCGCCGGCTCCCGGCAGATCGGCCACGACATCGATGCCGTGCTCGTGCAGATGCGCGGCCGGTCCGATACCCGACAGTTGCAGGATCTTCGGCGTCGCGAGCGCGCCCGCGGTCAGGATCACCTCACGCTTTGCCGCAACCGTCGATCCGTCCTCGAGCAGCACGCCGGTTGCCCGCTTGCCATCGAACAACACCTTGTGGACGCGCGTCGCGGTCCTGATCGTCAGGTTGGCCCGCCCCTCCGCCTTGCGCAGGAAGGCCTCGGCGGCACTGCGGCGACGGCCGCGGCGCGTGCTCGTCTGGTAGAAGCCGACACCTTCCTGTCGGGCGCCGTTGAAATCCTCGTTATACGGAATGCCCGCTTCCTGCGCGGCGCGAATGAAGGCCCATGACAGCGGATGGCCGTAGGCGCGGTCCGAGACGTTCAGCTCGCCGCTCGTGCCGTGATATTCACCCGATAGAGCATTTTCCGACCTGGTGGAATCGGAAGGGATTCCCTTTCGGGGCAAATCGTGATT
>NZ_JBHMET010000115.1:0-6892 GCF_042430365.1 Bradyrhizobium erythrophlei
CCACCTGCCCAAACACACAGCAATGCTTCAATTTCTGGGTTTTTCAGCAGACTGCTAGACGCTGAGAGGCTCGACAGCACGAAAATCTGAGGCCCCTTTCGGGGCCTCTTTCTATTTGGCTCGGGTGTATTTTCTAATCTCAGGGTCTTCTGATCCATATTGCTTTTTCGTTCCGACTGTTGCCAAAGGGCTACATACAATTTCTGATCGTTTCGCAATAAGTAAGTGGTTCGAATTATTCATTTTGACTTTGGTGCTGGGGAGCCCTTTCCATGAGGAAGTTTTTGGCAGTTGGAGCTGTTGTTGTTTTCGGTGCAGCCAGCGCCGAGGCAGCCGACATGGCAGTGAAGGCTCCGCCGGTCGTCGTGGCACCTGCTTACAGCTGGACCGGCTTCTATGCAGGCTTGAACGGCGGTTACGGCTGGGGTGATCCTTCTTTCAGTGTAGCTCCAGACAGTCAGGCCGCCGCACTGTTCATTCGATCTCATAACGTGCAAGGCGGCTCCGTGAATGTCTCCGGCGGAGTTGCCGGAGCTCAGCTCGGCTACAACTGGCAGATGGACCCCAAATGGGTGGCGGGTCTCGAAGCAGACATCGATTGGGCGAATCTGACGGGCACCTCCTCAATAACCACTACGGCTGCATTTGGAGACACGATCAATCATAGATTCGGAAACAGCCTCGATTGGTTCGGTACTGTTCGTGGTCGGCTAGGATTCCTTCCCACCGAGAACCTGCTGATATTTGCGACTGGCGGTCTCGCCTACGGCGGCACAAAAGTCAGTGAGACGACGACGAATTTGACGAACCCTGGGGTGTATTTCCAAGGTCGTCAGCCGGATGGCTCGACCTTGTTCTGCGTGGGCGGCACTTGCACCGCCGGCTCCGGTTCGCAAACGTCAGTTGGCTGGACGGTCGGCGGCGGACTGGAATACGCCATCTGGAAAAACGTCACTCTGAAGGCCGAATATCTCTATATCGACCTGGGAGACCAGACGGTTCATCCGCAATCGCAATCGTTTGCGGGCTCGACCCCGACTTCGATCGCTGTCACTTCCCATAACGTCTACAATGTCGTCAGAGGCGGCATCAATTTCAAATTCTGAAGCAGAGAGCGCGACCCGCACTTTGCATCGCGCCGCTTCTGCTGTGGGTCAAAAGCGCCGTTTCGACCCTCTGCCAGCCACTTCCGGTCTACCCCCAATCAACGGACGTCATGAGACCGGCCCGGTTGGTCCGGTTGGGGCCAGGAACGGACTCATGCGCTGCAACAAATTCGGGGCATCAAAACTCGTTGTCAGTCATGCAGCTCGGCGAGCAGCGCCTTGGCCTCCCTCAGATCGAGCGTGTCAAAGCCCTCGGTGAACCAGTCGTAGATCGGCGCGAGCAGTTCGCGAGCTTGCTGTCGCTTCCCCTGGTCACGCAAGAGGCGCGCCAGGCTCGTCGCCGCGCGAAGCTCCCAGGACTTAGCCTGCTGCGCAAGTGCAACCGCGAGCGCTCGCTCGAAACAGGCTTGCGCTTTCGCCACATCCGGCTCCGGGGACTTCAATGCAATTTCGCCGGCCACGCGATGAACTTCGGCCTCCCACCATTTTTCCTTGGTTGTTTCCACTGCTGTTATCGCATCGCCAATGCAGCGCCAAGCGTCGTCGAAATGGCCGAGGTCCGCATGGGCGCGTGCCAAATGGGTCAAATAGACTGGCAACAACCAAGTTGTTCCCGTTGTCCGAAGGGCAGCAATCCCGGAGATCAACATTTCGATTGCGTCCGAAGCCCTGCCAGTCAAGGCCAGTACGCTACCCTCGTTCATCATTCCCCAGGCCTTCCAGAACGGGGAACCCCTTTCTTCGGCCAGAGCGAAAACCTCTCGGGCCTGTGCGGTTGCCGCGACGCAATTGCGAAAGATGATGTTTGATACCGCGATACGGTTTAAAGCCGTCATCAGCTCGGCGGCTTGACCCATCTCTCGCGCCTCCTTAAGCGCGTTATCAGTGTCTCTAAGCGCGGCGTCAGGATAGCCAAGCAACCACAGAGCCCACGACCGATAGGATAAGGCTGCCACCCCCGCATCTTGGGCTAGTCGCGTCGCCAGCGAACGATGCTCGGCCGGATTGTAAAGCGCGATTGCCCGGTCCAAGTGCCCCCGGCCGGCCGCGATTTCTCCAGTATATAGCAAGGAAGTTCCCATGACGCGATGTCCTACGATAAGTGGAACGGTCCCTCCGTGCTTCTCTGCAAGCGCCAGGAACTGCGCCGCGAACTCGCGCATCACGTCGCCATTGAATGCCACAACGTTCGCTACCCAGAAGGCGAATAGGACCGAGAACAACAGCAGCGGATCTTCGAGGGTCTCGCCCAGAGCTTCAGCGTGCTCGATCAGCAAGCGGGCCTGCTCCGCAGCCGCCTTGGTTTCAGCGGCGGCGTGGCCCTTGAGATGGATGAGCGGGGTGATGAGCGCAACCTGAAGCTTGATCTGCTGGTGACGCAGCGCCGGCGTGCCGGGCAAGGTCGCGATCTGCTCCAGCGCCCGCGTGAATTGGGCCGCGGCTTCGGCGAGCGCCGAGCGATCGAGCGACCGCTGTCCCGCCTTGCCCCACAGACCCGCGGCCTTCTCGATCAGGCCGGCCTCGGTGCAGTGATGCGCCAGGATCTCCGGCCGGCTCTCGGCAGTCTCGGCGAACTGGCTTTCGATGGCTTCGGCGATCCGTGCGTGAAGCGCGCGTCTCGGCGCGCGCAGCAAAGTGCCATAGGCTGCATCCTGTACCAGCGCATGCTTGAACAGGTAGCTCGCCTGCGGCGGCATGCGCTGGCGGGACAGCAAGCCTGTCTGAATGAGACGGTCGAGCGCCGAGCCCAGCTCCGCCTCGGATTTCCGCGCCACCGACGCCAGCACGGCATGCGAGAACTCCCGCCCGATCGCCGCCCCGATCTGCGCCACCTCCTTGGCCGAGCCGAGCCGGTCGAGCCGCGCCATCAGCGAGGCGTGCAAGCTTGCCGGCACCCCAAAGGCCGAGGATGGAACTACCGCAACCGTGTGCCGGGCCGCTTCCTCGCTCTCCGCCTCCAGCACCGCCTTCGTCATCTCCTCCACGAACAGGGGAATGCCGTCGGTGCGCTCGATGATCTCCGCCAGCACATCCGCCGGCAGCGCCTTGTTCCCAATCAGGTGTGCGATAATGGCGGCCGCTTCACGCTCCCCAAGCCGGTTGAGCGTCAGGCTCGTCACATGCGACTGTCCCACCCACGGCGCGTCGAACTCGGGCCGGAACGTGACGATCAGCAGTACCGGAAGGATTTTGATCCGGTCCACGATCCGACCAAACACTTCAAGGCTCGTGGGGTCGGTCCAATGCGCATCCTCGAAAATCATCAGCACCGGTTGCCGGCGGGCCAACCCCGCGAGTTGCGAGGTCAGTGCTTCCAGCGTGCTTTGCCTGCGTTGCTCCGGGGTCAGCTCAAGCGCGCGATAGCGCCCGTCACTCGGCAGTGACAGCATCTCGGCGAAGAGTGCGGCATCCTCCGTCGAGGTCGAGGTCTGTGCGAGAACCGCATCGAGTTTGTCGAGCTTTGCTTGCGGAGTGTCGTCGTGAGCAAATCCTGCGGCACGATCCATCTGGCCAATGATCGGATAGAGCGCACTGTCGGTGTGCTGCGGCGAACAGAAATAGCGCAAGCGCGTGTGCGGTTCGCCGGAGAGGCGTTCCAGAAGCGCGGCCGTGAGCCGCGACTTCCCGATACCTGCCTCGCCGGAGAGCAGCACCACCTGGCCTTCACCACTCTTTGCCTTCGACCAACGCCGCAGCAGCAATTCGAGTTCTTCTTCGCGCCCGACCAGCGCGGTCAGACCGGTCGTGTGCAGCGCCTCGAAGCGGCCTTCCACCGAACTCGCCCGGAGCGCCGCCCAGGTCCGCACCGGCTCGGCGATGCCCTTGAGGTCCTTGGCGCCGAGATCCTCAAGCTCGAACAGATTGCCGAGAAGTTTTCGCGTTCCCTCGGCGATGACCACCATGTTTGGCTCGGCGATCCCTTGCAGGCGCGCCGCCAGGTTTGGCGTTTCGCCAACGATTGCCTGCTCCTGAGAAGCACCCGATCCGACCAGGTCGCCGACCACTACCAATCCGGTTGCAATGCCGACACGGGTTTGCAGGGGAGCGTTCGGCCTGAGCGCACTGACGACACCGATCAGCTCCAGCCCAGCGCGCACGGCTCGCTCGGCATCGTCCTCGTGAGCCTGAGGGTAGCCGAAATACACCAGCACGCCGTCGCCCATGTATTTCGCCACGAACGCGCCAAAACGGCGCACGGTCTCTGCGACGGACTTCTGATAGGCGGAGATAACTTCTCGCAAATCTTCAGGGTCCATACGCGCCGATAGCGCCGTCGAGCCGACAAGGTCCGAGAACATCACTGTAACTTGACGGCGCTCGGCGGTGTCCTGGGCGGCTTTGTCGGTTGCCAGAGGCGCGTCGGATAGCGGCGTTGGTGCGCTCGCTTCGGCGCGCAAGGCGGCGATGGCGTCGAGCAGCTTGCGGCGATCCCCGACAAATCCGACACCAAGATCCTTCAAGTCCTCTGCCGTCAACCTCGGCAGGACCGTGTCGTCGATCTTATTCTCGCGGAATGAGGCCTCATACTGTTCGAGGCCAAGCCTCCGCAGCCAACCTCCGACGTCCATGGCGACGCCCCTGGCTCGCCTACCGACGCATGATCCACCAGGGGAGACAGCATGTCTAGGGCCGCGGTTTGAATGACCGGTTCGGGTCATTCGCGACCGGGTCGCGCCAGCAACAAGCCCGACCATGTCCGCCATGCCCCGATAGCGACCAAATTCTGCAACGCAGGGAAATGTCGCGATGGGCCACAAGCTGGCGTTCGCGCCGACGATGTTCTCGCGTTAAGCGGTGCCCGCATCAGCAGACCTCACTTCATACCAGACTGGGCATTGCTACGCCGGCAGTCCGGCCGACCGAAGCTCCGACGCGTACTGAGTTACAGCGCCGGCATCCCGATAAGGCTGGCCTCCCATAAAGCGGGTCACGGAAAATGAAGGTTCGATACGTTGGATATCGGCGGCCGCTTCACGAGCCATATCCGGCATTCCAAGCCCCACGTATGCGCTTGCAAGAATGACCTGGCTCGCAACATCTCCCGAGCTCAGCTCCAGCGCTTGCTTGGAGGCAAGTAGCGCAGCTTTGAAGTCCCGCCCCGCCCTGTACGCGCCTGCGAGCATATGAAGGTAGAATGGTGGATGAAGCGGCTGGGTGCGGATCGCGAGCTTAATGTGGTGGATGGCGCGCTCGTACTCGCCGCAATAGTGCAAGACATTGCCATAGAAACAGTTGGCATAGGCGCAAGTCGGCCTGTTGGCGACGGCACAACGGCCGGCAGCCAGCGCTTCGTCGAACCGCCGCTCCAGAAGGTAGAGGTAGCTGAGGGCAGAGTGAGCCTGTCCGTCGGCGTCTGGCATTGACGCAGCGATTTCGGCCCAGTGCCGCGCAAGCCCCTTGGATTTCTCCGGCAGATCGCTCCAGCCCCGCTGCAGGTCAAACCAGTGTGTCATCGCGACCCATGTTGCACCAACAGCTACGTTCGGACGGATCTCCGCCACCCTCTCGAAGTACTGGCGGGCGCGCTGCATGTCCTCGCGGTTCATCTGATAGAAGGCGTGCACGCCTTTGTAGAATGCTTCCAGGGCCCTCAGGTCCTTGAGCGTCTTGTGCCAGACCCTCGCCTGTTCACCTTGAATGAGTTTGACCTCCATCGCCTCAAGAATACGCTGGGTAACTTCATCCTGCAGGTCGAACGAATCGTCGAGCGTGCGGTCGAATTGGTCACTCCAAACAATGCGCCCAGACGCCGCTTCGGTTAGTTCAGCCGACACACGAATCCGCTTCCCAGCTGCCCTGATGCTCCCTTGCAGCGCATATCCAACGTTGAGCGTGGAACCCGTCTCCTCAGCGCTAACGCCCCGGAACGCATATGCGCTGCCTGACGCAATGATGAACAGGCCCGAAACCTTTACTAAAGCGTTCTGAATATCCATGCGAAAACCGTCGGCGAGGTAGTCGTTGGCCGGATCGCCCGTAAGATTCCGAAACGGTAGAATTACGATTGAGGGAACTTCGACCGGCGGCAAGCTGACATTCCGCAGTCGGCTTGGCACAGGCATCACGCCGCGCCACTCCCAGACTCGCAGAGCGCGCGGAATGTTCTTTACCTTGTGCTCACCCAAGTCATGGAACTGCGCCGCTACTCGGTCGCGCACCTGTCGGTAAGCATCTTCGGAGAGCACGACGCAGCCAGGTTCGGCCAATGCCTCCAGCCGGGCGGAAATGTTGACGCCATCGCCATAAATATCTGCTCCAACGACGATGATGTCGCCGACATGCACGCCAATGCGAAAGGTCAACCGCTGTTCACCTTCGGCCACCTGGTGCCGCTGCCACTCGATTGCGCATTCCACTGCGTCAACCACGCTGGCGAACTCGGCTAGATAGCCATCGCCCATGCGCTTTACGATACGGCCCTTGTTCCGCGTGATCGTCGGATCGATTACGCGCGCCTCATAGCTTTTCAGCGTCTGAAGCGTTCCCGCCTCGTCCGTGCTCATCAGACGGGAGTAGCCGACTACATCGGCGCTCAAGAGTGCGGCGAGGCGGCGTTCCGTGGGCAACCCTAACCTCCGAGGCGGCGCTCTGTGGGCAACCGTGCGCCCCGAGGCGACAAGTACCGTGGCTCAGAGCATCGGAAACCATATTACTATGGCCTCCCACAGATAGGTATTGTGATTGTCGCACAGGTGCCCCAGCCAGGACAGAGGAAGCGACGCTATGTCCGCTAGACTGTATGTCCCCTCCACAAAATGAGGCGACTCACCCTCGATGTTGCAACG
>NZ_JBHMET010000116.1:0-25025 GCF_042430365.1 Bradyrhizobium erythrophlei
CCGCGAGGCCGCGCCTGCATGTTGCATCGGGCGACGAACCTCACGGTGGCTGAGCGTTTTCAACCTTGCATAGTCGGTGGGGCCGTAACCGGTAAGAGCTATCGGCAATTGTTGTTTCTTTGTTATAAACAAAACCATTTCCATCCTGTGGATTTCGGCAAGCAGCGCAAATGCGGACATCGAGGGAGGTCCGAGTAGGGTCAGTGGACTAAACCGCTCGCGCGGTAGGCCGCTGCGGCAGGCAGCGCGGCCAAACCGATAGCGCCAAGGGGCGTCCTGTCTTGAGATTGAGGGGTTGCAACAACCTCACTCAAGACAGGAGCATCCCCATGACCGACGAGGCAATGAGCCCGTTGCGCCGGCGCATGATCGAAGACATGACGATCCGCAAGTTGGCCCCGAAGACCCAACATGACTACGTGCAAAGGGTCAAGAACTTCGCGGCGTTTCTCGGGCGCTCGCCGGATACGGCGAGCTTCGAGGACGTGCGCCGCTACCAGCTGCATCTGGCGGCGAGCGGCGTTGGGGTGCCGACCATCAATCAGACCGTCTCGACGTTGCGGTTCTTTTGCTCTAATCCCGACGTTGTTGCTCCACCTCAGGCCGTGGATTCCCACGCTGCGCTTGCACCACCAGTCGAGCGTCCAGGCCGACGTGCAGCTCGATCATGAAGTGATCTCCAGGCCCGCCCGCCTCTATCGCCGCACGCCAGACCTTTCGCAAGGCGCGACCCAGTTCGTCCGAGCGCACGCGACAATCCCCGAGAAATGGAACACGAAGATCACATTTAACATTGCAGTCTTTACCCTTACGGATCAGTTGCCGCGTCGCGTCGGATTTCGCAACATTCGCAAGTGCGTCGACGAACTGGGGATCACGGTGCGCCAGACCGGAATGGACACATAGCCCAGCCCAATATTAATTCCCTGTTTCAGCGCCGCGAGAAGGTTGCGCTGGAATACGGCTTCGCCCTGCACCGCAATTACATGCCGAAGCAGGCGGCCGATATGCCACTAGCGCGGGCTGCATCCGCCATCCGGTGTCACTATCCGGAGGCGCTTGCGCAAAGGATCAGCGTTCATCTCATTTCGGCGCGCTATCGCTGCCCGGTGCGCGGGGGCCTTGTTAACCGGTCTCGCGACTGCACTCGCTTTCGGGTCCCGCCGTCATTTCATTCGGCATCGCTATCACCACCCTTCTGCGGGTGCCTCTCTCGCCTCTCCAATTGGTGAACTCGTGACGATCGAACGCTGCCCAATGCGCTACCATCGCCAATTCGTCTATTTGGCGTCGTCGAACGGTTGTGGAGAGCGAACCCGCGCTCGAACATAAAGTGGACGTATCTGGTGCGGTTTCTGGTGCGGTCGTCGCGCCAGAGGCAATGAGAACCCAGTAAAACATTGATCTCATTGGTGGGCCCGGCAGGAATCGAACCTGCAACCAGACCGTTATGAGCGACAGGACAAAGGACGCGTTCGTTGATTTTCTTGCGGTTTCGCTCCGGTTCGATCGCGTTCGTTGTGTTTCGATCAGGCTGTTTCTGGTGCGAAACTGGTGCGGTTGGCGAGCCATCCGAGGTTAAGCGGTGGCTGCGTAGCCGAGCTGCCGAAGGTGCATCTTGGCTGTCCTGCCGGGACGTCCAAGCTCGAAGCTATTAGTGTAAATGAGGGCTCATCTGTCGTTCAAAACGCTCCGACCTGAGGCAATACCAAATGACAAAATCCCTATTCGTCATTTCAATCGGCTTGCTTTCGAGTGCTGCTGACGTTTCGGCCGTTCCGCTTTTTCACCCCTCAGCATCCAAACTCATCGTTAGGATTGGTGCCACGGATTGCAAAGGGCCGGTCGCCTCGGAAAAGCACGCCATTATGGGTGAGAAGCTTACCAGAAAATTGCGGCAGGAAGGCCGATTGCCAGACAGCTTTGTATGCGGTCGCTGCCGTTACGATCTTCGGGGAGATCCCGGTGCGGCATACTACATCAAAAGCTGCCGCTGATCGTGCGGCTGCCGGCTCTGGCGACATCGCTCCCTCGCGTCACGGCGCGACAACCCATCCCAAGGCGTTGTCACCGTGTGCCGGAGATCGCAACTAGCCGGATCGCGGCGCGTTGCGGTTCGTGTACGGGTGCGCAGCCGGATCGCGGAGTGACGCGCAACACCAGCTTGCAAGTGGAGTCATCCTGATCATTCTGGAAGTCTGCAAGGGAGGAAATCAGAGGCTTGAAATCAGTTGCCATTTCAATGACATCGGCGTTCGCAGACCTTGATCTGACTGATGCTCCATTCCACACCGAACTCCGAACGCCCACCCGGCCAGCTGCAAGCACGATGAGACCAATGTTCCCCACTCAGCCACCGCCGGGAGCCGGAAGCTGCCTCTACCAGGACGCATTCGTTTAGGCTATCGTTGTCATCATTGCTGCGTGGGGGCGACCATGTATGCACCATATGTGCTCCGACTTCTGTGTGCCGCGACGATGATGATCAGCACCGCGCGGGCGGCTGATCTTCCAGGAAGCAAGGACCCCGCCGACTTCAAGCGCTTCGAAGGCTCCGAAATCATTCATTACGCGACGCAGCCTTACGGTCAGTATTTCATGGCCCGTGGCGAAGGCTCGATCGGCGTCGGCTTTGAGAAGGAAGAGCGTGCCGAAGGGGCGATTACGCGCGTCGTCTACAAGGCGCCGGTCGGTACGTCGTCGCTCGAGGTATTCCGCAACTACGAGCAGATGCTCGAAGACCTCGGTTTCGAGCCGACCTTCAAGCTCGACAGCGGCTCGCTCTATGCGCTGTCGGCGAAGGATTTCCATCAGCGCTTCTATTTCCAGGCGCAATATTCCGCGCGCAAGGACCACGAGAGCACGCCGTTCCAGGATTCGAAGAACCAGTACTACATGACCGCACGGCGGATGCGCGACGGACAGACCATCACGGTCGCGGTTCACGTTGCCGACAGTTCGGGCTTGTCATGGTCGGAGCCCGCCCTGAAGCAGCCGATCGAGATCAAACCCGGGCAGCCCGTGGCCGGTGTCGACGTCATTGCCTCGAAGCAGATCGTCTACCGCATGGTCGAGGTCAAAGCCGACGATATGGCCAAGGCGCTCGTCGATCCGGGGAAGGTCGACATCTACGGCATCTATTTCGACATCGACAAGACCGACCTCAAGCCTGAGAGCAAGTCCGCGCTCGACGAAGTGGCGAAGCTGCTCAAATCCGATCCGTCGCTGCGCATCGAAGTTGCCGGCCACACCGACAATACCGGTGGCAGCGAGCACAACATGCAGCTTTCGCGCGGACGCGCTGCCGCGGTGGTGAATGCGCTGGTCAGCGCCTACGGTATCGACCCGGCGCGGCTGCACCCGCAAGGCTATGGCGACAGCAGGCCGGTGGCGCCGAACGACGCCGATCAGGGACGCGCCAAGAACCGGCGGGTTGAATTGCAAAGACTGTAGGGACGTCGATGCGGGCGGTGGGCGTCGCGCCCGAATGCACTGATGAGCTTGCACCCGTGACTCAGATTGTATCACCGCGATCTCGCAAACGGAGGGTTGGCCTGATCGCGGGCGGCACCTTGCTGCTGCCAGCCTGGCTGTGTCCGGTTCAAGCTGTCGCGCAGACGTTTCCTCTCGGTTGGGACCCCGTGCTGATGACGGCGCCGCGCCCGTCACCTATGCCGATCGGCTTCGACAACCCGAAAACATTTCACCGCAGTCTGGTGCAGTTGCCGGAGGGTGGGCTCGGCCTGTCATTTGTGGATGTGCTGCTGCCGGGGGGGTCGCAACCCCTCGTCATCAAGCGGCAATATCGCAGCGGCTTGCGCGAAGTTGGTTCGTTCGGCATCGGCTGGTCGTCGAACATTGACGTCGGACTGATAGTCGCAGGCGACAAGTTCATTCGCATCAGCGAGGGCGATGGGCGCGTCACGCGCTACGACTATATTGCTCCGGAACTGTACACGTCTGACGTTGGTACGATGCCGTCAAGCTACGTGCGCCAGTTGAAGGATGGCTGGCTGCGCGAGCGCACTAACGGCGAGCGCGAGCTGTTCGACGGCACAGGCCGTATCGTGCTTCGGGCCACAGGCAATGACGCGATTGCCTTTGGGTATGCGAGCGCGGCATCAAGGCAGCCGTCGCAAATTGTGGATGCTGCAGGACACATAGCGAAGCTGACCTACGCTGACGGTCTTTTGGTTCAGGTCGACTATTCGCTGGCCCGAACCCTACGCTATGCCTACCAAAACCGCCGGCTGACCGAAGTCGTCGATGCCATTGGGCGCAAGACCTCGTTTGTGTATGCAGCCGGCAAGCTGTCAGAGATGCTGTTGCCGCTGGGTGCGAAAGTGACCTTCGCATACGGAAACGACACCACGCTCCGCGAGGTGTCGGGGCCCGGACCACTGCACACCACGCTGTCCTGGGCAACGATGCACGAGACGGCCGACATCAGGTTGACCGCGACGTCGGCCGTCGGTTCGAGCCAGACGCTGGACATCGCACCGTCGACCGTTGCAGCGTCGGATTGGGGCATCGGTGCCAAAGACCAGATCGCATTGAAGCTCACGGAGATGTCGGCGGGTGGCTTGACCTCGAACGCGCTTATTCTGCCCGACAAGGTGCTGGTCGACGAGGGCGGCAAACGCCGCGTCCTCGAGCCGGGCAAGCCGGCTGCAGCTGCACCCTCGGCCAAGTCGGGCTTGGGCGTCAGCAGCGTTGACCAGTGGCGCGCTCAATTCAGTCCCGCGAAAGCGCCGAGCGGCGATCCGCATATTCAATACGATGGAGCCGGCAGAGCGGTCGCGATGACACTGAGCGACGGGTCGAAGGAAAGCTGGAGGTGGGATCCGGCCGACCGCATCGTGGAATGGATCGATGCCGAAGGATCGGTGTCTCGCTACGACTACGATGAACTGGACCACGTCGTTCGTATCACAGTTGACGGCGTGGTGCGTGCGGCGGCCGAATATAACGAGACCGGTGTGATTGCGCGCGTTGCCGGCGGGTATGGCGCGGCCGCCCGTTTCACGTATGATGGCGCTGCAAACCTTGTCGGCGTCACCGATGAATCCGGCCGTCAGATCCAATACGTCTTCGACAACCGCGACAGGCCCGTCGAAGTGCGCGTCGACGGCAAGACGGAGAGGAGACTGACTTACGATGATGCCGGCCGCCTCACCACGCTGTTGGATGCCGATGGCGCAACCACGCTCTATCGCTATGACGCGAGCGGCAACGTCGTAGAGACGATGGATGAACGGGGTCGCAAGACCTCGTACCTTTACGACCGTGATCAGCTCGCGAAAATCTCGTACGCCGACGGCAGTTCGGTCGCGGTCGCTTCACAACAGAACGGCCGCACGGTGGCGCTGACGGATGCCAAAGGTCAGACCGCGACAGCGGCATATGATACGAATGGCGGCCTCTGTGGGGTCGCTCTGCCGAGCGGGGCGCGGCATCGCTACGATTGCACAGGCATTCTGCTCGAACGACAGGATGCTGATGGAAAGAGCAGACAATACCAATACGAAGCGAAAGGCCTGAGCCGAATCCGGCGGCCGGATGGAGATGTTGTTCGCTACGATTACGATGTTGTCGGCCGTGTGACCGCTGCTTCTTACGACTCCAAAGGACAAACGGTCGGCAAGAAATACAAATACGACGATGCTGGTCACTTGATCGAGGTTGCTCACGAAGACGGCACCACGGAGAAGTACTTTTACGACCGGCAATCGCGTGTAATGCAATACGTCAACCGCCTCGGTGTAGCCCTTCGCTATTCCTATGACGCGTCCGGTCGCCGGGTGCGGACCGAAAGCCCGCTCGGCGTTGAGAGCCTTGAATATGACCAGTTCGGCCGCATCACGAAACGCGAAGATCCGATGCGTGGCCTGGTCCAGCGTTCGTATTCCAGCGACGGCAAATCGGCAAAGAGTATTGATCCCGGCGGCGCTACGACGGCAATCCTGCTTGACGACAACGGCCGGCCACTGACTGTCACCGACGCGGTCGGCGGAAAATCCAGCTACCGTTATAACGCCGCCGGACAGATTATCGCGAGAACCGATCAAAACGGCGGTGAGACGGTGTTGTCGTACGATGACAGGGGGCAGTTGATCGAGCGACGGACCGCGGGTGGTCGACTATGGCAATTCAAATATGATGATCAGGGTCACCTGATCCAATCGACTGCGCCGGGCGGCACGATTGTCACGAGCAATTACGACCGAGCGGACCGACCGGCTCACGTGACCTCAAGCGATGGCGCGGCTTGGGATTTCGCTTACGACGGCCGCGGTCGCCCGACCGTGCTGCGCGGAGCAGCCGGCGCCGCAACCTATATCTACGACGCACTCGATCGCCCCCTGCAATATCGCGACGCGGCCGGCGCAACGGTGGGCATGACCTATGACGCGGTCGGCAGACCGCAAACCCTGCAAAAGCCTGATGGACGCAAGTCCACGTATAGCTACAACACCGCCGGACTGCTCAGCCGCATCGTGACGGATTCCGGCGCCAGCATCAGCTATGCCTATGACTCGGCCGGGCGTCTCAGCACGATCGCATACCCGAACGGCACACAGACGTCGTTTGGCTATGTGGCGGGCACGCGACTCCAATTCATCAAGACAGCCAGTGCTCAGGGCAGGATGTTGCTGAGCGAGTCCTATGAATACGATAGCCGTGGCAATGTCACCGCGGTCGTCAGCGAAGGTTCCGTTGCCGAGTCTCAAGCGGGCTTCAATCGAACGTTCGGGCGCACCGAATATCGATACGACGCCCTCAGTCGCGTGATTGAAGCCGCGTTTCCCGACGGGTTGCGCGAGCAGTTCAAATACGACGCGACCGGCAGCGTCATCGAATACCGAGCCGAAAGCGTGACAAGCGATGGCACACACCGGAACACGATGGTCCCTTTCGGCTATGATGCGGATCAGGCGTTGGCGCAGTATGAAGGGCGCGCGGTCGCGCCGGATGCGAGTGGTAACCTTTGTCCCGATCCCAACGGCGCCCATTGCAGCGCCCAATATGATGCGTTCAATCGCCTGATCGTCTGGCGCAACGAACGCTACGGCTACGACGCCGAAGGGCGTTTGGTGGATTGGGGCGACAATCAAGGGAGGGGGGCCCATCTCGTCTATTTCGGCGGGCAGCTGATCGCCGAAACACCGAGCGGCGGCGCACCAGCGTCGATCTATACGCCGGGCATGCAGAATGGCCTTTGGGTATCGTTGAGGGTTGGGGCGGAGGAATATTTTCCAATTCGTTCTGCCAATGGCTCGTTGCTGGCGCTGTTGGACAAGGCCGGCTCGGTCGTGGAGGCCTGCAGGTATCGCACCTTTGGCGTCGTGGATGTGTCGTGGTCGGCCAAATCCAGGTCTGCGCGATGTGAATTCGCCGGCGGACGGCAAGTCGGTGCCGGAGTCGTGTTCGGCAGTCGCGTTTTAAGCCCGATCGGTTTTCGGTTCATGAGTCCTGACCCGGCGGGGCCCGACCGCGACGGCAACCTGTATAGCTATGCGCTCGACAATCCGCTGCGTTTCAGTGATTTCAATGGCAGCGCGGGTTCTCCACTGCCCCCCAATACACCAATGCCGCATTACAAAGGGCCGATCATTCAGAGGCTGGAGCAGATTGCGGCGGGGAACACTCCGGGTCGGGACGTCGCGAAGAATGTGCTCGATCAGATCAAACAGGGGACGCTGGACATCAAGCCGGTGAGCTCAGCCGCCGGTCGGGGCGGTGCGCCGGACATGGGCGTTCTGGGTGGAACGTCGAGCAAGCCCGGCAACATCGTCGCGCAAGTTTTCACCGATCCCCATATTCGCGAGTTCAAAAACCCCCTGGATGTGATGACGCAAACCGCTGTTCACGAGGCGAAACACGTCGAGCAGAACCTGGTTCGGGAAGCCGCCCTCGGCGGGAACGAATACCGCCGAATTCATGAGGTCGAAGCGGCCCTGGCAGAATGGAGGCTCGATCCGACCATGGGTACCGGCAAGGTCATGAGCCGGACGGAACTGGTGGATCGGATTGCCAAAGCCTATGACCACGTGCCCGGCAGCGACGTCATGCGTCAGCGCACGATCCCGTCGCTCCAACAAGTTACTGCAGAGGGACAGCTGCAGTCGGACATGTCCGCGAGGGTTGATAAGCTCAAACGACTTCGCGCCGAGCAAGCAGTTGAGGGGGCCGAGCGAGTTCCAGGCGCTACATCGCAAGCCGCTGCGCGGGCGAGCACGGTGGAGACTGCGCTAGCCCAGGAGGCAGTGGCCGCGGAAACTGCGGCGACGGAAGCACGAGGGGTGACGACAGTGGTCGCCGACACCCTGGAGTCGGGGGGCTCAAAGCTCGTTAGCCTCGCGGAGAGGGCCAGCGGAGCGATCGGCCGCGGACTGGCACGGCTTGGCGCAAGCCCGATTGTTCGCCTCACCAAACTCGGCGTTGGCGCACTCGGCGAAGTGCTGATGCTCAAGGACCTGATCGACTTTACGGTATACCTTGGTCGCACCGTAGGCGAAGCTGCCGCCGATTTGTACCTAGGCCTGAAGAAAAATCGGATCACTGACGCGCTCGACAAACTCGCCAACGATATTGCGGCAATCGAGAAAACCGACGAGAACCGCAAGGCGCAGCGCAAGGCACAACGTGCCGAACTGTTGGGGCGGCTGTCGCCCGAGGCAGTCGCATTGATGGGGGAGCCGGGACAAGTCACCCAGGATGCCGGCGCTCAAAATACACCCGCATCGGGAGCGCTTGGCGCGACAAGCGCGAGCACTCCGCAGCCCGCGGCACCGTCGGGCGCAGCGTCGGCACCGGCGCCGCGGGGACCGATACTTCCGCTGGGTCAATCCGGCGCGCCGTCACAGAATGCGGGTGCAAGACCCGGCGGCAGCCCGTCTCCATCAGGTCAACAGCCGAGTCCGCCGCCGCGTCCGCAGCAAGATGACCCTGCTGGCGGATCGCCCGGTCCGAGCGGGTCACAGCCGGCTTCGGCGCAGCCGCAAACCAACGATACCGGCAAGAGCGCCGTCGCGAAGCAATCCTGGCCTGCTGGCATTTCAGCGGGCCTGTGCGGTTCGACGTTGCGCGAATTCTACGACCGCGTTCGCGGATCGCTCGGGAGCATGGGGCGCGAAACGCTTGCGCAGTGCTTTTGTTTCGCCAACGGATTTGGTCCCGTCGTCGGCGGTCCGCCGTTCTATCGTTGCGGAGATTTTGCCGGCAATCCGAATCCACGCGATTGCTTCAGATTCGACAACCGACAGGGAGGCAAAACCATCAACATGTGCGGTGCGGGGGCGGACGTAGCCGCCGCGCCTGCGGCTCCGCCGCGGCCACCGGCTCCACCGCCACCGCAACAACAGCCTGTGCCGGTCAAGCCTCTCGACCAGGCCGCAGCCGCGCCGCCGCAAACACCTCCGCCGCCGGTCCAGCCGCCGCCGAACGCGCCGCCAATCAACGGGCTCCCGCCGCCAACCATCGACATGGACCAGATCCAGCGCGAGGCTGCGGAAAGAATGCGGGTGCAACAAGAGGCGCTCGCACACGCGCAGCAGGAAATGGATCGCGCCCGGCAGCTTGCGATCGAGGCGGCTCTTGCGCAGCAGGCCGCCAACCAGGTGGCCAACCCACCGCCCAATCAACCTCCCGTGAGGGACTACGCATTGCCGCCGTCCGGCTCGTATCAGCCGGCACCGCTGCGGCAGCCGCCGCCGAGCAGTTCTTCCGACAGCGGCGGCGGATTGCGAAACCTGTGGTCGGCGATCACCGGGACGCTCGATTCCAAGGTGACCAGCAAGCTCTAGCGGAGAGGGCCGATCGCATGACAAACCGCCTGCTCGCGATCGTGTTGGTCGCTGCCGTCATCATTGACGTTTCGTTCGTGCGGGCGCAGACGCCGACCGAAGGAGCTGCCGCGCGAGCGGGAAAGGGCTGGGCCTATCCCGAGCCGGCATCGCGCGGCGCGACCGGATTTTCGCCCGACTATTCGCAATTCAACAGGCTGAGCGAGCGTTGGGATATCTATTTCAATATCCTCTGGCGCAAGAGCGGCACCTCGAACCGGGATGACATCGAATATTATGACGACCAGCTGCACGATCTTCTGGAGACGATGCCGCCCGCTGTGCGCGCGCTCGGCATTGCGTCGCCTGCCTTGATGCAGCAAATTCGCTCCGGGCAGGTGAAGCTGCCCTATCGCGACGCCATTACCGGGTGCTTATTGTTCATGGCAAAGCACGACAAGCGGATGATACTATGAACCAGTCCGACTCCCGACCTCAGCTCGGACAGCGGCTCTGGCAGTGCCTTGCCGCTGTCCCCCGCTGGAGACCAATCCAGCAGACCCGGTCGGGCCTCTCATGTTCCGATGGTTGCCTTCCATGCGTGATGCGGCCATCGACCCCGACGGAGCGGCATCGTCTCGCCTATCGACGATGCTCGTGCTGCCTTCGTGTTTAGGGAACACACTCGGCCTCCGCTAACTTCCACCTTTCGAGGCTCATTCCCGCACCCCGCATGACTCCTGTCTACACTTCGGACCCCGCGTTACCGCGACGCCCGCAAGACTCGGTCCCGGCTTGTCTGCTTGGACTTTGGCCGGATGGGACTTGCACCCACAAGCAATCATCAGCTTGGCATGACGTACTCCCCAGGCGTGGTGTAACTGGCGGCGGGGCACCGCGTTCACCGGCAAGAGCCGGGCCGGTCAGCTGGCGATAGCCGGAAGGCTGACGGTTGGATCATCGCTCAACGGCGCGATGGTTTCCAGCGTCATGTAGCGGGCGCGCTGGACCGCCCATTCATCGTTCTGCTCGAGCAGGATCGCGCCGATGAGGCGGACAATGGCGTCCTCGTTGGGGAAGATGCCGACCACCTCGGTGCGCCGCTTAATCTCGCCGTTGAGGCGCTCGATCGGGTTGGTCGAGTGCAGCTTGGTGCGATGTTGCGGCGGGAACGTCATGTAGGCGAGCACATCGGTCTCGGCCTCGTCGAGGAAGCCAGCAAGCTTGGATAGCTTGGGACGGAGCTGGTCGGCGACCTTCCGCCACTGGGCGCGTGCCGCCTCGGCATCGTCCTGGGCAAACGCAGTGGCGATGAAGGCGGAGACGACGCGCCGCCCGCTCTTGCCGGCATGCGCCAGCGCGTTGCGCATGAAGTGCACGCGGCAACGCTGCCAGCTGGCGTTGAGCACCTTGGCCACGGTGGCCTTGATGCCCTCGTGGGCGTCGGACACGACCAGTTTGACGCCACGCAGGCCACGGCGGGCGAGCTTGCGCAGGAACGCCGTCCAGAATGTCTCGGCTTCCGACGGGCCGACGTCCATGCCGAGAACCTCGCGCCGGCCGTCACTGTTGACGCCGACCGCGACAATCACCGCGACCGATACGATGCGGCCATTCTGGCGCACCTTCACGTAGGTGGCATCGATCCACAGATACGGCCAGTCGCCCTCGATCGGCCGGCCGAGGAACGCCTTCACCTTGTCGTCGATCTCACCACACAGCCGGCTCACCTGGCTCTTGGAGATGCCGCTCATGCCCATCGCCTGCACCAGATCATCCACCGAGCGGGTCGAGACGCCCTGCACGTAGGCTTCCTGCACCACAGCGGGTGAGCGCCTTCTCGGCCATGCGGCGCGGCTCCAAGAAGCCCGGGAAGTAGGAGCCCTTGCGCAGCTTGGGGATGCGAAGCTCGACCGCGCCGGCGCGGGTCTCCCAGATCCGGTCGCGGTAGCCGTTGCGCTGGGCCAGACGCTCGGGATTCTTCTCGCCATAGGCCGCCCCGGTCTGGCCTTCGACTTCCAGCTCCATCAGCCGCTGCGCGGCAAAGCCGATCATCTCGCGCAACAGATCGGCATCAGGGGTCTTCTCCACGAGCGTGCGCAGGTTCATCATGTCGTCGGTCATCGGTGGTTCCTCGGTTGCGTTGGCGTGTCGCAACCCGATCCTACCGGCGAATCGCCGGTGACCACCGCAAAGCCGCCCGCCCGCTACGGCGCTATTTGTGGGCGCGCGTGCGGACGGCTTTGCTCTACCGAGCTACACCATCACTGGGGAGTACGTCATGCCAAGCTGATGATTGCTTGTGGGTGCAAGTCCCATCCGGCCAAAGTCCAAGCAGACAAGCCGGGACCGAGTCTTGCGGGCGTCGCGGTAACGCGGGGTCCGAAGTGTAGACAGGAGTCATGCGGGGTGCGGGAATGAGCCTCGAAAGGTGGAAGTTAGCGGAGGCCGAGTGTGTTCCCTAAACACGAAGGCAGCACGAGCATCGTCGATAGGCGAGACGATGCCGCTCCGTCGGGGTCGATGGCCGCATCACGCATGGAAGGCAACCATCGGAACATGAGAGGCCCGACCGGGTCTGCTGGATTGGTCTCCAGCGGGGGACAGCGGCAAGGCACTGCCAGAGCCGCTGTCCGAGCTGAGGTCGGGAGTCGGACTGGTTCATAGTACCTGTGAAGTCGTCGAAGGTAACGAGACGCATGGAGGGAAGGGACCAGCCCGAGGGGAGCCTGCGCGAGGAGGCCAGGGTCCGGACACAGAGCCGGATTACCTTGCCGCCGAATCTCGCGCGGGTGAACGCGGCGGCCAAGCAGGCTGCCCAAACCCGGTTCACGGCCCTGCTGCACCATGTCGACGAAGACGCTCTACTTCGGGCGTTTCGACGCCAGAAGACTGGCGCGTGTCCCGGTTAAAGTTTGCTCAAGGTTAAGGTGGCGTCCAGTTTGCCCGCGCAGACACACCCAGAAACAAATAGCCCCACCCGTCAGGCCGGTGTAAGCTGGCGAGACTAAAATCCTATCGTGCTGTTTTCTCAGAACAGCATGGCACATGCCCTTGTGTCGAAAGCCCCATCTGGTGGGAACATCAGGTGGGGCTTTTGCTTTCCCTGCAGCGGTGGGAGCAACAGTGACCAACGACAGAGTTTACTACACGCTCGCCGTGATCGCGTTGGTCGCAGTTGCGATTGCCCTCCTCACGGCCGTTCTTCAGTGGCTGTTCTGAGACACGAGAATGGGGCTTTGCTTGTCTCGCGTAGAGCGCGCGGGCACCCGGAATCAAAACGACCCCAGCGTGACAAGCTGGGGCCGCACTTGGAGAGCCAATCCTGCGTCACAATTGGCCGTGTCCTAATTCGCATTCGCGGGTGTCCTAATTAGGACAGCACCCTGAATGTGGAGGTACTGTGCAAGGCCACAGTGGCCGACGATAAAGCAAACGGAATCGTTTTGGGGCAGAGTTTTGAGAAGTGCATGAGCGATGAAACAACCGCTCAGCAGCAACTGATCACTCTTTGGCCGGCAAATGCCGGTCCCGTTCGCGATCGCTGCGAAGCCGAGGCCACTTCTTTGGCTGGCGCTCAAAGCTATGTTGATCTTCTCACCTGTATGCAGGCTGCCGATTTGGTGAACCCGCCATCGCCCGCGGCCCGCCTCAAGGGAGGAAGCAAGAATCGAAATGCGAAATAGCGTTATCGAAACTTCATCAGAGGAGGCCGTCATGCAGCATGAAAACAGATTGTGGTTGGCCGGCGCGATTATTGCCTGCTGCGCTCAAGGAGGCGGGAGTCGAGCGAAGCACGTTTGGCGAGAAGTATTCCATTTATAGCTTGCGGCACTTCTAAGCCGTGAATGCGCTGCGGAATGGTGTTGGCGGCTTCGAGGTGACTGATCGACGAGCAGGCGATCGAGCCGGTGCCTGACGTGGGCGGGCGGTGGCAGTCAGACTATGCGGCCGGGATCGGGCGTAGGGACGACAAGTTCGTCGTCATCTTCGATCTGGCTAAGCTGATGGCCACTGATGAGTTACCCAAGGGGCGCGAGGCGTCGATGGACGCTTCCTGCGCTGCCTGCCCCCCAGTGATGCGTGATCAGGACGCCCAGCATGGCGGCGCCCGATCGCCCGCGAAGAAGCCCGCTGCCAAGCCGGGTCGAACGGCGAAGGCCGCTGCCAGCGGCGGCCCGGAGTTATCTGGGCAAGATTATATAGGTATTTCAATGATATACGAGTTCGCAGTTTCATTCTGAATGGCGCGCCATTCAGAATAAAAACGCGAACCATTATGTAATTGAAACTATTATATAACTTATCACGTTGAGGCGCTCGAAGCCGCTTTCCGCTGGCGTCCTCCATGTGCGATTTCATTGACGAACGCTCCAATCAATTGAGCAACTGATCCCATGTTTTCTGCTCGAACGTTTCAGGCGGAACGGAAAACGGTCCCTTTTGAGTTGCCAGGAAAGGCAGCGCCAAACGGGGTTCTGCCCCTATTCGCTTGAGGGCTCGCCTCCTGCGCATTCTGGCATCGTCGGTAAATTCCACGCGCAAGACAGAGAAAAGCTGCGCGACAAATCGGAGGCGACGCATTCGCTCCCTGCGCTCCTCAACGTAAGGGGCAAAAATATCTTCGGTCCAGTCGGCATTTGAAGTCAGCGCCTCGACCACATGTCGGGAATCGCGAAGGCTGATGCTGAGACCTTGCCCAATGGTCGGATCGTTGTGGCCGGCGGCGTCGCCGACCAGGACCACGCCGGGAACCACAGGCGTGTCAATCCACGTGTCTCCGTTTGGGTATCCATGACAAGGACCAATCGGACGTCCGGCAGACAAGGCATCAGCGTGGGGCAAAGACTTCAGCCGGAAGGCGTCCAAGAATCTTTGGGCGTTGTCTGGCCCCGAAAATCGTCCGCGTTGGTCAAGTCCATAACACGCGTAGAGGCGGATGCGGCCTTCGCCTTGAGGGAAAACGTAGAAGGTGATGTCCCCTTCCACACCGATTGATTGGTCCTCTTCGGGCCACTCATGAACGCCATCGATCAACAAGCCTGAAAGAAGATGGTGGCTCGGATCAAATTTCACGTCTGCCCCGATCTGACGGGCAGTCCACGAGCCTCTTCCGTCCGCTCCCACAACGAGCCTGGGGCAAGCCTCATATCGATGCCCTTCGTGGGTAAACGCGACCTTGGGATCGCGCCCGGGCGAGACCGCCAGATCGCCCGCGCCGCGTAGCATGGTTGCCCCGGCCGCGACGGCGGCCTGATTAAGCGCGCCGCAAATCTGAGGGTGACCAAACGTCATCGCGCCCTCGATATCCGGAAGGATCTTGCCGAGCGGGATCGCGCGGGCTTCCGCTTCCTGCGCCGACATATCCTCCCCGTAGGGTATGTTGCGCTTGGTGAAGTGACCACCTGCGCCCAGCAGAACGTCAAACAGGCCCAGCTTCTTCGCTTCTTCGACCCCCCACGGCGGCATGAATTCGCCTCGCACGCGATCCTGGTGCTCCAGGGTTTTTTCCAACACCAAGGCTCGGATGTTCTGACGCGCCAAGGCGACCGCCAAAGCTCCCCCTGCGACGCCTCCGCCGATGATCACAACGTCTGGTGTGAGGCTCGATTTCGCCTGGTGCGCCGCGCTGCTCATGTCTGTCCTCCATCTCACGAGTGGACGCTAATGGGGCGGCGGAGTTAATGTCCTTGAGCCGAGCTGAATTGTTCTGAATCCCGCAAAGGATTTGATGAGAGGCAGGATGCTTGAGGAGTTTACATTTGGGTCGTTTCATCTCAACAAGCGGCGGCGCCTGTTGCTGCGAAATGGGACCCCTGTTTCACTCGGATCCCGTGCTATCGATATACTCTGTGAGCTTGTTGCGGCGCAGGGCGAACTGCTCACCAAAAATGATCTGATGGCCCGCGTCTGGCCGAACAGCGTCGTCGAAGAGAACAATCTCCAGGTTCATATTTCCGCATTGCGAAAGGTGCTTGGCGAACAGGCCGAGGGTCGGAGTTGGCTGCAGACCGTGCCTGGAAGGGGTTACCGGTTTGCCGGCGCGTTCGACGGCGAACTCTTGCGGCGCAGCACATTGACCGCTGCGGCACCGAATCAAGACGTCATGTTTTGTCGCGCTTATGATGGCGTAAGTCTCGCGGTTGCATCCATCGGCCAGGGACCGCCCCTCGTTCGCACCGGGATGTGGATGACCCACGTCGAATACGATTGGAGCACCAGCATCTGGGGTCCGTTGCTCACACGTCTGGCGCAACACTGCCGGGTCATAAGATATGACCAGCGGGGCAATGGGCTCTCTGACTGGGATATTCCTCCGATCTCGTTTCAAAACGCTGTTGAGGATTTGGAAGTTGTGGTTGATGCCTCCAAGCTCGAGAGATTTGCGTTGCTCGGGATGTCTCAAGGCGTAGCAACGGCAATCGCGTATGCTGCGAAACATCCCGACCGCATATCGCGTCTTATTTTAACTGGCGGCTATACGAAAGGGTGGCGCGCGCGGGGGGTGCCGGATCAGATTGCCCGAGGGGAAGCGTTTCAGACGCTGGCCCAAATCGGATGGGGGCAGGATAACCCGGCGTTTCGTCAGCTCTTTACATCTCTGGCTATTCCGGACGGCACTCACATCGAAATGCAAGCCTTTAACGAACTTCAGCGGCGATCAAGCTCGCCTGAGAACGCCGCGCGCTTGATTGCCATGCTGGGAGCAGTCGATGTAACCGAGCAGCTGAAGCAGGTCGCAGTTCCGACGCTGGTTATGCATAGTCGCGATGATGCTTGGATTCCGTGCGAGCAGGGACGGGCCATCGCCGCCGCGATTCCGAACGCCCGTTTTGTCTCCATTGCCAGCAAGAACCACGTGGTGATGTCGCACGAGCCGGAATGGGAACGCTACATTAAAGAGCTGCTCGATTTCCTTCCGGTGGGTTCCGAAACGCCAGCAAAGCCCGCCTGAACAGCGTCCCGACATCGTTGCTCGGGAAGCCGACCCCATGTGCGCCGCGTCCGCATCGGGGATGGCAGTCCATTGCCTCGAACCGCCATCCTAACCTGTTGCGCGGGATAGACCTTTAGCGGCAGGTCATACCCATCATCTTGCCGTTGACCATGTTGGGCGTGCAGGTCTGCGGCTTGGCCGCGGGTGCGGCCGGTGGCTTCGGGGCCGCTGAAGATGACGCCAGAGAGGGCTTTGGTGCGGTGACCTGCGGAGCCCTGGCAGCCGGTTGCGGCTTCGGCTCAGAACGCGTCGCCTGCATATTGGCTACTGGCGCCTTCGGAGCTGTCGGCCGCGGCTTTGCCTCATCGACGTGACCCTGCTGATGACTGGTTGTGACCGGCATCGTTGTCGCTGATCTTTCCGCAGGGTTGGGCGAAGCGAAGCCCTGCTTGGGCGTCGTTGCGTTTGCGGGAGCGGCAGGGGTCGTGGTCGCCAACTTTGGCGCTTCCGGTTTAGTCATCTCATGTCCGGGCACATGCGCCTGCTGGCTTTGGTTTCCGGCAACGGCATTGCTGCCCGGCGCACTCTTGCCGTCCGGAGATGCGTTTGCGGTCGGGTTGGCTGCCGGGCCTCCCCCACCGGCCGGAGTCGTCGCCGCAACCGCCGGCTTCTGTCCCACGGCAACAGTGTTGGCGAACGCCGTCAGCCCGTGTTGCCGCTCCGCTTTTGGGTGTTTTTCCGCCAGCGCCTTCAGGCCGTCCCTCAACGTAGCGGCTTCCTCGGGCGTCAGTGCCTTAGTCCTGGCGCGATCCACAAGGGCTGACAGGACAGAGAAGTTCTTCTCCTCGGCCTTGGTCAGCTTGCCGGGAATGGTACGCAGCGCCTGCTGCACCGCTTTGCCCTGCTCAGCGGTGATCCTGGCCGGTGCCTCGTCGGTCTTCGACGTCGCTGCGACGGAAACTGCAGCAGACGGTGTTGCTGGCGTGGTCCCAACCGGAGCTGCCGCCGGTGAACCGGCCGGCGTCGCTGCAGGCGCGGCGGTCGCAACCGCGGCCGGCGTCGACGCTGTGGGAGTTGCTACGGCCGGAGCAGTCGGCTTTGCCGCTGCCGTAGCGCTACCGGCAGGAGTTGCCGCCGGCGCAGCCGGTGTCGTTGCCGCGATCTTCTTGGCCGTGTCAATTTGACCCTGAAGGCTGGTGATATCCCTGCCCAAGGCCTCAGCCATCGTCTTGTCGCCTTTTGCCAGCGCGGCGGCTTGTTGGGATTGCAGCCCCTGGATCACCGTAGGCCCAGCCGTTACCATTTGTTGGACCATCGCCGGCGTATATGCGGACATATCGACCGCCGGAGCAGCGGCAGGCGCCAACGCGGTTTGCGGCGCCGTCGCGACCTGCGTCGCGGCGGTCTGGGTCAGGTTCTGCTTCTGCGCGTCGGAAACCGGCAGGTTGTTCACGACCGACGAAATAGCCGTGTTGAGACTTGCCTGCTGGGACGGGGTGAGGGGCTTCCCGGATTGAAGGTTCTGGACCGCGGCCACCACCGCCGGGTCGTTCTTGGCGGCGGCAACGGCCTGATTCACCACGGTAGCGGCAACCGCAGTATTCGCATTGGCAACCGCCGCCTTGACGGTCGCGGTCTGCTGCAAGCTCTTGACGGTCGCGGGATCGAGTCCCTTGGCAGCCTGGTTGAGCAGCGTCGCTGCCTGGGTCTCCTGGGCCGGTGTCAGGGTCTTGCCCGCTTTGACGTCCGCGATCATTCCGTTGAGGATTTTCTGGTCGGAGGCGCTGAGATTGTTTCTTGCGCCCGCTGCTAGCTGTTCCGTGGGCATCAGGTATGTCGTGTGGCCCGTGGCGGTGTTGGAACCATGCGTTGGGGCCGGGGCTGCCACGTCCACGATGTGCAGCATGGCGCTGGTAGGGGTCGTGGTCGCCAACTTTGGCGTTTCCGGTTTGGTCGTCTCATGCTCAGTTGGCCCGACAGCCTTGTAGGCCGCGGGCCCGCGCAGAACGAACCCCGCGCCGTCTTGGCCGATCAGATTGCCACCACCTTGCGCGATGAGATTGCCGCCACCCTGGGCGATGAGATTGCCGCCACCTTGCGCGATCAGATTGCCACCACCTTGCGCGATGGCATTGCCGCCACCTTGAGCGATGAGATTGCCGCCACCTTGCGCGATGAGATTGCCACCACCTTGTGCGATGACGCCGCCGCCACCTTGCGAGACGACGCTGCCGGCGAGCGGGGGTGGACCGCCTGAGGAAACCGCCGAGCCGACCGCGAGCGCAGGGGGTTGACTGGAAGAAGCAACAGGCTTCGGCGTCGCTGCCGCAGCCTTCTTGGCTTCTTCAGCCTTCTGCATATCGGCGTTCACAGCGTTGAGCGCGGCCACCCCCTTCGCGACGGCCACCGACTTCAGCGCAGTTACGTCGTCATTGGCTCTCTGGAGAGCAACAGTCGCGTTCTTGACATTGTTCAGCTTGTCGAGGCTGGACTTCATGTCGTTGTAATCGGCCGTCGCGCCTTGAATCTTTGCCCGCAGCTGCGATTCTACGCTCTTCGGATCGTTGAGAGCAGCCTTGGCGGCGTCAGCGGCGACACCAGCAAGGTATTGCGCTTTTGCCATAAGCTTATTCGCATTGTCGTAGCCGTCGAGCGCTTCCTTCCGCTTCGGATCAGTGGCGGGAAGATTCGCCGTGTCCTTAACCGATTGCGCCGCCCTATTGGCCCAATACTCCGCGGTCTTCTGATTAGCGACGGCTTCGTCCAGATTCTTCTTGATGTTGCCGCTGTCGGCCATCTTCTTCAGGCCATCAATCACGTCGAGTTGCGTGGCCACCTTGTTGGCCTGGGCCTGATAGGCCTGGTCAGGCGGCAGGTTGCCGATTCCGGCCGCCGCTTGCGCCTTGACCAAATCTGCGGCCGCCGCCGCGGCCTTCGTCTTCGCATCGTTCACGTCGTTCACAGTCTTGTTGACGGCGGCGATGCTGTCAGTGGACGTCTTCGAGAGCTCATCTCTCGGTACGGCAGCCTCGATCGCGCCAAGATGCGACGCGACGTCATCAAAGCTGTCGGCCCGCGCCAGGTCGAGTGAACTGATCAATGCGACGAACGAAGCCGAAAGCAGCCACCCGGTTCTCATAGCAGTTCTCCTGTCTAGGCAATGATTTTGGGGGACACGCAGCAGCAATCGGTTGGCGGCCTGCAACAATCTGGTTTTCACGATATCTCCCCCTGACCTCGTTGAATGGAACGATCCGCGCGGTCGATTGTCGCGAAGGACTCTCGGCAACCCGCCCGGCAATCAAACTGCGTGTGGCAAATAAGTCTCAGGCAACGAATTATTTTGGCCCGCAGCATTCTTGCGCGAAGCGCCTGCGCAATTCAACGCCACCGCGCTCCCCCATGTGGGGGATGCGACTTTGCTTCCGCATTCGGCGATACTGCCGACGGGCAGTTACTTTCTTCCTTTGAAGCGACGTGGTGGGGGCTATTATTGTGCAGGGCATAGAGCGCGTTTTCAGTGCGGTCGTGGTTGGAGCGTTTGTAACTGGCGCAGGTGCTGCATTCGCCGCAGACCTCGCTCCGATGCCAGTCAAGGCCGCCGTGCAATCGATCGATCAGTTGTGGAACGTCAGTTACAACACCGAAGTCCGGTATTTCAGCTGGCAGAACACGAGGGGCTTTCCCGCCGACGTGGTGCCGCTGGTCGGCACCGGTCACGGCTCGCAGGTCTACGCACCGATGTCGCTTTCTCTGACGGGCAATCCCAGTCCCAACTGGAAATTCGAGTTCGTGGTGCGCGGCGGCTTCGTCTCGGCTTCGCAGACCACGTCCGGCGAACGCGGCTCGGTGGACACGCCGGTCGATACCCAGCTTTCGGGCACGGTGACCTACAACGGCTTCACCGGCTTCCAGCCGTTTATCGCGATGCTTGTCAACGCTCCGACCGGCAAGTCGGCTCTTTACGGTAGCTCGCGCTTCGCACGCATGGACGGCGATCTGGTCGACCAGGGCACCTATGGCGAAGGCTGGAATGTCGGACCAACTGCCGGCGTCAACATTCCGCTGTCGCAGTCACTGATTCTGACCTTGTCGGGCGGCTATACGCAACGCAACCCGTTCAACAAGGAATCCGCCAACCCGATTACCGGCTTGATCACCGATACCGTCAGCATCAAGAACGGCGACGAGGCGACGGTGACCGCGGCGCTCGGATACGCGCAGGGCCCGTTGTCCCTGCAGGGCTCGGCGTCCCATTCCTGGGACCAGGTGTCGCAATCCAGCATGTTTGGACTGCAGGATTACAACAAATACAGGGTGGGGCCGCGCACCACGATTTCCGGCAACGCGTCTTATGCCATCAATGAGATGTGGTCGGTCTACGGCAACGGATTTTGGACGCACACCGAAAAGAACGACGTGCTGGATTTCACAGGCCTGCTGCTGATGCCGGAGATGTTCAATTCCAACAGCAACCTGTATCGCGTTAACACCGGGCTGAACTACCGGTTCGCCAATGGCCTCACCGTGGGCCCGATCGCGAGCTACCTCTATCGAGACCACAACGGTTTCGATCCGACGACGTTCGGTTTCGTCCCGGCGAAGACGCGGTATGCGGTAGGCGGAGCCGTGAACTACAACGTCACCAACAAGATCAACATCAATGGCAAGCTTGAGCGGGTCTGGATTCGCGAGAACGCGAATCCGGGGCCGCCGGCCTTTGCGCCGATCGTGCCGTTCTTGTCTGGTGATGCCTGGGTCGCGGCCGGCGGCGCAACTGTGAATTTTTGAGAGGCTGACATGACACGATATTTCAACACCACGCTTCTCATCACGATCGCTCTCGGGGCCTGCGCCCTCACCGGTTCGGTTGCCGCGGCGCCCGCATGTGCTCCCGGACTTGAGAACGTGGCAGGCACCTGCGTCACGGCGGGCCTCGCCGCGTCGATGCGGGAACGCGGCGTATTGATGAATCAGTTGAAGATCGGCTACAACCTTCCGATCGCGCCAAGGAAGGATAACCTCTATCCGAAGAATTTCGACGTCAACCGGTTCGAGTTCAGCCAGCCCGGCAATTTCAGCACTAATCCGTTCCCGCCTTCGCCGTAGTTCCAGAACGGCCTTGCTTTCGAACGCGGAGGGGTTGTTGACGCGCTGCGCGCCGCAAACATTCTCTCCGCTGGGGGCCGCAACTCGTGACCGCCCCGCGCCTCGCGGAAGCCTTCGTCGGATCATGACATGGCCGCGAACGTCTTTTTGATCATCGACGACCATCCGATTTTCAGCCAGGCGTTGGTCACGCTGCTGGGCGACGCATTTCCGGGAAGCAAGTTTCTTACCGCCGGTACGCTCGATCAGGGCCGAGGGCTTTTGCTGTCGAGCAGCCCTCCGCCGATCGTGTTGCTCGACATCAACCTGCCGGACAGCAAAGGCGCCCATGGCGCCCGCGAATTGATCCGGGTCATGCCGGGTGTGAAGATCATTGCATTGAGCGCCGAAGATGCGCCAGACCGGCAAACACGATTGTTGAGGTCGGGTGTCCATGGCTTTTTGTCAAAGACAGTCCAGCCGGACATCTTCATTGCGAAACTGAATGAACTGATTCGCGCCCAAATGCGGACGCAACGCATCGACAGCCAGCAGACATCCGTCGGGCAGTTCGAATTCTTGTCAGAGCGCCAAAAAGCCGTAATAATCGAGCTGGCGCGCGGTAGATCGAACAAGGAAATTGCGCTGAGCCTTGGAATCGGCGCCGAAACCGTCAAAACCCACGTCAGCGAAATCATCCGCCGGCTCAACGTCCGAAACCGGGCTGAGGCGATTCGCCACTTCATGATGCGGGGAGCCATCATTGAGAGCAATGAGTGAGCTGAGCGGCCGGCGGCTGGTCCGATGGACGTTCATTGCTCTCTGCGTTGCTTTCCAGGTCGCGTCCGGCACTATTGCCCTGGCCGACGAACCGGTCCCGATTTTGAAAGACGGAGAAACCGACCTTCGCTTTCACGTCCGCGCCATCATTGAGAACGGCACGCCGCTCGATCCGGAAACCGTGGCGAAGAACAGCGCCTCGGCTTTACCGCATCCCATTTCGCCGCCGAATTTCGGCCGATCCAGTCAACCGGCGTGGGGATACGTCACCGTCGTCAATCGGCTCAATCGCCGCGAATGGGTATTGCGGTATGCGCTTCCGACGGTAGAAGATGTCCGCGTCTTTGTGCGCCCGGCGGGCGCGCAAGATTTCCAGCAGATCCATGAACTCGGCGAAAACGCGCGATGGCCATTTTCAGGTTATCGGGTTGCGACATACCTGATATCGCTGAACCCCGACGTGCCGGTCGAAATTGTAACGCGGTTGCACACGCGTGTACCGATCGGATTTCCCCTCACCATTTCTTCGACCATCAATTTTTTTGAGATGGATCGCGATCTGATCGCGAGCGCCGCGACGCTCGGCGCGGTGCCGCTGACCGTGCTGGTCTATGTGGCGATGCTCGCCGGCGTCCTGCGCCACCGCGGACTCGTCAGCCTGATGGTCATGCTGTTGAGCAAGCTCATACTGGATGCCTGGATCACCGGTTTCGGTCAGCTGGTGCTGCCGTTCGTCGCACGCGGCGCCTGGCCAACCATCGGCTTTACGATGGTTGGCATTTTCCAGCTGTCTTGCATCATGCATATCCGCCGCTATCTGGATCTTTCACGCGCTGCACCTCATATCGACACGCTGCTGCTCGCCACCGCGGCTATCCTCACCGGATTAGTCGCCTCGGAGCTAACCGGACTTTATAACGCCAGGTTCCTGCTGCAGTTGATCTCTCCGTTAGTGTTCGCCGTATTCGTGGCTATATCAGTACGCGCTGCGTGGCGGGAGCCAAGTCTCGGCTCTGTTTGTTACGCGCTTGCATGGAGCTTCTTTCTTTCCGAAGCCGCAATGTTTCTGCTGCGCTTGCTGGCACTTGTTCCATTCAGTGCGCCCACATTGACATTTTCACAAAGCGCCGTCGCCTCGCTGCTGTTCGGCGTTGCGATCTTCCGCAGGATCAAGGATCAGGATCAGGCCCTCAACCGGTCCCTGGCGGAAAGCAATGAGCGATTCCGGCTTGCGATCGATGGCTCGGCGGCGGCGATCTACGAATACGTTCAGCCGAACAACACGTTCTTCTATGCACCGAGGCTTGCCGAACTGCTCGCGGTACCAGATGGGTCTTCATTGCCACGGTTGCTGGCAAGGCTCTCGCGGTCAGCCAGAAAGCAGATCTTCGATAGTCTTCGCGAGGCATTGGCCGGCCGCGCCCGAAGCTTTCGCGCAGAAGTCGTGCACGCGGCGTCGGATGGCCCTCCTCGATATCTCGCCGTAACAGGTGCGATCCAGTATGGCGGCTCTGGTGCATTCCGGCGGATCTGCGGATCGGTCATCGACGTCACCAGCGAGCATGCCCTGGCCGTCGAACAAAAGCTCGGATTAGCCCTGGTGCAGGAAAAGGAACGCGCGGAACGTTCACTGGCGGCGCGCACGATTTTCTACGCTGCGGCCAACCATGATCTGCGCCATCCGCTCCTTTCGCTGGGCCTCTATCTCCAGATGCTGGCGAAGGATAGGACCCTCAAGAAATTGAACTCGTTTCTTCCGCGCATGCTGGAGGCCCATCGCTCAGCGATCGGCTATCTCGATGTCATTCTCGACCTAGCCCGCACCGATACCGGCTCGGTCACACCCTCGCCGGCAATGCAGCCGCTACAGCCGATTTTTTCGAAGCTTGTCGATCAGTACCATGCCGATGCGGCCCACGCCGCACTTTCGTTGCGGTTCGTGGCGACCAGCAGCGTCGTTCTCACCGATACATTTCTGCTCGATCGCATTCTCAGCAATCTCTTGAGCAATGCCATTCGCAGCACGAAAAAAGGGGGTGTGTTGCTTGGCTGCCGGCGGCTGCGCGATGGAATCCGGATCGATGTCGTCGATACCGGGCCGGGCCTACCCCGGGAAGTCTATCAGCGCGTGACGAGCGCCCGCCTCAGCGGCGCTGTCGTCGGCGAGTCGGGCGCCGTACAGCTCGGCCTTTTCATTGTCCAACGAATGGCCGAAGAACTAGGCTGCGCCATCGATATCGCCACCCGGCCAGGAAAAGGCACGCGTTTCTCGATCATAATCAGGTGAGGCATTTGGGGCGCAGCGGTCACGCTCCTGACCCCGGCCTCTGGGGGACGACCGGCATCGCAAGTTCCCGCAAATAGCAGGGAATCGCCGCTAGCAGTCTGCTGAAAAACCTCTCGCCGTAGCGAGAATTTGCTGATTCAATTTTTTA
>NZ_JBHMET010000117.1:0-2474 GCF_042430365.1 Bradyrhizobium erythrophlei
GGGAATCTTGAGGGTTCTGTGAGGTCGTTTGCACGCCGGCGCCCTGGATGCGATCGTGAGCACGACCTCATAGAAGCCGGATTGAACGAAGCCGCGGGTTGTTTGGCGCTATGGGGAAAGTTGCCACGGCGTGCTGGCGAGACTGCTCTGACGACGGCCGCGCAATTGATGCGAAGCGCTGTTTTGGCAAGGAAGACCTCGCGGATCGGGTACTGAGCGCGAGAAACAGGTCAGGTTTAGTTGTTGGCCAGCTCTGGAGTCGGTATTGCGGCAGTTGATCGGCATAGCTGGCCGGTTGGCGACAGGACGCGCAGCAAGCTCGGCGGCGGTGAGGATGAAAATCAACAGCGATGAGATCATGACGTGTCACAGTAGAATGGCTGATAGGTGGATGAGCGCGGCACCGCTGCGATCCGCCGCATGGTGCCGCCGCAATCGGGGCAGATCAGGAAATCACTGGCGTTGTTCTGTCGATCGCCTTTGGCGTGACCGTCCGCCAACTCTGAATTGGCCATGGCGTGATAGGTATCGAGCAACCGGCGGCAGAGAGCGAGATTGTTGCCGCGTTGGCCGTTGGCGAGGAAGCCGTAGTAGCGAATCCGGTGGAAGCCATCCGGCAGGGCATGCAGCAGGAAACGGCGGATGAACTCGTCGGCATCGAGCGTCATCAGCCTGGTCTTGCCGTCCTGGCGATAGTCTTTCCAGGCGAAGCGGACCTTGCCGTCGGAGAGTGACACCAGCCGGCTGTTGGCGATGGCGACGCGATGGGTGTAGCGGCCGAGATAGGCCAGCACCTGTTCGGGGCTACCGAACGGTGGCTTGGCATAGACGACCCATTCGATGCGCCTGAGTTGGTCGAGCCCGGTGGCGAAAGCCGTGGGCTCGGCAAGACCGGCGAGGTTGCCGAAGAAGCGCAGCTTGCCGGCGTCGAATGCATCCTGCAGGTTCTGGAGGAACAGGCGACGAAACAGGCGCGAGAGCACGCGCACCGGCAGGAAGAAGCCGGGGCGGCAAGCGATCCAGCGCGTGCCGTCGAGCGAGGGGCCGCCGCCTGGCACCACGCAATGAATGTGCGGATGGTGCTGCAGGGTCTGACCCCAGGTATGGAGCACCGCGGTGACGCCGATTTGCGCGCCCAGATGCCTGGGATCGGCGGCAATGGTGGTGAGCGTCTCAGCGGCGGCGCGGAACAGGATCGTATAGACGGTGGCCTTGTTCTGGAAGGCGATCTCGCCTGCCAGCGTCGGCAGCGTGAAGACGACGTGGAAGTACGGCACCGGCAACAGTTCGGCCTGTCGATGCGCGAGCCATTCGGCGCGTGCCAGTCCCTGACACTTGGGACAATGGCGGTTGCGGCAGGAGTTGTAGGCGATGCGTGTCGCGCCGCAGTCATCGCACTGCTCGAGGTGACCGCCGAGCACCGCGGTCCGGCACGCCGTGATGGCGCCCATGACGCGCCGCTCGACGCGGCCGAGATGCCCGGCACGGGCCTGCCGAAACGCCTCACCGTGGCGGCGGAAGACGTCCGCCACCTCCAGAACCGCAGCCATGGTGCCCGGTCAGCCGGGCGGCACGACCTCCAGACGAAGCCGGTCAAGCGGGCTTGGCGTGTTGCTGATGGTCTTGGTGGCGACCTGGGTGTAGCGCGCCGTGCTGGCCAAGCTGGCATGGCCGAGCAGCACCTGGATGATGCGCACGTCGGCCCCGTTCTCCAGCAGATGCGTCGCGAAGCTGTGCCGCAGCGTGTGTACCGTCACCTTTTTGCTCAGGCCGGCCGCCAACCGGGCCGAACGGCAGGCGGCATGCAATACGGTGGGATCGAGCGGCCGGTCCTCGTTACGGCCGGGGAACATCCAGCGCTGTGGCCGAGCCAACCGCCAATAGCTGCGCAGAATCCGCAACAGCTGTGGGGAGAGCATGACGTAACGGTCCTTGCCGCCCTTGCCTTGCTCGACCCGGATCACCATCCGCTGGCTGTCGACGTCGGCAATCTTCAACAGAACCACCTCCGACACGCGCAGTCCGGCGGCATAGACCGTCGTCAGCGCGGTGCGGCTCTTGAGGCTTGGAATTGCCTCCAGGAAGCGCACGATCTCGTCGGCGCTCAGCACCACCGGCAGCTTGCTCGGCTGGCGCGCATAGCTGATGCGCTCCGGAATGGCGTCATGGCCGAGCGTCACACCGTAGAAAAACCGCAGCGCACAGACGATCTGGTTGAGCGCCGGCCAGGATATCCCGGTCGCCACCAAGTGGACCTGGAAGGCGCGGATATCCTCCAGCTCGAGACGATCGGGGGACCGACCGAAATACCGGCTCAACTTCGATACCGCGGCAAGGTAGGATCATTGCGTCGCTGGCGACAGATTGCGGACCGTCATGTCCTCGATCATGCGGCGGCGAAGAGGGCTGATCTCAGCCATTGGAAAACTCCTGTCTGAAGGGTTGGGCTTCGAAAACCCGCAATCCTCTCAGAC
>NZ_JBHMET010000118.1:0-2529 GCF_042430365.1 Bradyrhizobium erythrophlei
GGGGGGCGCGCGTCGCGAGCGGCTTCGCTCCAGCTACACCACCAGCTGGGACACGACCCATTGTCGTCCGCCGCGGCAGATGCTGTCACCAAGCTTGCGCAGCGCTACGCAGCAGGCTCGGGCGAACTTGCGACACTGGTGCGAAGTGATCAGGACCTCGGTGTCGAAGCTGACAAGCTTGACAGAGCCATTCTCGCGGCAGTCTCCAAGAGTCCAGATGAACGCAATCCATCTACTGAGGATCAACTCCGCAAACGCTTGGCCGAAATCAAGATCGAGAGAGACAAGATTCAGGATACCCTGAGCCAAAGGTTCCCTGACTACGTCGCACTGTCACGTCCCCAACCTCTGACATTGGCTGACACTCAAAAGCTGCTTGGCGACGATGAAGCTGTCGTCATTTTTAGTGTTGACCAAAGAAGCTACGCTTGGGTTGTGACCAAGTCGGAAGGCTTTTGGACGGCAATTCCAGCGACTTCAAAGCAGCTTGGTGAGCAAGTACTGCAACTTCGGCAGTCGCTGACATTTTATACTGACAAGCCATTTGACGCCGCATTGGCCCACAAGATTTACCAAGAGACCTTTGGTCCGATTGCTACAAAGCTGAAGGACAAGAAGCGTCTGTCGGTCATTGCCAATGGCGCTCTGACATCACTCCCCTTTGGGCTGCTGGTGACCTCCGACCCCACGGGCAAGTCACTCAAGGAAACGAATTGGCTGATCAAGCCTTATGCCATTACGATTCTGCCATCGGTCTATAGCCTGAAAACGATGCGGACACAGGCTGCAGTATCAAAACCTCAAAAGACGATGGTTGCGTTCGCCGATCCCGTATTCAGCAAGCAGGCACGCGCGCAGGCAAAGGGTCAGCAGGTCGCTATGAGAAGCCTGCCCAGTCTCTATCAAGGCGATCGACTTGATGTTCAGGCACTTGGGGAACTGCTTGCCCAACTGCCGGGAACTCGAACGGAGGTTCAATCAATAGCCAAGGCTTTGGGCGTTGGCTCTGATGATCTGAAATTCGGATTGAACGCGACTGAAACTGCGGTGAAAGCGACCAAGCTCGATCAGTATCGGATCGTCTATTTTGCGACGCATGGTTTGGTTTCAGGCGAGCTTGAAAAGTTCAGCAAGGCGAGAGCCGAGCCCGCTCTTGCGTTGACAATACCTGACATTCCGACTGAACTTGACGACGGTCTGCTTCAGGCGAGCGAAGTCGCCGAACTTAAGCTCAACGCTGACTGGGTCGTGCTATCCGCCTGCAACACGGCGTCAAGCGATGGTGTCGGAGCGGAAGCCCTTTCCGGTCTTGCGCGTGCATTCCTGTATGCAGGCGCGCGTTCGCTGGTCGTCTCGCATTGGGACGTCGATGACGTTGCAACGGCCCACCTGATGTCTAACCTGTTTGGTATTTCTGTTAGGAATCCCGGCCTTTCTCATGCAGAGGCTCTCAGAGAGGCGACGTGGAGACTATTGAGCGAAGCAAAGACGGTTGCCGATACCCATCCGCGCGTTTGGGCTCCATTCGTCGTTGTTGGTGAACCCGCCAAGCGGATGTAATTCGGATGCTGCCGGGTATTCCGAAACCGCCACAACCAGCAAAATAGAATGTGCAATCTCTTCGATCACGACGAACCAAGCCGCGATCGTTGCGGCGCAGCGCAGCGACATGTCTGAAGTTGGGGGCAAACCGGAAGTAGCTGGCCGACTGTAAAAACGACGCGAATGACCCAACTGAGACATCAGCCACGTTGTTTGGTGACATCGATTAGCTGGACTCGGTCAGGGAGAAAGCGATCCCGACGCACGCAATATGCCCCGCACCAGGTTGCGGCTATGCGCTCCGAAGTGACGAAACAGTTCGATGATGGCCGACTCCAGATCGGCGCGATGGCCCGCTTCGCGCTTCGTCACTTCATCCAACAGGTCGACGCCCCCGCCCTGAGAACCGAAGTCATAGTTGGCATCTGAGACATAATTCGCGGGCATGGCAGCTGCGAGCAATGCATCAAGCCGATCGCCAAACGAAAACGCCTCGGCACTGACGACGTCGCGGACATAGTTCTCAGACCATGCTGGATAGGTGGCGTCGCGGTCGCTTGGGCGCAGCGCTGTGAGGATGGGCGCCTGCTCGCCGGCCACTGTCGCATGATGGAGCATCTGAACCTGATACCGCTCAAGTGCGAAATGGCGGTTCGACACTAGCACGATCATCTCGTCCTTCATGCGCGGCGAACCGAGTACAGCAAGCAGATTGATGCCGAGCATCCGCAGCGTCGAAACCCCCGGCAGCAGGCTCGCATGATAAGGTTGCGTGAGATCTTGGACGTAATGCGTGGCATTGCCAGCAAATCGCCAGCCCCAATACAGGTGGCCGGTGCGGAAGGCCAGCTCAGCCAGGCCGAAGAACTGGTGCACGCGTAGCAATGGATAGGTGCGTCCAACGAAAGGCGCCGCTCGGTAGACCACCGCGCTTTGATGATAGAAGCCCATGTGGAACGGCGCCTGGGTCGAAATATTCACGGCGGG
>NZ_JBHMET010000119.1:0-6898 GCF_042430365.1 Bradyrhizobium erythrophlei
TTCTCGCCGCCTTAACCACCGCGGCCAGCCGGCGGCCCGTTACACCATCTATGCCCCGTTAGCGATCGAGGTCTTGTGGCGGTGCAACACGTCGCTCAGGGTCCAAGCAGACTCATGCAGTGCAGCAAACGATGCGCGAAGGTTAGCTATTCGATCACCTTGTCTGCGAGCGGGAGCAGCTTTTGTGGCACGGTCAGGCCGAGCGCCCTGGCGGTTCTGAGTTGATGACCAGCTCGAACTTGGTTGGCTGCATCACCGGCAGGTCTCCCGGCTTTTCGCCGTTGAAGACCCTGCCCGTGTAAACCCCGAGCAGCGGTATTCAATCACTGCGTTACTCCGTTCGATGACTCCTTGCTCTCCGAGACCTGCACGGAAGTCGCATGACTCTGGTCGTCGCGCTCGCCAACCATCCGATCACGCGCATCGTCGGCTGTTGCGCGCGCGCCGCGAGCGACCACACCACCATCGCGCTGCCAAGCACAGATACGAATTGTCGCCGTTCGATGCTGACTGGCATGTGCCACTCTCTGGACGAGGGCTACCCAAGCTACTGTGGCTTTGCGGCGGACCCTACTTGTTCAGCCACACGTCCTCGTAACGGTAGCCGTTATAAGAGCTGTTCACCATGATGGTGACGCCCTTGACATAGGGCTGCCAGCAGGTGCCCTGGCGGCTATGGAAGATGATCGGACGGGCGACGTCTTCCTGCAATTTCTTGTCGATCTCCCAGACCAGCTTCTTGCGCTTTTGGATGTCCGTCTCCTTCGACTGCTGGTCGAACAGTTTCTCGATCTCCTTGTTGCAATAGTTGGTGTAGTTCCGCTCCGAGCCGCAGGAATAGTTCTCGTAGAACGACTGGTCGGGATCGTCGACCGCGTTGCCGGTCAGGTTAAGGCCAAGGGTGTAATCCTTGCGCGCGACCTTCGGGAACCATTGCGCGGTGTCGACGACGTCGAGCTCGCCATCGATATAGATGCTCTTGAGCTGGTCGATCAGGATGACAGCCGGATCGCGGTAGACCGGGATGTTGCGGGTGGAAACCTTGACAGCGAGGTGCTTGTCGGGGCCGTAGCCCGCCTTCTGCATCAGCTTCTTCGCCTCCTCGCGGTTGGCGTTGACGTCGGGGCCATAGCCCGGAATCTGCTCCAGCATCTCCCTCGGCATTGCCCACAGCCCATCCGGCGCGGGCTCCATGGTGCCACCGATATCGCCCTGGCCTTCGAACATGATCGAGATGAACGCCTTGCGGTCGAGCGCCAGCGCCAGCGCGCGGCGGATGTCGAGATTGTCGAACGGCGGGTTCGACGAGTTGACGATGATGTTGGTGGAGACGTTGGTCGGCGCCACCACGCAGACCGCATTGGGCGCCTGCGTCTTGACGTCCTTAAGCAGCGGGATCGTCACTTCGGTCGGGTAGGTCATGTCGAACTTGCCGGCGATGAAAGCGAGGATCGCGGTCGAGCGGTTCGGAATGATGGTGAATTCGATGCCGTCGAGATACGGCAGGCCCTTCTTCCAGTAGTTTTCGTTGCGCGTCAGCTTGATCGATTCATTGACCTTGAACTCCACGAATTTGAACGGGCCGGTGCCGATCGGATGCGTGCGCATCTCCGCTGGGCTTATGTGGCAGGGATAGACCGGTGTGTAGCCGGAGGCCAACAACGCCAGCAGCGAGGGCTGCGGCCGCTTCAGATCGAAGGAGGCTTCGTAGTCGCCGTTGGCTGTTACGTCATTGACCTGGCCATACCAGGTCTTGCGCGGGTTCTGGCGGAACTTTTGCTGCGACTTGCCCATCAGCAGGTCGAAGGTGCATTTGACGTCGGCTGACGTGAATGGCTTGCCGTCGTGCCATTTGACGCCCTGCCGCAACTTGAAAGTCAGCGTCTTCTTGTCGGCACTCCAGGCCCAGCTTTCCGCGAGCTCGGGGCGGATGTCGTCCAGGCTGTTCTGCGCGATGTGCTGGTCATAGATGACCAGGTTGTTGAAGACGGGCATGAAGGGGATATTGATCGAATTGGTCGCGCCCTCATGGATCGACGCGCTGCCGGGGCTGTCGCGGTGATAGATCCGGAATATACCGCCTTGCTTTGGCTCACCCGCGATCGCAGCACTGCCGATTGCCAACAGACACGACATCGCGGCAGCCATCCTGCACCCGACCCGCATGCATCTCTCCCTGCACGGTTCGGCCCTTTTGCTTAATTCTTGCGCTGGCGTGCGCCCAATCTGCCCTGCTGCGCGCTTGCCGCGTGCGGCCACGCGACAACAGTCCCCGCAAGAACCCAGATGAATTCCCGCCGCCACATTTGTCCCCTCCAAGGACCAGTGGGATGGGCAGTCTAGCACTTTGAGCGGTAATTGAGGGGGCCAGGACACGGCCAAAGAGTGACCGACACGAGAAATCCGAGATGGGTCATTCGCGACCGGGTTCAGCCAGCAACAAGCCCGGCCATGTCCGTCATGCCCCGAAAGCGGAAGTAATTTCAGAACATTAGCGGCCCGCCTCTTTAAGATCGCGCGGCCCGGTCAGGCTGCCGCTTGGTCCTCCTTGTCCGCACCACGCATCACAATCTTTAGCGCGTCATCCGGCAACGGCCGCTGCAGCGCCTTCGCCTCATCCCACGGCGCGCGCTTCCAAACGTCGCGTTCCTCGTCCGTCGTCAAGATCACCGGCATCGCTTTCTGATGGATCGGCTCGACCACCGCGTTCGGCGCTGTCGTAAGGAAGCCATAGACCAGATGCGGCCCCGGTATCGGCTTGGACTTCGTGCCGCGATCACCGTTGAACGTGGTCCAGATGCCAGCGAGTGCGAACAACGGCCGATCCTCATCGAGCGCGAACCACACGACATCCTTCTTTTTGGTCTCCGGGTTCGGTTCTGGCGCGTACTCGGCGAAGCTATTGGCCGGGACCAAGCATCGGTTCTCCGGCTTGAGCCATCCGCGCCAATGCGGCGACGACGTGTTGCGGATGTTGGTGACGGGCGGTCCGCCTGTGCGCGGCGGGGGAGGCATGCCCCAGCGCATCAGCGTCATCTCAGGTTCGGCTTCCGTGTTGCGGATCACCGGGGCCGGGTAGTCCGGAAAGACGCCGGGCATCGGCGGTAAGTTAGCCATTTATGGACGATGGACTCAGGGTTCGAGGAAGAGCGTCGCGTGAGCTACGAACAGTTCCGGATATTGGTAGATGGAGCCATGGCCCGCGTCGGGATAAATGATGAGCTGCGCGTTCGGCAGGTTCTGCTGTAGCGTGAGAGAGTGCGAGGTCGGGATGATGGCATCATCGCTGCCTTGCACGATCAGCGTGGGCTGCTTGATCGATTTCAGGTAGTCGAGGGCGTTCTCGTCCGGCGTGATCCACTTGCCGATCGCCTCTCCCTGCGCAGCAACGGTCTGCTCGCTCACTTCCGGGTCGCGATCCCGACGGCGCAGCTTGCGTTCGATGAAGGCGAGGCCGGCCTTCCGACTGGTTTCGGTGGGTTTGAAATGGACCGCGAGCCAGAGATGCTCCGGCGGATCATAGCTGCCTGCGAAGATCTCGGCCGAACGGCTTGCTGTCATGTCGTTGCCGCGATGGCCCGTGCCGACGAGGATGAGCTTGCGGACAAGCTCACCACCCTGCAGAGCTATCTCCTGCGCGACGAAACCGCCGATCGAGATGCCGAGCACATCGACCTGCTTAAGGCCAAGCGCGCGGATGAAGGCAATTGCGTTGGCGCCCATCTCCTGGAAGCTGCTCGGCGTCTCGCCCGAGGAATTGGAGACGCCGGCATTGTTGAACAGGATCACCTCGCGGGACTGGGCGAGGCCATCGGTTACCGCCGGATCCCAATAGTCCATGGTCCCGGTATAGTGCTGGTTGAATACCAACGGCACGTCGCCGGACTTGCCGAAGCGGCGATAGGCGAAGCGGGTGCCGTTCGCCTCGACATATCGCGTCGGGGCGGTCTCATGCGTGTAGGTCATGGCGTACTTCCTGAAGATTGGGGTCTGACCGTGGTCAGGCCGTGAAGCTGGGGCGCGCGGCGACCTTGCCGTACCAACGGCGGGTCGCACCATTCCCGTCCGGGATCGCAAGATCCAATGCCTTGGTCGCGAAATCGACCGTGACGACTGCAGTGATGTCGGCCACGCTGAATCGATCGCCCGCGACGAACGACGCCTCGCCGAGCCTGATCTCGAGATCGGCATAGAAGTCCGCAATCCGCTGACGGCCGCGTTCCACGAGACTTGGAATCTGCTCGTAATCGTGCGTGCCAGCGATCGCGCGCCCTTTGAGTCCGGGAACCTTGTTGCGGACGGTTTCCATCACCGCTGCGAAGCCCTCAAGCTCCATCCGGCGTTCCCACATCGTCACCAGCGCCTTGTCCGTAGGCGATGTGCCGAGCAGCGGCGTGTTGGGGTACGCTTCTTCGAGATAGCGCAGGATCGCCGGCACCTCGCCGATCGCCGTCCCGTCTTCGAGGACGAGCGTCGGGACAACCCGGCGCGGATTGATCTTGGCGTAGGCTTCGGAGAATTGCTCTTTCGCGCCGAGATCAACGGGGACGCGCGAGACGCAAATTCCCTTCTCCGCGATGAAGATGCGAACGCGGCGCGAATTGGGCGAGCTGCTCGACTCATAGAGTTTCAGATGGTCGGATGACATGGCGAGGCCCTTTGAATGGAGGCGAAGACAGGGGAAAGATGTCGTGCGTGATCAGAGGGGCCGGGCCTCAGCCCGGCCCGCCCTTTGGCTCAGCCGGCCGACTTGCCGCCGTCGACGGTCAGGATGTGGCCGGTGACGAAGCTGGCGCCGTCCGAAGCCACGTAGAGGATCGCGCGCGCGATCTCGTCGGGCTGGCCGATCCGCTTCTGTGCATTGAGGGTAGCGAGATAGGCCTTGACTTCCTCGCCGCCGGTGAAGCGATCGAGCATGCCGGTCTGGATCGGTCCTGGCGCCACTGCGTTGACGCGGATACCGAGCGTGCCCACCTCCAGCGCGACCGACTTGGTCAGGCCTTCGACCGCGTGCTTGCTCGCAGCATAAATCGACGCGCCGGCGCCGCCCTCGTGCCCGAAGGTGGAGGAGATGTTGACGATGCTGCCGCTACCCTGAGCCTGCATCACACGCAGTTCGTGTTTCATGCTGAGGATCGTGCCGAGGACGTTGGTGTCGAAGGTCGCGGCATAGCTCTCGGCGGTCTGCTCGACAGCCGGGCCTGGTTTGCCCTCGGTGCCGGCGGCGTTGACGGCGATGTCGAGCCGGCCGAAGCGCTTGACGGTCTCGTCGACCAGCGCTCGAACATCGTCTTCGTGGCGCACATCGGCGCGGACGAACTCGGCTTCCGCACCGGCGGCGCGCAACTCGGCGACGAGAGCGGCTCCGGCGTCGTTGTGACGACCGGAGGCGACGATCTTCGCCCCTTTATTGGCAAAAGCGAAAGCGGTGGCGCGGGCGATGCCGGTAAGCGCGCCGGTGATCAGGACTACGGGCGTATTCATATCATTTCCTTTCGAAACGGCGCTTTGGTTGGTCATGCCTGGTTTGTCTGGCTGGACGCGGTGAGGTGTCCGGCTCGAGCAAATTCGGCTGGATGTTTCGGCCGCAGGGAAGGAGATACGCTTCACGAGCTTCCGCGAAAAAGAACTTTGTTTCTTGGTATCCATGCCTGTTAAGTATGGCTCCATGGACCTGCGCCACCTCCGTTACTTCATTGCCGTCGCCGAAGAGGGCAGCCTGACCGTCGCCGCCGAGAAGCGGTTGCACACCGCGCAGCCGTCGCTCAGCCGGCAGATGCGTGACCTCGAGGCTGAGCTTGGGTGCGAACTCATGATTCGTGGGGCAAAAGGCATTGAACTGACCGCCGCCGGCCGGGTGTTTCTCGACTATGCGCGTGCCGTACTCGTTCAAGTCGAAGCAACGATCGAGGCGACGCGACGCGCGGCGGCGCCCGCCAAGGCGTCCTTCGTCCTTGGCTTCCTGACGGGCCATGAATTCGATTGGCTGCCGGCGGTCATGCGCATCATGCGTGACGAACTGCCCAATACGGAGGTCGTCATTCTCAGCCTGTCATCGCCTGATCTCGCCGACGGGCTGATGCGTGGCAAGATCGACCTCGCTTTCCTCCGGCATGAACGCAACGCGCCGGGAATCGTCTTTACAAGGCTGATTGACGAACCGTTGATCGTCCTCATGCCGGCAGATCACCGTTTGGCGACACATGGCGCCATTGCCGTCGAAGATATCGTCGGCGAGCAGCTCGTCGGCGTTCCCCACGATAAGTCCCCGGCGCTTAGAGCGGTGACGGATGCGTACGGCGCCAAGCTCGGTATCGATCTCACGCCCGACCATTATGTCGACAACCTCTCGATGGCCATGTCGCTGGTTGCCTCGACCCGCGGCATTGCTCTGATGCCGCTCTATGCCCGCAACCTGCTGCCCCCGACTGTCGTCAGCAGGCCGCTTGCCGGCGTGCCGCCGACGATCGACCTGTCGCTCGGCTATAACGAAGGCAACACGTCACCACTCCTTAAGACCATCGTGTCGAGGATCGGCGAGCTGAAATTTGGCGCTCGCTGAGTGTCGTATTGCTTGGCAAATGTCGCGGGACAGGCCGTGACTTTCAGAGGGCTCGCCGAGAAGGGGCTATGCAGCAACGCGAAACAACCCGCGTTCGGACGCATAGAGAAGGCCGATTCCACGCTACGGCCGCCTTCGGCACGCTATACTACGCTACACTTTGATGGCGGGCCGGGAGGGATCCGAACCGAGACACCCCCACTTACGTCACCATACTAAGGACAAACAGCGGCTCATTGTGTCGGTGATTGCGCATGATTCCCTCCCTGGGCACCAAAACTACGCTTTTGTGCGCTAGGCTGCGATTTTGTGCGATGGCATTGGGCGAGCCGCTGG
>NZ_JBHMET010000120.1:0-3324 GCF_042430365.1 Bradyrhizobium erythrophlei
ATGGCCGATTCGATCCTACAAACTCGTCCCGGAAGCTACACGAGCATCGTGCAATGAAGAGCAAGCAAGATGCCTCGTAAGTGGCATTGTTGTCTTCGCCGTGTCCAATCCCAGCACGGGACGTAAATCGGCGGGCACGGCGACGTTCGAATACGGCGTTAGCTTTGCTTCGGGCGCCGCCAAGGTGTTTTCCGAAAATGGAAAGACCCTATCGGCACAGCGCTAACGAGCATCCTGCGATGGATGCCTACCCCGCTAAGCTGCTCCCCATGGCCTTTGAATGGGTGCCCATGACTATCACCGCGCCACCATCGCTGAGAGGGAAGCGATGGCCGAGATTAGCTGGGCGCTTCGAGGGAGAGCCGGAGGGCGCAGGCTTGCTCCCTGCTGCTTTTGGCTGCCGTGATCCTCATTGGGTCGGGCTTCGCCGCAGCTCAGACCAACGATTGGCAACGGAGCGCGCTGCGGACATCATGCCCGCCATCAAGGCGTTGCAGGCAAGCGGCGCAACGAGCCTGTGGGCCCTCGCTGCCGGACTGAACGCGCAGGGCATCCCGACCCCGCGCGGCTCAGACACGTGGAGCCCAGCCCAGGTGGCGCGGGTGCTCAGCCTACCTCTGCCTAGCACTACTTTGGCAGATTGATTTATTGCAACTTTTCACGGATGGCTCTTCGGCACCATCGGCATCGCTCAGATAGCGGCCGAAGAAGGCGATTGACGATGGCGTGGCGCACCGCCGGCAAACTTGGCTGAGGCGGAGGTCCGTTGATTCTTTTTTTTCCGCCCCGCTTGCGCGAGGCGACGGTGTTGTAAGAAGGCGTAGGCGATCATGGTCATCAATGCGTGACGGTGAAGACCTTGCCAGGATCGCCCCTCGAAGTGATCAAGCCCAAGTTCCTCTTTCAACTGCTGATGCGCTTGTTCGCAAATCCATCGTGCCTTGATGGTGGCGGCCAGCGCGCGCAGATCTGTCGAGACGGGCAAGTTGGCGAGATAGTATTTTTTCTCCCCAGAGGCACGTTGCTCGCCGATGAGCCAAGCCTCGTCGCCTGGCAGATGCTGTTGTCCCTTATCCCATATTCGCTGAGGAGGTCCGTCGGCGGTGCGCACACGGACAGCAGCAAATCGAGCTTTCAGCCGACCTTTGGTCCCGTTTCGCCAACTCACAGTTTTCCATTTGGCGCTGGCCAGCATATCTTCGGCCGCGATCGATAGAATATCCGGCACATGGTGCTTACGCGGCCGACCACGAACTTTGGTCGTCGGCCAAATGAGCTGCACGCCGACCGGATACACCTTGAGGTGACGAGGGATGCCAACGGCCCAGGCCAGCCCGCGTGCCGTGAGCCCTTGTCGAAACGGCGCACTGAGGCCGTAGCCAGCGTCCGCCAGCACACAACCGAAGCGCACGCCGGCTGCCATCGCGCGATCAATCTCAGCCAAAGCGATCTCTGGCTTGGACCGTGGCGATCGGTAGTCGACCGGTACGCCGGCGCGCTTCAACCGTGCAACATCGCTGGTCCAGCTCTCGGGAAGGAAGAGACGCAATGCGATCATCACCGGCACTTCACCACGCGCGAGCGTCAGCGACACCAATGTTTGGCAATTTGCCGTTTTGCCAAGCGCCGAGGCATATTGAGCCGCAACCCCGACCGAGTGTTCGCCCTTCTTCGGCACCGCGGTGTCGTCGATAACCAGCACCGCATCATCACCGCCGACGAGCCGGTCGGCCTGCTTGAGCAGCTCTGTCTCCAGCGGTGTCGCATCCCAGACGCCATCGGCGATGAAATGGTGCAGCCGATCGTAATCGCCCGCTGCAAAGCGCTCCGCCATCGGTTGAATGCTCTTGCGCTCACCGGGGCCGATCAGCCCTTCAATGTAACGCGGACACATCCGCCGCCGGGCCTTGTGACCCAAGCGATCCAGGAATGGCTTCAGCCAACGCTCGAGCTGGTCTTCCCAATCCGACGCCGCGTTCCCCATGGTCGGCCCTCCAAAAGCCGACCCCCTATGAATCATTGAAAAATCGATTCGGGAATCCCGACAGGCTCACTAAACCGACGAATCTGCCAAAGTAGTGCTAGGGTTCAGACTCAATTGATCCAATAGGCGACGATGGCGGCGAGGTGGACGGCAGCCAAGAAATTTCTTGCTAGTTTGTCGTAGCGAGTTGCGACACGCCTGAAATCCTTGAGCCGGCAGAAACAGCGCTCGATAACGTTGCGTCCCTTATACGCGCGCCTACTGAAGCTGTGGAGGGTCACCCTGTTGGATTTGTTAGGAATAACGGGCTTCGCGCCGCGATTGACGATTTCGGCGCGAAAGCCGTCGCCATCGTAGCCTTTGTCTCCAATGAGGGTAGACATGGGCGGCGCGAGTTTCAAAAGGACCGGCGCTGCGGCAATATCTGCGTCTTGACCCGGAGTGAGATGAAATGCGCAAGGTCTCCAATCAGGATCGCTCAGCGCGTGGATTTTCGTGGTCCGCCCGCCGCGCGAGCGGCCGATCGCCTGTTCATGGTCCCCCCTTTCCGCCGCTCGCCGAGCGATGCGCCTTGATCGAGGTGGAGTCGATCGACAAAGTCACCCCGTCCTTGCCGCCGCGGGCGAGCGCTTCAAAGATCGCCTGCCAATGTCCGCGCCTGGCCCAGCGATTGAAACAATTGTAGATCGTCGTGTAAGGACCATGGTCGGGCGGGCAATCGCGCCAGCGCGCGCCGCACTGAAAGCATATGAATGACACCGCTGATGATGCGTCGATCGTCATCGCGCGCTGGCCCGGTCTGGTTCGTTGGCAGATGCTGCTTTATCCGAGCCCACTGCTTGTCGTTGAGCCAGAACAGTCCTTTGCGCATCGAAGTACCCCGTGCCGAATCAACTCGGGGCGAGGGAATCAGAGTTCTCTAATGAGGTACAGACCCTAGGTTTCCGACAGGGACACCCACGCTTCTGCACGATCCGAAGAGACTAACATTCCGGATCATGCTGTAGCCACGATCTCGCAGGGTCCCTGGCCTTGATGCTTCGGCCGAGACCCGCGTTTACATCACCGCTTCAAGAACATCTCGCTCGCGAGACCTCCTATCTTGCCGGGCACTGCTGACCGGTCGGCAGCACGCATCCCTTGTCGCCAGGTCTTGCTGCGGCAGGGGGCGGCGGTGGCGGCGCCGGTCGCGCAGCCGGAGGCGGCGGCGGGGGCGGAGGTGGTGCCGGTCGCGCAACGGGAGGTGGCGGCGGTGGCGGCGGCGGTGCCGGTCGCGCAGCAGGAGGTGGCGGCGGCGGAGGCGGCGGTGCCGGTCGCGCAGCAGGAGGTGGCGGCGGCGG
>NZ_JBHMET010000120.1:3459-23725 GCF_042430365.1 Bradyrhizobium erythrophlei
GGCTTCGCAGCAGGTGGTGGCGGTGGAGGCGGCGGTGCCGGTCGCGCCGCGGGAGCGATGGGTGTTGGCGTCGTCGGAAGTGGCGTCGGGACCCCGGGCAGTTTTGACGAAGATGGCGGTTCAGGCCGCGCCGTCGGTGCCTGCGGTTGCGGGCTCGGAGATGGGCCCGGTGAGACGCCGGGCGATGGCGGCTGCGCCTGTTTCGGCGTCCCGGTCGACGGCGGCTGTGGTGGCACGTTGCCGGTGGGGCTTGGCGAAGGGCCCGGGGCGGCCTTCGTCCCGCCCGGAGCGGTCGCGCCCGGCGTCGGGGAGCCGGTCGGCCGCGTCGTTTGCGGCAGCGGCTGACCTCCGGCCGCGCCCGGCAGCGGCTGCCCGACTTGCTTGCCCTGCTGGCTGGGCGTCGCGGCTCCAGCCGGCGCTGCGGGAGCAGGCGGCGATGCCGGCGTTCCCTGCGCCGGAGAAGGCGGAGTCGGAGACGTCGCGGCGGCACCTGGTCTGGCGCCTGCAGGCGGAGGCACTGCTGGTACAGGGGACGGCGTGCCGACCGCAGCTGGTGCAGGACCGGTCGGCGGAGCCGGCGGTGGCGCCACTTGTTGCGTGCGGATGATCCCGCCCGGAGCCAACGGCTTGGCCGGGGGAACGGGTTGAGGATTCGGAGTGACGGGCGCCCTTGTCGCGACAGAGGGCGGTAGCGTCGGTGCAAGAACGGCGGCGGCCCCTGCAGCACCGACTGCGGCCATGCCGGCAGGTGATAGCGAGGGCGGCGCCGCGCTCGGCGCCGGCAATCCAGGTGCCGGCGATCGAAGCGGTGCCGCGGCGGCAACGGCCGGTGTCACCGTCTCGGCTTGACCCTGCGGGTTGGTGATCGTGACCAGATTGGTCGTGTTGTTGATGACGACCGTGTTGTGGATGTTGTTGTAGATGATGTTGCTTGGAGGCGGCACGATCTGCGGCGGCGGCTCCACCCACATCGGTACCGGCCGATACTCGGGGATCGGCAGCACGAAAGCGACCGCCGGTGGTGGAGGTGGCGGCAGATCGACGAAGTAGACCGGCGGCGGCGGAAGGAAAACGACTGGCGGCGGCGGCGGCGGCGCAAAGTCGAACTCGGGATCGGCAAACGCCAGGACCGGCCGGTCGACATAGACGATTTCATCCGGCGGCGGCGGCGGCAAGTCGTACTCGATGACGGTGAAGCTCGGTGGCGGCTCCAAGGCAGCGGAAAGATACGACAAACGCCTTCGCGCATCGTAGGAATGCGCGCCACGCGGATAGCGTCTCAGATATGACCAATAGGCCTGTGGCGTGTCTGTGCTTCTGGTGCGCCGCCAGGTGATCGCCTCGCGCCGGGCCGCGACGATCGCGCGTACGCGCCGCGCCATCGGATCGTTCGGGTAGGTTGCAAGAAAGTCTTCGTAGGCTTCGAGCGTATCGCGATCGAGGGCGGCAAGGTAGGCCTCGCGCGCGTCGAAATCCCGGATCGGCCTCCGCCGAATCGATGCTGTTTCCGCGGCGGTCACCTGAGGCGGCGGCGCGTTCGGCGCGCGCTCGAAGAGGTAAATCGGGGCTTGCAGCTTGGAGGAATGCCAAGGCACCTGCCCGCCATTGGTGATCTGATTGACGCGCAAGCGGATCCGCGCAAATGCGTCATCGAGCGACACTCCGCCTTCGCGGGAAATTTCCGCAAGGGCCTGCGCATAGGCAGAATATGGGCCGCTTTCGTCGGGTGCGACGGTGCCGGGCGCCGCATTGAACGCAATCAACGTGCCGGGTTCGGCCTCAACCAGCGCCAGCCCGCCGGTCAACGGATTTCCTGATCTGGCAAAGGGATTGGCGCGCGCGAGGTCGAGGACGACCACCACCGTCTTCAGATGCAGCGCCGAGAGCGGCCTTAAGTAGTCAGAGAGTCTCAGGGCTTCGGCGGAAACGCTCGCGTCGCTCGCAATACGCGCATCGACGGGAACGAAATAGTTCTCGCCCTCCAGCTGCACCCCATATCCCGAGAGATAAATGTAGGCGACCGTATCTGGACCTGACGACGATGACTTGTCCAGAAAATCCCTAAAAGCACGCCGCAGGGATTCCTGATCAAGATCGCGCGCTCCTGTAACGTCGAAGCCTGCCGCCTGCAGCGTCTGTGCGACGAGGCCGGCATCATTGGCGGGCGTTGGCAGAGAGCCCGTTTGATAGTTGGCATTGCCGACAACGAGAGCAATGCGGCGCTCGGCCGCTTCCGCAGAGACCATCAGGGCAAAAACAGCAAGCGCAGCCCAAAACAGCGTCTTCATCCAAGTTTCTCCCGTGCCCCGTTCAGTCAATCGCGCGCCGGCTGAATAGAACCTTAACGGTCATGCAAATAGCAACACTTTCGGCCCGAATCTTGGCCTCAAATCCAGCGACATCTGCAAGGCCAATACGCGCCCAGACGTTCCCCCTGGTCTGAAACCGTTGGGTTGCGTTGACGTTGTCTCTGGAATGCTCTGAGGGGATTTCCATGTCTAAGCTCGCAACGGTTGCCTCAACGGCTCTCTGCCTCTGCGCAATTTGGTCGACTTCAGCTTCTGCTATCAACCTGCCTGCTGCCGGTCGAACATTTTCAGCGGCTCGTCCCATCCTTGAGAATGTCGCATTGATCTGCCGTGAGCGGTGTGGCTACTACGGCTGTCGGCGAATTTGCGTGCAACGGCCCGGCTACGGGATGTACGGTCCGTACGGGGCGTACCCCTCCTACGGAGGATATGGGTCCGCCAGGGAGTCTTGGCGAGGTCGTTCGTGGCATGAGCATGAGCACGAACATCGGGGCCGTTACGAACGCGAACGTGAACACCAGGATGAGGATTAAACGGCTCACCCGACCCAGGCGAGCCACGTCGGTTGATCGCACCAGCGCTCTCGGATACGCCCGCGTCCCCATCTGGGGTTCGGACACGCGCCTTCGAGACTTGCGTGAGACACACTCAATCCGGCGAAACGAGCAGCCGGGCCAAATAAATGACGGTCGCGATCAGCGCGACAGCAACCGCAAGACCGGCGACGATCTGGGTCGCGGCGGACCTGGACGCCTTCATGCGCCAATAAGACGAACGCGCCGCTGATGGCGCTGACGATCGCAGTCGGTTTCGTGGTGGATGATGCGATCGTGATGCTCGAGAACATCACCCCCCACGTCGAGAAAGGCGAGCAGCCGATGGCCGCCGCCTACAAGGCGCCGCAACCGCCCCAATAACGTGGACCAGCGTGCCGGCGTTCCTGTCGAACACCGAACGCCACGATCCAAACCAGAGATCGCTTTGGCCGAGATTGAGGGGCGATTGAAAGCCCGCTTTGCCGCCATTCGGGTGCAGATCGCCGATGGACCTCCGCAGCGGATCAAGGACAAGGGCCAGCAGCATCTTCCCGGCGAGGAGGCGTGGTGGATCGGCGAACACCGGACGACAGGGGAAAAGAAATGCTATCTGGCCAACCTGCCTGCCGCGACAGATCTGCGCACATTAGCCGCCACCATCAAAGCACGTTGGATCTGCAAACAGGCGCATCAGCAGTTGGAAGACGAGCTCGGGCTTGATCACTTCGAGGGGCGATCCTGGCAAGGTCTTCACCCTCACGTGCTGATGACCATGATCGCCTACGCCTTCTTGCAACACCGTCGCCCCGCACAAGCGGGGCGAAAAAAAGAAGCACCTCCGCCTCAGCCAAACTTGCCGGCGGTACGCCACGCCATCGTCGATCTCATTCTTCGACCGCCATCACAGCGATGCCCATACTGTCGAAGACGAATCCATGAAAGCCGCAGCAAATAAATCTGCCAAAGTAGTGCTAGATTGCCACCTGTCGTCCTATCTCTACAACCTGGTCGTTGGGAAGACTGAAGAAATCGCTGACATGTTGCGCGTTCCGCTCCATTGTTGCGAATAGACGCTCCTGCCAGCCCGGCAGGCCCATGCCGTCCTCACGTCGGATCACGGTCTCGTGGCCCACATAGTAGGTCACGTCATCGATATCGACGGTACACCCCAGCGATTTGCTTCGAGCGAGCAATTCTGGGATATGGGGACGCTCCATAAAGCCGAACCGCGCCTCTGCCCGCCAGAAATTATGCGCGACCTCTTCAAGCGTTACCCGATTGCTCGGATCAACCCAAGGCACCGAGAGGATCTCCACGCGTACCACGAAGAGCTGTTCGTGCAGGGCGCGGTTATGCTTGACGTGCCAGACCATTACGGGCGGCGTACCGTGCTCGGTTCGGGTGAGAAATACTGCGGTACCAGGAACTCGGGGTAGGCTCCTTTCGGCAATCTCTGCCATAAATTGTGGGACTGGGATCAGCGCTTCGCGCAGCCGTGCAGAGACGGCGGCCGCTCCGCGATGCCATATCCACATGACGCCGTAGACGGATACGGCCAGGATCAGCGGCACATATCCCCCCTCCGCTACCTTTGTCAGATTGGCCAAAAAGAAGGCGCCGTCGACAGTCAGGAAACAGGAGGCAACCAGGCCTGCGGTGACAATGCTCCACCGCCAGATTTCCCGCATCGCAATGAACAGCAGCGCCGAGGTCATCAGCATCGTCAACGAAACTGCGATGCCGTAGGCGGACGCAAGATTGTCCGATTTGGCGAACCCGATGGTCAGCCCAAGCGTCACGATCATCAAAAGCCAATTGACCCCACCGACATAAATCTGTCCGTAGCCTTCCGGCGAAGTCTGCTTGATCTGCAGACGCGGTAGCCAGCCGAGCTGGATCGCCTGCCGTGTCATTGAGAATGCTCCGGTGATGATAGACTGACTGGCGATGATGGTGGCGACCGTTGCAAGGATAATCAACGGCAGCAGCAATGCGTCCGGGCACAACCGGTAGAAGATGTTGCCGTCGGTTGGCGCCCCCTCCAACACGAGGGCCGCCTGACCGGCATAGTTCAGGATCAGACTGGGGAACACGATCGCGAACCAAGCAGCCTTAATGGGGCCTGCACCGAAATGCCCCATGTCGGCATAAAGCGCTTCGGCGCCGGTGACGCAAAGAAAGACGGCGCCAAGCACGAGAAACCCGGTAGCGCCGCTAGAGAACAAATAGGACAAACCATACGACGGATTGAGTGCAGCCAATACGCCAGGATGTCTGGCGATGCCGACTAGCCCCAGTATCGCCATGCCAACGAACCAGACCAGCATCACTGGGCCGAACAGATGGCCGATCTTCGCCGTCCCCTGCGACTGGACCGCAAACAACAGAAACAGGATGATTGCGGCTGCTGGAACCACGTAGGGCTGCAGCGCCGGAGCCGCCATTTCGAGCCCCTCCAGGGCGGACAGTACCGAGATTGCAGGGGTGATTGCACCGTCGCCATAGATCAGGGCAGCGCCGAAAAGCCCGACCGCCACGATCGTCGGCCGGTGCTGCTTCTTCACACCCAAGAGTGCCATCAATGCCAAAATGCCGCCTTCACCATCATTGTCGACGCGCATGGCGAACAGCACATATTTGACGGTGGTAATAATGAAGAGTGTCCAAAGCACGAGAGAAAGCGCGCCAAGGACGACCGCGGAATTGGGAGACTTCTCGGCAGTGCTCAAGATCGTTTTGAACGTATAGAGCGGGCTGGTGCCGATGTCGCCGAACACAATGCCAAGCGCTGAGAGGCCTAGCGCGGGTAACCGCCCCTGCGGCGACTGTCGTGACGTGCCCGCGGATGTCATGATCTGACTTTCGTTCAATGTCTCATTCCAGCTGAAGAGGTTTCCTCATCTATCTAGACCACTGCCATGGATTTGCGACAGCCAAAGGACCAATAGAGCTAATGAGACCAATCGCCTACTGTTGAAGGTCAGGCCGCATGAGACCGTTTCGTTCGGCTCTTGGCGGAAACGGAGCGATCGCCCTGAAGACCCATGGTCCTGCAATCTAACCGGAATCTGGCGGTCGCACCGGCAAGTCGTTGGCCGAGGTCACGAGGCCGCACGAATCACACCCACGATCGCAGATCGCTCAAAACGGAAACATGAATTTTCGAAGTCATATAACCATGACGTGGTGAAACTGTTCGCTTCCGTGGTACCTCTCGCACCGGAGCCGTTTCCCGCTGTCCTCCAAAAGCCGGACGATCGCATGCCCGACGAATACTGGCATGTTGAGTAAATGGCTGATTTTGTCGCGCTGCTCCATCGCGATGGTCAAGCCGACAATCGATACCAGCTATTTGGCTACAGCAGACAACCGGAAGATCTCTGGAAGCTCGATCAAGTTGTTTTCAGCGTACGACGTACATGTGCCGACGGACCCGTTGTTACAGTCGACATGTCGATCACGGCTGCGTCGATCCGCCCGCCGGCGGCAATCGGCCTGCAACGCTGAGTGGATCATCTCCGGGCTGATCTTCAGGGAAACAGTCGTCAGTAATGACGAAGTGCAATTTCGTGTGTAGGAAATCGTGGAATATCGCGCAAAATCGTACGATTGGTAGCGGGGGAGCGCTACATCGCGAAACCCACTATCGGAGGAGCCCTGTTTTCCTATCGGAGAGCAGCCAACTCGCGACGTGACATCTTGAGAGTCCGCCAATTGCCGCCCTTCATGCGCGATCCATCGCCGCGGAAATGATCGCCGGGCCGGCTCAAATACCGGACTCGCAACCACCGGTACCAACACTTGTGGCTAAGTGGAGGAACCGCCTGGCGGACCGCGCCTCAGGCCGATGCGGAGATTGGTGGCCCTATTCTCCGCATAATTTGCGGGAAATGCCGCCGCAGATCGGTGGTTGGTATTATAGTACCCTGATATAATGTTGTCAAAGTTGACAAGGTTGCATCGGATCTCGATATTTGTGGCGGAGTTGAGCTCATGTCCAAGACACAGTCAAAACCCTCCGGTACCGAGGATGTGTCCGTCCACGAGGACGGTGTGATGATGGTACTTAAGCAGAAGCCCGCCGCTCTGAAGAGCCTGGCCCTTCCCGCTGGCGCTCAGGTCGCGATTGTTTCCAAGAGTGCGACGGCTCTGCAGAAGGTCCGTGAGCGGAACAAGCAACTGGCGGGTGAAGCGTTCCGGTTCTTCTCCGGCGCAATGACGAAAACCGCTGTCGTCAACAAGGAGGCATTTGCGCCCGATGCCCGCGCCCTCGCCGTCCTTGAGGGCGTTCGCATTGCGCAGGAGGACCTTCGGCGATCAGGGGGCGCGTACGATCTGGACCAGGTCAGGACGCTCCTGCGGGGCATCTCTCGGCAGGCTGTCGACAGGCGCGTGCAGGAAGGCAGCCTCCTTGCCGTTCCCGGTCCCAGCAACCACCGGAGCTTTCCGACCCTTCAGTTCAACGCGGACGGCACCGTCGTCGAGGGACTCAAGTCCGTCCAGGACGCTCTGCCAACCAACAATCCCTGGACCGTTCTGAACTTCCTGGCTCAGCCTGATGATCGGCTGAACGGCCGTAAGCCCATCGACCTGCTCAAGGAAGGCAAGATCGAACTCGTGGTTGAGGCCGCCCGGCGAATGGCCCAGCAAGGCGCGTGACCGGTCCGCTGCCTCCGGACGATCTCGATCGCCGTCGTCCCCGTCTGGTTCGACTGCGGCGGGGTGCGGTCGTTCATCGGTTCTACACCGCCAAATACGATCCGATCTTCTTCGACACATCGCGCTTGGGTCGACTGAATGCTCCCGACGGAAGCTACGGCGTTCTCTATGCGGCTCGCGAGCCTTTTGGCGCATTCGCAGAGACGTTCCTCCGGGTACCGGGACGGACCCTGATAGACACCGGCCTGCTCCGGCGCAAAGCCTACGTTCGCCTGGAGATTACAGCAGACCTTGGGCTAATCAGACTAGCTGGCCCCTCGCTCGCGATTCTCGGCGCAACCGCCGAGGTGGTGCACGGCGGGCTGCCTTACGACGCACCCCAGGCCTGGTCCAAGGCGTTACTCGACCACCCGCTTCGTCCCGACGGCATCGCCTATTACGCCCGCCACGATGACGAAGGCCTTTGTTACGCAATCTTTGACCGCGCGCGCAGCTCGGTCCGGGAGATCGATCGGGCGACCAAGCTGGACCAGGATTGGTTTTGGCAGCTTGCGCGGCGATACAAGGTCGGACTGGCGCCCGGCTAACTCTCTTCGACGCGGGAGAGACTGCGATCTAGCTGGGCCTCGCTTCGGGCATGCACGTCGATCCGGTGGGCAACGAATGCCCACAGTTTTGCTTAAGCCAAGGCTGTATTTATATAGCCAAGCAACCTCCAAGCGTGCAACTATCGAACCGTTGAAAAGCCGATGCGCCGTCCTGCCCGCCGAGAGCAGAGCGGACGTCCGCATTACAGAAGTAATTTCGAACGAGAAGCGTTTGGTCAGGACTACTGCAGACGATCCACGGTCCGGCGGCGGTTACGCGATCGGACAATTCGTGTGGACAGGCGCGTTGAATGTGCCGCTCCTTCCCTTCGCCTGGCAGATTGGTCCGAGCCGTGGCCAAGCGCTTCCTATCTTCGGCGCCAGCTGAATACGGTGCATTTGGAGAAGGCCGATGTCCAAGAAGATCATTCTGCTTTCGGACGGGACGGGCAACGCTGCCGGCAAGGTTTGGCGAACCAACGTCTGGCGGACATTTCAGGCGCTCGACCTCAAGACATCGGACCAGATCGCGATCTACGATGACGGCGTCGGCACCTCTTCGTTCAAGCCCCTTGCCATCCTCGGTGGCGCATTTGGATACGGCCTGAAGCGCAACGTCATCAACCTCTACAAGTTTCTCTGCCGCAACTATCGGGACGGCGACAAGATCTACGGCTTCGGCTTCAGCCGCGGCGCCTTCACCATTCGGATCGTCATCGGCTTGGTGCTCAATCAGGGCCTTGTCAAATTTGCCAATGAAGCCGAACTCGACAGGAACGCGCGTGCGGCCTATCGCGCCTATCGCCACAACAAATATCCGGTCTGGAACCTCCAGTATCCGCTTCGGCTCGTGCTGTCCTGGCTCGACAAGCGGTTCTACAAGTCATGCGAGCGCAAGATAGAATCGATCGAGTTCGTAGGTGTGTGGGATACCGTTGCAGCCTACGGCCTGCCCATCGACGAAATGACACGCGGCGTCAACGATTGGCTTTGGCCGCTGGAACTGCCGAACAAGCAGTTCAATCCCATGATCCGCAAGGCGCGGCACGCGTTGGCGATTGACGACGAGCGGGCGACTTTCCACCCGGTTCTCTGGGATGAGGATGCGACGAATACCCAGCCAAGCGGCTCAAGTCGCTCTTCGGGGAACGAACAGCTGCTGCAGGTCTGGTTCGCCGGCGTTCATTCCAATGTCGGCGGCGGTTATCCGGACGATTCCCTCGCAAACATTTCGTTGGCCTGGATGATGTCCGAGGCGAAGGAGGCCGGCCTTGTCTTCAAGGATATGCCCGACGCCGAACCGGATGCGCTGATCAGTACGGATTCCGCAAAGGACAAGGATGGGCGGCTCTACGATTCCCGCAGCGGGCTCGGCGGTTACTACCGGTACAGTCCGCGCAAGATTCAGGACTTCTACGATGCGATGCCGACAACCCTTGCCGTGGACGGCGCACCGCATGCGAAACCAGTTCCAAAGATTCATGAGGCGGTATTCGGCCGGATCAAGCTCGGCGCGCATTTTTACGCGCCAATCGGCTTTCCTAAGAAATATGAGATCGTTCGTTCCAGCGATCCTTACGTCAACTACTGGCCATCGGGACCGATGGTCTCCAATACGAGCGCCACGATCGGGCCAAACGATCCTGCCATTTCCGAAGGAACGCCTTCGCTTGACCGGCACAAGGCACAAGAAGACATCTGGGACATCGTTTGGCGGCGGCGCGCAATCTATTTTCTGACCGTATTTGTCACAGGCTATCTCCTGCTCTACCCCCTGTTCAGGGACAGCTATCCGTTCCAAGAGCTCAGGACCCAATTTCGCTTTCTGTCGGACACCATTCGCCTTGTCGGGAACGTCTTGCCCGGAATGGCTTCGCGCTGGATCGATGCGTACGCGCGCGATCCGGCCTGGTTTGTCGTATGGGCCGCGCTCGTCGCGTTTCTGATCTGGATCAGCTCCAAGCTGAAAGGATCGATCAACGACGGCATGAGGATCCTCTGGACGCGGTACCTGCCTGGCAGCAACGCACCGGAGCAACCTGAGCGACCGTACGCAGCCTCACCATTTCAGACGGTCTTGTTTGCCAGCGCTATTATCTACTTACTGGTTTACCCGGAGCTCGACCGGCCTTGGCTGCGCTGGCTGGCGCTACCGGGCGACCTCAACGATGCCATGCTGACATACACGGCCGACCCGGTACGCTATGTCCTGCTTGCGTTTCTCGTGTTCTACTTCTTGCCAGCCAGGATCGTCCGCGTGCTCCGGCAGTCGCGCGCTTATCAGGCGATCTTGCGCTTTCTGAAATTCAAAGTCGCGCCTGCCTTATCCGCGGCCGGAATTCTGTATCTCGTCGTTGCTTTTGGAAGCCACTACCAGTTCAACATACGCGACGGCTTGGGCAGCTTTTGCACCGAAACGCCAGGGCTCGCTGAGAGCAAAAGCAAGGGCTTTAGCAATGTCGGAGGAAAGCAGCAGGCGGAGCTCATCTTCGACACCTCGCCTGAGGCAACCAACAAGCCAAACAACATCTGCATTTCAACGGGCGTCTTCGTGAAGACCGGCAAGGACTATCGAATCGTGGTCCAGCGACTGCCGGACCCGGAGACCAAGCCTCCGTCCGGCAAGTGGACCTTCTTTGGCGAGGAATCCTATATGGGCGGACAGCCGATCGGCCGCCTGCCGTTCTTCAAGGCGGCCACGATGGCCCTGCTCTATCCATTCCGGCACACGTTCGACCGGCCATGGGGCAGCATCATCTTTCGCATCGGCTCGAGAGGCAATGAGGAGGATTTCCTCGATCGCGCACCACCGAACCAGAGCGACGATGTGCGGGTCAATGATGCTGAGTATGCTGTGCCCGATGATTCCGAGCGTCTCGCTGAAATCCTTACTCCGAAGCGCGACGGCGAGCTGTTCGTCTACCTGAACAAGCCCATGCTCGGCTGGTGGGGTTCCGAATCGCGGCTCGCCGACTGGATCAGCAACACCGGTAAGGCCAGGATCACGGCTGAGAGCCGATGAGCCCTCTGACGCGATCGGCGCCACCGTTGTTGACAGCGGAAACATGCCGTTCGAAGGGGCGCCGACTTCATCGACCGATGCCGCGTCTGAGGCCAACAGACCACGAAATTCCTGCGCTACCGACACTGCCCGTGACCACTTGCCCGCGCGCTCGCTCCAGGACCGGTCGCCAAGGCACCAGAGCAAAGTCGTGCGAACGTTCGATCAGGGCGTACCGTCCGCTGTTCATTGTCAGCATCCGCCTGTAGGCCCCTGCCGCTTGACCAGATCGCTCGTGACCGCCCAACCAGGGGTACAGAAAGGCTCCGAGCACGACGCCGAGCGTTCTTCGAAAGTCACAGCTCCTCCGAGCGATCTCAACAAGGTTCGACGACCTCACATGCCCATTCGGCACGAGTGCACTCTATTGCATTGAGACGCGATTATAGGGACGAGTCGGAGTAGTGGGCCGATCCGGCTTCCTAGTCATTAGAGTTTGTGAAATTTCGCCGCTTTGTCCGGGCGCGAGGGAAGGAACGCCAACGGCAAGACGCTCAGGAACTTCCTCCGCCAAGGTTGGTGTGCCGCCTCGGCCTAGCCAGAGCCATCGCTCGGCGCGTCGACATTCACGCCCGGTGCTCTCGAAGGGGCAAGCTACATGCGAGGTACAACGATTAAGTCTGCGCCTCCGCCGCAAGCGCGGCCTGCATACCCTCACCCATCATCAAGCCGAGACAGGAGTTGACCGTATGTCGCCAAACGAGGTTTGTCCGTAGCCGTTCGGGGAAGAAGTTCGGAAGCGCATGTAGGGCGTCGACGACATCCGATGGCGCAACGGCGCCTAACAGCAGGCGGCCAATCTCGCCTTCGCGTGGATCACGCAGCGCGAAGGGACTGCCGTCATCGAGGCGTCCAACACAGTAACGCATCCAGGCTGCGACGGCGAACGCAAAGGGTCTGACATCGAGGCCCTTCTCGAGCGTTTCGAGCGCCGGCGCTAGAATCCGCTGCGGTAGCTTCTCCGTGCCGTCCATTGCAATCTGGTAGGTCTCGTGCGCGATCGCGGGATTGGCGAAGCGCGACAGCAGCTGCGGCGCATAGGCGGCAAGATCAATCCCGGGCAACCGCGGCAACGTCGATGCGGCCGCCTTAATGTGCCGCTCGATCAGGGGACGGAAGCCCGCGGGCCCGACCGTGTCGCGTACATAGCGCCGCCCGCTCAGAAAGCCCGCATAGGCGAGCATCGAATGCGCGCCATTGAGCATGCGCAGCTTCATCGCCTCATAAGGCCGCACGTCATCGACGAACAGCGCACCGCCCGCCTCCCAGGCTGGACGACCGCCCGGAAAGCGATCGTCAATCACCCATTGCGTGAACGGCTCGGTCTCGACCGGCGCCTGATCGACGCAGTTCGTCAGGCGCAGCGCATCCTCGCGTGTTGCCTCGGTCGAGGCCGGCGTGATGCGGTCGACCATGCAAGACGGAAACGAAACCTTGTCGGCGATCCACTCGCCTAACGCCGGATCGCACCGGCGCGCGAAATCGACCACGCCATGCCGAACGAACGCGCCGTTGTCGGGCAGGTTGTCGCAGCAGAGCACGGTGAATGGCTTGACCTGCACAGCGCGCCGACGCCGCAGCGCCTCCGCCAGCAGGCCCAGCACGCCGGACGGATGGGTCGGGTTTCGCAGGTCGGCGGCAACGGCCGGATGGTGGATATCGACGGTCATTGCCGCACGGTCGACACCATAGGCCTTTTCGGTCACGGTCATCGTCACAATGCGCGTGCGCGGATCGACGAGGCTTGCCATCAGATCGTCCGGCGCGCGGCTCGCCGCAATAGCGCATGCGATGCTGCCGATCACTCGAGCGCGCACGCCCGAGGCATCGCGCTCGATCAGGGTGTAGAGGCCATTCTGCGGATTGAGCGCATCGGCAGGCTCGACGCTGCGCAGGCTTGCGCCAATGATGCGCCAATCGCCGCCGCCCGCCGCGAGCGCGGCGTCGGTATACGCTGCCTGATGGGCGCGATGAAAGGCGCCGATCCCGAGATGAACGATGCCGTGGCCGTGCCTCGCCGGATCATAGGCCGGTCGCGACGCCGCGCCGCTGACGTCGGCCAGCGACGTCAGGCGCCTCGGTGCGCTCATGCCGGCAACCCATCCGCTGGATGCGACAGTGCAGTGAAGACGCCGCGCAATTCGGCAAGCCCCTTCAGCCGGCCGATCGCCGGATAGCCGGGCTGTCCGCTGCGGTTGAGGTCGTCGAGAATGTCATGGCCGTGATCGGGACGGAACGGGATCGAGCAGTCGGCGCGGCCTTCCGCCTTGCGCCGCCGCTCCTCACGCAGCGCGGCTGCGATGACCGCGACCATATCGGTGTCGCCGCCAAGGTGATCGGCCTCGTAGAACGAGCCGCGAATGTCGTTCGACTCGCGTTTGACGTTGCGCAGATGAAGGAAGTGCACGCGCGGGCCCAGGCGCTGCATCATGCTAGGCAGGTCATTGTCGGGCCGCGCGCCAAGCGAGCCCGTGCACAGCGTGATACCGCTCGCGGGCGAATCCACCGCATCCATCACCGCGGCATAGTCGGCCTCCGTCGACATGATCCGCGGCAGGCCGAGCAGCCCGAACGGCGGATCGTCGGGATGGCAACACAGGCGCAGACCCAGCTTCTCGGCGACGGGCGCGACTTCATTCAGGAAGTCAACAAGATGCGCGCGCAGCCGGTCCGCGGACACGTCGCGATAGTCCTCTAGATGCGCCTGCACATCGGCCAGCGTGAAATTGTCGGCGGCGCCGGGCAGGCCGAACACGACATTGCGTGCTAGCGTCGCCTTGTCGGTCTCGGTCATTGTGGCGTGGCGTTGCCGCGCCTGCTCGACCACCCAGCCGGGAAAGTCGGCCTCGGCCCCTGGCCGGCGCAGGATCAGCATGTCGAAGGCCGCGAAGTCCACGAAGTCGTAGCGCATGCAAGTGGCGCCGTTCGGCAATCGCCAATGCAAATGGGTTCTGGTCCAGTCGAGCACCGGCATGAAGTTGTAGCAGATGACTTCGATGCCCGCGGCGGCGAGGTTTCCAAGACTGGCCTTGTAGTTCTCGACGTGCGTGCGCCAGCTGCCCTTCTGCTTCTTGATGTCTTCCGACACCGGCAAGCTCTCCACCACCTCCCAGCGGAGGCCGGACGGATGACCGTCCTTCATGCGGCCGATCGCCTGCTGGCGTTTTTCAATCTCGCCGGGCGTCCAGAGGTCGCCGGTCGGAACGTGATGCAGCGCGCTGACGACCCCCTCGACCCCTGCCTGCATCATGTCGTCGATCGACACATGGTCGGGCGGCCCGAACCATCGCCATGTCTGCCTCATGATGGATCTCCTCCCGAGCTGGCACAGGCGCGAACACCTGGGGATCACGACCACCTAACACATCAAATTTCGGTTGACTAGTATGGTAGTCGACATTATCAGAGGACATGGGATTGGCGTTGGACCTTGAGAAGACTCCATTGGAAGGCGCGGCGGACCCGCGCGATGTCCCTTGGTCGCTGGACCTGACCAGTCCGGTCAGGCCTCAGATCCATGCCGGGCTCAGGCAGCGCATCATCCGCGGCGAGATCGCCCCCGGCACCGCCCTTTCGGAGGCCGAGATCGCACGCAGATTCGCGATCAGCCGCCAGCCGGTGCGCGAAGCCTTCATCAAGCTCGCCGAGGAAGGCCTGCTCGAGGTGAGACCGCAGCGCGGCACCTACGTTCGCAAGATCAGCAAGACCGCGGTCATGGATGCCCGCTTCGTGCGCGAGGCGATCGAGGCCAACATCGTCCGTGAAGTGGCTGCCAAGGGCGATGCCGGGCTCGTTACCAGGCTGCGCAAGCAGCTCGTCGCCCAGCAGGCCGTGCCGGCGGGCGATCTCTACGATTTCATGCGGCTGGACGAAGAGTTTCACTGGACCCTCGCGGACGCCGCCGGCCGGCTTTATGGCTGGAAGGTCATCGAAGACGTCAAGCTTCAGATGGATCGTGTCCGCTACCTCTCCCTGCGCAGCTTTCCGCAAGCGAATCTCGTGCGCCAGCACACCGTTATCGTTGACGCGATTGAAAAGGCGTCGCCCGACGAGGCCGAGCGCAGGATGCGCGAGCATTTGCGGCTGATCATGGACGACCTGCCATCCATCGAAGCACAGCACCCCGACTTTTTCACGACGGCATAGGGCTGGCGTGCCGGACGATGACGCCGGCCAAACAACAACCAGGCGAGGATTGACCATGAAGACCCGGGCCTGCGTGCTCCACGGGAAGGGCGATGTCCGCATCGAAACGCGCGAGATCGGCGATGTCGGTCCGAGACAGGTCCGCGTGCGCGTCGGCGCCGGCGGACTCTGCGGCTCGGATATCCATTATTTCTGGGACGGCGGCATCGGCACGATCCAGGTCAGCGAACCCATCATCCTCGGCCACGAGGTTGCGGGCACGGTCGAAGCCGTCGGCGGCGAGGTCACCAATGTGAAGCCGGGAAACCGGGTCGCACTTTGCCCAAGCCTGCCCTGCGGCCGTTGCCGCTTCTGCCAGATCGGCGAGCAGCAGCATTGTCTCCAGATGCAGTTCTTCGGCAGCGCGATGCGCAAGCCGCATTGCAACGGCGGCTTCCGCGACGAGATCATCGTCGAGGATTTCCAGTGCGAACCGGTCGGCGATGTCGGGCTCGATGAAGCCGCCTGCGCCGAACCGCTCTCGGTCGGCCTGCACGCGATCAACAATGCGGGCAGCATCTTCGGCAAGCGCGTCCTGATCATGGGCGCAGGGCCGATCGGCGCGCTGCTGGTGGGAGCAGCGAAACTCGCGGGCGCCCAGGAGATCGTCGCCGTCGATCTCGCCGAAGCTCCGCTTGCGGCTGCCATCAAGATGGGAGCCACGTCGACCGTCAACGCCCTCGCCGAACCGGACCGGCTGGCCCGACTCTATTCCGCCGACAAGGGCTATTTCGACGCCGGCTTCGAATGTACCGGGGTCGGCATCGCGCTTGGCAACATGTTCCCGGTCGTCAGGCCGCGGGGCGCGATCGTCGCGGTGGGCGTCAGCAGCGGCGCCCATATTCCGTTCAATGCGCTGGTCGGCAAGGAGATCCGTCTCGCCGGCACGCATCGCTTCCATGCCGAATATCCGATCGCGGCCCGGATGATTGCCGAACGTCGCATCGACGTGCGCCCGATCATCACCGCGACATTTCCGATGGAACAGATTCGCGACGCCTTCGACGTCGTGCGCGATCGCTCAACGCAAATGAAGGTACAGCTCAGTTTCGCGACGTAGCGACGCGCGACCAAAATCAATGAATAAAACGGGAGGAACAATGGATACGACGACGACTACGATGGACAGCGAACACGTCAGACGCCTGTCGGACGAGGCGACGCAGCGCCTGCTCAACAAGCCCGGCACCGTGTCGAGCACGCAAGGCGGATGGATGATGATCGCCACGATCCTGATCGAGGCCTGGGATCTCTACGCGATCGCCTTTGTGCTGATCTTCATCAAGACGGATTTCAATCCGTCGCCGGTACAGCTTGGCCTGCTAACCGCCGCCGTGCAGGGCGGCGCGCTGATCGGCGCACTGCTGGGCGGCGTGTTCGCCGACCGCTTCGGCCGGAAGAAGGTGTTCATCGGCACGATGGTGCTCTTCATCATCCTGGCGATCGCTCAAGCCTTTGTGCGCGACGTCTGGGATCTGATCGTCGTGCGTCTGTTGATCGGCATTCCGCTCGGCAGCGACATCTCCAATGGCTACGCCTACATCATGGAATCGATGTCGAAAGGCAAGCGCGAGGAGATGGGCAGCCGCTGGCAGTTCATGTTCGGTCTCGGCGAGGTATTCTCCATCCTGGTGATCACGGTGATGTACGTGATGGGCATGGACCATTCGCTGCTGTGGCGGGTCGCGCTGGCGCTCGGCGCCGTGCCGGCGGCCATCCTGCTGATCGGGCGGCTCGATCTGCCCGAAACACCCTTGTCGCTATTGCAGCGCGGCCAGTTCGTCAAGGCAAAGGAAGTGTCGAAGCGGCTGTTCGACGATCCCCTCGACATGCTTCCCAACCAGGACCAGAAGCTGCCGAAGCCCAAGCTCGGCGATTTCCTGAAGGTGATCTGGGCCGATCCGATCAAGCGTCGCGCCACGATCTTTGCGTGGATCTCCAACGCCTGCCAGGGCGCCGAATTCACCGCCTGGGGCTTCTATCTTCCTGTCATCCTCGTGCTCAGCGGCGTCGGCGTTTCCGGCAGCGGCGACATCACCGGCACGAACCTCGTCACTGCTCTCATCTTCTGCCTCGCCACGGTGTCAGGCTATGTCGCGCCGCTGATGCTGCCGAAGATCGGTCATCGCGGCGTGGCGATGTGGGGCTTTGGCCTTGCTTTCGTCGGCTTGATCCTCGGCGGATTCGCAATCCAGAACGACTGGAAGATCCTCATCGTGGTCGGCGCCTGCATTCTGATGTGGGGTCACTATTGGGATGCATCCAACGGCATGACGATCGCCTCGATGGTGGCTCCGACCCGCTTCAGGGCAACGGCGGCCGGGTTCGGCTACGTCTTCGTCAAGGCGGCCGCGTTCTTCGGCGCATTCGTCTTCCCGCTGGTCAATGATGCGCTGGGCAAGGCAGGCGCCACATTTGCGGTGTCGATCCTGTCCTTGATCGGCTTCCTAGCCGCGAAATTTATCCTGCCGGAAGTTTATGGCTACGTAGAAGCTGAGAAAAAGGCCTAGATAGATTGAAACCGGTGGGCGGGCGCATTTGACTGGATGCGCTCGCCGCAACCGGAAATGGGTTTGAATTGTCCCGCCGCGTTCCGCGGCGCGCGGCAATCACTGTCCGACGCGCAGCCCCCTTCTCAACCGATCACGACCACTGCACAGGCGTGGTTATGCGCGACATCGCCTTTGATGTTGATTTTGGCAGCATGATCCTTGCATGCAGACCAAAAACGGTATCCTCGAACTCGTATTCATTGCAGTGCTCGGAGGATCCGGACGCGTTTTTCTGGGCGGACTTTTTGTTGCAGTCGACAAAGCGTTGCCAGCGAGCGAAGGAAATACAATCACCGATCCGGAAAGGGAAAGCACATTGGCGTTTGCGCTGGCACAGCGTGGAGAGCCAGACATGCAGCGGCTTATGTGACCAACAACTTCGTTGAAAGCGGCGTGCTATGCACGGTCGCCACCAATATATATATGCTGTCGCCTTAACACCCGTCGGCTTGATCCGCGTTCGCATACCCCAGAAGCCACTCTCGCTCACCACTCGAAGCGTGTACCGACTCCGACTGACGTCGAGCCCTTCGCATCGACATCGGACTCCACGCGGATGTGGCGCGTCACGTCCACATTCGCCGACAGTCCCGACTGGCTGGGGCTCGCGCCCGTCCGAACACCAACACTCAACCTGTCGCCGATCGCGCGCGAGGCGCCGACCATCGGGCCACCCGCCCCGGTGCCCACATCCAGGCTGTCGACGCCGAGCGAGCGGCGCATGCGGTCGAGGGTCCCTTCCCCACCACTTGCGAACTGAGCCGCCGCCTCTGCAAGCTGCAGGGCCTGTGAGGTCGTGAGGCTACCCGAAGCCTTCTGAAACAGGATGCGCGACAGAATCTCGTCCTGCGGCAACTCAGGTTGTGACCGGAAGGCGAAGACCGGCGCGGCTGCAGGACCCGAGATCCCGACCTGCGCAGTGATATCGGAGGCCTGCACCTCGGCCGCGAAATCAAGCTCGGGCGCGAGATCTCCGTTGAAGGAGAGGTATCATGCTCACCCTCATCATGACTGCGCGCCTCAACGACGTCGATCCCAAGGTCTGGCTCGCCGACGTCTTCAGACGCATCGCGGAGATCACGCAATCTCGCCTGCACGAACTGCTCCCGTGGGAGTGGAAAGCAAAAGCCGAAAACACCGCAACGGCTCAGGTCGCCTGAAACCGTCGTCATCGTTATAGCCGGCAACGACTATCCGCGCGCGCGGGAATACCGCGGTACTCGTCGTATGCTTACTGTCCACCCTCAGAGCACACTCCAAGTTTCCGGCGGCGCGCGCTCGCAAAGCAAAGCCCCCGACGGTTTCCCGCCGGGGGCTTAGATCGCGATCAGATCAACCGCGATATTACCAGTTGCGCTGAGCGCGGAGGAGCAGGAGGACCGTGTTCTGGTTCTTCAGCTCGTAGGTAGCTGCCGGCTTGCCGATAGGAACGCTGGGACCCGTGACCGTACCCGAGAACTTCTGGTCCAGATGGGTGTAGGTCACATCGGCCGAGAAGGTCAGGTTCTTGACTGGGGTCCAACGGGTGATCACGCCAATCTGCGCAATGTTGTAGTCGGGGTTGCAGTTGATGATGCCACCGGCCGCACCAAGGGTAGCCCGGATCGAACCACCGACGCCGCCAACGCCGCAGAGCAAGGTCTTAGCCGTGTCGTCGTACATGACCTGAGCATAAGCTCCGTAGACGCCGGAGTTCCAGTAGAGATTCCAGTTGTGGGTGTAACCACCACGGAAGCCCCAGGTCTTGATCGACTGCTGCGAAGTTCCAGCCGCGAACACAGTGTCAGGCGCAAAGCCGAAGCCGATGCTCTGGTAGGCGCCAGGCAGATTGGTGCCGCCGTAGACGGTGAACGCGCCAGCCTGACCGGCGATGTCCTGGATGTTGTAACGGGTCGCACCGTCAGTATACACACCCTGGAAGTTGATCGTGTCGCCGGGGCCCGTCGGGATGTTCTTGACCGACAAGGCCAACTGACCAGCCCAGCCCCACTTGTCGTCCGGATGACCGGTCGACTCGGTGCCGCCGAAGTAGGCTGCGTGGTTGTCATGCGCCGCGAACGACGCCTGGAACAGACCCCAGGCCTGGTCGACGCGGAGCGAGGCGACAAAATCCGGGGTGATCGTTCCGGCGTAGTCGCTCGCACCGTAAGGACCGAGGAGACCGAGCGGAAGACCAGTCGGGCCGACGGCGCCGAGGTTGTTCACGCCAGCCTGATAGTACTGCGTCTGATCCTGAGCCGACAGAGCCAGCGACACGCCGTTGCCGAATTCAGCGGTGTAGGTGAACTGGTTCACACCAGTGACCGTGCCGCCGCCACCGACGAGACCGTCGAAGTTGTTGGCCGGATAGTTGGTCCAGGGAGCGCTGAACTGCGAG
>NZ_JBHMET010000120.1:23735-36075 GCF_042430365.1 Bradyrhizobium erythrophlei
CGAAGGCGTAGTAGACGCCGACCGTACCGCCAGCGACGACACCCGAGCTGGCATTGTTCGGAAAACCACCCTCATAAACGGTGCCGCCAAGGCCGTTGCCTGCGTAGGTGCCCGACGTCCAGCTGAACGTCGCATCGAAGAAGGTACGGAGCACCCCGTACTCGGTCGCCGTACGGGTATCGATGTTGAAGCCTTCACGCGAGCGCCAAGTGTAGCCGTTCGTGAAGCGATTGTTCGCGCCTCCCGCGCCCGAGATGTTGCCGATATTGACTGCGTTGCTGTTCACGAGAACGTCCGAGCGCAGGTAGCCGCCGAGCTTGATACAGCTGTCGGTGCCCGGGATGTAGTAAAATCCGGGACCATACAGGGAGCACACCTTCACATACTCGACCGCTTTGGCCTTGACGGGAAGATCGGCCGCCAGAGCTCCGCCCACCGCGATTAGTGTCGCCGCAGGGCCGAGGATCAGGCTCTTAATCAATTTCATGTTAACCTCCAAGTTATTGCGTCTCAAAGCGATCGACTCCGCCGCCCGGACTGAGACCGACCACTCTTGCCCCCTCGTCATCCTTGACCACGCAGCGTCTTCGCGAACCAACTGATCAAATTGCCAACGAGCGTTGCAGCGCGCGACCTCCACGGCGCGTGTCGCTACGCTGACAGATTGCTTCGGAAATAGGAGTTCGAACTTTGTACGGAGAGAACAGAACGTCCATTCGCTGCGCAGACTGTGCTTTCGTGAGGACACAACGGTCCGCAACGAACCGTCGGGCATCGCAAACGTCGCTACGTACACTGGGTTGCTTTGCGGCAGAACCGAACAGGTAAACTTGCGCGACGAACGTCACCTTTGCCAGGCACTGCGCCATCGCCCGCTGATCGCGCAGTCTTGAACCAGGTCAATGTCGGCGCCTGGTCAATTGGAGGTATCGCGCAACAAGCTGTTCTCGGCGTCACCAATCAACTGCGAACTCTGGCAAATCAAGTTTTATTCGGCCGACTTCAATGGGATGAACCGCACTGTACCGTTGAATGGGTCAACGGACCGCAAAACTCTTTGGCCTTCCCCTCCTCCGTGTCAGCCCCACGCCTACCAGAAGCGTTTCCAGGAATGCCGGGCCTGTGGGTCAACTTCGTCAACCAGAACAAGGCCGCTTAGACCAGCATCGCTCGGTTGAACATTCGCCGTTCATACGATGCCAGCCACCGCGACGCCACCGAAGCTGCCAACGAAGGCTGGACGCCAGAGACAAACACGATATCTCCGGTCCGCGCGGAGACGTTCGACCCGATCGCCATGATCGATCGCCTCGTTCAGAATGTGGGAAGGATGGATCAGCGCGCGCAGCGATCGGCTAGCATAAAGACTCCGCTTGATGCGCGGCGCTCATATCTTCAGCTGAAACATACGCATTTGAGATAATGCTGTAACAGCTGCAAGCGCGCTGCTGAAGGCGCTTGCGCTCGTCTATCTGCAAGACGCCCCGCTTTTTGCGGATCAACCCCTGCTCCTCAAATCGGATAAGCGTCTCGGTTACCCCCGCACGACGCAATCCCAGCACGGCAGAAAGGTAGTCGTGCGTAACCGGAAGAACGGCGCCATCGAATGCATCGGATGCCAAGCAGAGCCAGCACGCCAACCGCTGCTCCAGATCGTGCCGAACACCGCAGAGTCCAGTTTGAGCGGAATGCATGAGGAGTGCTTGAACATATCGCCCGAGGTGTCCCCGGATTTGAGGGCGCTCGTTCACGACGCGACGCAAATCGTCGACGCGGATCCTCAGAGCGCTCCCAGGAAAGAGCACGGCGGATTGGTGGATTGGGAGATGAGCTCCGAGCAGAAACGACGCTCCGACCGCTCCTCGATATCCCACTACGGCCGTCTCAAGGATACTTCCCGCCGCAACAATCCTCAGCGAGCTGACACTGGACTCAATGAAGTAAACGTAGTCGACTTGCCTTCTCGGCTCATGCAAGACCATGCGCTCTTTTAGGATGATGGGCTCGAGAAACCCACCTATGGCCGCAAGGTCCCGTAGAGAGAGACTGGCCAGAATTGAGTTTCTTACAGAGGCACGATTGTTGGACTGCGCAAGCATTTAGTCTTTCCCCCGAATAGGCGATTCTCCCAATGGTTTGTCCCCGTGTGCTTGCGCTCCAGGTCGAAGCACGCCGCGAAGACAACGAACCTTTCCCAAGCGGCTCGTCGCTTTCCGTCGAATCCAAGTTCGCATTATCCCGTCTTATCAATGCTCAGTTCAATGCAGGGGCTATGGAGGCCCTCCGCCCCGAGAGTGAGATCGTTGAGGTACAGTGCGCGTGCCTGCTCGAGCTGATTCTGCCGCCATCCAGGCAGAGCGAACGCCCCGATCTGTCCCGCACGAATCAGCATAACCGGCTTCGCTTCCATCTGGTCGAGACACTTATCCTTCGATTACAGTCAGCGAAAAGAACTCCTGAAGACTTGTCTGCTGATCAATATTCCAGATGTAGTCGAGCACTTGATCCTGCTTCGACTCATTCCAGACTTTCGCAACGTTCTTGCGGAATTTTCGTTCAAAGTCAGCGCGTTTCATCGGCATTCCGGCGAGCCCCGGAATGGTGTCTACTTGGTGCGAGATCACGCGCCCGTCGTGGAGAACCGCACTCACCCTGTTCGGAATGGCTCTCGGCGACATCCTGGTCAACGCCTCATCCGGCTTCACCGAGATCTTTTTCAGCAGCGCACGAACTCTGGAATCGCGAATAGCGGTCGCGGAGTAGCTGTCGTTGGTGATCTCGCCATCGAGCATGGCCCTTGCGACGATATAGGGCAGGCTGTGATCCGCGGTCTCCTTCGTTTCCGGTGCCCATTTCTCCGGATCCCGGCCCGCCGAAAGATATGTGAATTGGGTGGTCGCTATTTCGACCGACGATATCTGGTCAAGATCGCCGACCTGAGCAGCAACCCTCCCCGCTGCGGGGATCGCAGTCAGCGTTCCCCCCTGAGCCGGATACAGTTTCACCCCGCAATCATGGATACGAAAGCCTCCGCCTTTGCCGCCGAACTCGTTGACCTCAAGTGCGAACGGACCAGAAACCTGTTTAAACAATCCGGCATGCCCCTCGAAGACCGGCGCAGGACCGGTCACGCCCTGGCGCGCCAGAAGCGCCGCGAACACACCATTGCGCGCCGCGTCCGCATCGGCGAGTCCCTTCCAATCGGACAGGACCTGCACCCGCGTCTGGTTCATGGCGATGTGGCCGTTGACGGCAAGGTTCACCGCCTGCGCAAGCTGCTCGGTGGGTAGCCGCATCAATTTGCCTGCCGCCAGGGCCGCGGCCGGCAGACTATAGATCGGATGGTCCCACCCCATTCGCGTCAATTCCGCGGCATCCATCAGCCGGCAGGCGATCTCGTAGGCGAGGACGATCGACACGAGCAAATCGCGCCCGGACCGATTCTCGGCCTCGGCAACGGCGAGGCACGCTGTGATGTTGTCGCTCGGATGTCCCGGCTCCCTTCCAATATAGACATCGTTGAAATCATAGTAGCGAAACGCGGCACCGTTGGCGAACGTCGCGAGATCCGGGCTCGTGCGCCGCTGGGTTCCAATGACGGTCGAGGGGCCTCCGGGCGAGGAAAGAGCCACCGTCCTGCACGCGCGAACCGGCGCTTCCCCATACGCGGCAACGCCGCATCCAAGCGCGTCGATGAGATGCGACTTCACCGTTTCGATCGTCGCCTGATCGAGCGCATCGAACTCGATTTCCGCCACGTAGCGCGCGAGCTCATGCGCGAGATCGCCTTGCGCATGAGCCCCAGTGGCCAGCATCTGCGCACACATCGGAACGAGCCCCATGCTGGCCAGGAGCACAGAACGCCGGTCGACTGTCTTTATCATCGTTGGTTTCCTTAATTTCCTGCAACTTGGAATTTGCGGCCTGCCTTTCAAGAGAGGCAGTATCGCGACCTTAGAGCGCTCTGCTGCTCAGTGAGGTCCGAATGCTCGAGCGCCTCGAGGCTGCGACCTGCGGTGTCGGGCCCGAGGAAAAGAAACGCTGGAACCATCAGCAGATATAGCAGCCCGACGCCGCCCACGACCGACAATGGATTGTCGACGAGCCGCAATGCTCCGCTAACCGCAAACGGGGTCAGCGCCGAGCTCATCCGCCCAAGCAGAGTGGCCACCCCGATTCCGCGCAAGCGCACGCCGGTCGGCAATATTTCCGGAAGATAGATTCCAAATCCCGTCGCCGAAACAAAATAGATGGTCGTCGTCAGCACAAGCCCCAAGGACGTGAGCCACAACGCCGACGCATGCAGCGGATAGGCGAATGCCGCGACCGCCGCCAAGCATGATGCGGCGACAAGCAGTCGCCGTCGTTCGAATCGATCGGATAGCCCGATCGCAAGCGCGGGACCGAGGGCACCGCCGGCGAAGCTCAGGCCGGACAACGCAAAGGCCGATGCACCATCGAATCCTCGCCCAATCAAGATTGTCGGCAACCAGCTCGCAAAGATGAACACCGCAGAGAGCTGGCATATCTGGAACAGTACCGCCAAAGCAAACCGTCGTCGCGTGCCGCCAGTGAGGAGAGCGGACCAGCCGAGATCCTGAACCGGATCCGGTAACGGTTCAGGCTCCGAGAGAACTGTGCCTCGTGCCCGCAAGTTCTTCTCGATCTCGGCTGCGCCTAGATCAGCCTCGGCCAGGCGCCCTGCCGAAGCCAGCCAGCGGGGGCTTTCGGGCAGCACCGAAGGCCGCGAGAGGGCGAGCGGCAGCACGAGGGCGGAGAGAAAAAAGAGCGCGCGCCAGCCTTCATCGGACGGCAAATTCGGCACGATGAGCCAGGCGACGAGCGCGCCGGCCGGGAGAGATCCGTTGATGAGAAGGGCGACGATGGACTGCATCCGACCGCGGTGAAGTTTGGGTACCAGCTCACTCAGATAGCAGTAGCCAGCGGGGATCTGCATGCCGAGTGCAAGCATGGTCAGCATTCGGAGACCCAGCAGGGTCGGGTAGCTCTGCGCGAGCCCACACGCCGGGCTCGCAAGCCCATAGATCACGATATTCGCGATGATCAGCTTTCGTCGGCCGTATCGATCTCCGATGATGCCCGACAGCGCCGATCCCAGAGCTGCCGCGAGCAACGAGAGGGAAATAAGCCAAGCCCTCTGTGGCTCCGCCAGGAGCCCAACCTTGACGAGCGACGGCATGACGAGCCCGGTCAGGGCAATATCATAGCCATCGAAGAACATCGCGGTTCCGACGAGGGCGCAAGCCAAGACGTGAAAGCGCGACAGCGGCAGACGCTCGAGACGCCCTGCGATATTGACCGCATCCGCGCTCGAACCCGCAGCGGCGGGAAGCCCCTGATCCAATTTTCCAACCCTCATTCTTTGTTATTTTAGCTCGTCAGGTCGTACCGCCGGTGCTGTCACCTACTTCCCGGATCACTGTTTGACGCGATTGACAGCGTCTCCCGCGCTCGCGCCGCGACCGCCTCATCCACAAACGTTCCGTCCTCGAGAACAAGCGCGCCCCGCCCTTCCGCTGCCGCCTTGCCGTAGGTCGCGAGAATGGCTTGGGCGCGGGCAATATCCTCGGCGCTGGAATCGAATGCTGCGTTGACGATCGAGACTTGCGAAGGATGGATGCAGGAGCGTCCGAAAAAACCCAGCGCGCGATCTTCGAAGCAGGCCTGGCGCAAAGCCTCGCTATCGTTGATCGGGGTGAACACGTGCGCGACCGGCGGCTCCAGCCGCAAGAGCCGCGAGCGCGCGACGAGTCGCATTCGCGCATACAGCGTCTCGACGCGCGCCGGCGTCGGTTCAGCACGCATATCGCGCACGAAATCAGCCGCACCGAATGCGAAGCGCTTGATCCTCGCCGACGCCGCGGCGAGGTCATCCAGGCCGTACAACCCTGCGACCGTTTCGATGAGCGGCTGGATCAGGATGCGCCCCGAGGTTTGATCGGCCGCCGCCTCGAGCAGCGTCAGTTGATCATCGAGGCGACGAATGAGGTCGGGCTCCTCGGCCTTCGGAAGGAGTACGCCCGCGAGGCCACGCGCATTGAGCACGGCAACGTCTTGCAATGCGGCGGCACCGCCATTCAGGCGCACGAAGACGATCGCTGCAGGCGAAACAGCCAGGAACTCACTCACGACGTGGCGCGCCCGCGTCTTCTCGGCGGGAGGGACCGCATCCTCCAGATCGAGAACCAATGCATCAGAGCCCTTGCCGAGCGCCTTTTCGAGCAAGTCGGGCCTGTTTCCCGGGACATAGAGATACGATCTGATCGGCATCTCAGATCGCTCCCGCCTCTTTCATCGCGGCGATCTGGGCATCGCTCAACCCAAGCTCTTCCTTGAAGACCTGTTCGTTGTCCGCTCCCAAGGGGCGCCCGCTCCAACGGACCGCCCCCGGGGTCTCCGACATCCGGAAGATCACGTTCTGCATCCGGACCGGTCCGAGCTCGGGATCGTGAACCGTCGTGATAGTTTCGAGGGCGCGATACTGCGGATCCTCGAAGATGTCCGAGATGTCGTACACCGGCGCGAGCGCAGCTTCTGCTTCCTCGAAAGCAAGGACGACCTCCTTCATCGGTCGCGCGCCGATCCATTCCGCTACCTTGCTATCGAGCGACTCGACATGCTGCAGTCGCCCCGAGGCCGATTGGAACCAGGGCTCATTGACGACCTCAGGAAGGCCGACAAGCCGCATCACCCGCGCCGCGATTGAGGTCGACGACGTCGAAACCGCGACCCACTTGCCGTCGGCCGTCTTGTAGGTGTTGCGCGGCGCATTCTTGTCGGATCGGTTTCCAGTTCGCTTCTGGACCCTGCCCAGTTGATCATAGGTGATCGCCTGCGCACCGAGCACGGCCATGATCGGCTCGATCAGTGCCAGATCGATCACCTGCCCCCTACCTGTCCGATGGCGGGCGTTCACGGCCATCATCACCGCAAGCGCCCCCGCGATCCCGGAGATTCCGTCCGCGAGGCCGAACGGTGGCAAAGTAGGCGGTCCCTCCGGGTGCCCCGTGATGGAAGCAAAACCACTCATCGCCTCCGCGATGGTCCCGAACCCTGGCCGAGGGCTATAGGGTCCACGCTGGCCGAAGGCCGTCACCCGCAGGAGAATGAGACCGGGGTTTTCCGCGGCGAGCTGCTCATAGCTCAGCCCCCATTTCTCGAGAGTTCCCGGCCGAAAGTTTTCGATGACGACATCCGCATCGCGCGCCAGCCTGCGAAAGAGACGTTGCCCGTCGGGAGACCCGAGATAGAGCGTGATGGCGCGCTTGTTACGCCCAACCACCTTCCACCACAGCGGCGTTCCGTCACGCGATGGGCCGTGGGTACGAGAGCCATCGCCCTTCGGGTGCTCGATCTTCAGCACATTGGCTCCATAGTCCCCCAGCAACGTCGCTGCCATTGGTCCGGCGAACAATGTTGCCGCGTCGATGACCTTCAATCCGGCGGCCGGTCCTTCACTCACGCGCATTCTCCATCATCAGCAATGAACTTTATCATTGGGCTCCACGCATCAACGCCAATGCCGCTGGTAAAAGGGCGTTGCCCCTTCACGCATGCAGGTCCGGTCGGTCGCGAAGAAATCTGCATAGTGCAGCACATAGGCTTCCAGGCTGCGGCCGTGGAACGGCGCATTGGCTGCATGGGTGGCCACGGTGCTCACGACCAGATGGGGAAAGCCGAGATCCTTGAGCAGCATGGCGCCGACGACGCCATGCGGCAGCTCCTGCGAGAGTCTCGAAGACGCAACTTTCTCGCCATCACGGACATACATGAGGGGTTTGTCGACGTCGTGCATGGCAAGGATCGGCACCAGCACGTCGAAATCGAATTCGTCGCGCCATTCCTCCATGGCGCTGCGCGCTAAAGCGATGCCGGTCCGTGTCACTTCGTTGACGTGACGCGCGAGTTGATACCCGGGGGCCGCGAGAGCATAGGGAATGTCTTCAAGCCTCGCATGCGAGCTCGATATCCAGGCACTGATCCAGCCGGTTACCATGCGCTCGCGCACGGCCTCAGAAACCAGATCGAGCCCAAAGAGCCAGGCCTCTACCTGCTGGCGTTGCCCAGGATCGCCGCGACGAATCTCGTAAGGGGTCATTCGATCTTCATTCCTTTGGTTTCGGGAGCGAACAACAGGACCGTGATCGCCAGCAGGAAGGCGATGGTCGTCGTGAGCATTCCCGCTTGAAATCCTCGCTCGTCGCTCGCGAGCAGCCCGACGACGAATGGCGCGATGAGTCCCCCGACTCTGCCGCCGTTATAGGCGATGGCCATGCCGAGAGCGCGCGCGTGCGTCGATCGGATCAATTCCGCCGTGAACGGACCCATGCCCGCGAAGATGCCGCCGATACCGAATCCGGTCAGGAAATTGGCCGCGAGCAACGGACCGGAAGAGACCGAGAGGACGAACATGACCATCGCGCCGGCGCCGACCACGAGATAAAGCGTGAATGTCGGACGACGTCCGAGCCGGTCGACGAGCGCCGCGAAAATGATGAAGCCGGCGAGCGACCCACACTGTTGCGTCAGCGTGAAGCCGAGGCTCTTGATGAAGGCGAGGTGCTTGACGGCGACGAGAAAGGTGGGCGTCCAGGTGAAGACCGCCCAATAGACGTATTGCACGCAAAAAATGAAGGCGAAGGCGATCAAGACACCGCGGCGCGCTTCCCCCCGAAAAAGCTCGCGGAGCCCCGCGCCGCGCTGCCTCTCGCCACGGCCCCGCAGCCAGACCGGCGATTCCGGCGTGTTGCGCGCAACGAGCAGCAGGATGACGATCGGTAGTGCGCCGACGCCATAGATCCAACGCCAGCCGCCCGCTTCCAGGCCGCCGGCCATCGTGGTGACCAGGCCGACGACCGCGATCGCGAGCATGGATCCGAGTGGCAGGCCCATCTGCATGAGCGCCCCACCCTTGCCACGATGGTTCGGATGCCAAGTCTCCGCGACGAGCGACGCGCCGGCGGTCCAGGCACCACCCATTCCCAGCGCTCCGAGAAACCGCAAGGCGACGAGCCAGCCGAGCGAGCTCGCAAATGCGATCGCACCAGTAAACAACGAATAGACCAGAATGGTAAGAAAGAGCGTCCGCACGCGGCCGATCCGATCCGCGACCCAGCCGAACGCGATACCGCCCAGGATCGCGCCCGCCGCAGAAACGCTAGTCAACAGCCCGACATCAGCGTGCGATAACGCGAAGACAACAATCAAGGCAGGTGCCGTCAGCGCCAGGATGTAGATATCGAACACCTCAAAGAGCCAGCCGAGCCCGGCAGCTAGCAGCGCCCGCCAAGCGTCGTTCGTTACCTCGGCGTACCATGACCGAGGGTGGTCTTCGGAATATGCTGGTGTTGCGCCGGACAGCGGCGCATCGATGTGCTGCACAGTCGTTCCTCCCAATGTCCCTCTCTGAACGCACGCGCAAGCTGCGCGTGCGCGTGGGGCTACTTCTTCTTCACAGCGCAGGATTGCGCGAAAGCTGCAACGTCCGCCGTTCCGACCAACGAACTATCCGACGACGGCTGTGTTCCGAGCCCATCCTCGGCCTGGTCACCCGCCCCACGGAGGGCCTCACCGATCCATCCGACCGAAGCTACGCACGCCAGTCCGATTGCGCCGCCCAGAGAGACGTTCACGATGCGCTCCGCCGCGAGCGCAGCCGTCTGTCCCGAGAGGGCGACGGCAAGCGCAGTCAGGCCGTAACGAAGGGTGAGCGCCGTCAGGTAATCCTTGAAGGCGAAGAGGGTTAAGGCGGATCCCAGGATCGCGATGTCGGACGCCCACGCCGCATGCGGAACCGCGCACGCCAATGCCAACCCTGTGGGGACGCCGACGCTCGCGCCAAGCACACGGAGCCCGAGCTTTCGGTGGGCAGCTCCGGCTTCCGCGGTGACAATGCTCGCAGCGGACCATATCGCCCATTGTCCAGACGGGAGACCCCGCCACTCCACAAATGCCGCCGTGATGGCGACGGATACGGTCGCGGCCAGCACGGCCGCACCATTTTGCGTTCGCGCCCCGAAGTTGGCGGGGCGAGCGAGCACAAAAGAACTGCGAACCGCTCCACGCCGCTGGTAAGCGCATCCGAGGCCGGCGAGCAAAACCGCGAGCGCGACGGTCGCAGCCATTTGCGGCACCGGCGCGAGAATGCACTCGGCCGCAGACGACAAACCACCCACTCCCCGGCATCCATTCCCGATCTCGCAAGCGAGATAGAGTGAGGGGATGAACGTGAACGTTCCAAGCGCCCGGAGCTTGCGACCGAGCGCGTCGAGGCGAATGGCGGCGGCAGCGATGACCGTGCAAGACGCAACGAACACGACGGGCTGCCAGAGGGCGAAGCTCAACAACAAATAGCCAGCCAGAATCGCGAGGCCATGCAACACCATGCCAGGCAAAGCGAGCCCGGACCTTTCGCGCCCCAGGAGGGCCGACAGGCCGACCAGCGCCGCCTGAAGCCAGGACTCACACCCCGATGACAGAGAAAGCACCAGGATGGGCGCAACGAAGATGACAGCCCGCAGAAAGGCGCCGGGATCGATCGCGAGCGCTCGCCTCACTCGCTCCATCACAGACGCTCCAACTCCGCGACATCAATAATGCGGGCAATGGTCTGGAGCGTGTCGATGGACTGCCGATGGTCAGCATCATCGGCCGCCGCGCAGGCATCCTCTAGGATGACAACCTGATAGTCGCGGTCATGCCCATCGCGCACCGTCGACTGGACGGCCCAGGTGGTGCTGACCCCCGCGATGACGAGCCGCTCGATCTTTCCCGCTCGCAGCGCGGGCTCAAGCGGCGTACCGTAGAACGCGCTGACGCGCGGCTTGACGATGACGAGATCGGATGCCTCGACCTGCAAAGCAGGATGGAATGCGGTTCCTACCCCGCCGAGCTCGAGCGCCCTGAACTCTTGCGCCCGACCAAACATTGGCGATTGCTTCGGTTGCTCGCGATAGCTCGGCGAGAAGCCGATCTTCACCAGGACCGTGAGCCAGCCGCGCGAGCGCGCAACCGCAAGCGCCTGGTTCGCCTTCGCTACCGCACCGCGCGCGGAAACGTGCGCCGCTGAGCGAGCGACTTTCCCCTCCGGATGCGAGATGTCGACAATATAGTCCAACAATAAAAGGGCCGTGTTCATGCCGATGTAGACTCGATCCGCCTGCCAGAATGTTCGCTGGCCTGGACTATCGGCAAAACCGCTCAGTGGGGTCCAATATATTGATTGTGTAAGAATGATAATATATGCTTATCAGTCATGGAGCTCAGGCACCTTCGTTATTTTTGCGCCGTCGCGAAAGAAATGCACGTCACGCGTGCCGCGGAATCATTGCGGCTCGCCCAGCCGGCGTTGACGCAACAGATCAAGGCGCTCGAGAACGAGTTGCAAGTCGAGCTGCTGCGGCGGGTCGGCCGCCGGGTTGAACTCACCGCGGCCGGTGCCGCGTTTCGACGGGACGCGGAATCCATTCTCGAGCGGGTTCGCCTCGCCGCCCGCACCGCTCAGAACGTCGCGCGCGGTACGGCCGGTACGCTGGCTGTTGGACTCACTGAATCGGCAGCGTTTTCCCCCGCCGTCTCAAGTCTGCTGAAGCGGGCACGCGAGCACTGGCCCGAGGTCCAGATGACCCTCGTCCACGGCCATACAATCGAGTTGATCTCGCAACTTGTCGAGCGGCGCATCGACATTGCATTCATCCGGCCTCCGATCCCCGGCGACACCGAGTTGCGTTGGCGTCCATTCGTGACCGAGGCGATCAGGGTGGCCCTACCCAACGTGCATCCGCTCGCCACCCGGCGAGCGCTCAAGCCGGCCGATCTTGACACCGAGCCTTTGATTCTGCCGCGCGGCCGCGACGGAAAAGGCGCGCTGCGCGCCGAGATCGCCACCGCGTTTGCCCGGGCCGGTTGCGGGATGCGTCTCGTCCAGGAGGTGCCGGAATTCACCACCGCCATCAATCTGGTCGCCGCCGGCATGGGGCTCTCACTTGTGCCGGATAGCCTGACGAGCATGCGGCCCGACGCCGTCGTTTATAGGCCGCTGCGAGTCGCCCCGACTCTCCGCACGCAGATCACCATCGTCGCACTCGCGGCGAACAGCTCGCCTGCCGCGGAGAACTTCTACAAGCTCTCAGCCAGTGACAAGCCTTGATGACCGAGGCAATTTAGAGGGCGGGCTACCCTGGTTCACCGCCAGATCGCGGAACAATCCGCCAGTGCTTCTCGTACTGGCGGGGCTGGAGCACGGCCGGACCATCCCATTTCCGGCTGTTTCGGTGACGTCGCCTTTTGGCCCTACGCTAATCATGGGTCAACGTCGTGG
>NZ_JBHMET010000121.1:0-12339 GCF_042430365.1 Bradyrhizobium erythrophlei
GCGACACCGGGACGCTCGACGGGTGGATCACGTAGGCCTCGATCTCTCGCGCGCGCAGCCCATAGCATCTAAACCGCTCGCGCGGTAGGACGCTGCGGCTAACGACACAGCCAAGAGGATAGCGCAACGGGGCGTCCTGTCTTGAGATGAGGGGTTCGCAACCTTCACCCAAGACAGGAGCATCCCCATGACCGACGAGGCAAAGAGCCCGTTGCGCCGGCGCATGATCGAAGACATGACGATCCGCAAATTCGCGCCGAAGACCCAACATGACTACGTGCAAAGGGTCAAGAACTTCGCTGCGTTTCTCGGGCGCTCGCCGGATACGGCGACGTTTGAGGACGTGCGGCGCTACCAGCTGCACCTGGCGGCGAGCGGCGTTGGCGTGCCGACCATCAACCAGACTGTCTCGACGCTGCGGTTCTTTTTCAAGGTCACGCTCGGGCGCCACGAGATCGTCGAGCACACCCATGTCATTCACGAGCCGCGCAAGCTGCCGGTGGTGCTGAGCCCCGAGGAGGTGGCGCGGCTGCTCGATGCCGCGCCCGGGCTCAAGTACAAGGCGGCGCTGAGCGTGGCCTACGGCGCCGGCCTGCGCGCCGCCGAGGTGGTTTCGCTCAAGGTCGCCGACATCGACAGCAAGCGGATGATCATCCGCGTCGAGCAGGGCAAGGGCGGCAAGGACCGCAACGTCATGCTGTCACCGAGCCTGCTCGACCTGCTGCGGGCCTGGTGCAAGGCGGCGCGGCCACAGGGCTGGCTGTTCCCGGGCCGCGATCCGGCGCAGCCGATGACCACGCGCCAGCTCAACCGCGCCTGTCACGCCGCCGCCCAGATGGCGGAGATCAACAAGCGCGTCTCACTGCACACCTTGCGGCACAGCTTCGCCACCCACCTCTTGGAGCAGAACATCGACGTCCGCGTGATCCAGGTGCTGCTCGGCCACGCCAAGCTCGACACCACGGCGCTCTACACCCGGGTCGCCACCAAGACGATCAGCGAGGTCATGAGCCCGTTGGAACATATCGCGCTCAAGCTCAAGGAGATCCGGCCGCCCGGCTGACGCCAAGGCCTGTGTCGCGCCCGGCCTTGGAGGTTGCGGATATCTTCCGCGACCATGGTCCGGCATGGCGTCAAGCCCCTGCCGGCCATGTCAGCCTCGACCAACTGAAGGTGATGTCGGCGATCGAGCGCTGCCGCACGGCGGCGCTCGGCGGCCATGTCGCGCGCTGCGCGGACTGCGCCTATACCACCATCGCCTACAACTCCTGCCGCAACCGGCACTGCCCGAAGTGCCAAGGCGCCGCTGCGAAGGACTGGCTTGCCGACCGCGAAGCCGACCTGTTGCCGGTGCCGTACTATCACGTCGTGTTCACGCTGCCCGCGGCCATCGCCGACATCGCCTACCAGAACAAGGCCGTGGTCTACGATCTTTTATTCAAGGTCTCGGCCGAGACCATGCTGACGATCGCGGCCGATCCGAAGCATCTGGGCGCCAGGATCGGCATCACCTCCGTGCTGCACACCTGGGGCTCGGCCCTGCCCCATCATCCGCACGTGCACATGATCGTGCCCGGTGGCGGCATCTCGCCCGACGGCCAGCGCTGGGTGTCGTGCCGGCCGGGCTTCTTCCTCCCCGTGCGCGTGCTCTCGCGCCTGTTCCGGCGACTGTTCCTGGAGAAGCTCGTCGCTGCCCACCAAGCCGGCCGCCTGAGCTTCTTCGGCGATTACGCCCACCTCGCCGATGCGCAATCCTGCGCAGCTTATCTCGCACCACTGCGCAAAGCCGAGTGGATCGTCTATGCAAAGCGGCCGTTCGGCGGACCTGAGGCGGTGCTGGCCTATCTATCGCGTTACACCCACCGCGTTGCCATCGCCAACAGCCGCTTGATCACCTGCGACCACCGCGGCGTCACCTTCAAGTGGAAGGACTACCGCATCGAGGGCCGCGATCGCTACAAGCGCATGACGCTCGGGACCTTCGAGTTCATCCGCCGCTTCCTCATCCACGTGCTGCCCAAGGGCTTGCACCGCATCCGCCACTACGGCCTGTTCGCCAAAAGCGCTTGCGCTGACAACATCGCCCGCGCCCGTGAGCTGCTCGCCGTTGCAAAACCTGAGGGCCAAACTCCCGCGGCCGCCGTCGAGCCCAGCAAGCCGACCTGTCCATGCTGCGGCGGTCGCATGATCATCATCGAGGTCTTCGCGCGTGGTGCAACGCCACGGCAACGGCCGACGGCTCCAACGATCGTCATCAGGATCGACACCTCATGACCGTGCCACAATCCCGCAAATGTGCTCGTCGCGCTCGCTGGCCCTCTGCCGGCCACAGCACAGCACGCTCAGAGTTCCGGCTGTCGTGGCAAATCGTCGGACAACTTATGGAGTTCGACGCCATCCGCCGCGCATTCGTCAGCCGCGTCACCGTCGCACAACTCGTTGCAACGGCTCCATCCAAATCAGCCAGCCCGCCCGCGGCACTCAAATCGCCATAGCGCCTGCCGCACGGCCTTACGTTCCCTTAAGCGCGGTTTCCTCCCTTGGAGGCTTTCGGACGCCGGCCGCCGAACACGCGGCGCCGTCCCTCAAGCGGCCGGCATCCGAAACCCTTCACAGGAGAGGACATAAGCCGTTCAGAGGATCAGCCCTCGAACTTCATCGAAAAAGCCCAAGAGACGAGATCGCAAATCCAGCGGGCGATAGTGCCGGCCGCCGCATCTCTTGGCTTTCGGTCACGAAACGACGAATATGGTACCGAAGGAAACTCGCGGCGCGACACCTTGAGCAGTGGGGAGCTTGGCATGGTTCGATTTGCGATCGCGGGACTTGCGATGCTGGCGCTCGCGGGCGCGGTCGCCGCGGAGGAGGACCAGGGCCCCGCCCTGGTCGATCTCTTCGCCAGGACCTGCGCACTACGGCCGGCGTTGCCGAGCGAAATAGAACGCACCGCGACTGGGTTGGGTTTCGTCAAAGATGGCGGCCCGATCTCGGCTGACATGGAGGCCGGGCCCCAGATCGACATTCTCTATATGGCAAGATTGACGAAGCGGGGCGAAAACGTCGGTATGACCGCCTACTTCAGCGGTCCTGTCGATGGTCCGACCGTGATATGCTCGCTGACGACCATCGGCGTGTCGGCCGAAGCTCTACCGGGTCTCATCGAGAGAACATTGAATGCCCACGACCAAACCGAGAAGGCGGCCAACGACGGCAATCGACTTGTGGCGAACTGGCGGGTAGGCGCAGCTGGGAGCGACGACACGCTCGAAATATCAGCGTGGCGAACTCCGCCGCGGCGCACCTCGATCAGCATCACGTATCGCGGCCGCAAGCGGTGAAAGAGTTCGGCGCCTGGGGATGTTTGGTTCCGTTCAACCTCAAGAGCAGCGCAGGAGCGGACATTGCGTTGAGGTCCGGGAAGGGCCAGCAGCCGACGTGCAACAGCCCGTGGCGCGGACCACGACCGGCAAGCCCGCGCGACGAGGCCTTGCGGGCTTCTGGGAGGGCACTAGGATCGTACAGCGTGAATAGTAGTTGGGGTTAGGTCATGTGGACACGAAGAGATACGATCACGGCCGCAATAACCACGTTGGTCACAGTTTCAACGCAGGACCGAGCAAGAGCGCAAATGCCACCATCCGCCAGTACATTGGCGCCGACGGGCAAACTGCGGGCGGCCCTTATTGCTTCCAATCCCGTCCTGGTGACGCGCCGCCCCGACGGCACGCTGGGCGGCGTTTCGGTCGCCGTTGCTCAGGCGCTTGCTGCGCACCTTGCCGTGCCCGTCGAGCTCAGGCCTTACGACAATCCTACACAGTACAATGAGAGCCTTGCGACCGACGACTGGGACATCGGGCTTGCGGCGCGCGATCCATCTCGCGCCGAGCACTTGGCTTTCAGCATAACATTCATGGAGGTCGGTAACGGCTACGTTGCGCGCGCGGGTGCGACGCCGACGAGTGCCGATGATGTCGACCGTGCCGGAGTGAAAATCGCAGTCGCAAAAGGCAGCGCACCTCACAATGTGTTGCAGCGTCTCATCAAGAATGCCGAGATCGTGCCAGTGCCCGGTGGATTCGAACCGGCGCGCGACGCGCTGGCGACAGGAAAGGCCGACGTCTACGGCGAAAACCTGCACCTCGCCCACCGCATCGCCGATGCCCTGCCCGGTGCGCGCGTGCTACCCGGACAATTCAATGTCGTGCAAATGGCGGTCGGGGTGCGCAAGCGGGCCTCTGCGGCGCTTCCCACCGTCGACGCGTTCGTGAACAAAATGCGGTCTGACGGGACCGTCCAGAAAGCCATCGATGAAGCTGGCTTGCGCGGCGTTCGGGTTCCGCAACCTTCTTGATCAGGCAGCGAACGAGCTCAGTTCACGACCGCTATGGGTCAATCGCGTCGGTTTGACGCCCCGCCCGCTACTTCAGGTCTAACCCAATCAACGGACATCGCAAGCTCGGCTCGGCTGGTCCGTTTCGTGCCAGAAGCAGAAATAGCGGCAGGCTTGGAGCACGTCGGGCTTAGCCGTTCAACCCGCCCGAGCGCGAGTAACCGCTCGGTTGAGAAGATGCGACAGTCGACAATAGTGACGGAAGTCAGGTAAGTGCGTTGGGTGTCACAATGTCGAACGAATCGCTGCGATGTCGGTCACGAGAAACAACCACTACGTCCCACAATGGTACCAAGAGGGGTTCTTTGAGCCTGGGCGCTCGTCGCTTGCCTACGTCGACATGACACCTGATCGGCAGGTCCTAGCGGACGGCCGCGTGATTACTCAAAAGGGCGCGTGGGACAATACGCCGACCTCATTGGCATTTCGCCAGAAGGACTTGTATTCAACCTTCTTCGGAACGTCCATCAACGATGAGATTGAGCGCCGCCTATTCGGCGATGTCGACACCAGGGGCTCGCAAGCCGTCCGCGCCTTCATAGGCACGGACATGCGCGAATGGCACGACCATTTCCAAGACTTCTTCGAGTTTCTCGATATCCAGAAAATCCGCACGCCGAAGGGCTTGGACTGGCTCAAGGCCCAATATCCCGCCCTCACGCAGAACGAGCTGATGTTCGAGATGCAGGGCATCCGCATGCTGCACTGCGCGATCTGGGTCGGCGGCGTGCGCGAGATCGTCTCTGCTGAAGACTCCGACGTGAAGTTCATTACGAGCGACCATCCGGTGACGATCTACAACCACGCGGTCCCTCCCACGGATGGTGCGTGCGCGTACCCGCTTGATCCCGGAATAGCGCTGCGGGGTTCGCAGACGCTTTACCCGATGGACCGCGACCACTGTCTGATCCTCACGAACCTGGAGTACGCGAAGGACCCGAGCACCGGCCCGCTCCAGAAGAGGACCTTTGCGCGCAGCTACCGGCAGTCCATAACCAAGATCGACTCGTTTATCCGCGAGCGGAAGCTCACCGCGCAGGAAGTTGCGGAAATCAATTTCATCGTCAAGAAGCGCGCGCGCCGCTATATCGGCGGCGGGCGCAAGGAATGGCTGTACCCGGAAAGAATTGTGACGCAGTCGTGGAGCGAGCTCCGGAAAACGCTGATGCCGCCGGAGCTCGGCCTGCTCGAGTTCGGCGGCGAGATATTCGTTAAGTACGAGAGCGGCGATGTCCACTACCAGGACGAGTTCGGCAGGACCGAGAAGCCGCGGGAGTTCTTGATCAAGAGGCCGCCGGACAAGCCGTTGCGGCCGGGCAACTACTGCGGATGCGGGCGCGGGAAATCGTTCAAAGAGTGCTGCCAGTCCAAGCCGGAGGCGCTGCGCCCGACCTGGAACGAGAAGAGCATCCGCGAGCGCAACCTGATGCTCCAGAGCGCCATCGTGAACGTGCTGGAGCTCGAGTCCGGGAAGGACTGGGTGCAGATTCGCCGCGAGCTAACCGACGAGAAGATCGGCAAGATTTACAATCTCTACGAAGGGCTGTGGCCGCTCGAGACCGATCTGCTCGCGCTGCTGCCCAAGCCCGACGGCGAGGCTCGCGCCATCTACACTGGGTCCATCCACCCGTCGTCGATCACGGACTTCGCTTTGGCGGCTCCCCTGTACTTCGGCGAGCTGATCGTGGCGCACCCGTTCGTCCACCCCGGAACTCTAAAAAGGGAGATGAGCCCGACCGGCAACCCGAAGTCCTATCGGCAGGAGTTCCTGAAGACGATTTTGTTCTTCTTGAACGTCATGCCGCTCGTCGATCTCGGCTTAGTGAACCTCATACCGGACCCCTGCGACTTCGACTTCCATCTTCGCCAGCAGATGATGAGCATGGCACGGGCTCGAGCTCCGCGGTTCGACCCGAAGGATGACCCTCGCCTGCAAAAGACGATAGAAGAGGACAACCGGCGCGGCATCATGCTGATGCCGCCTGACGCGATGCGCAGGCAGCTCCGCAAGCTCAAGCCGGATCTCGGTGAGGAGGAGGTCGAGGCGGTCATGCGCGCCGGCGTGCAGATGCGGGAGGATGATCCCCTGGCCGTCCTCCAGGAAGGCTCATTGGAAGGCGGAAAAGGCGGCGGGCAGATGAATATGTCCAAGCTCGTACCGAATTTCGAGATGACGATGTATTTGGCCCAGGCGACGGGAGCCTGCATCGTCACGGATAGCCCGTTCCGCTGGAGAGAAGTCCAGGGCGCCATCCGGCGGCGGTACAAGGCCGCGACTCCCGGTCTCGCCCCGCTCGTGACCGACATCGAGCGCTCGAAATTCGCGTTCCCGCGGAGCGCGACGGATGTTGTGACCGCGGCCTTGAGCAAGACCGGCGCGGGCTACCCGGATTTGCTTCGAGACCTGTTCAAGTACCTTTCCAATCTTGAAGAGCGCGGGGCGAGACCCAATCGCGAGGCGCAGTTGGTTAGCCGGTTCGCCAAAGCGCATGCCGCGGCTCAGGTCGGATTCAAAAAGTCGGGCGTGCCCGTGAAGGAGGGGCGCATCTCGTGCGTCTTCCCTCCGGGCGGCATGCAGGACAACACCGTCAATCGCCTTCTTCTGATGTCGAGCTCGGAGAGGCATATATCGAACGTTCCGATGGCCTTCTTCATCGAGCCTTGATGACCCCTTGGTGGGGGCCGAAGGACCGCCGTCACCGTCAAGCGTCCGCCTCAATAAATGAAAGCCTCATCCGCGGTACAACCGCTGCTTCGGCCACCTTTCGCAGTCATGCGATACAACAAAGATTACCTCCAGCTCTTCGGGAAGCATAGGCTATCGAGCAGAGGAACGTCTGCTATGGGTCATTCGCGTTGTTTTAATCGTCCGCCGATGACTTCCGATCCACCCCGGCGAACGGACATTTCGTGGCCTCGTCCGCATGTCTCAAGCGGGCCAAAAGCCGAACGTCGCGCAATCCTCTGTCGCCGGCTCATGGATCCGCCCAATTAGCCGCCAGCACTTTGGTCCCGTTACGCAACGCTGCCTGTTGCCGAAATCGGGCGTATACAGTTGTTCTCAACATACCATGCGCTTCTTGGTAGCGAACATCCGTACTGGCGCTCCACCTTGGCAAAATAGTCGAAGGCCGACGCGGGCGAATTGCTGCAAGCAAGACGTGCAATCCCGGAAACATTGGGATGACGTTTCTTCGCCGTGGGTCTAGAATTCGGCCAGCCGCCAACCCGATGTCGGTGGAGCCGATGCAGCAGATTGCGGAGTGGCTCGAGAAGCTTGGCTTGGGGCAATACGCGCAGCGCTTTGCCGAGAACGACATTGATCCTAGCGTTCTGCGCGATCTGACCGACCACGACCTCGAAAAAATTGGTGTCTCGCTCGGCCATCGTAGGAAGCTATTGCGCGCGATTGCAGAGCTCGATGAGGCCGGACCGAGATCCGCGCCTGCTCCTCGGAGCGAGGCCGAGAGACGTCAGCTCACGGTGATGTTCGCTGATCTTGTTGGTTCGACTGCGCTCTCGACAAGGATCGACCCTGAGGACTTGCGGGAAATCATTGGCGCGTACCACCGCTGCTGTGCCGAGCAAATCAAGAAATCTGGCGGGTTCGTTGCCAGATACATGGGCGACGGCGTTCTCGCATATTTCGGCTATCCGCGGGCGGATGAAGACGATGCTGAGCGCGCGGTATGCGCCGGGCTGGCATTGGTCGCGGCCGTGGCCGGACTGGATGCCGGCCCGGAGGCAAGATTGCAAGTGCGAGTTGGTATTGCCACTGGTTTGGTGATCGTCGGTGATCTCATCAGGGAGGGCGAGTCGCAGGAGCACGAGGTCGTCGGTGAGACCCCGAATCTGGCCTCGCGGCTTCAGGCGCTGGCCGAGCCGGATACGGTGGTCATCGACGGCAGCACCCGCCGTCTCGTCGGTGGACTCTTCGAGTATCTCGCTCTCGGGAGCGTGCTCATCACAGGCTTCAGCGCCCTGGTGCCGGTCTGGCGAGTCATCGGTGCGAGCGCGATCGATAGCCGCTTCGAGGCCTTGCACGTAGCCAGGACGCCCCTGCTCGGCCGCGACGAGGAGATCGAGCTGTTGATGCGCCGCTGGCAGCAGATAAAACGCGGCGATGGCTCGGTCGTGCTGATATCGGGTGAACCCGGCATCGGCAAATCGCGCCTCGCCGAGACCGTGGTGGAGCGGCTGGGCGATGATCCACACATCCGCTTGCGCCGTTTCTGCTCGCCGCACCATCAGGACAGCGCGCTTTTCCCGACCATCTCACAGCTCGAGCGGGCAGCGGGATTCCGGCGTGACGATACGGACCAGCAACGGTTGGACAAGCTCGAGGCGTTGCTCGGCGAGGCAAGCGCGGACCTCGGCGAGGCGGTCCCGCTGATCGCGGACCTGCTGTCCGTGCCGACCGGCAATCGCTATCCACCGCTCGGCCTCACCCCGCAGAAGCGCAAGGAGAAGACGCTTCAGGCCCTCCTGGCCCAGCTCGAGGGACTGGCGGCGCGCCGGCCCGTGCTGATGGTGTTCGAGGATGTCCACTGGATCGACCCCACCTCGCTCGACCTGTTGGACCTCGTCGTCGACCGGGTAGCCACCCTCCCGGTCTTGTTGATCATCACTTTCCGGCCAGAATTCGCGCCGGCCTGGATCGGGCGCTCGCACGTCACATTGCTCAGCCTCAACCGCTTGCCGCCGCGGCACCGTGCCGAGATGATCGCGCACGTAACCGGCGGCAAGACATTGCCCAAGGAGATTGCCGATCAGATCATCGATCGCACCGATGGCGTGCCGTTATTTATCGAGGAGCTGACCAAGTCGGTGATCGAGAGCGAAGGGATGACCGATGCCGGACAGCATGTCGCGATCCCAACGACGCTGCAGGCCTCACTTCTAGCCCGGCTCGATCGATTGGCGCCAACGCGAGAAGTGGCGCAGATCGCTGCGACGCTCGGGCGTCAGTTTTCCCACGAACTGATCAGCGCAGTAGCCGACATGTCGCCACCACGGCTGGAGGACGCTTTGGAGCAGCTCATCCGCGCGGAGCTGTTATTCCGACGCGGTACGCCGCCTGATGCGAACTACACCTTCAAGCACGCGCTGGTGCAGGACGCCGCCTACAGCACCTTGCTGCGCCCCCGACGGCAGCAACTGCACGGCCGTATCGCCGCCACGCTGGAACGCCAGTTTCCGGAGATTGCAGCGGCTCGGCCAGAGCTTATGGCGCAGCATTGCGCCAGCGCTGGAATGGATGAAAAGGCCATCGAGTATTGGGAGAGGGCTGGGCATTTGGCCGTCCAACGTTCGACCATGGTCGAGGCCGCCGCCCACTTTGGCAAAGCACTCAAGCTGCTCGGCAGCCTGCCGAAAAGTCCGGAACGTCGATCCAATGAACGCTCGCTTCAGCTTGCGCTCGCCGGGGCCATCACGGCAGCCAAGGGGTGGGCCTCGCCGGAGGCCGGTGAAGCCTATGCCCGTGCCCGCGAGTTGTGCCGCGATGCGCCGGAGGGAGCACAGGTTGCGAGCGCCTGGGCCGGCGCGCTCTCGTACCTGCTCAATAGCGCAGAGATCCGTGCCAGTCATGAACTGGCAAACGAACTGCTTCGGCTTTCTGAAGGCCGAAATGACAGCGAGACCAAGCTGATAGCGCACCGGTACCTTGGTGTCAGCCTTGTGTGGTGTGGCGAATTCAGCCGTGCGCTTCCCCATCTGCGACAGTCGCTCGATTTCTATGACCCAGCGGCGCACCGACCTCCGAAGCTGACGCCTCACGATGGGCGCGTTGTCTGCGAGTGCTTCGTCGCCTGGACACATCTGCTGCTGGGAGAGCCGGATCAAGCGCTGGCCGAGAGCCGATGCGCGCTCGCTTGGGCACGCGAGCTGTCGCATCCCTATACATTGGCGGTCGCCCTGCACAACAACTCTATCTTTTACCAACTTCGCCGCGACGCAGCTATTCTTCAGGAACGAGCCGAGGAACTGGTGGCGATCGCTACCGAGCATGGCTTTCCCCTCTTCGTGGGATCAGGGACGTGTTTCCGAGCATGGGCCATGCTCGAGATGGGAGGATCCATCGAGGAGGCCATCAGCACGATACAGCGGGGCTTGGCGACCAAGCGGGCGACCGGTGACGAGCTCATGGTGCCTTACTATTACGGTCTTCTGGCGGAAGCGCACCGGAGAGCGAACCGGATTGCTGACGGCACGAGTCTGTTAAAGGAAGCGCTGGAGCTGGTCGAGCGGACCGATGAACGATGGTACGTGGCAGAGCTCTATCGCCTCATGGCGGAGGCGATGATCGCTAGGTCCGATCGACACAATGCGGAACGATGGCTGCGCCGCGCGCTTCAAACAGCGCAGAAGCAGGGCGCGAGGTTCTGGGAATTGCGCGCCGCCACCAGCGCTGCCCGCCTCTGGCGCGATCAAGGCATGCGCACCGAAGCTCGTAACCTGCTGGCGCCGATCTACGGCTGTTTCGCGCAGAGGTTCGATATCACCGACGTCAAAGAGGCCGCCGCCCTACTTGCCGAGTTGGCCTAGAAAAGTACGGAGATCTGCGACTTCTGCTCCGGGTCATTCGCGTCGCCCTCTACAACACTCAGCCGTCCGTCAACTTCCGCTATGCTCCGATCGCGACCGAGGTATTGTGGCGATGCAATATGTCGCGAAGGGCCAATTGCTGCCCTACATTGATCGTTCGGATGATTGATAAGGGGCGGCCGCCTTGGGCCAAACTCATGCTATGTTCTCGGGGGTATGTTCTTTAGGGGACCGCCATGAAAGCCGCCACAGCCGCGCTACTCAGCATGACTTGGATTGTGACCTCGGCAGGTGCTGCGACCTCGACGGTCGATTGCGATGCCGGAGAGAAAATCCAGGCGAAGCTCGACCAGGTAAAGCCGGGTGATGTCATTGAGGTCAGAGGAACTTGCAACGAGGGCGTTCAGGTGCCTTCCGAAATGGTACGTATCACTTTCACTGGACCGGCGAATGCCACCATACGGCCGCCTCAAGACAAAGATGGATTTTTTATCAGAGGACGCGACATCACAGTGCGAGGCTTCATGATAATAGGCGGACGCGATGGCATTCACCTTTCGGGCCAGGCGGCCGGCGCGTCGGCAGTCATTGAAGGAAACACAATTCGGCAGACTAGGCGGTGGGGTATTCACCTCGATCAAACAAGTGTCGCGCGGATCGGAGGAAATGTCATAGAGGACACACCCTCGTTTGCTATCGACATTAGTGAGGGCTCCAGCGCGCGCATCGGATTTCTTATTTTTGATCCGCTTCCAAACACGATCCGTAACGCAGGCGGACATGCTATCGTAGTCCGCCACGGCTCCAGCGCGTACATTCTTGGCAACGTGATTGAGAATAACAAGGGCAGCGGCATCGTGATTGATCGGAACTCACACGCCGACGTATGGGCCAACAGCATTTCGGCCAACGGGGCTGATGCCCTATCGGTCACTCGTGGCTCCGGCGTGGTCGTCACCGGCGTGACAATGCCTAGGCGCGAGAACGGGAACGAGACTGACCCTGGCCGACTGAACGAGGGCTATGGCGTGACCTGCACGCTGGGCGGCTATGTGGACGGACCAATTGCCAAGCTTGCCGGCAAACGCGGCGCCAAGCGTTTTGATAATTCCTGCATTGAGGCTGCGTCGCCCTGATGTGCACAGCGGTGCCAGCGCCTGATCGTGGCGCGCGCCGCCCAGCTGCAACACGATAACACACCCACTGCGCTGCGGGCTTTTCGATTCGGCGTATGTCGGCTAGGGGTCAATCGCGTCGTCCTTGCAGTTGACCTGCTACTTCCGATCTGCCCCCAACTTCAGACATGTCGCTGCACTGCGCTAACTGAAGCGATGGGCCAATGCACTTGTATGGGGCGATTGGTGTCAAGGCTTTTCGTTATGGGTTATCTCCTTGTTCGGCCG
>NZ_JBHMET010000122.1:0-5063 GCF_042430365.1 Bradyrhizobium erythrophlei
TACGTAGGGAATCAGACTCGCACCCTCTTGACCAGTCACTACTCAGACAGGCTCCTAGGGGAGGGTAAGTGCCTACGGCTTGCTCGGATCGAACTTCTTCTCGAGTCCCTTCCAGCAATCCGAATAATCATCCTGCAGGGTCGACGACTTCGCCGCATGCTCGGTCACGCGCTGCGGGAAACGGGTCTCGAACATGAACGCCATGGTACCCGTCAGCTTCACCGGCTTCAGCTCGCCGTTGCTGGCATGCTCGAAGGCGTCGCGATCGGGGCCGTGCGGCAGCATCATGTTGTGCAGGCTGATGCCGCCGGGAACAAAGCCCTGCGGCTTGGCGTCGTAGACGCCGTAGATCAGGCCCATGAACTCCGACATGATGTTCATGTGGTACCACGGCGGCCGGAAGGTGTTGTCCGCCACCATCCAGCGCTCCGGGAAGATCACGAAGTCGATATTCGCGGTGCCCGCGGTCTCCGACGGCGAGGTCAAGACCGTGAAGATCGAGGGATCGGGGTGGTCGAAGCCGATCGCTCCAACCGGCGAGAAGGTGCGCAAATCGTATTTGTAGGGCGCGTAGTTGCCGTGCCAGGCGACCACGTCGATCGGCGAATGCGGCAGCGTGGTCTTGAACAGCGAGCCGCCCCATTTGACGTAGAGCTCGGTCGGCGTGTCCTTGTCCTCGTAGCTGGCGACCGGCGTCAGGAAGTCGCGCGAGTTGGCGAGGCAGTTGGCGCCGATCGGGCCGCGCTCCGGCAGCGTGAAGGCGCCGCCGTAGTTTTCGCAGAGATAGCCCCGCGCCGGACCGTTCAGAATCTCGACCCGGAACTTGACGCCGCGCGGGATCACCACGATCTCGCCGGGCTCGGCATCGATGCGGCCGAACTCGGTGACCAGGCGCAGATTGCCCTGCTGCAGCACGAACATCAGCTCGCCGTCGGCGTTGTAGAAGTGCTGGTCCACCATCGATTTGGTGATGAGATAGACATGCGCGGCCATGCCGGCCTGGGTGTCGGCGTCACCCGCCGTCGTCATGGTCTGCACACCCTGCAGGAAGGTGACGTCTCCCTTCGGCAGCGGCGTCGGATCCCAGCGCAGTTGCGCGATCGGCATGTCGTACTCATGGCACGGCGCGGTGCGCCACAGCCCGGCATCGACCTTGGTGAAGCGGCCGGAGTGCTTCACCGACGGACGGATGCGATAGAGCCAGGAACGCTCATTGGTGCCGCGCGGCGCCGTGAAGGGCGAGCCGGACAGTTGCTCGGCATAGAGCCCGTAGGCGCAGCGCTGCGGCGAGTTGCGTCCCATCGGCAACGCACCCGGCAGCGCCTCGGTCTCAAAGCTGTTGCCGAAGCCGGACATGTAGCCCGGCGTCACTTGGCCCGAGCTGCGCACGATCTGATCAGGCGAGGTGTTGATGTTCATCATGATCCTCCTCCTTGCAGAGCGGCCCACATTTCCTGGTCGCGCTTGTCGGTCCAGATCACGGGGTCGTCGATCCCGGACGCCTCGTCATAGGCGCGCGAGACGTTGAACGGCAGGCAGTGCTCGTAGATTGCAAAGCTCGAGAACTTCGGATCCATCACCTCGCGCGTCGCGGCCATCGATTCCTTCAGTGTGCGCCCCTTGGCGATCGAGGATTCGGCGACATTGTAGAGCGAGGTGACGAAATCGCGGGTCATCGCGATCGCATCGCGCGTGGTCGAAAGGCCGGTCAGCGCATCGCCGCGGCCCGGCGCGATCGCCTTCGGATTGAAGGCGCGGATCTCGTTCAGGGTCATCGGCCATTCGCGCAAATGCGCGTCGCCGCAATAGCAGGCCGAGTGGTATTCGATCAGGTCACCGGTGAACATCACCTCGGCATCCGGCACCCAGGCGACGATGTCGCCGGAGGTATGGCCCGCGCCGAGCTGCACCAGCCGCACCTCGCGCTTGCCGAGATAGATCGACATCTCGCCTTCAAAGGTCAGCGTCGGCCAGGTCAGGCCGGGAATGCTCGCGGCATCCTGGAACAGGCGCGGGAAGCGGCCGTACTCGGAATCCCAGTCCTGCTTGCCGCGCTCCTGGATCAGCCGGTAGGTCTCCTGCGAGGCGACGATGCCCTGCGCATGATAGGCGGACGCGCCGAGCACGCGCACGGCGTGATAATGCGACAACACGACATATTTGATCGGCTTGTCCGTGACCTTGCGCACGCGCTCGATCACCTTGTTGGCCATCGCGGGCGTCGCCTGCGCGTCGAACACGAGGCAGCCGTCGTCGCCGACGATCACGGCGGTGTTCGGATCGCCTTCAGCGGTGAAAGCGTAGAGATCGGACCCGATCTCGGAGAAGGTGATCTTCTTCTCCGCGAGATCGGTGGTTGACGCAAAACCTTTGGCCATCAGTTCAATCCTGTTCGTTCAAGTCGGTATCTATTGCTGTTGTTGCTGTTGCTGCTGGCTGGTATCGAGCATCCGCCGCTTGGCCAGCACGATCGCTTCCCGGAGCACGTCGATGTCGCCGATGTGGTTGGCGAGCACCAGAACCAGCACGGCATCGAGATCGGCGCTTTGCGCTTCAGTCAGGCCGCGATGCGCCTCGACGATGGCGCGGAAGGCGTCGTCGGGCTTTGCGAAGTTCGAACTGGTCGACAGCGCCATGGGCGAAACCTCAATTCAGGCCTGACGCACGCGCCAGCGCTGCATCGAGCGCCGGCCGCTGCGCCTTGCGGAAGCGCGCGGCGACATAACCGTCCGGCCGCAGCAGGTAGGCCGTGCCGGGCTCGGCGTCGTAGCGCTTGCCGGCAAACCCGCTCGTATCGACGAGGCCGCCCTCGCCGCCGATCCGGATCGTGCCGACGCCATCGGGTACGTCGTCGGCTGCACCATTGCCAAACTCCAGCAGCGTGAAGCGCGTTCCCTGCTTGATGAAGGCGTCGGTCAGATAAATGGAGCCGCCGTCGCGATCCCCAAGCGGCGCGTCGAGCATCGAGGTGCCCGGCCGCGGACCGCCGCGCCAGGCATCCTTGTCTTCGGTCGAGAGCGGCGTCTCATAGACCGAGGGCACCGAGAGCCGCCCGCCATTGACCATGCGCTTGCCGAAATCGGTTTCCTTGGCGAGCGACAGCACGGCTTCGCGCAAGCGCGCCTCCTGCCGCGTCACCGGCGCCATGAAGTCGGTCGAGCGCGTCGACTCGCGGATATTCTCATCCGCCGCCGCGCTGCGTTCGATGTGATAGCTCTCCAGCAGGCTTTCCGGCGAGAGCTTGCGCAGCACGCGATCGAGCTTCCAGGCCAGATTCTCGGCGTCCTCCAGCCCGGAATTGGCGCCGCGCGCGCCGAACGGCGACACCTGATGCGCGGAATCGCCGGCGAAGATCACGCGGCCATGGATGAACTTGGCCATCCGCCGGCACTGGAACTTGTAGAGCGAGATCCACTCGAACTCGAACTTGTCGTGGCCGAGCATGCGCTCGATGCGCGGCCGGACGTTCTCCGGCAGCTTCTCGGCCACCGGATCGGCGTCCGGGTTGAGCTGCAGATCGATCCGCCAGATGTCGTCCGGCTGCTTGTGCAGCAGCGCCGAGCGCCCGGCATGGAACGGCGGATCGAACCAGAACCAGCGCTCGGTCGGGAACGCCGCGGTCATCTTGACGTCGGCGATCAGGAACTGGTCCTCGAACACCTGGCCTGCGAACTCCGCGCCGACCATCTGGCGCAGCGGGGAACGGGCGCCGTCGCAAGCGATCACGAAGGTCGCGTGCACTTGGTAGGAGCCTTCCGGGGTCGCGATCGTCAGCGCGACGCGGTCGTTGCGGCTTTCCAGCGCGATCACCTTGTTGCGCCAGCGCAGATCAACCTCGGGCAACTGCCCGGCGCGGTCGACCAGATAGGCCTCGGCATAAAACTGCTGCAGGTTGATGAAGGCCGGCCGCTTGTGGCCCTCCTCCGGCAGCAGATTGAACTGATAGAGTTGGGAGGCACCGTGGAAGATCTTGCCGACGCTCCACACCACGCCCTTGTCGACCATGCGGTCGCCGACGCCGAGCCGGTCCCAGAACTCCAACGAGCGCTTCGAGAAGCAGATCGCGCGCGAGCCTTCGCCGATCCGGTCGGCATCGTCGAGCAGCACCACGCGCTGGCCGCGCTGCGCCAGGTCGATCGCGAGCGACAGCCCGACCGGACCGGCGCCGACCACCACGATGGGGTGCTCCGCGACATTGCCGCCTGCCCGGTCCTGATCGGGATGGCGGCGATAGCCGAACTGGGTTTTGGCTTGTGCCATTGCGTGACCCTGGATGTTCCCTGGAGCGGCCGGTTTCCGTCTTTGGTCTTGCGCGACGACCTTGCGACCGGGGCGGGAGCTTGCTAAATTAGTCTCACCTGCAACTATCTTAAACTCCCGGCCGGGCCCGCCGTCAACTCAAATTGGAGAAATTTTTGGCAAGGATCTCTGCAAGCCAGCCGCCGCCCCGGTCGCGCCCCACGGTTGAGTCCGATCCGCGCGACGATGTCGCGCTGAGGAAGAAGCGACTCGATCTCTTCAACTTCGTGCCATTCCGGCTGAACCGGCTGGCCGCCGAGGTGAGTTCCGCGCTGTCGGTCGAATATGAAGCGCGCTACGGCCTCGACATTCCCGAATGGCGCGTGCTCGCGACGCTGGGCTTCCGCAACGAAGCCTGCAGTGCGCAATTCATCGCGCATTGCACACGCACGCATAAATCGACCATCAGCCGCGCGGTCTCCGCGCTGATGGAGCGCGAGATCGTGGAGCGCGTCGAGAACGAGGACGACCGCCGCGAATTCCGCCTGCAGCTGACGAAGCAGGGCCTGGAGCTTTACCAGGAGCTGATCCCGCGCCTGTTGCGCAAGGAGCAGGAGATCCTCTCCTGCCTGTCCGCACAGGAGCGCCGCGATCTCGGACGCCTGCTCGGCAAGGTCGAGAAGAGTCTGGAACTGGTGCAAACCAGCGAGGAAGCCGACGCAAAGGAAGCGTATTAGGGGTGTCTTCCGAGCATCGCCGCCAAACCCGTCATCCTGAGAGCTTGTGACCCTATGAGTGGTGACCGCGCCATTTGGCTCAGTAGA
>NZ_JBHMET010000123.1:0-898 GCF_042430365.1 Bradyrhizobium erythrophlei
ATTCGGCATAGTTCGGCGGTCGGCATAAACGGCACTATGCCGCATGCGGCATAGTGCTGTTTCGATGTTTGCGGCCCAGATCCATATCTGCTGCAACCTGCTGCCGAATGTTTTCATAGAGCTTGAGGACGCTCTCGTCACTTAAGGTATCGAGTGGCCATCAACACGTTCTCAAAAACATTCACGAAGTAGAACGGAACCGCAGACGAGGTCCGCGGTTCCCGGGGAATGGATCGGCAAGAAGTAATTGGCCCGGCCCCGGTGCCGACCTCAGAGTGAATCGCCCATAGGAATTTGTGGAGTCTGAGTTGAGTCTTCTCCTGCCAGAACACGTTCAAGGTTGTTTCTATCTCAGATCATCTCTCCGCATTGCTCGCGTAGACCAAGGATCGGCGCTTGAGCGCGCAAAAAAACGCGCAGTCAACCAATCGGGCGCATAAATTCAAACTTTATTGGGCCATATTGAGAAACCTTGACTTCAAGGCACGGTACGTTGACCGCGCCGGGACCTGTCCGACGGCAAGTTGGTGAAGACGATCTATCGAGTGATCCCGAGAAATTTGTACGCAGCGTACAGAGGCGTATGCTTGCCGCGTGGACCGGCAACTCGCTGTTGCAATCAACGAGTTCGTCACAGTCTCAGTTATCCGCATCGAAATACTCTTGACCAACCTTGAGAACTTGTCGACAAAGCTGGACTACTACTGTAGGTTAAGTACTCAACGTTCTACGCGCGAGCGCGCCCGTTATTATTTTGTTGCAGGTCATCTGTATATCCACGGGCCCGATCCTTGTTCGGTACAAGCTGGTATGAATGTCCGGAATCCGAGCCTACTTCACTAGTACCCACTTTTCTTGGAACGTGAGTCGTGATTCAAGGTCGGGATGATACCCGAAG
>NZ_JBHMET010000124.1:0-28564 GCF_042430365.1 Bradyrhizobium erythrophlei
AACCACCTGCCCAAACACACAGCAATGCTTCAATTTCTGGGCTTTTCAGCAGACTGCTAGTGATGCTTCATCAGCGCATCGCGCGCGGCGGAGAGCTCGAGGAAGGCCTGCCCGTTGCCGCCGCCGTCGGGATGCACCGTCTTGGCGGCGCGCTTGAAGGCCTGATGGATCTCGGTCGCAGCCAAGTGGCGGCCGAGCGGCAGGCCGAGCAATTGCCGGTACTGCTCCTCCTGCGTCAGCGGCTTCGGCACGAGGCCGCGCCGGCCGAATGTCGGTGCGGCGAGCATGTGCAGCGCATCGCTGAGAATGCCGAGACGGCGGCGTGCCGCCTCCTTGGTGCGGCGGTCGGCGGATCGCACCGCCGCCTGGCGCAGGATCGGCAGCACCTGCGTGGCCGCCTGCCGCAGCGTCTCGTCGATGTCGGTCGCGGCGATTTCGGCGACCAGTTGCGCCAGTTCGCGATAGTCGGGATCGGACGCTGCGTAGGCGCGCTCGATCGCGAGTTTCCACTGTCTGATGTGAGGGTCCATTTGCGGGTCCCCTTGCGCGTCATTCAAATCGGGATAACTGCAACGCGCAAACACCGCTTGGCGTTTCGCTTCGCCCAGTTTTGAATAGCCTTGTCGACAATGTTCATAAACGAGGAAACGCCATGCCCCTTCTCGACAATCATATTGCCGTCGTCACCGGCGCAGGCTCCGGCATCGGGCGCGCGATCGCGGCGGGATACGCCAAGGAAGGCGCACGCGTGGTGCTGCTCGACGTGAACGGCGAGGCGGCCGCCGCGGCCGCGAAGGAGATCCGCGCCGCCGGCGGCAGAGCGGAGAGCTTTGCGCTCGACGTGACGAAGCGGGGCGATTGTGTCGCGATGGCGAAGCAGGTGGCCGCGGAGGTCGGGCCGGTCACGATCCTGGTCAACAATGCCGGCATCGCCCGCCGCAACGGCATGCTCGGCGCGGACGACGCCGTCATCAACGACTGGGAAGACATCATCAGCATCAATCTGACCGGTGTCTTCAACGTGACGCACGCGTTCCTGGCGCCGCTCCGCGCCAACAGGGGCCGCATCGTCAATATCGGCTCGATCCAGTCCTTCGTGCACCTGCGCACGCCGAGCTCGCCGGCCTACACCGCCTCGAAGCACGGCGTGCTCGGCTTCACCAAGGCGCTCGCCGCGGAACTCGGCAAGGACGGCGTCCGCGTCAATGCCATCGGCCCCGGCTTCATCGAGACGCCGCTGAACGAGAGGGTGCGCGCCAGCAATCCCGACCTCGTCAAGGTGTTCATGGATCACACCCCGCTCGGACGCCCCGGCAAGCCGGAGGACATCGTCGGGCCTGCGATCTTCCTCGCCTCTGACCTGTCGGCCTATGTCTCGGGATCGATCGTGATGGTGGATGGCGGCTATCGGACGATCTGACCACGCAGCGCGCGCAATCGTGGCGATTTCGGGGTTTTCCACCATTGCGCGCGGGCGGTTAAGGACTTGTTAACCAAATCCGCCGACCGTCGGCGCGGGTTAGGGGAAGTTCGTTCTCGATGTTTCCGCTTCATTGGTGAAGCGGGCGTTGATCGGGAGGTGTCATGTCCTACGCGTCCACCCTGCCCTCGCCGGAAGCTCAGCTGCCGTCGCTGGCCCCTAATGAAATCGTTCCCTTGCTGATCGGCGCCACCGTCGGCGAAGTCGAGCGGGAACTGGTGCTGCAAACGCTGGCGCGCTGCGACGGCAATCGCACCCGCGCCGCGCGCGTGCTCGGACTTTCGGTCCGCACCCTGCGCAACAAGATCCGCGAATATTCCGCCGACGGGATCGACGTCCCGCCGCATTGCGATTAGGCCGCGGTTAGTCCGGCAGGTCGATGGCAAGGCTCCGCCAGCGTCGAGCATGCTGACCATCTCGAGATAGAACGCGCGCGCCATGCCGCCGCGCGCCACTCCCTCTGCATGCCGACATAATTGCAGTAGAGGAAACCACTGGTGTGATCATAGGTGAAGAACCCGAGCCCGATCGCGCGCTCCGCGACACGCAGGATGAAGTAGCGCGAGTCGAGCCGGTAGGCGGTACAGCGAAAGCTCGTCTCGTCGCACACATCGTGTCGCGTCACCACGATGTCGGGTGTCGCATGCGGCAGCGCGCGCCATGCTCGTCAGGATCCGCAACGCGATCTCCCTGGTCCACACATGGTCCGTCGCAAGCCCAATTATGACTGTTGATCGAGGCCAATCAGCGCCGGGCGCCGAATTGAAGCCGTCATCCAACCTCTGTTACAAGCGGCTTCACGCTTGACGGAGCATATCAGTGGCTGACGACACAACTTCCCGCCAGGGACGAGCTGGACCGCAGGGGCCGCGTGGCCGTCAGGGCGAGCCGGGGCGTCCCGGTCCGCAAGGTCATCCGGGGCGACCGGGTCCGGAAGGTGCGCGCGGCAAGCCGGGACTGCAGGGCAAGGCCGGCCCGGTCGGCAAGGCGGGTCCGCAGGGCAAGCCAGGTGCTCCGGGCAAGGCGGGTGCACAGGGCAAGGCCGGTCCGCAAGGTGCGCGCGGCGAGCATGGTCCGCAGGGACCTCAAGGGCCGCAGGGATCGGCAGGCCCGCGCGGCGAAGCCGGACCACCCGGACAGTTGCCGTCGATCGACCAGGTGATGCCGTGGCTGCACATGATCTTCGACGCCTGGGAAGACTACAAGCGCACCAGGGAGCGTGAGGCCGCCGATCGCGCCGAACATGAAGCGGCCGAGCGCGCCGCGGCGGAAGCGATCGCCTACGACGTCGACGCCGGCGATTTCGCCGAGGATGACGACGACGAGGAGGCGGATCGCAAGAAGGAGAAGAAGGAGCGCCGTCACAAGGACAAGAAGGACAAGAAGGACAAGAAGTAGTCCTGCTCTCCGCCGCGCGTCGGCACGGCGTTTACCGGTCCCTGTCCGGATTGACCGGCGGATCGCACGGAGGATTGAGGTGGGTGTACTGGAACACCCAGTGCATCGCGTAGTGCACGCCGACGCCCGCGAGTGCGCCGCAGATCGACAGGATGATGACGTTGGCGCGGTCGATCTCCCCGCTCGACCAAAGCATGCCGCAGGTCCACAGCACGGCGAATGCGATCGAGCACAGTTTGAGCGGAACGGCGGGCTTCATAGAGTAGCTCCAAGGGCCGGGATGAAAGCTCATCCTGCCCGGCCCCGCCCCGCGATACCGTGAGCCGCATCACGGAAACGCCGTCGCTCCGTCTCAGCCGAAGCGCAGCCGCGAACGCTCCCTCGCTTTCTCCGCCTCGATCTCGCGGTCGCGCGCCGGCGCCGCCGTCTGCAATGACGTCAGGAGCCTGCGGGCCGCATCGGAGACCTCGGCCACTGCGCGATTGAAGGCATCCTCATTGGCCTGCGACGGCTTGTTGAAGCCGGACAGCTTGCGCACGAATTGCAGCGCCGAGGCGTGAATCTCATCCTCGGTGGCGGGCGGCTCGAAGTTGAACAGCGTCTTGATGTTACGGCACATGCAGGTCTCCTTGCAGGTCTCCTTGGGCCCCGGATGGCGGGGCCACTCCCCTGAAAGACGTTCGGCTGCTGCAAAATACGACATCGTAGTCTATTCTGGCACCCTCATCGTCCACGGCCGAGCGAGGTTCCCGATGAGCCACGTCACCTACAAGGTCGTCCAGCACGACGGCGGCTGGGCCTACACCGTCAACGGCGTGTTTTCGGAGCCGTTTCCGACCCATGCCATGGCGCTGGCCGCCGCGCGGCGCGCCGCCACCGAGCAGCGGGTGCCCGGGCGCACCGAGGCGATCCAGTACGAGACCGCGGACGGCAAATGGCTGACCGAGACCGCCGATGGCAGCGACCGCCCGGAGACCGAGGTCGAGGACGGCCGCTAGCGCACCCCATGGCCCGGTCAGAACGGAACCTGCACGCCGAGCCGATCGAAGAATGCGCGTCCCCTGTCGGTGATCCGCAGCGCACGGGGGATACGATGCGGTACGACGCAGCGCGCCTCGATCAGCCGACCGAGCACGGCATTGGCGAAGCTACCGGCGAGATGCGGCACGCGCTCGGTCCAGTCGTTGCAGAGCCGCAGATGCGGCTCCCGCGCCGGTTCGAAACCGATTTCCTCCGCCCGGCACCAGGCCAGCCCCTGCTCGGTCACGTGACCGGTGCGGCCCTCGACGACGACGAGCCTGCGGCGGATCAGCGCATTGGACAGCAGCACGCCGAGTTGGCCCGCCAGGTGACGGTAGCAGGTGCGCGATTGCCGTAGCTGCTCGGCCGGTAGCACGCGCTTGCGCGCAACATTGGCTTTCGCGGCGAGGTCGACCAGGCCCTCGATTAGCGCCGCGACGTCATCGTCCCTGATCCGGTAATACCTGAACCGGCCCTGCGCCCAGACCGACAACACGCGCGCATCCACGAGCTTCTGCAGATGCCCACTCGCGCTTTGCGGCGAGACACCGGCAAGCGCAGCCAACTCGCCGGCAGGCAACGCCTTGCCGTCGGCCAACGCGCTGACCATCGCCTCCCGCGCCGGATCGCCCAGCGCCTCGGCGATCCGCGAAAAGCCGGTCTGCACGGATGGGGATGATCCCACGACAGCGTCCTCCAAATCGATCGGGTACGTCCTACGCGCAATCGAGGCAAGGCGAAACTCGTTTCAGATTTTCATGAAACATCCCCAGCACACCATCGGCTGAGATCGGCACAGGCCAATGCACGACAAGGGAACAATCATGACTGCCGACAAGACCGATGCGGAACGAATCTACAGGCTTTGGGACGAAGCCCTCGGCAACAAGGATCTCGAGGAGGCGCTGGCGCTCTACGCGCCCGACGCCTCGATCGAGAGCCCGCTGGTTCAGCACCTGATGCAGACCAAGGACGGGATCGTCCAAGGCAAGGACAGCCTGCGCGAATTCATCACGCGCGTGTTCCGCACCAATCCGCCGCAGCGCAAACGCTTCAAGCAGGGGTTCTTCAGCGACGGCCGGATCATCACCTGGGAATATCCGCGCCAGTCGCCCGACGGCGACCAGATGGATCTGGTCGAAGTCATGGACATTGCGGGCGGCTTGATCCAGCACCACCGCGTCTACTGGGGATGGTATGCCCTCAACGTCCTGCGGGAGGGATAATCCAATAACTTCTCTGTCAGCCGCACGGACCGCCTCTCGGACGGGCCCGCCCGTCATGTTAGGCTTGCGCCGAGCGGCTGGACCAACGCGCCGCGCCCAGGGGGAAGCACGATGATCCGTATGTGCGCGGCGCTTGCAGTCGCCTTCGTCTCGATATCGGTACCGGCAATGGCTGCAGATTATCCCGCGCCGAAGGACGGCGAGTGGATCGCGAAAGACTTCAAGTTCCATACCAGCGAGGTCATGCCGGGGCTGCGGCTGCACTACACCACGATCGGCGCGCCGACCGGACAGCCGGTGCTGGTGCTGCACGGCTCCGGCGGCTCGGCTGCCAGCATGCTGACACCGACCTTCGCCGGCGAACTGTTCGGGCCCGGCCAGCCGCTCGACGCATCGAAATATTACATCATCATCCCCGACGGCATCGGCCACGGCCGATCGTCGAAGCCGTCGGACGCGATGCGGACGAGCTTTCCGAAATACGACTACACCGACATGGTCGATGCGCAGTATCGCCTCGTCACCGAGGGTCTCGGCATCAAGCATCTACGGCTCGTGATCGGAAATTCGATGGGCGGAATGCACAGCTGGATCTGGGGCGTACGCTACCCGCAGATGATGGACGTGCTGGTGCCGATGGCCTCGCAGCCGACCGCGATGGCGGCGCGCAACTGGATGCTGCGGCGGATGATGCTGGAGACAATCCGCACCGATCCCGACTACAATGGCGGCAACTACACCAGCCAGCCGCGAATGATGAAATACGCCATCGCCGCCTACCGCTTCGCTAGCGCCGGCGGCACGCTCGGCTATCAGACGCTGGCGCCGACCGCGCCGCAGGCCGACAAGATCGTCGACGAGCAACTGGCGCTGCCGGTCATCGCCGACGCCAACGACTACATCTATCAATGGGAGGCCTCGCACGACTACGATCCCTCCGCCGGAATGGAGAAGATCGAGGCGACGTTGCTTGCGATCAATGCCGCCGACGACGAGCGCAATCCGCCCGAGACCGGCGTCACAGAGGCCGCGGTGAAGCGGATCAAGAACGGCAGGATCTATCTAATCCCGGCAAACACCGAAACGCGCGGCCATCTCACCACCGGCAACGCAAGGTTCTACACAAAGCAGTTGCAGGAGCTGTTGCAGATCGCGCCGCAACGAACCATGTAGGCCGCGATCGAGATCAGCACGATGTCGCAAGCCCGCTTCCGCTCGATTGCATTGAGCCTGCCCGACGCTGTCGAAGGCGCGCATCAGGGCCACGCCGACTTTCGTGTCGGAACGCGCATCTTCGCAACCCTCGGCTATCCCGATGACGCCTGGGGCATGGTGAAGCTGACGCCGGAGCAGCAGGCGATGGTGGTCGAGGCGGAGCCGGAGATCTTCCGACCCGTGCCTGGCGGCTGGGGCAAGAGCGGCAGCACCAACGTCCGCCTTGCGAGTGCCGATCCGACCACGCTGCGCAGCGCGCTCAAGATGGCGTGGGACAACGTCGCGGCAAAGCCTGCCGCGAGGTCGCGCGCCAAGAAGCGCGTCTGATTTCGCACCGCATCAAACGCAGCCGCACTGCTTCGCTCATTCTTTGAGCACGCATCCAGCGCGCGGTTCGTGCCTAATCGCAGCAGGATTCGTCCATGCGCTGCATATCTCGCGCGAAGCGACAGAATTGGCCACGCGGAGGAATCGGATGCGAAGGCTCACGCATATCGCCGTGCTCGCGTCGCTCTCGATGCTGGCAGGCACCGCGCTTGCCTTCGACAACGGCCAGTATGACAACGTGCCGCCCGAGATCCGTGCCTGGTTCAAGAGCGTGATCGCGCCGAACGGCGTGCCGTGCTGCGACATCTCCGACGGCCATCGCACAAGCTACGACGTCCGCAACGGCGCCTATTGGGTGCCGATCGAGGGCGAGTGGATGATGGTGCCTGCGCGCGCCATCATCCGCGATCGCGGCAACCCCGTCGGCGAAGCGGTGGTGTGGTATGTGCGTCATCGCGGCGCGATCGTCATCAGCTGCTTTGTGCCTGCGGACGCGGTTTAGATGACATCGAGATGACGGCAACAGCCACCGATGCTAGTCTCCGCCGAAACCCGACCCGAGAACTGCATTGACCGATCTTGCCGCTCCCGACCTCGCCACGATCTATCCGCAACCGACCGCGCGCGTCATCGCCAAGGCGCGGCCGGAGATCGATGCCCATGCGAGGAAGTTCATCGAGATGTCGCCGTTCTGCGTGCTGGCGACCTCGGGCTCGGACGGCAGCGTCGACGCCTCGCCGCGCGGCGGCACGCCGGGCTTCATCAGCGTCACCGGGCCGAACGAGCTGTTGATGCCGGATCGCTCCGGCAACAACCGCATCGACAGCTTCCGCAACATCGTCGAGGGCTCCGGTCTCCTGCAGCTGATCTTCTTCGTGCCCGGCATCGACGAGACGCTGCGCGTCGGCGGCCGCGGCCACCTGACGGCTGATCCGGATTTGCTGGCGTCGATGATCGAGTTCGGCAAGCCGCCGCGCGCGACGCTGCGCGTCGAGGTCAAGGAAGTCTATTTCCACTGCGGCAAGGCGCTGATGCGCTCGAAGCTGTGGGCTTCCGACACCCGCGTCGAACGCAAGGTGTTCCCGAGCATCAGCCAGGTGATCCATGACCAGACCACGCTCGGCGAGCCGGAGAGCCAGGAGGTCGTCTACGAGCGCTACAAGACGCAATTGTGATGCGACATGGCGTCGCCGCACGCGTTTTGCGACGCCGCCGCCCTGTTAATCTTACTTTTTAACCAATAATTAAGGATAAGTTTGCGGGCGCAACGCGGCCCGGCTTAGCGTCCGTGGAAAGCTCCGTAACCGACAAGTTGGTGCGTGCCATGGCGTATAGAAAGTATGGGGCGCTTGTTGCGTCCGTCAGCGTCGCAGCGCTGATGCTTGCTTCCTCGACAGAGACCTTTGCACGATCCGGAACGTTCCCGCGTGGCGCGTTCGCGTCGCCGCACCGGGTGCACCCGGCGTTCCGCCATCATCACGCGCGCGTCCCTGGGACCTTCTGGTGGCCTGGCGCGGGCGACTACTTCAACAGTCCGTCCGGTGAGCCCGTCGCCGGCGTCGCGCCGGCTTCCAGCGATGTGCGCTATACCTACACCGAGGACGTGCCCTGGGACTGGGCGCATCGCTATCCGCCCGCGGTCACGCCTTCCGATCGCCCCTACGTATCGAGCTGCCCCACTGAGACCGTGACCGTTCCCGGACGCGGCGGCGTGGATCGGACCATCAACGTCATCCGCTGCTACTGACCGACCGTAGCGCGAACGGACGTCGCCAGAATCAAGGAGGCCGCCCAAGAGGCGGCCTCTTTCGTTTCGGGGAGTGCGGCCTGCGGACGTCAGTCCTCGCCCTGCAAATGGCCGACATGCTTCTGGGTATAGAGCTCAAGGCCGATGCGCTGGATCAGGTCGAGCTGGGTCTCAAGGAAGTCGATGTGGTGTTCCTCGTCCTTCATCAGCTGCTCGAACAGGTCGCGGCTGACATAGTCCTTGACGCCGTGGCAGTAGGTCGCCGCTTCCTGGTAAAGCGTCCGCGCGCCGATCTCCGCGGCGAGATCGGCCTCCAGGATCTCCTTGACGTTCTGCCCGATCTTCAGGGGATCGAGCACCTGCAGGTTGGGAAAGCCATCGAGAAACAGGATGCGATCGACGAACTTGTCGGCGTGCTCCATCTCCTCGATGGATTCCTTGCGCCAGACCTTGGCCATCTCCAGGAGGCCCCAGTTGTTCAGCATCCGATAATGCAGCCAGTACTGGTTGATAGCGGTCAGTTCGCTGCGCAGCCCCTTGTTCAGGTAATCGATGACTTTCGGGTCGCCCTGCATGATCCACTCCACCTGTCGCGGCCAAATCGGCCAGAAACTCAATTTAGAACGCTTCTAAGTCAGATTGCGGATGAGAGCAACCCTCCGCGGAAGCGGCGCGCGAACAAGCGAGACAGTGGATTTGAGGGGATAACTCAGTAGGCCGCGAGCGCGAACTCGGCGGGTGCTGCATCTTCATTGGCCGCCTGGGGAGGGCTATGCGGGCAGCCGACGCAGCAGGCCTTGGCGCAGGGACCCAGCGCCTCGTCGATGATTGCCTTGATGGTGCGCGCGCAGCGGCCGCATTCGGCACTGCAGCCGAGGCAGCCGTACACCTGCTTGGCATTTCGTGTCAGGGACCCGCCGGCGCTCACGGCATTGCGGACATCGTGGTCGCTGAGGACGTTACAGGAACAGACAATCATCAGAGAGAGGCAGGTCCATCGGTGATGCTGTTTCTGATCTATTGAACAGCCCTGGGGGATGCAAAAGGAAAAAGCGCTTTTTGAAGCAATTCCAAACTGATGCGGGATTCACATTGGAACGAGTCTAAAACTGCCTTTGCGATGTCGCCCAAAGAGTGCGGCTTCGGCATTGACCGGCATCAATCGCTGCTGCCGCCGCCTCCATCACCGCCGCCACAGTCGCCGCCACTACTGTCACTGCCACCGCCCTCGCCGCGAAAATTGTCGCCGCTGCAGCTCGTGGACGTGTCGGAGCCGGAGCTACCGCTGCCGAACCAGCTGAGATTCCAGCCATCGCCGCCCGAACTGTAGCTGGTGACATCACCCGAGCCGTCACCGTAGGCGCGGCGCCGCCTGAGGCCACCCGCGCCGCTGGCCGACATCATGAAATAAACAATCAGGGCCGTGGCCCCGACCGCGACCACGAAGATCACTCCCATCGCGCTTCTCCCGGTTCGGCGGCCATGTTCTCGATTTGTGCGCCGTAACGTGGCGCGATCACTTTCGCGCATTCGTCGCCAAAAGTGGCGGCGTCGTTCATTGAACATTCAAGCGAAATATGGAACCTTTGCCGGGACAGACCGCTTGGAAGCTGTCCTTGCTCCCGAGAGAAAGGTGAGGCCATGAAGAAGACATTGCTGGCGCTTTGCGCCACCGCCACGCTGGCGGTTTCGGCCGTGGCGATGCCCGCTCCAGCCCATGCACAACGCGGTGTCGCCGCTGGCGTCGCTGCAGGATTGATCGGCGGCGCGCTGATCGGTGGCGCGATCGCATCGCAGAACGGCTACTACTACGGCCCCGGCTATTACGCGCCCGGACCGGCCTACGTCACCGGCCCCGGCTATTACGGTGGCGCAGACTGCTACTGGCAGCGTCAGCGCTTCTGGGATGGTTATGGCTGGCGCGTTCGCAACGTCAGGGTTTGCGACTAAGGCCGTTCATCTCGATTAAATCGAACCAGATGTCCCGGAAAACCGACTGTTCTCCGGGACATCTGCTGTCTGCGGCCAGAAAAAACCGCTTTTTTAGGCGATCCAGCGGCAGACGTTTACTTTCGATTGACTGTTCTGCGCTGTTTAGCAAGACAGCAGTCCGAAACCAGCGTGCGAGTCACTTGAAACCCGGCGCCTGACTAGGCGCCACCACCTTCCAGGAGAGCCAAAGACATGAACAAGACTTTAGCTGCCCTCGTCGCCGTTGCCACGATTGCCGGTTCGGTGGCGGTCGCGCCGGCCGCCAAAGCCGGTGACGGCCAGATCGCAGCCGGCGTTGCCGGCGGCCTGATTGGCGGCGCCCTGCTCGGCGGCGCGATTGCAGCGAGCCGCCCGGCCCCGGTCTATGTTGCGCCAGCGCCGGTTTACGTCGAAGAAGCCCCGTGCCGCTGGGTTCGTGAGCGGTTCTGGGACGGCTACGGCTGGCGCTTCCGTCGCATCCAGGTTTGCGACTGATCGATCGACGCGATTTCAGCGTTTACTTTGCGAAACCCGGCCCCTCGCGGCCGGGTTTTTGTTTGGTCAGGGGTGCGCTTCGGGAATTCCGTGGCGCAGCGTCAGCGCGCGCAGGATCGCGTCCTTGCCTTCGACAAATCGGCGGCCGTTGGCACGACCGGTTTCGAGCCCGGGCTCGGCATCGTCGGCCAGCACGAGAACCGGCAGCGACTGGTTCTCGACACCAATCAGCTCGACGACCGCCTGCCTTGGCCGCGGCCATGCGATCCGCTCGACCGCGATCGCTTTCTCGAGGTGGGGGAATGACGCGAGCACGCCTTCCAGCAGCGCGCAGTGCCAGCAGAAGAAGCGCCGGCCGGGAAAGGCGGGATCCTCGAAATCGGGTTTGAGCAGAAACAGCCTGTCCCGCATCGCCTCCCCCTTCGCGCGTTCTAGACTCTTGTTTTGACGCGTTTTCTTCACGCGAACCGGTATCCACTTCGCTCGAAAACGCTCTAACGCTGCGCACTCATCGAACGCAGCACCGCATCGCTCGGCCAGCAATCGACCTTCAATCCTGCGGACTTCTGATAGGCGCCGAGCGCGGCGCGGGTCTGCATGCCGGCCTTGCCGTCGAGCTTGTCCTTGTAGAGCCCGATCCGCGTCAAATGCCGCTGTATTGCCTCGACATCAGCCGAGCGCAGTTGCGTCGACGCCGACCACGGCGTTGCGAACGGCAGCGGATTTGTCATGCGGTCGCTGAGATGGCCAACGAACAGCACGTAGAGGTCGGAGAAATTGTACTCCTTGATCACGAAGTAGTTCTTGGTGGTCAGGAACGCAGGACCATAAATCCCTTCCGGCTGCAGCAGCGAGGCCGGCTGCGTCTGCTCTGACGCGCCAAGCTTCTGCCCGCGCACCGGCACGAAGCCCGTGCGCAGCCACTCGCCGATCGGCTTCGTCACCTCGGGCACGCCCATCGTGCAATCGACATTGGCCGGCGCACGCACCTCATAGGCCCAGCGCAGGCCAGCCTGCCAGCCCTTGTTGACGAGCTGCTGCGCGGCGGAGGCGAGCGCATCCGGCACCGAATGCCAGATGTCGACACGGCCGTCGCCGTCGAGATCGACGCCGTGCTTGTAGTACTCCGACGGCAGGAACTGGGTGTAACCGGTTGCGCCGGCCCAGGACGAGCGCATCTCCTTGCGCGTCACCGCGCCCTCGCCGAGGATTTTCAACGCGAGGATGAATTCGGTGCGGTACTGATCCTTGCGGCGGCCGACATAGGCTTGCGTCGCCACCACGCGCAGCGCGTCGTAGGGCAGCGCGTAGCGGCCGAAGTCGGTCTCGCGGCCCCAGATCGCGAGCACGACGGTCGCCGGCACGCCAAAGCGCCGCTCGATCTCGTCGAGCGCCGAACGATACTTCTGCAGGAGCCGCTGTCCCTCCGAAGCAAGTCGCGCGATCGAGGCTTCCCTGACGTAATCAGCCGGCACCTGCACGAACTCGGCCTGCGCGGGCGCACCGGTCTTCGGCCGCCCCGGCAGGATCAGATCGGGCAGCTTGTAGTCGGGCTCCAATCCACGCGTCTCGCGCTCGAAGGTTTCGCGCGAGACGCCGGCGGCCTGCGCCTCCGGCCAGAGGGAGGCGATGAACTGCGTGAACGCCGCATCCGCTGCGCGCGCCTGCGAGGTGATCACCAGAAGCAGGAGAGTCGCTGCAATCGCGCGACGGCCCAATCGGATCGTCTTGCTCACGCGTCGGCTAGATCGAGGCGGCGCTCAATCCGCTCAATTCGCACGTCCATCCGATCCAGCCGATTGGACATGTTGGCATACTGATTCTCGAGATTGCCGATCCGCTGTTTCATCTCGCGGATGTCATCGCGCACGTCATCAATTGCACCCCGGATATGGCGCAAATGTTCGAGAATGATGTTGTCCGCTTCAACCATACGGTGAGACTAGCATGGCATAATGCCATTGTGAACCAGGCCCTCAATGCGCCGCGTGCTGCTTCGCCCCCTCGATCGAGGCATTCGACAGCTTGTCGACGATGGCGATGCCGATGGCCGACAGGATGAACACACAGTGGATGATGGTTTGCCACATCACACCGGTTTCGGTGTAGGCGGTCTTGCCCGACGTCAGCCCGCCGGCCTCGATGAAGGTGCGCAGCAGATGGATCGAGGAGATGCCGATGATCGCCATCGCGAGCTTGATCTTCAGCACGCTGGCATTGACGTGGCTGAGCCATTCCGGCTCGTCCGGATGCCCCTGCAAATTGAGGCGCGACACGAAGGTCTCGTAGCCGCCGACGATCACCATCACGAGCAGGTTGGAAATCATCACGACGTCGATCAGGCCCAACACCGCCAGCATGATCTGCTGCTCGCTGAAATCGAACGAGTGGGCGAACAGATGCCACAGCTCCTTGAGGAACAGCACGACATAAATGCCCTGGGCGATGATGAGGCCGACATAGAGCGGCAATTGCAGCCAGCGCGATCCGAAGATCAGCATGGGAACCGGACGCAGCGACCGGCCCTTCGCACGGGCGGGCGCGTCTGTTATTGCGGACATATGGAATAGCTCGCGGGATTGAGATTGCGGAGCGCTCTATCTACGCAATCTCGCGCGCTTGAAAAGCGACAACTGGCCGCAGCGTGCCGCGATGCGGTCACGATCCTGCAAACAAGGAGAGGGTCGATCGCGGTGCGAGGCCCGCGACCGACCGCTATTCGATCACCGCGTCAGCTTCTTGTACTTCACACGGTGCGGAATGATGCTGTCCTGGCCGAGCCGGCGCATCTTGTCCTTTTCGTAATCCTGGAAGTTGCCCTCGAACCATTCGACGTGGCTGTCGCCCTCGAAGGCCAGGATGTGGGTCGCGATGCGGTCGAGGAACCAGCGATCGTGGCTGATGATGACGGCGCAGCCGGCGAAATCCTCCAGCGCCTCTTCGAGCGCGCGCAGGGTGTCGACGTCGAGATCGTTGGTCGGCTCGTCGAGCAAGAGCACGTTGGCGCCCGACTTGAGCATCTTGGCGAGATGCACGCGGTTACGCTCACCGCCCGACAGCGCGCCAACCTTCTTCTGCTGGTCGGCGCCCTTGAAATTGAACGACGAACAATAGCCGCGTGAATTGACTTCCTTTTTGCCGAGCAGGATCAGCTCGTTGCCGCCGGAGATCTCCTCCCACACCGTCTTCTTGCCGTCGAGATCGTCGCGAGATTGATCGACATAACCGAGATGCACGCTCTCGCCTACGGTGATGGAGCCCTTGTCCGGGGTCTCCTGCTTGGTGATCATCTTGAACAGCGTTGTCTTGCCGGCGCCGTTGGCGCCGATCACGCCGACGATGCCGCCCGGCGGCAGCTTGAAGGTGAGGTCATCGATCAGCATGCGGTCGCCGAAGCCTTTGCTCAGGCTTTCGAAATCTACGACGTTCTGGCCGAGGCGTTCAGCGACCGGAATCGTGATCTGCGCGGTCTGGGTCTGCTTTTCGCTCGCCTGCTTCAGCAGCTCTTCATAGCGCTGGTAGCGGGCCTTCGACTTGGCCTGACGTGCCTTCGGCGAGGACGCGATCCATTCCTGCTCGCGCGCCAACGTCTTCTGGTGCGCGGCCTCTTCGCGGCCCTCCTGCTCGAGCCGCTTCTGCTTCTGCACCAGCCACGACGAATAGTTGCCCTCGTAGGGGATACCGCGGCCGCGATCGAGTTCGAGGATCCAGCCAGTTACATTGTCGAGGAAGTAACGGTCGTGGGTGACGATCAGGATCGCGCCGGGATAATTCCGCAGATGGCCTTCCAGCCATGACACCGACTCGGCGTCGAGATGGTTGGTCGGTTCGTCGAGCAGCAGCAGCTCAGGCTGGTCGAGCAACAGCCGGCACAGTGCGACGCGGCGGCGCTCGCCACCCGACAGCTTAGTGACGTCGGCGTCGTCAGGCGGGCAGCGCAGCGCGTCCATCGCCTGGTCGACCTTGCTGTCGAGATCCCAGAGGCCCTGGGCCTCGATCTCATCCTGCAGCTTGGTCATCTCGTCCGCGGTCTCGTCCGAGTAATTGACCGCGAGCTCGTTGTAGCGGTCGAGGATCGCCTTCTGCTTGGCGACGCCCTGCATGACGTTTTCGCGGGCGTTGAGCGCAGGATCGAGCTGCGGCTCCTGCTCGAGGTAGCCGACGCGGGCGCCCTCGGCGACCCACGCCTCGCCGGTGTACTCCTTGTCGAGGCCGGCCATGATCTTGAGCAGCGTCGACTTGCCCGAGCCGTTGACGCCGAGCACGCCGATCTTGGCGTCCGGATAGAAGCTCAGATGGATGTTATCGAGCACCTTACGGGTCGGGTAGCTCTTGGTCAGACCCTGCATGAAGTAGACGAACTGGCGAGCCATCCGCGGTCCCTGAAAACGAGAGGATTTATGGAAATTTTGCTGCCGCCGATGTAGCGGCCGGCCCCCGAAAGCGCAACCGCAGGAGCCGCGTTTTCCGCCCGTTCACCACGGGTGAATACGGGTTCGATACCATGTGTGCGGCAGATCACGACAATTGAAACCATCTTTTAATAAATCGGGCCAAAACTCGTTCTCAGCGCAGAAAACAGCGCTTTTCGCGGCAAAAACCGCGATCAAAAAACAGAGGCCGCGTCATGGCTACCATCATTTCGGCACCTCTCCCGCGCCCGGCGATCAGAACCGAGTCCAAGCCGTTCGCCGAACTCCGCGCCTTCTGGCGCGCCTTCGTCGCCAAGGCATTCCACCCCTACCGGCCGGAACTCCATTACATGCGTGGCCCGGGCCCGGCCTGGCGTGCCAAGCACCCGCCCCGGTCGATCTGACTTTCCCGTAGATTTGAGCCAGGCCGCTCCCCGGTCCGCTTGCGCGCCCACCGATTTGCGCGCAACCATGGCGTCCTCCCCGACGGCCCCGTTCTGCGCCGTCCCCCTCGCCACCCACGGACCCTGCAATGACGCGGCTGCGCTGTGCAATCCTCGACGACTATTTCGGCCTCGCTCTGTCGGTCGCCGACTGGCCGAAGGTCAAGGACCGTGTCGACGTCACCGTGTTCGACAAGCCGTTCGCGAACGAAGCCGACGCCGCAAGCCAATTGAAGGATTTCGAGATCATCTGCGCGATGCGCGAACGCACGCCATTCCCGCGCACGCTGTTTGACGCACTGCCCAGGCTGAAGCTCCTGATCACCTCGGGCATGCGCAATGCCGCGATCGACATCGAGGCCGCGAGTGACCACAGGGTCACGCTATGCGGCACCCAATACAGCCGCGATCCCACCGCGGCCCTGACCATGGGCCTGATCCTGGAGCTGACCCGCGGCATCGGCCGCGAGAACGCGCGCATGCACGCCGGCGCGCCGTGGCAGACCTTTGCCGGCACCGAGATCGAGGGCAAGACGCTCGGCATCGTCGGGCTCGGTAAGCTGGGCAGCAAGGTTGCCGGCATGGCGAAGGCATTCGGCATGAACGTCATCGCGTGGAGCCCCAATCTGACGCCCGAGAAGTGCAAGGAGGCCGGCGTCGGCTACGCCAGCAAGGAGAAGCTGTTCTCGACTGCCGACATCGTCACCATCCACGTCGTGCTGAGCCAGCGCTCGCGCGGACTGGTGGGGGCCGCCGATCTCGCACGGATGAAGCCGTCGGCCTATCTCGTCAACACCGCCCGCGGACCGATCGTCGACGAGGATGCGCTGCTCGCGGCGCTGCGCGACAAGAAGATCGCCGGTGCCGGCATCGACGTTTTCTCGGTCGAGCCGCTGCCATCAGGTCATCCGTTCCGCAAGCTCGACAACCTCGTGCTGACGCCGCATCTCGGCTACGCGACGCGCGAGGGTTTGCAGACCCATTACGGACAGATGGTCGACTGTATCGACGCCTTCACCAAAGGCGACGAGCCGCCGCGTCGGCTGACCTGAAACCCGCCGCGACACACAGCCAACAAAAAAGGCGCGCTCTCGGCGCGCCTTTTTCATGAATGTTGTGATCCTAGCGGACCGTGACCGGCGCCGGCAGCGGCTGGACCGTGGTCGGCTGCGTGCCGGGAAGCGGCGCCATCTGGGCCTGGGCCGTCGGCGGAGCTGCGGCTGCGGGACCACCGGGCGGCGGTGCGGCTGAGGCGGTCGTCGTGCCCGGCGGCGGGCCACCAGGCATTACGACCACGCGGGTGCCAACCTTGGTCCGCTCGAACAGGTCGGAGACGTCCTCGTTCAGCATGCCGATGCAGCCCGACGAGACGAACTTGCCGATGGTCGAGGGCTGGTTGGTGCCGTGGATGCGGTACACGGTCGAGCCGAGATACATCGCACGCGCGCCGAGCGGATTGCCGGGTCCGCCGGCCATGAAGCGCGGCAGATAGGGCTGGCGCTCGATCATTTCCGGCGGCGGATGCCAATCCGGCCACTCGGCCTTGCGGGAAATCTTCTGCACGCCGGTCCAGGTGAAGCCGTCGCGGCCAACGCGAACGCCGTAGCGGATCGCCCGGCCATTGCCGAGGATGTAATAAAGGTAGGTGTTCGGCGTATCGACGACGATCGTGCCGGCCGGCTCCTTGGTGGCGAACGCCACTTCCTGACGACGCAGATTCGGCGGCAGTTGCACCGGCGCGGCTTCCGGCTGTTCCTCCGGCGGAAGGGCGGCAAGTTGCAATGGCTTGCCGTCGGCGCCAACCGGGGCCTGCTGTTGCGACACCGCGCCGGTCACGCCCGGAGCGCCGGCCGCGCCGATCGCTTCCGGCGGACGCAGGCCGCCCCGATCATCGCCGCCCGGGGTGGCCACGCCACCGGGGGTGGCCGGATAGACGACGCCCGCGGCCGGAACGCCGTTGTCACGATAGGCCTGCTGCGGGGCACCCTGGGGACGATCGGCATAGATCACCGGCGGCGGGCCCATCGGCTTGCCATAACGGGGATCGTCGGGCGACATCACAGGGCCCGCCGGCGCGCGTTCCGAATAGGCCGGCCCGTTCATCGGGCGACCGTAACGCGGATCTTCCGGAGACATCACCGGACCCGGCGCGGGCGGCGGCAGCGCGGCCGAATTCTGCGGCGCGTCGTCATCGTCCAGCGCATCGAAATCGGGCATGTGGCCGGGCGGATAGGGCTGGGGCGCGGCTGAATAGACTTGTCCCTGGGGGGCTGGATAACCCTGCTGCGCATGGGCGAGCGAGGTTCCCGCCGCGCCAAGCGCCGCGGCAGCACAAATCGTCAGAATGCGGTTGATCATCATCGTTTATTTATAGTCCCCAAGCCACACCGGACCGTTAACGGCCAGATGACGGAAGATAGCGGCGCATTCAAGACAATTCCGCGAAATCCGGCCCAATTCGGGCATATTGTGATCTCGCGTGACCGCTGCGGCAAACATGTCTCACTGGCAGACAAAGCTTGTCCATGTGCCCAAAGTCATCAAAGCGCGCGGAATTTGTCGCAACAGACCCCGAACGTTGCGATATCGTCGAATCAGATGATTCGCCGCCTTGCGAAGCTCGCGCCTCCAGTGGTCACCGCGTTCCCTTGTGTTTCAAGCCCTCCCACAGAAGGGGGAACTCGCGCCCATGCTCCCCGGCCTTCGTTTCCTGTTCGCCGCCATCGTGCTCGCGGCGTCGATTTTGGTGTTCGGGTTGGGCGCGGCGGCGCTGTTGCGCGCCGCGCACGAGGAATTTGCCAGTAGTCCCGCCCGCCGGGCGCCCCCGGAGCCGCAATTCGCGCAGCAGACCGAGGCAGCGCCGACTCTTGCCATGCTGCGCCTCGATTCGCCCCCGATGGACAAGCCGGCCTCCGATGTGCCGGCGGCAGCCGAGCCCGCAGCTCCCATTGCCGAGACTCTGCCGGTAGCGCCGTCGCCCGAGCAAGTCGCTGCCGTGACGGCAGATGACGCAGCATCGATCGAGGCACCAAAGCCCGAGGCGCAGGCCGCCGAGCCTGCTCCGCCGGCCCAGACGCCCGAAGCTTCACCGGCGCCGCAGCAGGCCGCGGCAGCCGAACCCAAGCTCGCTGCCGTGACGGACGCGCCTTCCGCGGCGAGCGAACCGGCGCCCGCGACCACCACGCCGGCGATCGCCAAGCCGCAGCAAGCACCGCCCTCGCCCGAGGCGATCGCTGCCGCGACGAAGATCGCAACGCTCGGCGGACCGGAGGTCGTCGTCGAACAGCCGGCCACAGCGAAGGGCCCGGAGGCGAAGTCGCCGGATCAGGCGGCGAGCAAGAAGCGGGCGTGGCGGGCCAGCGAGCGACGACGGCTCGCGCGTGCCCAGCAGGTCCGCCAGATCGCGGTTCAGCAGCCTGTCGATATCTTCGGCAAGCCGGTGCCGGTCACGCGGCGTTAGCGGCGTCGATTAAGCCGGCCCGGTCGCGACCGGCGGGCCGCCGGCCTGTCCCCATTCCGACCACGAGCCGTCATACAGCGCGGTATCCGTGACGCCGAGCCGATAGAGCGCGAGCGTCAGCACGCCGGCCGAGACGCCCGAGCCGCAGCTCGTCACGATCGGCGCATCGAGCCTGACTCCAGCACCCGTGAACGCCTTGCGCAGATCATCGAGCGGCTTCATTGCGCCGGTCGCGGCGTCGAACAGATTGCCGTACGGCACGTTGCGGGCGCCCGGAATATGGCCCGAACGGATGCCGGGCCGCGGCTCCGGCGCACGCCCCTCGAAGCGATCGGCCGCACGCGCATCGATCACCTGCTCTTTGCTGCTTTCGACATTGGCGATCATCTCTTCGATGCTGCGCACGCGCTTCGGGTCATAGGTCGCGTGGAAAGTCGCAGGCTTCGGCTTGACCTCGCCGCCCTCGACCGGGCGGCCCTCGGCGCGCCACTTCTTCAACCCGCCATTGAGGATGCGCACATTGCGATGGCCATAGGACAGGAACATCCACCAGGCGCGCGGCGCGGCGACCCAGCCGCCGGCGTCATAGATGACGACGGTGTCGGCATTACTGACGCCGAGGGCGCCGACATCGCCGCCGAACTGCTCGGCGCTCGGAAACATGTGCGGCAGCGGATTGGAATGGTCCGACACGGCGTCGACGTCAAAGAACACTGCACCGGGCAGATGCGCGGCGAGATAGTCGTCCTTCGGCAGCGGCAACACGCCGGGCAACTTGAAGGTCGCGTCGAGGACCTTCACATTGGCATCACCAAGATGCGCGGTGAGCCATTCGGTCGAGACAAGCGGATCGTCGGATGCGGTCATGCGGTACTTTCCCTGAGGGCTTTACCCTCAGCTCTTCTTCTTCGGCTCCCACTTTTCGATCGGCCCGCCGGCGTCGCGCCATGCGGCGAAGCCGCCGCCCATATGGGCGACCGGCTTCAGGCCCATGTCCTGCGCGGTCTTGGCGGCGAGCGCCGAGCGCATGCCGCCGGCGCAGTGGAAGATGAACTTCTTGTCTTCCTGGAAGATCGGCTTGGCGTAGGGGCTGTTCGGATCGATCCAGAATTCAAGCATGCCGCGGGTGCAGGAGAATGCGCCGGGGATCTTGCCGTCGCGCTCGATCTCGCGGGGATCTCTGATGTCGACGATCACGACGTCGTCCTTGCCGATCAGCTTGATCGTGTCGACCGCGCTGATGGTCTCGATCTCGGCATTGGCCTCGTCGATCAGCGCCTTGATGCCGCGGTGAATGGTCTGGGGCATGGGCTTCTCCCTTGATGTTGTGGCGCGCCCGCGGCGCGCGACATTGCGTGTGCTTAACGCACCAGTTCCCTCATCGCATTCTCCAGCCCCTCGATCGTGATCGGGAACATCCGCTCGGAGAAGATGCGCCGGATGATCGTGGTTGATTCCGAATAGTCCCAGTGCTTCTGCGCCACCGGGTTGAGCCACACCGCATGCGGATAGGTGCGGATAATGCGATCGAGCCAGACCGAGCCGGCCTCCTCGTTGACATGCTCGACCGAGCCGCCGGGCACCATGATCTCGTAAGGCGACATCGAGGCGTCGCCGACGAATACCACCTTGTAGTCGTGCGGGTATTTGTGCAGCACGTCCCAGGTCGGCGTGCGATCGGTGAAGCGCCGCTTGTTCTGCTTCCAGACGCCTTCATAGAGGCAGTTGTGGAAGTAGAAATATTCCATGTGCTTGAATTCGCTCTTGGCGGCCGAGAACAGCTCCTCGACCTGCTCGATATGCGAATCCATCGAACCGCCGATATCGAAGAACACCAACACCTTGACCGCGTTGCGCCGTTCGGGGCGCATGTGCACGTCGAGATAGCCGTGGTTGGCGGTCTCCCTGATCGTGGTGTCGAGGTCGAGTTCATCCGGCGCACCGGTGCGCGCGAACTTGCGCAGGCGTCGCAGCGCGACTTTGATGTTACGGATGCCGAGCTCGACATTGCCGTCGAGGTCCTTGAACTCGCGCTTGTCCCACACCTTCACGGCGCGGTTGTTGCGATTCTTCTCCTGACCGATCCGCACGCCTTCCGGATTGTAGCCGTGGGCGCCGAACGGCGACGTGCCGGCGGTGCCGATCCACTTGCTGCCGCCCTGGTGGCGGCCCTTCTGCTCCTCGAGGCGCTTCCTCAGCGTCTCCATGAGCTTGTCCCAGCCCATGGCCTCGATCTGTTTCTTCTCTTCCTCGGTGAGATATTTCTCAGCGAGCTTCTTCAGCCACTCCTCGGGGATCTCGGCCTTGTCCATGGCGTCGAGCAGGCTCTCGAGCCCCTTGAACACCGAGCCGAAGACGCGGTCGAACTTGTCGAGGTTGCGCTCGTCCTTCACGAGCGCGGCACGCGACAAATAATAGAAGTTCTCGACCGATTGTTCGGCGAGGTCGGCGTCGAGCGCTTCCATCAACGTCAGATATTCCCGTAGCGTCACGGGGACCTGGGCGTCGCGCAGCGATGTGAAGAACTGCAGGAACATGGCTATCTAGATCGCCCGCGGGACCGGAGGCGTCAAGGGGTCCCGGTCGTGCCCCATCCTGAGGTCAGCCATTCACTTTCACCTCGCCACCCCGCAACCCTGAGTCTGCCGGTCATTCCGCGGGACGGAAACATTACGCCCGACATCCCATGCATACCACCGCTTTAGGTACCGCTGCGCTGCGGAATCCGTGCTAGACCGCCCCGCTTTTTCAACTAGAATTGCGCCTGACAAGACATTGGGCAGGGTCGTGGAATGGGTATCATTGCAGCACTGGTGATCGGTGCGATTGCCGGCTGGCTCGCCGGACAGATCGTGCGCGGCGCCGGCTTCGGGCTGATCGGCAACATCGTTGTCGGCATCATCGGCGCGCTGGTGGCAAGCTGGCTGTTGCCGCAACTCGGCATCAGCCTCGGCAGCAGCGCCATCCGCGATATCGTCAATGCCACGATCGGCGCGGTGGTGGTGCTGGTGATCCTGTCGCTGATCAGACGCGCGTGAGCGGGACAATTTCCCTCGAAGCGGCCGCTGTTCCAGCGGTCGTTTCATGTTGAGGCCCAAGTTAAGGCCGAAACGGCCAACGAACGAAACAAGGCTAAGAGATAGATGAAATTTACGGGAACCAAGGACTACGTCGCCACCGATGACCTTAAGGTCGCCGTCAACGCCGCCATCGTGCTCGAGCGCCCGCTCCTGGTGAAGGGCGAGCCCGGTACCGGCAAGACCGTGCTGGCCGAGGAAGTCGCCAAGGCGCTCGACGCGCCGCTGCTCACCTGGCACATCAAGTCCACCACCAAGGCACAACAGGGCCTCTACGAGTACGACGCCGTCTCGCGCCTGCGCGACAGCCAGCTCGGCGACAGCCGCGTCTCCGACATCAAGAACTACATCAAGCGCGGCAAGCTGTGGGACGCCTTCACCAACGGCAAGCGCCCTGTGCTGCTGATCGACGAGATCGACAAGGCCGACATCGAATTCCCCAACGACCTGCTGCTCGAGCTCGATCGGATGGAATTCCACGTCTACGAGACCGGCGAGACCATCAAGGCCAATCTGCGCCCGATCGTCATGATCACGTCGAACAACGAGAAGGAACTGCCGGACGCGTTCCTGCGCCGCTGCTTCTTCCACTACATCAAGTTCCCCGACGCCGAGACGATGGGCAAGATCGTCGACGTGCACTTCCCCAGCATCAAGAAGCGGCTGGTGGAAGAGGCGCTGCGCATCTTCTTCGAGGTGCGCGAGGTGCCGGGCTTGAAGAAGAAGCCCTCGACCTCGGAACTGCTCGACTGGCTCAAGCTGCTGCTCAACGAGGACATCACCCCGGAAATGCTCCGGGAACGCGACCCACGCAAGCTGATCCCGCCGCTGCACGGCGCGCTGCTCAAGAACGAGCAGGACGTGCATCTGTTCGAGCGGCTGGCGTTCCTGAGCCGCCGCGAAGTCTAGTTTCGACATCCGCATGCGCCGGGGCTTTGGCTCCGGCGTTTTGCTTGCCCGCCGCAACCAACAAGAAGACCAGGGAAGATGAACGTCCAAACCAAAATCAGTGCCGCCGAGCCGGTCACAACAGAACATTTCGACGTCCTGATCGCGGGCGCCGGCATCTCCGGCGTCGGCGCGGCCTACCACCTGACCACGCAATGCCCGGGCACCAGCTTCGTGGTGCTCGAGACGCAGAAGACGTTTGGCGGCACTTGGTCCACCCACCGCTACCCCGGTATCCGCTCCGACAGCGATCTCCACACCTTCGGCTATCGCTTCAAGCCGTGGACCAGCGCGCCGATCGCAAGCGCTTCGGAGATCCTGAAATACATGGGCGAGGTGATCGAGGAGAACGACCTCGCCCGCCACATCCGCTATCGCCACACCATCACCGCGGCGAAATGGTCGAACGAGACCAATCTCTGGACCATCGACGCGACGCGCATCGACACCGGCGAGAAGCTGCGCTTCACCACCAACTTCTTCTGGATGTGCCAGGGCTATTACCGCCACGCCGAGGGCTACACGCCGGAATGGACCGACATGGCCAAGTTCAAGGGGCCGATCATCCATCCGCAGAAGTGGCCCGAGGATCTCGACTACACGGGCAAGCGCGTCGTCGTGATCGGTTCCGGCGCGACCGCCGCAACCCTGATCCCGGCGATGGCCAAGGACGCCGGCCACGTCACCATGCTGCAGCGCTCGCCGACCTATTTCCGCACCGGCCGCAACGCGATCGAGATCGCCGAGGAGCTGCGCAAGCTCCAGGTCGACGAGCACTGGATCCACGAGATCACCCGCCGCAAGATCCTGTTCGAGCAGGATGCGTTCACCAAGAGGACCTTCGCCGAGCCTGAGGGCGCCAAGAGGGACCTGCTGTCCGCGGTCGAGGCCTATCTCGGCAAGGACTACGACATCGCGACCCACTTCACGCCGCGCTATCGGCCGTGGCGGCAGCGCATCGCCTTCATTCCGGACGGCGACCTGTTCCAGGCCATCAAGGGCGGCAAGGCGTCGGTCGTCACCGACGAGATCGACCGTTTCACCGGGAAGGGCATCCTGCTGAAGTCCGGCAAGGAGCTCGAGGCCGACATCATCATCACCGCGACCGGCTTCCACCTCTCGGCCAACGGCGACATCGACTTCGAGATCGACGGCAAACCGCTCGATTTCGCCGACACCGTGACCTATCGCGGCATGATGTTCACCGGCGTGCCGAACCTCGTCTGGGTGTTCGGCTATTTCCGCGCGAGCTGGACCTTGCGCGTCGACCTCGTCGCCGACTTCGTCTGCCGCATGCTCACGCACATGAAGAAGACCGGCGCGGACAAGGTGACGCCCGCGCTGCGGCCGGAAGATCACAACATGCCGCTGCTGCCGTGGATTGATCCGGAAAACTTCAACCCCGGTTACATGATGCGCGGCATGCACCTGTTGCCGAAGCGCGGCGACAAGCCGGAGTGGCAGCACAACCAGGACTACTGGGCCGAGAAAGACGAATTCCCGGCGATCGACCTCGAGGACAAGGCGTTCGTCTACGGCTGAGTCTCCTTCTCGCTATCTCCACCTCGTCATTGCGAGGAGCGAAGCGACGAAGCAATCCATGTACCCATTATGGGGAGATATGGATTGCTTCGCTTCGCTCGCAATGACGAAACCCCTCACGCATACTCCGGCAGCTTCGCCGCGGCCTCGGGCGTCTTGCCGCGGATCAGGTCGGAGGCCTTGTCGGCGATCATCAGCGTGGCGGCGTTGAGGTTGGCCGAGATCATCCGCGGCATGATCGAGGCGTCGATGACGCGAAGCCCCTGCATGCCGTGCACGCGGAGCTCGTCGTCGACCACAGCCCATGGCGCCTCCGCCGGCCCCATCCGGCAGGTGCAGCCGGGATGGAACGTGGTGGTGCCGCGCTCGGTCGCAGCCGCCAGCAATTCGTCGTCGCTCTGCACCTTCGGACCGGGGAAATCCTCATAGGCGTAATACGGCTTGAGCGGCTCGGAGGTGAGCAGCCGCCGCGCCAGCTTCATGCCGGCGACGACGACGCGGCGGTCGATCTCTTCGGCCAGATAGTTGGTCTGGATGATCGGCGGCGCAAACGGATCGGCGGAGCGGATCCGGACATAGCCGCGGCTCTCCGGCCGCTGCTGCCAGGACGCCACCGTCATGCCGGGCTCGTCCTCGAGCTGGCCCTGCACGCCTTCCTTGTAGCTCGCCGGCGTGAAGGTGAGCTGCAAATCGGAGCTCTCACTGGTCTCGCCCGAGTGCCAGAAGCAGTAGACCATGGTCGGCGACAGCGACAACAGGCCGCGCCGCGTCGTCGCCCATTTCAGCGCCTCGACCCAGAGGCTCACGCCGCGGCGAAGCTCGTTGATGGTCCGGATGTTCTTTACCCGTGCCACCGAACGCGGCGCGTAGTGATCCTGCAAGCCCTCGCCGACGCCTGCCAGCGCGTGCCGCACCTCGATGCCGTGCGACTTCAACAGGTCGGGCGACCCGACGCCGGAGAGCTGCAGCACCTGCGGCGAGTTGTAGGCGCCGCCGGACAGGATCACTTCCTTGTTGGCGCGCAGCTCGACCGGCTCACCGCCCTTACCGCCACGCAGATAGCGCACGCCGACCGCGCGCTTGCCCTCGAAGATGATGTTGGTGACATGCGCATGCGTCCGCACATCGACATTCGGCCGTTTGCGCGCCGGATGCAGGAACGCGGTCGCCGCGCTGACGCGCAGGCCGTTCTGGATGGTGCGCTGGCAGTAGGAGACGCCCTCCTGGATCCTGCCGTTGTAATCGGGGTTGCGCGGAATGCCGAGGCTGACCGCCCCCTCCATGAAGGCTTCGCAGAGCGGATCATTCCAGTCCATCGTGGTGACGGTGAGATTGCCGTCACGCCCGCGATAGGTGTCGTCGCCCTCGCCGACCCGCCGCTCCATCCGCCTGAAATAGGGCAGCACGTCAGGATAGCCCCAGCCGCGATTGCCCATCTGCGCCCAGGTGTCGAAATCCTGGCGCTGGCCGCGGTTGTAGATGTGGCCGTTGATCGACGACGAGCCGCCGAGCGTCTTGCCACGCGGCGCATAGATGCTGCGGCCGCCGGTCCACGGCCCCACCTCCTGCTGGTAGGCCCAGTTGATGCTCTTCATGTGGAAGGTCTTGATGAAGCCGGCCGGCAAATGGATGTAGGGATGCCAGTCGCTCGGTCCCGCCTCCAGCACGCAGACCCTGACAGCAGCGTCTTCACTCAAGCGGTTGGTCAGCACGCTCCCCGCGGAGCCTGCGCCGATAATCACATAATCGAACGTATCCATCGTGTCGTTTCTAGCGCGATGACTGATGTCACCGCGGCTTGTCGTTGAGTTGATAGTTGAGATGAGCCTTCACCGTCGGCCATTCGCTGGCGATGATGCTGTAAACCACCGTATCGCGCAACGTGCCATTCGGCGCAATCTGGTGGCTGCGCAAAATGCCGTCCTGCTTGGCGCCGAGGCGCTCGATGCCGCGCCGGCTCTGGTGATTGAAAAAGTGCGTGCGGAATTCCACCGCGATGCAATCGAGCTTCTCGAAGGCATGGGTCAGCAGCAGCAGTTTGCACGTCGTGTTGACCGCGCTGCGCTGCACACGCTTGGCGTACCAGGTCGAGCCGATCTCGACGCGGCGGTTCGGCGTATCGACGTTCATGTAGGTGGTCATGCCGGAGATCCGGCCTTCGGCATCGAATACGGTGAACGGCAGCATCGAACCTGCCGCCTGCAGGCCGAGCCGGCGGTCGATCTCCTTGCTCATGTTCTCGGGCATCGGCACCGAGGTGTACCAGAGTTTCGAGAGCTCGCCGTCCTTGACGGCCTCGATCAGCCCGTCGCGATGATCGTGCGACAACGGGTCCAGCCGCGCATGCGCGCCGCGAAGGGTGACGGGTTCAAGCCAGGGCATTTTCTTATCCTTTCCGTCATTGCGAGGAGCGAAGCGACGAAGCAATCCATTCCGTCCGAGGACGTGGCTGCATGGATTGCTTCGCTTCGCTCGCAATGACGAGGTCTATCACCTGTCGCGGTCACGTGTTCAGAAAATTCAGCGGCAGGCCGCCGCGCGGCCAGTCCATCGCGATCAGCTCGCCCTTGCCGGACAGCGTGATATAGGCGGTCTTCAGCTCGGGGCCGCCGAAGGCGATGTTGGTGGTGACGCGGTCGCCGGTCGGCACCTGCTCGACAACAGTGCCGTCGGGCGCGATCACCGAGATGCAGCCCGAGATCAGCGTCGCCACGCAGATATTGCCGCCCGCCTCCACCGCGAGCGAGTCGAACATCTGGTAGCCGCCGAGCCCCGCGATCGGCTTGCCGCGCTCGCCGCGATAGATCACGTCGCGCGGCTTGATGGTGCCGGGCTCGGAGACCTCGTAGGCCCACAGCCGCGCCGTCGGCGTCTCGGCGATGTAGACGGTCTTCTCGTCCGGCGACAGGCCGATGCCGTTGGCCGGCAGGATGCCGTGCACGGCTTCGACGATCTCGCTCATGCCGGGCTTGAGATAGTAGAACGCGCCGACATCCATGTCGCGGGCGCGCCGCTTGCCGAGGTCGGAGAACCACAGACCGCCGTGCTTGTCGAATACGAGGTCGTTCGGCCCACGCAGCGCATGCTCGCCGCATTTGGAGACGACGGTCTCGACCTTGCCGGACTGCAGGTCGACCCGCTGGATCGAGCCGCCGAGATAATCCTCGGGCTGCGGCCCCGGCATGATCATGTTCTTGGTCGGGATCCAGGAGAAGCCGCCATTGTTGCAGACATACATCTTGCCGTCGGGGCCGAGCGCCGCGCCGTTCGGCCCGCCCGGAAGCTTCGCGACCACGTCCTTTCGGCCGTCGGGTGAGATGCGGGTCAGGCGCTGGCCGCGGATCTCGACCAGGACGACCGACCCGTCCGGCATGACGACCGGCCCTTCTGGAAATTCCAGATCGGTGGCAAGAACACGGATATTGGCCATGGCATCCTCCCGGCTCATTGGCTGCCGGCGGATCGCATCAAGCCCCGCACGCGCAACATGTTGTTTCATCCCGTTATGACAAAGTCGCTCCAGCTTGCCAAGCAACCCGCCCGCAGGGCAGCCCGGCGCTAACGGTAGCTTCTCCCTCCCCGTCATTGCGAGCGAAGCGAAGCAATCCATCGCTCGGCATATGCGGAACGATGGATTGCTTCGTCGCTGTCGCTCCTCGCAATGACGGCGTGAAAATGTCGCTTCAAGACGCACTTTCGCGTTCTCGCGGCAGGAATCGCCCGAGGTTTGCCTTTGATTTCGCCTCTCTGAAGAACAGAGGGCGCAGGGAAAGCCGGGTGCCGATTGCACCCATGGGCCCTGT
>NZ_JBHMET010000124.1:28574-37774 GCF_042430365.1 Bradyrhizobium erythrophlei
ATTTACGGCTTATTTCGTGCTCTCCCCGGCGAGACCGGGCTTGTTTGTCACCGTCTTCGCAGGACGTTTCGCGCGTCTTGCGAGGAGACACCAACCACTGGGGCGTCAGGACCACACGACTTTACCGTCCGCGTCACACGCACTCGTCAGTTGCGCGCTCCGCGTCCACCGCATCCCACACCACGTTCGTGACGATCGCGAGCCGCCCCTCGTGTCGGGTGAGACGGACGGATTCATACACTGATTTTCCATTCTGCAAAACCGAAATATTTTTGCGCCGGGGGCTTGCCCCGTCGGGCAAATCAGTGATTGGCAAGTTAGGGACGCGTCGAGGGAAGGGTTCCCTCCCCCCTTGCGGGGGAGGGTTAGGGAGAGGGGTGCCACACGACGCGAGCTCTCCGTATGCGTTGCGACGACAAGTGTTCGAAAGTTGTGAGAGCGGCGCTCTCCTTAATCAGCTCGCCCGGGGCTACCCCTCTCCCCACCCTCTCCCGCAAGGGGAGAGGGAGCCTGAGCTGTGTGCTCACCTCACGTCGGATAGAGCCGTGGGGCGGGTTAGCGTCAGGTCGTAACTACTCCCTGATCGGCACCCAGATCTCGAGCCCGCCATTGCCGGTCGAAGAGTCAAACTTCTCGTCGTAGCGCTCGAAGTTCGGCGCGTCCGCGACCGTCATGCCGGATTGCGGCAGCCAGCGATTCCAGATCGTGTTGACGGTGCGGCGGATGGTCGAGATGTGATCGGAATGGGTGAACACGGCGTATCGCTGCTCGGGAATGCGGACGCGGGCGAACTCGCGCGGCAGGTCGGAGAAGTCGGCGACCTCGACACCTGCGATATAGTCGAAATTGCCGGCGTCGTCGCCGTTGCAGCAGACGCCATAGGCGACGTTGCCGACCTGGCGGGGAATGCCGGCGCATTGCAGGTGGAAACCCTGCCACTGGTTCGGAATACCGGCCGTGCTGCCGTTGGCGTGATTGTAACGTTCGCCGATGCCGGCGACGAGGAAGGCCTTGCCGGCGAGAATGCGCGGCGGCGCGAGATGGTCGAGCGCGGTCGAGATCATGGTGATCGGCTCCTGGAGCTTGAGCGTCGTCAGGCACGTCGTGGCGCGAACCGTCTCGGGCGTGACGCCGAAATGGTCGCGGAACGCGCGGGTGAACGCTTCGTGGGAGCCATAGTCCGCGTCCAGCGCCAGCGTCAGGATATCGGGCGCGCCGGCCGCGAGCTCACGCGCCGCCTCGCTCAGGCGGCGGGCCCGCACATAGCGCATCACCGAGAACCCGGTCGCCTCCGCGAACGCCCGCACCAGATGGAAGCGCGAGACGCCGGCAACACCGGCGATCTCGTCGAGCGTCAGCGGCGCGCCGAGATGGCTCTCGATGTACCAAAGCGCCTTCTGGGCTGGATTCATGGACAACGGCTTTCCCTTGAAGCACGGCGATCATGCGCGTTTGCCTGGCGCGGCGCTTGACAGTCCTTGCTCCCCTCGCGCGCCGCCGTCTGTTCCATCGGGCGGAAATTATCGCAAAGGCGTCGCTGGCAACAGAGTCCCAATCGTGCATACTTGCGGATGCATCGATCCGACGGCTCGCCCAAGCGAACAGATAATCAAGACTGAGCCGCGGCCATCACGTCAGGGAGGACAATGATGCACCACCGACTCTTGAGCCATGTCCAGTCCGCGGCACTTGCGGGACTTCTCGCTGTTGCCGTCGCAGGCGCGGCCAATGCACAGAAGAAATACGATCCGGGCGCGACCGACACCGAAATCAAGATCGGCAACATCATGCCCTATTCGGGGCCGGCCTCCGCCTACGCGACGATCGGCAAGACGGAAGCGGCCTATTTCAACAAGCTCAACTCCGAAGGCGGCATCAACGGCCGCAAGATCAATTTCGTGTCCTATGACGACGCCTACAGCCCGCCGAAGATGGTGGAGCAGGCGCGCAAGCTCGTCGAGAGCGACGAGGTGCTGTTGATCTTCAATCCGCTGGGCACGCCGGGCAACACCGCGATCCAGAAGTACATGAACGCCAAGAAGGTGCCGCAGATCTTCGTCTCCACGGGTGCTGCAAAGTGGAACGACCCGAAGAATTTTCCGTGGACCATGGGCTGGCAGCCGAGCTACCAGGTGGAAGCGCGCATCTACGGCAAGTACATCCTGCGAAACTATCCCGGCAAGACGATCGGCGTGCTCTACCAGAACGACGATTTCGGCAAGGATTACCTGATCGGCCTGCGCGACGGGCTCGGCGACCAGGCGGGCAAGCTGATCGTCATCGAGTCCTCGTACGAGACATCGTCGCCGACGGTGGATTCGCAGGTGGTGCAGATCAAGGGCGCCAATCCCGACATCTTCATCAACATCTCAACCCCGAAATTCGCGGCGCAGGCGATCAAGAAGCTCGCCGAGCTCGACTGGCATCCCGTCCACTTCCTGACCAACGTCTCGGTCTCGATCGGCGGCGTGATGAAGCCGGCCGGCTATGAGGCGAGCCAGGGCATCCTGTCCACCCAGTATCTCAAGGACCCGAAGGATCCCGAGTGGAAGAGCGACCCGGCCATGAATGAATGGCGCGCCTTCATGACCAAATGGTATCCCGAAGGCGACCAGGACGATGCCTCGACCGTGTTCGCCTATGGCGTTGCCAAGGGGCTGGAGCAGGTGCTGCGCCAGTGCGGCGAGAACCTGACCCGCGAGAACGTGATGAAGCAGGCGGCCAGCCTGAACTTCGAGATCGGCATTTATCTGCCGGGAACGAAGATCAAGACCTCACCGGACGATTTCGCGCCGATCGAGCAGTTGCAGATGATGCGCTTCAAGGGCGAGAGCTGGGACCGGTTCGGCCCGGTCCTGAGCGGCGAGAAGAGCTCGTAAGGCCGCCTAAACGCCCGCCGTCATTGCGGGGAGCGCAAGCGACGAAGCAATCCATCGCTCCTCATACTCGGAGACAATGGATTGCTTCGCTTCGCTCGCAATGACGAAACAGTGCCGCTTGCGGAAGGAAAGACAACAACAATGAAAATCACCGATGTCCGCGCACACCACATCCGCATCCCCTATGACGCGGGTCCCGCGAGCTTCCGTCAGGGCGCGTCCGCGATCTCGGCGCTCGACATGGTTGTGGTCGAGGTCGCAACCGACGCCGGCCTGACCGGCTGGGGCGATGCGTTCGCCTATGTCTGCCCGAAGACAACGGCCATGGCGGTCGCCGAGATGATCGCGCCGCAGGCGCGCGGCCTCGAGGTGCCCGACGCCGCCGGCATTCCTGCGGTCATGGAGCAGATCCAGCGCAATCTGCATCTGTTCGGCCGCTACGGCATCACGATGTTTGCGATCTCGGCGCTCGACATCGCGCTGTGGGACCTCGCCGGCAAGGCGAAAGGCGTGCCGCTGTATCAGTTGATCGGCGGCGCCAGGCGCACGCGCATTCCGGCCTATGCAAGCCTGATGCGGATCGGCACGCCCGGACATATCGCATCCGAGTGCAAGAAAGCGATCAAGCTCGGCTATTCCGCGATCAAGCTGCACGAGACCACGATCCCGGCCGTTGCAGCGGCGCGCGAGGCGATCGGACCCGGCGTGCCGCTGATGGTTGACATGAATTGCCCGCTGGACGGACCGGCGGCTACTCAATTCGCGCGTGACTGCAAGCAGGCGGCGCCGGTGTTCCTCGAGGAGCCGGTGTGGCCGCCGGAAGATTTTGCGACGCTTGCGGAGGTGCGTAAGGAGGGTCGGCTCGATATCGCGGCGGGCGAGAACGCCTGCACGGTGCACCAATTCCGCCAGATGATGGCGGCCGGCGCGGTCAGCCACGCACAGCCGTCGGTGATCAAGGTCGGCGGCGTGACCGAATTCCTGAAGGTCGCGGTTCTCGCCGACGAGTTCGGCGTCCAGGTGATCCCGCACTCGCCCTATTTCGGGCCCGGCTTCCTCGCGACCCTGCACCTGATGGCGGTGCGTGACGAGGGGCTGATCGAGACGTTCTTCATGACGCGCCCCGCCTGTCTGTGGGGCGGCCGGATCGACGCCGATGCCAACGGTCACATCGCCGTGCCGCAGGGCCCGGGGCTCGGCTATGAGCCGGATCGGGATGTGATGGAGAGGTATCGGGTGGCGTGAGGGCGGGCCGCACGTTTCCCACGTCATTGCGAGGAGCGATAGCGACGAAGCAATCCATATCTCCGCTGCGGCGCCATGGATTGCTTCGCTTCGCTCGCAATGACGGATCCTACTTCCCGCCCTCCTTCGCCGCGGGCGCCGCATCCTTCGCCGGCGGCGCGTCGGCTTTCTTCTTGATATCCTCCGCCGCCTTCACCTGCGCGGCCTGCAAATCGGCGACGAGCTTCTGCAATCCCCCAACCGTGCTCTTCAATCCATCGATCTGGCGATTGGCGGCGTCGAGCTTCTGCTGATGGTCTGACGTGAGTTTCTGTATCGTCTTCTGCAGGAAATCGACATTGCTCTGCAGGCAGCTGGTGCGCCGCTCCATGGTTTTTTCAACGGTGCAGATCTCGATGCCGGGAACGTCCTGCGCGACCGCGCGTCCTGATCCGACCGATGCAAGCGCTGCGAGTAGAAAAAAAACAAAAGCAAAACGATCGATCATCGTATTCCCCAATCACGTCAGCCGTTCACAGCTTTGTGCGCATAACGCGCGAAGCACGGCAGCCATACCACACTGAAACCGCATTCACGCGGTGTGCTCTGCATCATTGCGGGGAACTTCTCGTGGGATGGGGGGCCTTCGGAACTTGATTGGTTCGAACCCTTGGGATGGAGACATATCAGATGGCAACGCGCGAAAAACGGCTGGCGCAATTCGATGGCAACGGCGAACCTTCACCCGACCAGCGCGTGGAAGTGCTTTGCGAGGATCATAGCGGGACGTATCAGCTGCCGTTCGCATGCCGCTTTGTCGATGGGCGGTGGCGCAATGATGCAACCGGCGGCGCGGTCGAAGCCAATGTCATTGGCTGGCGCATGCCGCGTGCAAAGGCCGAGAAACAGGCAGGCTTAGCGTAAGCGCGCCGCGCTCTGTTTCAAAACGCGACGCTGCAATTGTTACTCTTAAGATTTGGAACACGGATGGAACGAACCGCGTCCGAATCACTGATCGGGCGCCGTACTCGGTTGTTCACGGCTAGATGTGGACACGAAGCCGAGACGTCGCACCACATACAGGACCCCGACAGTCGGCCGCAGCCAGCGGCCGACGACAAAGGTTAATTCCTCAGGGGATGACGTGACGATCTCCTCTGCGATCATGTCCACGGCGTGATCGGCGGCACCTTGTCGGTCGCCGGATCCACATCGACAGTCTTGAAATCCGCAGGGCTCACGATCTCGAGGTACTCCATGTCCTTCGAGTAATCGAACAGATAGTGCGTGATGCCCGGCCGCTGATGCACGACGTCGCCGGCCTGAACGAGGGTCTCCTTGTCCTCGTACATGAAGCGCGCCCAGCCCTTGGTCATGATGACGATCTGAAAATCGCACAGATGCTTGTGCCAGCCGGTGCCCTGCTCCGGCGGCAGATCCGGGTTGGCCTTGACGAGGTGGCATATCACCTGGCCGCCGGTGGCATCGGCGATGCCGAGATCGCGATACAGGAAGAAGTCGCGCAGACCTCCGCCCGTGAACTCGGTGTCACCAGGTTTGACGTGGGAGAATTTGCTGACGACGGCGTGCTGGTTCATGTGAAGCCTCCACGGTTCTCGTTTCGCGAGATCGCGGCGCGGCTCAGCGTCCAAATTTTCGGCAGCGTCGCATCGTCGCGGTCACAGCTTGGGAACAACCATGCGAAATCCTTGCCAGCCGCGCTGCGCTGCGGCGATCCACCCCGACCCCACAGCGTGCGCGCGCGAAGCCCCTGCCGGACAGCGCGAATTTGCACTCCACGATTGGCCGGCGCGACCGGCGGTATCCTGTGCTGCGTGCATGCCGGTCGGCGGCGGCATCGCCCTTGAGCAAGACCTGCCCGGAGCTTGAGCCTCCGGGAGCTTGAGCCTTGGCCGCACGCAAGGCGCGCGGCGCGTTGCCTAATATTCGACCTCGAGTTCCTCGACGTCGGCAGGCTCCGCCTTCGCCGCCTCGATCCATTCCTGCATCTCGGGCATCGTCATGATCGTATCGGCGTAAGCCGCAAGAGCGGGTTCGAGCTTCACATCATAGGTGACGAAGCGGGTGACCACGGGCGCGTACATCGCATCCACCACGGTGCGGCGCGCGCCGAACAGGAACGGCCCGCCCGACTTCGCCAGGCAATCGCGCCAGATGGTGCAGACCCGATCGATATCGGCCTGCGCGCGCGACCAGATCTTGAAGCCGGGAAAGTGCCCCTTGAGATTGACCGGCAGCGAGGCGCGCAGCGTCGTGAAGCCGGAATGGATTTCGCCGCAAATCGAGCGACAATGCGCCCGCTGGATCCGATCGTCCGGCAGCAGGCCGGCCTGCGGCATGATCTCGTTGAGATATTCGGCGATCGCCAACGTATCCCACACCGTTGCGCCGTCATGGCGCAGGCAGGGCACCAGGATCGAGGACGACAGCAGCAACAGTTCCGCGCGGGCCGAGGCATCGTCCGGCGCGGTGATCACCTCCTCGAATTCGAGCCCTGAGAATTTCGCCAGCAGCCAGCCGCGCAGCGACCAGGACGAATAGTTCTTGCTGCTGATGGTCAGTGTCGTCGTCGCCATGCCCATTCCTCTCACGCCTGAACGCCTTCCCGCCTCCGGGAACCCTGCCGGGGTGCGAGCCGCCCTGCCCAATGGCTGGGCGCCAGTCATTTTTGCAGCAAGCGACGTGCCAATTTCCCGGGCGGCCTGCCCCCGCTTTGGCGTCGATATTGCATGGCGGCACGCGGCAAGGGCGGATGCGTATGATGTCAATGATGTACCAGGCCTATCAGAACCACATGGACTTTACGGCGCCATGGCGGACAGGCGCGGCAACGGCGCTCGGATATCTCAACCTGGTGCCGCAGGGCAGGTCGGACCGGCTGTTCGGGCGGCTCGCGGCCGCGCTCGAGCTGATCTCCCGCGCCACCCTGACCTACACGCGGCCTCCTTACGGCATCGGCAGCGTGACAGTCGGCAACCGGGACCTGGAGGTGACCGAGGAGGTCGCTTATGCGACGCCGTTCGGCTCGCTCCTGCATTTCAAGAAGGTCGACGGTCCCGAGCAGCCGCGGCTGTTGCTGGTGGCACCGATGTCCGGCCATTTCGCCACGCTGTTGCGCGGCACCGTGAAGACGCTGTTGCAGGACCACGACGTCTACATCACCGACTGGCACAATCCGCGCGACATCCCGCGCGATCATGGCCGCTTCGGGCTCGAAGACTACACCGACCATCTGATCAACTTCCTCGACCAGCTCGGCCCGCGCGCGCACATGGTCGCGATCTGCCAGCCCTCGGTCTCGGCGCTGGCGGCTGCCGCCATCATGTCGGAGGACAACCACCCCGCACGTCCGGCCTCGCTGACGCTGATGGCAGGTCCGATCGACACGCGGATCCAGCCGACCAAGGTCAACGAGTTCGCCAAGAGCAAGCCGATCAAGTGGTTCGAGGACAATCTGATCAACTACGTGCCGTTGCAGTGCAAGGGCGCCTTGCGCAAGGTCTATCCCGGCTTCGTCCAGCTCACGGCATTCGTGTCGATGAACCTCGAGCGGCACATCAAGCAGCACATCGACCTCGCCCAGCACATCGCCAAGGGCGAGACCGAGAAGGCCGACGTGATCAAGACCTTCTACGATGAATATTTCGCCGTGATGGACCTGCCGGCGGAATTCTACATCGAGACCGTGCGCGACGTGTTCCAGGAGCATCTGTTGCCGCAGGGCAGGCTGATGCACCGCGGCCGCCCGGTGAATGCCGCAGCGATCAAGCGCATGGGCCTGATGACGGTGGAAGGCGAGAAGGATGACATCTGCTCGATCGGGCAGACGCTCGCGGCGCAAGACCTCTGCGCCGGCGTGCGCACCTATCGCAAGGTGCACCACATGCAGGCCGGCGTCGGCCACTACGGCGTGTTCTCGGGAAAGCGCTGGAACAACGAGATCTATCCGCTGCTGCGGGATTTCGTGCATGTGAATTCGTGAGCGCTTGCGACGGTCTCTCCCCGTCATTGCGAGGAGCGAAGCGACGAAGCAATCCATCCCTCCGCGCGCGTGGAAAAATGGATTGCTTCGCTTCGCTCGCAATGACGGCATAGCGGCCCTAGCCGTGGTTCCTTCAGCGAGCTAACATCCCGCCACGACGACCCCTGCCCAAGAATCGTCTCCGGGAGAAACTCCATGCGCCCCTCCACCACCGCCCGCGCCCTCGCGCTCGCCTTCATCGGCGGCCTTGCACTGTCGGCCACCGCATCCGCCGCTGAAGTCCGCGTCATGATCTCGGGCGGGCTGACGGCGGCCTACAACGCGCTGGTGCCGGAGTTCGAGCGCAAGACGGGACACAAGGTCGTCACCGCCTACGGCCCCTCGATGGGCACGACGGTGAACGCGATCCCGGTGCGGCTCGAGCGCGGCGAGCCGGTGGATGTATTGATCATGGTCGGCACCGCGCTCGGCGACCTCATCAAGCAGGGCAAGGTCAAGGCCGACAGCCGCGTCGACCTCGTGAAGTCGCCGATCGGGATCGCGGTCAAATCAGGCGCAGCGAAGCCGGACGTCAGCTCAGCCGAGACCGTCAAGCAGGCGCTGCTCGCGGCGAAGACGATCGCCTATTCCGACAGCGCCAGCGGCGTCTATGTCTCGACCGAGATGTTTGCCAAGCTCGGCATTGCCGATGCGATGAAGGACAAGGCGCGGAAGATTCCGGCGACCCCGGTCGGCGAGATCGTCGCCAAGGGCGAGGCCGAGATCGGCTTCCAGCAGATCTCCGAGCTCAAGCCGGTCGCCGGCATCGACATCGTCGGTCCCTTGCCCGAGGCGCTGCAGAAGATCACGGTGTTCTCCGCCGGCATCGCCACGGTTGCGAAGGAGCCCGATGCCGGCAAGGCACTGATCAGCTTCCTCGCCTCGCCCGATGCCCGCGACACGCTGGTCAAGAGCGGGCTGGACCCAATCCCGGCCGGTGCGACGCATTGAACGAGACGGTCCATCCGAAGGCTGGCCTTACCTCTCCCGCTTGCGGGCAGGGGAATCGCATGTGGGCGTCTGCAAGTAGTTGCCAAATCGGAAGAAAGGGATTC
>NZ_JBHMET010000125.1:0-107091 GCF_042430365.1 Bradyrhizobium erythrophlei
ACCCGAGCCCTCGGCGCGACGCTTGACTCACAAAGGCCTCATATGAGGGTGGGCAAAGCGTAGCGTGCCCACCATATACAGCGCCATGTCCGGAAGGTGGGCACGGCGCACGAGCGCCTTTGCCCACCCTACGGGTCCAACCTTGACGCGCCGTTCGCGCCGGAGCCCATTGCATGACCGATATCCCCGCCTACGAGCCGCCGAAAGTCTGGACCTGGAACAAGGAGAGCGGCGGGCGCTTTGCCAGCATCAACCGTCCAATTGCGGGCCCGACCCATGAGAAGGAATTGCCGGTCGGGCGTCACCCGCTGCAACTTTATTCCCTGGCGACGCCGAACGGCGTGAAGGTCACCGTGATGCTGGAGGAATTGCTGGCGGCCGGTCACAAGGGGGCGGAATACGACGCCTGGCTGATCAAGATCGACGGCAACCAGTTCGGCAGCGGCTTTGTCGACGTCAATCCGAACTCGAAAATTCCCGCGCTGATGGACCGCAGCGGGCCGGAGCCTGTCAGGGTGTTCGAGTCCGGCTCGATCCTGGTCTATCTCGCCGAGAAGTTCGGCGCCTTCCTGCCGACCGACATCAAGACCCGTGCGGAGACCTTCTCCTGGCTGTTCTGGCAGATGGGCGCCGCGCCCTATCTCGGCGGCGGCTTCGGGCATTTCTATGCCTACGCGCCGAGCAAGATCGAATACGCCATCGACCGTTTCGCGATGGAGGTGAAGCGGCAGCTCGATGTGCTCGACCGGCGGCTTGCCGACAACGAATATCTCGCGGGCAACGTCTACACCATCGCCGATATCGCGGTGTGGCCGTGGTACGGCGCGCTGGCCAAGGGCCTGCTCTATGGCGCCGGCGAATTCCTTTCGGTGCACGAGTACAAGAACGTACAGCGCTGGACCGACGCGATCGCCGCGCGGCCGGCGGTGAAGCGCGGCCGCATGGTCAACCGCACCTGGGGCGATCCCGCAAGCCAGCTCCACGAGCGCCACGACGCCAGCGATTTCGAGACCAGGACACAGGACAAGATCGGGGAGTTGGTCGCGTCGTGAGGTGGCGTATGGCGGATTGGCGCAAGCGTAATCCGCCATTGACGCGCAAGAGAGAGTGGCGGGTTATGCTTCCGCTAACCCCCCACGGACTCCTAACTTACTTCTTGTTCACGTCGACGTTGATGCCGAGCACCTTCCAAGCCTTGTCGTTCTGGGCATAGCGCAGGCGGTATTTCACCGTCAGCTCGTCGGTCTTGAACGTGCCGGACAGCGTCAGCACGCCGTCGCCATCGACGGAGGGCTTGTCCTGGGACGCGTACTCGGCGTTGACGATGTCCTCGATGAACAGGTTGTTCTTCCGGAAGCCTTCAAACGTCGTGGACAATTTTTCAGGCGTCACCTGCGCCTGGAATTGCGGGGACGCCTTGGCGATCAGGACGGAGTAGTTGCCGGTCACGTTTGCGTCGTTGAACGTCATCAACGTCGTCCGGACCAACACATCCTGCTCGTCGTCGTCGGGAAGCTCGACGGCATAGGCCGGCGAAAGCGCTACCGCGATCAGCGCGAACAGGCCGGCGATCGCGCTTGCAAGATCGATACGGAAAAATTGCTTCAGATAGTCGCGCGTGGTTTTCATGATCAGCCCCTTCAGCAAGTGCGGAACGTAGTACCGTCCGCCCCCCGCGCTGCCCTAGCGGGCGCGGCGTGATTCGCCAATCGCGTGTGTGCAGAGAGTGCGAGAGTCCGTAGTTCTCCGGAGTCCGCGCGTTCGAGTGGGGAGCTCTACTTCGGTAGGCGTTGTTTCGTCCTACGCCAGCAGATCATCGTATTGCGGATTCCTCTTCATGAAGCTCTGGATGAACTCGCATTCGACGATGAGCCTGCGCCGCTCGGCCCGCACGGCGTCCAGCGCAGCGCGCGCGAGCTTCGAAGCGATGCCACGGCCGCCGAGTTCCGGCGGCACCTCGGTGTGAACCAGCGTGATCGTATCAGGCGATCTGCGGTAGACGACGAACGCGATGACACCATCGACCTCCAGCTCGAACCGGGAGCGCGCTTCGTTGTCGCGGAATTGCTCCGTCATTGTGCCGCTCCCTTGTAGAAGCAGCCCCTCATCCCGACCTTCTCCCCGCGAACAGCGGGGAGAAGGGGTAGAGAAGCTACGGCATGCTCAGTTCGTGGCGGCCGACCACCATCCAGTGCACCTCGTCCGGACCGTCGGCGAAGCGGAGGTGGCGGACGTCCTGGTACATTTCGGCGAGCGGGGTCCATTGCGAGATGCCGGTGGCGCCGTGCATCTGGATCGCCTGGTCGATCACCTTGCAGGCGCGCTCGGGGATCATGGCCTTGACCATCGAGACCCAGACGCGGGCCTCCTTGTTGCCGAGCACGTCCATCGCCTTGGCCGCCTTCAAGACCATCAGCCGCATCGCCTCGATCTCGCAGCGCGCCTGCGCGATGATCTGGATGTTGCCGCCGAGATGGGCGATCTTCTTGCCGAACGCTTCGCGGGTGAGGCCCCGCTGCACCATCATGTCGAGCGCCTTCTCGGCCTTGCCGATGGTGCGCATGCAGTGATGGATGCGGCCCGGGCCGAGGCGGACCTGCGAAATCTCGAAGCCGCGGCCTTCGCCGAGCAGCATGTTCTCCTTCGGCACCCGGCAATTATTGAAGCGCAGATGCATGTGGCCGCGCGGCGCGTGGTCGTGGCCGAACACATGCATCGGACCCAGGATCTCGACGCCGGGAGTGTCGATCGGCACCAGGATCTGCGACTGCTGCTTGCTCGGCGGCGCGTCGGGATTGGTCTTCACCATCACGATCATGATCTTGCAGCGCGGATCGCCGGCACCAGAGATGTAATACTTCTCGCCGTTGATCACCCATTCGTCACCGACGAGCTTTGCGGTCGTCGAAATGTTCTTGGCGTCGGAAGAGGCGACGTTCGGCTCGGTCATCGCATAGGCCGAGCGGATCTCGCCGTTGAGCAGCGGCTTCAGCCACTTCTCCTTCTGCTCCTTGGTGCCGACACGCTCCAGCACCTCCATGTTGCCGGTGTCGGGCGCCGAGCAGTTCATGGTCTCGGACGCCAGCGGGCTCTTGCCGAGTTCGGCGGCGATATAGGCGTAATCGAGGTTGTTGAGGCCGTCGCCGGTCTCGGCGTCGGGCAGGAAGAAGTTCCAAAGGCCGACTTCCTTGGCCTTGTCCTTGGCCTTCTGCAGCACCTGGAGCTGCTCGGGCGTGAAGCTCCAGCGGTCGGTCTTCTTCTCGCCAAGGCGATAGAACTCGACCGACATCGGCTCGACCGTGTCGCGGATGAACTGCTTCACATGGTCGTAGAGCGGGCGGACCTGTTTCGACATGCGCAGGTCATTGAGCTCGTCACCCGGGTTGAGCGTGTAGTTGGTGGTGCGGGGCACATAGGCGTGTTTCATTACTTTCATCCTCCCATCGGCGAGTTGCGCGGTTCGCCGCGGACAATAGACGCAGGCGCGGCGAAGTGCGAGCGCGCATTTCCGCATGATCGCTGCCGCATCGCGGAATATCGCGACGGCGTTTAAAACGTTGTTTGAACGCCGTCTCTCCACAAGCTCGTCATGCCCGGCCGTGTGCCGGGGCATCCACGTCTTGGTTTTCCGCGCAAACAAGACGTGGATGGCCGGGACAAGCCCGGCCATGACGACGTGGAAATGTTGGCGTCAAGAAATCCGCGGTCCTGGATGTCGGCGAGGGGCTCAGACCATCCGGTGCATCGCGCAGATCTTGTTGCCGTCGAGGTCGCGGAGATAGGCAAGATAGAGCTTGGCGCCGGACCCTTCCCGCACGCCCGGCGGATCCTCACAGGGCTTGCCGCCATTGGCGACGCCGGCCGCGTGCCACTTGTCGACCTGCTCGGGCGAGCTGCAGGCAAAGCCGATCGTGCCGCCATTGGCATGCGTTGCCGGCTCGCCGTTGATCGGCTTCGAGACCGAGAACACGCCGGTCTTGGTGATGTAGAAGATGCGATGGCCGTCGACCCTGGCAGGCCGCACATCGAGCGTGCCGAGCAGCGCGTCATAAAACGCCTTGGCCTTGTCGAGGTCGTTGGTGCCGATCATCACATGTGAAAACATTGAATGTCCTCTCGGTTGCTTTTGATTATCGACGAAACGCTAGCAGCAGTTTTGTCGCGGTGGAAGCGATGCTGCGTCGCCCCGGAATGACGGAGGAAGGGAGGGGACGCCCCATGCCATTGATTTGCCCGACGGCGCAAGCCCCCGCGAAAGAAATATTTCGGTTTTTCGGAACGGCAAATCAGTGTAATGATGCGCCCGTCTCACCCGATTGAGGGGCGCGTCGCGATCGTCAGAGTGTTGCGGTGAGATGCGGTGGACGCCGAGCGCGCAACTGACGAGAACGCGCAAAGCGGACGGTGAAGTCGTGTGGTCCTGACGCCCCAGTGGCAGGTGTCTCCTCGCAAGACGCGAAAGCGTCTTTGCGAAGACGGTGACAAACAAGCCCGGTCTCGCCGGGGAGAGCACGAAGGAAGCCGTAAAACCATCGCGCAGGGAAAGCCGGCGTGTTTCCCGGTTTCACCTGTGGTCCTACCCCCGTGCTTTCTGTTGCACGGGACCCATGGGTGCAATCGGCACCCGGCTTTCCCTGCGCCCTCTGTTTCGAGAGAGGGGCAAGTAAACGCAAGACTCGGACGCGATGGCGCCGCGAGGATGCGGATGTATGTCTTATAGACCGCGCGACAAACTTGATGTCGTCCCGGCGAAGGCCGGGACCTATAGCCACAAATATTGGTTGTTACGCACGCCCGGAACGACGAGTCCCACTCACAACACCCGCCGCGGAGTATGGGTCCCGGCTTTCGCCGGGACGACAGTCGTGAGCAATCAAAACGCCGTATAGCCGCCGTCGATCACGAAGCAGTCCGCCGTATGATAGGACGATGCCTTGCTCATGATGTAGACGGCGATGCCGCCGAAGTCGCTCGGCTCGCCGAAGCGGCGCATCGGGATGCGCGGCATCACGTTGGCGACGAACTTGTCGTTGGCCATGATGCCTGCGGTCATGTCGCTCTTGATCCAGCCCGGCAGGATAGCATTCGCGGTGACGCCGTGGCGCGCGAGCTCGACGCCGAGCGCGCGGCACAGCGCGTTCAACGCCGCCTTGGTGCCGGCGTAGTGCTCGTTGCGCGCGGTGCCGAACAGCGAGGCGAGGCTCGAGGTGGCGACCAGTCGGCCGAATCTGTCGCCGGCTTCGGCGCGTTCGGTCATGTGGCGAGCGGCAACCTGGAACACATGGAAGACGCCGTCGAGATTGGTCGCGAACATCTTGCGCCATTCCTCCTCGGTGCGGTCGATGAAGGCGCGCCGTCCGCCGCCGCCGATGCCGGCATTGGCGAAGCAGCCGTCGACGCGGCCGAAGGTGTCGAGCGTCGCCTGCATCGCCGCTTTCACGGAGGCGGAATCGGTGACGTCGCAGACCTGGGTCGCGACCTTGCCCGGGCCGGCCGCCATCGAGGCCGCCGCGCTCGCATTCTTGTCCGCGTTGCGGCCCCAGATCGAGACGTTGCAGCCGGCGGCATTCAGGGCCTGCGCGATGCCGAGCCCGATGCCGCCATTGCCGCCGGTGATGACCGCGACGCGGCCGGTGAGATCGAAGATGCCACTCATTGGGGTTTCCATTTGGTTTGGCGCGCGTTAATCGTGCGCTCGAGGATGGGCTGGGCCGCAACCATGGACAAGCCCGGCACAAAAATCAAATATGGGTCGAAGCATCAAATTCGACCTACTGCGGTACCAACCGCGCAACGATGAAGAGGAAACAATGCAGTTCAAGCACGTCACGCTGGATTTCGACGGATCGGTCGCGATCCTCAAGCTCGACCATCAGGAGGTCATGAACGCGGTCTCGATCGACATGCTGGGCGGCCTTGCCGAGGCGCTCGATGCGATCGACGACAGGCGCGACGAGGTGCGCTGCCTGGTCATCACAGGCGCGGGCAGGGCGTTCTGCACCGGCGCCAATCTGCAGGGCCGCAACCAGCAGAAGTCCGGCAAGAGCAATGCCGGCGCGGCACTCGAGACCGCGTTCCATCCGTTCCTGCGCCGGTTGCGTAAGCTGCACTGTCCGATCGTCACCGCGGTCAACGGCCCGGCGGCCGGCGCCGGCATGAGCTTCGCGTTGATGGGCGACCTGATCCTGTGCGCGCGCTCGTCCTATTTCCTGCAGGCGTTCCGCCGCATCGGCCTGGTGCCGGATTGCGGCTCGACCTGGCTGTTGCCGCGGCTGATCGGCAAGGCGCGCTCGGTCGAGCTGTCGCTGCTCGGCGAGCGGCTGCCGGCCGAGAAGGCGCTGGAATGGGGCCTCGTCAACCGTGTCTATGACGACGCTGTGCTGATGGAGGAGGCGATGAAGCTCGCGCATGAGCTCGCCAACGGTCCGACGGTGGCGCTGTCGCTGATCCGCAAGCTCTACTGGGACAGCCCGGAGAACTCGTTCGAGGAGCAGCTCAACCTCGAATTCGAGTCGCAGCGCATCGCAGGCCGCGCCGAGGACTTCAAGGAAGGCGTCACCGCGTTCCTCGAGAAGCGGCCGGCGAAGTTCAAGGGCAAATGATCGAGGCCGAACTCGGACGCTGCGTCGCCTCCTTCGTTTCGGGCGCGACCGGCGTCACTGGCGCCGCAAAGCTGTCCGGCGGCGCCAGCCAGGAGACCTGGACGTTCGACATCGTGCATCCGGCGGGCAATGTCGGCGCGATCCTGCGCCGCGCGCCGCCGGGCTATGGCGCGGCGCCGGGCCGCGCCGCCGGCCTCGATGCGGAAGCCACCCTGATGCAGCTCGCGCATGATGCCGGGCTGCCGTCGCCCAAGGTGATGCATGTCTTGACGCCTGAGGATGGGCTCGGCCGCGGCTTCATCATGGCCCGCGTCGAGGGCGAAACCATCGCGCGCAAGATTTTGCGCGACGAGGAATTTGCCAGCGCGCGGCCGATCCTGGCCCGCCAGCTCGGCCGCGTCATCGCCGGCATCCATGGCCTGCCGCAGGCGAAGCTGCCGAAGCTGCGCAGCGTGACGGCGACGAAGGAGATCGACGACCTCACGCGCGAGTATCAATGCTTCAACTGGCCGCGGCCGGTGTTCGAGCTCGCGCTGCGCTGGCTGCGCGATCACGATCCCGGTCCGTCGTCGGAGGTGACGCTGGTGCACGGCGATTTCCGCCACGGCAACCTCATCATCGGCCCCGACGGCGTACGCGCGGTGCTCGACTGGGAGCTCGCGCATTTCGGCGATCCGATGGAGGATCTCGGCTGGATCTGCGTCAATTCCTGGCGCTTCGGCGAGATCGACAAGCCGGTCGGCGGTTTCGGCGCGCGCGAGGACCTGTTCGCCGGCTACGCGGAGGCCGGCCGCAAGGTCGACCCTGACAGGGTGATGTTCTGGGAGGTAATGGGCACGCTGCGCTGGGGCGTGATGTGCTGCGGCATGATGCAGCGCTTCCGTGCCGGCCCCGACCACTCGATGGAGCGCGCGATGATCGGCCGGCGCGCGTCGGAGACCGAGATCGACCTACTTAGACTGCTAGCGCCGCGAGGCAAGTAACATGCAGGACGAACCGACACCCACCGAACTGATCAAGGCCGTTGCCGATTTCCTGCGCAGCGAGATCACGCCCGCCATCAAGGGCCACAACGCCTTCAAGCTCCGCGTCGGCATCAACGCGCTCGATCTGGTGACGCGGCAGCTCGCACTGGCGGACGCGAGCGAAGCGACCGAGGCCGCGCGGCTGAAACAGTTGCTCGGCACCGACGGCTCGCTGGTGGAGCTGAACCGCGCATTGTCGGAGAAGATCGCGAACGGCGAGGTCGATTTGCAGACGCCGGGCCTGTCGGAGCATCTCTGGCAGACCACGATGGACAAGCTCGCCGTCGATCAGCCGAACTACGCGTCCTACAAGAGGGAGTTGGGAAATAAGTAGGATGGGTAGAGCGAAGCGAAACCCATCACGACACGCGGCAAGCGCCGATGGGTTTCGCTGCGCTCTACCCATCCCACGGGCAATTAGAGGGAATTGGGAACGAGGTAGCTGGTATCCTCGTCATTGCGAGCGAAGCGAAGCAATCCATCTCACCACTTGCGGAGACATGGATTGCTTCGTCGCTTCGCTCCTCGCAATGACGGCGGAACCACTACCGCCCCAGCCACTTCGGCGGGCGCTTCTCCGAAAACGCCTTTGGTCCCTCGATGTAATCCTGCGAGGCGACCATCGCCTTCACCGCGGGGTAGTCGCGCTGCTCGGCCAGCGCCTGCTCCAGCGACACTTCGAGGCCCTTCTGGATCGCCTGCTTGGAGGCGCGGATCGACATCGGCGAGTTCTTGGCAATCGTCTCGGCCCAGCGCTCGGCGGCGGCAAGTGCCTCGCCCTGCGGCACGACCTCGTTGACGAAGCCGAGCTCAAGACCCTCCTTGGCGCTGACGTGGCGCGCGGTGAGGATCATGCCCATGGCGCGCTTCAACCCGATCTGCCGCGGCAGCCGGTGCAGGCCGCCGGCGAGCGCGGCGAGGCCGACGCGCGGCTCGGGCAGCGCGAAGGTCGCATTCTCGGAGGCGATGATCAGGTCGCAGGCGAGCGCGATCTCGAAACCACCGCCCATTGCGACGCCGTTGACGGCGGCGATGATCGGCTTGTCGCAGTCGAAGCGGGTGGTGAGGCCGGCGAAGCCGCCCTTGTCCCAGCCGCGCTTGCCGCCCGACGCCTGCCATTTCAGGTCGTTGCCGGCGCAGAACGCCTTGTCGCCGGCACCGGTGACGATCGCGACCCACTGGTCGGGGTCGGCGGAGAAGTCGTCAAAGACCTTGTTGAGCTCGAAATGCGCGTCGATGTGCAGCGCGTTGTAAACTTCCGGGCGCGACAGCGTCACGATGGTGATGGGGCCCTTGCGCGTCACCTTGGAGAATTTGAGATCCATGTCTGCTCCCGTCGTTTTTCTGTGGCGAAGAATATTGCCGGCATCCTAGCGCGTGCGCGCGTTCTGGTGCCATCCAAATACGCGGGGCGAGGGCGCGTGCCAAGCGGCATCGCCCGCTTGACTTGGGCGTGTGCTTCTCACCTTAATCGATCAGAGCAAGCGCGCGGCGTAGCGCCTAAACGCAAAACCAAAATCAACGATATTTCCGGGAGAGACTGCCTTGGATTTCAATCTGCCGGCTGACCTCACAGCCTATCTCGCCGAACTCGACCGCTTCATCGAACGCGAGATCAAGCCGCTCGAAGCGGCCGACGACAACATCCGCTTCTTCGACCACCGCCGCGAATGGGCGCGTACCGATTTCGACAATGGTGGCCTGCCGCGGCATGAATGGGAGGCGCTGCTGCGCAAGGCAAAGAACCGCGCGGATGCCGCCGGCCATCTGCGCTTCGCGATCCCGAAGCGCTATGGCGGCAAGGACGGCTCCAATCTCTGGATGGCCGTGATCCGCGAGCACTTTGCCTCGAAGGGCCTTGGCCTGCACAACGATCTGCAGAACGAGCACTCGATCGTCGGCAATCTGCCGATCGTTACCATGCTCGACCGCTACGGAACCGATGAGCAGAAGGCGATGATCGACGGTTCCATCACCGGCAAATACCGCATCACCTTTGGTCTCACCGAGCCCGAGCACGGCTCGGACGCGACCCATATGGAAACGAAGGCGGTGCAAGCTGTCCGCGACAACGTCAAGGGCTGGATCATCAACGGCGAGAAGATGTGGACGACGGGCATGCACGTCGCGACGCATTGCGCGCTGTTCGCCCGCACCAGCGGCAATGACGGCGATGCGCGCGGCATCACCTGCTTCCTGGTGCCGGCGAAGTCGCCGGGCGTGAAGGTCGAGGAGTATATGTGGACCTTCAACATGCCGACTGACCACCCGCGCGTCAGCTTCACGGACGTGTTCGTGCCGGAGGATGCGCTGTTCGGCGAGATCGGGCGCGGCCTGTCGCTCGCGCAGTGCTTCGTGCACGAGAACCGCATCCGCCAGGCGGCGAGCTCGCTCGGTGCCGCCGTCTACTGCATCAATGAGAGCGTGAAATACGCGCGCGAGCGCAAGCCGTTCGGCAAGGCGCTGGCCGAGAACCAGGCGATCCAGTGGCCGCTGGTCGAGCTTGCGACGCAGGCCGAGATGCTGCGGCTGTTGATCCGCAAGACCGCCTGGGAGATGGACCAGCTCACCCAGGCCCAGGTCGAGCACACGCTGTCCGACAGGGTCTCGATGTGCAACTTCTGGGCAAACCGGCTCTGCTGCGACGCCGCCGACCGCGCGATGCAGGTGCATGGCGGCATGGGCTATTCGCGCCACAAGCCGTTCGAGCATATCTATCGCCACCACCGCCGCTACCGCATCACCGAGGGCAGCGAGGAGATCCAGAAGCGCAAGGTGGCAGGCTTCCTGTTCGGTTATATGGGCGCCGGCAAACACTGAGCACAAGCGGAGGAGGCGGCATGACAATGGAAGGTGGATGCACCTGCAGGCACGTCCGCTATCGCCTGATCGGCAAGCCGATGATCGTGCACGCCTGCCACTGCACATGGTGCCAGCGCGAGACCGGCACCGTGCACGCGCTCAACGCGATGTACGAAGCCGAGCGGGTCGAGCATACCGCCGCCGAGCCGGAGATCGTGGATACACCGTCGGCAAGCGGGAAGGGGCAGAAGATCGCACGCTGCCCGCATTGCAAGGTCGCGGTGTGGAGCAACTATCCGGGATCAGGACCCGCGGTGCGGTTCGTCCGCGTCGGCACCATGGACGATCCCACCCAATGCCCGCCCGACGTCCACATCTTCACCTCGACCAAGCAGCCCTGGGTGACGCTGCCGCCGGACGCGAAGGTGTTCGCCGAGTACTACGATATCAACGAGGTCTGGTCGGACGAGGCGAAGGAACGCCGACGGATCATGCGGGAGAAGATGAAGAAGTAAGTGCCTGTTGTCTCCCCGTCATTGCGAGCGCAGCGAAGCAATCCATCGTGCCGCAAGTGGAGGCATGGATTGCTTCGTCACTTCGTTCCTCGCAATGACGGATCAATTCACCTGCCGGTCCTTCCCCTCCCAATACGGATCACGCAAATTCCGCCGCAGGATCTTGCCCGACGGGTTGCGCGGCAGCGCCGGGATGAAGTCGACCGACTTCGGCGTCTTGTAGCCTGCGATGCGCTCGCGCGTGAAGTTGATGATGTCGGTCGCGGTCGCCGTCTTGCCCGGCTTCATCACCACCACCGCCTTCACCGCCTCGCCCCATTTGTCGTCAGGGATACCGATCACGGCGGCTTCCGCCACGTCGGGATGATCGCAGATCGCGCTCTCGACCTCGGCCGGATAGATGTTCTCGCCGCCGGAGATGATCATGTCCTTGATGCGGTCGTGGATGTAGAGATAGCCGTCCTTGTCCATGTAGCCGGCATCGCCGGTGCGCAGCCAACCGTCCTTGTCGATGGTCTTTGCGGTCGCCTCGGGCAGGTTCCAATAGCCGGACATGTTGGAGCCGGAGCGGGTGGCGATCTCGCCGACTTCACCCGGCGGCAGCGGCTTGCCGTCGGGGTCGAGGATCGCGAGCTCGATGCCGGGCAGGGCCTTGCCGGCAGAACGCATGCGGTCGAGCCCTTCGACATGGTCTTCCGGCGGCAGCGCGACGATGGTGCCGGTCGTCTCGGTCATGCCGTACATCTGCACGAAGCCGCATTTGAAGACCTCGATGCACTCCTTCAACAGCGCCGCCGGGATCGGGGAAGCGCCATAGAGCATGTATTTCAGGCGGGAGAAATCCATCTGCCGCGCGCGCGGCTGCCGCACCACGAACTGCATCGCGGCCGGCACCATGAACAGCTTTGTGATGCCGGACTGCTCGAAGAAGTCGAGCACCTTGGTTGGGTCGAACTCGCGCGCGATCACGCCGCGGGCGCCGTGATAGAGCCCCATCACGCCCCAGCCGGAGCCGCCGATATGGAAGATCGGCATCGCGACCAGCGAGACGTCGTCGGTGGTCCAGCGGTTCCACTCGGGCTTCTCGGCCTCGTTGCCGGTCTGCACCAGGTTGAGGAAGTTGGCGTGCGAGAGCATCGCGCCCTTCGGCTTGCCTGTCGTGCCCGAAGTGTAGAGCTGGATCGCGATGTCCTTCCGTTCGATCGGCACCTTGGGATCGTCGCCGCTCTGCGCGTCGCGCCACGCCGCGAAATCAGGCCATTCCGGCGCGCCGCCCTCGGTCGTGATGATGGTGCGCACGCTTGGGATCTTGTCCCTGATGTTGCGGACTTGCGTGATGAATTCGGGGCCGACGAACAAGACCGGCGCCTTGCAGTCATCGACGATGAAGGCGACCTCGGGACCCGCGAGCCGCCAATTCACCGGCGCCATCACCACGCCGGCCTTCATCGCGCCCATCAGGAGCTCGAAATAGAAATCGCTGTTCTTGCCGAGATAGGCGATGCGGTCGCCTTTCTTGACGTCCATCGCGATCAGCGCGTTAGCGACGCGGTTGGTCTTGACGTCGAACTCGGCAAAACTGGTCTGACGGCCCTCGAACTCATAGGCCAGCGCGTTGCCGCGGCTCTTGGCGCGGTCGCGCACCATGTCGGCAAGGTTCGTCAGTTGCGCTGCAGTAGACATATTTCCCCCGTGGTGTTTTGTTCTGGTTGCGCGGAGTGTGGCGATATCTCGCGCGAAAAACAATACAGGGATCGTGGCTCCTCTGCTTCAACGGCGTCGTCCCGGCGAAGGCCGGGACCCATAACCACGAATGTTAGTGTGGCACGACGCTGGGGCCACAGCGTGCGAACAACGCAAAGCGGTGGCTATGGGTCCCGGCCTTCGCCGGGACGACATCGGAGGATAAGGCGCGAGCCGCGGCAAGCACTGCAGGAATCAGCTCCGCGCGGCGCGATCCTTCTCGTTCTGCGCCTTGATCGACTCGCGGGCCTTGGTCCAGTCGTCGTCGCTCCAGTCGCGCAGCTGATAGAAGTTGCCGCCCATCGCGAGCGCCTGCGCGCCGTCCATGGCGATGGTCTCGCCGTTGATCCAGTCGCAGCCGCCGGAGATCAGGAACACAGCGAGGTTCTGCAGCTCCTCCATGGTGCCGACGCGGCCCATCGGGTTCATCGCCTTGGTGCGCGCACCGGCCTCGTCGCCCGGCTTGATGCGCTTGCTCATGCCCTCGGTCGGGATTTCGCCCGGCGCAATGGTGTTGAGGCGGATGCCGTGCCGGCCCCATTCGATCGCAAGCGACATCGTCATGGCGTGGATCGCCGACTTGCTCATCGCCGACGGCACCACATAGGGCGAACCGTTGCGCACCCAGGTCACGGTGATCGACACCACATTGCCGCGGTGACCACCCGCGATCCAGCGTCGGCCCACTGCGTGCGTCACGTAGAAGGTGCCGTGCATCACGATGTTGGCGACCGCATCGAAGCCGCGCGCCGACAGCTCCTCCGAGCGCGAGATGAAATTGCCGGCGGCGTTGTTAATGAGGTCTGTGAGGGGACCGCTGGTGGTCCAGATCGCCTCGATCATCTCGTCGACGGCCATCGCGTTGCGGATGTCGACGCCATGGCTGACCACGCGTCCGCCATACTCGGCCATCAGTTCGGTGGCGGTCTCGTCGCAGACGATCTTGCGGCGTCCGCAGATGTGCACCTCGGCGCCAAGTTGCAGGAACCGTGCGGCCATGGCCTTGCCGAGCCCAGTGCCGCCTCCGGTAACGAGAATGCGCCGCCCGGCGAGAAGCTGATCGTTGAACATCGTTTCCACCCACGGGGGTTGTCTGTTAATTGATCGATTGACTAAAGCCGAATAACGGCCTTTCTGTAAAGCGCCAACACTGAACGAGCGGAGGAGATTTCCATGGAAGATCGCGTTTCGATATCGATTTCTGACGGTATCGCGGATGTCCGCCTGGTGCGGGCCGACAAGATGAACGCGCTCGATGCCGCGATGTTCGAGGCGTTGGTGGCCGCAACCGATCGGCTTTCCAAGGAAAAAGGCTTGCGGGTGGTCGTATTGTCCGGCGAGGGCCGCGCATTTTGCGCCGGCCTCGACATGGGCCGCTTCGCTGCCATGAAGGAGAAGGGTGGTAACGGAGTGCCGGGCGGCGAGAAGCGCGACCTCTCCATCCGCACCCACGGCAAGGCGAACTTCCCGCAGCAGGCGGTGTGGGGATGGCGGCAGCTTCCGGTGCCCGTCATCGCCGCGATCCATGGCGTCGCCTTCGGCGGCGGGTTCCAACTCGCGCTCGGCGCCGACATGCGCTTCCTTTCGCCGGACGCGCGGATGTCGATCATGGAGATCAAATGGGGCCTGGTGCCCGACATGGCGGGCACGCCGATCCTTGCGAGCCTCGTGCGCGACGACATCCTGCGCGAGCTCACCTACACCGGCCGCATCTTCTCGGCGCAGGAAGCGCAGAGCTACGGCCTTGCCACCCGCGTCTGCGATGACCCGCGCGCTGCAGCGCTCGAGCTCGCCCGCGAGATCGCCGGCAAGAGCCCGGACGCGATCCGCGCCGCGAAGCGGATGCTGAACAATCTCTCGGTCGATCCGGCTGCGGCGCTACTTGCAGAGTCAGTTGAACAGCAGAAGCTGCTCGGCAGTCCCAATCAGACCGAAGCCGTGCGCGCCAATCTCGAAAAGCGCGCGCCGCGCTTTGCGGATGCGTAATTTTCCGTCTCCATCATGGCCGGGCAAGAGCGCGAAGCGCGTCTTCGCGCAGATGTCACGGCCATCCACGTCTTCGCTATGGCGACGGAGGCAAGACGTGGATCACCGGGACAAGCCCGGTGATGACGACAATAGCCAGCGCCGCTAACCAAGAACGAAGAACAAGCACGAAAAAATGAGCGAAACGTCCCAACTCTTCCACGGCATCATCTCTGGCGCGCGCAGGCGTGATCACGCCGAGGTCGGCGAGCGCGTCGACCGCATCGCGAGCGGACTGAGCCAGCTCGGCGTCAAGCCGGGCGACAGCGTCTGCATGCTGATGCGCAACGACATCGCCTTCATCGAGGCGGCCTATGCGGCGATGCGGCTCGGCGCCTATGGCGTGCCGATCAACTGGCACTTCAAGCCGGAAGAGATCAATTACGTGCTGACGGACTCCGGCTCGCGGGTCCTGATCGCCCATGCCGACATGCTGCATCCGCTGCGCGATGCCGTTCCGTCCGGTGTCACCGTGCTCAGCGTGCCGACGCCGCCGGAAATCCTGGCGAACTACAAGATCAATCCCGATCACCTCACAACGCCGGATTTCGCGACCGATTTCGAAACCTGGCTGGCACAGCACCCGCGCTATGACGGGCCGGCGGTGCCGCAGCCGCAGAACATGATCTACACGTCGGGCACGACAGGTCATCCCAAGGGCGTGCGCCGCTTCGCGCCGACGCCCGCGCAGACCGCCAATGCGGAAGCCATGCGCGCGATGATCTACGGCCTGAAGCCCGGGGCACGCGCGATCCTGCCGGGACCGCTCTATCACTCCGCTCCGAACTCGTTCGGCCTGCGCGCCGGCCGCCTCGGCGGCGTGCTGGTGCTGATGCCGCGCTTCGACGCGGAAGAGTTTTTGCACCTGATCGAGCGCGAGAAGATCGACACCATCTTCATGGTGCCGACCATGTTCATCCGTCTGATGAAGTTGCCGGACGAGGTGCGCAAGAAGTACGACATGTCGTCGCTGCGCCACATCATCCACGCCGCCGCACCGTGCCCGGCCGACGTCAAGCGCGCGATGATCGACTGGTGGGGGCCGGTGATCTACGAGTTCTACGGCTCGACCGAGTCGGGAGCGGTGACATTCGCAACCTCGGAGGATGCGCTGAAGAAGCCCGGCACGGTCGGAAAAATCTCGCCCGGTGCCGAGCTGCGCCTCATCGGCGACGACGGCAAGGACGTGCCGCAGGGCCAGATCGGCGAAATCTATTCGCGGATCGCAGGCAATCCCGATTTCACCTATCACAACAAGCCGGAGAAGCGCGCCGAGATCGATCGCCAAGGGTTCATCACCTCGGGCGACGTCGGTTACATCGACGAGGACGGCTACGTCTTCATCTGCGACCGCAAGCGCGACATGGTGATCTCGGGCGGCGTCAACATCTATCCGGCTGAGATCGAGGCGGTGCTGCATGCCGTCCCCGGGGTGCATGATTGCGCGGTGTTCGGCATTCCCGACGCGGAGTTCGGCGAGGCGCTGATGGCGGTGGTCGAGCCGCAGCCGGGTGTGACCCTCGACGTCGGCGCGATCCGTTCCGAGCTCAAGACCTCGCTTGCGGATTACAAGGTGCCGAAGCACATCGAGATCCAGACCAACCTGCCGCGCGAGGATTCCGGCAAGATCTTCAAGCGCCGGCTGCGGGATCCGTATTGGGAGCGGGCCGGGCGGCGGATTTAGAGCCGCTTGGCAGGCAAATGTGCAGCGCCCCCAAGTTCATCTTGCGCTGCGGTAAAAAAATTGCACACTGCGGGAAATGCCGGGCAGCTTCTGGAGTAGCCAGCCTATGCCTCCCCAGACCATGCCTTCCGAGACCGAGGTCCGCGCCAAGCGCGCCGAAGAGGCCAATGCGCTCGATAACTCGGCGTTGGATGCGCGGCTCCGGGACGACATTCGCCTCCTGGGACGCATTCTCGGCGATACCGTACGCGACCAGGAGGGGGCCGACGTGTTCGACCTGGTCGAGCGCATCCGCCAGACCTCGATCCGGTTCCACCGCGACGAGGACAGGCTGGCGCGGCAGGAGCTGGAAACCATCCTCGACGGCATGTCGATCTCGGAGACGCTGCGGATCGTCCGTGCCTTCAGCTATTTCTCCCACCTTGCCAATATCGCCGAGGACCAGAACAACATCCGCCAGATGCGCAGCCGCGGCCCGAACGGGGCGCCGCGGGCGTCGACATTGGAACAGACGCTGACCCACGCGCGGCAGGCCGGCATCAGCCCGGCCGATCTCCGCGGCTTCTTCAGGAGCGCGCTGGTCAGCCCGGTGCTGACGGCGCATCCGACCGAGGTCCGCCGCAAGAGCACCATGGACCGCGAGATGGAGATCGCAGGCCTGCTCGACCGCCGCGAGCGGCTGCAGATGACCGCGGACGAGGCCGAGGCGAGCGACGAGCAGCTTCGCCGAGCGGTGGTGACGTTGTGGCAGACCAATCTGTTGCGCCGGACCAAGCTCACCGTGCTCGACGAGGTCGCCAACGGACTGTCGTTCTACGGCTACACCTTCCTGCAGGAAGTGCCGCGGCTGCATTGCGCGCTGGAGGACCGCCTGAACAAGGAGGGCGGCGAGGCGGGCGATCTCGCCTCGTTCCTCAGGATGGGAAGCTGGATCGGCGGCGACCGCGACGGCAATCCGTTCGTCACGGCGGAGGTGATGCGCGGCACGCTGCGCCTGCAGTCGAGCCGCGCGCTCAGCTTCTACCTCGAAGAGCTCCATGCGCTCGGCGCCGAACTGTCGCTGGCGGCGCATCTTGCCGACGTCTCGGACGAATTGCGCACGCTTGCCGAACGCTCGCCCGACACCTCGCCGCATCGCAGCGGCGAGCCCTACCGCCTCGCGGTGTCGGGCATCTATGCGCGGCTTGCGGCGACGGCCGCCAAGCTCGAGGTCGAGACCACGCGGCCGCCGGTCGGCAAGGCCGAGCCTTACGCGAGCGTGAAGGAATTCCAGGCCGACCTCGACGTGCTCGACCGGTCGCTGATCGCGAACAATTCCGGGGTGATCGCGCGCGGTCGGCTCCGGCTGTTGCGCCGCGCCGTGGATTGCTTCGGCTTCCATCTTGCCCGGCTCGACATCCGCCAGAATTCTGCGGTGCACGAACGCACCATCGCCGAGTTGTTCGATGCCGCCAATCCCGGCATGTCCTATCTGGCGTTGGCTGAGGATGCCCGTGTCAGCCTGCTGCTCAACGAATTGCGCAGCGCCCGGCCGCTCACCTCGCCGTTCGTCAAATACTCCGAGGAGACACAGGGCGAACTCGCGGTGTTCCGCGCTGCCGCCGAAGCGCACGCCAAATTCGGCCCCGATGTGATCTCCCAATGCATCATCTCGATGTGCAAGGGCATGTCCGACATGCTCGAGGTCGCGGTGCTGTTGAAGGAGGTCGGCCTCGTCAATCCGTCCGGCCGCAGCGCGATCAACGTCGTGCCGCTGTTCGAGACGATCGAGGACCTGCAGGCCTCCAGTGCCATCATGGACCGCATGCTCGCGCTGCACGACTACCGCAAGCTGGTCGACAGCCTCGGCAGCGTGCAGGAGGTCATGCTCGGCTATTCCGACAGCAACAAGGACGGCGGCTTCGTCACCTCGGGCTGGGAGCTCTACAAGGCCGAGATCGGTCTCGTCGAAGTGTTCGAACGCCATCACGTGCGCCTGCGCCTGTTCCATGGCCGCGGCGGCTCGGTCGGTCGTGGCGGTGGGCCGAGCTATGACGCGATCATCGCCCAGCCCGGCGGCGCGGTGAACGGCCAGATCCGCATCACCGAACAGGGCGAGATCATCTCCTCCAAATATTCCAACGCCGAGGTCGGCCGCAGCAATCTCGAAATCCTCGCCGCGGCAACGCTCGAGACCAGCCTGTTGCAGCCGCGGCAGAGCGCGCCGCGCGCCGAATATCTGGAGGCGATGGAGCAGCTCTCGGCGCTGGCCTTCAAGGCCTATCGCGGCCTCGTCTACGAGACCGAGGGCTTTGCCGATTATTTCTGGGGCTCGACCGTCATCAACGAGATCGCGACGCTGAACATCGGCAGCCGTCCGGCGTCGCGCAAGAAGACCCGCGAGATCGAGGACCTTCGCGCTATCCCCTGGGTATTCTCCTGGGCGCAATGCCGGCTGATGCTGCCGGGCTGGTACGGCTTCGGCGCGGCGGTCGAGACCTGGATATTGGAGCACCCCGAGCAGGGCATGCCGTTCCTGCAGGAGCTGTACAGAGAGTGGCCGTTCTTCCGCACGCTGCTGTCAAACATGGACATGGTGCTGGCCAAGAGCTCGATCGCCATCGCCTCGCGCTATGCCGAGCTCGTGCCCGACGAGAGCTTGCGCGAGAAGATCTTCGGCCGCATCCGCAGGGAATGGCATCTCTCGATCGAGACGCTGCTCGACATCATGGGCCACGACCGGCTGCTGCAGGGCAACCCGCTGCTGGAGCGCTCGATCCGCAACCGCTTCCCCTATCTCGATCCGCTCAACCACGTGCAGGTGGAATTGCTCAAGGAGCATCGCGCGCAGAACCCGGATGAGCAGGTGCTGCGCGGCATCCAGATCACGATCAACGGTATTTCCGCGGGGTTGAGGAATAGCGGGTAGGGCGAATAGCGAGTAGCGAATGGGTCTCCCTATTCGCTATTCGCCACGCCCCATTCGCCAATCGCTTACGGCTTCATCGCGCCCTGCACGCTGGTGTACACCGCATAGAGTGACGTCGAGCCGCAGATGTACAGTCGGTTTCGTTGCTGGCCGCCGAAGCACAGATTGGCGACCGTCTCCGGTATGTGGATTTTGCCGAGCAAATCGCCGCCTGATGTGTAGCAGCGCACGCCGTCCTCGTTCGGATCGCCCCAGCCCACCGAGCACCAGATGCGGCCTTCGGTGTCACAGCGCATCCCGTCGGTGATGCTGGGCTTGGGCATCTCGGCAAAGACCTTGCTGTTCGACATCTTTCCGCCGGCCACATCCAGGTCGAAAACGCGAATATGCGACGGGTTGTCCGGCCCGTCCGTGAAGCCGGTGTCGATGACGTAGAGCTTCTTCTCGTCGGGCGAAAGGGTAATGCCGTTGGGCTCCACGAAGTCGTCGACCACAACCTTGACCTCGCCGGACTTGGGATCGAACCGATAGACGTTGTGCTTCTCCTGCTCGGGCTCGGCCTTGACGCCTTCATAATAGCCGCCGATGCCGTAAACCGGATCGGTGAACCAGATCGCGCCATCTGACGTGACGACCGCGTCGTTCGGCGAGTTCAGCCGCTTGCCATTGTACTTGTCGGCGATCACGGTGATTGAACCGTCGAGTTCGGTCCGGGTGACGCGTCGACCGGCATGTTCGCAGGTGATCAGCCGTCCTTCCCGATCGATGGTGTTGCCGTTCGAGTTCATCGACGGCTGGCGATAGACGCTGACGTGACCGTCGTCTTCCGAGAAGCGCATGATGCGGTTGTTGGGAATGTCGCTGAACAGCACGTAGCGCCCCGCCGGGAAGTAGACCGGACCTTCGGCCCAGCGGAACCCGGTCGCGACGCGTTCAACCGCCATGGTGCCGGCGAAGGCTGGAAAATCTGCTGGCCCGAACGACATCTTGTTGGGTTTGGCCGACTCGAGGCGGGAATCCGGATAGCGGCTTCCTGGAAGCGGCCCCAAGGGCAGCGGTTGCGTTGAGCGTGTCGGAGCGCCGGTCTGGCCGAGTGGCGTCACCGTCGCCGCAGAGGCGGCCTTGACGGTCGCGGCCGTTGCGGCGATTGCCGCCGCGCCCCTCATCAGGTTGCGGCGGCTGAGTGGCTGATGATCGGGAAAGGTCAGGGTTTTTGTCATGGTTTTCCTCCCACTTTTTTGTTGGGATGGAAACCATGTGCCCGCAATCCGGCATAAAGCGGGCGAGTTGCTATGAAGCAACCAAAGAGTGTGTCGTCCCGGCCTCGTGCGCGATTGCGCACGAAGTTCGCCGGGACGACATTTTCATAAAACCGTCAGATCGGGTCCCAGGTGAAGATGTCGGCGGAGCGGTCGAGCTTGTAGAACGAGCCCTTCAGCGCCGGCATGCCGTGTTCGGCGATGGTCTCCGGCGTCCAGCCCTCGCCGCGGTGCACCGAGCGGATCGGGCGCGACTGACCCATCAGGAAAATCTCGTTCATGCGCACGCCGAAGATCTGGCCGGTGACGTCCTTGGCAGCGTCCGAGAGCAGGTAGGCGCAGACCGGCGCGATCTTCTCCGGACCCATCTGCTGGATCTTCGCCACGCGCGCCTTCTCGGCCTCGGTCTCGGTCGGGATGGTGCCGATCATGCGGGTCCAGGCGAACGGCGACACGCAGTTCGAGCGCACGTTGAAGCGGCCCATGTCGAGTGCGATCGACTTCGAGAGGCCGACGATGCCGAGCTTGGCGGCGGCGTAATTGGCCTGGCCGAAATTGCCGATCAGGCCGGAGGTCGAGGTAAAGTGCACGAAGGAGCCGCTCTCCTGCTCGCGGTAAATGCGCGCCGCGGCGTGAGAGACGTAGAATGAGCCCATCAGATGCACTTTGATGACGGCTTCGAAGGCTTCCACGCTCATCTTGTGGAAGATCATGTCGCGCAGGATACCGGCATTGTTGACGACGCCGTCGAGCCGGCCGAAATGATCGGTCGCGGTCTTCACGATCTTGCTTGCCGGAATTGCTTCCGCCACCGACTCGAAATTGGCGACCGCGGTGCCGCCGCGCTTCTTGATCTCCTCGACCACCTCCTCGGCGGGCGCAGCGCTCGATCCGGCGCCGTCGGCCGCGCCGCCGGGATCGTTGACGACGACCTTGGCGCCCTCAGCGGCGCAGAGCAGCGCGATCTCGCGGCCGATGCCGCGGCCCGCGCCGGTGACGATGATGACCTTGTCCTGCAGTGATTTTGTCATGGTGACCTCTCTGTCCTGTTATCTGCGATTGGACGAGCCCCTCGATCGTCAAGCGCGGGCTTGACCCGCGCAACTATCCTTCTTCAGAAGAAGATGGATTGCCGGGTCAAGCCCGGCAATGACGGGCTCATGTTGCCTACTTCTCGTTCGTAAAGATGATCGTGCCGGATGCCGCGAACATGCCGCCGACGCCGTGGCAGACCGAGATCTTCGCATTCGGCACTTGTGCCGGCGCGATGCCACGCATCTGTCGCACGCTCTCCTGCAGCGCGTACATGCCGTACATGCCGGAGTGCATATAGCTCAAGCCGCCGCCATTGGTGTTGAGCGGCAGCTTGCCGCCGGGGCGCGTATGGCCGTCGGCGATGAACTTGCCGGTCTCCTCATAGGGCATGAAGCCGAGGTCGCCGAGACCGTAGAGCGGCAGGTGCGCAAACGCATCGTAGATCATCAGGTGATCGACGTCCTTGTGGGCGATGCCGGCTTCCTTGAAGGCCAAGGGGCCTGCGACCTTGAAGGCGCGCGATGAGTCAAAAGACTTCATCTGGCTGACCATCGGCGTTTCCACGCTCTCGCCGGTGCCGAGGATATAGACCGGCTTCTTCGGGAAATCCTTGGCGCGATCGGCGGAGGTGAGGATCAGCGCGCCGCCGCCGTCGGTGACGAGGCAGCATTGCAGCAGGCGGAACGGATAGGCGATCATCCGCGAATTGAGGACGTCGGCAACCGTGATCGGGTCCTTCATCATCGCGCGCGGGTTCTTCGCCGCCCATTCGCGCTGAACGACCGCGACCATCGCAAGCTGCTCATGGGTGATGCCGTGGGTCTTCATGAAGCGCAGCACGGGGATCGGGAACATGCTGGGCGGACCGTAGACGCCGAACGGCGCCTCGAATTGCCCTTGCAGGCTGTCGGCGGGAATCGAGCGCGGCAGCTTGCCGATCATCGACTTGCCGCTCTCGGCATGGGTGATCAGAACGGTCTTGCAAAGGCCGGCCTCGATCGCCGCCGCAGCGTGGCGGACATGCAGCATGAAGGAGCAGCCGCCGACCGACGTGCCGTCGACCCAGGTCGGCGTGACGCCGAGATAGTGGGCGATCTGCTGCGGCGTCTCGACCGCGGTGGCGAAGCCGTCGATGTCTGACAGTTTCAGTCCGGCATCCGCGATCGCGTTCAGCGCCGCGTCCGCGTGCAGCTGGATCTGCGACATGTTCGGGATGACGCCGAGTTCGGTGGTTTCGGCCGCTCCGACGACGGCAACCTGGTTCCCGCGCATCGTGCTTACCCCTTCGCCGGACGGAACATCGGAAGGGTGATCTTGTCGTCGATTTTCTCGAACGCGACCTCCAGCTTCATGTCGAGCTCGAGCGCCTCGGGCGTCTGCGCGCAGTCGACGATGTTGCTCATCATGCGCGGGCCCTCGTCGAGCTCGACCACGGCGATGGCGTAGGGCGGCGTGAAGCCGGGCGCGGCGGGGCGGTGGTTGATGACATAGCTGTACAGCTTGCCCTTGCCGCTCGCCTTGAACACCGAGACCTTGCGCGAGGCGCAGGACGGGCAGAACGGGCGCGGCGGGAAGTAGACGTTGGCGCAGGCATCGCAGCGCTGCAGGCGCAATTCGCCGGCTTTCGTGCCGTCCCAGAAGTGCTGGGTTTCCGGCGTCGGTTTCGGTTTGGCGCGCGCAGCCTCGGCCATGTCGGCAAGTCCTCCCAAAGATGTTTGCAATCTTGATGCGACAATCGGCTATTCCCCGTCAACGGTCCAGCATCGTTGCCGCATGGCGGTATGCTGGCCCGTGAGGGCGCTTGTATGCCAACGCGTCATCGACGATAGTCCGCCACACGGCAAATCGCACCCCTGCGTGACGCCGAAGCCAACACTGACCGGAACGCCATGCCGAACAATCCGACACTCGCCTCCCTTGCCGCCGATCTCGCCGGCGGCACGACCTCCGCCCGCAAGCTGGTCGAACAATGCATCGCCAAAATCGCCGATCCCGCGGGCGAAGGCCAACGCACCTTCACGCACGTCGACAAGGATGCCGCGCTGGAGGCGGCCGACGCCATGGACCGGCTGCGCAAGGCGAACGCGGCGCCATCGCCGTTTGCCGGTATCCCGGTCTCGGTCAAGGACCTCTTCGACATCAAGGGGCAGGTGACGCGCGCGGGCTCGCGGGCGCTCGACGACTCCGCGCCAGCGGACGCCGATGCGCCCGTGGTGGCGCGGCTCAAGCGCGCCGGCTTCATCGTGATCGGCCGCACCAACATGACGGAGTTCGCCTATTCCGGCATCGGCATCAATCCGCATTACGGGACGCCGAAGAGCGTGTGGAACCGCAAGGTCGGCCACGTGCCGGGCGGCTCGTCCTCCGGTGCCGCGGTGTCGATCGCCGACGGCATGGCCTTTGGCGCGCTCGGCACCGACACCGGCGGCTCGTGCCGCATCCCGGCGGCCTTCAACGGCATCGTCGGCTACAAGCCGACGCAAGCCCGCATGCCGCTCGACGGCGGCGTGCCGCTGTCATTCTCGCTCGACAGCTATGGCCCGCTGGCAAACTCGGTGGCGTGTTGTGCCGCGCTCGATGCCGTGCTCGCGGACGAGAAAGTCGAGCCGATCACGCCGCGCCCGGTGAAGGGTATGCGCCTTGCGGTGCCGACCACCGTTGCGCTCGATGACCTCGACGACGCCGTGGCCAAGACGTTCGAGCGGGCGCTTTCGGCGCTGTCACGCGCGGGCGCGTTGATCGAGCGGATCGAGGTGCCGGAATTGCTCGACGTCGGCGTGATGAACGCCAAGGGCGGCTTCGCGGCTGCGGAAAGCTACGCCTGGCACCGCTTCCTGATCGCGAGCAAGGGCGACATGTACGATCCCCGCGTTTCCGCCCGCATCCTGCGCGGCGAGGGATTCCCGGCCGCCGACTACATCGATCTGCTCAGTGCGCGCCGTTCCTTCATCGCACGAACCGGACAGCGCATCGCACCCTATGACGCGATGGTGCTGCCGACGACGGCGAACACGCCGCCGATGATCGCCGATCTCGCCGACGACAAGGCCTTCACGACGCAGAACCTGCGCGCACTGCGCAACTGCACGCTGATCAATGTGCTCGACGGCTGCGCCATCTCGCTGCCGGCGCATCGCGAGGGCGAGGTGCCGGTCGGCCTGATGCTCGCGGCGTCGGGCGGTTCGGATCGCCGCATCTTCGAGCTTGCGGCCGGAATGGAGAGCATCATCCGTGTTTGATCTCACCTTCACCGTCGACGACAAGGGCATGGCCACGCCTCTGACGCTCGAAATCAAGCAGGCGGTGATCGCGGGCTGGACCGGCCGCGATCCCGTCGCGCGCGACAAGCACATCGCCGAGCTCGAGGCGCTCGGCATCGCGCGGCCCGCCACGACGCCGATCTACTACCGCTGCTCGGCGCGCCGGCTGACCTTTGCCGACGCGATCGAAGTCTGCGGCGAGGAGTCCAGCGGCGAGGTCGAGTTCGTGCTGATCGGCTGGCAGGGCCGCATCTTCGTCGGCTGCGGCTCCGACCACACCGACCGCAAGGTCGAGAGCTACAGCGTCACCGTGTCGAAACAGATGTGCGACAAGCCGATGGCGTCCGAACTATGGGAGCTCGAGGACGTCATCGATCACTGGGACCAGTTGATCCTGCGCTCCTGGGCCGTCATCGGCGGCGAACGTGTGCTCTACCAGGAGGGCACGCTCGATCATATGCTGCCGGTCAAGGAGCTGGTCGCCCGCGGCTTCGGCGGGGAGGGCCTGCCCGACGGCTGCGCCATGTTCGGCGGCACCTTTGCGGCCAAGGGCGGCATCCGGCCGGCCAGCCGATTCGAGTTCGAGCTGGAAGATCCGGTCAGGAAGCGCACGATCCGGCACGGCTATGACGTGATCACGCTGCCGGTTAGGGGCTGATCTCCCCGCCGTCATTGCGAGCGAAGCGAAGCAATCCATTTCTTGGTCTGCCGAGGGCTGGATTGCTTGGTCGCTTTGCTCCTCGCAATGACGCCGGAACCGTCGGAAATCGGGTGGCGCCGACGGCAATGATCGGCGAGAGTCGCGCCATGACAGCAACAGCCAAAATCGCCGCCCGCGCGGCCTCAACCGACATCCCCGCCCGCGTCGATGCGCTCGACTGGGAGCACGTCACCGCCGACCTCGACGGGCAGGGATGTGCGGTCCTCAAGGGATTGCTGGCGCCGCAGGAATGCGATGCGATCGCCGGGCTCTATCCCGACGACAGCCGGTTTCGCAGCAAGGTCGTGATGGGCCGCCACGGCTTCGGCCGCGGCGAGTACAAGTACTTCTCCTATCCGCTGCCCGACCTGATTGCCGAGCTGCGGCCCGCGCTCTACGCGCGGCTGACCGGCATCGCCAATCGCTGGAACCAGGCGATGGGGATCGATATCCGCTATCCATCCGCCCATGAGGTGTTCCTGAAACGCTGCCACGACGCCGGGCAGACGCGGCCGACGCCGCTACTGCTGCAATATGGCGAGGGCGACTACAATTGCCTGCATCAGGATCTCTACGGCGAGCACGTATTTCCGATCCAGGTCGCGATCCTGCTGTCGCAACCGGGGCGCGACTTCACCGGCGGCGAATTCGTGCTGACCGAGCAACGTCCGCGGATGCAGTCGCGGCCGGAGGTGGTGCCGCTCACCCAGGGCGATGCGGTGGCCTTCGCTGTGCATCATCGTCCGGTGCAAGGGACGCGCGGCGTCTATCGCGTTAATCTGCGCCACGGCGTCAGCCGGATCCGCTCCGGCCATCGCCACACCGTTGGTGTGATCTTTCACGACGCGAAGTGAGCGCGAACAGGCGTGACCGCTGATTTGTTCGAAAGCGTTGGCGATGCGCGCCCCGCGCGCGAGACGATGGCGGAGGGCGCGGTCGTGCTGCGCGGGTTTGCCCGGCCGTTCGAGGTCGAGCTGATCCCGGCGTTGCGAACCATCGTCAAGCAGGCGCCGTTCCGCCATTTGATCACGCCCGGCGGCCATCGGATGTCGGTTGCGATGACCAATTGCGGCAGCCTCGGCTGGGTCTCGGACCCGAGCGGCTATCGCTATGACGGCATCGATCCGAATTCGGGACATCCCTGGCCGGCGATGCCGCCGGTGCTTCGCGCAATCGCCGCCACTGCTGCCGCTGAGGCCGGTTTCGCCGGCTTTGCCCCGGAGGCCTGCCTGATCAACCGCTATGTGCCGGGCGCGAAGCTGTCGCTGCATCAGGACAAGGACGAGCTCGATTTCGCAGCACCCATCGTCTCGGTCTCGCTCGGATTGCCGGCGATCTTCCTGTTCGGTGGGCTGAAGCGCAGCGACACGCCGCGCCGCTATCGCCTCGAGCACGGCGACGTCGTGGTGTGGGGCGGGCCATCGCGGCTGTTCTTCCATGGCGTCGCGCCGCTTGCCGACGGCGAGCACGGCATCTTCGGCCGCCAGCGCATCAACCTGACCTTCCGCAAGGTGCGCTGAGGCGCCAAGCCCTCTCCCGCGAAGCGAGCGGCTGGTCTAAGCTTGCGCCATGACCACGACCGCGAAGGCCGACAGTGCAGCCAGGCGTACCGGCGTCTACCTCGGCGTGCTGCAGCTCGTGTTCACGCTGGGCTGGACCACCTACGTGATCTATCTGCCCAACCTCTGCGCCGAGGTCGGCATCGCGCCGGCAACCGTGATCCTGCTCCTGATGCTCGATCAGGGCATCTTCACCATCACCGACACCGCGATGGGCATGGCCGCCGACAGGATTTCGCGCATGCTCGGCCGGCTCGGAATATTCGTCGGCGTTTTGACTGCGATCTCCTGTGCGGCCTTTATTTCGCTGCCTTACGTGGCCGGCACCGGGCCAGGCGCGCAAGGCTGGTTGATCGCGCTGATCGTGATCTGGGCGGTGACGTCGTCGGCGCTGCGCGCGCCGCCGCTGATGCTGCTCGGAAAATATCGGCCGCGGCCGCAGGTCCCGTTTCTCGCGGCGCTGGCGATGCTTGGCTATGGCCTCGCCGGTGCGGTGTCGCCCTATCTTGGGGTCATGCTGCGCAACCAGGATGCGCGGCTCCCCTTCCTGCTGTCGGGCGCGGTGCTGCTGCTGACGACGCTCGCGCTCTCGGGCATCGAGCGGCGGCTGGCGCAGGACACGCCGTCCGTGCAGCCGGCGCCGCCGGCCAAGCCGCTCGGGCGGCTGCCAATGTTCTTCATTGCGTCGATGGTGATCCTGTCGCTCGGTTATCAACTGCATTTCAGCATCAACAGCGGCCCGTTCTTTCTCCGCTTCGCGAAACCTGACGGCCTGCAATGGCTGATGCCGGTGTTCTGGGTCGGCTTCAACATTGCGATGTTTCCGGCGAGCGTCGTCGTCAAGCATCGCGGCGGACTGATCGTGATGGGGGTGGCCGGCCTGCTCGGCGCGCTCGCCGTCGCGCTGGCGGAGATGGCGGGCAGCCTCAATGTGCTGATCGCGGCGCAATTCATGGCGGGCGCGGCCTGGGGCTGCATGCCGATGAGCGCAGTATCGGCGGCGCTGGCGATCGGCGAGACTGGCGCCGAAGGCAAGGTCACCGGCACCGTTTTCTCGGCGCTCGCGCTCGCGACCTTTGCGCGCATGGCCGCGGTTGCAGGCGGTCTGCAAAAGATGCCGGACTATGCGCCGCTCTTGCACTGGGCGCCGGTCGCCTGCTGGTCGGTCGCCGGAGCCGGATTGCTGGTGATCGCCGCGTCGCGCCTGCAACGCGGCGTGAAAGCTGTCTAGTTGTTCTTCGCCGGATGGATGTACGCCCAGGGGCTGACCTCGGAGTCCGTCGGCACTTCGACCGAGATCACGTACGGCCCGCCATCGGCCAGCGCCTTTTCCAGCACCGGGCGGAATTGGTCGGGCGAGGTGACGCGCGCCGCACCGGCGCCGAAGGATTCCGCCAGCTTCACGAAATCCGGATTGACGAGGTCGGAGGCGACGACGCGGCCGTCGAAGCGCTCACGCTGGTCGCGGCGCACATTGCCATAGGCGTTATTGTTGAAGACCAGCGTCACGACGCCGATTTTGAATTGCACCGCGGTGGAGAGTTCCTGCACGCCGAACATGAAGCCGCCGTCGCCGGTAATCGCGACGACAGGCTTGTTCGGATTGGCAACCTTGGCGCCCAGCGCAGTCGGGAAGCCCGAGCCGAGCGTGCCCTGATAGCCTGAGCTGATGAAGGTGCGTGGCTGGTAGATCGGAAAGCCATACCAGGAGGCGAAGCCGACCTGCGACAGCTCGTCGGTGATAACAGCATTCGCCGGCAACACCTCGCGCAGGATCTTGAGATAGGCCATCTGCGGCTGGATGCGCTGGATCTCGTGTTCGGCCGCTGCGGTCGCCTCGAGGATTGCCGCGCGCCGGCCGGAGACCTTGCTGTAGCCGGCCTTGCGCACGGCCGCGACGAGGTCGGAGGTGCCGGTCTTGGCATCTGATATCACGGCGGCATCAGCGGGCCAGCGCCGCATCTCGACCGGGTCGATGTCGATGCGGACGCATTTCAGTCCGTCGGGGCGATAGGGCCAGCGCGACATCGTCGGCAGCTCCATGCGGGTGCCGATGCCGATCATCAGGTCGGTCTTCGGCCACAGTGTGTAGGCCGCCGCCATCGTGAGCCCGAGTTCATGCGCGTTCGAGACGATGCCGCGGCCGCTGCGGAACGCCACGACTGGCGCGTCGATCATCTCGGCGAGCTCGAGGATTTCATCGCCCGCATGGATCGCCCCGCTGCCGACGAAGATCATCGGCGCCTTGCTGCCGGCGATCAGGTCGGCGGCCGCCTTGATGCGGTCCGGGTCGGGCTGCGGCGCCGGCAGCAGGTCGAACGGCTTGACGGCGGCGACCTGCGCACGCTGGGTGAAGACGTCCCAGGGCATTTCCAGCGAGGCCGGGCCGCGTCGGCCAGAGAGCATCTCCTGGAAGGCGCGCGACACCATCGCGGGCGCGACGTCGGGATATTCGACCCGGTCGGCCCATTTCACGAAGGTGCGCAGCGTCGCAAGCTGATCCGGCATCTCGTGCAGATGACCGCGGCCCTTGCCCAGGAATTGCGTCGGCACCTGGCCGGTCAGGCACAGCACCGGCTCGTTGCAGCCGAATGCGGTGAGCAGCGCCGCCGAGGCGTTGAGCACGCCGGGGCCGGGCACCACGCTGAACACGCCGGGTCGGCCGCTCGCGCGAGCATAGCCGAACGCCATGTAGCCGCAGGCCTGTTCGTGCCGCGCGCCGATCACCTTGAGCTGGGCCTGGTGGAACGCATCGAACAGGCCGTAGATCTGCGCGCCGGGCAGGCCGAACACGGTGTCAACACCGTGTGCGACAAGGCCGTTGACGATCGCTTCGCCGCCGGATGTTGAGGTCATGATGCGGTCCACTGTTTTTTGGGGGATTGCTATCCTTCGTCGATGACGCCGTTGCGCAGAATTCCAACGCCTTCGGCCTCGACCTCGACGACGTCGCCGGGCTTCAGGTAACGCGGCGGATCGAACCGCGCGCCGGCGCCGGTCGGCGTGCCCGTCACGATGACGTCACCCGGCACCAGCGTCGTGAAGGTCGAGATGTAGTTGATGAGATAACGGAAGCCGAAAATCAAGCGCGAGGTGCGGTCGTCCTGCCGCGTCTCACCGTTGACACGCGTGGTCAGGCGGATATCGGCGATCTGCGCTTCGTTGGTATAGGGCACGATCCACGGCCCGAGGCTGCCGGTGGAATCGAAGTTCTTACCCTGGGTGACGTTGAACTTGGCGTGACGCACCCAGTCGCGGATGGTGCCTTCGTTGCATAGCGTCAGCGCCGCGATATGGTCGAGCGCGGCGCTCTCGGGAATGTGACGGCCGGCCTTGCCGATGACCAGCACCAGTTCGCCCTCATAGTCGAGCTGGGGCGAGACGCGCGGGCGCACCACCGGCACGTTGTGACCGACGAAGGAGCGCGGCACGCGCAGGAACATGCTCGGATATTTCGGCGCGTCCGAGCCGTCCTTGTACTCGGCGTTGCGGTCCGGATAGTTGACGCCGATGCAGATGATCTTTTCCGGCGCGGGGATCGGCGGCCGAAAGGTGATCGCGTCGAGCGCGTGCTCGGGCGCGCGCCCGGCGGCGGCGTCCGCCAGCTTCGTCAGGGCGCCGGCGGCGATCGCCTCGCGCAGCGTCGGATAGTCCTTCGCAAAGCGGGAGGAGAGGTCGACGATGCCGGCGTCGGTCACGGCGCCGTACCCGATGGCGCCGTTGGCGGCGTAGGTGGCGAGGCGAGGTGCAGCCATTTCGGTCCCCGTCAGTCCGCAACCAGCACGTCGGCGACGAAGCGCGGATCGCGCACGGCCTGGCCTGCGAACGGCGAGCCCTCCTCGAACCAGGAACGCGGTGCCGGCGCGCCCCACAGCGTCTGGCGGCGCGGATCGCGCAGCGACCAGCGCAGCGGCTCGTGGTCGTGATCGCCGGTGAAATAGTCGCTGGTGTAGAGCTCGATGCGATGGCCGTCGGGATCGCGGATGTAGAGGAAGAATGCGTTCGAGATGCCGTGCCGGCCGGGTCCGCGCTCGATGTTCTTCAGATAGCCGGAGGAGGCCATCACGTCGCACAAATGCACGATGTTCATCGCGGTCGGCACCCAATAGGCGATGTGGTGCAGACGAGGGCCCCTGCCGTTGGTGATGGCGAAGTCGTGGACGTTGCCCTTGCGATGCATCCAGGCGGCGGCGATGCGGCCGTTGGCGCCGTCCTCCTCGGCATATTCGGTGAGCCGGAAGCCGAGCCGGGCATAGAAATCGACCGTGTCCTGCACCTCGGCGGCGAACACGTTGAAATGGTCGAGCCGCTGCGGGTGGCAGCCCTTGTAGAGGTCGTAGCGGCGCAGGAGATGCGGACGCTTCTCCATCGTCGCATAGAGCTCGATCTGGAAGCCGAACGGATCGGTGTACTGCAGCGTGCGGCCCTGGAACGGCTGATCGGCAAAGGCGTGGTTGATGCCGTTCTTCGAGAAGAACGCGGCCGCCTTGTCGAGGTCGCCGTCATTGCCGACCTTGAATCCGAGCCGGTTGCAGGCGGCCTTCTGCGCCTTGCGCAGCACCACCGAGTGATGCTGGTGCTCCTCGCAGGCGCGCAGGTAGACCGCCTTGTCGTCGCGGTCCTCGATGTGGAGTCCGACCGTCTTTTCATAGAAGGTGGCGCTGGCGTCGAGATCGGTGACGTCGAGCACGGCGTGGCTGCAACGGATGATGTTGAACGGCGGATCGAAGACGTGTTGCGGAACGGGCATGGGTTTTTTCCAATCCTCAAAGTGTTGACCCTCATGGTGAGGAGGCGCGTCAGCGCCGTCTCGAACCACGAGGCCCGGTCTGTGGCCTCATCCTTCGAGACGCGGGCTGACGCCCGCTCCTCAGGATGAGGGGATTCCCAGTTTCTGAATCTTGTGCGTCCCGCGCGCGAGCGAGACGTGCTTGGTTTCCATGTAGAAGTCGAACGAGTAGTCGCCGCCGTCGCGGCCGATGCCCGACGCCTTCATGCCGCCGAACGGCGTCGGCAGATGGCGGACGTTTTCCGAGTTGAGCCAGATCATGCCGGCCTCGAGCGCATCCGCCACCCGCAGCGCGCGGCCCACGTCGCCGGTCCAGACATAGCCGGCGAGGCCGTATTGTACGCCGTTGGCGATCTCGATGGCATCAGGCTCGTCGCGGAACCGGATCACGGTCAGGAACGGGCCGAACACTTCCTGCTGGGCGACCCGCATTTGGGCGTTGGCGCCGGTGACGAGGGTCGGCTGCACATAGTGCCCGCCGCCCGGACCGTCATGCGGCTCGCCGCCGACCGCAATCGTCGCGCCGTCCTGCCTGGCGATGTCGAAATAGCTGCACACCTTGGCAAAGTGCCGCTCGTGGATCAGCGGCCCGATCTCGGTTGCCGGATCGAGCGGGTGACCGACCTTGAGCGCCTTCACGCGCGCGGCGAGCTTTGCGATGAAGCGGTCGGCGATGCTCTCCTGGACCAGGAGGCGGCTCGACGAGGTGCAGCGCTCGCCGTTGAGCGAGTAGATCATGAACACGACAGCATCGAGCGCGCGCTCGAGATCGGCGTCGTCGAACACGATCACCGGGTTCTTGCCGCCGAGCTCGAAATGCACGCGCTTCAAGGTCGGCGCGCCCTGCGCCATGATCGCCGAACCGGTCGCGCTCTCGCCGACGAAGCCGATCGCCTTGATCGCGGGGTGTTCGGTCAGCGCCTTGCCGGCGTCCTCGCCGAAGCCGTGCACGGTGTTGAGCACGCCATCGGGCAGGCCGGCCTGCTTCGCGAGCTTGACCAGCAAGTCGGCGGTCACCGGCGACCATTCGGCCGGCTTGTGCACCACCGTGCAGCCCGCGGCCAAGGCAGGCGCGATCTTCCAGGTCGACAGCATGAACGGCGTGTTCCACGGCGTGATCACGCCGACTGGGCCGATCGGCACCCGGGTCGAGATGTTCCAGTGTTCTTCCGACGGTGTGTTGCGGCCATCCCTGGCCTCCGTGCATTTGTCGGCGAAGAAGCGGAAGTTTTCCGCGCCGCGGATCGCGGCCTTGGCCATGAAGCGATGCGCCTGTCCGGTGTCGACACACTCGAGCACGGCGATGTCGTCGGCATGATCCTCGATCGCGTCGGCGACGCGATGCAGCAGCTTGCGGCGCTGCGCCGCCGGCATGTCGCGCCAGGCCTTGAAGGCGAGCGATGCCGCGGTTGCGGCGCGGTCGATGTCTTCGGCATTGCCGCGCGCCACCGTCGCAAGCACCGTGCCGTCGATCGGCGACTTCGTCTCAAACGTCCGGCCCGAGACCGACGGCACGACCTTGCCGCCGATCACATGGCCGATGCCTTCGGCCTTCAGTCTGGTGAGCAGGGGGCCGGCGCGATCGCGGTTGGCCTGGAACAGATCGGCGGATTTCGCTGCGGCCTTATCCATTGACGGTCTCCACCTTCAGGGCTTCGTGGATGTTGTTGCGCTTCCAGCTCGTCTCCTTGTCGTTGATCTGCATATCGAACGACAGCGCGAACTTGCTCTTGGCGAACACTGGATCGAGATGGGCTGATAGCACCTTGAAGATGTGCTCGCCGGCCTTCTTGCGGGTGGCGAGATCGCGGCCTTCGCCGAGCCGCAGCACCATGTCGAGGAAGCCGTAATTCTTCCGTCCGTCGGCGATCGAGTAATGCTCGCACCTGACGGCGCGGACGCGAATGCCGCCGAGCGGGAAGATGCCGGTCTCGACCGCGGCCTTGCGGACCACCTCGACGACCTCGCCGATGTTGACGAGGCCGTCGAGATTGGCGGAATATTCTAGCGTGAAATGCGGCATGGCCGGTCTCCTGCTGTTACCAAGGCGTCAGGCGAAGTAGCAGCTCACGGAACCGTAAGGTCCATAGTCGGCCTGAATCGTGTCGCCCTTGCGGGTCTCGATCGGGCGGATGAAGGAGCCCGCCAGCACCACCTGGCCGGCCTCGAGCGCCAGCCCGTTGGGCGCGATCTTGTTGGCGAGCCACGCTACCGCGGTCGCCGGATGATTGAGCACGCCGGCGGCAAGGCCGGTCTCCTCGAGCTGACCGTTGCGGAAGCAGAGCGCGCCGATCCAGCGCAAATCGGCGTCCAGCGGGCGAATCGGGCGGCCGCCGAGCACGATGCCGGCATTGGCGGCGTTGTCGGCGATGGTGTCGAAGATCTTGCGCGTCGCCCGGGTCTGCGGATCGACCCGCTCGACCCTGGTGTCGAGGATTTCCAGCGCCGGCACCACGAAGTCGGTGGCGTTGAGCACGTCGAACAGCGTGCAGTCCGGGCCCGAGAGGCGGTGCTTCATCACGAAGGCGAGCTCGGCCTCGACGCGGGTCGCGATGAAGCGATCGCTCGGCACCAGCCCGCCATCGGCAAAGAACATGTCGTCGAGCAGGATGCCGGAATCGGGCTCGTCGATGTTGAGCGCGCTCTGCATCGCTTTCGAGGTTAGGCCGATCTTGTGGCCTTTGACGACGCGGCCCTGCGCCACCTTCATCTCAACCCAGGCCTTCTGAATCGCGTACGCATCAGCAATAGTGATGCCGGGATACTCCAGCGAGAGCTGGCGGATTTGCTTGCGGGTCTTTTCCGCCTGGTCGAGCCGCTGCGCGGCCGTGCGGATATCGTCGTGGGAGAGGGCCATGAATGACACACAAATAGTGGATGCCGGGAGATGATTAACATGTTAAGTGTATTCCCGCAAACTGAATCGGTGCATGCTGCAGCGCAAAAGTTCGTGGCTCCGAGCATGATCCGGAAAAGTGGGTACCGGTTTTCCGGAACAGATCATGCTCAAGCAGAAGGGGTGGAGCGCGATGATCATCGCGCCCTAGATTGAACCATGGCGCGGAAGAAATCGTCGGACGACTTGCGTTCAGGCGCGGCCGAGGCCGGATCGTCCCGCCGGGCCCCGATGCGCGAGTTCTCGCGCTCGCTGCCGATGTCGCTGTTGCGTGCGCGCGAGGCCGTGATGCGGCAGTTCCGTCCATCGCTGCGCAATCACGGGCTGACCGAGCAGCAGTGGCGGATCCTCCGCGCGCTCACATCGGTCGATCAAATTGAGGTGACCGAACTTGCGCGCGTCGCGTTCCTGCTCGGCCCGAGCCTGTCGCGCATCCTGCGCGACCTCGAGGCGCGCCAGTTGATCGAGCGCAAGGCCGCGGAGACCGATCTGCGCCGCGCCGTTGTTTCGATCTCGGCAAAGGGGATGAAGCTGATCGAGGCGGTGGCGCCGTCGTCGGAGGCAATCTACGCCGAGATCACCAGGCGCTATGGCGCACGTAAGCTTGTGGAGCTGCACGAGATGCTCGGCGCGCTCGAGATGAGCCTGGCCGGGATGACGTCCGCCGACGGCGCCGAGGTCGAGGCCGACGAATAGCCAGGAATTTTGCACGATGATATCCGGCAGTGCCGGCTAGACCATGTAAGGAACGCGCGAAATCACGTTGATGGCGCGGAACTCGGCAATCCAGCGGGCAACTTTCGATTGGGACCACTCGATATGGCGGCGCAATGTCGCGGCCGCCGTGTCGCCGTCGCGAGCGCGCAATGCCTCAATGATCAGCAGGTGCTCGTCCATGAAGGAATCGATCTGCGGCGCGGTCAAGGCCACCTGAATGTGTTTGCCGATCACGAAAGCGCAGTGGGTGCGCTTGAGGGCTTCGATCATCTCGCGATTGATGCCGTAACCCAGGCACCGGATATGGAGATCACCTTCGATCTCGTCGAGCTCGGCGACGCCGACGCGGTCACGGAACCGAATCCCCTCGCGCAGCCGCTCCGCCATCCGGTCCAGCAACGCTGCCGGAATCTTCGCAGCAGCGGATTTGAGGAGTAGCGGCTCGAGGACTGCCCGCACCTCGAAGATGTCGCGGACGCGATCCTCGTCCAGTGGCACCACGTACCAGTGGGCTTTGGCGCCTTTCTCCAGGATTCCGATCGCCTGCGCGCGTAGCAGCAGGTTGCGGGCAACCGTGCGTCCCACCCGGAAATGCCGCGCCAGTGCGAGCTCGCTGACGCGGAAGCGCCCGAACATCGACCGGTAAATGATTTCACGTTCGAGTTCGTAATAGAGGGCGTCCCAGGCGTCGCTTCGCACCGCCTCGACCGGCCCGTCGGTCAGTCCCAGCATTTCCGGTGTGATCGGGACGCGCCGAGGTTCGACCTGGCGCTTGCCGGCGATAACGCCACGGCCGTCGAACCGGCGCACCAGGCCGATGTGCTCCAACTGCTCGAAGGCCTGCCGTACCGGGGAGCGGCTGGAGCCAAACAGCGTCGCAATCGACGATTCGGAGAGAACGGTTCCGGCCGGAACGTCACCGGTCCGGATCCGCTTTGCCAATGCGTCCTTGATCAGCGCATAGGCCGGCTGTTTCCGTCTGGTCTGCGATTTCGCTCTTGGCGTCGACATGGATGATTGCTCGCCGGCCACACTATCACGTGATCGTGTCGAGGTCGCTCGCAACAGGCATTTACGCACCGCAGCGGTGAATTTTTGGCTATTGCGTGCAATGTACAATCATGATTAGCTCCGCCTTGCGCTTGGATGGATGGTCGCCGTTGCGCGTCGAGTGCGCTGCAGCGGCGCGAACATTTGTTCGTCGCACTGCGTGATGGCCGTGGATAGGGCAACAAGTCTACGCGTCTCGCTCGTCTCAAAAGGCAGCCGACGTGCAAGTTCGGCGCTATACAGGGAGGATTGAATGAAAATAACGAGACGCGATTTCGCGGCCGGTATCGTCGCTGGCATCGCCGCCCCCCACATCATCACGAGCGCAAGGGCGCAAGGCGCGACCATCAAGATCGGCATGTGCGTGCCCGTCACGGGGCCGGCCGCAGAGCAGGGGCTGTGGGCCCAGAACGGAGCCAAGCTGGCGCTGGCTGCCGTCAACAAGGCCGGCGGCGTCCTCGGCAAGCAGCTCGAACTCGTCATCGAAGACGACCAGACCACCAATCCCGGCATCGTGCTGGCGTTCTCGAAGCTCGCTGCGCAATCCGACATCGTCGCCTTCCTTGGTTCGATCCGTTCGACCCAGGTGCAGGCGATGGCGCCTGACGTGATCAAGGTCGGCAAGCCCGTGATGATCGGCGGCACCAACCCCGACCTGACCCATTCCGGCAATCCGTGGCTGTTCCGCTTCCGTCCAAACGATAATTATTCCGGCCGCGTGATCGCCGATTTCGGCGTCAACACGCTGGGCAAGAAGAAGTGGGCGATCGTCCATTCCACCGACGCCTTCGGCACGGCCGGCGGCAAGGCGCTCAGCGAGGCATTGACCAAGCTCGGCGCCCCGCCGGTGCTCGACCAGGGCTATGCCAATCAGAGCCAGGATTTCACCCCAGTCGTGCTGGCGGTGAAGCAGTCCGGCGCCGACGTGCTCGGCACCTACTTCACCTTCGAGAACGACCTCGGCATCTTTGCCCGGCAGTTGCGCCAGCTCGGCGTCAACATCCCCTGGGTCGGCTCGCCCTCGGTGGTGGCGGTCTCCTCGACCAAGCTCGCCGGCCCCGCGCTCTATGGCACCTACGGTGTTGCCGACTTTGCCGAAGACTCCAGCGAAGCCTCCAAGACGTTCAGCAAGGCCTACCGCGACGCCTACAAGACCGCGCCCGACAACCAGAGTTCCTGGCCTTATGACGCGATCACGATCCTGTCGGCCGCGATCAACAAGGCGGGCACGACCGATCCGAACAAGATCCGCGACGCCATCCTGGCGACACAGAAATTCGCCGGCGCCGAGGGCGAGTACAATTTCGACAAGAACGGCGACGGCCTGCACGGCTACAACGTCGTGAAGAACGAGAAGGGCGCGATCGTCTACGACAAGCACATCGACTTCAACGATTGATCGCGGTCCGGCCTCTCTGGCGACCTCGGAGAGGCCGATCGTCTGCGACACAATTCCCAGATCGAGCGCTCGTCATGGATCTCGTCCTCCAACTGCTCTTCACCGGTATCGGCATCGGCGCGGTCTATGCGCTTGTCGCGCTGGGCTTCGTGCTGATCTTCCGTGCCACCAATGTGGTGAATTTCGCGCAAGGCGAATTCTCCATGGTGGCGGCCTATCTGATGGTGGTCTGCGTCGAGCTTGGCCTGCCTTACTGGCTCGCCTTCCTGATCGCGCTCGCCGGCATGGCGCTGCTAGGCGTCATCTTCAATCTCGGCGTCTACTATCCGTTGCGTCACCGCACCTATCTGCCTGTCATCATCGCGACCATCGGCGCGTCGATCCTGCTCTCCAACTCGGTGCTGGCGATCTACGGCCCGCAGCCGCAGGTGCTGCAGGGCTGGTTCGACACGCCCGGCATCCAGCTCGGCCCGGTCTATCTGGACAGCCAGTATCTCCTGATCATCGGCGTCACGATCTTCCTGGTTTTCTTCAACTTCTGGTTCTTCGAGAAGACGCTGCTCGGCAAGAAGCTGCAGGCGACCTCGCAGGACAAGGAAATGGCCTCGCTGCTCGGCATTTCCGTCTCCACCATGATCATGATCACCTTCATCTATTCGGCGGTGCTCGGCGGTCTTGCTGGCATCCTGGTCGCACCCGTCCTGTTCGTCTCGATCCAGATGGGCTCGACGATCGCGCTGAAGGCGTTTGCGGCGACCATCATCGGCGGCTTCGGCGACGTCGCCGGCGCGATCGTTGGCGGGCTTGCGCTTGGCGTGATCGAGACGTTCGGCGCCGCCTATGTCTCGGTGCCGTACAAAGACGGCTTTGCCTTCCTGGTGCTGATCGCCTTCCTGATCTTCAGGCCGCAGGGCATCTTCGGCGAGCGCGTCGCGGAGAAAGCATGAGCGCCAGCGACAACATGATTCCGGCGCCCGCGGTGCGCTCGAAGCCGCTTGTTATCCGTCATCTGCCGTATTTCATCGGCGCCGCGGTGCTGGTGGCGCTCGCCGCCAGCATGCGGTTCGACGGCTACATCCTCAACATCCTGCTGCAGGCGACGACCTTCTCGATCGCGGTGTTCGGCCTGTCGGTCGTGCTCGGCCTCTGCGGCCAGATCAACCTGGCGCAGGCCGCGTTCTTCGGCTTCGGCGCCTATGCGGTCGGCCTCGGCACCGCCGACCTGCACTTGAGCTTCTGGCCCTGCCTGGTCGGCGGCTGCGTGATCTCGCTCGTCGCCGGCGCGTTCCTCGGCATGTCGACGCTGCGGCTCGGCGGCCACTATCTCGCCATGGTAACGATCTCGTTCCAGCAGATCGTGACGCTGGTGATGATCAACGCGATCGGCGTCACCCACGGGCCGGACGGCGTCTCGCACATCGGCCGGCCGGAGCTGTTCCAGTCGTCGCAGAGCTATCTCGCGTTCTGTGTCGCGGCGCTCGCCATCGTCGGTTATCTGGTCTGGCACCTGCCGGACACCAAGATCGGTCGCGCCATGCGTGCGGTGCGCGACAACGAGCTCGCGGCCGGCGTCAACGGCATCGACGTGTTCCGCACCAAGGTCTCCGCCTTTGCGCTCTGCGCGGTGCTCGGCGGCCTTGCCGGCGGCCTGTTCGCCGGCGGCTTCGCCTATGTCAGCCCGGATCAGTTCTCGTTCGCCGAATCGATCGTGTTCCTGACCATGTCGCTGCTCGGCGGCGTGGCTTCGCCGGTCGGCTCGGTGATCGGCACGGGCCTCTTGATCCTGATCCCGGAATGGCTGCGCTTCCTGAAAAGTGTGCCGGGTCTCTACCTCGCCATCTACGGCCTGTCGGTGATCCTCATCATCCGCTTCATGCCGGACGGAATCTGGGGCTTTGTGTCCGACGCGTTCACGCGCTGGCGTTCGCATACCAAGGCGCCGCCGGTTGCGGGCGCGCTGCACCTCAAGCCTGCGACCGCAGGCGGCGATATCGTGCTTGAGGTCACCGGCCTGTCGAAGCATTTCGGCGGCCTGAAGGCGGTCGACGGCGTCGACATCGCGGTGAAGCGCGGCAGCGTCCATGCGCTGATCGGCCCCAACGGCTCCGGCAAGACCACGACCTTGAACGTGCTCTCCGGCCTCTATAAGGCAACCGCGGGCCGAATCGTGCTCGACGGCACCGACATCACCAACATGGCAACCCATCAGCGCACCGCTGCGGGGCTTGGGCGCACCTTCCAGAACATCCGCCTGTTCCGCACGATGACGGCGCTGGAGAACGTCGAGATCGGCGCCGAGCGTCCCGGCAACACCATGATCGGGAAGGGCGAGGATGCGCTGACCGAGCGCGCGATGGAAGCCTTGACCTTCGTCGGCCTCGGCAGCCGCGCCAACGAGCTGATCTCGAGCTTCTCCTACGGCCATCAACGGTTGATCGAGATCGCGCGTGCGCTCGCCTCGAACCCGACGCTGCTGCTGCTCGACGAGCCGGCCGCCGGCCTCAACTCGACCGAGAAGCTCGAGCTGCACGAGCTGCTCAAGCGTATCGCAGCCCAAGGCCTCACCATCCTGATCATCGATCACGACATGACGCTGGTCTCGGAAGCCGCCCAGCACATCACGGTGCTGAACTTCGGACGCCGCATCGCGGACGGCGAATCCATGGCGGTGCTGCGCCATCCCGACGTCGTCTCCGCCTATCTCGGGAGCGAATGATGCCGCTGCTCGAAATCCGCAATCTGGTGGTCCGCTACGGCGAGATCGAAGCGCTGCGCGGTGTGACCATCGCCGTGGAGCAGGGGCAGGTGGTCACGCTGCTCGGCGCCAACGGCGCCGGCAAATCGACGACACTGCGCGCGATCTCGGGGCTGGCAAAGCCCGCCTCGGGCGACATCCTGTTCGATGGCCGTTCGATCGCCGGCCTCGGGCCGGAGGCGATCGTCCGCCTCGGTATCTCGCATGTGCCGGAGGGCCGGCGCGTGTTCCCGGGCCTGACAGTGAAGGAAAACATCATGCTCGGCGCGTCGAACCGGAAGGTCGGCGCGGCGCAGATTTCGCGCGAGGCCGACGCGATGTTCGATCTGTTCCCCGATATCCGCGCCTTCTCGGGTGCGCTCGGCTGGACGCTGTCCGGCGGCCAGTTGCAAATGGTCGCGGTCGCGCGTGGGTTGATGGCCAAGCCGCGGCTGTTGCTGTTGGACGAGCCGTCGCTCGGGCTCGCGCCCGTGATCGTGCAGGCGGTGTTCCGCATCATTTCGCAGATCAGGAAGGACACCACGGTTTTGCTCGTCGAGCAAAACGCGCGCATGGGACTTTCAGTCGCCGATCACGGCTTCGTCCTGGAAACCGGGCGGATCGTGCTGGGCGGCAAACCCGACGAATTGTGGGGCAACGAAGCCATCGCGGCCGCCTATCTTGGCGGTCACGCCAAAGCCCATGCTTGAAAACCAATCCAGCGAGCTACCGATCCATGGTCACCATCAAGGTTGAGAACCTCATCAATTTCGTCGCCGAGGTGTTTTCCCACGTGGAATCTTCGCCCGAAGAGGCGAGGCGCATCGCAACCTATCTCACGACGGCGAACCTCACCGGCCATGACAGCCACGGCGTGATCCGCGTGCCTGTCTACATCAGGTGGAAGAAGACGGGCTCGGTGGTGCCGAACCAGGCGCCGGAGGTCGTGGTCGACACGCCGTCGCTCGCGGTGATCGACGGCAAATTCGGCTACGGACAAACGGTCGCGCCCGTCGCGGTCAGGCTCGGCATCGAGAAGTGCAAGAAGGCGGGGCTTGCCGCGATCGCGCTGCGCAACGCCGGCCATATCGGCCGCGTCGGCGACTGGGCCGAGATGGCCGCCGCCGAAGGTCTGGTATCGGTGCATTTCGTCAACGCCGCAGGCTCGCTGCTCGTCGCGCCCTATGGCGGTGTCGAGAAGCGGTTGTCGACCGCGCCCTATTGCGTCGGCATTCCACGCGATGGCGAGGATCCGATCGTGCTCGATTTCGCGACGTCGATCGTGGCTGAAGGCAAGTGCCTGGTCGCGAGCCGCGGCGGCAAGAAGCTGCCGGCCGGCGCGCTGGTCGATGCCGACGGCACATTGAGCGAAGACCCGCACGTGCTCTATGGCCCCTATACGCCCGACGGACCGCGCGATCACACCAAGGGGACCGGCGCGATCCGCGCTTTTGGCGACCACAAGGGTTCCGGCCTTGCGTTCATCTGCGAGCTGCTCGGCGGCGCGTTGACCGGCACCGGCGCCACCGCTCCGGATCGCCGCTTCGCCAACGGCATGCTGGCGTTCTATATCGACCCGAAGGTGATCGATCCCAAAAACTTCTTCGACGGCGAGATCGCGCGCTACGTCGATTTCATCCGCGCGACCAACCGATCGCAGGCGTCGAATCCGTGCTGATTCCCGGCGATCCCGAGCGGAAGACACGCGCCGACCGGACGAAGAACGGCATCCCCTTGCCTGACGATACTTGGGCGGCGATAGTGAACACCGCGCGCGAAGTCGGCGTCAGCGAAATCAGCATCCAGCGGGCGACCAGCTAAGTCGTCCTCCAAGAAAACCGCGAAGGGAACGCGATCAATGGCAAACAAGGTCAAGCAAGTCTGGGCGTCTGGCAAGGCGGTGGTGAACGCGTGGCTCGCGATCCCCTCGGGGTTTTCGGCCGAAGTCATCGCGCAGTGCGGCTTCGACAGCGTCACCGTCGACATGCAGCACGGCGTGCAGGACTATCTGTCGATGGTGCAATGCTTCCAGTCGATGCATGCCCACCCCGTCACTCCGATGGTCCGTGTGCCCTGGAATGAACCCGGTATCATCGGCAAGGTGCTCGATGGCGGCGCCTATGGCGTGATCTGCCCGATGGTGAACACGCCCCAGGAAGCCAAGAACCTCGTCTCCTATTCGAAGTATCCGCCGAAGGGCGTGCGCTCCAACGGTCCGATCCGCGCCGGCATGTACGGCTCGGCCGGCACCTATCAGCAGACCGCCAATGACGAAATCGTGCTGCTGCCGATGATGGAGACCAGGACCGCGGTCGAAAACATGGAAGCGATCCTCGACGTCGAGGGCATCGACGGCGTCTATATCGGCCCGTCCGATCTCGGCTTCTCCTACGGCCTCGTGCCGAAGCTCGACCGCGACGAGCCCGAGATCCTGAAGATCTACGAGAAGATCATCAAGGAATGCGGCAAGCGCGGCCTCAATCCCGGCATCCACTGCTCCGGCGCCGAAGGCGCGGTGCGCGCCATCAACATGGGCTTCAAGCTCGTGACGCTGTCGAACGAGGTCGGTCTGATGCAGACCTACGCCAGGATGCAGGTCAACCAGACCCGCGAGAAGTCCGGCGGCAAGGCGTAAGAACGCGAATAGCGAGTAGCGAATGGCGAATAGGGATTGGCGGTTCGTGTAGCGCTATTCGCTACTCGCCATTCGCTATTCGCCCCTCAGAAGGAGACCCCGATGGCCCCGGCACCCGTGATCCGCCTGCATCCCGACGACAGCGTGCTGATCGCGCGCGCGAGCCTACCGCCGGGGCTTGAGGTGACTGAGGGGGTCACCACGGTCGATCGGATTCCCGCAGGTCACAAGGTCGCGATCAAGGCGATCGCACAAGGCGAGCCGATCGGGCGCTACGGCCAGATCATCGGCTTTGCCACCGCGCCGATCGCGCCTGGCCAGCATGTGCATACGCAGAACTGCGGCATGGGCGATTTCGCCAAGGACTATGCCTATGGCGTCGACGTCAAGCCGGTGCCGAATTTCGATCTGCCGGCGACGTTCGACGGCATCCGCCGTCCCGACGGTCGCGTGGCGACGCGCAACTATATTGGTATCCTCACCTCGGTGAATTGCAGCGCGCATGTCGCCGGCCTCGTCGCCGACGTGTTCAAGAAGAACCCGTTCACCGGCGAGAACCCGCTGGCCGACTTTCCGAATGTCGACGGCGTCGTCGCGCTGACCCACAAGACCGGCTGCGGCATGACCCAGGATGAGCCCCTGGCGCTGCTTCGCCGCACCCTCGGCGGCTATGCGCGTCACGTGAACTTCTCCAACGTGATCGTGCTCGGCCTCGGCTGCGAGGTGAACCAGATCGGCGGGTTGATGCAGGAGCAGAAGCTCGCCGGCCGGCTGCGCGCGATGGACATCCAGGAGGTCGGCGGCACCCGCAAGACAGTCGAGGCCGGCGTCGCCTTCGTCAAGGAGGCGCTCGCCGATGCCAACAAGGTCAAGCGCGAGGCGGTCCCGGCGAGCGAGCTGACGGTGGCGCTACAGTGCGGCGGCTCGGACGGCTATTCCGGCGTGTCGGCCAATCCGGCGCTCGGCGCCGCGAGCGATCTATTGGTGCGTCACGGCGGCACCGTCATTCTCTCGGAGACGCCGGAGACTTATGGCGCCGAGCATCTGTTGACGCGCCGCGCCGTTAGCCGCGAGGTCGGCGAGAAGCTTGTCGGCCTGATGCGCTGGTGGGAAGAGTACACTCAACGCGAAGGCGCCGAGATGAACGCCAATCCGAGCCCCGGCAACAAGGCCGGCGGCCTCACCACCATCCTGGAGAAGTCGCTCGGCGCGATGGCGAAGGCCGGCAGCACCAACCTCGTCGACGTGCTGCACTACGCCGAGCCGGTGACCAAGAAAGGTTTCGTGTTCATGGACACGCCCGGCTACGACCCGGTCGCGGCGACCGGGCAGGTGGCCGGCGGCGCCAATCTCGTCTGCTTCACGACCGGACGCGGCAGCGTGTTCGGCTGCAAGCCCGCGCCCTCGATCAAGCTTGCCACCAACACGCCGATGTACAAGCGGATGGAAGACGACATGGACGTCAATTGCGGCACCATCCTCGACGGCGAGGAGAGCGTGCAGGAATGCGGCCAGCGCATCTTCGATCTCATGCTCAAGACGGCCTCGGGCCAGCCGACCAAGAGCGAGAGTTTCGATTTCGGCGGCGCCGAGTTCGCGCCATGGGTGCTGGGCGCGACGATGTAGCCTCATCGCGCAGTGCGTGGCCCGGATGAAGCGCAGCGCAATCCGGGTGCACTGTCTGCATGCGCGGAATCGCGGATTTCGCTTCGCTTCATCCGGGCTACGGGTTCTCGCCCGCGATCACTGATTGACGGACGCCACCGTGGTCTCGCCGACCTTGGTCCAGGTCTCGCCGCCGCACAACACGGCTAACACGCAACCACGCACTTCCAGTTTTCTGGCGGCGGCCAGGCGCAACTCGCTGGAATAGGTCTTGCCGTCGTCTGCATTGTAGATGCTGCCCGACCACTTCTTGTCGGCGACCGAAAGCATTGTGCTGAAGATGTTGAGGCCGATGATCGGCCGCTGCGCCAGCGCCTTGTTGGCGTTCTTGTCATCGACCTGCGGCTTGCCCGTGGAGGCATCGATCGGGTTCTTCAGCCAGACGATGATGCCGCACAATCCCTTGCCGCAGGAGTTGATGCGGATCTTGGCGTCGCCGGCCGCGGTCAGCCAGATCCCCTCGACCTCGTCAGCGCGCGCTGCCTGGTTCAACCCGAGCAGCAGCATTGCAGCAGTTAACAAGATGGTAAGTTTCGGCACGGCGCTACTCCATACTCAACATGCGTCCCAGCCGTTATGGTGAACAAACTTGGTTAACTTAGGGTTCAGCGTGTAGGTGCGTAGCCCAGATGGAGCGCAGCGAAATCCGGGATTCTGCACAAGCCGGCAGAGGTCCCGGATTGCGCTCCGCTTCATCCGGGCTACGGCCGTCGATGATGGACGTCATTCACCGCAGTGGAATCCCAAGCGCGCGGAAATAAATCGCTGGCACATGATCGCGCACGATCCGCGGGAGGATGCCCGCGAGCATGTCGAGCGGTCTTGGTCCAATCGAGCGAAGGAACCGGAATGCCGCGAATGCGCGGAGGTCGGCAAGTCCGGCCTGGATCAGGCCGTCGACAAAGCCCGGATCGTTGCCGTTGGGCGCGGACATCGTCGGTGGATCGGCGAAGGTGCCGTCGGTCGGACACTGGATCATCTGGCCGACATGAAGGAAGGTGTTGAGCAGCGGCGGCGGCACCGTCGGCACGACGTCGTTGCCATGCACCAGGCGGAAGGTGCGGGTGCCAAGTCCAGTGCCAAGTCCGGTGCCAAGTCCGGTCGTGTAGCTGTTGAAGAAGTCCTGGCCGCCGGTTCGCGGGCCGCCGAATGTATAGACCGCCGTTGCGGTCGCGCCGAATTCGCGCATCGCGCGCTCGGCGGCGATGATCGCGAGCGCGCCGCCGAGGCTGTGGCCGGTGAAGAACAGCTGTTGCGCGGGCGCCGGACGCTGCTGGATGATCGGCACGATCTGCGGCCAGACGGAATCGAGTGCGGCCTTGAACCCGCTGTGCAGGCCGTCAGGCGAGCGGGCTGCAGTGAAGTCGGTGATCCAGTCCTCGATCTTGAGCGGATCGGTGCCGGAGAACGCGATGATGGTTGCGTTGCGTCCGGCCGCAGCCACGAAGCATGCGCTGTGCGGCGGCAGGCTGGTGACGGGATCGTTGCTGGCCAGCCCCTTGCGCTCTAGTTGCCACGCCTTCAGGATGCTGTCGACCTTGTCCGGCGTGTTGGTCTCGTAAGCGAGCTGCGACATCCACATCATCGATTGCGCATCGCCCATGGCGAAGGATGGACTCGCTGCAAAATTGTCGAGCGCGGTGTCGGGATAGGCACTTCGGCTGATCGCAACCAGGAAGCTCATTGCGGTACCCTCCCTGCGCCACAAGTGGGATCCGTGACGTCAAATCAACCACAGGTAGATCATGCCGACAAGCGTCCGCGCCGGCATCCGCACGCCCCGTAGGCACGCCGTGCCCGTTGTTAGTGCTTGATGTCGGCCGGGAGCGGTGTTCTGCTCAAAAAAGCTGCTGGAGTCCCTTGTCCGTGTCGATCTTCGTCGCACTGCACCACGTCACGCATTACAGATACGACCGGGCGATCGATCTCGGGCCCCAGACGATCAGGCTCCGCCCGGCGCCGCACACGCGCACGCCGATCCTGAGCTATTCGCTCAAGGTGACGCCCTCCAACCACTTCGTGAACTGGCAGCAGGACCCGCAGGGCAACTGGCTCGCGCGCTACGTCTTCCCGGAGAAGGCCACCGAGCTCAAGATCGAGGTCGATTTCACGGCACAGATGACCGTGATCAATCCGTTCGATTTCTTCGTCGAACCCTATGCCAACAGCTTTCCGTTCCAGTACACCGGCGATCTCAAGAACGAGCTCGCGCCTTACCTGGAGACGACGGAGCCGGGGCCGTTGTTCGCGGCCTATTTGAAAGAGATTCCACGCGAGGCCGACAGCACGGTCAATTTCCTGGTCGAGCTGAACGCAGAGCTGCAGAAGAAGGTCGGCTACGTCATCCGCATGGAGGCGGGTACGCAGACGCCGGAGGAGACGCTTGCCGCCGGAAGTGGCTCGTGCCGCGATTCCGCGTGGCTTCTGGTGCAGACGCTACGCCATCTCGGGCTCGCGGCGCGCTTCGTCTCCGGCTATCTGCTTCAGCTCAGGCCCGATATCGATCCGGTCGATGGGCCGCGCGAGGTCGAGAATGATTTCACCGACCTGCACGCCTGGACCGAGGTCTATCTGCCGGGCGCGGGCTGGATCGGCTTCGACGTCACCTCGGGCATGCTGACGGGCGAGGGGCATATTCCGGTTTGCGCCTCGCCGCATTACCGTTCGGCGGCGCCAATCTCAGGCACAGCCGGCATCGCCAATGTCGACTTCGGCTTCGAGATGAGCGTCAAGCGCATCCGCGAGGCGCCGCGGATCACGCGTCCGTTCTCGGATGCCTCATGGGCGCGGCTCGACGCGCTTGGCGAGCAGGTCGATGCCGACCTGCACAAGGACGACGTGCGACTGACCATGGGCGGCGAGCCGACCTTCGTCTCTGTCGACGATCTGGAATCGCCGGAATGGAATATCGCGGCGGTCGGGCCGACCAAGCGCGTGCTTGCCGATGAGCTGATCCGCAAGCTGCGCACACGCTTTGCGCCGGGCGGCCTGCTGCATTACGGGCAGGGCAAATGGTATCCGGGCGAAAGCCTGCCGCGCTGGGCGTTCGGCCTCTATTGGCGCAAGGACGGTGAGCCGATCTGGAACAACGCCGACCTGATCGCAAGCGTTGAGAACCCGCGCAAGGCCGGGATCGGCGATGCGCAACGCTTCGCCGAGGGCACTGCCAAGAAGCTCGGGCTGAGTGCCGATTACGTGATGCCCGCATACGAGGATCCCGCGTTCTGGCTACAGCGCGAAGCGGGCCTTCCCGCCAATGTCAGCCCGGCCAATTCAAAACTGGCGGATGCGGAGGAACGCGCGCGGCTGGCGCGGGTGTTCGATGAGGGGCTGACGACGCCGAAGGGCTACGTGCTGCCGATCCAGCGCTGGAATCTGCTTGCCGATCGCGTGCCCGCACGCTGGCGCAGCGAGCGCTGGAAGATGCGGCGCAGCCATCTGTTCCTGTCAGCAGGCGATTCCCCGCTCGGCCTGCGGCTTCCGATCTCCTCGCTCGAATACGTTCCCCCTGAAGATTATCCCTACACCGTGGAGCAGGACCCGATGGCGCCGCGCGACGGGTTTCCGGATTTCGACGCCGAGCTGATGCACGAGCTTGAGGGAATCCCCGAGCCGCTGCCGGTGCGCACGGCGATGTCGATCGAGGTGCGCGACGGCGTGCTGTGCGCGTTCATGCCGCCGGTCGAGAAGGCCGACGATTATCTGGCGCTGGTCGCGGCGATCGAGGCCACCGCCGAAGCGCTGCAATTGCCGGTGCATGTCGAGGGCTACGCGCCGCCCTATGACCCGCGCATCGAGGTCATCAAGGTGACGCCCGATCCTGGCGTGATCGAGATCAACGTACAGCCGGCGCAGAGCTGGCGGGAGGCCGTCGACATCACCCTGGGTCTCTATGAAGACGCGGCGAAGACACGGCTCGGCGCCAACCGCTTCCTGATCGACGGCCGTCACACCGGCACCGGCGGCGGCAACCACGTCGTGGTCGGCGGCTCCACGCCGCAGGACTCGCCGTTCCTGCGCCGGCCCGACCTGTTGAAGAGCCTCGTGTTGTATTGGCAGCGGCACCCGTCGCTGTCCTATCTGTTCTCCGGCATGTTCATCGGCCCGACCAGCCAGGCCCCGCGCATCGACGAGGCGCGGCATGATGGCCTGTACGAACTCGAGATCGCGCTGGCGCATGTGCCGCCGCCGGGCATGGATGCGCCGTTGTGGCTGGTCGACCGCTTGTTCAGACACATCCTGGTCGACATCACCGGCAACACCCATCGCGCCGAGATCTGCATCGACAAGCTGTTCTCGCCCGATGGCCCGACCGGCCGGCTCGGTCTCGTCGAATTCCGCGCGCTCGAAATGCCGCCCGATCCACGGATGTCGTTGGCACAGCAGCTCCTGATCCGCGCGCTGATCGCAAAGCTGTGGCGCGAGCCGCAGCAGGGCAAGTTCGTGCGCTGGGGCACCGCGCTGCACGACCGCTTCATGCTGCCGCATTTCCTCTGGGAGGATTTTTTGGGCGTGCTCGCCGAGCTGAAGCAGTCCGGCTACGATGTCGAGCCGGAATGGTATCAGGCGCAGCTCGAATTTCGCTTCCCAGCATTCGGCCGCGTTCATCACGGCGGCGTCAACCTCGAGTTGCGCCAGGCGCTCGAGCCCTGGCACGTGCTGGGCGAAGAGGGCTCGGCGGGCGGCACCGTGCGCTACGTCGATTCCTCGGTGGAGAGGTTGCAAGTCAAGGCATCAGGCTTTGTCGAGGGCCGCCACGTCGTCACCTGCAACGGTCGGCGGATGCCGATGACGGAGACCGGCCGCACCGGCGAGGCGGTGGCCGGCGTGCGCTTCAAGGCCTGGCAGCCGGCGTCTGGTCTGCACCCGACCATTCCGGTGCATGCGCCGCTGACCTTCGATCTGATCGACACCTGGAACGGCCGCTCGCTCGGCGGCTGCGTCTACCATGTCGCCCATCCCGGTGGCCGCAATTACGAGACCAAGCCGGTCAACTCCTACGAGGCCGAGGCGCGGCGGCTGGCGCGCTTCCAGGATCACGGCCACACCCCTGGCCGAATCGTACCCCCTCCGGAGGAACGCACAATTGAGTTTCCGCTGACCCTCGACTTGCGGACGCCGCTCCTGCACTAATTGGTGCGAGGAAATGGGAATGTCCGAACCGGTTGGCAACAATCAGGAGAGCAGGGCCCGTCCGGGTCAGCGCCGGATGGCGCAATGGACGCGCGATTACGTCCGTCTTCCCGGCATTCCCGACGAGTATATCGGCGAGGATGGCGCACCGCGGCCAGCCTGGACCCGTTTCTTCGACGCCTTTGCTGCGCTATCGCCCGCCGATATCGAGCGGCGGTTCGCCTCCGCCGACCGGCATCTGCGTGAGGCCGGCGTCACCTACCGCGCGCCCGGCGACACCTCGGACCGGATCTGGCCGCTCAGCCATCTGCCGCTGATCATCGATGCTGCGGACTGGCGGCAACTCGCGGCCGGCGTCGCGCAGCGCGCGCAGCTGATGGAAATGGTGCTCGCCGATCTCTATGGCGAGGGCCGCCTGGTCGCGAGCGGCGCAATTCCAGCGGCGGCGATTGCCGGCAGCAGCGAGTATCTGCGCGCGATCAGCGGCATCAAGCCGCCCGGCGGCCGCTATCTGCACCTCTATGCCGCCGATATCGGCCGCGGCCCGGATGGACGCTGGTGGGTGCTCGGCGACCGCACGCAGGCCCCGTCAGGCGCGGGCTACGCGCTGGAAAACCGCCTGGTGCTGTCGCGCGCCTTCTCCAATCTCTACAAGTCGATGAATGTCGAGCGCGTGGCGCCGTTCTTCGAGGCGTTCCGCGACTCGCTTCGTGCGAGCGCCGACCGCGACGAGCCGCGGATCGGCCTGCTCACACCCGGCGCGTTCAGCGAGACCTATTTCGAGCACGCGACGCTCGCGCGCTATCTCGGCTTCCTGCTGGTGGAGGGTGACGATCTCGCCGTCAGCGGCGACCGCATCCATATCCGCACGGTCGCGGGGCTGAAGCGGCTCGACGTGCTCTTGCGCCGGGTCGATTCCAACATGCTCGATCCGCTCGAGCTCGACGTCTCGTCCTATCTCGGCGTGCCCGGCCTCGTCGAGGTGCTGCGCAAGGGCGGCGTCGTGGTCGCCAACATGCCGGGCTCGGGCGTGATGGAGGCGCGGGCGCTGCTCGGCTTCCTGCCCAATCTCTGCCGGCGGCTGCTCAGCGAAGATCTGGAGATGCCGCACATCGCGACCTGGTGGTGCGGCCAGAAATCGGCGCGCGAGGAGGTGCTGTCGCGGCTCGACGAGTTCGCGATCGAGGGCGCCTATGGCCGTGGCGTTCCCGGCTTCCCCGGCAGCGGCCCGGTGCTCCCGGGCGAATTGTCGCCAAGCGAGCGCGATCGCCTCAAGGATGCGATCGCGCATCGTGGCATCGATTATGTCGGCCAGGAACTGGTGCGGCTCTCCACCACGCCGGTGTGGGAGAACGGCCGCATCGCGCCGCGCCCCTTCGTGTTGCGGGTGTTCGCGGCCGCCACGCCGAACGGCTGGACCGTGTTGCCCGGCGGCTTCTGCCGGATCGCCGAGCAGGCCGATGCGCGCGCGGTCTCGATGGGCGACGGCGCTGTTTCCGCAGACGTCTGGGTCGTGTCCGACAAGGCGGTGGCAACTTCGACGCTGTTGCCGGCGGTCGACACCGTGCGCATCCGCCGTATCGCCGGCGTGCTGCCGAGCCGCGCCGCCGACAACCTGTTCTGGCTCGGCCGCTATCTCGAGCGCGCCGAGGCGACGATGCGGCTGATCCGTGCGCTGTGCACGCCGTTGCGCGATCCCGCGCGCGGCAATTCGACCGGCACGTCGGCACTGCATTCGGCCGAACGCATCCAGCGCATGCTGGTGGCGTGGGGCGCGACTGCGCAGACCGCGCGCGCCAATCCGGCCAAGGTCGCGCTCGACGCCCTGCAGAACGAGGAAAAATTCGGCTCGGCGCTATCGCTTGTGCGCTCCGCGCAGCGGACGGCGACGGGGCTTCGCGAGCGCCTGTCGCCAGACGCCTGGCAGGTCATCACCGAGATGGCCGACCGGCTCGCCATCGAGGTTCACGATGATGACGGCGTCGTCAGCGCCGCCGAACTGACCTTGCAGGAGCTCGCAAGCTTTGCAGGACTTGCGCAGGAGAACATGAACCGCGCCGCCGGCTGGCGCTTCCTCGAGATGGGCCGTCGCGCCGAGCGCGCCATCAACACCACGCGCTTCGCCCGCCAGTTCGCCTATGACGAGGCAGGCGACGAGGATCTCGACGTCCTGCTGACGCTGGTCGACTGCCAGATCACCTATCGTTCGCGCTATCTGGTGCAGCCGTTGCTCGCGCCGGTGCGCGATCTCGCGGTGCTCGATCCCTATAATCCGCGCTCGGTCGCGTTCCAGGTCGCATCCCTGAACGAGCACATCGCCGCATTGCCGAGCCTGAAGGAGCACGGCCTGATCGAGCGGCCGCAGCGGCTGGCGGTCGCGATCGAGGCGATGCTGACGACCGCGGAGGCGGCAACGCTCGACGTCAAGACGCTGTTTGCGCTGGAGCAGGATTTGCTCAACCTCGCCGACGCGATCGGGCTGCACTACTTCCCGCATGGACCGAATGCGAGCCGTCCGGAGAAGCTCACGGGGCTGGCGTGATCTACGACATCCGTCACGTCACGACCTACAGTTACGAGACACAGGTCAGCTTCGCACGCTGCTCGTTGCGGCTCGTGCCGCATTCGGGAGACGGCCAGGAGCTGATCTCCCACAGCGTCGAGATTCGTCCCAAGCCTGCGGAGCGCACCACGCGGCGGGATTTCTTCGGCACGCTGACCGAGAGCGTCCTGATCGAGAGCGCACACCGCAATCTCCGCATCGACTCCCGCTCGCGCGTTTCGATCGCGCGGCAGGCACCGGCTCGCGACGCTGCGAGCCCGCCATGGGAGGGCGTGCGCGATATCGCGTTCGAGGCGTCGAGCCTCGGTCCGACCTCGCCGGTCGGCTATGTCTTCGCCAGCGCATTGGTGCCGGTGCTGCAACCGGTAACGAACTACGCGAGCGAAAGCTTTCCGCCGGGCGGCGGCATCCTGTCGGGCGCGGCTGCTCTGATGCGCCGCATCCGGACCGACTTCCGGTACGATCCCAAGGCGACCGTGATCTCGACGCCGCTTAAGGAGGTGTTCGAGAAGCGTCACGGCGTCTGCCAGGATTTTGCCCATGTGATGATCGCGGGCCTGCGCGGGCTCGGCCTGCCGGCGGCCTATGTCAGCGGTTATCTGCGCACGATTCCGCCGCCGGGCCAGCCGCGGTTGCAGGGCGCGGACGCAACCCATGCCTGGGTTGCGGTGTGGTGCGGCGCCGAGCTCGGCTGGATCGGCTTCGATCCGACCAACGACCTCGTGGTCGCGAGCGACCACATCATCCTTGCGATCGGGCGCGACTTCTCCGACGTCTCGCCGGTCGACGGCGTCATTGCCGGCGCGCGCAAGCAGAAGCTCAATGTCGCGGTGGACGTCCTGCTGGTGGAATAGGGCTAGGTCTACGCCGCACAGCCCAACGTCTGCGACGGATACTCGCCGAACATCGCGCGGTAGTATTGCGAGAAGCGCCCAAGCTCGATGAAGCCCTGCTGGAGCGCCACCTTCGAGACGGTGGTTTGGCCCGGTGCGCTTTCGCGCAGGATGGAATGGATCGCACAGAGCCGCTTGTGGCGGAGGAACGTCACCGGCCCGATGCCGAACACCTCGTGGAAGGCGCGGTGCAGGCTGCGTCGCGACAGGCGGAACTCCGAGCAGATCTCCGAAACGTGGACCGGCCGCGTGCCGGCGGCTTCCAGATAGTCCTCGACGTTGCGAACCAGCTTCATCGCCGACGGCAGATAGCCGAAATCATCCGGCGGCAGCGATGTGACGATCGTCGCGGTCACGCAGTCGACGATCGCCCGCTTCCAGAATTCGGCGGTCTTGTCCGACAGCGCGTCCGGCTCGCGCGCGAGGTGCGCGACGATCTGCGGCAGCTTTTGCGCAGCAAACCTGCCCACCGTGCTGTCGGCGCGATAGTGGTTCTTCTCTCGCCAGGTCGCCGCATCGCTGAGCCGCGCCTCGCCGCCGAACACGGCCCGCAGGTCCATCAAGTCGAAGCGGATCGCCGCATAGGAGGCGGCACTCTGAAACACCCCGTCATGCTCGATCGACGGAGGAACCACGAGCACGTCCGCCGGCTGCATGTCGAACGCCCAGTGCGTGACGCGGTCCTTGGCGCTGAGCAGCATTCCGATGATCAGCTTGTCGTCGGTCGAGATGCGCTGGGTGCGGACGCCGACATTGAACGCGCCGATGCTGAGCGAGAAATCGCCAATCTCGACATGGGACAGTGTACCGCGCAGCTTACCGCGCTCGAGTTGCATGACGTCGACATGGGAGCCCTTGACGGCTTCGTGAAGCCCCTCGAAGCCGTCGAGTTCGCTGGTGCTGACCGACAGGTGTTCGTCCATGTCCCCGCTCACAACTGCGACGCGACCAGTCTATTCAAGCCAGGAACTCGAAGTCATCGGAAGTTTGTCCCCCGCGACAAACCGCCCCCACCGCTCAAGAGGCGCGCCGCATTCAACATCGGCGGACCCGCGGCACGTCCTCACGCATTGTCGTCAACACTGCCACAAAGCGCACATCACACAAGCGAGAGGAGTGGTATCCCGTTAAATCTCCAAGGGAATTTGGCTGCGGCTTGCGCCCGCCGGTCACTCTGAAAGCGGCTCCGCACGCTAGCGTGCGTATGGCACCCGAGGCGAAGGGGCCGCAATCCGCGCGCCCGCCGCGGTTGGTTCTAGGCCGCGCGCCGCTTGCCGGGCATCTCCCGCCCGACCGGGCTGGCGACGACGCGGTCGCGGCCCGTGTGCTTGGCCTGATAGAGGGCGAGATCCGCCGCCGTGATGAAATCGCGCGACGTACGATCGTCGCCCGGCACCATGCTGGCCAATCCGATGCTGACGGTCGGCAAATCCTGCTGCATCTCCCGTGCGGCTGTCAGCCTTCGGCGAATCTGCTCGGCCATCTCCAGCGCGCCGGCCCTGCCGATGCCGGGCAGCAGCACCGAGAACTCCTCGCCGCCGTAGCGTGCACCGAGGTCGGTGGCGCGTTTGGTGCTCGCGGCGATGCATTGCGCCACGGTCGCAAGCACGGCGTCGCCGGCCTGGTGCCCGTAGGTGTCGTTGTAGACCTTGAAGTGATCGACATCGATCATCAACAGCGAGACCGGCGCCTTGGCGCGCATGCCGCGGCGCCATTCCGCGGCAAGCGTGTTGTCGAGGCGACGACGGTTGGCGAGGCCGGTCAACCCGTCGGTGCTGGCCAGCCGCGCCAGTTCGCTCTCCGCATTGGCACGCCGCTTCACCGCCGACAGCAGATAGAACATCAAGACGACCGAGAACGCGCTGAGCGCGGCCACCACGGCGCCGATCGACCAAAGCTGCTGCCACCAGTCCGCGTAGATGTTCTCGAGCGCGAGGCCCTCGGCGATCAGCAGCGGGTGATGTCCGACCTGCTGGAAGACATAGAGGCGGCTGATCTGGTCAACGATCGATTTCGTCACGTAGGAGCCGGACGAATGGGCCGGGAAGTATTTGAAGGTCTGGGATCCCTTGATGCTCTGCCCGATCTGCTTGATGTCGAAAGGTGCGCGCATCAGCATGGTGCCGTTGCTGTTGAACAGCACCAGCGAGTCCTTGGCGTTGAAGTTGAGCTTCCTGAACAGGTTGTGGAAATAGCTGAGGCGCATGCTGCCGGCGACGACGCCGGCAAAGGAGCCGTCGTCGTTGCTGATGCGTCGGCTGAGGCTGATCAGGTACTCGCCGTCCGAGGTCACCCAGGGCTGGCTGATGAAGAGTCCCGCATCCCACCGCGCCTGGTGAATCCGGAAGAAATCATGATCGGCAAAGTTCGTCTTGCGCGGCGTCAACGTCCTGGAGTCGAGCAAGACCTCTCCGGCCGGGTCGAGAACAAGGATCGAGCCCATGTCCTTGGCGGTCGCGGCGCGGTCGAACAGCACGACCTGGCGCAGCTCGGGGCTGACGCGGTTGATCTCGGGCAGCTTCACGCCATCGACGACGGCCTGTAGCGAGAGATCATAGAGTTCGATGTTGCGGTCGATCTCGCTTGCGATGCTGGCCACGAGATTCGTGGCTGCTTCCTTCGCATGCTGATAGTCCTTTTGCGCCATCTCCCACAGGATGGATGCACAGACGGCGGAAAAGCAGAGAACAAGACCGATGCCGAGTGCGAGCAGCCGCTTGGCCGGCACCGCTCTTGGCCGTGGCAACAGCCCCTGCATTGCTTGCTTCCCCCTGAATTCCCCGCGCCCCCGCGCATTGACAGCCTTTATAGGGCCATCAGATTGAGAAAGCGGACGCGAACCGGACGCAATTTATTCGCGCGGATTAGGGAGTTGTTAACCAGCGGGTTGACGGCCGTCGTGGCTCGCACGGCAGCTGCAAACCCTCAGGCCGCGTCGCTGCGCAGGCTGCGGAAGAACTGCTCGACCTCGCGCGACAGCGTCTCGGCGGTCGCGGTCAGGTCGTTGGACGCGGCCAGCACCGATTCCGCGGCCGTGCTGGTCTGGCCCATGTCGTCGCGGAGCGAGCCGATATTGGCGACCAGCGTTTCATTGCCCTGCGCGGCCATTTGCGCGTTGACCGAGATCTCTCGGGTGGCGGCGTCCTGCTCCCCGACGGCGGTGGCGATGTTCGCGGTGACATCGTTGATCTCGCGCACGGCGTTGCCGATCTCGCGGACCGCATCGACCGACGTCCGGGTCGAGGCCTGGATCAGGCTGACATTCTCGCTGATCTCGGCGGTCGCCTTCGCGGTCTGCCCGGCGAGCGCCTTCACCTCATGCGCGACGACGGCAAAGCCGCGGCCGGCGTCGCCGGCCCGGGCGGCCTCGATGGTGGCGTTCAGGGCCAGCAGGTTGGTCTGCTCGGCGATGGCCTGGATCAGGTTGAGCACGCCGTCGATGCGCTGGGTGGCGGCGGCAAGCCCCTCGATCTCGCTGATCGACTTGTCGGTGCGCGCACCGGCCTGTTCGACCGCACCGGCCGACTGACGCACCTGCCGACCGATCTCCTGGACCGAAGCGGAAAGCTCCTCGGCGGCGCCGGCGACCGCGGAGACATTGCTCGAGGCCTGCTCGGTCGCGGCCGCGGCGTCGCCGGCACGGCCGCTGGCATTCGCGGCGACGTTGGCAATCGTCTGCGCGGTCGCGCGCATTGAGGCCGCATTGTCATGAACCACGCGGAGCACCGCGCCGATCGCGTCGCGGAATGCCTCAACCGAGCTCTCGATATGGCGGGTGCGCGCGTTGCGCGCCTCGGAGTCCTGCACGACCTGGGAATTGAGGCTGCGGTTGCGCTCCATCGCTTCCTGGAAGACCTTGATCGCGCGCGCCAGCGCCCCGATCTCGTCGCTGCGAGCGGCATGCGGGACTTCGACGCCCTCGGCGCCTTCGGCGACGCGCTTGATGGTCGTGGTGATCTGCGACAGCGGGCGGGCGATCGAGCGCGCGATGATCAGCACGCCGAGCACGACCACGATCAGCGCGACCGCACCGAGGCAGGTCAGGACAAAGGCCATGTCGCGATTGGCGTCGGTCTGCCGCGCCAGCCGTTTGCCGCGCTCGGCATAGACCTTGGACAGTGCCTCGAGATCCTTGTTCAGCGCGGTGCGCACCTCGCGATTGGCGTCGTTGTCGCCCCATTCGCGCCCGGCGGCGCCGCCGATCTCGACACCGCGGCGGACTAGCTCCTTGCGGAAGTCGACGAACTGCTCGATGCGCTTCTTGAAGGTCGCAAACTGCTCGGCGTCGTCGGCCTGCACGAGTGCTTCCCAGTTCTTGACCACAGCGAGGATGCGCTCGTTGAACTTCAGCAGCCCTTCGCCGTATTTCTTCACCGTGGCCGGATCGGTCGACATGTAGATGCCGCGGGATTCCATCACCACGGCGTAGACCAGCGAATTGACGCGTTCGATATTGAGGGCTGCGCGGCTTGCGAGATCCACCGCCTCGGTCAATTCGGCATTCCGCCGCGAGTTGTAGTCCGACAGGATGGTGATCGCCGCGGTCAGGACCGCGATGAGCGCAAAGATCGAGTACAGCTTGGCTGCGAGCGAGAAGCGGGATGCCATGGTGCGCCGAGGAATAGGTGCCGCGATGTGACGGATGGCCGTGGGCACTCCAGAGAGGCCGGCGAGCACCTTCGGCCGGTTAAGAATTATGCAGAAGCTTCATGGATTATTTCTTAATGCGCGAGCTTTTAGCAGGCGCAAATTTCAAATTTTTGCTTAATAATACCAAAGGCTTATACTGGCATGCCAAGTTTCGCCCGACCGGCCGGGGAGATTGCGGCTGCAGCCGGAATTCGATGCACCCCTTGGGTCGGGGAGCGGCGGCGGATGGCACGGCGTTCGCAGAGAGGTGGTACGCTGACATGAATCCTGCAGCCGTTGCAGGCCGGAGTTGCCATGGTCTATCGCCACACCATCGACGCCACCTCCTACGTCTTCGATGATTTGCGCGACCTGCTCGCCAAGGCGACGCCGCCGCGCTCCGGCGACCGGCTCGCTGGCATTGCGGCCGACAGCGCCGAGGAGATGATTGCGGCGCGGATTGCGCTCGCCGACGTTCCGCTGACGCAGTTCCTCAACGAGGCCGTCATCCCCTACGAGGACGACGAGGTGACGCGCCTGATCTTCGATGGCCACGATGCGGGAGCCTTCGCGCCGCTCGCCGCGCTGACGGTCGGCGGCTTCCGCGACTGGCTATTGTCGGACGCGGCGACGCCGGACACGCTCAAGGCGGCGGCACGCGGCATCACGCCGGAGATGGCGGCCGCGGTGTCGAAGCTGATGCGCAACCAGGACCTGATCCTGGCCGCCAAGAAGTGCCAGGTGACGACGCGCTTTCGCAACACGATCGGCCTGCGCGGCCGGATGAGCGTGCGGCTGCAGCCGAACCATCCGTTCGACGACCCCAGGGGCATCACCGCCTCGATCCTCGACGGCCTCCTGCTCGGATCGGGCGATGCCTGCATCGGCATCAATCCGGCGAGCGACGATCCCGGTGTGATCGGGAGCCTGCTGCGGCTTCTCGACGACATCATCACGCGGCTCAAGGTCCCGACACAGGCCTGCGTGCTCACCCATGTTACCACGACGCTCGGCCTGATCGGGCAGGGGCTGCCGGTCGACCTCGTCTTCCAGTCGATTGCCGGCACCGAGGCGGCCAACCGCAGCTTCGGCGTCGATCTCGCATTGCTGAAGGAGGCGCGCGAGGCGGGGCTGTCGCTGCGTCGCGGCACCGTCGGCGACAATGTCATGTATTTCGAGACCGGGCAGGGCTCGGCGCTGTCGGCCAACGCCCATCACCAGGTCGATCAGCAAACCTGTGAGGCACGGGCCTATGCGGTGGCGCGCGCGTTCGATCCGCTGCTCGTCAACAGCGTGGTCGGCTTCATCGGTCCGGAATACCTCTACGACGGCAAGGAGATCATCCGCGCCGGGCTCGAGGATCATTTCTGCGGCAAATTGCTCGGCCTGCCGCTCGGCGTCGACGTTTGCTACACCAACCACGCCGAGGCCGACCAGGACGACATGGACAATCTCCTGACGCTGCTCGCGGCCGCCGGCGTCACCTTCATCATGGGCGTGCCGGGCGCCGACGACGTCATGCTGAACTATCAGTCGACCTCGTTTCACGACGCACTCTATGTCCGCGACCTGTTCGGCTTGAAGCGGGCGCCGGAATTCGACGACTGGCTGATGCGATCGGGCCTTGCCGACCAGGATTACCGCCTTGCCGCCGATGCAGGGCTGCTGCCCGAATTCGCCGCGCGGCTGATCGCGTGAGGCAAGAGAAGGAGTTTTTTGAGCAACCATCCCGGCCTTGTGACGTTAGCAGGTGCCACATTGTTGAAAGATTTCTGGCCCAGCGTTCAATGGCGTGGTTAGATTTGTTGGTGCTTCGGTTGAGGACGTTTGATGAGAGCTGAGGGCATTCAGACGGTACGGCGTATCCTCTGCGTCTTTCCGCGCTATACGTCGGCCTTTGGGACCTTTGAATACGCCTATCCCTTAACCGACGGCGTCAAGGCGTTCATGCCGCCGCAGGGGTTGTTGCTGATCGCCGCCTATCTGCCCGCGAACTGGCTGGTCCGTTTCATCGACGAGAATCTGCGCGAGGCGACCGCAGACGATTTCGCGTGGGCCGATGCCGTCTTCGTCAGCGGTATGCACATCCAGCGCCAGCAGATGAACGATATCTGCCACCGCGCGCATGACTACGATCTGCCGGTCGCGATCGGCGGTCCGTCGGTCAGCGCCTGCCCGGATTACTATCCCTCGTTCGACTACCTGCATGTCGGCGAGCTTGGCGATGCCACCAACGAGCTGATCAAGCGGCTGGCCGATGACACCACGCGCCCCGACCAACAGGTGGTGCTGAACACCGTCGACCGCCTGCCGATGACGGATTTCCCGCTGCCAGCCTACGAGCTCGCCGAAACCCGCAAGTATTTTCTCGGCAGCATCCAGTTCTCTTCCGGCTGTCCCTATCAGTGCGAGTTCTGCGACATCCCCGGCCTCTATGGCCGCAATCCGCGGCTGAAGACGCCGCAGCAGATCATCGCCGAGCTCGACAAGCTGCGCGAATGCGGAATGACCGACACGATCTATTTCGTCGACGACAATTTCATCGGCAACCGCAAGGCGGCGCTGGAGCTGTTGCCGCATCTGATCGAATGGCAGAAACGGACCGGCTACGTCACGCCGCTCGCCTGCGAGGCGACGCTCAACATCGCCAAGCGGCCGGAGATCCTGGAGAAGATGCGCGAGGCCTACTTCGTCACCATCTTCTGCGGCATCGAGACGCCGGATCCCGACGCGCTGCACGCGATGCACAAGGACCAGAACATGATGGTCCCGATCCTGGAAGGCGTGCACACCATCAATTCCTACGGGATGGAGGTCGTCTCCGGCATCATCATGGGGCTCGATACCGACAAGCCCGAGACCGGCAACGCGCTGCTCTCCTTCATCGACGAATCCCGCATTCCACTTCTGACTATCAATCTCCTGCAGGCGCTGCCGAAGACGCCGCTGTGGGATCGGCTCGAAAAGGCAGGACGGTTGATCGACGACGACAGCCGCGATTCCAACGTGCAGTTCCTCTTGCCCTACGAGGACGTCGTCAACTCCTGGCGCAAATGCATGGAGGTCGCCTACCAGCCCGAGAAGCTGTACGCGCGCTACCAGTACCAATGCGATTACACCTATGCGAAGCGCCTGAAGGTGCCGGTCGCGCCGGAGCTGAAGACGTGGCGGAACATCAAGCGCGCGCTGATCATGCTCCGCAATATCTTCTGGAAGGTTGGCGTACTCGGCGACTACAAGCGCGTGTTCTGGAAGTTCGCGCTGGGGCGGCTCAGGCGCGGCGACATCGAGGGCCTGATCTCGTCGGCAATGATCGCGCATCACCTGATCACGTTCGCCCGCGCGGCCTCCAGCGGCCGGCAGAACGCGTCGAACTATTCGGTCCGCCTGCGCGAGGCGTCCGTTCCAGCCGAGTAACAGCCGTATGAAACCGCCGGTGCCGTCGTCCCGTTCGCTTGCCGATCTGCGCAGGCTGACGCCGGCGCGGGTCGGTCTCGGCCGCAGCGCGGCCAGCCTGCCGACGGAGGCGCTGCTCTCCTTCACGCTCGACCATGCGCGCGCCCGCGACGCCGTCCACGCCGCCTTTGATGCCGCCGGCATCATGGCCGGGCTCGCCGGCCTCGGCACCGCGCCGATCGAGGTGTCGAGCCAGGCGCGCAACCGCCGCGACTATCTGCGCCGTCCCGATCTCGGGCGCATGCTGGATCCCGCATCGAAGCGCGCGGTGGAGGGCAGGGGCGCGGCACCATGCCCATGCGCGATCGTCGTCGGCGACGGCCTGTCGCCGACGGCGGTCAACGTCCATGCGGTCGCGCTGGTCCGCCATTTGCTGCCGCGGCTCGCCGCCGACAAGGTCGAGGTCGGTGCCGTGGTCGTTGCGTCAGGCGCGCGCGTCGCGCTTGGCGACGAGATCGGCGCGATCACCGGCGCGCGGATGCTGGTGATGCTGATCGGCGAGCGTCCCGGCCTGTCGGCGCCCGACAGCCTCGGCGCCTATCTCACCTTCGCGCCGCGGATCGGGCTGACCGATGCCGAGCGCAACTGCGTCTCCAACATCCACGGCGCGGGCCTAAGCTATGAGGAGGCAGCATTCAGAATCAGCTGGCTCGTGCGCGAGGGGATTGCGCGCCAGGTCACGGGTGTTGCGCTGAAGGATGAAAGTGGCGGCGGATCGTTTTCGCGCTCGCTGCCCGGGTGTGACAAATCAGATACTTAATGGTGGTTTTCTGTAGTTCCGCACTTATTTGATATCGCGCCTGTGCTTGCGAGCGGGATTGTGGCCCTGTAAAACCGGCGCCGGTAATACTCGCGTGTTTTCAAGGGCTAGCGCCGACCACACTGGCTTCAGAGCCTCATTCGCGCCCGCAACCCAAGCTAACAGATCAAGCCGTTTTCAGAACTGGATAGGGCATGCTCGAAAAGAACTCCGAAAGTCAGGTCCACGTCGGGAAGATCGAAGAGCCGCGGCCGGGGACCAGCATCGCGTTCGGGCTGGAGCGCATCGGGCTGATCCCGATGCGGGCGCCGATCCTGTCCTGCGTCGTGCTCGTGCTCCTGATGATCGGTGCGGTGTTCGGCGTCCAGCGGATCAAGATCGACGATTCGCTGTCGCAGCTGTTCCGCTCCAATTCCAAGGACTACAAGCAGTACGAGGCGGTGACCAAGCGCTTCCCTGCGACCGAATTCGACGTCCTGGTCGTGGTCGAGGGCAAGACGCTGCTCGCGCGCGACAACCTCGAAAAGATCCGCGACATGGTCACCGACCTGCAATTGGTCGAGGGCGTGCGCGGCCTGGTCTCGCTGTTCTCGGCGCGCCAGGCGCCGGAGCCCGGCAAGCTGCCGGCGGCGCTGTTCCCGCCTGAGCTGCCGCAGGGCGCGGCCTACGACAAATTCGTCGAGACCGTCAAAAGCAACGAGATCATCCGCGGCAAGCTGTTGTCGGAGGACGGCACGCTGGCGCTGATCGTGCTGTCGCTCGAACCGGAGGTGGTCGGCAGCAACAAGCTCTCCAAGGTCGTCGCCGACATGCGGAAGATCATGGCCGACGACCTCGGCGGCAGCGGGCTCAACGCCCAGCTCTCCGGCGTGCCGGTCATGCAGCTCGAGATCCGCAATGCGGTCGAGCGCGACGGCTTGACCTACAACATCCTCGGCATCCTCGCCGGCTGCATCATCGCCATCATCTTCTTCCGCAAGATCTCCTTCATGGTGGCGGCGGCGTTCCCGCCGATGATCGCGATCCTGCTCGCGCTCGGCGGCCTCGGCTGGGCCAATTTCAATCTCAACATGTTCCTCAACGTGATGACGCCGCTCATCATGGTGATCAGCTTCTCCGACTCGATGCAGCTGACGTTTGCGGCGCGCGACCGGCTGATCGCCGGGCAGGACAAGTTCACGGCGTTCAAGAATGCGGTGCTGGTGGTGGGCCCGGCCTGCGTGCTGACCCACGGCACCGCCGGCATTTCCTTCATCGCGCTGCAGTTCTCGGACTCCGACCTGATCCGCAAGTTCGGCGAGGCGGGGCTTGCCGCTACCATCATCGCGCTGGTCGCGGTGCTCAGCCTGGTGCCGGTGTTCGGCATCCTGTTCGTGCGAAACGAGAAGATCTTTGCGGTCAAGTTCCAGAGCGCGGATGCCGGCGTGCAGGCGTTGCGCAATTTCTGCTACTGGATCGCGGTGCGCATGGTGAGCCGTCCCGGGCTGTTCAGCCTGATCGCGGTGATCGTCGTCGGCGGCCTCGGCATCATCTACGGCAGCCTCGAGCCGCGCTATCGCCTGGCCGACCAGGTGCCGGACAAGCGGCAGGCGGTGGAGGCGTCGAGCCGACTGGACGCCAAGCTGACCGGCGCCAATCCGATCGACGTGCTGATCGAATTCCCGAAAGGAGCCGATCTCTATTCGAAGGAGACGCTGAACACGATCGCCGACGTCCATGCCATGGTCGAAAAGGCCGCCGGCGTCGGCAATGTGTGGTCGCTGGAGACGCTGCGCCGCTGGCTCGCGGAGAAGGCTGGCAGCAACGACGTCGGGACGCTGAAGGAATATGTCAGCGTGATCCCCGAACATCTGGTGCGGCGCTTCATCTCCAAGGAGCAGGACGCGGTCGTGGTGTCGGGCCGCGTGCCCGACCTTGATTCCAGCGAGATCCTGCCGGTGGTCGAGAAGCTCGACCATGCGCTCGACAAGGTGCGCGCCGAGCATCCCGGCTACGAGATCGCGGTCACCGGCCTGTCTGCGATCGCAGCGCGTAACAGCGCCAACATGATCGAGAAGCTCAACCGTGGCCTCACCGTCGAATTCGCGCTGGTTGCGATCTTCATCGGTCTGGCGTTCCGCTCGGTCGTGGTGATGTTCTCCTGCATCCTGCCCGGCATCTTCCCCGTGGTGCTGTCGGGCACGGTGCTGTGGCTGCTCGGGGAGGGGCTGCAATTCGCCAGCGTCGTGGCGCTGACGGTGTCGTTCGGCCTGGGCTTGAGCGCCACCATCCACTTCCTCAACCGCCTGCGGCTTGAGAGCAAACCGGGTGTCTCGTCCGCGCTCGCGGTCGAACGCGCCACAGTGCTGGTCGGCCCGGCGCTGATCCTGACCACGGTGGTGCTGGCCTGCGGCCTCGTCGTCACCGTATTCTCCGACCTGCCGTCGCTGCGGCTGTTCGGCTGGCTCAGCGCGTTTTCGATGGTGGCCGCGCTGGTTGCCGACCTATTCATCCTGCGGCCGACGTCGATGTTCCTGATCAACCTGGCGCAGAAGATCCGCGGCACGGCGGGACAGCCGAAAGCGGCGGAATAGCCGAACGCACGAAAAGGCCCGGCTCCGAGCGTTCGGAACCGGGCCTTTTTCGTGGGTCGAAGGAGGAGCGTCAGCCCTTCGTCATCGTGATCGAGACTCCGCGGATCTCACCCTTCGAATCGATCTGGACGACCTGCTTGGTGCCGTTGGTGCGCAGGTTCAGATTGGCGGCAAAGCCGGACGCCTCGACGAACACGTCGATCTGTCCGCCGCCCGCGGTGCCCTGCAGATTGCCGAAGATGTTACGGCTCTTCTCGCTCCAGTTGCCGGAGATGCGCTCGCCCTGGCTCGTCACGTCGCTGGAGAGGTCGAATTTGTAGCTGTCGCTGGCGCAATGCAGGTTCTGCTTCAGGTTCAGGCCCGATGCCCCGACCTTGTAGTCGGCCTTGCAGCGGATGTGTTCGGTGGTGCCGTTGGACAACGAAACCGTGCCAGAGCCGCTCCAGGAGCCGTCGAAGCCGGCAAAAGGCCCGCTGGACTGCGCATGACTTGCCGCGACCGAGAGCATGAGCGCGGCGCTGATGCCGGCAGCCTTGAATGCCCCACCACAAAGGCTGGAACCAAACAGTTTCATTGTGAATATTCCCATCAAAATAGACGCTTCCGGTGAAAGAAAACGTCTCGCCGCATCGAAGATTTAGTGTCACCGCACTATGTTAGGTTCAAATGATGGCGCTCGTGCGTGAGGCCGTCGTCTCCATAAATGGAATCAAGAACTTCCTGTACCATAAGGGCATCTGACCTCGCGTCGGCTTTGCCTGCAACCGCCAAATTCGGGCAAAATTGTCACAGAAATAAATAATCAATATCAATGGCTTATGCGAGGGTTTACAGCGCCGCAATTTTAGCCGCATTTAGTGGTGCTTGTCGTAGCTTCGTTGCTGCATTACGCGGCGTCTGCAATCCCAACAAATCCGTCCCGGCCATGCCGAAGCGCTTTTCGGGGACAGATTTTCTGCTGTCGGAAGTGAAGGAATACGATGCGTAAATTTCTCCTCGCTGTTGTCCTGATGACGATCCCGCTTTCATCCAACGCCTTCGCCCAGCAACAACAGCAGGCGCGCAGCGGCACGCCTGAGGAGCAGAAGGCCTGCGCGCGCGACGTGCAAAAGCACTGCCGCTCCGTGATCGACCAGGGTGACTTCACGATCCTGGCCTGTCTGCAGCAGAACCGCACTAAGATCAGCACCGCCTGCGACCAGGTGCTCAAGAATCACGGCCAATAAGGCCGGTTCACGCCTTAAGCGATCGCCGAAAGGCCCGCGACCGGCATGCGCGCCGGTCACGGGCCGGCTGTGCTGGCGGTCACAGATAGCATTGGTTTTGGCGGCATATTCCCCTATATGGGGCTCGCAATCCTCCGCATGCGCCGGACACCTAGCGCCTGCGCCGTGCCATGACCCGTGTAGCCCAATTTCCAATGACAAGCGCGAGCGACCTGCGATCCGGAAAGACCCACCGCGACGAGAATTTCCCGGTCGCGTCGTGGATCATTCATCCGCGGCATCGCGCCCTGATTCTGGCTTTCTATAATTTCGTCCGCACCGCCGACGACATCGCCGATCACGCGACGCTGCCCGCCGACGAGAAGCTCCGCTACCTCGATCTGATGGAGGCCGAGCTGCTCGGCCAGGGCGACACCCAGAAGGAAGCCGTCAATCTGCGCCGCGCGCTCGCCGAGCGCGGCATGCCGCCGCGCCATGCGCTCGACGTGCTGGTCGCGTTCCGGATGGACGTCACCAAGCTGCGCTACGAGACCTGGGACGACGTGATCCACTATTGCCGCTACTCGGCAATGCCGGTCGGGCGCTTCATGCTCGACGTGCACGGCGAGAGCACGTCGACCTGGGTCGCGTCGGATGCGCTCTGCGCCGGCCTGCAGGTCAACAACCACCTGCAGGACTGCGCCAAGGACTACAAGAACCTCAACCGCGTCTACCTGCCGCGCGACGCGCTGGCCGCGTCGGGTGCAACCGTCGAGATGCTCGGCGAGGCGAAGTCACAGCCGGCGCTGCTCAAATGCCTGCAGGCGCTCGCGGTGCGCACCGAGGCGCTGCTCGACGAGAGCAAGCCGCTCGCAGCCGAGGTGAAGGATTTCAGGCTTGGCCTCGAGGTCGCGGTGATCCAGGCTTTCGCCGACCGCATCGTCGGCATGCTGAAAGTGCGCGATCCGCTCAGCGAGCGCGTCCATCTCAGCCCGGTCGAGCTTCTCGCGCACAGCCTCGGCGGTGTCGCGGGCGAGATCGCCCGCCGCGCCACCGGGCGCCGTTCGGTCTCCAAGACGGCGGCCGGCGCATGAGCGTGGGCACGGCGGCGGCCAACGCAAATTACGGAAGCACCGCATCCGGCAGCTCATTCTATGCCGCGATGCGCATCCTGCCGCGTGCGCAGCGCGAGGCGATGTTCCAGATCTACAGCTTCTGCCGCCAGGTCGACGACATCGCCGATTCCGACGGTCCGCGGCCGGAGCGGCTGGCGGCGCTGCAAGTCTGGCGCGACGATATCGACGCGCTGTATCAGGGCCGCCCGCCGGAGCGCCTCAGGGACTACGTCGCTTCGGTGAAGACCTTCGGCCTGAAGCGCGAGGATTTCCTTGCGATCGTCGACGGCATGGAGATGGACGTGCCGCAGGACATCCGCGCGCCCGACCTCGCGACGCTCGATCTGTATTGCGATCGCGTGGCGAGCGCGGTCGGCCGGCTCTCGGTGCGGGTGTTCGGCCTGCCCGAGGAAGACGGCATCCTGCTTGCGCATCATCTCGGCCGCGCGCTGCAGCTCACCAACATCCTGCGCGACATCGACGAGGACGCCGGCCTCGGCCGCCTCTATCTGCCGCGCGAATGGCTGTGGCACGCCGGGATCACCAGCGACGATCCGGCGCGCGTCACCGCCGAGCGTGCGCTGCCGAAGGTTTGCGCGCCGCTCGCCGAGCGCGCCAAGATGCACTTCCAGAAGGCCGACGAGATCATGGAGAGCAATTCGCGCCGCGCGGTGCGCGCGCCGCGGATCATGTCGAAATACTACCGCGCGATCCTCGACCTCTTGATTGCACGCGGCTTTGCCGCCCCGCGCGCGCCGGTGCGCGTGTCCAAGGCGGCCAAGATCGGCATTCTCCTTCGTTACGCGATCATCTGATGCAAAAGACCGTTCATATCATCGGCGCCGGCATTTCCGGCCTCTCGGCCGCCGTGCGGCTTGCCAATGCCGGCTACAAGGTGTCGGTCCACGAGGCCACGCAGCAGGCCGGCGGGCGCTGCCGTTCCTATTTCGACGCCGCCACCAACCTCACGATCGACAACGGCAATCACCTCCTGTTGTCGGGCAACCGCCATGCCGTGAGCTACGCCCGCTCGATCGGCACCGACGCGGGCCTTGTCGGGCCGGCGCGCGCGCAGTTTCCGTTTGTCGATCTCTCGAGCGGCCAGCGCTGGCAACTCGACCTTGGTGACTCGCGTTTGCCGCTGTGGGTGTTCGACGAGGCGCGTCGCGTCCCCGACACCAGCTTGCGTGATTATCTCGCGCTGGCGCCGCTGGTCTGGGCCGGCGCCGACAAGCTCGTCGGCAATGCCATTCCGTGCGAGGGCACGCTGTACGAGCGGCTGGTGCAGCCCTTGCTGCTTGCGGCCCTCAATGTCGATCCGCCCGAAGGCTCGGCCGGGCTCGCCGGCGCCATCGTGCGGGAGACGCTGCTGGCGGGCGGGCAGGCCTGCCGCCCTCTGATCGCGCGCGACGGCCTGAGCTCGGTCTTGATCGAGCCCGCGGTCAAGCAGCTGCAGGATAGGGGCAACAGCGTCCAGTTCAGCCATGAGCTGCGCGCGCTCGTGATGTCCGGCGACCGCGTCAGCGCCCTCGATTTCGGTAACGGCGACAAGATTGCGCTGTCGGCCGACGATGCGGTCGTGCTCGCGGTACCGCCGCGCGCCGCGGCGTCGCTGCTGCCGGGGTTGAAGACCCCGACCAAATTCCGCGCCATCGTGAATGCGCATTTCCGCGTCGATCCGCCGCGCGATGCCGCGCCCATTCTCGGTGTCGTCGGCGGCCTCGTGGAGTGGCTGTTTGCCTTCCCGCAGCGGTTGTCGGTGACGATCAGCAATGGCGACCGTCTGGTCGATATGCCGCGCGAGGAGCTCGCGCAGGCGATCTGGCGTGACGTCTGCAAGGCATCCGGCGTGTCCGGCGAGTTGCCGCCCTGGCAGATCGTGCGCGAGCGCCGCGCCACATTCGAGGCGACACCGGAGCAGAATGCCCTGCGTCCGGGGCCTGAGACCACGCAAAAAAACCTGTTCCTCGCCGGCGACTGGACTGCTACCGGGTTGCCGGCAACCATCGAGGGATCGGTGCGGTCGGGTGATCGCGCCGCCGATCTGGTTCTTGCCAGACGCTCAGTTTGACCTGTTGCAGCGGCCCCGGCACTCAATCGCCGGACCGCGATGAAGAGGATATCGAGCGAAATGCTTTCGAGAGATCACGGCGTCACAGTCGATCCGGTCGCGCTGGAGACCAGCATCTCCAAGGCGACCGAAGCGCTGCTGGGCTATCGCCAGTCCGACGGTCACTGGGTGTTCGAGCTCGAGGCCGACAGCACGATTCCGGCCGAGTACGTTCTGCTGCGACACTATCTCGCCGAGCCGATCGATGCCGTGCTCGAGGCCAAGATCGCCAGCTATCTTCGCCGCGTGCAGGGCGCGCATGGCGGCTGGCCGCTGGTGCATGACGGCCCGTTCGACATGAGCGCCAGCGTGAAGTCGTATTTCGCGCTGAAGATGATCGGCGATTCCGTCGACGCGCCGCACATGGTGCGGGCGCGCGAGGCGATCCTGTCGCGCGGCGGTGCGGCGGGCAGCAACGTGTTCACGCGCTTCCTGCTCGCGCTCTATGGCGTGGTGACCTGGCGCGCGGCGCCGGTGCTGCCGATCGAGATCATGCTGCTGCCGATGTGGTCGCCGTTCCACATCAACAAGATCTCCTATTGGGCGCGCACCACGATGGTGCCGTTGATGGTGCTGGCCGCGCTGAAGCCGCGCGCGAAGAATCCGAAAGGCGTCGGCATCGACGAGCTGTTCCTGCAGGATCCGAAGTCGCTGCGCATGGCGCCGAAGGCGCCGCACCAGAGCGCGGGCTGGTTCTATCTGTTCCGTTCGCTCGACGCGGTGCTGCGCGTGATCGAGCCGCTGTTCCCGAAGAGCCTGCGTCAGCGCGCGATCGACGCCGCGCTTGCCTTCACCGAGGAGCGGCTGAACGGCGAGGACGGCATGGGCGCGATCTATCCGCCGATGGCCAACATCGTGATGATGTATGACGCGCTCGGCAAGGACGAGAATTTCCCGCCGCGCGCCATCACGCGGCGCGGCATCGACAAGCTGCTCGTGATCGGCGAGCACGAGGCCTATTGCCAGCCCTGCGTCTCGCCGGTGTGGGACACCGCCCTGACCTGCCACGCGCTGCAGGAGACCGGCGGCGACGATACCTTTGCCAAGGCCAAGCAGGGGCTCGACTGGCTGAAGCCGCGCCAGGTGCTCGAGCTGAAGGGCGACTGGGCGGTCAAGGCACCGAACGTCCGTCCCGGCGGCTGGGCGTTCCAATACAACAACGACCACTATCCCGATCTCGACGACACCGCCGTGGTGGTCATGGCGATGGACCGGGCACGCCGCCAGACCGGCACCAAGGAATACGACGCGGCGATCGCGCGCGGCCGCGAATGGATCGAGGGCCTGCAGAGCCGCGACGGCGGCTGGGCGGCCTTCGACGTCAACAACCTCGAATACTACCTCAACAACATCCCGTTCTCGGATCACGGGGCGCTGCTCGACCCGCCGACCGAGGACGTCACGGCGCGCTGCATCTCGATGCTGGGCCAGCTCGGCGTGACCGCCGGGACCAGCCAGGTGATGGCCGACGGCATCGCCTATCTGCGCCGCACCCAGCTTGCCGAGGGCTCCTGGTACGGCCGCTGGGGGCTGAACTACATCTACGGCACCTGGTCGGTGCTCTCGGCGCTAAATGTCGCAGGCATCGACCCTGACGACCCGATGGTCCGAAAAGCGGTAGACTGGCTGGTGTCGGTCCAGAATCAGGACGGCGGCTGGGGCGAGGACGCGGTCAGCTACCGGCTGGATTACAAGGAATACGAGGTTGCGCCGTCGACCGCGTCGCAAACGGCATGGGCTTTGCTAGGGCTGATGGCGGCCCGGGAGGTCGATAATCCGGCCGTCGCACGGGGCATTGAGTACCTAAAGGCAACACAGACGGAAAAAGGGCAGTGGGACGAGCCCCGGTACACCGCAACGGGGTTTCCGCGGGTGTTTTACTTGCGATATCATGGTTACTCGAAGTTCTTTCCGCTCTGGGCGCTTGCGCGGTATCGGAATTTGAGAAGCACCAATAGCAGGGTGGTAGGGGTCGGGATGTGATTTTGGGGGCGGGGGCCGCCGAGACCGTGGGCAACAGAATTGATCCTCGGCCGGTGTTGATCGTGACTGGATTGGTGCAGGAGGCTCGCATTGCGGCGGGCCCCGGCATGATCGTTATTTGCAGTTCGAGCGACCCGCAGCAGCTTCGTGCGCTGCTGGCGACGCTGGATTCAACGACATTCCGCGGCGTGATCTCGTTCGGCGTGGCCGGCGGGCTCGACCCGTCGCTGAAATCGGGCGACGTCGTGGTCGCGACCGAGGTGATGGCCGGCGATGCGCGCTTTTTGGCCGGCTCGGCGTTGAACGAGGAAATGATCGCCAGCGCCGCGCTGAAGGGCCGCAAGATCGTGCGCGGCGGCCTGGCCGGCGTGGAACAGGTGGTCGTGGCGAGGGCCTGCAAGGCCGCGCTGCGCTCGGTGACGGGGGCTGCCGCCGTCGACATGGAAAGCCATATCGCGGCCGCCTACGCCGCCGATGCCGGCATTCCGTTCGCGGCGCTGCGGGTGATCAGCGATCCCGCCCACCGCGCGCTGCCCGAACTCGCCAAGTCCGCCGTCAAGCCGAACGGCGATATCGACCTGCGCAAGGTGCTGCGCGGCATCGCCCGCAATCCGCGGACGTTGCGGGCACTGGTGTCGACCGGCATCGACTTCAATCGCGCGCTGCGCTCGCTACGCGGCTGCCGCGGCTTCCTGCTCGGAAACGATGTCCTAGCTCCGGTCGAGGACATTCTGGTTACGGCGAAGGCGGCCTGATTATCGTCCGGGCGGAGACGGCTTCCGCGCCGGATCAAACGCAAAAACAAAAGGCCCGATCGCATCGCGATCGGGCCTTTGTCGTTTGGGTGCCTGACGGCGCGGCTTACGCTGCCGTCGAGTCGGTTTTGGCGGCGGCCTTCCGCTCGGCGGCCAGCGCCTCGTCGCGGCGGATCTCCGAAAGCTTCTTCTGGACCTGCTCCGAGAAGATGTACTGCGCCGGACGCTGCTTCGACATGTCGATCTCAGGCGCCATCGGACCCGACGTCTTGATGCCGCGCAGGGCGACCCACATCGCCTTCAGCGGATTGTTCAGTGCGGCGGTCGCAGCCGTCGGCTCGTAGCCGCAATGGGCCATGCAATCGGCGCACTTTTCATACTTGCCGGTGCCGTAGGAATCCCAGTCGGTGGTCTCCATCAGCTCCTTGAAGGTCTTGGCGTAGCCTTCGCCGAGCAGGTAGCAGGGCTTCTGCCAGCCGAAGATGTTGCGCGCCGGCATGCCCCAGGGCGTGCACTCGTATTCCTGGTTGCCGGCGAGGAAGTCGAGGAAGAGGCCGGAATGCATGAAGTTCCACTTCTTGCCCTTGCCGAGCGCAAAGACGTCGCGGAACAGCTTCTTGGTCTTGGTGCGGTTGAGGAAGTGCTCCTGGTCGGGCGCGCGCTCATAGGCGTAGCCCGGCGACATCGACACGCCGACGCCGAGTTCGGTGGTGAAGTCGAGGAACTTGGCGATCTCCTCGGCCGGATGGCCGTCGAAGATGGTGGCGTTGACGTTCACGGTGAAGCCGCGCGCCTTGGCCGCCTTGATCGCGGAGACCGCGCGGTCGAACACCCCCTTCTGCGACACCGCCTTGTCGTGATGGTCCTTGAGGCCGTCGAGATGCACCGAGAAGAACAGGTACGGCGACGGCTCGAACAGATCGAGCTTCTTCTCGAGCAGCAGCGCGTTGGTGCACAGCGAGACGAACTTCTTGCGCGCGACCAGGCCGCGCACGATCTCGCCGATCTCCTTGTGGATCAGCGGTTCGCCGCCCGGGATCGCCACCATCGGCGCGCCGCATTCATCGGCCGCGTCCCAGCACTCCTGGGCCGTCATGCGGCGGTTGAGGATCGCATCCGGATAGTCGATCTTGCCGCAGCCGACGCAAGCGAGGTTACAGCGGAACAGCGGCTCCAGCATCAGCACGAGCGGATAGCGTTTACGGCCAAGCAGCTTCTGCTTGATGAGGTAACCGCCGATACGCATTTCCTTGAAAAACGGAATAGCCATTGGGAGTTTACTTTCTGGACTTAAGGTAAGGTGGTTCAGATCAGCCCGCAGTCAGTTCGGCTGGCAGCCGGAATTCGATGTTCTCTTCCCGGCCCGGGAGCACCGAGACCGTCACCGGTCCGATGCGTCGCAAGGCCTCGATCACGTCGTCGACCAGAACTTCGGGCGCCGAGGCGCCCGCCGTAATTCCGACGACCTTCGCATCCTTCAGCCAATCCGGGTTGAGCTCGCGGCCATCGGCAATAAGGTAACTCGCGACACCAACCTCGGTGCCGATTTCGCGAAGCCGGTTTGAGTTGGAACTATTGGCGGCCCCCACCACCAATATGACGTCCACGAGTTTGCTCAGGTCCCTTACCGCAGATTGGCGGTTCTGTGTCGCATAGCAGATATCCCGGATGTCTGGGCCTTGAATATCTGTAAATTTTACCTGAAGGGCCGCGATAATGTCCTTGGTATCGTCCACGGACAGGGTGGTCTGGGTGATATAGGCCACCGGGGTATCGGTCGGCAGGGCGAGTTCCGCCACGTCCTCGACGCTCTGGACCAGGGTGACGGGTCCCGGAACCTGGCCCATGGTTCCCTCGACCTCGGGGTGGCCGGCGTGCCCGATCAGTATCAGGGTACGGCCCTTGGAGATATAGCGCTTGCCCTGGTTATGGACCTTGGTGACGAGCGGGCAGGTGGCATTGAGGACCGGCAGGTCGCGCGCGGCAGCCTCCTCCTCGACGCTCCGCGCCACGCCGTGTGCGCTGAACACGGTCACCGCCTTGGGCGGCACCTCTGACAGGTCCTCGACGAAGATCGCGCCCTTCTTCTTCAGGCTTTCGACGACGTATTTGTTGTGAACGATCTCGTGGCGGACATAGACCGGCGGGCCGTATTTATCGAGCGCACGCTCGACGATTTCGATGGCACGCACCACGCCCGCGCAAAAGCCGCGCGGCTGAGCAAGAAATACTTCCATAGGACGTCCGTTACGCAAATTGCACCAATCTCATTCAATGCCCTTCCGGCTATTTTGGCGCCGCACTCCACTTGGCCGGACACTGCAACGTGAGCTGCAATATCCGCACCATGACAGTTCCCGCGTCCCAAGCGCATGGAAATACAGGGCTTTGTGTCAAAAACGTAGCGCCTAGAAAAGGTGCGCTATCTCAAGGGCAGGAGATTGGTGGTATTATAATACAGAATATCGCCCTCTGCGACTGTCCGTCTCTCTCACTTGTTCGTCACTTTATCGCCCTTTGAGGCGGTTTATACCGGCGCCTCACTGCCGTTTCGTGCTGTTTGGCACTGTTCGCCGTCCGCCCGCAGAAAGTAACCAAAACAACATTAGATCGGCCCCGGGAACTCCGCTAGACAGCAGGCGTTTTCGGCCAAGCTTCCCTGAGATTAGAAAGATACGATGTGCTGACCAATATTGTTGTCTCGGTTGTTAGGACCTGTACGCGGTTTGCCCTTCCTGTCGTCGTTCTCTCTCTGATTGTAGCGGCCGGGGCCAGCGTCTACGCGGCCCGTAACTTCGCCATCAATACCGACATCAACAAGCTGATCTCGCCCGACCTGGACTGGCGCAAGCGCGACAACCAATTCGAGAAAGCGTTTGACCGCGAGCGCATGATCCTGGCCGTGGTCGAGGCCCCGACGCCGGAGCTGACCAGTTCGGCAGCGAAGGCGCTCGCCGCGAAGCTCGTCCAGGACAAGAAGAACTTCGAGGCGGTGACCTCGCTCGGTTCAGGCGAGTTCTTCGAGCGGAATGGCCTCCTGTTCCTGCCGACCGAGGAGGTCGGCAAGATCACCGGCCAGCTCGAATCGGCGGCGCCCCTGGTCGAGATCATGGCCGGCGATCCCTCGATTCGCGGGCTGACCGGTGCGCTCGAGACCGGGCTTGCGGGCGTCAAGCGCGGGCAGGTCAAGCTCGACAACGCGGCGCGTCCGTTCAACCTGATCTCCGAGACCGTCGAGACCATCCTGGCGAAGGGCACCGCCACCTTCTCCTGGCGCGAGCTGACCAGCGACAAGCCGCTGACCGATACCGACAAGCGCGCCTTTATCGAGGTCAAGCCGATCATCGACTATACCGCGCTGGAGCCCGGCAAGGCCGCCACCGACGCGATCCGGCAGGCGGCGGCCGAGCTGAAGTTCCCGGCCGAGTATCACGCGCGCGTCCGGCTCACCGGGCCGGTCCCGATCGCCAACGAGGAATACGCCACCGTCCAGGATGGCGCGATCGTCAACGGCGTCGGCACCGTGCTGATCGTGCTGGTCATCCTCTGGATGGCGCTGCACTCCGGCAAGATCATCCTCGCGGTGTTCGTGAACCTGTTCATCGGTCTTGCGATCACCACGGCGGTCGGGCTGATGATGGTGGGGTCGCTCAACCTGCTCTCGATCGCCTTTGCCGTGCTGTTCGTCGGCCTCGGCGTCGACTTCGGCATCCAGTTCAGCGTCCGCTACCGCTCCGAGCGCTTCAAGAACGACAATGTGACGCTCGCGCTGGAGAACGCGGCGCGCCGCTCGGCGGTGCCGCTGTCGCTCGCGGCGATGGCGACCGCAGCCGGCTTCCTCTGCTTCCTGCCGACCGACTACAAGGGCATCTCCGAGCTCGGCAAGATCGCCGGCGCCGGCATGCTGATCGCGTTCATCACCAGCATCACGGTGCTGCCGGCGCTGCTCGACCTGCTGCATCCGGCCGGCGAGAAGGAGCCGGTCGGCTACGCCTTCCTCGCGCCGGTCGATGAATTCCTCGAGCGGCACCGCATCCCGATTATCGTCGGCACCATCCTGGTGTCGATCGCAGGCCTGCCGCTGCTCTCCTACATGAAGTTCGACTTCAACCCGATCAACCTGCGCAACGCCAGGGTCGAGTCGATCGCGACCTTCCTCGACCTGCGCAAGGATCCCAACACCGGCGCCAACGCCATCAACGTGATGACGCGCTCGGACGCCGACGCCAAGAAGATCGAGGCGAAGCTCGAGAAGGTGCCTGAGGTGCTGCGAGTGATGTCGCTCGACAGCTTCGTGCCACAGGATCAGCCCGCCAAGCTGAAGCTGATCGCGCAGGCGGCAAAGGTGCTCGGTCCCGCGCTCAACCCTGATACGGTCGATCCCTCGCCGTCGGACGAGGAGAACGTCGAGGCGCTGAAGAGCTCGGTCGAGAGCCTGCGCAAGACCGCGGGCGACGGCAAGGGGCCGGGCGCCGTCGCGGCGCGCCGGCTTGCCGATGCTCTGCAGAAGCTTGCCGATTCGAGTAAGGCGACCCGCGACAAGGCGCAGGCGATCTTCGTCGCGCCGCTGAAGATCGTGTTCGATCAGCTCAAGAACACGCTGCAGGCCCAGACCGTTACGCTGAAGACCTTGCCGCCGGAGCTGGTGGCAAGCTGGAAGGCGAAGGACGGCCTGATGCGCGTCGAGGCGCTGCCCAAGGGCGACCCCAACGATAACGACAATCTGCGTCGATTCGCCGACGCCGTGCTTGCGGCCGAGCCGACCGCGATCGGCGGACCGGTCTCGATCCTGAAGTCCGGCGACACTGTCGTGAAGGCCTTCATCCACGCCGGCATCCTGGCGCTGGTGGCGATCAGCCTGCTGTTGTGGCTGACGCTGCGGCGGATCACCGATGTGCTGCTGACGCTGGTTCCGCTCCTGGTCGCGGGTATCGTTACGCTCGAGATCTGCGTGTTGATCGGCCTGCCGCTCAACTTCGCCAACATCGTCGCTTTGCCGCTGCTGCTCGGCGTCGGCGTCGCCTTCAAGATCTATTATGTCACCGCGTGGCGGCAGGGCAGAACGAACCTGCTGCAGTCGAGCCTGACGCGCGCGATCTTTTTCAGCGCGCTGACGACGGCGACAGCCTTCGGCAGCCTGTGGCTGTCAAGTCATCCCGGTACCGCGAGCATGGGCAAGCTGCTTGCGCTCTCGCTCGTGACCACGCTTGCGGCCGTGTTGCTGTTCCAGCCCGCCCTAATGGGCAAACCGCGCGATATCGGGAAGGACACAGATATCGCCAACGACGTCACCTGAAGCTGCCGGCGCGACGGCCGCCTGCTTCTGGCCGGGCTTGGTCGAGGCGGGCGGCGGGACCGCACCGGTGGTCTTCGGCGGCGCCGGAGGCGGAGGCGGCGTTGTTGCCGACGATTTGGGCGCGGGGCCCTTGGCCGCGGCGTTGGCAGGGCTTGTCGGAATCGGCGGGCCGACGCGCGTCCAGGTCTCGCCGCCGCACAGGAAGCCCAGGACGCAGCCCTGGATTTCGAGCTGGTCGGCGCCGACCGGCTTGATGGTCGAGCTGTAGAGCTGTCCGTCCTTGGCGTTGTAGACCTGACCCTCCCAGGCATCGACGCCCGGCTGCTTCTTCATGTCGATCAGGATCGGCATGCCGAGTGTCGGCCGGGTCTGCTTCGCCGGATCGGGATTGTTTTTATCTTTGCCGCCGGGGGTTTTTTCCCAGGCGACGGCACCCCACATGCTGCCATTACATTGGGCGACGCGGATGGTGGCGACGCCGTCCGCGACCTTCCAGTCCCCCGTCGGGTCCAAAGCCAATGCCGGTGATAATACGGTGGCCAAAAATAAACCTGAAAAGCCTATTGTACGCGCGAAAGTCTTTGGGCAGTGCAACATGGTCCGAACCTGTGCTTAAGTAGATGATCCGAGCGGGGGTCAAAACGCCGCTGTCGAGCGTTTTATGTTGACGACATGGCCATCAACCGACGTATGTAACGAATGCTAAGTTCCAATCTAGACGTTTCCGAGATTTTTGTGGAGCGCGAGGGGCAGCGCGGTGCCATGCACACGCGCCACCTCAATGAGCAGCTTGTTCGCGTTCTCAAGACCATCGGTTACGACGTCGGCTTTCAGAAGGGGCAAGGCCAATACCTTTTCGATCGTCAGGGGGCTCGCTATCTTGATCTATTGAGCGGATTTGGCGTTTTTGCGATTGGCCGGAATCATCCGACGCTGCGCAACGCGCTGAAGAGCGTGCTCGACGCCGATCTGCCCAACCTTGTCCAGCTCGACGTCTCCACGCTCGCCGGCGTGCTCGCGGAACGCCTGCTGGAACATGTGCCATATCTGGACAAGGTGTTCTTCGCCAATTCCGGCGCCGAGACCGTCGAGGCCGCGATCAAGTTCGCGCGTGGCGCGACCGGTCGCCCCGGCATCGTCTATTGCACGCATTCCTTCCATGGCCTGTCCTATGGTGCGCTGTCGCTGACCGACGACGCCAACTTCCGCAGCGGTTTCGAGCCGCTGCTGCCGGGTTGCACGCCCGTTCCGTTCAACGATCTCGACGCGCTCGAGAAAGCTTTGTCGTCCAGGCAGGTCGGCGCGTTCATCGTCGAGCCGATCCAGGGCAAGGGCGTCAACATGCCCACCGACGAATTCCTGCCCGGCGCGCTGGCGCTGTGCCGCAAATACGGCACGCTGTTCATCGCCGACGAGATTCAGACCGGCATCGGCCGCACCGGCAAGTTCCTGGCGATCGAGCATTGGGGCATCGAGCCCGACATGGTGCTGCTTGCGAAGGCGCTGTCCGGCGGCCACGTGCCGATCGGCGCGCTGCTGACGCGCAAGAACATCTTCGACAAGATCTTCAACCAGATGGATCGGGCGGTCGTGCACGGCTCGACCTTCGCCAAGAACGATCTCGCGATGGCCGCCGGCATCGCCACGCTCGACGTCATCAAGGCCGAGAAGCTGGTCGAGCAGGCCGCCAAGCGCGGCGCCGAGCTCCGTTTGGCACTGACGCGCATGGTGCCGGGCTACGAGCTGATGAAGGAGGTCCGCGGCAAGGGGCTGATGATCGGCGTCGAGTTCGGCCCGCCGAAGTCGCTGCGCCTGAAGGCCTCGTGGAACCTGCTGGAGACCGCGAACAAGGGGCTGTTCTGCCAACTCATCACCGTGCCGCTGTTCAAGGACCACAAGATCCTGACCCAGGTCGCCGGCCACGGCAGCCATACCATCAAGCTGCTTCCGCCGCTCGTGATCACCGAAGAGGACTGCAACTGGATCGAAAAGGCGTTCGACGAGGTGATCGCCGGCAGCCACAAGGTCCCCGGCGCGATCTGGTCGCTCGGCAAGACGCTGGTCGACAACGCGGTGCGGAAGTCGGCGTAGTAATCGAAGCGTTCGCCCCGGTCGAGGCAGACGATCTCCCGCTATTCGGCAGGCAGGTGGCAGACCGCCTTGATGTTGCGGCTTTGGCCAGTCGGCCCTACAATCTGCCGCCGTCATTGCGAAGCAACGGGCCACGTATCACCCGTTGGTAGGCTCTGCGAAGCAATCAACAGCGGGGCAAGCGGAGGTATCGATTGCTTCGTCGCCAACGCTTCTCGCAATGACGGCGGCCCGAGCCGGACGACACAAGCGTTTACCCCTCCTTGCGCGCCTGCATCGCCGCCTCGAACTTCTGGCAGAACTCGGCGAGCTCGTCCTTCCCAAGATCGCTGATCGCCCAATAATTCAATCCGCGCTCGCTCCAGCGGTGGATGTTGAAGCCCTGAAGGGTTTCCGACTTCACGTTGCGATGCTCGGTGCTCGCGGTCTGCGCCACGAACAGATTGATGACGTGCTGGCGCCGTCGATAGACCACGGCGCCGATCGCGCGCGTATCGACATAGTCGAGCCGGCCGCCGATCAGCGTGAAGCCCTGCGCCGTCAGATCGATCACCGGCGGCGAAACGTCGAGCTTGCCGTTGAACCACGGTTTCACCGTGTGCTGGTCGGTGGAGATGACGTCGGTGAGATGGCCGGCCTGCAGCGAGCGCAGGTGCGCCGAGACGATCTCGGACTGGATCCGCTGCTCGTCGTCATTGCGCAGCACGATCGCGAACAGGCCGGTCGCGGCCATGGCCGACACCGCCGAACCCAGCGCGAAGCCGCGCAGCACGGAGCGCCGGCTTGGCGCCGCCACTTGCGGTTTCGGCAACGCCTTCTCGATGCGGTGGCGCAGCTCGAGCGGCGCCTTGTAGCGCAGATTGGCGCCGGCCATCGCCTGGCTGATCTCGCGATAGTCCCTTGCCAGCGCCGCGCAGTGCGCGCAGCCGGCGATATGGGCTTCCACGTCGCGTGCATGGCCGGCGTCGAGTTCGCCGTCGATCAGCGCGTGAAGCAGCACTTCAGCTTCCTCGCATGTCATTTCGCTTGCTCCTGTTCCGCAAGCCAGGCCGATCGCAGCATGGCGCGGGCGCGCGCGAGGCGGGACATCACAGTGCCCACGGGCACCGCGGCGACATCGGCGATCTCGCGGTATGAAAGATTCTGGATTTCCCTGAGCACGAAGGTCTCGCGGAACGGCTCGGCGAGCGCCGCGATCAGCTTGCGCACGGTGTCGCCATCGAAGCGGCGCAGCAGCTGCGTTTCCGGCGTGTCGGGAGTCTCGTTCCACATCGGCGTCCGGTCGGCACTTTCGGGCACGTCGTCGACCGCGGTGATCGGCGCGGTCGCGCGGCGGGCATATTCGGCGCGGCAGACATTGCGCAGGATCGCGAACAGCCACGGCTTCATCGCCGGACCCCGGTAGCTGTCGAAGTGCTTGTATGCGCGCAGGAAACATTCCTGCACCGCGTCCTCGGCGTCGGCAGCGTCGCGCAGCAGATAGCGGGCCAGCGTGTAGGCATCGTCGAGATAAGGCAGCGCGGCTTCGCGAAAGCGCCGTGCCTTCTCGGGGTCATCGTCCGACGCTTTGACGGCCATCGTGGTTCGCTCGGCAGCTGCAGAAGACGTTCGCGCCCGGCCGGGGGCGGCGGGCCACCGGCCGGGCATGGTCGTAATGCCTTGGTTGGACACGTTACTCAACCTTGACACTGCCTGTCATGTGGGGGTGCAGCGAACAAAAATACTTGTATTCGCCGGCCGCCGTGAAGGTGAACGAGAACTTGTCGTCGGTATCGAGCGTCTTCGACCTGAACTTGCCCCCGCACACCACGGTATGCGGGATGTCGTCGCGGTTCATCCAGGTCACCGTGGTGCCGACCTTCACCGCGAGTTGCGCCGGAGTGAACGCGAAGTTGTCGATATGTATCTCGAGGTCCTCGGCGCGGGCGGCGGTGACGGGCAGCAGCATGGTGGCGACCACGGCGATACCGAAGTCGCGTCGATTGATCGAACTCATCGCTCTTGTTGTCCTTCCGTTAGCCCTGCAGCGGCGTGTCGATAATGGCAAGGCGCTCAGTGCCCTGCTTGAAGTTGATGCTGGCGACGCCGAGCATGCTGCGGAGCTTGGCGTCCTCGACCTTCATCGGGCCGGGCGAGGGGGCTGTGCCCGGTGCCGGCTGCGGGAAGGCGGTGGAGCGCGCGGTGTGGAACGTGACGTTGCCCTCGACCTTCTGCATCACCTGGTGGATGTGGCCGTTGAGCACGGTGACCGAGCCGAAGCCCTTCACATATTCGAGCGCACGTGCGCCGTCCTCGGTGCCCCAGCCCCATTGCGGATAGACCGTCCACAGCGGGATATGGGCGAACAGCACGATCGGGGTGGATTTCGAGCGGCCCTTGAGGTCGTTCTCCAGCCATTCCAGCTGTTCGTTGCCGAGATTGCCGAGGCCGCCGCCCTTGAGGTCGACGACGTTGACGAGGCCCACGAAGTGGACGCCGCCGGCGTCGAAGGCATAGTAGCCCGGGCCCCTGGTGCCCTTGCCATAGCGCTCCTTGTAGAGCTTGACTTCCTCGTCGATAATGTCGTGCTCGCCCGGCACGTAGTGCACGTCGAGCTTGGCCTGCGAGATGATGCGGTCGGCGTCGTCGAATTCGACGGCCTTCGACAGGTGCGTGATGTCACCGGTGTGGATCATGAAGGACGGCTTGGTCTGCATCGCGCGGACCTTGTTGATGGCCTCCTCCAGCGTGCCCTTGGCGTTCGGATTGGCCGGCTTGTCGAAGCCGACATGGCTGTCGCTGATCTGCAGGAAGGTCATGCCGGCAGCCTGCTCGGCGGCCGCGGCCTCGCCGACGATGCCGAGCGAATGCGGCACGCCGCCCGTGATCGTCCAGAGCACGCCGGTGCCGGCCCAGGTCATGCATTCCAGCACCTTGCGTCGGCTGACGCCCTTCTCTTCGTCGTGGTGGTCGTGATCGTGTCCGCTCATGGCATGTCTCCCGTGGGGCCCAGGGATTGGGTTTCCGGGGACGTGATCGGCGGGGCTGAGGGTTTATTCCCGGCCGCCCAGGCAATGCGGCACTGCGGGATGACGATTTCGTGATCGGCGGGAATTTCCCGGATCGCGCGCGCCTCTCGGGACATCGGGAGGGAGCTGCGCGCCCGCGCCGGCCGAATATGAACGGCCGCAACAAAGGTGTCTTGCAACCGTCAGCATAGTGTCAGCGGTCCTGCGTAAGCATGCCAGACTTCATTCGCCACAGGGGAGATCGACATGAGCGACCACGCAGGCGTTGAGCATTACAATAAGGCGGCCGAGCATCACGAGCACGCGGCGCGGCATCACCGCGAAGCCGCCAAGCACCACGAGGCGGGCGATCACGAGAAGGCGGCGCATCACGCCCACAGCGCCCATGGCCATGCCAGCCACGCCCAGCATCACCACACCGAGGCCAGCCGGCACCACGCCGAGCACCACGGCCACCACTAATTGGTTCCAGTACTGCGTGAGTAGCTTCCGCCGTCCCCGCAAGGGGACGGCATTTTTCCTCCACCGGTGCCTCGCCGCTTGGCTACGGCGACGGAGCCAGCCCTCCAGTGGCGAATGCCTTGAGCGCCGCGAGCAGCTGCCCCGGTGCCTCTTGCGCCACGCAATGCCCGACACGATCAAACGTCCACCGGCTGGCATGCGGGATCAGCGCCGCGGCGCGGTCGGCCATGACCTTGTAGGCGGGCCAGGATAGCTCGGCGGTCGCGATGCGGACGGGGCAGGTGATGTCGGACAACCAGGGAAACGGATTGCCGCGTCCGTCGCCGACATAGATCTGCTCCATCGCCTGGAAGATCGGCAGCAGCAACGCGGATTCGATCTCCGGCGTGCAGTGGAGCCGCACGCGGCCATTGTCGAGGACGGCGAAGCCGTGCCGGACATAGGCCCAGAGCGCCGCTTCGGTCCATGGCGCGAAGGCGGACGCGGCGCGAAGCCGCCGGAACAGGGCGTCCGCGCTGTCGAATTCGGCCTGGCGGCGCAGCACCCCCTCGACCGATCCCCTCGCGAGGTCGCTCAAGGCGACACCGGTGCGCAGGTTGTGCGGATCCATCACGGTCGGCTCCATCACGAACAGGCGCGAGAAGCGTCCGGGCATCAGCTTGGCGGCCAGCAGCAGGTCGGTGGCGCCGGCGCTGTGCCCGATGCCGAAGATGCCGTCGAGATCGAGGCGCGCGATGACCATGGCGAGGTCCTCGGCGAAATCCTGGAAGTGATACCGATCGGCAGGCGGCTTGTGGCTCAAGCCGTGGCCGCGGCGATCGAGCGCGTACACCGTGTAGTCGGACGCAAGCGCTGCCGCCACCTCGGTCCAGACCTCGGCGACGAAGCCGGTGCCGTGCAGCAGCAGGGCCGGCGGTTTCCCCGAGCCGGGCTCGCCCCATCGCGCCAGCGCGATGGCCTCGCTTGCGTCGCCAACGACGATTCGTTGCGGTTGCGTCATCGGTCGATCAGCGCGCGTCCTGCACAATCATCGCCGCACCCTTGTCGGCGATCATCGCGGTCGGCGTGTTGGTATTGCCGGAGGTGATGGTCGGCATGACGGAGGCGTCCGCGATGCGCAGGCCGTCGAGGCCGTAGAAGCGCAGCCGCTCGTCGACGACGGCCATTCGGTCATTGGCCGTTCCCATCTTCGCGGTGCCGACGGGATGGAAGATCGTGGTGCCGATATCGCCGGCGGCTTTCGCCAGCGACGCGTCGTCGTCGCCGACGGAGGGGCCGGGCAAAAATTCCTCGGGACGATATTTGGCGAGCGCGTGCTGCTTCATCAGCCGCCGCGTGGTGCGGATCGCGTCCGCCGCGACCTGGCGGTCGTCGTCGGTCGACAGATAATTCGGCGCGATCGACGGCTTGTCGTCGATCGCCGCCGAGCGGAGGCGCACCGTGCCGCGCGAGGTCGGCTGCAGATTGCAGGCGCTCACCGTGATCGCGGGAAAGCGATGCAGGGGATCGCCGAACTTGTCGAGCGACAGCGGCTGCACGTGGAACTGGATGTTGGCGCGCGACCTTGTGGAATCCGAGCGTGTGAAGATGCCGAGCTGCGACGGCGCCATGGTCAGCGGACCGCGGCGGCGGAACACGTAGTCGAGCCCCATCAGGCCGCGGCGGAACAAATTGTAATAGGTCTCGTTCAGCGTGCGTACGCCGGAGACCTTGTAGATCGCACGCTGCTGCAGATGGTCCTGCAGATTGCGGCCGATGCCCTGGCGGTCGAGCACGATCTCGATGCCGAGCGGCGACAGCCATTCCGACGGGCCGATGCCGGAGCGGTGCAGCACCTGGGTTGATCCGATCGAGCCGGCGCACAGGATCACCTCGCCGCGTGTGCGCGCCTCGACCTCTTCATTGCCCTGCCGGAAGCGGACGCCGGTGGCGCGGCCGCTCTCGATGATCAGGCGGTCGACCAGCACGTTGGTTTCCAGCCTGAGGTTGCTGCGGTTCAGCACCGGCTTGAGGAAGCCGCGCGCCGACGACCAGCGCCGGCCGCGCTTCTGGTTGACGTGGAAGTAGCTCGTGCCTTCATTGTCGCCGGTGTTGAAGTCCGGAATGCGCTTGATGCCCATCTCCTCGGCGGCATCGCCGACCGCGTCGAGCACCTCCCAGGACAGCCGCGGCGCCTCGATGCGCCAGCCGCCGCCGACACCATGATGCTCGCTGGCGCCGAGGAAGTGATCCTCCAGCCGCTTGAACACCGGCAGCACGTCGCTGTAGCTCCACCCGGTCAGGCCAAGCTGCCGCCAATGGTCGTAATCCGCGGCCTGTCCGCGCATCGAGATCATGGCGTTGATCGCCGACGAGCCGCCGATCACCTTTCCGCGGGGATAGCTCAGCGCGCGGCCGTTCAGCCCCGGCTCGGCCTCGGTCTTGAACATCCAGTCCGAGCGCGGATTGCCGATCGCGAAGAGGTAGCCGACCGGGATGTGAAACCAGATCCAGTTGTCGTTGCCGCCGGCCTCCAGCAGCAGCACGCGCTTGCTCGGATCGGCCGACAGGCGGTTGGCCATGATGCAGCCGGCCGTGCCCGCGCCGACGACGATATAGTCGAAATCACCCTCGAGCCTTCGCGGCATGTCCTCGTTGTCCCGGTCGTCATTCCTGTTTCACGTCTATTAGTCAGACGCCGCAGGACGTGACAAGCCCGGCCGAGGCGCCGGGCCTGGCGGAAACTCCAGCATCGCTTCGCCGGCCGCGACCGTTTCGCCGCGCTGGTTCTGCACTGTTACGTCGACCACGACCCATCGCGATTTGGCGGTGACCTGCTTGGCCTTGATCGTGCCGGCCGGGCGGATGGTGTCGCCTGGCTTCACCGGCTTCAGCCAGCGCGTCTCCAGCCGCCGATGGATCGCGCCCGCCGGCGTCGCCCAGTCGGTCAGCATGCGCGTGATCAGGCCGAAATTGTTCATGCCATGCATGATGATGCCGCCGAAATTGGTCTTGCCGAAATCGCCCTTCATGTAGTCGTCGTCGAGATGCAGCGGGTTGTAGTCGAGCGAGGCATCGCAGAACAGGCGGATGGATTCGCGCGAGACCGCGAATGCGGGTCCGTCGATCGTGTCGCCGGCCTTGAGCCCTTCGAATGTCAGCGTGGTCATGTCGCTCTCCTCACATCGGGCGGATGGTCTGGCCGCGACCCGAGCAGATCACGTCGCCATGCTGGTTGAAGAAGACGTTGTCGTGCACCACGAACAGGCGATCGCGCTTGATGAACTTGTCGAGCGCGCGGGCCTGCAAGGTGATGGTGTCGCCGGGACGGGCAGGGATGTTGTAGCTCCAGGACTGTCCGGCATTGACGGTGCCGGGCGAGCGCATCCAGTCGTCGGCGGGCGTGCAGGCGAACATCAGGAGAATGTGGATCGCGGGCGGTGCGATCAGCCCGCCATACGGCCCCGCCTTGGCGGCCGCCTCGTCGAGGTAGAGCGGATTGGTCTCGCCGACCGCGCGGCAATACAGCGCGATCGCCTCGAAGGTCAGCTTGTAGGGCAGCGTCTTGCGCGGCTCGCCGGGGACGATCTCGTCCCAGACCTTGCGCAGCTTCGCGTCCTTCCAGAAATCGGTTTCGAACGCGCCGGCCGCAGAACTTTCTGCTTGCGCCATCGTGGATCCTCCTGCTATCAGTTCGCCAGGCGAACAATTCATTCGCTATGTGAACTGACGCTAGCGCGGTCGGGGACACCTGACAAGCGCGAAGCGTTGCGTCATGGGCAAGGGAGCCGTGTCGTGAGCAAGGAGAGCGACGGCTTCGTGCGCGCGATCGCGCGCGGCTTCTCCATCATCGAGGCGCTCGGCAAGCCGCCGGGGCGGCATACGCTGGCGGAAGCCGCCGATATTGCAGGTCTCAACCGCGCCACCGCGCGCCGCATCCTGGCGACGCTGGTGGCGTTGAAATATTGCGCCTCTGACGGCCGCTATTTCAGCCTGCGGCCGCGTGCGCTCGGGCTCGGCCTGTCCTATCTGAACGCGCTGCCATGGTGGGCGCATGCGCAACGCGCGCTGGAGAATCTGCGCAACGAGGTCGGGGAGTCCTGCGCGATGGCTGTGCTGGACGAGGACGAGATCGTCTATGCGCTGCGGCTGCCGGCGCGCCGCATTCTCTCGGCCAATCTCGGCGTCGGCAGCCGCCTGTCGGCGCATCTGGTCTCGCTCGGGCGCGTGCTGCTCGCGGCGTTGCCATCGGACGCGCGCGACGCCTATCTCGCCGCCGGCACGTTCAAGCCGGTCACGCCGCGCACGGTCATCGATCCCAGGCAGCTTGGCGAGTTGCTGACGCGGGTCGAGAGCGAGGGCTATGCCTGGGTCGACGGTGAGCTTGACCCCGCGATCTGCGGCATTGCGGTGCCATTGCGCGATCCAGCCGGCGCGGTGGTCGCGGCGCTCAGCGTCAACACCATTTCGGGTACTGTCAGCGAGGCCGGCGCGCGCAAGAAATACCTGCTGCCGCTCCGGCGTACCGCGCAGGAAATTCGCAGCCAGATGATCACGTCGGGCTAGTCCGCTTCGGGTTGCAGCGCAGCGCGCGCGCTTCGCAATCTGCGGTCGATTTGCCCTGCGTTTGTTGCGCCGCCGGGTCCAGCCTGAGGCATGCCAGGCCCTGTTGGGTGGACCGGCCCTTGCATGCTAGACAGGCTTTCGCAGTCCAACCCTTGAGGCCAGAACTCCCATGCCCATCGTCAACCGCGTCGCCGATCTGCAACCCCATATCCAGGCCTGGCGTCGCAGCATCCACGAAAATCCCGAATTGCTGTACGATGTGCACCGCACTGCATCATTCGTGGCGGATCGCTTGCGGGAGTTCGGCTGCGACGAGGTCGTGACCGGCCTCGGCAAGACCGGCGTGGTCGGCGTCATCAAGGGCAAGAAGGGGGCTGCCAAGGGCGATCTCAAGGTGATCGGCTTGCGCGCCGACATGGATGCGCTGCCGATCCACGAGGAAACCAACCTGCCTTATTCCTCGAAGACCCCGGGCAAGATGCACGCCTGCGGCCATGACGGCCACACCGCGATGCTGCTCGGCGCGGCGCGCTACCTCGCCGAGACCCGCAATTTCGCCGGCGACGCGGTGGTGATCTTCCAGCCGGCCGAGGAGGGCGGCGCGGGCGCGGCTGCCATGATCAAGGACGGCCTGATGGACCGTTTCGGCATCGAGCAGGTCTACGGCATGCACAACGGCCCGGGCATCCCGATCGGTTCGTTCGCGATCCGCACCGGTCCGATCATGGCGGCGACGGATGCGATCGACATCAAGATCGAGGGCCTCGGCGGCCACGCCGCGCGGCCGCACAAATGCATCGATTCTGTGCTGGTCGGTGCGCAGCTCATCACCGCGCTGCAGCAGATCGTCTCGCGCACCATCGATCCGCTCGATTCCGCCGTGATCTCGATGTGCGAGTTCCACGCCGGCAACGCCCGCAACGTGATCCCGCAGACCGCGGAATTGCGCGGCACCGTGCGCACGTTGACGAAAGAGGTCCGCGATCTCGTCGAGAAGCGCGTGCGTGAGGTGGTCGAGGGCATCGCCAAGGTCACCGGCGCGAAAATCGACCTCACCTATGAGCGCGGCTATCCCGTCACCGTCAACCACGAGACCCAGACCGAATTCGCGACGCGGGTCGCGCGGGAGGTCGCGGGCAACACCAATGTGCACGAGATGCCGCCGTTGATGGGCGCGGAAGATTTCGCCTACATGCTCGAGGCGCGGCCCGGCGCCTTCATCTTCTGTGGCAATGGCGACAGCGCCGGCCTGCATCACCCCGCCTATAATTTCAACGACGAGGCGATCGTCCACGGCACCTCGTACTGGATCAAGCTGGTGGAGAACTCGCTGGCGGCGTGATCTTCCTCCGCCGTCGCTGGCGGCGCGGCCCGAAACACAGCGCCTCGCGGCATTGCGCGAAGCTTTTTCGTTCCTATATCGAGGATGCGACAGCGCCTCGCGCTATCGCGGCCCTCAGAGCAAGTCGGCTCCGCCGATTTGTCTCGGATTGGGCGTTTCCTCCCTAGACTTGGACCGCGCGGCCGTCATGTTGCCGCGCGGGCTTTTTTGTGCCGAGTGCGCATGCGACGTCGCTTCGCGCCTCGCAACGACGGTGAAGTCGTCGACAGAAGCAAAACGCTCGTTAGCCATCCCACCTGACTGGCAGCGAGACTGGGCCGCGGAACAGCCGGCCGCGCAGCACTGGCGCCGCGTCGTCGCGGAGGCGCAGATTGCGCAAGCGCTCGAACATGCGGCCTGATCGCCGGGCAGCTCGCCTCATTTCGTGATCAGGCCGCTGATCTTCCTTAGCGCTTCGGCATTGGCGCTGGCGCAGGGAAGCTTTCCATTCGAGCCGAGCGCGCCGTGAATGAACTTGCGTGCCGCGTCGGAAAGGGCCCAGTCCATCGGGGGTTCGAAGTCCTCGGTCTGGCAGAGCATCAGCGGCACGATCTCTGCGGTTGCGCCGGTCGGCGCCGTCGCATTGTGGAACACATGCATGATGTGCGCCGCGTGCGCGGTGCGGCTCGCGAATAGTCCGATCAGGGGAGCCAGCACTTCGTTGAGCAGCCGGGCGCCGTCGCTCTGAGTCCTCGGCGGTTCGGTTGATGGGGGCATGGGCTTTGCGGGCGCGCCTGCCGACGGAAGCGATTGTTGCGTGGGTTGCTGACCTGGCGGCCGTGACGGTTCGGTGGCTCCGTCGTAGCCGATGAACACAAAAATAAAGTGGAGACGTTCGGTCCCCGCTACGCCGGCAATGGCCTGGGCGAGTTCGCCGATCGTCGCGACGCCCGCGGCGTCGAAATAGCCGCCATCGAGCAGGTGTCCCTGCCGCTTGCCCTGCTGCTTCAGCGTTCCGGCCGGGCTGATCCAGGGGAAGCGGGCGCCATTGCTGATCGCCGTTGAAATCCGGACGTCGCGCTGCACGATGGTGTGGAAGTCGTCGGCATCGATGGCACCGCCAAGATCGACCGTGCTGGTCAGGATGCGCCGGCCGGTTTCCTCGCTTGCCCCATTGACGATCAGGATCGGAAGCCACGGCTTGTCCTGCCGCGGGCTGAGCGTGAGGAAAGCCTTCTGCATCAGGTCGGCGCAGCCTTCCTTGCCCTCGGGCGGGCAGGTCGCATTCCATCCCGTCTCCCAGGCCCGTTCGAGCGCTTCGGCGCGGTCGGGCAGTACCGGGAATGGCACGAAGCGCTGCAGCAGGTCGGAGAACAGCATGCTCGTCAGCGTCGGGCTCAGCGCATCCTGGCCGGTGAACGCGGGCAGCACCAGGGCGAATTTGTCCGGCGCGAGCGCAGGCGCGGCGTGCAACAGGGCAGAGTAGCCGACTGCACCGACGCTTCCACCTGAGACCGAGCTGATCGCAAACAGGCTCGAGGCCAGCTTGCCGCCGCTTTGCTGGTGGAGCGCGCCCAAGACCTCGGCGGTCCAGTCGCCGGCGCGCGACGCGCCGCCCTCGGAGGCCACCAGCACGATTGGAAGCGCGCCACCCTTCGGGTCACCCTGCTTGGATCGCCAGATTTTGTAGGCCGCGGCAAGGTCCGGTCGCGCGACGCTGGTCATCGGTGCCGGCCCGCGTCCGAATGCGCGGCGGCCGACCTCGTGATTGTCCATCCACCAGCTGAACACGACCGCCGCCAGCAGCGTGCCGCCGACGATCGGCAATCGCAATCCGCTTCCGCTCTGAATCGCGATGATCATCGGCGGGATGATCAGGCCGAGCCCGATGAAGACGACGGCCGGCGCGCCGAGCGCGTGCCCGAACGCGACCGGCGTGAAGCTCGTATATGCCATCAGTCCGGGTGCAAGCAGCAGGCATAGGGCAATCCACCATGGCGCGAAACGCGATCGCCCATCGGCTGCGCGAAGGCCCTTGGTCCAGTCCTCGCGCTTGATCAGAAGCACGAGGAAGCCCAACGCGGACAGGATCAGGATGATCGGCAGGCCGGGATTTGTAAGAAGGGTGTTGCGCATCGCGAACAGGACCAGAACGAAGGGTGCGACGCCAAGCACCCTAGGGCCCCATTCGAGCAGGCGTTTCGGCTTCCACTTGCTCCGATTCATCCCGTAGTTGAAATTGATCACCACGCGCGGCCAGAGCCACGACTGGATGCCGAGGAACAGGAGGCCGAGGACGAAAGCGATCAGCTGATGCTTCGGCGCGTCGAGCGAGTCGTCGCCGACCGCGCGCACGAGGTCGACACCTTGCGGCAGCAAGGCGAGGATCAGGCAGGCGCCAAGCACGAGGATCGCAAGCGTGCCCACGCCTCTCGTCTTTTCCACGGTGCCGTGGATGAACTGCCACCACCCGATGAGATCGGTGGGATCCGCCGCATCGGTGTCGGGACCCGGCGCTACGCCGCCGCGTTCGACATTCACGGTGACGTCGCCGTCGTTGTTCCAGTACATGCGCGGCAGGTCGTTGGCGAACAGGTTGAGCCTGCCCGATTTTTTGAAGGTGTATGTGCATCCGCGGCCGATCGCGAAGCTTTCGGTCCCGTCCTTGTCCGTGACCTCACCGCAGAGACAAAACAGGTTCTGGCCGGCGACGCGGGGCTCGATCTGTAGGATGTCGGCCAGGAAATTGCGATAGCCCTCGGGTCCGCACGCGATGAACCAATCCGTCCAGCGGCCTTTGGCACTGAACGACCAGACGTCGCCGGCCTCTACATCCATGGCCTCGTTAGTCTTGTTTCGGGCATAGACCGTGAAGGGGCCGCAGTTTTGTCCTGCTTTCGGAGCTGTCGTGACGTCGGCTTCGGATATGCTCGTCATGAAATGCGCCCTGCAATAGAGATCCGATCCTAAAATGCGGCTTTCGCGTCGGGTGTGTCCCGGCAAGCCATGGATCGGCATCCATTGTAAGCACGTGAAGGCGGATTCTACAATCTTAAGGTGTTGCGCAGGCGGCACCGCGCGCCTGCGAGGTGTGTTGTTCAGGCATCCCACTGGACCGGCAGCGAGATCGGCCCGCGAAACACCCAGCCGCGCAACACCGGCACGGCGTCGTCGCGGAGGCGGAGATTGCGGAGGCGTTCGAACAGCATCGGCGCCACGATCTTGCCAACCGTCAACCGTGACACCCAGGTGCCGGCGCAGAAATGCGGTCCGGCGCCGAACGCCAAATGCGATTGCTTGGGCCGGAGCAGGTCGAACCGGTCAGGATCAGCGAAGCGCTTGCCGTCGCGGTTCGCGGCGCCAACGCAGAGCCCGATCTGAAGGTTTTCCGGAAGCCGCACGCCGGAGAGCTCGACGTCGCGCGCGGCGCGACGCGGATACATGCCGATCGGCGAGATCCAGCGCACCGCCTCCTCGAACGCGGCCGGCCACAGCTCCGGGTTTGCTATGACGCTCGCCCGTTGCGCCGGATTTTCCAGGAGGCCGAGCACCAGCGTCAGGATCGCGTCGCGAGGCTCGTTAAGGCCGCCGCCGATGATCACCTTGACATTGGCGCGGATGCCCTCAGTCGGCATCGGCGGGTCGGCGTGCACCATGGAGGACAGGATCGAGGGATTGGGATTGGCGCGATGATGATCGAGCACCGCTTCGATCGCGGTATCGACGTCGGCGGATGCCTGCATCGCCTTCCGCTCGATCTCGGCGTCGGCTGCATAATTGCCGGCGCCGTCGATCAGCGCCTGCGACCACTCCGCCAGCGTCTGCCACGGCATCTCGCGAAAGCCGATCATCTCCATCAGGCAGAGCGAGGCCATCGGCGCGGCGAGCGCGCCGAACAGCTCCGCTTCGCACGCATCCTTGAGGTCGTCGATCAGCCGTTCGCAGATCGCGGTGAATTTCGGCGTCCAGTATTCCTTGATCGTGCCCGGCCGGAACGACGGCTCGATCGCCTTGCGACCGACCGCGTGCTCGGCGCCGTCCTTGCGCATGAAGGTCGGCCCCATCACCCTGTTGACGAGCGAAACCGGATTGTCGGCCGAATAGGTCGCGGGATCGCGCTCGATCCGCGTGATGTCGTCGAAGCGCGTCACCAGCGTCAGCTTGGCGGCTTCCACATACACAGCAGATGCGGTCTCGCGGAGGCGGCGAAACGCCGGATAGGGGTCGTCGAGCAGATCCTGATACGAGATGTCGGTGACGACGGGCACAGTGCTGGTCATCATTGTCCTCCCGGGGCATTTTTGGGGAGGCTAGCCAGCGGATTCGGATGGGTCAATTCGATGGGTCTGATACAGCCTATCGAATTCCTGCATGACCTTGTGCTAGCCTGACGACCGCTTGGCCATCTGGGAGGCGGTGCGTGACGGTGAATTCGCCGATCGACCCGATCGACATCGGGACGTTGCGGACGCTCGTGCTCGTGTACGACCTGCGGTCGTTTTCGGCGGCGGCGAAGCGGCTCGACGTCAACCAGTCGACGATCAGCTACGCCATCGAACGGCTGCGCGCTGTCCTCGGCGACCCGCTGTTCGTCCGCCAGGGCAATGGCGTCAGCCCAACCGAACGCTGCGCGGCGCTGGTGGTATGGGCGCGGGAGATGATCGGAGAGATCGAGGGGCTGGCCTCGCCCGCGGAGTTCGATCCGGCCACCGCGCAAGGGTCCGTGACGATCTCCTGCAACTATTACGAACGCCAGACCTTGATCCCGCAGCTCAGCGCGCGATTGCGCGCTCGTGCACCGCGCGTGCGGCTAACCCTGCTCGATGCGGCGGGGCATGGCCATCTCCACCTTAAGCAGAACCAGTGCGATATCGTGCTGGGTCCGGTCGGGATCGTCGGCGAGAGTGTCTATCGCCGCCACATCCTCACCGATCATTATGTCTGCGTCATGGACCGCACCCATCCGCTCGCGCGCGGCAAGGTCACGCTGTCGGCCTATTGCAGGGCCGAGCATGTCTTCGTCACCCATAGCGGGGAATGGCAGCCGCTCTATCTCGATCACCTCAAGGCGCGGGACATCGTGCTCGAGCCGGCGGTGTCGCTGCCCAACCATGACAGCCTCGAGCGCATCATGTCCGGCACGCGTCTCGTCGCGACCATCCCGCACCACCTGGCGCGCACCATGCGCAGCCGCCTGCATGTCGCGGCCCTGCCGTTCCGCGTGCCGATCTCGATCGACATGTACTGGAGCGCACGGACCGCGAAATCCGGCCTGCACAAATGGGCGCGCGGCCTGATTGCCGAGGTGACGAAGAGCTACGCGGCGTGAGGTGTTACGGCCTCTCCGTCGTCATTGCGAGCGAAGCGAAGCAATCCATTTCACCGCTTGCGGAGGCATGGATTGCTTCGTCGCTTCAGCGCAAAATTGCTTTGCAATTTTGTCGCGAGCTCCTCGCAATGACGGTATCATCCAAAAAGCAAAAGGCCCGCGCATCGGCGGGCCTTTCTCAATAGCCGCTATCGGCCTCGTGGATCAGAACACGCGCGAGAAGATCACGTAGAGCGTGCCCGACAGCAGGATCGCGGCGGGCAGCGTCAGCACCCAGGCCATCACCATGTTCCTGATGGTGGCGACCTGGAGCCCGGAGCCGTTTGCCGACATCGCGCCGGCGACGCCGGATGACAGCACGTGGGTGGTCGAGACCGGCAGGCCGAAGGTATCCGCGGCGAAGATCGTGCCGGCGGCGACGAGCTCCGCGGACGCTCCCTGCGCGTAGGTGAGGTGGGTCTTGCCGATCTTCTCGCCGACGGTGATGACGATGCGCTTCCAGCCGATCATGGTGCCGAGGCCGAGCGCAATCGCGACCGCGACCTTCACCCAGGTCGGGATGAATTTGGTCGCGCTGTCGAGCGAGGCCTTGTAGGCGTTCAAGGTCGCGACCTCTTCCTTGCTGAGGTCGTTTTCCTTGTCCTTCATCAGGAAGCGGATCGCTTCCGACGTCAGGTACATATCGTTACGGGTGTTGCCGACGGATTCCGCGGGCACCCTGTTGAGCGAGCCGTACTTTTGCACCTGGTCGCCGACGTCCTTCACCAGCACCGAGAGCGACGGATAGGTGCCTTCGCTGATGTGGTGCGAGGTGATGTACTGCGTCACCGCGGGGCGCGGATCGCCGATGATGTTGTGGCCGGCGCCCTTGGCGGCGACCACCCTGGAGGCCGCCTCCGAGGTCTTCTGGAACTGCGCCACCTGGGATTCCGGCAGCGCGCGGTTGAGCGCATAGGCCGTCGGCACGGTGCCGATCAGGATCAGCATGATCAGGCCCATGCCCTTCTGGCCGTCGTTCGAGCCGTGGGCGAAGCTGACGCCGGTGCAGGTCAGGATCAGGAGGCCGCGGATCCAGAGCGTCGGCGCCTTGTTGCCTTCAGGCGCGGCGTAGAGCGCCGGGTTCTTGACGACGGTCTTGAGCAGCAACAGCAGCACGGCGGCGCAGGCGAAGCCGACCACCGGCGAGAGCAAGAGCGCGTAGCCGATCTCGGTGGCCTTGCCCCAGTCCACGCCCGAGGTGCCGTCGCGGCCGCGCATCAGTGCGTTCGCCACGCCGACGCCGATGATCGAGCCGATCAGCGTATGCGAGGAGGAGGCCGGCAGGCCGAAATACCAGGTGCCGAGATTCCACAGGATCGCGGCGATCAACAGCGCGAACACCATGGCGAAGCCGGCGCTGGAGCCGACCTGTAGGATCAACTCCACCGGCAGCAGCGAGACGATGCCGAACGCCACTGCGCCGGTCGAGGTCAGGACGCCGAGGAAGTTGAACAGGCCGGACCACATCACGGCGGCTTCCGCGGGCAGCGAGTGGGTGTAGATCACGGTCGCGACCGCGTTGGCGGTGTCGTGGAAGCCGTTGACGAACTCGAAGCCGAGCGCGATCAGGAGCGCGACGAGCAGCAGGATGTAGGGCAGGTAGGCCGTGACCTTGGCGCCGGTCGCATCGACGTCGGAATAGATGCTGTAGGCGACGTAGAGCAGTCCCGCGGCGAGGATGCCGAAGAAGAGGATCATCGTGAGCGGGTTGAAACCCTTGTCGAGATTGGGCCGCGACGCCGGCTGTATCGGCGCTCCCTCGGCTATCGATGAATTGAGTGTAATATCGGTCATTCTGACGCCCCTCAAATACCATGCCAGCCGGTGGCATTTTTGACCGAGGGACTTGAAGGTTAGATGACAGTCTCAACGTTACATTGAGCAGGTGCAGCAAGCAGTTGAGCGTGTGCCGCGTTATGTGCGGTCAGGCACAACGCTTCTCATTGGAATCTATCTAATGTTGTCGGATCACAGGTGTCTGGCGCGACGCGCCATGTACCGCACGCAGTGCAGCGTTTCGCGCATGGCGTATCCCGGGAAGCTGAAGCAGTGGCGCGTCGGCAAACAACAATGCGAGGTCGCGCGCCGCGCGGTCGGGGCTAATTGAACCGCGCAGCGCGCTGACCTCAGGGCACGTCATGGCGTGAACATGACGCCCAATGCCTGCGAAGACTGCGACTATAACACATGTCAATTAAAGGTTGTAGGTGTTTCTCCGCGCGATCAACTGTTTCACATCAATGTGCGGTTCCCGAGTTTCTGTAGATCCGCGAGGCTCAGGTAGCATCCGTACATTGCCCCAACCTTGCGGCCGCGATCTTCAGATCGTCGACGAAGCGCTGGTATTCCCGGGCCTTGGCATCTTCGTCCGGCAGTCGCAGCAGATAGGACGGATGCACGGTCACCAGCACCCTGGTGTCGTCATGCTCGATCAGGCGGCCGCGGTTCCTGTTGATCGGCGTGATCTTGCCGAGCACGCTTTGCGCCGCGGTCGCGCCCAGCGCCACCACGAGCTCCGGCTTGATGGCGGCGAGCTCGCGCTCGTACCACTGCCGGCAGGCGCGGATTTCCGGCGTGCCCGGCTTCTGGTGCAGCCGGATCTTGCCGCGCGGCACGAACTTGAAATGCTTGACGGCATTGGTGACGTAGACCTTGCGGCGGTCGATGCCGGCCTCCTCCAGCGCACGATCGAGCATCTGCCCGGCCGGGCCGATGAACGGCTTGCCGGCGAGGTCTTCCTTGTCGCCGGGCTGTTCGCCGACCAGCATGATGGATGCGTCTTGCGGCCCTGCGCCGAACACGGTCTGGGTCGCATCCTTCCACAGTGGGCAGGCGCGGCAATCCTTGGCCTCGTCGCGCAAGGCGGCGATCGTATCGCGGGCTTGCTTGCGGGCCATCGGCGTGTCCTGCCGTCTCTCGGGCTTGCGCTGTTCGCTCGTCCTGCGCTCGACGAAGGCGCCGCTCGTCATCCGCATCGCGTCTTCGATCAGGGGCCTAATGATCGAGCCCGCGGGCAGGTTCCTCCAATAGGCCTGCGGCATCTCCATCACCTTCAGCCGCGCCGGATTGAAGATGCCGCTGTAATGCCGTCGCCAGGCGTCCTCGAGCCGGTCCTCGGTCGGCACTTCGGATTGATCGATGCCCGATGTGAAGGAGATCGCGTGCCCGTCCCAATGCGCGCAGACGTCGGGGGTCAGGATCGACCACGGCATGTCGGCGTAGCGGCTCGCGAAGAAGGGGACGGCGACCTCGACGATGTGATGCTCGGGCTCGAACCAGGCGACGTAATGCGCCTTCTGCTCGCGGCCGATCTCGCGGAAGCGGAGCTGCGCATGCATCCTGTCGATGTCGCGATAGACCGCGCGCGCCATCGCGTGGATCTCGCCGACTTCGGGATCGGTCGTGGCGTTGAGCAGATCATGATGGCTGCGCAGCCGCCAGACGAGGCGATAGAGCAAAGCGAAGCGTTCGCGATCGCGATGCAGGATCGCGGTCCTGGCCAGATCGATGAATCTGGCGGAGACGTTGAACGTCGCATGCGGCATATCGGGCAGGTCGTTCGCGCAAGGGCCTGCGAATAATTCCGCCTCACCGCGCACCGTCCAGGTGACGTCGGATGGTGTCACGTCATTCACCGCCAATCGCCGCGCGGCTTTGCGCCAGCCGTCGAAATCGGTGTCGTTGTCGAGCATGATGATATGCATGCGACCTGCTCCGTTTTCGTGACGCCGCCATTTCCGGAGCCCGGCTCCGGAAATGAGCGAGGAGAGGATGGCGGGACTGCGCCAGCTTCAGCGCCCCCCTTGAATCCCTTTGATTTCACTGATGAATCGGAGAGCCTACCAATCCGATTGACTCCGCCGGTCCTGTTAGCTTTATATTAGAACATATCATGAACAAATGAGCCAGTGCCTGGTTCTCTGTTCAGAACCAGTGACGGCCTCAAATCTCGGTTGGAAGGGAGCGGCGCATGAACGGCGCACGCATGAGTACGCTTGCGTCCCTGCGCGGCAGCATCGCGCGCATCGAGACGTCTGACGATGCGCAGGCGCCGAACCGCATCGCGCTTGGACATGCGGGAGCGGACGCGATGCTGCGCGGCGGACTTGCGACGTCGGCGCTGCACGAGGTGTTCGCCGGCGGCCATCAGGGCGGAGCCGCGACCGGTTTCATCGCCGGGCTCGCCGGGCGATTGTCACCGCGCAAGCCGCTGGTCTGGGTGCGGCAGGATTTTTCCGACGTCGAATCCGGTGCGCTGTCGATGAACGGGCTTGCCGAGCTCGGCCTCGATCCGCGCCTGTTGGTGACCGTGCGTGCCACTGACGTTGATGCCGCGTTGCGCACGGCGGCGGATGCGCTCGCTTGCGATGCGCTGGGCGCGGTCGTGCTCGAGGTCTGGGGCAATGTGCGCCAGCTCGATCTCGTCGCCAGCCGCAAATTGACCTTGGCCGCGCAAGCTTCCGGCGTCACCGCGCTGGTGCTGCGGATCGCGGCGACGCCAATTCCCTCGACCGCCGAGACGCGCTGGATCGTGCGCGCGGCGCATTCGCCGCCGGGCACGGTGGCCAGCGCCTGGGGCGTGCCGCGGTTCGACGCCGAGCTCATCCGCAATCGTCATGGCCCGGTCGGGCGATGGATCATGGAATGGAAATGTGATGAGTGCCAATTCAGCGAACCGTCGGCGTATCCTCAGCCTGTGGCTGCCACGCCTGCCCATCGACCGCATCAAGCGGAAGCTCGCGCAGGGCACCGTCTCGCAAGCTGACGCGCACGACATTCGGGCAGTGGTAGGGCTCCCTCTCCCGCTTGCGGGGGAGGGCTGGGGTGGGGGTGTCTCCACGAGTCCCATTGTCGAGAGAGCCCCCACCCGGATCGCATCTCGCGATGCGATCCGGCCTCCCCCGCAAGCGGGAGAGGCGAAGAAAGAAATCCCCAGCGTCGTCGTCGCAAAGGACCACAACGCCATCCTGCTGCATGCGCTCGACGAGGCCGCGGTGCGCGCCGGGCTCTCGGTCGGGCTGCCGCTCGCCAATGCCCGCGCGATCTGCCCGGAGCTCACGGTCTACGACGCCGATCCCGCTGCGGACGCAAAGACGCTGAACGACATCGCCGACTGGTGCGACCGCTTCACGCCGCTGGTGGCGCTGGATCCGCCTTATGGCCTGTTCCTCGACATCACCGGCTGCGCGCACCTGTTCGGCGGCGAGCGCGCGCTGCTGCAGACCGTGACTGGCGCGCTCGGCCGCCGCGGCTTTGCCGTCAGCGCCGCGATATCAGGCACCTCGATTGCGGCGCGCACGCTGACGCGGCACGCCTCGGGCCGGATCATCGCCGGCGGCGAGGAGGCCGAGGCCGTCGGTCCGCTGCCGGTTGCAGCGCTCGGCGCCGGGGAGGCGATCACCAGCGGCCTGCGCCGCGCGGGGTTGAAGACCATCGGCGATGTCGCGGCACGCGCGCCGCACGAGATCTCGGCGCGGTTCGGCACCGCCTTCACGACGCTGCTGACGCATGCGCTCGGGCAGGGCGATGCCCCGATCAGCCCGCGCAAGCCGCTGCCCGATTACATCGTGGAGAAGCGTTTCCCCGAGCCCATCGCCACCGACACCGTGATCGCGCTGACGCTGCAAAACCTCGCCCGGATGCTGGTCGCGGCGATGGACAAGCAGGGCAAGGGCGCGCGGCAGCTGGAGGCGAGCTTCTTCCGCACCGACGGCGCGGTGCGCGCGATCGTCGTCGACACCGGGCGTCCGGTGACGCGGCCCGAGATGATCGACCGCCTGTTCCGCGAGCGGCTCGATGCGCTCAACGATCCGCTCGATCCCGGCTTCGGCTTCGACCTCGTCCGCCTCGCCGCCGGCCGCACCGAGATCGTGGTGCAGCAGCAGCGCGATCTCGACGCCAATGTGCACGACAATGACCAACTGTCCGACCTGATCGACCGCATCGCCGCCCGCATCGGCGGAAAACGCGTGGTCGTGCATCTGCCGCTGGAGAGCCACATCCCCGAACGATCAGCGCTCGCGGTGCCGGCGCAGCATCATCTCGCCGCCGCCAGCGCGGCCGCATGGCCGGAGCGCGTCGCGGGCGAGCCGCCGCTGCGCCCGTTGCGGCTGTTCGACCGGCCCGAGCCGATCAAGGTGCCGTTCGCAACCGTGCCCGACGGTCCGCCGCATCAGTTCACCTGGCGGCGCGCGCGGCATGCGGTGGTGCGGGCCGAAGGCCCCGAGCGCATCGCCATGGAGTGGTGGAAGCAGGACGGCCAAGCGCTGACGCGCGATTACTTCCGCGTCGAGGACGCCGAGGGCCAGCGTTTCTGGATCTTCCGCGACGGTCTCTATGAGAGCGAGTTGCGGGACGAGGCCGGCGAGCCCGTTCCCGCCAACTGGTATGTGCATGGGTTGTTCGCATGAGCGCGCAAACGCCTGACTATGCCGAGATCGGCATCACCACCAATTTCTCGTTCCTGCGCGGCGGCTCCGACCCCCGCGCCTATGTGCATGAGGCGAGCGAATTGCGCATCCCGGTGATCGGGATCGCCGATCACAACACGCTGGCCGGCGTGGTGCGCGCCTGGAAGGAGCTCGACAGCGACAAGGTCACGCATCCGCCAAAGCTCCTGATCGGCGCGCGCATCGTCTTCATCGACTCTACGCCCGACATTTTGGTCTATCCGCGCGACCGCGCCGCCTATGGCCGGCTGTGCCAGCTCCTGACCCGCGGCAAGCGCGGCGACGACATCGTGCGGATCGAGAAGGGCGAGTGCCATTTGAAGCTCGCCGATCTCCTCGACTTCGCCGAGGGGCAGCTCCTGGTGCTGGCGCTGCCGCATCGCTTCGACGCGGCAAGCGCGCTCGACCTGCTTGAAAAGCTGAAGGCGAGCTCGGCCGACGGCGTCTGGCTCGCCGCCAGCCTGCTCTATCGCGGCGACGACCGGCGCCGCCTCGCACAGCTCCATGGCCTTGCGGCCAAGGCCGATGTCCCGCTGCTCGCCACCAACGAGGTGCTCTATCATCACCCGGCGCGCCGCCCGCTGCAGGACGTCCTGACCTGCATCCGCGAGAAGACCACGATCGAGGCAATCGGCCGCAAGCTCGAGGCCAATGCCGAGCGCCATCTCAAGCCGGCGCATGAGATGATCAGGCTGTTCCGCGACTGGCCTGCGGCGATCACCGAGACCATGCGCTTTGCCGAGCGCATCACCTTCACGCTGGACCAGCTCAGATACCAGTATCCCGACGAGCCGGTGCCGCCGGGCAAGACCGCGCAGCAGCACCTCGAAGACCTGACCTGGGCCGGCGTCGACAAATATTTCGGCGGCAAGATCGACGCAAAACTCCGCGCCACCCTCGACAAGGAGCTCGCGTTGATCGCCGAGCTGAAATATGCGCATTACTTCCTCACCGTGCACGACATCGTGCACTATGCGCGCAGCCAGAACATCCTGTGCCAGGGGCGGGGCTCGGCGGCGAACTCGGCGGTTTGCTACGTGCTCGGCATCACCTCGGTCGATCCGACCAAGGTCGATCTGCTGTTCGAGCGCTTCATCTCCAAGGAGCGGCTCGAGCCGCCCGACATCGATGTCGATTTCGAGCATTCGCGGCGCGAGGAGGTGATGCAATATGTCTACCGCCGCTATGGCCGCCACCGCGCCGCCGTCATCGCGACCATCATCCATTATCGCCCGCGCAGCGCGATCCGCGACGTCGGCAAGGCGCTCGGGCTGACGGAAGACGTCACCGCGGCGCTCGCCAACACCGTGTGGGGAAGCTGGGGCAAGGGCCTCAACGACGTGCAGGTGCGGCAGGCCGGACTCGATCCCAAAAATGCGATGATCACCCTTGCGGTCGAGCTCGCCAGCGAGCTGATCGAGTTTCCTCGTCACCTCTCGCAGCATGTCGGCGGCTATGTACTGACCCAGGACCGGCTCGACACCTATGTGCCGATCGGCAACGCCGCGATGGACGACCGCACCTTCATCGAATGGGACAAGGACGACGTCGACGCGCTCAGCATGATGAAGGTCGACGTGCTGGCGCTGGGCATGCTGACCTGCATCCGCAAATGCTTCGACCTGATCGACGACCACAAGGGTGAGCGTTGGGCGCTCGCCACCGTCCCGCAGGACGACGAGAGGGTCTACGACATGCTGTGCCGCGGGGAATCGCTCGGCGTGTTCCAGGTCGAGAGCCGGGCGCAGATGAACATGCTGCCGCGGCTGAAGCCGCGGACCTTCTACGATCTCGTCATCGAGGTCGCGATCGTGCGCCCCGGGCCGATCCAGGGCGACATGGTGCATCCTTATCTCAGGCGGCGGAACGGCCAGGAAAAGGTGAGCTATCCGTCGCCGTCACCGGACAAGGGCGACAAGGACGAACTCTATAATGTGCTGCACAAGACGCTCGGCGTGCCCTTGTTCCAGGAGCAGGCGATGCGGATCGCGATCGAGGCGGCAAAATTCACCTCCGAGGAAGCCAACGGCCTGCGCCGCTCGATGGCGACCTTCCGCAATCTCGGCACCATCGGCACATACGAAGACAAGCTGATCGGCAACATGGTCGCGCGCGGCTACGACCCGGAGTTTGCCAGAAGCTGCTTCGACCAGATCAAGGGTTTTGGCTCTTACGGCTTTCCGGAAAGCCACGCCGCGAGCTTTGCCCAGCTCGTCTACATCTCGTCATGGTTGAAGCATTACCACCCGGATGCGTTCTGTTGCGGCCTGCTCAACTCGCAGCCGATGGGCTTTTACGCCCCGGCGCAGATCGTCGGCGACGCCCGCAAGAACGGCGTCAAGGTGCGCGAGGTCGATGTCTCCTTCAGCTTCGCGCAGAACACGCTGGAGGAGAAGGACGGGGACTATTGCGCGGTGCGGCTCGGCTTCCGCCAGATCGACGGGTTTCATTGGAATGATCCGGATGAGGAGAGATTGAAGCGGGACCAGGCGCTGCGGCGGCGCATGTCGGCGCTACATGCTCGGTCCACTTCTAGCCGCGAAGGGACTACGCTCCCTCTCCCGCTTGCGGGGGAGGGCTGGGGTGGGGGTATCTCCGCGGGCGACGCTCTTCGTGAGGAGAGAGCCCCCACCCGGATCGCATCTTACGATGCGATCCGACCTAAGAGCGAGCTTCGCTCGTCTCGACCCCCGCAAGCGGGAGAGGTGCAGCGAGCCCGCGGACAAGCTGCTGCAGAACCAACAGACTGGGCCGACCGCATCGTCGCCGCGCGGACCCGCCGTCCCTTCACCTCGCTGGAGGAATTCGCGCGCGACACGGGCCTGCCCAAGCGCGCGCTGATCCTGCTCGCGGATGCCGATGCGTTCCGCTCGATCGGGCTCGACCGCCGCGAGGCGCTGTGGGCGGTGCGGCGGCTGCCGGACGACGTTCCGCTGCCGCTGTTCGAGGCGGCCACGGCGCGCGAGCAGCCCGACGAGAACGCAGAGCCGCTGCCGGAGATGCCGCGCCCCGAACAGGTGGTCGCCGACTATCAGACCATCCGCCTGTCGTTGAAGGGCCATCCGATGGAGTTCTTGCGCGAGATGTTCACGAAGGAGCGCGTCGTCGCCTGCAAGACGATCAATCACGCTAACGACCGCCGTCGCGTGCGTTGCGCCGGCGTGGTGCTGGTGCGGCAGCGGCCGGGCAGCGCCAAGGGCGTCGTGTTCATGACGCTGGAGGACGAGACCGGCATCGCCAATATCGTGGTGTGGCCGAAGGTGATGGAGCAGTACCGGAAAGAGGTGATGGGGGCGCGCCTGATCCTGGTCGAGGGCTATATCCAGAGCAGCCCGGAAGGTGTCACGCATCTGGTCGCGCAGCGCATGGTCGACCGCTCCCACGACCTGACTGGCCTCGCCAACGATTCCCTCAGCCGCAAGCATCCGGTGCCGCCGGGCCCGGCGCTGATCGAGCAGCTCAACGACGACCGCCGCGACCATGTCGACATGCCGGCGCAGAAAATCCGCCACCCCCGCAACGTCCGCATCCTGCCGCCGTCACGGGATTTTCATTGAGGGGCTGTCGCCAAAGCGTCGTCCTCTCACCGTCACCCCCGCGCAAAGGCTTCGCCTTTGTCGCTGGAGGAGCGCGCATTGCGCGCGTCTCGAAGGGTCGACGGCCCGACTGTGGCCGTTCATCCTTCGATGCTCGCCGTGCGGTGCATTGCACCGCACGGCGAGCACCTCCAGCGACAACGGCGAAGCCGTTGCGCAGGGATGACAGGTCGGCCGCGAATGTCGTCGCCCTCAAAAATTCACCCGGTTCGAGATCGCGCCGTCGACGACGAGGTTCGAGCCCGTCGTGAACGAGGACGCCGGGCTCGCCAGGAACACCGCGGCATTGGCGATCTCCTGCGGCGTGGCCATGCGGCCGGTCGGGTTGCGGGCCAGCGCGTCCTGGTACATCTTGGGCGCGTTCTGCTCGACCATGTTCCAGATGCCGCCCTTGAAATACACCGTGCCGGGCGACACGACATTCACGCGGATCTTCTTGGCCGCGTATTGCCGCGCCAGCCCCTTCGCCATGTGCACCAGCGCCGCCTTGATCGGGCCATAGGAGCTTACGCGGTCGGCTTGAGCGGCCGAGATCGACGAGATGATGATGAAGGCCGCATCGCCGGTCTTCTCGCCGCTCGCTTCGAGGAACGGACGCGTGGCCTCGAACGCATTCACCGCGCCGAGCACGTCGAGCCGGAAATTCTGCTCCCACGACGCCGGATCACCGCCCTGCGCCATCGCGCCGGCATTGGAGAACAGCATGTCGATGCTGCCCAATTCCTTGGCGACATCCGATATCCACGACTTCAACGCGGCGCCGTCAGTAATGTCGACCGGCGCGCCGGTCGCGCGCACGCCCGCAGCCTTCAATTCGGCAACCGTGCCCGCGACCTGCTCCGCGTTGCGGGCGCAGACCGCCACGCCGGCGCCTTCGCCGGCCAGCGTCGCCGCAATCGCCCGCCCGATGCCGCGCGTGCCGCCGAGCACAACGGCGTTTCGTCCCTTCAAACCCAAATCCATTCGTATTTTCCTTTTCTTGATCTGTGCGCGCACTGTAGCGCCTGGACCGCTCTGGAGAAACCACCAGACCGACGAAATCCGGAATGGACCAGCCGCAGCCTCGTGAGGCCTTAACGACAATCGCTACGATTTGAGCTAAGCTCCTAAACAGCCTGAAAGCGAGGCTCGCCTATCGTGATCGGCGGAAACCGAACTCGGGCACGACGGGGTACCGCTTGCAGCAATCGGAATCGCCGCAAAAGCCGCGCGGCCTCGTCCTGGTCAGAAAGCCGGATCGAAATCCCACCCGCGCCGAGAGGCTGGAGCTCTGGCTATCAAACGGCCGGACGATCGACGGGCTTTGGGTGGGAAGCAGGGAAGCAGAGCCCTATACCGCCTTGCGCCGCGTCGAGGACGCGCTACAGCTCATCAAGCGCAGCGATCGGCTCAACCATTCCCGCGTCACCCGCAATCTCGGCCGAATATGGGTGCACCTGATTCCACATGCGCTCGCACACTACAGCCCGCCATTGAACGCCTGCGCCCTTGATGAGCGTTTTGTCCTCCAGGACACGACGACGCGTGAGCGTCTGGCCTCCACGATCATACATGAAACGACTCATGCAAGGCTCGCTGGATGGGGCATTGACTACGAGGAGAAGAAGCGCGCGAGCATCGAGGCGATCTGTCTTCGCCGCGAACTGAACTTCCTCAAAAGGTTTCCGAGTACTGCTCCTTTGCAGGAGGAAATCACACATACCTTGGAGTGGTACACCGCGACCCAAGACTACTTTTCCGAAGCAAATTTCCAAGAACGCGACGAGCAGGGTCAAATTGAAACGCTGCGCTATCTGGACGCGCCGGAGTGGTTCGTGACTATCGTGATGTGGTTCATCCGCTGGCGACATCGGCGTGCAGCCGCATCGCAAGAACGGTGACATCGAAGTTGCAAGGCGCTGCCCTCAGCCCGGCTCTTTCCGCGCATACCTGAAGTCGCAGTGGCTCGCGCCCTGCATGATGGTCTGCGTGCGCGTCAGCTTGACGTCGCCGCCGAACCCGTCGGCGGTTGCGAAATCCGCAGTGCAGACCAGCAGGAATCCAAGCTCGGGCTCATCGAGCGCCTTGTAGAACTCGGCATATTTGCATCGCGTCACCTTGATCTCGAAGGCATCCTGCGACTGCTCGATCACGTCATAATCGAGCGCGTCGTCGCGCGCATAGGTCTTGAATGCCGACGCCACCGCCGTTCCGAGATGGCTCTCGTTCTTCGCCCGCCAGAACGCCTCGCCGTGGCGGCGATAGAGCTCGCCGAGCGCCTTGCGCACCAGCGCATTGGCGCGCGCCTCGCCGAGCTCAGTTTGCAGCGCCTTCACCAGCGGCACCAGCACCTGCGCCTGGATCCTGGCTTGCTCGATAACGGAAATACTCACCGGGTTCTCCCTCGTGTTCGTTTGTCCTGGAGTATAGCGCCGACGGCGGTGACGCTGAACAACCGATGGGAGGGAGGGCATCCGCCCCGTGGCACTGATTTGCCCGACGGCGCAAGCCCCTGCCGCAAAAATATTTCGGTTTATGCGAAGTGCAAATCAGTGTAATGATCCACTCGTCTCACCCGCTTGAGGGGCGCTTCGCGATCGTCACGAGTGTTGGGTCGAGATGCGGTGGACGCGGCGCGCGCAACCGACGAGTGCGCGCGGAAAGCGGACGGCGAAGTCGTGTGGTCCTGACGCCCCAGTGGCAGGTGTCTCCTCGCAAGGCGTGAAGCGCCTTTGCGAAGACGGTGACAAACAAGCCCGGTCTCGCCGGCTATCTAATGCACACATCTTTGTTGCGAAG
>NZ_JBHMET010000126.1:0-63632 GCF_042430365.1 Bradyrhizobium erythrophlei
TTCTCGCCGCCTTAACCACCGCGGCCAGCCGGCGGCCCGTTACACCATCTATGCCCCGTTCGCGACCGAGGTCTTGCGACGGTGCAGCACGTCGCTTAGGGCGATATCCGGACTCGCGCCCTCCTTCCAGCGCTCAAGATCTGCCGCAGGTTGTCGACTCGCTACCTCGCGCCGGGGCGACGGGGAAAGAGTCGCGCGCATTCTATGTCGAAAACGGCGTTCGGCTGGCGCCGCGCTTCGTCCCCCGCGAGCTCGCGTTTGATCCCGGAGAGGTAGAACATTTCAAGAGGCCCCTTGTTCTTCACCTCGATGCTGCCGCGCGGCTCAAAGTCGAAGAGCGTGCAGGTGCGATGATAGACCGTCTCCGAGACGTTGATGCGCGCCGCCGCGCCGGCGCCTTCCATGCGGGCTGCGACATTAACCGCATCACCCCAAATGTCGTAGGTGAAGCGGCGCTGGCCGACGACGCCGGCGATCACCGCCCCGCTGTGGATGCCGATGCGGATGTCCCAGCGCGGAAGGCGAAAGCGGTCGCGACGCCGATTGGCCGCGTCCATCTCGCCTTGCATCTCGAGCGCCGCCAGGCAAGCGTCGACGGGATGCGAGCGGCGAGGCTCGGGCACGCCGCCCACGCACATATACGCGTCGCCGATCGTCTTCAGCATCTCGAGCCCGTGGCGCCGCGCGATCTGGTCCAGCATGGAGAAGAATTCGTTGAGCTGTTCGACGAGCGCCTTGGGCTCAGTGCGCTCAGCATGGCGCGTGAACGCTTCGAAATCGGCGAACAGGATGCTGGCGGAATCGAAAAAACGGGGTGCGACCCGTTGGTTTTCCTTCAGCTCTTGCGCCACGGAATCCGGCAACATGCACCGCAACAACCGCTCCGACTTCTCGCGTTCCGCAGCGGCCTCTTGGCGCGCCCGCTCGAGCTCGAAAAGAGTGCGCCGCAGCTCGAGTAGCGTCACCGCATGGCGCGCGAGCGTCCTTAGCGCGTCGCGTTGCTCGAAGGTGAGCGGCTCGCGCGTCTTGAAGTCGAGGATACAGAGGCTGCCGAGGTGATAGCCGTCGCTATTGACCAGCGGCATCCCCGCGTAAAACCGCACATGCGGGTCGTGCTCGACGACAGGGAGATGAGCAAAGCGCTCATCCGCCGCGCAATCCGGCACTTCGAGGATGTCTGAGCCAATCGCCGCGGTCGAGCACATGAAGAGCTCACGCGGGAGCGGCTCGCCGCTGTAGGGGATGCCGTAGCGCGACTTCGAGTAGAGCGAGGCGTCATCCAAGATGTTGATGAGTCCGGCAGGACAGCCACAGGTCTGCGCCGCGACTTGGGCGAGGTCGTCGTAATCCGGCTCCGGCGCGGTGCCGATGATCTGGTAGCTGCGAACGGCGGCAACGCGCGCCGCTTCTTCCTCAAAAGCGCTATTCGCCATCCGATGTTGTCCTCTCGGCTGCACAGGGTCGATGGCGATGAAAGCGTAACATGGCACCATCATTGCCGCCACCAGACGTTCTTTCTCCTGCGGAGACCAACGTCGCCGCTGACCGACGTGATCACTTCCACTGGAAAAAGGCGCCAAACGACCGGCCGATGTCCGCTTTGCCCCGATAGCGCTGGTGCTCGGAACCTTGCACCTGGCCATTCACCTGGAGGACGTAGCGACCTCCTGGTGACCAGCAACTATTGAAGCGACAAGGAATGGTGGTCGACGATCAGCCAACGCTCGCCGGATAATGATTTCTAGAGATCCCCGCGTCCCAAGATTTTCTTGCCCGCCGCGGCCTGGGACATCGCATCCCTGCAAGGATCGCTCACCTCCGCCATGTGCGACTTTATGCAGGCTCTGATACCACCGGTGCCCGGCACGATACCGGCACACAGGTTCGTAACATCGGTCTTGCACACTTTCCCGGTCACCGCCACCGTGAGCAAGCGGTCCTCGCAGCTCGGCGACAGGGCGGTCAAATGCGATTTTATGCAGGCCTTGATCCGGCCTTCGCCGGGCTGAATGCCGGCGCACAGTGTCTTAATATCGCCGGCGCAGGGATTGCCCGCCTGCTGTGCCGCGGCGACAGAACCTGACAGCACCAGTGCTGCCAATATAACAAGCCCGGATAGCATTCCGGCTATTTTAGATCCCTCTGTGAGATTCAAAAGGGCGCATTGGGGGTAGTATTCCGAAGGCCGGCCGCGCCGCGAGAACGACGCCGTCTGGGCGATTCCCGTCGTTTGACCGTGCGGCGGGCACTTCCGGTCTCCCCTGACAAGCGGCCAACCTCCGAACCGATGGCAGGTCTCATGTCCGCGTCTGACGAGCGCAGCCAAGATCCGCGGCTCAGCACGGGTGACGCGGCAAATGATGGCTCACCCGCCCCATGCCACTGATTTGCCCGACGGGGCAAGTGCCCACGCTAAAAATATTTCTGTTTTCAAGAAACGAAAATCAGTCTATGAATCCGCCCGTCTCACCCGATTGAGGGCGCTTCGCGATCGTCACGAGTGTTGGGTTGAGATGCGGTGGACGCGGAGCACGCAACTGACGAGTGCGCATGACGCGGACGGCGAAGTCGTGTGGTCCTGACGCCCCAGTGGCTGGTGTCTCATCAGCAAAGGCTAACGCTTCTTGCAGATGACGGTGGCAAAAAAGCCCGGTCTCGCCGGGGAGAGCACGAAGGAAACCGTAAAACCATCGCGCAGGGAAAGCCGGGATGTTTCCGGTTTCACCTGTGGTCCTACCCCTGTGCTTTTTGTTGCACAGGGCCCATGGGTGCAATCGGCACCCGGCTTTCCCTGCGCCCTCTGTTCTCCAAGAGGGCGAACGAAACGCAAAGCTCGGACGATTCACGTCGCGAGAATGCGGACGTGCATCCTCATCGCTGTTTGACAGTTGAATCAGATCATCCCGCTCGTCATTGCGAGCGAAGCGAAGCAATCCATCCCTCCGCATATGCTGGACGATGGATTGCTTCGTCGCTTTGCTCCTCGCAATGACGTGGAGGGAGTGAGGGCCCCTACAGCCCCGTATACCCGGCCTTCACATGATCCGTGCTGCCGTCGAGCTGACGCAGATAGGTCAGCCCGCAGACCGTCAGCCGGTGCGTGTCCTTCTCGCCCGCCTCGAACAGCGTTCGCACATACTCCGTCACCTTCGCCCTCGCATCGTCGCTTGCGGCGGTCGTGCGATTGAGCAGCAGATCATAGGTCTGCATGATCCGGTCGATGGCGGCTTCCATGGGATTCTCCGATTGCATTTACGCGATCAGCGTCTCGGCCTCGAATTGGGCGATCGCCTTGTTGGCGAGACGGATCCGGTTGGTGTCGCCGCGCTGAAACAGCTTCACGATGATCCCGAGCAGGCGCTCGTTGGTCGCGAAGCTGTCGGGAATGGCGCCGGATCTGCGCAGGTAATTCGAGGCGATGGCATAGGCATCGCCAACCACCTCGATATTTACCACCTGGATTTCACGCTCGATCAGCACGACGGGGCTCTCCGTAACCGACGGATAAGCCCCAGGGCGCAGGTTGGTTCCCACGCTGTAAGGTTTATTTCGCAGTGCAAAAACGAAGCAGCGGCCGGGCACGGCCGATGCGCTTTCTGGAGGTGGCTGCCGGTCTTCTTCAACCGCCGGCTTGGCCGCTAGGCAACAGGGTGGCTTCTTAGAGGCGATACAGGATCTGGTCGGTCCAGAACCGCTCGAGGCGATGCAGCGACTTGTTCAGGCTCGCGAACTCCTCGTTCGAGATGCCGCCGACCTGCTCGACCGTCTTGACGTGCTTCTGGTAGAGCGCGTCGACGATGCGGCGGACTTCCTGGCCCTGAGCGGTCAGACGGATGCGGACCGAGCGGCGATCAACGCGCGAGCGCTGATGATCGAGGAAGCCGAGCTCGACGAGCTTCTTCAGATTGTAGGAGACGTTGGAGCCGAGATAGTAGCCGCGGGTGCGCAGCTCGCCGGCGGTCAGCTCCTTGTCGCCGATATTGTAAAGCAGAAGCGCCTGGACCGAGTTGATGTCGGCGCGGCCGCGGCGATCGAACTCGTCCTTGATGACGTCGAGGAGCCGGCGGTGCAGCCGCTCCACCAAAGTCAGTGCTTCGAGATAGAGCGGCTGCACAGGCGACTGGCTGGCAGCGCGATCAGCGGTTTCCACCGCCGTTGTCGCAACGGCTTTCATCATGACACTTCCCCTGTTGTCGTTTTTTCGACTTATGCGACGAAACTTGTGTCCCGCCTGATAGGTCCAACGTAAGGGGGCCGTTTGAAGATCAGCTTAAATAAGAGAATAAAGAGATCATGAATTTAAGACAGTGAATCGCGGATTAAGCCCGTGGATCAAGGACTTTTCGCAACTTTTCATTGACGGTGCGAAGCCGTTTGTTCACGCTTCGTCTGCCTCCCCTGTCGCATTCGGAAACAGCATCGTTTGAATTCGAAACGACCGCGTAAGAGGTGTGATGGAACCCTTTACGGTCACCGAACGGTTACCCGAAAATTCTCTGAAAAATTTATCGGAGCGCGCGTGCGCCACATCGCTCGCGAGGGATCACGCAACTCCTACGGCGGCCGTTCGCGCGCCGCCATCCAGGCGAGCGCAAGATAGGCAGCGAGCATCACGGCCTCGAACGCGACCACGGTCAGGCTGCCGCCATAGATGCCCGGAAACATCAGTTCGATGACCGCCATCGACACCACGGTCGTGAGCCACACCACCGCGCCCCACGGCGTTGCGAGCCACAGCCCGACGGCGGCGACGAGTTCGATCACCGCGAAATAGATCGTGGCGGTTTGCCAGGCCATCGACTGGTTCTCGAATGCCTCCTCCTCGCCGCCGACGAAGCCGGTCACCTGGGCCCAGTGGTAGAGGCCCTTGGCGATCGAGACGACCGCCATGATGCGCAGGAAGATGACGAGCCGCCGCGTCCACGCATTCTCGTCCGGCTCGATACGATCCGACGAGATCGCCCCGACCGAAATGGCACTGTCCCGCGCCTGATCACGCGCAGAGGTGTCAGACATGAGAATCGCCGCGCAGAGGCTGCCGTTGAGGGTTCATGGCCGCAGTCTTGGCCCGCCGGAAGGGTAAAATCAATTGCCGTTGCGGCAAATCAGGCGCGCCGAGGGCACAATGACGGCGGCCCCTGAAAAGTGCTAGAATTGGAACTATATCAGGTCCAGACCAGCCGACTGTCGGGGAGACACAATATGGCGATCAAATTCGGGCGCCCGATCGAAATGCGCGACGCGCCGCGGCGCCAGACCACCCTCGCCCCGCCGTCGCTCGACCTCGTGGTCCGGCCGCGCCGCAACCGCAAGTCGGAATGGGCGCGCCGCCTGGTGCGCGAGAACGTGCTGACGACTGACGATTTGATCTGGCCGATGTTCGTGGTCGATGGCCACAACACCCGCACCCCGGTCGCATCGATGCCTGGCGTCGAGCGGCTGACCGTCGACCAGATCGTTCGCGACGCCGAGCGCGCGGCCAAGCTCAACATCCCCTGCATCGCGCTGTTCCCATTCACCGAACCGTCCCTGCGCGACGAAGCGGGCTCTGAAGCGCTCAATCCCGAAAATCTGGTCTGCCAGTCGGTGCGCGCGATCAAGAAGGAGTTTCCCGACATCGGCGTGCTCTGCGACGTCGCGCTCGATCCCTTCACCAGCCACGGCCATGACGGGCTGCTCGCCGACGGCAAGATCCTCAACGACGAGACGGTCGCGGTGCTGGTGAAGCAGGCGCTCACGCAGGCCGAAGCCGGCTGCGACGTGATCGCGCCGTCGGACATGATGGACGGCCGGGTCGGCGCGATCCGCGAGGCGCTGGACGACAGCGGCTTCGTCGACGTGCAGATCATGGCCTATGCGGCGAAATACGCCTCCGCCTTCTACGGCCCGTTCCGCGACGCGATCGGCTCGGCCAAGACGCTGACCGGCGACAAGCGCACCTACCAGATGGACAGCGCCAATTCCGACGAGGCGCTGCGCGAGGTCGAGCTCGACATCGCCGAAGGCGCCGACATGGTGATGGTGAAGCCCGGCATGCCCTATCTCGACATCGTGCGCCGCGTGAAGGACACGTTCGCGATGCCGACCTTCGTCTACCAGGTGTCGGGCGAATACGCGATGATCGCCGGTGCCGCAGCCAATGGCTGGATCGACGGCGAGCGCGCCATCATGGAGAGCCTGATCGGCTTCAAGCGCGCCGGCGCCGACGGCATCCTGACCTATTTCGCGCCGATCGCCGCCGAGAAGATCAAGGCGCAATCGTAAGCCTATGCGCGGCGTGCGGCGTGCGGCCTGCGCCGTCGGACGCGGCCCGCACAGCGGACGGAGCGCCTCGCGCTGCTCCTGCGACAGCACGGTCAGCGGATAGACCGGTTCACCGGTCCCGCGCTTGAAGAAGGGATGCGGCCAGGCCTTTCCGCGCAGGCGCCAGCCCAGCACCTTGCCGATGGCGTGCAGCATCAGCGACAGGTGAAACCCTGTCGACCCTTTCGGCGGCTCGCCGATCGCGTATTTGCCGAGGATCGCGCCGATCGGCTTGCCGAACGCCTCGTCCGCGCACGGCGCGCCGCCGTCAAACGCCTGCACTGCGATCCCGACGAAGGGAACGGCCGGCGTCAGCGTATTGCCGACCGGCGTGTTGCAGCAGGTCGTGTGCCATCGATACAGGCCCTTCGGCGTCAGCCGCACGCCGGCGATCTTGTCGTGGCCCTGCACGAAACTGAGCGTGTCAGGCGCGACCTGGACGATGTCGGTGCCGCCATTGGCATCGAGCCAATCGGCGCGGCCGATCTGATGCGCAAAGGCCTGGCAGTCGTCGCAATAGCAGACGACGCGATTGACCGTCCGCGGCGACGGGTTGGTGACGACGCCGCGAACCTCTCCGCAGCGGCAGCGCAACTCGATTCGTGTGCCCATGTGTCCCCCGCTTTCACTCAACCTCCAGCATACACCGGCGCTGATGGTTCCGGCCGCGGAATCGCCGGAATATTTCGGCTTGTTAATGTTCGTGCGGGCTTGCAGCCGCGTGGCTGGTTCCCATGTCCTGCGCGTGACATTCTTCGGAGGTTGGTCATGTCTTACAGCGGCTCGGGCTCCAATGGCGGCGGCACCTGGCGCAATGACGGCGGCGTTCCGCCCCACGCATTCGATCCCTGGGAACAGCCGGAGCTGTTCCGCGGCGTGCTGACGCGGCGCGTGTTTGCGTTCCTGATCGACCTCGTGGTGCTGTCGGTCCCGGTGATCCTGGCGGTGCTGTTCATCGCCGTGTTCGGCGTCGTCACCCTTGGCCTCGGCTGGGCGCTGTTCTGGCTGGTGTCGCCGGCCTCGATCATCTGGGCGATCGTCTATTACGGCTCCTCGATCGGCGGCCCGCATTCGGCGACGATCGGCATGCGCGTGATGGATCTCGAGCTCCGCACCTGGTACGGCGCGCCGGGCTATTTCGTGCTCGGCGCCACCCACGCCGTGCTGTTCTGGGCAACCGTGTCGTTCCTGTCGCCGCTGGTCCTGCTGGTCGGCCTGTTCAATGGCCGGCGGAGGCTGCTGCACGACATCATCCTCGGAACCGTCATGATCAACCGGTCGGTCCGGACCCAGGTGGCGCCGGCGGCGCGGGCCTATTAGGCCCGCCTAAACCAATTGACCGTTAACCTTCGGGAGGCGATGCTAGATTGGCTGCCTTGTTGAATTTGGAGCCTGACGACCTGACGTGACCCAGCACTCGCGTGATACTCCGCAGTTCTATCTGACCGCGCCTTCGCCCTGCCCCTATCTGCCGGGCCGGCACGAGCGCAAGGTGTTCACGCATCTGGTCGGCGACAAAGCCGGCGATCTCAACGACTTATTGACCCATGGCGGCTTCCGCCGCAGCCAGTCGATCGCCTACCGCCCGGCCTGCGACCAGTGCCGGGCCTGCGTCTCGGTCCGGGTGATTGCCAACGAATTCCGCCACACCCGCAACTTCCGCAAGGTGCTCGCCCGCAACGCCGACATCATCGGCGAGCAGCGCAGCGCGGTGCCGACCTCGGAGCAATATTCGATCTTCCGCGCCTATCTCGACCGCCGCCACCGTCACGGCGGCATGGCCGACATGACGGTACTCGACTACGCGATGATGGTGGAAGACAGCCACGTCGAGACCCGCATCATCGAATACCGCAAGCGCAATGCCGACAGCGGCATCACCGGCCGCGGCGACGAATTGCTGGCGGTGGCGCTGACCGACGTGCTCAGCGACGGGCTGTCGATGGTCTACTCATTCTTCGAGCCGTCGCAGGAAAGCCGCTCGCTCGGCACCTTCATGATCCTCGACCACATCGCCCGCGCCCGCCGGCAGGGGCTGCCTTACGTCTATCTCGGCTACTGGATCGAGGGCTCCAAGAAGATGGACTACAAGGGCCGCTTCCTGCCACAGCAGCGGCTCGCGCCGAGCGGCTGGCTGCGCGTCGATGCGACCGGCGAACAGCTGGCGGAGCCGCAGGACTGAGCGGTCGCCCTAGCCGAAGAAGGTATCGGCGAGCAGCTTCAGGTTCAGGATTACGATCACGCCGGCGATGATCCACGCCGCCGCGGCGACGGTCGCCGGAATCGCGAACGGGCCCATCTTGCGTTTGTCGGAGACGAACCGCACCAGTGGGATCACCGCGAACGGCAGTTGCATCGACAGCACGACCTGGCTGAATACCAACAGTTGCGCCGTGCCGCTGTCGCCATAGAGCGCGGTGACGGCGATGACGGGGACGATCGCGATGCCCCGCGTGACGAGCCGCTGCGCCCAGTCCGGCAGCCGCAGGTCGAGGAAGCCCTGCATCACGATCTGGCCGGCCAGCGTCGCCGTCACCGTCGAGTTGAGGCCGGAGGCCAGCAGCGCCACCGCAAACAGCGTCGAGGCGATGCCGAGCCCGAGCAGCGGCGACAACAGCTCGAACGCCTGGTCGATCTCGGCGACGTCGGAATGGCCGCTCTTGTGGAAGGTCGCCGCCGCAACGACGAGGATCGCGGCGTTGATGAACAGCGCCAGCATCAGCGCGATGGTGGAATCCGTCGTCGCCCATTTGATCGCGTCGCGCCGCCCCTCCTCGGTGCGCGGATAGGCGCGCGTCTGCACGATCGAGGAGTGCAGATAAAGATTATGCGGCATCACGGTCGCGCCGATGATACCGATCGCGATGTAGAGCATCTCCGGATTGGTGATGATCGTGCGCGACGGCAGGAAGCCGCCGATCACGGCAGCGACCGGCGGTGCGGCAGCCGCGATCTGCACGACGAAGCAGACGGCGATCACGATCAAGAGCGCGATCACGAAGGCTTCGAGGAAGCGGAAGCCGCGGTTCATCAAAAGCAGCAGCAGGAAGGCATCGAGGGCGGCGAGCAGCGCACCGCCGATCAGGGGGATGCCGAACAGGAGCTTCAGTGCGATCGCGGTGCCGATCACCTCGGCCAGGTCGCAGGCGATGATCGCGGCCTCGCAAGCAAGCCACAGCAGCAAGTTGACGGGACGCGAATAGGTGGCGCGGCAGGCCTGCGCGAGGTCGCGGTCGGTGGCGATGCCAAGCCGCGCGGCGAGCGCCTGCAGCACGATCGCCATCACATTCGAGAGCAGGATGACCGAGAGCAGCGTGTAGCCAAACTTCGAGCCACCGGCGAGGTCGGTGGCCCAATTGCCGGGGTCCATATAGCCGACCGAGACCAGGTAGCCCGGTCCGGCGAAGGCCAGGAGCCGGCGCCACCACAGGCCACCCGTGGGCACCTCGACGGTCGCGTTCACCTCCGGCAGGCTCCGCGGGTGGCCGGCATCGCCCCGCCAGCCGGCGCTATCCGGCACAGATTTGGGCAGCGAAACGGCCGACAGGTCAGGCGTGCGAGCGTCCATCCGGCGAGGATGGCCGAACTCGCCCCTTAATGCAACTCATTTGCAACTGCATCTAGGCTCACGAAAATGATACCAGCGGCACTCCTTGTAAAGCACTAGGGAAGTACTTTACGTTTGAGACATGATCAAGCCGCCCGTCGAGACGCCGACCGCAACGTTGCGCTACGCCCTCGTCCCCGATCCCTCCGCCATCGAGGCGATCGAGGCGACGTTCGCGGCCTACGACCGGATGATGGCGATCCTCGCCGAGGTCGCGCCAAGCGGCGCCAATCTCGTTTCGCTCCATGCCCAGGCCTACGAAACCATCCGGAAGGAGACCGGCCTGCCCGCCCGGCTGGTGACGCTCGGACTGCGCGACCGCGCCAACTATGTCGCAGGTGCAGCCGTCCGTCGGATACCGCTCGACGACAAGTTGTTTGCAATCAAGGGCCCAACTTCACTGACCATTAGCACTGTCAGCGGACGCGTCTTGGTGCCGTTCGAAGTGCCGGGATATGCGTCGGGCTGGGAAAGCCCCTTCCCGGCGCACTTGGTCTCGGATGGACGCGGCTACGAAATCCACATCGCCGTCAAATCCAAATCAGCACAACCGGAGGAGATGACCATGCTTCACGAAGGCATCCTTGCACGCATGGGCCGGCTTCTTGCCGCCATTGCGAGCCAGACCATCGACAACGCCGAGAACAACAACAAGGTGGCGCTGGTCAAGCAGGCGATCCGCGAGATCGACGCCGGCGCCGACGAGGCGCGCTACGCGCTCGGCAAATCGCGCGCCGAAGAGTTTCGCCTCAAGAAGCGGCGCGAAGAACTCGATGCGGAGACGGTGAGTCTCACGGAAAAGATTCGTCTCGCAATTGCGGAAAATCGCGAGGATCTCGCCCGCGCCGGCGTCGCACGGCAAATTGATCTGGAATCCCAGGTGATCGCGCTGGAACGCGCGATGGACTTCATCGAGCTGGAAATCGACGAGCAGACCAAGGCTTTGCAGGCGATGCTTGGTGCGCGCCGCGAGGCGGAAGCCCAACTGGCCGATCTCGAGCAAAGCATGATGTCGCAGGCCCAGCAGGAAACCGGCCGGGGACCATCGCCGACCAATACATTGAGTGCTGAGCGTGCCATGGCGGCGATCGCGCGGGTAACCGGCGTTCCCGCCTCGAGCATGCTCGGCGAAAAGGAGCTCGACGAACTCGATCGCCTGCACCGCGAAAAGGAAATCGCAGCGCGGCTTGAAAGGATCAAGTCACAAAAATGAGTGCAGTTGGCGAACTTCTGCTCGCCCCGGACGTGCGGCCCTTTGCGGTCGCGGCAGCGATCATGGTGACCCTGGGCGGCATCGAGCTGCTGAGCACCATGATCGGACTTTCGATCAGCGAACTCATCGGCAAGGATTTCGCGGTCGAGGCCGAGAGCCCCAGTGCTCTCAGCGGCCTGTTTCTCTGGATCAACGCCGGGCGGCTTCCCCTCCTGATCCTGATCATCCTGGTGCTTGGCATCTTCTCGATTTCCGGATTCCTCCTACAAGGCCTCGCGCATATCGTCGGCACCGCGATTCCGGTGTCGATCGTCGCCGTGGCTGCAGCGGCAGGCAGCATTCCCATGATCAGGAACGCGAGCCGCGGCCTCGCGCGCGTCATTCCGCGCGACGAAAGCTATGCGGTAAGCGAGGACGACTTCGTCGGCAAGGTCGCGACCGTCACGGTTGGCCCGCTCGACCAGGGCCTGCCCGGCCGCGTCCGTCTCAAGGATGTCTTCGGCAACTGGCACACTGTGTCGGCGCGTGCCGGACAGGATTCTACCGCGTTGCCGGTCGGCGCCAGCGTGTTGCTGGTCGACCGCGACGCCAAAAGCTTTATCGCGATTGCTGCTCCCGCCGACCTCATTGACCAACAACAATCTTCCAACAGGGCATAACACATGTGGGAACTTGCTGTACCCGTCGCCATTGGCGTCGTTACGATCCTCGTCATCGGCCTATTGTTCGCAAAACTGTACAAGCGCTCGACGCGCGATGAGGCCTATGTGCGCACCGGCCTCGGCGGCCAGAAGGTCGTGCTCGACGGCGGCTCGATGGTGCTGCCGATCTTCCATTCGACCGCCGCGGTGAACCTGAAGACGCTACGGCTCGAGGTCGCGCGCGGCGGCCCGGATTCGCTGATCACCAAGGACCGCATGCGCGTCGATATCGGCGCCGAGTTTTATCTCCGCGTCAAGCCCGACTCCTCCTCGATCGCGCTCGCCGCCCAAACGCTCGGCAACCGCACGAATGATGCGGCCGAGCTGCGCGAGCTGGTCGAGGCGAAGTTCGTCGACGGCCTCCGCTCGGTCGCCGCGACCATGAACCTCGAAGAGTTGCAAGAGCAACGCGCGACCTTCGTCAAGGCGGTGCAGGACGCGGTCGGCGCCGACATCCAGAACAACGGTCTCGAGCTTGAATCGGTGTCGCTGACAAGGCTCGACCAGAGCGACATCAAGCATTTCAACCCGAGTAACTTCTTCGACGCCCACGGCCTCACCACGCTGACCCAAATCACAAAACAGCGCGAGCAGGAGCGCAACCAGATCGTCCGCACCACCGAGGTCAACATCGCGCAGCAGGACCTGGTGGCACGCCAGACGACACTGCAGATCGAAAGCACCAAGCGCGAGGCGGAGCTTGCGCAGCAGCGCGACATCGCCAACAAAACCGCCGCGATGCGCGCGCAGACGGCGCAGGTCGAACAGACCGCGTTGCAGAACGAAGCCGAATATCGCATCCAGCAGGAGCTCGCGGTCGCCAACAAGCAGACCGAGGCGAACCAGGCTCGCGACACTCGGAAGATCGAAGCGGATCTCGCGGTGAAGCGCCGCACCACCGAAATGGAGCGGGATCTCCAGATCGTGGCGCAGGAGGCCGCGATCGTCGTCGCCAACAAGAACAAGGAGCAGTCGGAGGCGCAGACCATCGCCGAGACCGCACGCGCAGTCGCGATCGCGGCCGAGGAAAAGGTCACCACCGCCCGCGCCACCGAGGTTGCAGAGCGCGACAAGATCATCAACGTGATCGCCGCGCGCAAGGTCGCCGAAACCAACGCGATGCCGATCACGGTGATGGCCGAGGCTGAACGCCAAGCCGCCGCCAACAAGGCGGAAGCCACCAACGTACTGGCCAAGGCCGATGCGGCCGCTGCCACCACCCGCGCCGCCGGCGTCAAGGCACTCGGCCAGGCCGAGGCTGAAGTCGCGACCATGAAGGCGGAAGCGCGCAACAAGCTCAGCGCAGAAATGATCGCCTACGACCTCAACCTCGCCCGCATCAACGTTATCCCGAGCGCGCTCGCCGAAGCGGTCAAGCCGATCGAGAAGATTTCCGACATCCGAATCTTCGACACCGGCAGCATGCTTGGCCGCGGTGGCGGCAACGGTCATGCCAATGGCAATGGCGGCCTCGGGCTCGGCGACGGTCTCGCCGCGCAGCTCTTATCGGTTTCGGCGTTCAAGCCGATGATCGACAAGATCCTCTCCGAAGCGGGTTTCCCGGCCGGACCGGATGCGCTGACCAGCCTGACCGGTGCGCTTGCGCAACGGAGGGCAGAGGCTGCCGCCGAGGCCCCCGCAATCGCCAATGAAATCCAACCTGCGGCGATCGTCGGCACAATCACAGGCCAGCTCGCCGCGGGTCCCAAACCGCAGTGATGATCTAAGCGAGCTCTGGCATTCTCACATCGGAACGGCCCGCCGAACCCCTCGGCGGGCCTTTTGCTTGGCGTTGTCGGGAAACGGGTGGGTTCGCGCGTCTTCCAACCACACACTATGGCCAGATCGAAATTCACAGGAATCTGCCATGTCCGCCGATACGCCTCGCCTCCCCGCAACCTTCAACCGCCTGGCTTGGTCCAACCTCGCCGCGCAATCCGCCGAGCAGATCGCGCTCGCGGCCGCCCCCATCGTGGCCGTGCTGCTGCTCGGCGTCGGCGAGGGCCAGACCGGCCTGCTGCAGACCGCCCTGACGCTGCCCTTCATCCTGTTCGCGATTCCCGCCGGCCTGCTTGCCGACCGCGTGTCGCGGCGTTGGGTGATGGCGGGTTCGGAGGCGCTGCGGGCGGCCGCGCTTGCGGCGATCCTGCTGTTGATCTGGCTCGGCCTGATGACCCTGCCGCTGCTCGCCTTGCTCGGCTTCATCGCCGTCTGCGGCACGGTCGCCTATAGCGTCGCAGCACCTGCGCTGGTGCCGTCACTAGTGACATCCCAGCAATTGCCGGCGGCGAATGCGCGGATCGAGCTGGCACGCACCGTGGCGTTCGCCAGCGGGCCGGCGCTCGGCGGCGTGCTCGTCGGCTGGGTCGGCGCGGCGCCTGCGTTCGGCTTCGCCGCGGCGCTCTCGGCGATTGCCGTGGTTCTGCTCGCCGGCATCTACGAGCCGGCGCGGCCGCCCGCACCGCAGCGTCACCCGCTGCAGGACATCAAGGAAGGCGCCGCCTTCGTGATGCATCACGCGCTGCTGCGGCCGGTCTTCATCACCCAGTTCATCTTCAACACCGCCTCCTTCCTGCTGCTCGCGGTGTTCGTGCCCTATGCCGTGCGCCATCTCGGGCTGTCAGCGACCGGCGTCGGCACGACCTTGGCGATGTACGGCGTCGGCATGGTGGTCGGCGCGCTGCTTGCGACCCGCGTGATGCGGCGGCTCGCCTTCGGCACCGTGATCGGGCTCGGCCCGGTGACCGGCTTCGTCGCCGCCGCCGTGATGGCGCTGACGACCTGGATCCCGACGCCGCTGCTCGCAGGGCTCAGCTTCTTCCTGCTCGGCGTCGGCCCGATCCTGTGGGTGATCTCGACGACCACACTGCGGCAGTCGGTGACACCGCCCTCGCTGCTCGGCCGCGTCTCGGCGATCAACATCATGAGCTATGGCGCCCGCCCGCTCGGCTCCGCACTCGGCGCCATCGTCGGCGGCCTCTATGGCGCCGAAGCCTGCCTCTACCTCGCTGCCGCGATCTTCGCCGTCCAGGCGCTGGTGATCCTGATGTCGCCTGCGGTCTCGCTGACGCGGCAGCCCGACATGGTGGGCGAGCCAGCGCGGTGCTAGATCAGCCAGCCAGATACCGCTCGTATTTGCCGCCGACGATCTCATCGGCGGCAATGTCCGGATCGAGCGTGTAAAGCTCCTGCGCGCGACTGATGCCGCGCAGGGCGAAGCGGCCGGTCGACACCAGATAGTTGCGTCCGGCGGCGTCGAGTTCGGCGCGGAACGCGGTCGACGTCAGCAGTTCGCGGTCGACCGAGCGGCACATCGAGGCGATGCGGCTGACCTCGTTGACAGCAGGCCCGACCACGGTGAAGTCGAGCCGATCGTCGCTTCCGATATTTCCGTAAAAAACCTCGCCGACATGCAGGCCGACATGGGCCGACGTCACCGGCCTGCCCTCCGCCGCGCGGCGAGCGTTGAGCATCGTCATGTTGCGCCGGAAGCGGTGCTCGGCGCGGAGCGCTGCGCGTTTCGCCCTCGCCATGTTCTCATGGGTAAACATCGCCAACACGCCGTCGCCGATCAGCTTCAGCACCTCGCCGCCGGCGTCATGGATCGCGTCGATCGAGGCCTGCGCATAGTCGTTGAGGAACGGGATGATCTCGTCCGGCCCGATGCTTTCGCTGATCGCGGTCGAGCCGCGCAGGTCCGAGAACCACAGCACCGCATTGATGCGCTCGGTGACGCCGCGAGCAATCCGGCCGCCCAGCACCCGCTCGGCGGCGTCGCGCCCGAGATAGACCCGGCCCAGCGTCCTTGTGATATCCGCCTGCGCCGCGGATTTGATCGCAAGCCCCAGCACCGGCACGAGGTCGCGCAGCGCCTCCAGCCCCTGCGCGCCAAAGCCATCATCGCGCCGGGTCGTCCAGTAGGAATAGACGCAATCCATCAGCCCCATGGTGCCGGCCTCGCCGAACTGGTGCACATAGGCCACCAGATGCTTGTGACCTTTCTCGGCGAGGTCCCCCATGAATTTGAAATTGTAGCCGCCGCCGGCGAAGTCGACCGGCAGCTCCCGATGGCCGTTTTCGAGCATGTGATAGAAGATCGAATTCCGCCACGCGTCCGCGGCTTCGCCCTCATTGGTCGAGCCATATTCGAATACGTCGCTCTCGTTGGTCTCGGCGTCGTTCCAGCGAAAGCCGCGCCCCTCGAAAATCGGATGCAGCGTATCGATGAAGACCATCCCGCGCGACAGGTGGAGGCCTTCGGCCCGGCAGCGCTCGCAGAAGCCGCGCAACAGGTCATTCTCGGGCAGGCCCGTGAGACCCTGGTTGACCAGCCAGTTCATCAGGCGCAGGCGGGGCGTGAGTTCCATACTTGGATTATGCCGGGCAATTCCCGCAGGAGGAAGCCTGCTCGCCGCATGCCCGGCACGAGCTTGACGACGGTTCTGTGACGGATGCAAATGCATGCTCAACAACGCAAGACCGGCGTGTGACTGCCGGCAGAGGATCAACGCGGCGACATGAGTGCCCGGCAGCTCCCGATCATCCTGGCGCTCGGCGCCACACAGACGCTGGCCTGGGCGTCGAGCTATTACCTTCCCGCGATCCTCGCCGATCCGATCGCCCGCGATCTCGGCGTCTCCTCGAACTGGATCTTCGCCGCCTTCTCCGCCGCCCTGGTGATCTCGGCGCTGCTCGGCCCGGGGATCGGACGGCAGATTGATCTGGTCGGCGGCCGCTCGGTGCTGTCGACCTCCAATCTGACGATCGCCGGCGGCCTCGTGCTGCTCGGATTTGCAACGTCGATCCCGGTGTTGGCCGCGGCTTGGCTGCTGCTCGGCATTGGCATGGGCTACGGCCTGTATGACGCCGCCTTCGGTGCGCTCGGCCGCATCTATGGCGAGGCGGCGCGCGGTCCGATCACCGGCATCACCCTGATCGCGGGCTTTGCCTCGACCGTCGGCTGGCCGCTGACCGCGCTCGGGCTCGCCCATATCGGCTGGCGCGACACCTGCTTTGCCTGGGCCGCGGCCCATATCCTGATCGGCCTGCCGATCAACTGGCTGATGCTGCCGCCGGTCGCAGGCGCGAAGGCGGCGGTCGCGAACGCGGTCAAGCCGCACATCCCGATCGACCGCCCGATGATCCTGATGGCATTCACCTTCGCGACCGCGTGGACCGTTACCGGTGCCATGGCGGCGCATTTTCCGCGCACCCTGGAGGCGGCCGGCGCCACGCCGGTCACGGCGATCGCCGCAGGCGCGCTGATCGGCCCGGCGCAGGTCGGAGCCCGCATCGTCGAGGCCGCGCTGCTCAGCCGCTATCACCCGCTGCTGTCGACCCGGCTGGCCTGCCTTACCCATCCGATCGGAGCCGCGATCGTCGGCCTGTGGGGCGGCGGCGCGGCAAGCGTGTTTGCGGTGTTCCACGGCGCCGGCAACGGCGTCTTGACGATTTCGCGCGGCACCCTGCCGCTCGCGATCTTCGGTCCGCGGAACTATGCCTACCGGCTCGGCATCATCGGCGCCCCGGCGCGGATGGCGCAGGCAGCTGCCCCGCTCGCCTTCGGACTTTTGATCGACGAGATCGGCAGCCGCGTCTTGATCGTGTCGTCCGTGCTCAGCCTTGCCGCCTTCGTCGCGCTGCTCCTGCTTGATGGCAAGCGCGCGAGCGAATAGTCGCCGATTTCGTCTTTCCTCCGCGCCTGCTTTGGCGCACAACGACGCCATGGACAACGACCCCGGCCCGCAAGGCCCGATCCCACGCTTCCTGCAATGGGCGATCAAGCCGCCGCAGTCCTATGCGGTCTATCTGATCTGCCTGATCCTGGTCTTCACCCTGTCGTTCTACGCGGGCACGCAGAAGCCGAAGCACAGCCCCGCGCCGCCGTCCGCAACGACGCCGTCGGCGCCCCGCAGCTGATCCGGCTCCTTAGCGCTCGGACGTCGCGACCCAGATTCCGGCAAACACCGCGACGAGCCCGACGACAAGATTGGGCGTGATCGGTTCGCCGACGAGCTGGGTCGCGAGCAACCCCGCGGCGATCGGATTGACCGTCATGGTGTTGGCGACGCGGGTCGGTGATGCCCGCTCCAGCGCCAGCACCCAGAGGATGAAGGCCAGCGCGCCGCCGGCGACGCCGAGATAGAGTCCCGCGATCCACTGCGCGGTGTTGAAATCGCGGAGTGTCGCGACGCTGCCGCTCAACGCGCCGACGACCACAAGCGCCAGAGCCCCCGTGCCCATGCCGACGGTGAGGAAGCCGAGCGCGCTCGAGCGGCGGATGAACGGCCGCGACCAGACATTGTAGAAAGCCATGCACAGCACGGCCGCCATCATGATCAGCTCGCCGCGCCACGCGCCCGGCGGCGCCGCTGATAATCCGGAGGCAAGCGCCGCGCCGACCCCGAGCACCGCAATCACGACGCCGATCGATTTGCGCAGCGAGAGCGGTTCGATGCCGAGCAGCGCGCCGACCACCATGGTCGAGAGTGGCAGCGTCGCCGTGCCAGGCTTGCGCGCGCCGCGGTCGTATAGGAGATCGCGATGTTGTAGAGCACGAAGAACACGCCGAAGAACGCAAGGCCGAGCGCGGCGACCGCCGGCCAGTCCTCGCGCTGCGGCCACTTTGCGCGCAGCAGGATCGCCGCAGGCAGCACGCAGAGAAAGCCGATGGCCCAGCGCAGGATCGCGAGCGTGATCGGATCGGTATTGCCGGCGAGATAGCGCGTGATCGCCGCCGCGGTGCCGCCGAGGCTGCTCGAGATCAATGCGATCGCAACGCCGAACCACTCGGTCACGACTGCCTCCCTGCGTCGCCATGCGCGCGGACAGGCCCTCCTGATGCGCGAGGCCGATCGAAGACTTCCGCGTCACTGCCACCGCTCGCAAGATCGGCGACTGCAAAACATTGTGGAGCGCGCGATCGTCGGCGCACATGGCGGCAGATGTCAGCAGCGCTGCGCAAGGCGTCACTGGCGAGGCTCAGTCGTAGAAGTCCGGCGACATCTTCAGGCCGTCGCGCTGGGCCTTGTCATGGTTGATCCAGAGCTGCGCCTTGTCCTTGGTCAGCGTATCCGCGATCTTTTGCATGGAAGCCAGCGTCTGCTCCTTGCTGACATTCATCGCCGGCACGCCGCGATTGTCCCAATTGCCCTTGAAGTGGACGGCGTCGCCGGTCAGCACGACGGCGCCGGTCTTCTTGAGCGTCACCAACAGCGACTGGTGACCGGGCGTATGGCCCGGCGTCGACAGGATGACGACGCTGCCGTCGCCGAACACGTCGCGATCGCCCTCCAGCCTGGTGACGGGATGCTCGGGCTCGAAGCGCGGCACGTTGTTGGTGCCGGGCCACTCATACTCCGCCTTCTGCACATAGAGCATCGCCCTCGGGAACATCTCGACATTGCCGATGTGATCGGGATGGGTGTGCGAGACCGCCATTGCCTTGATGTCGGACGGCTTCACCCCGAGCTCGCTGAGCTGCGCGGCGAGCGTCTTCGGCCGCCGCCACGTCACCGCCTTCGGATCGGCCGGCGCAAGGCCGTTTGGCATGTCGGCAACCGCATCGGGGATGCCGGTGTCCCACAGAAACCAGCCCTGGCGTGCTTGATCAGATAGCAGCTGTCGACGAAGTCCATCGACTTGCCCTCATTCACGCCCGGCGACCAGCGTGAAATGTCACCCGCAACGCCCTCGCCGCAATTGAGGATGTAGAGCCGTTCGACGCCCGATGGCTGGGCGTCCGCGCGCGGTGCGCAGATGACACACAGCAACATCGCAAGACCGATTGCCTTCTTCACGTTGCCCCCCATTGGTCAATTGAAAGTGAGTGCGTATCAGGCTGTTGGGAATATCCCGGTTTGGCGCCGAATATAGGTCAACTGCGGGCGAATTCTAAGGCGCCGGAGCGCCCGCCGTCCACGGCGCTCGTTGACAGGTCACGACGATTTGGCTGTAGTTCGGGCATTGGGGGCGTTGCGATCCCCTCACGAGGTGACATGCCGAAGTATCGCGTCCCGTTTTGTACGAGGGCGCGCGCATGTCCGGATCAATCTCACATCGAGTCACAAATCGCCCCGGCCGCCGCGCTGCACCATGCAGCGCGAGAGCCTTGCCGTGGCCCGGGCGATGAGCGGAAGGAGAACGCCATGAAACATGTGCTCACGTCACTCGTGCTGGCGGGCGCGTTGCTGTCCACGTCGGCCCGCGCGGCCGAGATCGATTGGAAGAAGGTCGATGCCGCGCTCGGCAAGACTGCGGCCGTCAGCGGCGAGGTCCATCGCTACGGCCTGCCGCGCTCCGACCTCCACGTCACCCTGGACGGGGTGACGATCAAGCCGGCGCTGACCCTCGGGGGCTGGGTCGCCTTCGCACCGATGCATGACGCAGCCATGGTGATGGGTGACCTCGTCCTGCTCGAGACCGAAGTCACGCCTGTCATGACGAAGCTGCTGGACGGCGGGCTCGATGTCACGGCCATCCACAACCACGTCCTTCGCGCCTCGCCGGCAACCTTCCACATGCATATCGGCGGCCACGGCGATCCCGAGAAGATGGCCGCTTCGATCCGCGCAGCGCTGTCGGCGAGCAAGACGCCGTTCGATCCACCGGCGACGACCGCCGGCCCCGCACCTGCCATCGACCTCGACACCGCCAAGATCGATGCCGCGATGGCCGCCAAGGGCACCGTCAATGGCGGCGTCTATCAATTCGGGATTCCCCGCCGCGATCCGGTCAAGGAAGGCGGGATGCAGGTCACCACTGCGATGGGCGGCGCCAACGCCATCAATTTCCAACCGACCGGCAATGGCAAGGCCGCGATCACCGGTGACTTCCTCGTCACCGGCGACGAGGTCAATCCGCTGATCCGCCAACTGCGCACCGGCGACATCGAGGTGACGGCGATCCACAGCCACATGCTCAATGAAGAGCCCCGGCTGTTCTTCATCCACTTCTGGGCCAATGACGATGCGGTGAAGCTCGCCCGCGGAATCCGTGCGGCGCTCGACAAGACCGCGGTCGCGCAACGCTGACGCCCCGCTCCGGCCGGATCAGCCAACCTCTTCCGGCGGCTTGATGTGGCGGAACGAGAACAGGAGCGCGAGGTCGTAGGCGATCTTGAGGGTACCGCAAATGACGAGCGGCAGTCCGGGGAATGCCGTGGTCAGCAGCACACCTGCGATCGCCGGGCTGATCGCTGAAGCGAGGCTGCGCGGAACGGCCGTGACGCTGGCGGCCGCCGGCCGCTCCGGCGGCGTGACCACCGCCATCACGTAGGAGGTGCGGGTCGGCACATCCATCTGTGACAGCGCGGCGCGCAGCAGCAACAGCCCGAGCGCGACATACAGGTTCGGCGCAAGCGCGGCGAGGATCAGGAACACGCTGGAGGGGATGTGGGTGAACACCATGGTGTTGACGAGGCCGACGCGCCTGGCGATCCAGGCCGCGACCGGATAAGAGAACGCGCTCAGCGTGCTCGACCAGAAGAAGAACAGGCCGGCCGCCGACAGCGAAAGATCGAAGCGCTGGAACAGCCAGAGCACCAGTAGCGACTGTGCAACGAAGCCGCCGGCGAAGGCGTCGACGCTGAACAACGCCGCCAGCCTGTACACCGTGCGCCGGGACGGCCCGAGCGCCGCGGTCGCCCCCTTCTCCTCGGCGCGGGCGTGCGGCACCCGCCGGTAGAGCAGCGCGCAAATCAGCCCCAGCGCCGCATAGCCATAGAACATCGCCCGGAACGCCCCGAGCCGTGTCGCGCCCGCGGACATCAGGACGTCCGGTAGGGATGCCGCAAGCGAACCTGCCGCGGCGCAAAGCGCACCGATCAGGCTGTAACGTGCGAACACCTGCGTACGCCGTTCGCTGGATGCGGTGCGCGCCAGCACGGCGTGTTCCAGCGGCACGGCGACGCCGAGATCGCCGCTGGACGGATTAACCGTGCCGATGAAGCCGACCAGCGCGATCAGGGTGAGGTGCTCGACATTGGGAAATGCCAGTCCAGTCGCGATCATCAGGCCGGCGCCGAACAGCAGCAGCAGGCGCAGGTCGAAGCGCGGCGCGATCCAGCCGGTGGCAAGCGTCAACGCTGCCGTCCCCAGCAGCGATGCCGTCGCGACGAGCCCGACGGCGACGGCGTCGAAACCGAGCGCGGTCATGTAAGCGGGCAGGATGATGATGGCAAAGCCGTCGCCAAAGCCGCGCAGCGCCCGCGCTGCGTAGAGCAGCGCGATCAGCGATGCCTTGCTCGATGTCTCAGATTCCGTCGCGATGCTCGCCATATGTCCCGTCCGGCTGCTATTTGATCACGGCAGTTGCGTGATCGTCATCTGATCAAAACGCGTGACGCTGTCGGCCTTCGTCCACAGCGCAACGCCCCCGGCATTCGCAAAGGTCGGGTCGTTCGCACTGAACAACGCCTTGCCGTCATAGGAAACGGTAAAGCGCGGCCCCTCGGCGCGCAGGGAGAGCCGGTGCCATTCGTTCGGCGTGACCTTCAGGTTTGCGCCGGCCAGCTGTTCGCGCCGGCCGGCGACCACGCGATAGAAGCGGACGTTGTCCTCAAGCGCATTGGCGCGCGCCACGTAATAGTTGTCGGCATCGGCAAGCCGCACCGCGACGCCGCCGGCCTGATCCACCTTGCCAGCGACGGCCTTGAAGCGGATCACGACCTCGAGATTGACGGCCGACAGGCTTTCATGGATCGCTAGAGGAAACCGATGGTCGGTGCGATCGGTCGAGGACTGCTCGATCGCGCGGCCGCCGAGCGCGGTCGGATCGGCGGTTACGGTCCATTCGCCGCCAGCCCCTTGCCCCGTGCGTCCAAAGCTAAATCCCGCGGGCGGCGCGCCCAGTGTCATGCGTTCAATCTCGATCATGGCAGCTCCTGTCTGCGCGGATGCGAAATCCGCGGCACAACACGCAGCGAGAACTGCCAACAGAATCGATTTGCTGTGAGAGAAAAATTTCCGCCTGTACCGTTCCATGCGCAATCCTCGACACGTCGAGTGGTGCGCAGAGCTTGGACGGTCGGCCGTCTGAGGAGCCTGCTTTATCCCCGATGCAGATAAGCTAGGGCGGAACGGATGCCTTGGCAAGGCTCGCACGAATATCCGGGTCGGTCGGAACAAGTTGACAGTCCCCGTCGCTCGCGGTTAATTCCGGCCATGGGGATTAAGCGATCTCCCCACGAGGCGACATGCCCAAGTATCGCGTCCCGTCGTACTTTTGCGAGGACGCACCATGTCATCCTATACCCAAATATCGAACGACAAGCTGTTCCGACTGATCGGAACGGCGAAGACGCCTGCCCTGATCGACGTCCGGACCGAAGAGGATTTCGCCGCCGATCCACGGCTGATCCCGGGAGCGGTCAGGCGAGATCATCGACAGGCCGCCGACTGGGGCAGCGAGTATGCCGGCCGCTCCGCGGTTGTCGTATGTCTGCGCGGCGAGAAGCTCGCGCAGGGTACGGCGGCCTGGCTGCGGCACGCCCACGTATCGGCCGAAGCCCTCGAAGGCGGATTCGAAGCGTGGAAGGCTGCCAAGCTTCCACTGGTGAACACGTCGAAACTGCCACCGCGCGACGCTAAGGGGCGCACCGTCTGGGTGACGCGGGCGCGGCCGAAGATCGACCGCATCGCCTGTCCCTGGCTGATCCGCCGCTTCGTCGATCCCAATGCCGTGTTCCTGTTCGTGGCACCATCGGAGGTGATCGCCGTCGGCGAGCGCTTCAATGCCGCGCCATTCGACATCGAGAACGTGTTCTGGAGCCACCGCGGCGAGCTCTGCACCTTCGATGTCATGATCGAGGAGTTCGGCCTCGCCACACCGCCGCTGCTGCGGCTTGCCACCATGGTGCGCGGCGCCGATACGGCGCGGCTCGACCTGTCGCCCGAGGCGCCGGGACTGCTTGCGGCCTCGCTCGGACTGTCGCGGATCTATGACGACGACCTCGAGCAGCTCGAGGCCGGCATGCTGCTTTACGACGCCTTCTATCGCTGGTGCCGCGACGCGTCGGGTGAAACCCACAATTGGCCGACCAACAAGGCAAAACCGTAATGGATGCGACGACGAATGAGGCGGCCGGCGGCGACGCCGGCCACGGCATCAGCTTCGGCGAAGCTGTCCGCGTCTGGCTGCGTGTCGCCTGCCTGAGCTTCGGCGGGCCTGCGGGCCAGATCGCGGTGATGCACCGCATCCTGGTCGAGGAGAAGAACTGGATCTCGGAGAGCCGGTTCCTGCATGCCTTGAACTACTGCATGCTGCTGCCGGGGCCCGAGGCGCAGCAGCTTGCGACCTATATCGGCTGGCTCCTGCACCGGACCGCCGGCGGCATCGTAGCCGGCGGCCTGTTCATCCTGCCCGGCATCATCGCCATCATGGCCTTGAGCTACATCTACGCGGCCTACGGCAATGTCGGCTTCGTCGAGGCGCTGTTTTTCGGGCTCAAGGCCGCGGTGCTCGCGATCGTGGTCCAGGCCGTGGTACGCGTCGGCAAGCGCGCGCTGCGCAACAACGTCATGATTGGCCTCGCGGCGGTCGCCTTCGTCGCGATCTTCTTCTTCGCCGTCCCCTTCCCGGTCATCATCATCGGCGCCGGCATCATCGGCTATCTCGGGGCCCGCAGCGGCCGGGCGGAATTCGCGGCCACCGAGCACGGCGGCGGCAACGGCAAGAAAGCGGCGGTCGACAGCCTGTTCGGCGAAGAGCTCCCGGAGCATGTCCGCCCCAGCGTGTCGCGCGCGTTTCGCGTCGGCACGACGTGGCTATTGCTCTGGCTGGTGCCGGTCGCAGCCCTCCTGATCGGGCTTGGACAGGCCAATGTGTTCAGCCAGATCGCGCTGTTCTTCTCAAAGATGGCGATGGTGACGTTCGGCGGCGCCTATGCGGTGCTCGCCTATGTCGCCCAGCAGGCGGTCGAGCATTATCACTGGGTCGGGCCGCGCGAGATGCTTGACGGCCTCGGCATGGCCGAGACCACGCCGGGCCCGCTGATCATGGTGCTGCAATTCGTGGGCTTCATGGCCGCGTTCCGCGATCCCAACGGCCTGTCGCCGATGCTGGCCGGCACGCTCGGCGGGCTGCTCGCGACCTGGGTCACCTTCACGCCCTGCTTCCTCTGGATCTTCCTCGGCGCGCCCTACATCGAGACCCTGCGCGGCAATAAGGGGCTCGCCGGGGCGCTGACCGCGATCACCGCCGCGGTGGTCGGTGTGATCCTCAACCTCTCGATCTGGTTCGCGCTGCACACGCTGTTCCGCGACACCGTGCCGGTCCGCTCGCTCGGCCTGTCGTTCGACATGCCGGTGCCGTCGAGCATCGATATCCCGGCACTGATCCTGTCGATCGCCGCGGCGACCGCGATCTTCCGCTTCAACCTCGGAATGCTGTGGGTGCTGGCGGGCTCGTGCGTCGCCGGGATCGTGTTCCGGCTGGTGGGGATTATCTAAGCGATATCCGTAGGGTGAATTAGCCGAAGGCGTAATCCACCAATCCTGCATCGAAACGGCGGGTTACGGTTTCGCTTAATAACCCGCCCTACGGCCGACTACACCATCTCTGCCGGCGCGAGCCGGCAGGTCTCGCTGCTGATCTCGACCTGCAGCGTGGCGTGGTGGATGCTGAAGCGGTGCGAGAGCTCGGCGCAGACGTGATGCAGGAAGGCATCGTCGTGGCCGCCCGGCCGGACCAGGTGCGCGGTCAGCGCGGTCTCGCTCGTGCTCATCGCCCAGATGTGCAGGTCGTGCACCTCGGTAACGCCCTCAAGCGCGGCGAGATACTCCCTCACCTCCCTGAGCTCGATGCCCCTCGGCACCGCGTCGAGCGCGAGATTGACGCTGTCGCGCATCAGCCCCCAGCCGCTCGCCAGCACGACCGCGGCGATGACGAGGCTGATCGCTGGATCGAGCCATTGCCAGCCGGTCGCCATGATCAGGAGCGCGGCGACGACAACGCCGAACGAGACGCCGGCGTCGGCCACCATGTGCAGATAGGCGCCGCGGACATTGAGGTCGTTGTCGCGGCCGCGCATGAACAACAGCGCTGTGCCGCCATTGATGAGGATGCCGAGCGCCGCCACCCAGACCACGGTCCTGCTCGCGACCTCGGCCGGCTCGCGCAAGCGGTTGAGCGCCTCGACCACGATGCCGCCAACGGCAACCAGCAGCAGCGCGGCGTTGACCAGCGCGGCGAGGATCGAGGCACGGCGATAGCCGTAGGTGTGGGTGTCGGTCGGCCGCTTTCCCGCAAGCCAGACGCCGCCCCACGCCAACAGGAGCGCGATCACATCGGAGAAATTATGGACGGCGTCCGAGACCAGCGCCAGCGAGTTGGCGGCATAGCCGAAGATCATTTCGGCGACGACGAACGCCGTGTTGAGCGATGCGCCGATCGCGAAGGCGGCGCCGAAACTATCGGGCGCATGGCCGTGCCCGGCGTGAGAATGATTGTGGGAATGACCGTCGTGGTCGTGATGATGCGCCATTCGCGTCGCAGCCGTCGTCTGAAGTCGTCGGCGACGGTTATAGCGCGATGAAATATGGATACTATCACAGTGCGGCGGACGACCAACCGCAGCCCGGATTTCGCGGAGCCTGTCATCGGGCGCGCATTCGCGCGACCCGTTGGCTCCGTCCGGGCTACGGTTCCACTACTCCACCCCGCGGTTGAACTTGTTCGACTTCGGCAGGCCATGGGCGAGACGGCCGGCATCGGCACGGTTGCCGCGCCAGTCGGCCAATTCCTTCATGGTCATGCTGTGCTCGCGGCCGGCGGAGTCCTTCCATGTCAGGCCGGTCTTGGCATCGAACACCGCGACGTCGGACAGCGCCGCGCTGGTGTATTTCTGCAACCGCACGCCGCGGCCGCGCGCCATCTCCGGCACCTGGTCGAGACCGAACAGCACCATCTTGTGGTTGGTGCCGATCACGGCGACGGTATCGCCGGTCACGGTCGCGATCGCGCGCGCTTCGTTGGGCATGTCGACGTTGAGCACCTGCTTGCCCTTGCGGGTGTTGCCGACGCAGTCCTCTTCCTTGACCACGAAGCCCTGCCCCTCGCTGCTCGCGATCAGGAACTTGCGCTCGCCCTTGTTGACGAACAGCGAGACGACAGCGGCGTCCTGCTCGAGGTCGATGAACATGCGGATCGGCTCGCCATGGCCGCGGCCGCCCGGTAGTTTGGCGACATCGAGCGTGTAGAACTTTCCATTGGTCGCGAACAGCAGCAGCTTCGACGTGGTCTCGGCAAAGAAGGCGTGATCGAGCTTGTCATCGGTCTTGAAGGCAAGGCCGGAGAGATCGGCGACGTGGCCCTTCAGGGTACGCACCCAGCCCTTCTCCGAGATCACGACGGTGCACGGCTCGCGCTCGACGAAGGCTTCCTCGATCGCCGCAAGATCGTGTTCGGGCGCATCCGCGAACGTGGTGCGGCGCTTGCCGAGCGGCGTCTTCGGCCCGAAGATGTCGCGAACCTTGGTGACCTGCTCGCCGACCTTGGCCCATTGCTGCGCTTCCGAGCCGAGCAACGCCTCGATGCCCTTCAGCTCCTTGCGCAGGTCCTTGTCCTCGGTGCGGATCTCCATTTCCTCGAGCTTGCGCAAGCTACGCAGGCGCATGTTGAGGATGGCGTCCGCCTGAACCTCGGTGAGCTTGAACGCCTTGATCAGCGCCGGCTTCGGCTCGTCCTCGGTGCGGATGATCTTGATCACCTTGTCGATGTTCAGATAGGCGATCAGATAGCCGCCGAGGACTTCCAGCCGGTTCTCGATCTGGCCCTTGCGGAAGTTCGAGCGGCGGATCAGCACGTCGCGCAGATGGTCGAGCCATTCGCGCAGGCACTCGGCAAGGCCGACCACCTTCGGGATGCGGCCCTTGATCAGGACGTTCAGATTCAGCGGGATCTTGCTTTCCAGCTCGGTCAGCCGGAACAGCGACTCCATCATCAATTCGGGGTCGACGGTGCGCGACTTCGGCTCGATGACGAGGCGGACATCTTCGGCAGATTCATCGCGGACTTCGCCGACCAGCGGCAGCTTCTTCTGGTCCAGGAGCTCGGCAATCTTCTCAACCAGCCGCGACTTCTGCACCAGCCACGGGATTTCGGTGACCACGATCACCCAAGTGCCGCGAGCGCCCTCTTCCCGCTCCCAGCGCGCGCGGGTGCGGAACGAGCCGCGGCCGGTGGTGTAGGCCTCGGCGATCGCTTGCTTGGAATCGATGATGATGCCGCCGGTCGGGAAGTCCGGACCCTTCACCCATTTCAAGAGCGCCTTCGACTTGGCGTCGGGCTTCTCGATCAGGTGCAGCGCGGCATCGCAGAGCTCGGCGACGTTGTGCGGCGGGATCGAGGTCGCCATGCCGACCGCAATCCCCTGCGCGCCGTTGGCGAGCAGGTTCGGGAAGCCGCCCGGCAGCACCACCGGCTCCTTGGTCTGGCCGTCATAGTTGAGGCGAAACTCGACACCGTCCTCGTCGATGCCATCCAGCAGCAGCCGCGCGACCTCGGTCATGCGCGCCTCGGTGTAACGATAGGCGGCGGGATTATCGCCGTCGATATTGCCGAAATTGCCCTGGCCGTCGACCAGCGGGTAGCGCGAGGAAAAATCCTGCGCCAGGCGCACCATGGCGTCATAGATCGCCTGGTCGCCATGCGGATGGAACGAACCCATCACGTCGCCGACGATCTTTGCGGACTTCTTGAACGCGGTGCCGGGATCCAGCCGCAGCAGCCGCATCCCGTAGAGGATGCGCCGGTGCACCGGCTTCAGCCCGTCGCGGGCATCCGGCAATGCGCGATGCATGATGGTCGAGAGCGCGTAAGCGAGATAGCGCTCCTCGAGCGCATCGCGCAGTCCGACCTCGTGGATTTCAGCCGGCTTTTCCGGCGGTAGCTGTCGTTTTCCCATGAGGAGGCGTTAAACCGCGCCGCTGAATCGGGCAAGACGCGAATCAGGGTTGGCCGTGCCCCTTTTCACCTGATTCGTGCGATTATTGTGCGGATTGGTCCACGGCCTGCAGGGTCTTGACCGGCACGTCCTTGAGGCAGAGGCGGGCGAGATCGATCTCGGCGTCCGTCGCACCATGGGCTCTCGCCCAGCTTTCTGCGGCCGCGACCGAGTATTTGGCGACATAATAGCGAACAACCGTACAGGACACCCGGCGGATGACACCGCCCTGCCCACCCGCCCTCGCATCCGGCGCCGCCGCCAGCAACGCCGCCGAGACCACAATCCCCCGAAGGACCATCAGTCGCCCCATCCATGGAACCAGGCCGGGCAACGCGCAAGGGACCGATTTGGTTCCCGGCCTCAGCGCACATGAATGGGGCGCAATGACATCAGGGCTGGGTGGAGGGCAGCTTGCCGCGCCGCTTGGTCACCGCGTTGATAAACCCGTCGCGGGCGTCGGAATGGCCCTGCCCGCGCGGCTCCAGCACGTGGCGGAGCAGGAACAGGCCCGTAATCTGGAAGCCGTCGAGCAGGTCCTGGTCCGACCAGGCATTCGCGCCGCCCTCGCCTTCGCGCAGGAAGGCCGGCAACGGCAACAGGCGATCGCGCCAGGGCTCGCCGGCGGCGCGCGACACCGCCCCGCCGGATTTCGGCGAGACGTAGACCAGATCGGTGGTTGCGCCTGTGGCCGCGCAGTTGTCCAGATCGAGCCCGAAGCCGAGCTCGGCGAGCATCGCGAGCTCGAACCGTATCAGATGCACCGCGGCGACGCCGGCATCCTCGAAATCGTCGAGGGTCCATTCCAGCATCGCATAGATGTCCTCATGCGGATCGCGCTCCGGCAACAGCCGCGCGAGCGCTGCAAGATGCGTCACACCGTAGACGGCGTGGGACGACGCGAGCAGGTTCGCCGCGCGCAGCCGCGTGCCCTCCAGCGTGTACATGCCGAGATGCTCGTCGAGCCGCGCCCGCCAGACCGCGGTGACGCTGTTGCCGGGCTGCAGCAGCGGCCGCATCCGCGAGCTGGCGCCGCCGCGCACGAGACCGAGATGGCGGCCGTGCTCGCGCGTCAGGAGCTCGACGATGGCGGAAGATTCGCCATGCCGCCGGACTCCCAGCACGATGCCTTCGTCGGTCCATTCCATGGTCGCGAACGTATCATGTAGGGCGGATTAGCGCAGCGTAATCCGCCGATATCGCCGGGACGTTACGGCGGCGAGTTACGCCGGAGCCTGTCATCGGGCCGCGCTCGCGCGGACCCGTTGGGCTGACTCGCCCTAAGCACGACTTAGGCGTTGAACCAGCCCTGCGCGTCGCCGGTGAAGGAGAAATAGAGCCCCGCCGTGGTCAGGATGCAAGAAACGATCTCGATGCCGCTGTCGAATTCCAGGCCCCGCTCGCCGATCACCTGGATCAGCGAGAGCACCGACAACACGAGCGCCGCGGCGAGCGCCCAGCGCGGCCAGTTCTTGCGGCGCTGCGCGGCAAGATAGACGAAGTACATCAGGAGCAGGATCATGCCGGCGGCCATCATGGTCGCCACCGTGATCATCTGCTCCGTCATCGCAGCACTCGGCGTGCGATCCTGGAACGCCACCGACAGCGCATCCAGTGTCAGCGACAGATAGAGCAACACCTCAAACCAAAACACGTTTCGGGGGACGGTCATCGCACACGGTTCTTATTCTTTGGGGAAGTCGAGCCCCATTTCCCTGTAGCGGTCGGGGTCGTCGCCCCAGTTCTCGCGCACCTTGACGAACAGGAACAGGTGCACGGGCACGCCCATGATCTCGGCAATCTCCTTGCGCGACTCCGCGCCGATCGACTTGATGGTGGCGCCGCCCTTGCCGAGCACGATCTTGCGCTGGCTCTCGCGCTCGACAAAGATCGTCTGCTCGATCCGGATCGAGCCATCCTTGCGGTCTTTCCAGCTGTCGGTCTCGACCGTCGATTGATACGGCAGCTCCTGATGCAGATGCCCGTAGATCTTCTCCCGGGTGATCTCCGCCGCCAGATGCCGCATCGGCGCATCCGACATCTGGTCCTCGGGATAGAGGAACGGCCCTTCCGGCACCATCTGCGCCAGCGTCCGGCGCAGATCGTCGACGCCGTCGCCCGACAGCGCGGAGATCATGAAAGTGTGCTCGAAGCGCATCCGCTCGTTGGCGGCCTGCGCCAGCGCCAGGAGCTTCTCGCGCGCAACGAGGTCGACCTTGTTCAACACCAGGATCTTCGGATGGGCGACGCTCTCGAGCCTCGTGAGGATCGCCTGCGCCTCGTCGTCGAGGCCGGCCTTGGCGTCGAGCAGCACGCAGACGAGATCGGCGTCATGGGCGCCGCTCCAGGCGGTCGACACCATGGCGCGGTCGAGCCGGCGCTTCGGTGAGAAGATGCCGGGCGTGTCGACCAGGATGATCTGGGACTGGCCCTCGATCACGATGCCGCGGATCAGCGCGCGCGTGGTCTGCACCTTGCGCGAGACGATCGTCACCTTGGAGCCGACCAGCGCATTGACCAGCGTCGACTTGCCGACGTTCGGCGCGCCGATCAGCGCGACAAAGCCGCAGCGCGTGGCAGCCGCCTGCCCTTCGGCCCCGTCAATCATTGGTGCCGACACCTTCTCGCTCGATCATGACGGATGCCGCCGCCTTTTCGGCCGCGCGCTTGTTGCCGCCGAGGCCCTCGGCGGACGCCAGTCCGGGCAAATCGACGGCGACGCGGAATTGCGGATCGTGATGCGGGCCGGTGCGTTCGACCTCGCGATAAACGGGCGTCGGCAATCCCTTGCCCTGCGCCCATTCCTGCAGCACGGTCTTGGGGTCGCGCAGCGGCCGGCGCAGCTTGCGCATCCGTTCGGTCCAGTTGCGCTCGACGAACTGGCGGGCCGCCTCGTGGCCGCCGTCGAGATAGATCGCGCCGATCACCGCCTCGCAGATATCACCGAGCACCGATTTGCGCAGCCGCGCCCCCTCGACCGCCTTCACCATGCCAAGCTTGATGTCCTCGAGCAGCCCGAGCGATTTGGCGACGTCGGCGCAGCTCTCCTTACGCACGAGATCGGCGAGCCGCTTCGACAATTCGCCCTCATCCGCCTTCGGAAAGGCCCGGAACAGCATGTCGGAAACGATCAGCCCGAGCACGTGGTCGCCGAGGAATTCAAGCCGCTGGTAGCTGTCGGCCCGGTTGCGGGTCGCCGGTTTCAGCGCCGAAACGTGGGTGAACGCGGTGGTCAGGAGCGTGGAATCGGAGAATGTGTACCCGATCCGCGCTTCGGTCCCGGCGATCGCAGCCTTCTCCTCAGCCGCCCTGGCAGCCTTGCTGCGCCGCTTCTTCGGCGCAGCCTTGCCGCCGGCGTCAGGCGTCTGGCTCGGCTCGCCGCTCGTCGGTTGGTTCTTGATGACTGATGTCTCGTCGTTCATCGCACGATGGAGAATATGCGATTCCACCGCACAGCGGTGGGCCAGCGCCAGAACATCCAGGCGTGCTCGCCCTCGGCGATCGAGAAGAAGATCATCTGGGCCCGTCCCACGATGTTCTCGAGCGGCACATAGCCGACCGCCGACTGCACCCGGCTGTCGGTCGAATTGTCGCGGTTGTCGCCCATCATGAAGAAATGGCCCTCGGGCACGGTGTAGATGTTGGTGTTGTCGTAGAAGCCGTTGTCGACGCAATCGAGCGTCTCATAGGTGACGCCGTTGGGCAGCGTCTCCTTCCAGCGCTTGACCCGCGCGGTGGCATCCGAGCCGCAGGGGTCCTCGCCGATGAAGTCGCTCAACCGCTCGCGCTTGACCGGGGCGTCATTGATATAAAGCAGCCCCTCCTTCATCTGGATGCGATCGCCCGGCAGGCCGATCACCCGCTTGATGTAGTCGGTGGAGTCGTCCTTGGGCAGCCGGAACACCACGATATCGCCCCTGTTCGGGTTCGAGCCGAAAATGCGCCCCGAGAACAGGTTGGGCGAGAACGGGATCGAGTAGTGGCTATATCCATAGGTATATTTCGACACGAAGAGGTAGTCGCCGACCAGCAGCGTCGCCTTCATCGACCCCGACGGAATGTTGAAGGGCTGGAACAGGAAGGTCCGGATCACGAGCGCGATCAGGAGAGCGTGGATGACGACGCGGATCGTTTCGCCGAAGCCGCTCTCAGATTTGGTTCCGGTGGTCACGCTCATTGCTTTCCCAATTCCCGCAGGCCCTGATCCCCGCGCGGTGGCAGAACGTTCTCTTCACGCGCAGGAGCCGCCCTTCGCGTGAGGAAAATGGCCTTGATTCTGATATTGAGGGCAAATTCCGGCGCAAACCCGAATTCGCGTCTCGCTCGATGTTAACCCTGCGGCGTTTTAGACGGTTGTTCGCAGCGGCGCAATCAAGCGCCGTGTAAAAACTTCATAATTCATTGAAAAATCAACGATTTTTAGTTTTGGCGCGATGCCGCGACGAACGCCCTGCCTTTAGTCGTCATTTGCCGGGCGCGACCGCCGAAATTATGACGAAGGCCTGCGCCAGCGGCCAGTCGTCGGTGATCGACAGGTCGATCCGCGCGTCCATGCCCTCGGGCGTCAGCTTCTTCAGCCGCTCCAGCGCCCCGCCGGTGAGTTGCATGGTCGGACGCCCGCCAGGCAGGTTCACCACCCCCATGTCCTTCCACCACACGCCCTGGCGGATGCCGGTGCCGAGCGCCTTGGAGCAGGCCTCCTTGGCGGCAAAACGCTTGGCATAGGTTGCGACCACCATCCTCTCGCTGTTGGCGCGACGCAGCGCCTTAGCCCGCTCGGCATCGGTGAAGATGCGATCGAGGAACCGGTCGCCGTGGCGCTCGATCACCTTGGCGATCCGGGTGATGTCGATCAGGTCCGAGCCGATGCCGATGATCATGCTCGACCTACGCCTTCCGCCTTGGCACGGCCCCGATCCATCGCCGCGCGCATCGCGCGTACGGTCTCGGCGATCCCGACGAACAGCGCCTCGCCGATCATGAAGTAGCCGATGTTGAGCTCGCGCATCTCCGGTAGCGCCGAGATCGTTTCAGCGGTCTCATAGTCGAGGCCGTGGCCGGCATGGACCTCGAGCCCTGCTGCCTGGGCGAGTTTCGCGCCCGCGACGATTCGCTTCCATTCGGCGTCGGCCTTGTCCTTGTGGCCATCGACCACGGCGTCGCACCAGCCGCCGGTGTGGATCTCGATGACGGGTGCCTTGAGTTTCGCCGCCATCTCGATCTGCCTGGGATCGGCGGCGATGAACAACGAGACGCGGATCCCGGCATCGCTCAGCTTCGCGATGAAAGGCGCCAGCGCATTGTGCTGGCCGACCACGTCGAGGCCGCCTTCGGTGGTCAATTCCTGGCGGCGCTCCGGCACCAGACACACCGCGTGCGGCTTGGTGGCGAGCGAGATCCGCAGCATGTCGTCGGTCGCCGCCATCTCGAAATTCAGCGGCTTCGAGATCTCCGCCTTCAACCGCGCCATGTCCTCGTCGCGGATATGGCGGCGATCCTCGCGCAGATGCGCGGTGATGCCGTCGGCACCGGCCGCGATGGCAGCGAGCGCCAGGCGCACCGGATCCGGCCGTGCACCACCGCGCGCGTTGCGCAGGGTGGCGACGTGGTCGACATTGACGCCGAGGCGCAGTGGAGGAAGGGGCATCAAACTACTCTCTGACAAATGGATTGAACCATCCCCTCATCCTTCGAGAAGCGGCGAAGGCGCCGCTCCTCGGATGAGGGTCGACGACGGGTGCAAGTCTAACCATTGACGCGCTCGACCCGCGCGACGACGGCCTTGGCGCGCAACTGGGCGATGATAGCGCTGAGATGCTTGAGGTCATAGACCTCGAGATCGATCGTCAGCTCGGTGAAATCGGGCGAACGGCGCGACATATGGATGTTGTCGATATTGCCGTCGTGCTCGGCGATCACGGTGGCGATCTGGGCAAGGCTGCCCGGCTCGTTGACGTTATGGATCAGGATCCGCGCCGGGAAACGCTGTGGCATCGTCTCGTCGATGTCCCAGCGCACGTCGAGCCAGCGCTCCGGCTCCTCCTCAAAATCCTTCAGCGCGGGCGACTGGATCGGATAGATCGTGATCCCCTCGCCCGGCGTGACGATGCCGACAATGCGGTCGCCCGGCACCGCGCCGCCGTTCGGCGCGAACTTCACCGGCAGGTCGGAGTTGATGCCGCGCACCGGGATCACCGAGGCCGCGCGCGCCGGATGCGGCGCCGGCTGCGTCTTCAATTTGGTGGTCAGGCCCTTCTTGGCGCCGTAGCGCACCAGCCGCTCTTCCTTGTAGTCGGGATACATCGCGCGCGCGACGTCGGAGGCCTTGATCTCGCCACGGCCGACCGAGGCCATCACATCCTCGATCGAGGTGCGCGCGAGCCGCGGCAGCGCGCCGTTCAGCTTGTCGTCGGCATATTCGATCTTGGCGCGGGCAAACAGGCGATCGACGATGCGGCGGCCGAGGCCGGCGTACTGATCGCGCACCGCGTCGCGGGTGGCGCGGCGGATCGCGGCGCGCGCCTTGCCGGTGACGGCGAGCGCTTCCCACGCCGATGGCGGCGCCGACTGGGCCTTCGAGGTCAGGACCTCGACCTCGTCGCCATTCTGCAGCTCGGACGACAGCGGCGCGAACTTGCCGTTGATCTTGCAGCCGACCGCGCTGTTGCCGACGGCGGTGTGCACCGCATAGGCGAAGTCGATCACATTGGCCTTGCGCGGCAGCGCGATCAGCTTGCCCTTCGGCGTGAAGCAGAACACCTGGTCGTGGAACAGCTCGAGCTTGGTGTGCTCCAGAAACTCTTCCGGATTGTCGCTGTCGGACAGGATGCCGATGGTATGGCGCAGCCAGGCGAACGCGTTGGACTCATGCTTCAGCCGCTCGTTCGGCGAACCCGCCCCTTCCTTGTAGAAGGCGTGCGCGGCGATGCCGAGCTCGGCAATCTGGTTCATGTCCTCGGTGCGGATCTGCAGCTCGACGCGCTGCTTGCCGGGGCCGATCACGGTGGTGTGGATCGAGCGGTAGTCGTTCTGCTTCGGCGTCGAGATGTAGTCCTTGAAGCGGCCCGGCACGACCGGCCAGGTCGTGTGCACGATGCCGAGCGCCCGGTAGCACGCCCCGACATCGTCGAGGATGACGCGGAAGCCGTAGATATCGGACAATTGCTCGAAACCGACCGACTTACGCTCCATCTTGGTCCAGATCGAAAACGGCTGCTTGCGGCGACCGAACACGCGCGCGGTGATGCCGTTCTTCTGCAGGTTCTTGGAGAGCTGGGTTTCGATCTCGCCGATCAGGTTCCGGTTGCGGTCGGCCAGAGCGTCGAGCCGCTGCTTGACCACGGCATAGGCCTCGGGATCGAGCACGAAGAAGGACAGGTCCTCGAGCTCTTCGCGCATCTCGTGCATGCCCATGCGGCCGGCGAGCGGCGCATAGATGTCGAGCGTCTCCTCGGCGATGCGGCGGCGCGAGGCCGGCGGCACGAATTCCAGCGTGCGCATGTTGTGGAGGCGGTCGGCGAGCTTGATCAGCAGCACGCGGACATCGTCGGCGATCGCAAGCAGCAGCTTGCGCAGATTCTCGGCCTGCTTGGCCTCGCGCGAGACCAGTTCCAGCCGTTTCAGTTTGGTCAGGCCCTCGACCAGCGCGCCGATCTCGTGACCGAAAACGCTGTCGATCTCCGCCCGCGTCGCCTCGGTGTCCTCGATGGTGTCGTGCAGCAAGGCGGCAACGATCGTGGCGTCGTCGAGCTTGAGGTTGGTGAGGATCGCGGCGACCTCGAGCGGGTGCGAGAAATAGGGGTCGCCGGAGGCGCGGGTCTGGGTGCCATGCGCCTTCATGGCGTAGACATAGGCGCGGTTGAGCAGATCCTCGTTGGTGTCGGGGTTGTAGGAGCGGACGCGTTCGACGAGGTCGTATTGCCGCATCATCCGCGCCCTGGACTTTGGTGGCTTCTCGGCCGCACGCGATGCCGGCGCCACCGCCACCGTGTCGGTGGCAGCCTGCATCTGGCTGGAACTGCGGCGCCGATACGCCATCGCCTCAATGCCTTTCCTGCGGGCCCAAAACGGGCCCATCCAATCTCAATCTAGTGCGCCTTGGATCGAAGCTGCACCCCGCACGGGGCGCTGAGCCGTTCAATTTCCTGCGCCCCCATAGGACGCATCCTAACTGCAAAATTGTCAACAAAAGCAAAGGCCCGGAGCGATGTCCGGGCCTCTGGCAAATTTGTCCGCTGAGCTGACCGGAAATCCCGGATTACTCGTCTTCCTCGGGCTGCTCTTCCGGCGGCGCGAGACCTTCGAGCCCCTTCAGCAGCTCTTCCTCGGTCATCCGCTCGACGGCGACCTCGGTATCATCAGCATCGACGCTCGCGCCGGCGGAACCGATTAGCGGCACCGTGTCGGGTTCGGGCTCGTCCACCTCGACGAACTTCTGCAGGGAGTGCACGAGTTCCTCGCGCAGGTCTTCCGGCGAGATCGTCTGGTCGGCAATCTCCCGCAACGACACGACCGGATTCTTGTCGTTGTCGCGATCAACCGTGAGTTGCGAACCCGAGGAGATCATCCGCGCGCGGTGAGCCGCCAACAGGACGAGATCGAAGCGGTTGTCGACCTTATCAATGCAGTCTTCGACGGTGACGCGAGCCATCTCGAGGCGCTCCGTGGTAAAAGGGACCGAATATGTTGGTTATGAGGGTTAGTTATAGGGGTGGCAGCCGTTTCGCAAGGCAAAATTTGTGATTTGCCTTCCGAACAGGCTCTGATAACCCGGTGCGCCGGGGCCAGAATGGCCGGAGCGTCTGAGGGCATGGCCAGGTTGCCGTCCCAGACAAGTAAATCTCTTCATTGCAATGTCAAAAGTCTAGGCTTTTTGCCCTCGCCTCACCATAATTGCGGTGGTGACTGTCGTGGGGAAGATTCACCGAACTTTAGGCAGCAACGCAGGAAATTGCGCGCGGTCGGTCGCCGCTGCGCTAATACGCTAACAACCACGCGAGAACCATTTGATGTCGTCGTCACCAGTTTCCAACAAGATCGCGCTCTTCATTGACGGAGCCAATCTTTACGCAACCGCAAAGACGCTCGGTTTCGACATCGATTACAAGCGCCTTCTCAAGGAATTCCAGGGCCGCGGCACCCTGCTCCGCGCCTTCTATTACACGGCGATTATCGAGGATCAGGAATATTCGTCGATCCGTCCGCTGATCGACTGGCTCGACTACAACGGCTACACCGTCGTCACCAAGGCGACCAAGGAATTCATCGACGCCAGCGGCCGCCGCAAGGTGAAGGGCAACATGGATATCGAGCTCGCGGTCGATGCCATGGAGCTTGCCGAGCACATCGACCAGATGATTCTGTTCTCCGGTGACGGCGACTTCCGCTCCCTGGTCGAGGCCGTGCAGCGCCGCGGCGTCCGCGTCACCGTGATCTCCACCATTGCCAGCCAGCCGCCGATGATCGCCGACGAATTGCGCCGTCAGGCCGACGTCTTCACCGACCTGGTGGAACTGCAATCCAAGCTCGGCCGCGACCCGTCCGAGCGCCCTGCCCCGCGCGAGCCGCGCCATCATTCCCCGCAATTCCTGCAGCGCGCGACCACTATGGCGCCCCGGGGTGCCGATGACGATTTCGACGAGTAGCCTCGTCACCCCTGCCGCCACACCGGATCGCAACTGCCCGCTTTGCCCGAGGCTGGCCGACTTTCGTGCGCAGGCCCGCGCGCGCGAGCCGGGCTGGTTCAATTCGCCGGTCGACTCCTTCGGCGACGCCAATGCGCGGCTCCTGATCGTAGGCCTGGCGCCGGGACTGCAGGGGGCTAACCGCACTGGCCGCCCCTTCACCGGCGACTATGCCGGTGACCTGCTCTACGCGACCCTGCTGGAATTCGGCTTTGCCTCGGGCGTCTACCAGGCGCGGCCGGACGACGGGTTGAAGCTGATCGATTGCCGGATCAGCAATGCGGTGCGGTGCGTGCCGCCGCAGAACAAGCCATTGCCGGCCGAGATCAACACCTGCCGGCAGTTCCTCAGCGCGACCATTGCCGCGATGCCGAAGCTCCGCGCGATCGTGCTGCTCGGCCGCATCGCACACGAATCAACCTTGAAGGCACTCGGTATTCGCCTCGCCGCGGCGCCATTTGCGCACGGTGCCGTGCATATGGCCGGCAACATCAGGCTCTACGACAGCTATCATTGCTCGCGCTACAACACGAACACTGGCGTGCTCACGACCGACATGTTCCGCAACGTGTTCGCGACCGTACGCAAGGATATCGGCTGAGAGTCAGCCCACTCCGGTTCCTTGATCGATCAGCGACAGCCGCGCCACGATCGTTGCAGGTGCCAGGATTGCGCCCGGGGCGATGACGGCGTTAGCGCCGATCCTTGTCCGGTCGCCAACCAGGGCGCCAAACTTTTCCGCTCCGGTCTCAAGACGTCTGCCTTTGTGGAAGAACGAAATTGTTGGATTGGTCCGTTCGTTTCGGTAATTCGCGATAATCGACCCTGCCTCGAGATTGACCCCGCAACCGAGAAGGCTGTCTCCGACAAAGTTGAAATGAGCAAGCCTGGAGCCTCTGAATAAGAATGAGGACTTCAGCTCGGCTCCAGGCCCAAGAATGCAATCGGCTTCCAGCCAGCAGCCGCCACGGACGTAGGCGCCTGCCGCGATGACGCAATCCGGCCCGATGATGGCCGGCCCCTTGACCACCGCCCCATTCTCAATCGTCGACGTGAGATGGACGGCAATGCCGCCTGCGGTTACGTAGCCGTCGCGCAACCCGCCCAGCAGCCGTTCGACGATTCCAACCGAGCCGCGCGTCAGTTCCCATGGCATCCGGCCGGCGAACTCCGCGAGCGCAGATGAGCCAAATCCGCTGATGTACTCGTCAATCACCGGCGCCCCCCGACGTCTACTTGCCGCTGTTTTCCTTCAGCCATTCCAGCACGTCGCCGGCGTTTCTATCCGGCGGAAACACCGGATAGAGCACGTGGCGGATGCGTGCGTCGTCGATGATCAGCGCGAGCCGCTTGATCAGCGTCTGGCCCGCAACCGACATCGTCGGCAAGTTCAACGCGCGCGTCATTTTCAGCGCCTCGTCCGACAGCACCGGAAACGGCAGGTGCAGCCGATTAGCCATTTCGGTCTGGTATTCATTGCTCTGCGTCGACAGGCCGAATACATGCGCGGCGCCAGCCACCTTCAGCTCGGCGAACAGGTCGCGGAAGGAGCAGGTTTGCGGCGTGCAGCCGCGCGCGCCCGGGATCATGTCCCAATCGTCGACCAGCCCGATCTTGCCGGGCTCGCCCGTCCGCGGATAGGCGAACACGACGGTGCGCCCCTTGAGTTCGGACAGTGTCACCGACGTATCGTTGGTGGCACGCAGCGTGACTGATGGGATCGTCATGCTGGCCAGATGCGCCGCGCCGCCATCGTCCGATGGCGCTGGAATCTTGCTCCAATCGACGTCGGTCAGGCTGTTCTGGCTCATCGCTCCACTCTCCATCCGCCGTCATTGCGACGTCAGCCAGAACGCGAGAGCGCTACCCCCGCGCTCGCATCAGGCGGCCCTTCTCGCGGCCCCAGTCGCGCTTCTTCACCGTCTCGCGCTTGTCGTGCAGCTTCTTGCCCTTGGCGACCGCGAGCAGGAGTTTGGCACGGCCGCGCTCGTTGAAGTAGAGCTTGAGCGGAATGAGCGTCATGCCTTCGCGGTCGACGGCACCCAGCAATTTGTTGATCTGCTTGCGATGCAGCAACAGCTTCCGCGGCCGCTTCGGCTCGTGATTGAAGCGGTTGGCCTGGAGATATTCCGGGATGTTGGCGTTGATCAGCCACAGCTCGCCGTTCTTGGAATCCGCATAGGACTCCGCGATCGTGCTCTTGCCGCTGCGGATCGACTTCACCTCGGTGCCGGTCAAGGAAATGCCGGCCTCGATCGTATCCTCAATGGCGTAGTTGAAGCGGGCCTTGCGGTTCTCGGCGACGACCTTGATGGGGCGTTCGTTCTTGTCGGCCACGTTAGCTCTTCTTGAGGATATCGCGGATTTCCGTCAGCAGCTCGACCTCGGCGGTCGGCTTCGGCGGCGCCGCGGGCGCTGCCTCTTCCTTGCGCTTGAACTGGTTCATGGCGCGAATGACGATGAACAGCACGAAGGCGATGATCAGGAAGTTGAGCGTCAGCGTGATGAAGTTGCCCCAGGCCAGCACCGCGCCCTGCTTCTTGGCGTCGGCCAGGTTGGTGGCGGTGACGGCCTTGGAAAGGCCGGTGAAATAGTTCGAGAAGTCGAGGCCGCCGGTGATCGCGCCGATAACAGGCATGATGATGTCGCCGACCAGCGAGTTCACGATCGCGCCGAACGCCACGCCGATGATGACGCCGACGGCGAGGTCGACGACATTGCCTTTCATCGCGAATTCGCGGAATTCGTTCAGCATGCCCATTCCCTTTTCTCGGCCTTCCCGGCGGTCCGCGGCCGTCTCAGTTGATCAGGCCGGCATGCACCATGGCGCTGCGGACCGCGGCGCGGGTGGATTCGGTGACCGGCACCATCGGCAGGCGCAGCTTCTCGTCCATCTTGCCGAGCAGCGACATCGCGTATTTGACCGGCGCCGGGTTGCTCTCGATGAACAGGTTGGTGTGCAGCGGCATCAGCTTGTCGTGGATCTTGAGTGCCGTGGCCGCGTCGCCCTTCTGCCAGGCGGTCTGGAATTCCGCGCACAGCCGCGGGGCGACGTTCGAGGTCACCGAGATGCAGCCATGGCCGCCATGCGCCATGTAGCCGAGGATGGTCGCGTCCTCGCCCGAGAGCTGGTTGAAGTCCTCGCCCATCGCCGCGCGCTGCTGCGACACCCGCACCATGCTGGCGGTGGCGTCCTTGACGCCGGCGATGTTCTTCAATTCGAACAGCCGCGTCATGGTGTCGACCGACATGTCGATCACCGAGCGCGGCGGGATGTTGTAGATGATGATCGGAATGCCGATCGCGTCGTTGATCGCCTTGAAGTGCTGGTACATGCCTTCCTGGGTCGGCTTGTTGTAGTACGGCGTCACGATCAGCACCGCGTTCGCGCCCGCCTTCTCGGCATGCTCGGACAATTCGATCGCTTCCTTGGTCGAGTTGGAGCCGGCACCGGCGATCACCGGGACCCGGCCCTTGGCCTCCTCGATGCACCATTCGACCACGCGCTTGTGCTCGTCATGGCTGAGCGTCGGGCTCTCGCCCGTGGTGCCGACCGGCACGAGACCATGGGTGCCCTCGGCGATCTGCCAGTTCACCAGGCTGCGGAACGCGGCCTCGTCGACCGAGCCGTTTTTGAAGGGCGTGACCAAGGCGGTGAAAGAACCCCGGAATTTTGTCTTGGCTGCCATGGATGTCCTCCAAACGCTAAAGAGCTTGCGGCTTGGCCTGCGGATCTTGGTTTTGACGCGCTTTCGGCGAGCGAACCGGTGTCCGGTTCACGCGAAAACGCAGTGATCGGGCATTCATATCGGGTCTGGCGGACAGGCGAAAGGGCCGCGCCGTACCTATCCCAGCCGCGATTTTGCCGTGGTGCTGGCGCAAACAGCCGCACCGCGCCGGTTTTTAGTGTTTTGTCCACATATTCCATCAAATAAGAGCCAAACGCCTGAGCGATCTGATGATTCGCCCGCCGCAGAGGACACCGTGACCCGTTTGGCCCGCGCAGCCACATTGCGATCGACGGCGCTGGCGACCAGCCTGGCGCTTGTGGTCGGCTTCGGCACCATAGCGGCCGGTGGTTGGGCCGCAGCGGAGGTTCCAACAGCAAAGCCTGCCGACAGTACGGCTTCCAAGGAGCCCGCCGCCAAGACGACCACAGCGAAGACTAGCGCTGCGAAGACGACTGCTGCCAAGACGAATACCACCAAGAGCGGCCTTTCTAAGCCCAGCACTCCCAAGCCCGACGCGGCAAAGACAACAACAAGTCCTGCCAAGACCAGCGCTGCCAAAGCCGACGCTATCAAAACTAGCCCGGCCAAAACTCACGCGGCCAAGACGAGCGCGGCCAAGCCCGCCGTTCCCAAAGTCACTGGAACCCTGCCGAACAAGCCAGCCCCCGCGAATGCCGTCGCACCTGCGCTGGTTCCGGCGACCCGCCAGCATGCCGCGCCCGCGACGCGCAAGCCGGTCACCCCTGCGGCCGTGGCCGCGACCTCGTCGACCTCGCAGGACGACAAGCACACGCTCGAGACCATCATCGAGCTCCTGCGCAAGCGCAAGGCCAGCGATGCGACGCAGGCCGAAGCCTCGATATCAGATCCGGTGGCGCGCAAGCTCGCGGAATGGCTGATCCTGCGCAGCGAGGACAACGGCGCCTCCGTCGAACGCTATCGCGCCTTCCTCAATGCCAATCCGAGCTGGCCGTCGCAGACCTTCCTGCGCCGCCGGCTCGAGGCCGCGCTATGGGACGACCACCGCGAGGATTCCGCGGTCTGGTCGTGGTTCGAGAATGAATCGCCGGTGTCGGCGAAGGGACGCTTCGCGCTGGCGAAAGCGATGATCGCGCGCGGCGACCGCGGCAATGCCGAGCGGCTGGTGCGCGAGGCCTGGCGCAACGACCCGATGAGCGAGGACACCGAGACCACCGCGCTCGATCTGTTCGGATCGTTCCTCACCGCCGGCGACCACAAGGCGCGCATGGACACGATGCTCTACGGCACCGACAACGAGGCCGCCGGCATGCGTGCGGCCAAGCGCCTCGGCTCGGGCTATATGGCGCTGGCGAAAGCGCGCAGCGCCGCCACCCGCAAGGGATCGAACCTGCGCGCGCTGCTCGAAGCGGTGCCGCGCGAGCTCTCCGGCGACACCGGCTACATCTTCGCCAGGATCCAGCTGCTCCGCCGCGAGGAGAAATTCACCGAGGCCGCGCAGCTGATGATGAGCGCGCCGAAGGAGGCCTCCCGTCTCTTCAACGTCGACGAATGGTGGATCGAGCGCCGGCTGCTCGCGCGCAAGATGATCGACGTCAATGAATTCCGCAGCGCCTATCTGATCGCGCGCGACGCCGCCCTTCCCGCCCGCGACATCTACAAGACCGAACAGGAATTCACCGCGGGCTGGATCGCGCTGCGCTTCCTCAACGATCCCTCGCTCGCCGCACAGCACTTCGCGCGGATCGGCGTCGGCAGCGCCAACCCGACGGCGCTGGCGCGCGCCGGCTACTGGCAGGGCCGCGCCGCGGAGGCCGCCGGCCGCAGCCAGGAGGCGCGCGCCGCCTATGGCCGCGCGGCCGAGCAGTCGACGAGCTATTACGGCCAGCTTGCGCGCGCCAAGCTCGGCCTGCCGCAGATCGAGTTGAACGGCGTGCCGCGCGGCCGCGGCGCCGAGCGGCTCGAGATCGTCCGCGCGGTCGGGCTGCTCTACGAGCTCGACGAGCGCGAGCTTGCGATCCCGATCTTCGGCGACATGGGCGACAATGGCGATCCCGAAGCGCTCGCCGGCCTCGGCGAACTGACGGCGCGCCATGGCGATGCGCGCGGCATGCTGCTGATGGGCAAGTCCGCGCTCAATCGCGGCCTGCCGTTCGACCACTACGCCTACCCCGTCAACGGCATTCCGTCATTCCGCCAGGTCGGACCGGAGGTCGAGCAGAGCATCGTCTATGCGATCGCGCGCCAGGAAAGCGCGTTCAATCCGGCGGTGGTGTCGCCGGCGCAGGCCTATGGCCTGATGCAGGTGACGCCGGAGGCCGGCCGCTACGTCTGCAAGCGCGCCGGCATCGGCTTCGATCTCAACCGGATGAAGACCGATCCGGTCTACAACGCAATGCTCGGCGCGGCCGAGCTCGGCGGCCTTCTCGAGGACTATCGCGGCTCCTACATCCTCACCTTCGCCGCCTACAATGCCGGCCGCGGCAGCGTGAAGAAGTGGATCGACCGCTACGGCGATCCGCGCGACCCGAAGATCGACGCGGTCGACTGGGTCGAGCTGATTCCATTCTCGGAGACGCGGAACTACGTGCAGCGGATCATGGAGAACCTGCAGGTCTATCGCGCCCGGTTCGGCGGCGGCACAAAACTGCAGATCGAGGCCGACCTGCGCCGCGGCGCGAGCGTGGAATGAACCGCGGCGTTCAGTTTTCAACAGGCGCTTGACCCGGCGCGCTCGACCGCAACCAGATTCGACCTAAGCTATTGTTAGGAAATAACTTTCCTGAGAAGAATCGGGCCGGAGCGGCCCGATCGACACCATCTATAAAGGCTCGCCGGGGGCCGTAGGGCCGGCTGCACCGGAAATGCCACCAAATCACCTTGCCGCAATCTGAATCTGCCGCTTGCGGCTCAGCGCCCTCTCGGGCATATCGGCGCCATTGGAGACGTGGCCGAGTGGCTGAAGGCGGCGGTTTGCTAAACCGTTATAGGCTTGTAAAGGCCTATCGAGGGTTCGAATCCCTCCGTCTCCGCCAGCCCCCCAAAACCCTGATCGACCGCCGCGCCCCGAGCGCATTGCCGCGTGACCTTGAGCGCCAGGTTGCGGGCACCGCTTTGCGATTGTCGTCAAACCTCGCCGCGCCGGAGCCGGTTGCAAGTCAACCGCTGCCGCGATTCGACGGGTCGAGGTTTCTGTTCTCCTCGGGCGGAATGGGCCTCCAGCCAGGAAACTTGTACCAGCCAGGGGGCACCACCTCCTGGCTCGGACGAACAATGACCGGCCGACGCACGCGCGGGTGACCCACCGTCGCGGCGTCGGCAACCGCCCCCCACACCAGCAGGCCCAAGGGCAACGTCAAGAAAGCAGCACGCATCGCAATTGCTCCGTTTCACCGAACAATTGATCGCCGACCGCCACGCCGTATTCTGCTTAGGCCTCTCACATGCGATCAAAACGGCGAGATCACCAATCTGCAACTTGCGAGTTGTCACGCATGGCGCGCGGCCTTCGGCGGCTGCTGGAAGGCTTGGGCGCATGCGACGCCGAGCAACGCCAGTCCGCCGCCGACGATGTGAAACGGCTTCACCGGCTCGCCCAACATCACGATCGCGGCGGCCGCGGTCAGCACCGGCAGCAGATTCATGAAGATCGCGCAGCGGTTCGGACCGAGCTGCTGCACGCCGCGAATCCACAGGAACGGAAGCACCACCGATGCAAGCCCGCCGGCATAGAAGATCAACGGCAGCGTTTCGGCGTTGAGCACGCGCAGCGGCGCCGGCGTTGCGAGGAACGCGGGAAACATGACCGCGAGAGCGCAGAGCGCCTGCATGTAGGTGGATTGCCAACCGGTGATCGGCAGGCTCCATCGCTTCAGCAGCACGCCGTAGAGCGCATAGACGATGGCCGCGAGCAACATCAGCGCGTCACCCGCATGCACACCATTCCGCAGCAGCGACGACAGGTCGCCGCCGCTGACGAGATAGACGAGGCCGGCGAAGGCCAGCGGCGCACCGCAGATCATGCCGAGCGTCGGCGCTTCGCCGAGCAGCGCCGCGCTGAGGCCGACCGTCAGCAGCGGCGTGAGCGCAGTGAACACCGCCATGTTGGTCGCCGTCGTAGTTTCGGCCACGAGATACGACAAGCTCTGGAACAGGCACATCGCAAGAAAGCCGAGGATCGCGAGTTGACCGACATGCGGCCAGATCGCGTGCCGATTGCGCCAGGTGGCGCACGCGATGAAGGGCGTCATCAGGAGCACCGCGACCAGAAGCCGGTAGAACGTGATCGCTTGCGGGCCGATCGTGTGCGCTGAGAGGCGCGACACGATGACGTTGCCGGCCCATAGAACGATGGCGACGAACGGATAGAGAGCTGCTGTCTTTCTGAACATGATCCGGCTTTGCGTTGAACGAGATGAACCGCAGCAGCTAGCCGGTCGCGCAGACGTCCGTCTCACGCTAGAATGACCACCCCTAGCGAGATTGGGACATGCTCGACGAATTGATCATTCGGCATCTCGACTACCACGCCACCGCACGGCCGATGGCGGCGATGGAGATCGACTATCCGAGCGGCGCCTCGACCGGCCCGCATGCGCATCCGCGCGGCCAGCTGCTCTACGCGATCGAGGGCGTCATGATCGTGCGCTCCGCGGAGGGAACGTGGGTGGTGCCGCCCAATCGCGCGGTGTAGCTTGTCGCCGGGCTCGAGCACAACGTGCGCATGTGCGGCGCGGTGAATATCCGCACCGTTTTCGTCGATCCGCGCGCCGCGCCCAACCTGCCACCCTCGAGCTGCGTCTTTGCGGTGTCGCCGCTGCTGCGCGAGCTGTTCGTCGCCGCGATGGGCGTCCCGCTCGACTATGCGCCCGGCACGCGCGATGAACGGCTAATGCATCTGTTGCTCGACGAGCTGCGCGAAATCGACGTGCTGCCGCTGCATCTGCCGATGCCGCGCGACGTCAGGCTACGCCGGATTTGCCAGGCGCTGGCCACTCATCCGGACGACACCTCGACCGCCGATCAATGGGCAAGCAAGCTGAACGTGACGTCGAAGACCATCCATCGCCTGTTCGCGAAAGAGACCGGCATGACGTTCGGCGAATGGCGCCAGCAGGCGCGCCTTCTGTTCGCCCTCGAACGTCTTGCGCGCGGCGAGCGGATCGTCGACGTCGCACTCGACAGCGGCTATGCCAGCCAGAGCGCGTTCACCGCGATGTTCCGCAAGCATTTTGGCGTGCCGCCGAACGCGTTCTATCGATAGGCCACCGTCGGCGATCTCTCGGCGTGAGCCGTTTGGGCTTGCCCCAGGATCCACTCCCGGAACGCCGCGATCTTCGGCTGATCCTGCTTGTGCGCCGGACAGACGAGATAATAGGCGAAGTCTTCCATCTGCGCGGTATCCAGCAGCTGGATCAGCTCGCCGCTCTCGATTTCGTTGGCGACCATCGCCGCCGGCAGCAGGCCGGCGCCCTGCCCTGACATCACCGCCTTGAGCAGCAGACTGGTGTCGTCGAACGACGGACCACGCGGTGCGCGCACCTCGTCGACGCCGTTGGTCTGAAACCAAAGGCTCCATCCCTTGCGCTCGGCGTCATGCACCTGGGGCCAGTGCGCGAGATCGGCAGGACGTTTCGGCCGGCCAAGCCGGGCGACGAGCGACGGCGCCGCGACCACCACCATCTCCACCGTCACGACGCGATCGCTGCGCAGGCCGGAATAGCGGCCAAGCCCGTGCCTGATAGCGACGTCGACGCCGCTGCGCGAAAAGTCCACCAGCGCACTGCTGGTGACGATCTGCAGATCGATTTCGGGATGGGCGTCCTGAAACGAGGCCATGCGCGGCACGAGCCAGGCGGAAGCAAAGAACGGCGTGACGCTCACCGTGAGAACGCCGGCGTCGGTCGACGCGGCGACACGGCGCGACGCTTCCGCGATCTGGCGAAACGCATTGCGGATCGAGGGCAGATAATCGCGCCCGGCGTCGGTGAGATAGATGCCGCGCGGCACGCGCTCGAACAGCCGCACACCGAGATGGGTCTCGAGCGTCTTGAGCATCTGGCTGACTGCGCCAGGCGTCACGCACAGCTCCTCGGCCGCGAGCTTCACCGAGAGATGGCGGGCAGCGGCCTCGAAGGCCTTCAACGCGTTCAAAGGCGGGATCTTAGGGTCCATTTCGATTTAGATTTTCTAATCAATATCGCGCAGGAATTCTGGTTTGCGAAGCGGCGCTTTCGTGTGCTTTGTCAGAGTATCCGAGCATCATTGGCCGCGTCAACGCGGAGAACCTGCGTACCATAGATTAGATTTTCTACCGAAAACGTAATCGCGAACCGCCCTCGCAGCCGATCGCCCTTGCGTCACCAATGGAGCGACAGAATGACGACATCTCCTTGTGCGCGGCACGTTTCCGTCGCGGAAGCCGCGGCATGACCTCGCGCGTCGATCGGATCAATGCGTCGCAAGCCGGCAGCCTGCCCGGCGTGCTCGAGTTCGAATGGATCGAGGCCGACAAGGGCTATGTCCGCGGCCGCTTTCAGATCGCGGCCAAGCACTTTTCGCCGCACGGACTTCTGCACGGCGCGGCGATCGTGGCGCTGGCCGACACGGCGTGCGGCTTCGGATGCCTCGCGTCCTTGCCCGATGGTGCCCACGGCTTCGCGACCGGCGAGCTGAAGACCAACTTCATCGGCGCCATCAGCGAGGGAATTGTGAGCTGCGAGGCGCGGCTCGTTCATGCCGGGCGCACGACCCAGGTCTGGGACGCAGAGCTCCGGAGTGAGACGACGGGAAAGACGATCGCGCTGTTTCGCTGCACCCAGATGCTGCTCTATCCGCCGCCGGGCAAGCCTCCTCGGCCCGCAATGCCATCCGAACAATCATGAGGACCACTGCTGTGACCGACCACCCCAAAACAAAGCTGTTCTACGGCTGGTTCGTCGTGGCAGCAGCCTTTGTCGTGACGTTCATCGGCTTTGGCAGCGCCTATACGTTCAGCTCCTTCGTGGACTCCCTGCAACGCGATTTCGGCGCCTCCCGCGGCTCCGTATCGCTGGTGTTTTCCTTCGCCGGCTTCCTATATTTCGGTCTCGGCATGATCTCGGGCCCGCTTGCCGACCGCTGGGGCGCGAAACGACTTGCGGCTATCGGCATGGCGCTGGTCGGCCTCGGCCTCATGCTGGCCGGCCGCGCGCAGACCATCGTTCAGGTCTATGCCGCCTACAGCATCGGCATTGGCGCGGGCGTCGGCTGCGCCTACGTGCCGACGCTCGGCGCAGTGCAACGCTGGTTCGTCAAACGGCGCGGCTTCGCGTCGGGTCTGGCGGTCAGCGGGATCGGCGTCGGCACGCTCGTCATGCCGCCGCTCGCGACCTGGCTGATCGCAAGCCTGGGCTGGCGCGACGCCTACCTCGTCCTCGGCTTCTTCGCCGCGATCGTCGGCGTCGGGTCATCGTTCCTGATCGCGGATGATCCGCGCCGGCACGGCGTCGGACCCGATGGTGCTCCGCTCGACCCGCTCGCGAGTTCGCCGGTCCGGCACGGCGTGTCGGTGCGCGAAGCGGTCCGCACCGCGCGCTTCGCCGGGCTCTATGCGACATGCCTGATCAGCGCATTCGGCGTGTTTGTGCCCTTCGTGCATCTCGTCCCCTATGCCGTCGACCACCAGGTGGCGCCCGCGGCCGCGGTGCTGCTGCTCGGGACGATCGGCGTCGGCAGCACCGCCGGCCGCTTCTTCCTCGGCGGTATTGCCGATCGGGTCGGACGGGATGCCTTCCTGATCGCGATGTATGTCGGAATGGCCGCGTCGCTCGCGATCTGGGCGGTTGCCGGCGGGTTCTGGCCGCTGGTGGGCTTCGCGCTGCTGTTCGGCGTATTCTATGGCGGCTGGGTCGCGATCCTGCCCGCTGTCGTTACCGACCATTTCGGCGGCCGCAATGTCGGCGGTATCATCGGAATCCTCTACACCAGCGTCGCGATCGGGACGCTGTTAGGCCCGAGCGCCGCCGGCTTTGCGTTCGACATCAGCCACAGCTACGTCTTCCCGGTTGCGATCAGCGCGGCCGCCAACGTCGTCGCAGCCCTCATCGCGGTGGCCACGATGAAGACCGGCTCGCCGATTGCAGCGGTCGTACGGTCATGACGCATCGCGCTTCGGTGGCCGGTCGTGGTACACTCCGCCACTGACTGGTGATGATCCCTGGTTCCTTAGCTTGCGATGACCCGTTCTGCCCCGAGGGCGCCGTGCGATGGCCGGAAACGATGGCGATGCTGCTCGGGGCATTGATCGGCGGATATGCCGGCGGTCGCCTGATCCGGGTTCTTCCCGGCCACATCGTCAGGCAATTCGTGATCGTGGCAGGCGCCGCAATGAGCGTGATCTACGCGGTGCGGTATTGGCTCTAGGGTGTCGGACCGGCGCCGCTTCGGCGCGAGCCGATGATATGTCGCTCACGGCGCGGGATGGGCGCCAGGCCGACCTGCCCGTCAATGCCGGACGCGTCGTCGAGCCTTTAGTGAGTGGTCATCCAGGCGCGCGCTTCGCGCTGGGCCGTGGCGATCTCGACGTCGGACATCTGCTCGGCGACCTCGCGACGCATCGTGATCGCGTCAGCGCGGCCCTTCAGGGCGGCGAGGTTGAACCATTTGTGCGCCGCGACGAGATTAACCACGCCGGAGCGGCCGCTTGCCCAGTAGAGACCACGTTCGAACAGCACGTCCTGGATCGCGGTGGCCGCAACCGGGATGGCGGTGTCCTGATCGATGAAGCCCTGAAACATTGTCGCAACTCCCCATTTTGTTATTGGCCGCCCTCCCCCGAGCGCGGCCCCCGTCCACTGTCAAAACGCCTCTTCGTCCCCTGCGCTGATCGTGCGGATCATGCGCTTGCCGTTCGCCGGCTTGTTGGGGTGATCATGGCCCAGCAAATTTGAAGAGCGGTTTAAGTATCGCGATGAACGGGGTGTAAATTCGCGGCCGGCGCGCGACTTTCAGGAATCGCAGAAGTGCCTGTGCCACAGGCACTTCCCGGCATTCGTGAACGCCGGTTTACCCTGGCATTTCGGACAACGATAACCATTGCGGACAAACGCCGGATGCCGGCATTGCCGATACGGACGCAAGTGGTCGCCGCTGGCAACGGCCGCGTGGCTGTCCACGGGCGCGACAAGACGGAGACCGCACCTCGCTCGGGCGGTTCGAACAGTTTGTTGTCGGAAATATCTGGAAACTGGCGCCGGGCGCGGAGTGCGCGGGCCGCCGGAACGAGGGCGTCGGCGATCACGTCAGGGCCAGATTTCACTTGGGCATTGGCGCCGGTGAAATTGCGGAACCAGGAGGGATCCGCACCGAACGAAGAAATCTCTCGTTTCTTCTGCCGGACCGGTTTTGGAAGAGCAGGCTCCCGTTGGGGAGCGAAGTCTTGCCGAAATACGATCCAGCCGTTTGACCTGATGTCTCGCCGACACCCTCTTTCGTCAACCAGAGCCTTGGGGGAGTTTGCCTCTCAGCAGGAGCTTTGAAAACAAACTTGCCGCTGGCTCTCGTGACGTGCCGGCTTCAAGCCGCCGGCAATCCTCTCAAAGGCGAGAGGCTTACTTCTTCTTCTTGGCGACCTTGCGGGTCTTCTTCGCAGTCTTCTTCACTGCGCTCTTCGCCTTCTTCGCCTTCTTTGCCTTCTTAGCCATGTTGCCCTCCAGTATGTGAGATGGCTTGGTTCGCTGCGTGCACTCGGGAATCGAAATGCACGACATCCCGAATACACCAACAGAGCGAAAAAAACAGCGTCCAGCTTAAGGAAGTGTTGACGCAGAGATGCGCCATCGTGCAGCGCGCTGCGTCGGACAAATCGTCGATGCGTTCGCGCAACGATGCAAGAAGTGCAGCAGCCGCTCGACATCGGCATTTGTCGATATCGCAGGAAAGGCTTGTTCTGCAGGCCTTTCGTGAATTCGCATTTCGTCGCTCGATGCACGATCGTCATCGTCATGCGTCGATGCCGCCGACGAAAAACATCTCGGCGCGGTCCCCGAGTCACAGATTCTGGCGCTGAAAAAAATTTCGTGGGTAAGCCCGTTTTGCCCCATCAGCGGTCGCCAAAACCGGATTTCCGGACGAATCGCGGTTCCGGCGATTCGGTGGCGACGGGCGTCATCGCGACGATGAACGGCAGGTGTGAGGCGAGATCACGTCGCGCTCACGGGTGCGCGACGATGCCGAAAGAGACGACGCAGGAGCATTATCCGGAAAAGTGGGCACCGGTTTTCCGGGAGGATCATGGGCCAAGGATAGCGTCGTCGCTTTCGTTTGGTTCAGATACCGAGCTTGGACTTGAGCAGATCGTTGACGGCTTGCGGGTTCGCCTTGCCGCCGGACGACTTCATCACCTGACCGACGAACCAGCCGACCAGTTGCGGCTTCGCCTTGGCTTGCGCGACCTTGTCCGGGTTGGCCGCGATGATGTCGTCGACGACCTTTTCGATCGCGCCGAGATCGGTGACCTGCTTCATTCCGCGCGCTTCGACGAGCGCGCGCGGGTCGCCGCCTTCCTGCCAGACAATCTCGAACAAGTCCTTGGCGATCTTGCCGGAAATCGTCCCCTCGCCGATCAGATCGACGATCGCAGCAAGCTGCTCGGCCGACACCGGCGAGGCCGCGATGTCGCGGCTCTCCTTGTTCAGCCGCCCGAACAGTTCGTTGATCACCCAGTTCGCGGCGAGCTTGCCGTCGCGCGCCTTGTCGGCGAGACCTGACAGCACCGTCTCGTAGAAGTCGGCACTCTCGCGCTCGGCCACCAGCACGCTCGCATCATACGGCGACAGGCCAAAGCCCGTAATAAAACGGGTCTTCTTCTGATCCGGCAGCTCTGGCAGCTCCGCCTTGAGATCGTCGACGAAGGCCTGGCTGAACTCGAGCGGCAACAGGTCGGGATCGGGGAAGTAACGGTAGTCGTGCGCCTCTTCCTTGGAGCGCATCGAGCGCGTCTCGCCCTTGTTCGGGTCGAACAGCCGGGTTTCCTGGTCGATAGTGCCGCCGTCCTCGATGATCTCGATCTGGCGCCGCGCCTCGTACTCGATCGCCTGGCCGATGAAGTTGACCGAGTTCATGTTCTTGATTTCGCAGCGGGTGCCGAATGCGGTCTCGCCAAAGCGGCGCACCGAGACGTTGACGTCGGCGCGCAGATTGCCCTTCTCCATGTCGCCGTCGCAGGTGCCGAGGTAGCGCAGGATCGAGCGCAGCTTGGTGACATAGGCCTTGGCCTGCTCGGCGTCGCGGATGTCGGGCTTGGAGACGATCTCCATCAGCGCGACGCCGGAGCGGTTGAGGTCGACATAGGACATCGTCGGCGACTGATCGTGCAGCAACTTGGCGGCGTCCTGCTCCAGATGCAGCCGCTCGATCCCGATCGTGACGCTGCGGCCGCCGTCGAGCTCGAGCAACACCTCGCCCTCGCCGACGATCGGCGACTTGTACTGGCTGATCTGGTAGCCCTGCGGCGAGTCCGGATAGAAATAGTTCTTGCGGTCGAACACCGAGCGCAGGTTGATCTTCGCATTCAGCCCGAGACCGGTACGCACCGCCTGACGGACGCACTCCTCGTTGATGACGGGCAGCATGCCCGGCATCGCGGCATCGACCAGTGAGACGTGGCTGTTCGGCTCGCCGCCGAACGCGGTCGACGCGCCCGAGAACAGTTTTGAATTCGAGGTGACCTGGGCATGGATCTCCATGCCGATCACGACCTCCCAGTCGCCGGTCGCGCCTTTGATCAGCTTGTGGGGTGCGGCAGGTGCATTCATGGGTCTTGGTTTCCGGACAAAGTCATATCTGGGATATCTGGGCCGGATTGGGCTTCGCGCAACCGCTCCCGGCAGTCAAGCCGCCTCAGCGCATGATCCGGGCCCGGATCGCGCTTTAAAGCCCGTGCCGGAACGACTGGTAGGCCTTGCTCGCGCGCAGCGCATCCGCCCCGCCGGCAATCAATTGATCGACCTGCTCCGCCGGCAGCGAGAACCGCGTCGGGATGGCGTTCAGGAGACCTGCGCGCTCCGGCCCCAGCCGGTCGAAGCCGACGCGCTCGATATAGATGCCGACATCGCCGCATTTCCAGTTCGCGCCGACACCCAGGCGGCTGCGCTCCGCGGCCGACAGGCCGCAGCGCCAGCGCTTCAGCTTGCCCGACCAATCGTTGGCGAGCGCCGTGAACGCGGCATAGCTCGACCGCACGCTGGCGTCGATCGCGGTATCGGCGGCAGCGGCGACGAGCTCGACGCCGTTCGGCCCTTCGACCGTCTGCACGAAGTCGCCGGACACGCCGCGCCCGGCATCGACGACCAGAAACAGGATGCGCCTGAGTTTCGCCGCCTGCCGTTCGGTGAGCGGCTCATACGGCCGCTGGGCCGCCAATAGCCCGATGCTGAGGCCGGACAGGCCGAAATTGTCGACGAGGCCGCCGTCGAGCAGCTTGACGTAACGCATCGAGCCGTCGTGGTAGCGCGTCTGGGCTTCGGCATAGGCACGCAACAACGGCTGCGCGTTCGGGTCGTGCCTGACGCCCTCGAGCCATGACGGCAACGTCGCCGCGCAGCCGCCGGGATAGGTTTCCAGCACGATCGGCGCGAATGCGAGCGGCACCGCGGCCGACGCCGCCACCGCTTCCGCCACGCGGTAGGAGCGGATGTCGCTGCACAGCGCGTCGAAGGCGGTCTTGCCGAACACGAACGGCGTGCGGTTGTAGATGTCGGAGGCGTTGATCCAGACCCGCGGGCGCCGCTCGTCGGGCAATGCCTCGAAGCGCGCGCCGTCGAACAGGTTGCGATCCAGCCAATCGGTGAATTGGCTGTCGTTGACGCCGCCGCCAAGCGCGCGACCGATATTGCCGAGCGAGATCTGGGTCTTCAGTCCTTCCTCCGCATTGCGCAGCAGGAAGCGTTCGCGGAAATCGTCGAGCGCGGCGCGCCGCTTGAGACCGAAATAGGCAGCCGTCACCGATCCACCCGAGACGCCGGAGACGAAGTCGACGCGATCGAGCAACGACTTTGCTTCGGCCGAGCCGGAACGGGAACGGTCAAGCTCCTGCAGCACGCCGAAGGAGAACGCCGCAGCGCGCGTGCCGCCGCCGGAAAACGACAGCGCGAGCAGCAGGTCATCCTGGTAGGTCGGAAGGTCGCGGGCGATATTGTTGTCGGCGAGCGCGGTGCCAAGCGGCGCATTGCCGGGCAGATTGTAGACGGTCGCACACCCCGCAAGGCCTGCCGCCACAACGGCCACCAGCATTGCCGACAGCCAGCCCCCTATGTCAGACGCGCGCACGCAAATTCTCTTCGCAGGCCCCACCCCGCATCCGCCAAGCCTATCACGGTCAATCAGGGCGCCGGCATGGCAGGCGCAGACAGGGTTAATATTCGAGGTGCTCCGACACCAACCTGGTCAGGCGCGCTACGTCAGCAGCGCGGTGACGATCCGCTCCCACTCCGCCTCGAGCGCGTCCTTCGCAACAGGCTGGCCGGCCTGGCGATACCAATAACCGGCGTTGCCAAGGTCGCCTTCGACGCGATGCAGGTAGGCGTGCACCCAGGCCGCGTTGGCGTCGCTCTCGTCCTGCACGATCCGGTGCGCTTGGTCCCAGTCACCCTTGGCGGCCCACCACAACGCCCGAAGCGGCGGCGATAGCGTCTTGTCCGGCGCGGCCTCAACGAGACTGGCGCGGAACTCGGCCATCGCTCACCACCATTTCGCCGGCGTGAAGCGGCCGGCGGCCTGCTCCATCACCTCGCCGAGCGAGAACAGCGTCTCCTCGTCGAACGGCCGGCCGATCAGCTGCAGGCCGAGCGGCAGCCCTTGCGCGTCCTTGCCGGCGGGAACGGCGATGCCTGGCAGGCCCGCCATGTTCACGGTCACCGTGAAGATGTCGTTGAGATACATCTCGACCGGATCGGCACCGCCCTTCTCGCCGATGCCGAACGCCGCCGACGGCGTCGCCGGTGTCAGGATCGCGTTGACGCCCTTGGCGAAGCAGTCCTCGAAATCCTTCTTGATCAGCGTGCGCACCTTCTGCGCGCGCAGATAATAGGCGTCGTAGTAGCCGGCCGAGAGCACATAGGTGCCGATCATCACGCGCCGTCGCACCTCGGCCCCAAAGCCTTCGGCGCGGGTGCCCTCATACATCTCGGTGACGCCGCGGCCCGGCACGCGCAGGCCGTAGCGCACGCCGTCATAGCGCGCGAGGTTGGAGGAAGCTTCCGCCGGCGCCACGATGTAATAGGCCGGCAGCGCGTATTTGGTGTGCGGCAGCGACACCTCGACGAGCTCGGCGCCGGCCGCCTTCAGCCATGCGGCGCCTTCACTCCAGAGCTTTTCGATCTCGGCCGGCATGCCGTCGAGACGATATTCCTTCGGGATGCCGATCCTCATGCCCTTCACGGACTTTCCGATCGCGGCCTCGTAATCAGGCACGGCAACGTCGACCGACGTCGTGTCCTTGGGATCGTGCCCTGCCATCGAGCGCATCAGGATCGCGGAGTCGCGCACGCTGCGCGCGATCGGACCGGCCTGGTCGAGCGAGGACGCGAACGCGACGATGCCCCAGCGCGAGCAGCGGCCATAGGTTGGCTTGATGCCGACGGTCGCGGTGAACGCTGCCGGCTGGCGGATCGAACCGCCGGTGTCGGTCGCGGTCGCGCCCATGCAGAGAGCTGCCGCCACCGCCGAGGCCGAACCGCCGGACGAGCCGCCCGGCACCAGCGTGGTGTTACTGCCCTCGCGCCGCCACGGATTGGTGACCGGGCCGAAGCACGAGGTCTCGTTCGACGAGCCCATCGCGAACTCGTCATTGTTGAGCTTGCCGAGCAGCACGGCGCCGTCGCGCCAGAGCTGCGAGGTCACGGTCGACTCGTAGGGCGGGATGAAATTGCCGAGGATTTTTGAACACGCCGTGGTGCGGATGTCGCGAGTGGCGAACAGGTCCTTGATGCCAAGCGGGATGCCGGCGAGCGGACCGCCCTCACCCTTCGCAATCTTCGCATCGGCTTCTTTCGCCATCTCGCGTGCGCGGTCCGGCGTTTCCAGCACATAGGCGTTGAGCACGCGTGCGGCTTCGATCGCCGCAAGATGCGCGTCAGTCAGTTCGAGCGCGGTGAAAGACTTGCTCGCGAGGCCAGCCTTGGCCTCGGCGATCGTCATCGATGTCAAATCAGTCATTTATTGATCGGGCTGCAGAAGAACGGAGACAGGGTCTTGTCGTTGGCGGGATCGTCTTGCCAGGGATTGGCATTTCTGTTGGCATTTTCCTTGGCGCGCGCCGCGTCGAGCGCTTCGAGTTGGTCGAGCACGGCGTCGATCGCCTGGTTCGGATCGGCGGTCTTGCCCTGCTTCTCCATGAGGTCGAGGAAGTCCATGTAGGCCTTGTAGGCCTTCTCGTCGTCGCAGAGCAGACACATCGGACCGTCGTCCTTGAGAGGGTTACTCGATCACCTTCGGCACCAGGAAGAAATGGTCGACCGTGTCGGGCGCGTTCTTGACGATGACGTCGGGAATCTCGCCGTCATTGACCACGTCGGCGCGCTTCTTCATCTCCATCGGCGTTACCGAGGTCATCGGCTCGACGCCGTCGATGTTCACCTCCGACAGCTGCTCGACAAAGGCCAGCATCGCGTTCAGCTCGCCCTGGAGATGGGGAACTTCGGCGTCGCTGACCGCAATCCGCGCCAGATGCGCGATGCGGCGGACGGTCGTGGCATCAACGGACATTATATAGGGCCTCGGGTCTGAAAGGTCAGCCAGCCGTATAGCAGAGGCCCCTTTTGCGCTGCAACCGCGGCTGAAACCTAGCCCGCGATCTGGCCCATCCGGGCCAATGCGGCGCCCGCCAGCGCCCGGGTCAGCTCGGCCGCCGGCATTTCGCGGCCCATCCTGACCGCCTGGCCGGCCCAGACATTGGTGAAATCGACCTTGCCGAGCTTTTCGGCAGCCACCTTGAGCGGTCCGAGGGCGGTCGCGGCATGCGGGAAAGCCGGCGCGTCGGGCGAGATCGGCCCGACCTCGCGCATCAGGCGGTTGGCGACGCCGCGCGCCGGGCGGCCGGTCATCACATTGGTGATGACGGTCGAATCGTCCCTCGCCTGCGCCAGCACCGCCCGCGCCGCCGGAATGACCTTGGACTCGGGGCAGCGCAGATAGGCGGTGCCGATCTGCACGCCGGAGGCGCCGAGCACGAATGCCGCCGCGATCCCGCGTCCATCGGCGATGCCGCCCGCCGCGATCACAGGCACCTTCACCGCATCGACCACCTGCGGCACCAGCGCGAAGGTGCCCGGCTGCTCGGCGATATTCTCGCTCAGGAACATGCCGCGATGGCCGCCGGCCTCCGCGCCTTGCGCGATGATAACGTCGGCGCCGTTCTCCTCGAGCCAGACCGCCTCCTTCACCGTCGTCGCCGACGACAGGATGACGGCGCCGATCGCCTTCACCCGTTCAAGCAGCTTCGGCTCCGGCAGGCCGAAATGGAAACTGACGATCTCGGGCTTCAGCTCCTCGACGACAGCGCAGAAGGCGGCATCGAACGGTGCACGGTTCGCGGCATTGATTTGCGCGTTCGGGTCGAGCCCATGCTCGCGATAGTAGGGCGCGAGCCGCTGCCGCCAGATCGCCTCGCGCGCAGGATCGGCGTCGACCGCCTTGTGGCAGAAGAAGTTCAGATTGATCGGTGCCGAGACGCGCTGACGGAAGATGTGGACCTGCTCGCGCGCCTTCTCCGGCGTGATCATCGCGCACGGCAGCGAGGCCACGCCACCGCCTTGCGCGACCGCAATCGCCAGCTCCGCATCCATCACGCCCGCCATCGGCCCGAGCACGATCGGGAATTCAGTCTTGAACAGGTCGATAATCCGGCGGTCGGGCCACATGGTATGTCTCTTGGGTTTCAGGCGACGGAAGCGATGGAGTTGCGCCGGCCCTGCAACGACTGCTCGGCCTCGGCGACGATGCGGCCGACGATCTCAGCCGCCGGTGGAATGTCGTGGATCAGGCCGGCGGACTCACCGGCAAAGACCGCGGCGACGTCGAAATTACCCGCGGCTCTCGCCGCCGCATAATCCACCGCGATCTCATCCGCACGCTGCATCAGTTCGATTTCGCGGCCGCTCCAGCGCCGCAGGTGGTCGTTGGGGAGCGAGCGCGCGGTGAACGGCGACGGCCAGATCAGCTTGCGCGACCAGTCGAACACGACGCCGCGCACGGTCTCGCCGCTCCTGGCATCGCGTATCCGCCGCTTCGCCTCGTCGAGAGCGTCGGCCTCGACACTGGCATAGAAGCGCGTGCCCATCAGCACGCCGGATGCGCCGAGCATCATCATCGCCGCCAAGCCACGTCCGTCGGCGATGCCCCCCGCGGCGACGACGGGCACACGCCCAGCCACGAAGTCGATGATCGCGGGCACAATGTCGATCGTGGTGCGCGCGGCGCCGTGACCGCCCGCCTCGGTGCCCTGCGCGATCAGGATGTCGGCGCCGCAGTCCAGCGCCTGCTGCGCCATCTCCTCGCTTTGCACCTGGCAGATCAGGAGCGCGCCACGCGCCTTGATCTTCGGTGCAAACGGCGCGGGATCGCCGAACGACAGCATCACCGCGCGTGGATTGGCAGCGAGCGCAATGTCGAGCAGCTCGGGCTGCTTGGCGAGGCTCCAGGTGATGAAGCCGATGCCGAACGGATTTGCAAAACCCTTCAGCTTCGTGGTCTCAGTCTCAAGCCGCGCCCTGTCGCCATAGCCACCGCCCAGAATGCCGAAGCCGCCGGCGTCGCTGACGGCCCGCACCAGCCGACTGCCGGAGATCGTGTCCATCGGCGCCAGCAGGATCGGATGCCGGATGCCGAGAAGTGCCGTCAATTCGGTGCGGATCGACATGGGTTGCTCCCGGCTTGCTCCCTGTTCTGGACAGCAAGCCTAGGCCGGCCTAACATTCTCGGAAAATGAATACTAGAGAACGTTGATATCTCTAAAAGGAAACGGTTTCCGCGATGGAACTGACCGATCTCCTTACCTTCTCCACCGTCGCCCGGCTCGGCGGCATTACGCGCGCCGCCGACGAACTCAATACCGTGCAGTCCAACGTCACCCAGCGGATCAAGGCGCTGGAGGCCGAGATCGGGACTGCGCTGTTCGAGCGGCACAGCCGCGGCATGACCCTGACCGGCGCCGGCCGCAGGCTATTGCCCTACGCGCAACGCATGGCGGCACTGTCGCGCGAGGCCGTGCTTGCCGCGCGTGACGACGGCGAGCCGAAGGGCCCGCTCTCGATCGGCTCGATGGAGACGACGGCCGCGGTGCGCCTGCCCACGCTGCTGGCCGAATTCCATCGCCGCTTCCCCGCGGTGCGCCTGACGCTGCGCACGTCACCAACCGCCGATCTCGTTGCGGCCGTGCTCGACGGTTCGCTCGACGGCGCCTTTGTCGCCGGGCCGATCGAGCACGCCGAGCTGATCTCGGCGGTGGCCTTCCGCGAAGAGTTGGTGCTCGTCACCGCGCGGCGTTGGAAGAGCCTTGCCGAACTGCGCGCCGGGACACCGGAGTCGGGGCCGACTGCGCTTGTGTTCCGCACCGGCTGCACCTACCGGCAGCGGCTCGAACAGGTCTTCGCCGAATTCGGCTGGCCATCGGCCGCGCGCTTCGAGCTCGGCACGCTCGACGGTATGATCGGCTGTGTTGCCGCCGACATGGGCGTGACCATGCTCCCCCGCGCCGTCGTCGAGCGCGATCACGTGAGCCGCGACATCAACGTCCACAAGCTCAGCCCGCAGCATGCGCATGTCGAGACGCTGTTCATCCAGCGCCGCACCGCGCACCAGTACAGCGCGCTGCAGGGCTTTGCGGCCTGCCTCTCCGGCGACGAACGCGTCATCGCGGCTTGAGCGACGGCCTGCGAAACGCGGCATGACCGGCTCTGGCGTGGCGTTTTCGCATGGACGCCACGCCTTGATCGGGCTTTGCCTCACCGCGCGGGCGCATGGTATGCGCTGGCCATGCCCGCTCCCATCCTTCCCCTGGTCGACGCTGCAGCGCACTGGCCCGAACGCGGCGCGTTGATCGGGCTTGATCTCGGCACCAAGACCATCGGCGTCGCCGTCTCCGATCCGGATCGGCGGCTCGCGACCGGCGTGGAGACGATCCAGCGCAAGGCGTTCAAGGCGGACGCGGCGCGGCTGCTCGCTATCTCGGGCGAGCGCAGCGTCGTCGGCTTCGTGCTCGGCCTGCCCATCAACATGGACGGCAGCGAAGGCCCGCGCGCGCAATCGACCCGGGCGTTCGCGCGCAACCTCGCGAACCTCACCCCGCTTGCGATCGCGCTGTGGGACGAGCGGCTCTCGACCGCGGCGGTCGAACGTGAGCTGATCGGGATGGACGTCAGCCGCGCGCGGCGCGCCGAGGTGATCGACGAGCACGCCGCGATCTTCATTCTTCAAGGCGCGCTCGACCGGCTCGCGAAGCTGCGCGGGGACCGCTGACCATGGCGGTGGTGATTGCGGCGCTGTTGCCGGTTTTCCTGCTGATCGTGCTGGGCTTTGTCCTGAAGCGCACGCTAATGCCACTGGACACGCAATGGCACGGGTTAGAACGGCTGACCTATTACGTGCTGTTCCCGGTGCTGCTGGTGCAGACCCTGGTGAAGGCCGATCTCACCAAGGTGCCGGTCGCGGGCGTCGGTGGTGCGCTGCTGCTATCGGCGCTCGTGATGTCGCTGCTCTGTCTCGCGCTGCGGGGGCTGCTCGCCCGCGCCGGGGTCGACGGCCCGGCCTTTACCTCGATCTTCCAGGGCGCCACACGCTGGCAGACCTATGTCGCGCTGTCGGTATCCCGCAATCTCTATGGCAGCGTCGGCCTTGCGCTCGCGTCGGTCGCGATGGTCGCGATCATCCCGCTGGTCAATGTGTTCAGCGTCGCCGTGCTCGCACGCTACGCCTCACCGAAGAAGAAATCGGCCAGCGCGGTCGTCATAACAGTCGTACAGAACCCGCTGATCTGGGCCTGCGTGATCGGGCTCGCCATCAACGTGGCGCACATCCCCCTGCCCCAGATCTGGCATGATGTCGCCGATGCCTTGGGTGGCTCGTCGCTGGCGATCGGCCTGCTGGTCACCAGTGCCGGATTGCATCTGGAAGGTATCTTCCGCCCCAGCCTCGCCGCTAGCGTCGCATTGGTCCTGAAACTCGTCCTGATGCCCGTGCTTACGGTCGCGCTCGCGGTGTGGTTCGGCGTCGCCGGCTCCAATCTCGCCATCGTCGCGGCCTGCGCCGCGGTGCCGACCTCCCCCTCCGCCTATGTGATGGCCCGCCAAATGGGCGGCGACGCGCCGCTGCTCGCCCAGATCATCACGCTGCAGACGATCCTGGCGGCGATCACGATGCCGATCGCGATTGCTGCGGTTCGGCTTTAGAGCGTACTCATAAAATCAGCTCGTCGACTTTGCCCTTGAAGGGCGACGTTGAAGCCGACATGGATGCATGTCGGCTTTGGGCCAGAAGCGGTCATTTCACTCCACCGGGTATGTTGTAGTGAGGGCGCCGCCTCTACTGAGCCCTCACTCATCTGCGCCACTTATGACTTTGAACCGCGCTTAGTTATGGCGGCAAATTCCGCAACACGTCTACCCAGAGCACGCGCAGCCTCTAATTCCTTTTCATCGATGCCGGGGGAATCAGGCCCGGTTGTCGCGCTCGCACCAAATGCTCCTCCTCCGCTCACCACGCTCATCTGATTGATCAGCATCGCGGCATGGATAGATTGCATTGTTGTTTCCTTGCCGTTTGAAATCGCACCTCCTGTTACGAAAGCCCCGCCAATCTTGTTACGCATCTTGAAGTCGGTAAATGCGAAGCGGAACTTGAGTAACCAGTTATCAAAGAAGGTCTTTATCTCGCCGGCCATGTTTGCATAGTAGACTGGCGATCCAACGATGAGCGCGTCACAGGCCAACAGCTCGTCGCCTGTCACCTCGCCCACTTTTTTCAGAACGACGCTTGTGCCAGAGACACCGTTGGCACCCTCGGCAACTCCTTGAGCCATCTTTTCGGTATTTCCGGTGACTGAGTGGTACACGATCAAAACCTTCACATCTCCGGCTGGTGCTTGTGCCTCACTCGACCTGCTGGCGAGGATCAGGCCTGCTGCCACAGAAGCGGCTCCTACTTGCTTTAGAAACTTTCGCTTATTCATAACAGTCCCTCCTTGTTGGTCATGACACCTGCCGTCGGCATGTTGGCCGCCGGCTTATTCGCAAAGAGTTCAGTACGCTTCGCTGAACTATGCGCGGAGTTGGTGACGGTATGAAAGTCGTCGCGCTGCAGGATAATCAGTTCGCGAGAATCAGTCAGGAGGGTAGGCCAGCTATTTCACACCCCTCACCAGCTACCAGCCAACGGCGTCCGAGTCTGCTAGACTGTATGTCCCCTCCACAAAATGAGGCGACTCACCCTCGATGTTGCAA
>NZ_JBHMET010000127.1:0-67636 GCF_042430365.1 Bradyrhizobium erythrophlei
TGAACCGAATCGTACATCAACTCCGCAAAAGACCGAGTTCTTGCCCAGCCTCGACGGGCAGTTTTTGCATAGCTCGCGCTCGCCGCACCCGAAAGACCTAGCGTAACTGCCGAGCGGCTGCGATCGGATTTCAGCACCCTACATCGTCCTGTAACGATGATTGGGGCCGCTGCGTTGTTCACGGCCACCCGTCCCCCGGCGTTTCGACCTCGACCACGTCGATCCGCGAGACCGACCTGCCCTTCCGCAGCTCCTCATAAGACGTCGCCGCGCTCAGGCAGAACAGCGTCCGCCGGTCGGCGCCGCCAAGCGCGCAGGCGAGTGCACGGCGGCCGGGGACGGCGATGCGCGCGCGCTCCTCGCCGTCGCGGCCGATCCGGATGAAGGCGTCCTCGGTGAAGGACGCAACCCACACCGCGCCGTCGCGATCGAGGCAGATGCCGTCCGGATCGGTCATGCGGCCGAGCCGACGGCGGAGGCGCAGGCCGCCGTCGGCTTCGATGTCGTAGTCGGCAAGGCAGGCGCCATCCATCTCGGCGACGACGAGGCGGCGGTGATCGGACGAGATCGCGATGCCGTTCGGGAAGCGCAATCCCTCTGCGACGACGCGCATCGCGCCGTCGGGCGTCACCAGGATGATGCGGCCGACCGCGCCGCGATCCTCCGGCGGCGGCAGGTTGAAGCCGAGATCGCCGACGTAAGCGCGCCCCTGCCCGTCGACGATCATGTCGTCGATCGTGCCGGTCGCGATCTGCGAAAGGTCGGCGTAAATCGACAGCTGTCCGTCGGCAAAGCGCAACAGCCGCTTCCTGAACATCGTCAGCACCACGATGTCGCCGTTCGGCAAGACGCCGAGACCACACGGCGTGTCGTCGGCGATCACGGCATGCTCCTGAAGTTCACCCGACGGGCTGACGCTGAGCAGCGTCCGCGCCATACAGTCGACGAACCAGAGCCGCCCGTCGTGCCAGCGCGGGCCTTCGAAATAGCGGCCGCCGTCGAGGACGGTCTTCAGTTGAGCCGCCATCATGGATCATTCTCCGGCTTGCCGGTCATCCCGCCTCCTGACGCGTCAGCCGCGTCGAGTACTGGAAGCGGTCGGCGGGATGATAGCTGACGGACACCTCCACCAGCGAGCCAGGGCTCAGGATGTATTGCCGGCGGATTTCCAGCGCATGGTCGCCCGGCTTCGTTGCGAGCGGCCCTGCGATATGCGCAGGCAACCCGCAGGCCGCGATGTCCTGGCGGATCTCGACGATCCGCCGGCCGGTGATGGTTTCGATCAGGTCGCCGAAGATGCCGCGATACTGCTTGAGCTGTGGCGCGATCTGCTGGGACAAGCTGGCGTCGATATAGACGTCGGTCCAGCACACTGGCGGCGCGCCGCGGTCGCCCGGCACGCGCCGCAGGCTGGAGACGCGCAGCCAGCGGCTGCCCGGCTTGCAGCCGAGTTTTGTCGCGAGCCCGGCATCGGCAACCGTCTCTGATATCTCCTGGACGTCGCGCTCGGTCTCGACGCCGAATTGCTGGATCGCCTCGATCGAGGACAGCGACTGCGCGAATGCACCGCCGGCCCGCTGCGCGCTGGTCGCCTCGACCCGGGTCCCTGCGCTCTTCTTGCGGCTAACCAGCCCCATGGCCTGCAGTTCGCGCATCGCGGCACGGACAGTCGAGCGGCTGACCGAAAACTGCTCGGCGAGATCGATCTCGTTCGGCAGCAGCGATCCGACCGGATAGCGCCCCCTGGCGATCGCCTCGGTCAACTCCCTCGCAACGAAGGCATATCTCGTTTCCAACGCATCACCCCGATCACCGCTTCGCGGGCATGAGGACGTGAAAGGCGCCCCGCTCGCAAGCCTATTGACTCCTCCGATATGTTCGTACATAAGTTATGTACGAACATAGTTAAGAGGAAACGCCATGGCCAGTACCGTGTTCGATTCGGCCCTGTTCCGCGACATGTTTGGCACCGCCGAGATGCGGGCCGTGTTTTCAGACGAAGCCCTGGTCGGCCGCTATCTGGAGGCTGAGGCCGCGCTGGCCCGGGCCCAGACGCGCGCCGGTGTGGTGCCCAAGGAGGCTGCCGCGGCGATCGATGCCGCCTCACGCAGCATCACCATCGATTTCGAGAAGCTGCGCCACGAGACCGAGATCGTCGGCTACCCGATCCTCCCCCTGGTCCATCAGCTCTCCAAGGCCGCTGGCGACGCCGGGCGCTACGTCCATTGGGGCGCCACCACCCAGGACATCATGGACACCGCCAATGTACTGCAAATCCGAGCCGCGCTCGACATCGTCGCGCGCGACCTGAAGGACCTCCGCGGCATCCTGGCCGACCTCGCCCAAAAACATCGCGACACGCCGATGGCCGGACGCACGCATCTGCAGCAGGCGCTGCCCGTGACCTTCGGTTACAAGGCCGCGGTCTGGCTCTCTTCGATCGACCGCCATATCGAGCGCGTCGACCAGGCGCGGCCGCGCATCCTGGTCGGCGAGTTCTCCGGCGCGGCCGGCACGCTGGCCTCGGTCGGCGACGGCGGCCTTGAGATGCAGCGGCTGTTCTGCGAGGAACTTGGCCTGCATCAGCCTGCGATCACCTGGCACGTGGCGCGCGATGGCATCGCCGAGGCCGTCACCCTGCTCGGCCTGATCACCAGCACGCTCGGCAAGATCGCCAACGATGTGATGCTGATGTGCGCGACCGAGTTCGGCGAACTCTCCGAGCCGTTCGTGCCGGGGCGCGGCGCCTCCTCGACCATGCCGCAGAAACGCAACCCGATCTCGAGCGAGTTGATGCTCGCCGCCGCCAAGGCGGTACGCCAACACGTCGCCACGATGCTCGACGGCATGATCCATGATTTCGAGCGCGCCACCGGCCCGTGGCATCTCGAATGGGTGTCCTTACCGGAAAGCTTTCTGCTCACCGCGTCCTCGCTCGCTAATGCCAAATTCATGCTGGCGGGTCTCGTGGTGCATCAGGATCGGATGCGCGAAAACCTGAACCTGACGCACGGCCTGATCGTCGCCGAAGCCGTGATGATGGCGGCAGCGCCAAAGCTCGGTCGGCAACACGCGCATGACGTGGTCTACGACGCCTGCCGCAAGGCGATCGAAGGCGGCGGCGATCTCGCGGAAATCCTGTCCAATGTGCCCGAAATCGTGGATGCGCTCGGGGGCCCTGAGGCCATTCGTCGACACTGCGACCCCGCCAACTATCTCGGCCTCTCCGGCCTGATGGTCGACAGGGTGCTGGGGGGCCCGCCGCCGGCGCGACAGCGCAGCTGAGGCCGCAAACACAGCTCTGCAGATCGTCTGCCAAGGCGCCGCAAGACGCGCCATCGCAAAGCTATTGCCATGACGAGGAAACGATGGCCGCTACCGTGACACGCGTCGACAGCAGCACGCCGGCTCACGCCGAGGCGACGGACGAGCGCAAGAAGAAATCGATCTGGAGCAATCTCGGCTTCCAGGTCGCACTGAGCATGGTGCTTGGCATCATTGTTGGGCTGGTCTGGCCGGAGTTCGGCGCATCGCTGAAAATCCTCGGCGATATCTTCCTGCGCCTGATCAAGACGGCGGTAGCGCCGCTGGTGTTCCTCACCGTCGTAGTCGGCATCGTCGCCGCCGGCGACTTCAAGCGCATCGGCAAAGTCGGCCTGCTCGCGATGATCTATTTCGAGATCGTCTCCACGATCGCGCTCGCGGTCGGGCTCGCGTTCGGCAATCTCTCCGGCGTTGGCAGGAATCTTGGCTCGGTCACGGCATCGGCCAACGCCGCCAAGGGCGCGGCCGCCGCGGTGAAGACCGCCGAAACTTCGCACGTCACCTTCGACCAGTTCCTGCTTGGCGTATTCCCCGACAATTTCATGGGCGCGTTCGCCAAAGGCGAGCTGTTGCAGGTGCTGGTGATCGCGCTGATCTTCGGTTTCGGACTGATGATGCTTACGCCGAACAAGCGAAAGCCGATCGAGAGCGGCCTCAACACCATCTCGACCGCCTTCTTCGAGTTCATCCACATCATCATGCGGCTCGCGCCGATCGGCACCTTTGGTGCCGTCGCCTACGCAGTCGGCGCCAACGGAACGGCGGTGCTGATCTCGCTGGCCACCTTCGTGCTGGCCTTCTATCTCTTGGTGATCCTGTTCGTGGTCGTGGTGCTGAGCGCCGTCTGCGCGTTGTTCAGGATCAATCTGTTCCACCTGCTGCGTTATATCCGCGAAGAGATCATCATCATGCTCGGCACCGCCTCCTCGGAGAGCGTTCTGCCGCGCCTCCTGGAGAAGCTGCCGGCCTATGGCGCTTCGCGGCAGACGGTCGGCCTGGTGCTGCCGACCGGTTACGCGTTCAATCTCGACGGCACATCGCTGTTCATGTCGATGGGCGTCATCTTCCTGGCCAACGCCTACAACGTGCCGCTCAGCTTTCAGCAGGAGCTCGGGATTCTCGCCGTCATGCTGCTCACCTCCAAGGGAGCGGCGACCGTCTCGGGCGGCTCATTCGTCGTGTTCGCCGCTACGGTCACGGCCACTGGCATTCTGCCCGTCGAGGGACTGGCGCTGATCTTCGGTGTCTATCGTTTCCTCTCGATCGCGATCGCCACCTGCAACGTCATCGGTAACACCGTCGCGACCGTGGTCGTCGCCAAGCTGGCCGGCGAATTCAACGCGAATGTCTAGCTGCCGACAAGAGCCGCCTCGCCGCGAAACACCGCAGCATTGCGGCGGGCGAATTCGGCAAACGTCGCCGGCCTGATGCCGAACAAATCGTGTGCGGCGAGATCGACATGGGATTGCGGGCAGCGGCGACGCTCCGCGGCCTGCTCATCCAGCGCATCGACCATGAACGGCGGCAAGCCGGCTGCGACCATCGCGCGGCGGCGCTCCTCGGGCGCGACGTTCTGATAACTGACCGGCTTGCCGATCGCCTCGCCGATCAGGCCGGCGATCTCGGCCATACTCAACTGCTCCGGCCCGGTCATGTCGAAAGCGGCGCCGTGATGCGCGCCGCTGACCAGGATCGCGACCGCGATCTGGGCGATGTCCGCGATATCGATCGGCGACAGCCTGATGTCCTCGAGCGGCAGCAGCAACGCGCCCTTCGCCGCAATCGTCGGGGCCTCGCGCAAGTAAACTTGCATGAACTGGCTCGGACGCAGATGCGTCCACCTCAGGCCGGAAGCCTCGAGGTGACGTTCGATCGCCTCATGCATGCCGGTGAAGCGGAATTTTGTGGGATCGAACCCGATCCCGGACTCGCGGCCTGAGAATTTCACCACATGGCCCACCCCGGCCGCCTTGCAGGCATCGACGAAGTTGCACTGGGTTTCCACCATCTGCGGATTGGAACTCGATATCATCAGCGCGCGATCGACCCCGCGCAGCGCGGCATCGAGCGTGCCGGCGCGCGCCATGTCGCCTTCGACTACCTCGACATACGGCAACCGCACCAACGCCAGCGCCTTCGCGGCATCGCGCACCAGGGCCCGCGCGGGCACGCCGTTGCGGGACAATTCACGCACCACCGCTGAGCCGCTGAGGCCCGCCGCTCCGGTCACCAGGATCATGTCAGTCTCCCTCATCATGGATGTTCTCTGGCGCCATGACGACCACGGAGGGCGAAAGGATTCGGAACCGATGGAACTTTCTTCGCTGCGGTTCCATCGCCCTAAGTTCCACTTTTCGCCGCGTTTTCCCCGTGTTGTTGCCGATGCGTGACAGTTGCGAATCGATGGTGTGTTAACCTGCGGTCGCTCAAGCCGCATGTTTTGCGACCTTGGTTTGTGTCTGATGGTTTCGCAGGGGGACCATGGAATGAACCGTTGCTTGCGTCCGCTGATGTATCTCGCCGCGCTGGCTGCGCTCGCCCTCTCCCCGATGGATGCGGCGGCGAAATCCGGCCACCAGCATCACGCCAAGAAGAGCCACGGCGCCGGCAAGAAGCCGCATGACGCCAAGAAGGAGGGCCGCCATCAGCGCAGCGCCAAGGCGGCCGGCAAACATCGCCATGCCAAGCGCAGTGCGGACGAGCGCAAATCCGCGAAATCCACCAAGCCATCCGCGCCGGAAAAGGCGGCTGTCCCGGAGCTCACCGGGGACCTTGCGCTGGTCAGGGACGCCATCGTCGCCGCGCGCAAGGGCAAGACCAGCGACGCGACCGACATCCAGAACAGGATCACCGATCCCGCCGGGCGCAAGCTGGTGGAATGGTACATCCTGCGTCATTCCGAAACGGACGCGAATTTCAGCCGCTATGCAGCGTTCATCGCCGCCAATCCGGACTGGCCGAGCATGGCGCTGCTGCGCCGGCGCGCCGAAGCGCGGCTGTGGCAGGACCGCAGCGACGCCGCCAAGGTGCACGGCTTCACGCTCGACCAGCCCACCGGCGCCAAGGGCAAGTTCGCGCTCGCCCGCGTCCTGCTTGCCGAGGGCGATCGCGACGGCGCGACACGGCTCGCACGCGAGGCCTGGCGATCGGAGGACTTGTCCGAACGCACCGAGAGCGACGCCTACGACACGTTCCGCGAGCTATTGACCCGCGACGATCACCGCGCGCGGATGGACCGACGTATCGGCGCCAAGGACCTTGCCGGCGCGAGGCGCGCCGCGCAGCGGCTCGGCAGCGATGAGCTGGCGATCGTGAAGGCCTGCGGCGCCGCCAGGGGCCAGTCCAACAAAGCGCAGGATGCGCTGGACAACGTCGGAACCGACGCCCGCCGCGATCTCGGCTACACGCTCTGCCGCATCCAGTGGCTGCTCGCGCAGAACAAGATCGACGACGCCGCCCGCGTGACGATCGCGGCGGCGCCGGAGACCATGGCGCAGCAAGAAACCGATCAATGGTGGCGCGAGCGCCGCTCGCTCGGGCGCAAGCTGCTCGACCAGGGCAAGTACCAGACCGCCTATGACGTGGTTCGCCCGGCGGCATTGCCGGACAACCCCTATTACCGTGCCGACGTGCACTTCATGTCGGGCTGGATCGCGCTGCGCTATCTCGGCGATGCGAAGACGGCGGCGATGCATTTCGCGCGGATCGATGAAGGCCAGTCCAACCCGATCGTGCTGGCGCGCGCCGCCTATTGGCGCGGCCGCGCCGCCGAGGCGCTCGGCGACACTGCGGCGATGCGCGCCTATTTCGAGGCCGCCGCGCGTCACCCGACCGCCTATTACGGTCAGTTGGCACTTGGCCGGCTCGGGCGCGATGGCGTCGTCGACCTGCGCGCGCCGTCCCCGGCCGCAAGCGCCGGCCGCGCACCGGCCGACGAGCGTGTGCGCGCCGCCGACATGCTCTATGCGATCGGCGAGCCCGACGTCGTGCTCTACTTCGCCGCCGATCTCGCCGAGGAAACCTCTGACGTCGCGGTCCTCGAAGCGCTCGGCGAGTTGACCTCGCGCCGCAACGACGCCCGCGCCATGCTGCAGATCGGCAAGATCGCGCTCGGGCGCGGATTTGCGCTCGACCATTACGCCTTCCCGACCATCGGCATCCCCAAGCACACCCCGATCGCCCCCGACATCGGGCGCAGCATGACCTACTCGATCGCGCGCACCGAAAGCGCGTTCGACCAGCGCGACCGCTCGCCGGCCAACGCGGTGGGATTGATGCAAGTGACGCCGGAAGCCGGGCGCGACACCGCCAAGCGCTTCAAGGTGAGCTATGACTGGGACCGCATGGTCGCCGATCCCGTCTACAACACCCAGATGGGCGCGGCCGAACTCAGCGCGCTGCTGTCGGAGTATCGCGGCTGCCACATCATGACGTTTGCCGGCTACAACGCAGGCCGCGGCCGCGTGCGCGACTGGGTCAAGGCCTATGGCGATCCGCGCGATCCCAAGGTCGATGCGGTCGACTGGGTCGAGCGGATTCCGCTGTCGGAGACGCGCAACTACGTCCAGCGCGTGATGGAGAACATGCAGGTCTATCGCGCGCGGTTCGAGGGTGCGACTGCGGTCGTGGCGGCGAAGGCCGATCAGGCGGTCGTGACGCAGGAGACGAACGCGGTCCCGGTGGCTACGGGGGCCGCGGTACCGGTGCAGTAACAGAGTCGTCCCGGCGAAACAGGCCGTAAAAAAACTCAGCGCGCTCGTTTCGACGTAGAATCTGATTCTATCGCGCGCCAGGAGAAAGAACCAAGTAGCCGGCGAAGAGCTTGCAGGTAGGGCGCATAGCATTCTGTTCTATCGAGTCTCCGCGTTCTTGAGTTTTTACACCGCCTGGAAAGCCGGGACCCATACTCCGCGGCCCTCGAAAAGGGCACGCGGCAAGACGATTTGCTTACAACGACCCTTGGTGGTTATGGGTCCTTCGCCGGGACGACGCGAGGAAAAGAGCGCGGCTCACTCCACCTTCACATTGGCGGCCTTGATCAGCGGCCACCACTTTGCGATTTCCGCCTTCTGCCAGGCGCCGAGCGCCGCCGGCGTGAGCTGGTCCTTCGGCGGCATCTGCAGGCCGAGATTCTCGAGCTGCTTTGTCACGGCGGGATCGTTCAGCGCCTCGACGGCGGCGGCGTTGAGCTTTGCTACGATCTGCTTCGGCGTGCCCTTCGGCACCCAGAGGCCCGACCACAGCGTCATGTGGAAGCCCGGCAGGCCGGCCTCGTCCACCGTCGGAACGTCAGGCGCGTTCTCGACCCGTTTGGAATCCGTCACCGCATAGGCGCGAATATTGCCGGCGCGGACCTGGTTGATCGAGTTCGAGGTCTGGTCGACGATGATGTCGATCTGTCCGGCGACGAGGTCGTTCAGCGCCGGGCCCGTGCCGCGATATGGCACGTATTGCAGCTTGATGCCGGAGACGTTCTCGAAGTAGAGCCCGGCGATGTGGCTGCCGCTCCCGGCGCCTGCGGTGCCTGCGGTCGGCGGCGCCGGGCGCGACTTCAGCCAGTCCAATAGCTCCTTCAGCGATTTCGCCGGCACCGCGTTCTTCGAGACGATGATCATCGGGTTGCTCGGCAACAGCACGACAGGCTCGAGATCGGCAACGAGGTCGTAGCCGAGCTTGTAGATCGCGCCATTGGCCACATGCGTGCCGAGATGGCCGAACGAGATGGTGTAGCCGTCCGGCGCCGAACGTGCCGCGCGGCCGACCCCGATCGAGCCGCCGGCACCCGTGACGTTCTCGATCAGCAGCACCTCGCCGAGCGACTGCTTCATGCGCTCGCCGAGGATGCGCGCCATCGCGTCCGATGGGCCGCCGGCCGAGAACGGCACCACGATGGTGATGGGCCGCGAGGGGTAGGTCTCGGCGGAGACCTGGCCGCCTAACATCAACAACGCTGCCAGCGCGGACCAAATTGCCCTACGCATCGACCACTCCTTCAAATGACATCGTCATTGCGATGAGCTCGCGACAAAATTGCAAAGCAATTTTGCGCTGAAGCGACGAAGCAATCCATGCTTCCGATGCGGCAGGATGGATTGCTTCGCTGCGCTCGCAATGACGACCCAACAACCACCGTCTAGAACTGCGAAAAATCGATCGGCTTGTGGCGATCGAGCGTGCGCGTGACCGGCGGCAGCGGATATTTAAGGCCGGTCGCGCAATTGAACAGCATCACGCGGTCGTTCTTGCTGACGCGGCCGTCGGCGAGGCTCTGCTTGTAGGCGGCATAGGTCGCGGCGCCCTCGGGACACAGCAACAGGCCCTCCTCGCGCGCGACCTCGCTGAGCGCGATGGAAATCTTCTCGTCATCGACCGCGATCGCAAATCCCTTGCTCTCGCGCACCGCACGCAGGATCAGGAAATCTCCGATCGCCTGCGGCACGCGGATGCCGGAGGCGATGGTGTGGGCATCCTCCCAGCGCTGCGCGTGCTCGGTGCCTGCTTCAAAGGCGCGCACCATCGGCGCGCAGCCCGCGGCCTGCACCGCAACCATGCGCGGGCGCTTCGAGCCGATGAAACCGATCTTCTCGAGCTCGTCAAAGGCCTTCCACATGCCGATCAGGCCGGTGCCCCCGCCGGTCGGATAGAAGATCACGTCCGGCACGTCCCAGCCGAGCTGCTCGGCGAGCTCCAGCCCCATCGTCTTCTTGCCCTCGATCCGGTACGGCTCCTTCAGCGTCGAGGTGTCGAACCAGCCGACCTTGGCCTTGCCCTCGCCGACGATCTTGCCGCAGTCATCGATATAGCCATTGACGCGATAGACGGTCGCGCCCTGCAGCTCGATCTCGCTGACATTCACCTCCGGCGTGTCGGCCGGGCAGAAGATCGTGGTCCTGATGCCGCAGGAGGTGGCGTAGGCGGCGAGCGCCGCGCCCGCATTGCCGTTGGTCGGCATCGCCATGTGCTTGATGCCGAGCGCCTTGCCCATCGACACCGCCATCACGAGGCCGCGCGCCTTGAACGATCCGGTCGGCAGCCGCCCCTCGTCCTTCACGATGATCTCGCCGCCGCCGAACTTGTGCGAGAGCTTCGGCAGGCGGATCAAAGGCGTCGTCACCTCGCCGAGGCTGACGATGTCCTGGCATTTGCGCACCGGCAACAGCTCGCGATAGCGCCACATGTCGGCGGGGCGCTCGGCCAGCGCGCTCTTGCTCAGCGCCTTCTTCACGCCCGCGAGGTCGTAGCGCACGAGCAGCGGCTTGCCGGCCTTGGAGAGGTTGTGGACCTGGTCGGCCGGATAGTGGTCGCCCTCCATCGCGCATTCGAGATGGGTGACGAAGGTTGGGCGTTCGATGGTGAGGTTGTCGTTGTCTTTCATGGTTTGCTTCTTTCTTTTTTGCGCCAACGGCGTTTCCTCCGTCATTGCGAGGAGCGTTAGCGACGAAGCAATCCACAGCGCTACGAACGGATAGATGGATTGCTTCGCTCGCAATGACGCAAGTATCAAATATTCAACACGCGTCCATAAGCGTCGAGCACCGCTTCCTTCATCATCTCCGACAGTGTCGGATGTGGGAAGACGGTGTGCATCAGCTCCTCTTCCGTGGTCTCCAGATTCATCGCGACGACGTAGCCCTGGATCAGCTCGGTAACCTCGGCGCCGATCATGTGCGCGCCGAGCAGTTGCCCGGTCTTCTTGTCGAACACGACCTTGATCAGGCCCTGGTCCTCGCCGAGCGCAATCGCCTTGCCGTTGCCGACGAAGGGGAAGCGGCCGACGCGGATCTCGCGGCCGTTCTCCTTCGCTCTCGCCTCGGTGAGGCCGACGGAAGCGACCTGCGGGTGGCAATAGGTGCAGCCCGGGATCAGGTCCTTGTCCATCGCGTGCGGATGCAGGCCCTTGATCGCCTCGATGCAGACCACGCCCTCATGCTCGGCCTTGTGCGCGAGCATCGGCGGACCGGCGACGTCACCGATCGCATAGATGCCGGGGACATTGGTCTTGCCGTAGCCGTCGATCACGATGCAGCCGCGATCGGTTTTGACGCCGAGCTTCTCCAGCCCGAGATTCTCGATATTGCCGACCACGCCGACCGCGGAGATCACACGCTCGAACTCGACCGCCTGCGGCTTCTCCTTGCCGTCATCGATGGTCGCGACCACGCTGTCGGCCTTCTTCTCGAGCTTGGTCACCTTGGTCGAGGTCAGGATCTTGATGCCGATCTTCTCGAAGCGCTTGCGGGCAAGGCCTGCGATCTCGGCGTCCTCGACGGGCAGGATCTGCGGCAGCACCTCGACCACGGTGACGTCGGAGCCCATGGTGTGGAAGAAGGAGGCGAACTCGATGCCGATTGCGCCGGAGCCGACGACCAGCAGCGATTTCGGCATCCGGTCCGGCACCATCGCCTCGAAATAGGTCCAGACCAGCTTGTTGTCGGGCTCCAGTCCCGGCAGCACGCGTGGCCGCGCGCCGGTCGCGATGATGACGTGCTTGGCCTGATAGGTGCCCTCGCCGCTCACGCCCTTCGGCGCCTCGACTGCGGACTTCTTCACCGTGATCTTGCCGGGCGCGTCGATCGTGGCGTCGCCCCAGATCACCGTGATCTTGTTCTTCTTCATCAGAAAGCCGACGCCGTCGTTGAGGCGTTTCGACACCCCGCGCGAACGCTGCACCACGGCCTTCGGATCGTAGGAGACCTTCTCCGCCGACAGCCCGTAATCCTTGGCGTGCTGCATGTAGTGGTAGATTTCCGCCGAGCGCAGCAGCGCCTTGGTCGGGATGCAGCCCCAGTTCAGGCAGATGCCGCCGAGATAGGATTTCTCGACGATCGCGGTCTTGAAGCCGAGCTGGGCCGCGCGGATCGCCGTGACATAGCCGCCGGGACCGGAGCCGATGATGATGACGTCGAAGGATGTGTCGGCCATGTCGGCTCCCGTTCAACTCAAGTCGTGGCGCCGCGAGCGCGGCGTTTTGAAATCAACAGCCTGACCAGCCATTCGACGATGCAGATCAGGCCAAGGATCGAAAGTCCGATGAAGGCGATCGGCTGGGCAATGTTTCGCGACAGCTGCTCGCCGCTGAAGAACGCGTCGTGCAGCACCTCCCGGCCGATCGGGCTGACGAGGATGATGATCGACAGCACCATCGAGATCCAGGGCCAGCGCGTTCGCATTCAACCTCGCCCCCTCAATCCCGCGCGTCACACCATCATCATGACCGGGTTCTCGATCAGCTGTTTGAACGCGCCGATCAGCTCGGCGCCGAGCGCGCCGTCGATCGCGCGGTGATCGCAGGACAAGGTCACGCTCATCATGTGCGCGATCTCGATCTTGCCGTTACGCACCACCGGCCGCTCCTCGGAGGTACCGACCGCCAGGATCGAGGCGTGCGGCGGGTTGATCACGGCGGTGAAGTGATTGATGCCGTACATGCCGAGGTTGGACACCGCGGTGGTGCCGCCCTGGTACTCTTCCGGCTTCAGCTTGCGGGCACGGGCGCGCGCCGCAAAATCCTTCATCTCGTTGGAGATCGCCGACAGCGTCTTGGTCTCCGCCTTGCGGATGATCGGCGTGATCAGGCCGCCCGGCATCGCCACCGCGACGCCGACGTCGGAATGCTTGTGCTTGAGCATGCCGCCTTCGGTCCAGCTCACATTGCAGTTCGGGATCTTCTGCAACGCGACCGCCATCGCCTTGATGACGAAGTCGTTGACCGAGATCTTGTAGAGCGGCTTCTTCTCCTTGTCCTTCGGCGCCGATGCGTTGATCTCCTCGCGCGCGACCAGGAGCTTGCCAATGTCGCAGTCGATGGTGAGGTAGAAGTGCGGAACGTTCTGCACCGACGCGGTGAGACGCTGCGCGATGGTGCGGCGCATGCCGTCATGCGGCACGACTTCGTAGGAGCCCGGCTCGAACAGCGCGAGGATCTGCTTGTCCGACATTGACGGCGCGATGCTCGGGGCTGCCGCGGGCGCGGCTGCCGGCGCCTTGAGGCCCTTACCGGACTTGGCGTCCTCGACGTCGCGCGCGACGACGCGGCCGTGCGGACCCGTACCGGTGATCCGCGCCAGATCGATACCGGCCTCTTTTGCCAACCGGCGCGCCAGCGGCGAGGAGAAGATGCGGGCGTGGCCATTGACCTGAGCAGCAGGTGCCGCAGCGACCTGAGGCGCCGGCGCGGGAGCAGCCGCCGATGCCGGTGCGGCTGCGGGCGCCGGTGCGGCCGCCGCTGCGGCAGGCTTCGGTGCCTCGGCGGGCTTCGGCGCGGGCGCGGCGCCGCCGCCGCTGGCGGCCGTCTTCACGTCTTCGCCGTCGCCGGCTAGCACCGCGATCACGTCGTTGACCGGCACATCCTGCGTGCCCTCGGGCACCAGGATCTTGGCGATGATACCTTCGTCGACCGCCTCGACTTCCATGGTTGCCTTGTCGGTCTCGATCTCCGCGATCACGTCGCCGGACTTGACCTTGTCGCCTTCCTTCTTGAGCCACTTGGCAAGGTTGCCCTTCTCCATCGTGGGCGACAGCGCGGGCATGAGAATATTGATCGGCATTGTCAGTGACCTTGTTGCGACCGCGGTTTGGTTTGGCCCATGTCGGTCGGCCGGGCGATTTCGGCTTCGAACATCTCGACGATGCGCGCGAGCGCCTCGTCCTCGGTGTATTCGCTCTCACGCGCATAGGCGCGCGCAGCGTGGCGGGCGATGTCGACGAGCATCAGCCCCCACATGTCCGGCTCCTCGAAGGCGCGCTGGAACGCGATCGACAGGCCGCCGTCGACAACAAAGGCGCGCAGCACCTCGACGGCATCGTCGCGGCCCATCACGTCAGGCGGCAGCGGCTGCTCCTTGGGACCGGCCATGGGCTTACCGATAGGACACGGCCTTGGCGGCGGCGACCACCTCGGCGACGGAGGGCAGAGCGAGCTTTTCCAGATTGGCGGCGTACGGCATCGGCACGTCCTTGCCCGACACGCGCGCGACCGGCGCATCGAGATAGTCGAAGGCGTTCTCCATGATGCGGGCGGCGACCTCGGCGCCGACACCGCTCTGCTGCCAGCCCTCCTCCACCGTCACCGCGCGACCGGTCTTCTTCACCGACGCGATGATGGTCTCGGTATCCATCGGGCGGATGGTGCGGAGATCAATCACCTCGGCCTCGATGCCTTCCTTCGCGAGTTCGTCGGCGGCCTTCAGCGCATAGGACATGCCCATCGACCAGGAGACGATGGTGACGTCCTTGCCCGGTCGCGCGATGCGCGCCTTGCCGATCGGTACGATGAAATCGTCGAGCTTGGGCACCTCGCCGGTGTGGCCGTAGAGCACCTCGTTCTCAAGGAAGATCACCGGATTGGGATCACGGATCGCGGCCTTGAGCAGGCCCTTGTAGTCGGCGGCCGAATACGGCGCGATCACCTTCAGGCCCGGAATCTGCGAGTACCAGGCCGCGTAGTCCTGGCTGTGCTGCGCGGCAACGCGCGCCGCAGCTCCGTTCGGGCCGCGGAACACGATCGAGCAACCCATCTGGCCGCCCGACATGTACAGCGTCTTGGCGGCCGAGTTGATGATCTGGTCGATCGCTTGCATGGCGAAGTTCCAGGTCATGAACTCGACGATCGGCTTCAGCCCGGCCATCGCGGCGCCGACGCCGATGCCGGCAAAGCCGTGCTCGGTGATCGGGGTATCGATCACGCGCCGCGCGCCGAACTCCTGCAACAGGCCCTGCGTAATCTTGTAGGCGCCCTGATATTCGGCGACCTCCTCGCCCATGATGAAGACGTCGGGGTCACGCCGCATCTCTTCCGCCATCGCGTCGCGCAAGGCTTCGCGGATCGTCTGCGTCACCATCTCGGTGCCCGCCGGCACCTCGGGCTCGACAGCAGCAACAGCCGCGGGCGCGGCCGGCGCGGCTTCCGCCTTGGGCGCGGGCGCTTCCGCCTTGGCCTCGGCAGGCGCGGCTTCCGCCTTCGCCGGCGCGGCGGGTGCCTTGGCGAGATCGGCGGCACTTTCACCATCGGCGAGGATAGTGGCGATCGGCGTATTCACCGCGACGTCGGCGGTGCCTTCCGGAATCAGGATCTTGCCGAGCGTGCCCTCGTCGGTCGCCTCGACCTCCATCGTCGCCTTGTCGGTCTCGATCTCGGCGATGACGTCACCGGACTTGATCGTCTCGCCTTCCTTTTTCAGCCATTTGGCGAGGTTGCCCTTCTCCATGGTGGGCGACAGCGCAGGCATCAGCACTTGAATGGGCATATCAGCTCCCGAAAATCACGCTTAGAGTTTCTTCTGCGCAGGGTGGGGTCAGCGGTAGATGTCGGTGTAGAGCTCGGACGGATCGGGCTCGGGATCGTGCTGGGCGAAGTCGGCGGACGCGTTGACGATCTCGCGCACCTCGGCGTCGATCGCCTTCAGCTCCTGCTCGCCGACCTTCTGGGCCAGCAGGCGATTGCGAACCTGCTCGATCGGATCCTGGTCGTGGCGGACCTTCTCGACCTCCTCGCGGGTGCGATACTTCGCCGGGTCGGACATCGAATGGCCGCGATAGCGGTAGGTCTGCATTTCCAGGATGAAGGGCCCGTTGCCGGCGCGGCACCACGCCGCAGCCTCCTCGCCGGCGGCCTTCACCGCGCGGACGTCCATGCCGTCGACCTGCTTGCCGGGGATGTTGAAGGAGGCGCCGCGCTTGGAGAAGTCCTGCTGCGCGGAGGCGCGCGACACCGCGGTGCCCATGGCGTAACGGTTGTTCTCGATCACGTAGATCGCCGGCAGCTTCCAGAGCTCCGCCATGTTGAAGCTCTCATAGACCTGGCCCTGGTTGGCCGCACCGTCGCCGAAATAGGTGACGCTGACGAAGTCGTTGCCGCGGTAGCGGTTGGCGAACGCAAGGCCGGTGCCGAGCGACACTTGCGCGCCGACGATGCCGTGACCGCCAAAGAAGTTCTTCTCCATGCTGAACATGTGCATGGAGCCGCCCTTGCCCTTGGAATAGCCGCCGCGGCGGCCGGTGAGTTCGGCCATCACGCCCTTGGCGTCCATGCCGCAGGCCAGCATGTGGCCGTGATCTCGGTACCCGGTTATGACCTCATCGCCCGGCTTCAGCGCCATCTGCATGCCGACGACGACCGCCTCCTGGCCGATATAGAGATGGCAGAAGCCGCCGATCGCACCCATGCCGTAAAGCTGGCCGGCCTTCTCCTCGAAACGCCGGATCAGCAGCATCTCGCGCAGCGCCCAGAGTTCCTGTTCTTTGGTGAATTCGGGAGGCGAGCTTGCCTTCTCCAGCCCTGAGTCCTTCGCGACGCTTTTCTTGGGTGCGGCCATGGCAATTCCGGATGAGAGAAGTCGATGAGCCCTCTCTAACCCAAGTCAAATCGCCGCGAAAGGAGTTGGTTGCCACCATGTGGGATAGCTATGCCGCACTGCAACGCGGCGCGACATTTTTGTGATGCAGATCGAGCAAATTTGAAATTTGAAAAGCAGAGACGAGTTATTTCCGGACAAGTGCCTGTCCGAAAATCACTGCCGAGCTCAGTTCTGCTTGTTGATCCGAACGAGGTCGCGCGGATTGGCGTAGTCGAGCTGGAAGCGCGCGCGCTCCTCCAGCATGTCGGGATCGACGCGGTCCGAGCGCAACAGCGACACGCGCTGCTCGCCCTCGGCCCGCTCCCTCTTCAGCCGCGCCAGCTCTGATGTCAGCGCGATGATCTCCTGGTCGAGTTCCTGCCGCGCATTCAGGCCGTATTTGCCGGTGTAGGCATTGACCCCGAAATAGCCGACCATCAGCGCCGCCATCGTATAGAGGGCGAGCCCGGTGAGGATCGATTTGAGTCGCGTGCGGGAAACCATGGCCGCCACATTGGGGGCGGCCAGGTTAATGGACTCCTAAGCGCGACGGCGACCGCCTATTTGTTGTGCGTCTCGACGTGCGCCGCGAACGCAGCGAGGTACTGCTGCAACACGGTCTTCAGCGACTCCTTGGTAAGCTCGCCCTTCTCGTCGAAGGCGTCGCCGACGCCGTTCAGATAGATTTCCGGCTGTTGCAGGATCGGCCCCGAGATGCCCGGCAGGATGTTCTGCAGGTGCTTCGCGGCGCTGACGCCGCCGAGCGGACCCGGCGAGTTCGAGATGATGCCGGTCGGCTTGCCGTTGAACGAGCTCTTGCCATAGGGCCGTGAGCCGACGTCGATCGCATTTTTCAGCACGCCCGGGATCGAGCGGTTGTATTCGGGGGTGACGAACAAGATTCCGTTCGACTTCTGCAGCTTCTCGCGGAAGGCCAGCCAGTCCGCCGGCGGGGCGCCCTCGAGATCCTGGTTGAAGAAGGAAATTCCCTGCAGCGTGGTGACGTCGAGCTTCAGCGAGGCCGGCGCGAGCTTGGCCAGCGCATTGGCGATCTTGATGGTGTGCCCCTCCTTGCGGAGGCTGCCGACGATAGTGACGATGTTATAGGCCATAGCAATTTCCTTGGGTGTTGCTTCGTGAAGCGGGACCTGCCGCAATCACCTACCGGCGCGACGAGAAAGATGCAAGTGCATGGATCGCGCAATTTCGGAAACGCTGCGTTCGCGGACGTGATCCCAACCGAAGCAGAACGGCCGTCCCTTTCAGGACGGCCGTCGTTCGCGGATCATGATCCCTTGTTCGGATCGATCAGGAATTTCTCGCCGGTCGAGCGCTTGCCGTAGACCGCGATGTTGTCGAGCTGCAAGGCCTCCTGCAGCGACACCACCTTGGTGTAGTGGCTCGCGAAGGTGGTCTTCAATTCCGCGACCACGCGCTGGCGCAGCTTGGCGCCCGCCTCGGGGCCGATCTTCATCAGGAACGGGAACAGCAGCCAGCCACCGACGCCCCAGGCCATGCCGAAGCCGCGCGGCAGTTGGATCTCGCGGGTGTCGAGGCTGCCGTAGATATAGACCTGCTTGTGCACGTTCGAGCCGTAGCGGCTATACGCCTTGGCGGTCTTGTTGATCGCGGTCTCCATCGCAACCAGGATCTGGCCGGCGAGCTTGCCGCCGCCGATCGCGTCGAAGCCGATCGTGGCCCCCGTCTCCACCAGCGCGTTGGTGAGATCGTCCATGAAACTCGGCGCGGTGGAATCCACGACATGCTTGGCGCCGATCTTGTGCAAAATGTCGGCCTGCTCCTTGTTGCGCACGATGTTGACGAGGCCGATGCCGTCCTTGAGGCAGATCTTGTTGAGCATCTGGCCGAGATTGGAGGCGGCGGCGGTATGCACCAGCGCCTTGTGACCTTCGCGCCGCATCGTCTCGGTCATGCCGAGCGCGGTCAGCGGATTGACGAAGCAGGATGCGCCTTCGGCCGGCGTGGTGCCTTCGGGCAGCGGCAGGCATTCGTTGACGCGCAGCGTGCGATATTGCGCATACATCGCGCCGCCGATCATCGCGACCGTCTTGCCCATCAGCGCCTTCGCGGCGTCGGAGGAGCCGGTCCTGATCACGACGCCGGCGCCCTCATTGCCGACCGGCATCGATTCATCGAGCCGCGCGGCAAGCCCACCGATCGCCGCCTCCGGCACCCGCGCCGTGACGACAGGCAATTCCTTCGTGCCTGACACCTTTGCGGTCGACATGTCGGCGGGGCCAATCAAAAGCCCCAGGTCGGAGGGGTTGATCGGTGTCGCCTCGACCCGAACCACGACCTCGTCGGGGCCGGGCTCCGGCGTCGGGACATTGACCAGCGATAGTTCGAGTTCGCCATTCTTCTTGAGTAGCGATCGCAGCTGCAGTCCGTTCTTGCCGTCACTCATCGCACATCCTCCCTGGACTTCCCTTTTGCCGCCCTGGGCATGCGCCCCGGGATCGCCCGATCACCGTGGGCCTTGCCGATATGGGCCGGGTCGGTAATGATGTCCAGCCATCCGGCGATTTCAAAAAGACTGTTTCAAGAACACCGCTTTCGCATAGGCATTTTTACCCAACGCCGCAATCCATGCCATCACTCGTCTTAGGACTTCCGCGCCAGGACTCGCGCGCCGCTCGCCTCGTGTCCTTCGTCGCCATCGTCGGCGGCCTGGCGATCCTGCGCGGCATCTTCGCCGCGACCATCGATCTGCGGGTCGACGAAGCCTACTACTGGACGTGGTCGAAGGAGAGCGTGATCTCCTATCTTGACCATCCACCGCTGATCGCTTGGTGCATTCGCGCTACCACATTCGTGTTTGGCGACACCAATTTCGGCGTGCGCTTCACGGGGCTCGCCGCCATGCTGGCCATGCAACTGGTGCAGGCCGACATCGTACGCCGCCTGCTCGGCGATGGCCGCCACGTGGTGCTCGCGGTCCTGCTACCGGAGGCCTCGCTGGACTATGGGCTCGGCATGGCCAAGGTCACGCCCGATATCGCGCTGATCCCTTTCGAAATGGCGATGATCTGGTCGCTGGTGCGGCTGTGGCAATCGGACGACCTGCGCTGGTGGCTGCCTGCCGGGCTGTTCGGCGGCCTCGCGCTGATGTCGAAATACACCGGCATCCTGCTGCTGCCGGCGGTATTGGCATTTGCGCTGGTCCCGAGCTGGCGCAGGAAACACCTCGCAAGCCCGTGGTTCTGGTGCTCGGCGCTCGCCGTCCTGCTAGTGATCTCCCCGATGCTGTACTGGAACGCAACCCACGATTGGGCTTCGTTCCGATTCCAGCTCGATCGTCCGCCGCAGGTGGACGGCTGGTCGGGACGCTTCCTGGGCGACTTCCTCGGCCAGCAATTCGTGATGGTCGGTGTGTTGCTGCTGCCGATCGCGATGCTCGGGACAATGATGATGGCGCTCCGCGGCTATCGCGGGCTGGCTCCGGTGCCGATCCTGCTCTCGACGGCCGTGATCTTTCCGTTCGCATTCTTCGTCGAGCACGGCATCGACACCCGCGTCGGCGACAGCTGGCTGCTGTTTGCGTGGCCGCTCGGATTTGTTTGCGCCGTTCTGAACCTGAAGCAATGGAACGCGGAATCGCGCTCGCATCTGGCGCGGGTCGCGCCGGCCGTGATGATCTTCGCGATCGCCACCGGCGTGGCCTTCGTCGTCGCGACCGAACTCTACTATATCGCCGGGACCGCCAATTACCTGGGAAAGGACGATCCGATCGGCAAGGAGGCCGGCTTTGCGAGCGTGGTCGCCGACGCAGAGGCCAAGCGCAAGGATATCGGCGCGGCATGGTTCGTCACGACCGACTACCGGATGTATTCGATGTTGCGATGGCACCTGAAGGACGAAGTACCGGTCGCGCAGATCAACGAACGGGCCCGCTACATCGGATTCCGCGAACCGGCCCTTGATGGCCCGGTCGGGCTGTACGTCGCGCCGACGTACAGCCGCCAACGCGCGCTGTTCGACAACACCGGCGCTGTGCTGGAGACCGTAGGCGAAGCCGACCTGATGTGGCGCGGCACTCGCTACGGTGGCTACGCGCTGCAAAAGCTCACCGGCTGGAAGCCGGAGCTGTCGCCCGCCCCTGGCGACGCCTTCTACGTCGCCAGCCCCAACTGACGCATTACGCCAGCGCCTTCAGCGCCGACTCGCCGGCATACTTCGCTTGCGTGCCGAGTTGCTGCTCGATGCGCAACAGCTGGTTGTACTTGGCGGTGCGGTCGGAGCGCGCCAGCGAGCCGGTCTTGATCTGCCCGCAATTGGTGGCGACCGCGAGGTCGGCGATAGTCGAGTCCTCCGTCTCGCCGGAGCGGTGCGACATGACCGAGGTGTAGCCGTATTTGTGGGCGAGCTCGACGGCGGCGAGCGTCTCGGTCAGCGTGCCGATCTGGTTGACCTTGATCAGGATCGAGTTGCCGCGTCCGTTCTTGATGCCGTCGGCCAGGCGGGTGACGTTGGTGACGAACAGATCGTCGCCGACGAGCTGGCACTTCTTGCCGATCAGGTCGGTCAGTTCCTTCCAGCCATCCATATCGTCCTCGGACATACCGTCCTCGATCGTGACGATCGGGTAGCGCGCGACGAGATCGGCAAGGTACTTGGCCTGCTCCGAGCGCGAGCGGATCTTGTTCTCGCCGCCATAGACGTAAGACCCCTCCTTGAAGAACTCGGTGGAGGCGCAGTCGAGGCCGAGCATGACGTCGCTGCCCGCCTTGTAGCCGGCCTTGCCGATCGCATTCATGATGAAGTCGAGCGCGGCATCGGCGGTCGGCAGGTTCGGCGCGAAACCGCCCTCGTCGCCGACATTGGTGTTGTGGCCGGCCTTCTTCAATTCGCCGCGCAGCGTGTGGAAGATTTCCGAGCCGCAGCGCAGCGCCTCGGCGAAGCTGTTGGCGCCGACCGGCAGGATCATGAACTCCTGGAAGTCGATCGGATTGTCGGCATGCACGCCGCCATTGATGATGTTCATCATCGGCACCGGCAGCGTCCGCGCCGAAGTGCCGCCGACGTAGCGGTAGAGCGGCATGTCGTGGGATTCGGCGGCGGCCTTGGCGCAGGCGAGCGAGACGCCGAGGATGGCGTTGGCGCCGAGCCTGGCCTTGTTCGGCGTGCCGTCGAGGTCGATCATGATCTGGTCGATCGCGACCTGGTCCTCGACCGCCTGGTCGCTCAGCGCCTCGAAGATCTCGCCGTTGACGGCGGCAACCGCCTTCTGCACGCCCTTGCCGAGATAGCGCGCCTTGTCGCCGTCGCGCAGCTCGACCGCCTCATGCGCGCCGGTCGACGCGCCTGACGGCACCGCCGCACGGCCGACCGAGCCGTCTTCCAGCACCACATCAACCTCGACGGTGGGATTGCCACGGCTGTCAAGAATTTCGCGGCCGATGATGTCGACGATGGCGGTCATGAATACCTCTTCTGGTGGGAGCTACCGGGATCGATTGGCGCTGCTTCTACCGCAAGGTTTTGGGCGGGAAAAGGCCGGGTCGATCGCGCGATATCACCGCCATAATTGGCTAAAATCGCGGCAGCTTCGCCTGTCGGCCCCCCGATCAGGGCGTCGTGCCGGACCTCGGGCGCCGGAACAACGGAATTCCCGTCGATGTCAGCGCTTGCATAGCCCGCTTTTGAGCTCCCAGCCGTCACCTTTCCGGGCCACGGCGACGATATCGAAGTACAGGCGCTCGTTCGGATCGCCTTTCGACATGAAGGTGGTCTCGCAAAGGAAACGATCGCCGCCGGCCTCGTGGCATTTGGCTTGCAGAACCTCGAGCCCCGCGTCGTGCAGCTTGCTGCCAGCCGACGCTTCACGTTCGTAAGCGGACTGAATCACCGAGATATCGGGGACTGAGCCGCAGGACATCGCGGCCAGTCCACACACCCACCCGACGACCTGCCACATGGTCGCTCCCTGTCGCCACGCCTGCCACCAACGACGCAACGACCCGTTGTCGTGCTGCGCCCTTCATCGGCCCGTTAGAATGATTCTTGGGTTGCCGAAATGGCCTTGTCACAATCCGACGGTGTATCATGAGTTTATTGCGGTCAAGCAACGCTTGATTTCCGTGGTTGATGTTCTTGGGGCCGTTGGTGCGCGGGGCTAGGCGCATCAACGATTTTTTTGGGGGCGCCGTGTCCAGCAAACATATCGCGCGCGAACGATCGATATCTCGATGGTTCGCCGCAACAGCATTGATCGCGGTCGCGTTGACCGGCGTTGGATCGGCTGCCGCCGACGCGCTCCTTGAACCTCCGGTGTTCGCAAGCCGCGACGGCGTCCTCGACATCATGATGGTCGCCATGCCGCAACCGATCGCGGGCATCGCGTTTCGACCGCCAAACAGCTCGACGACCATCCACCCGACCGGTTGGGTCTATCAGGTCTGCCCGCGGCCGCCGTCCGGACTGAGCTGCCCGCCGGACAGCCGCACCGTGTCGCCCTATGGCGGCGTGCGGCTCGCCATGCAGCCGGGAGACATGCTGAAGGTCCGTTACGTCAACAGGCTGCCCAAGCTCGATCCGCTGAAGCTGCGGCACCAGACCGATCCCGGCGAGGCCAACCTCTTCCTGAACCCGACCAATCTGCATACGCACGGCCTCATCACGCCGGCGCGGTCCGCCACGCGCAGCGATCCGACCTTCGGTGATTTCGTCTTCGTGACGATCTTCAACCAGGCCAACGGAATTCCCGCTCCGCAATCGACCCACCAGCACAGACCGATCGTGATGGACAGCGTCGACTATAAGATCACCATTCCTGCGAACCATCCTTCGGGGCTGTACTGGTTCCACCCCCACGTGCACGGCATCGCGCTCAACCAGTTGGCGCAGGGTCTGTCGGGGATCATCACCATCGGCGGCGTCGGCAACCATGTGCGAGGCGATGCGGTCGGCACGCCGTGGCCAGACACCCACGTTCGGCATCTGATGCTCAAGGAAATCCAGGTCCTCGCCGGCCGTACGATCAATTTCGACAGCGGTCCTCAACCGGTCGTCAACGGCGAGGTCCTGAACCAGGAGGACACAACCTTCTGCACGCAATTGCCGGCGAGCGGCGAAGTGCGCCAGGGTTCGTGTCCAGGCCAGGACAACACCGCAAGCGGCGGCAACAACTACACCGGCGGCAACTGGTACATGACCGTCAACGGGCAGCAATTTCCAACCGTGCCGATCACGGCGCCGGACGGCGAGATTTGGCGCGTCGCCACCGGCGCCGGCAGCCTGAGCTGGGACCTGCAACTGGTCAACGACGCTACCAACAATCCGATGACGGTGCAGTTGATCGCGATCGACGGCGTCGCCGTTCATCTGCCTCAGGATACGACGCCGGGCGCGATGGTGCAGATGGCGGGCGGCCGGTTCAGGGTGGTACCCTGCCCCGACGTCACCCAGATCGGTGCAACGGTCCCGGTTTGCGTCAACGAGATCGTCATGATGCCGAGTTCGCGGACCGAGTTCTGGGTGACTTACCGCAACGCTGCCGGCAAGATCACCCCGCCGCCCCACGGCGCGTCCGCCACGCTGAAAATGGTTGGGCTCACCATGGGCACGGGCGATGCGTGGCCGGCCGTCGACCTCGCAAAGGTGCTCTTCAACCAGTCCGGTCCGCGTCTCTTCACCAGCAACCGCGTCGTGGTCGGCGGCAACACGGATGCCTTCGGCCTCCACGCTCAGGGCGGCATCTTCACCTCGGAGGTTCCGGGAGCCGGCGCACTGGCGGCGGTCACGACGGCGGCAGAGTCGGCGGCATCCGCGGCGAGTTGCGCGCCGCTGCCGCGCGGCCATCGCCGCCGGATCTTCTTTGGCTTCTCGGATGTCTCCGTCAACAACACCTTCGCGCTCGGATACGAAGAGGTCGACGAGCGCGGAAGGGTCGTTCCCGGAACGCAGAAGCCCGGTCCCAATCAGCTGGAAAGATTTGACCCGGCGCACACGACGGTCTGCCTGCCGCTTGGTCCCGGCCAGACACCGGTTAAGGAAACCTGGGAATTGGTGCAGCTGTCGACCGAGAACCACAATTTCCACATCCATCAGACCCGCTTCACGATGACCGGCGGCAACGGCGGGGTCTTGCAGGACAACTTCCCGCTTGGCGTGGCCGCGCCTGACGCCACCATCGCGAACCTGGTCTCGAGCAACCAAAACGGCGTGTGCACGATCTCGCAATGGCGCAGCGGCCATTGTGCGTCGCCGGCCAAAGTGTTCGACATTCCGTTCGCGGAGCTCGGCGAGTTCGTCTACCACTGCCATATCCTCGAACACGAGGACGGTGGCATGATGGCGCGCATTCGCGTGGTGCCGGCGCTGCACTGAGCTCGGCGCACCACGCCCGTGTGCTCGGCGGAATCGTGAACCGTCGGTTAGCCACAGCGCGCAAGCAAAAGTGAATGGCTGGCTTGCGGCGCCGGCCTGCCACGGCAACGTGGCGGGTCTATGCTGGCTTAAGGTTTGATCTTCGCGTCCCAAACCAACGTCTCACCAGACCGAGGGAACGCAATGAATCGCCGCCAGTTTCTCACGTCGATTGCCGCCGGACTTGCCGCCGTGCCTGCCCTGTTGCGAGGCGCTGGCGCGCAGGAAGGGTCGTTCCGTGTCAGATATTTTCCGCTCGGCGCGGGTGTGGGCCCGCACGACGTCACGCCTGCCCCGGACGGCGGCGTGTGGTTCACCGGCCAACGCAACGGAACATTGGGGCGGCTCGATCCGCGCGATGGCACCTTCAAGCTGGTCAGCCTCGGCAAGGGCGCCGCCCCACATGGCGTCACGATCGGGCCCGACGGCGCGCCATGGGTGACCGAGGGCGGCCAGAACGCGATTGCGCGCGTCGACCCCGCCGATCACAAGGTGACGCTGTTCCCCCTGCCCGAGAAAGCCGCCTATGCCAATCTCAACACCGGCGTGTTCGACAAGCGCGGCGTCTACTGGTTCACCGGCCAGTCCGGCTTCTACGGCCGGCTCGATCCGAAATCCGGTGACATGAAGGTGTTCGAGGCGCCGCGCGGTGTCGGGCCCTACGGCATCACCGTGACCCCAAAGGGCGACATCTGGTACGCCTCGCTCGCCGGCAGCCACATCGCGCGGATTGACCTTGCGACCGGCAACGCCAGCCTGGTCCAGCCGCCGACGCCGAACCAGGGCGCGCGGCGGGTGTGGTCGGACTCCCAGGGGCGGATCTGGGTCAGCGAATGGAACAGCGGCAACGTGTCCGTGCACGATCCCGCCGACGGCTCCTGGAAGGCCTGGAAGCTGCCGGGCAAGAGCCCGCGCACCTACGCCGTCTATGTCGATGACAAGGACAAAGTCTGGCTCACCGATTTCTCGGCCAACGCGATCCTGCGCTTCGATCCCGTGAGCGCAACCTTCAACGCGTTTCCGAGCGACCGCGCCGGCGCCAATGTCCGGCAGCTCGATGGCCGGCCCGGCGAGGTCTGGGGCTGCGAGTCCGGCCAGGACCGCCTGGTCCTGATCCAGACCGCCGCGCCGGCGTAGCGAGAAAGCGCGCGGACGGTTGACGAACCGCCCCGCTTGCGTCCATTTCGGCCTCCCACAAGGATGAGGCCCATGGCGAAAAAGACCCTTCAGCTCGGCCGTACCGTCGCATGGCCGGACAGTCCGGACAAAGCGGTGCTCGACCGCGTCCCCAATCCGCAAGCCGGGACCGACTATCTGGTGCGCTTCGCCATTCCGGAATTCACCTCGGTCTGCCCGATCACGGGCCAGCCGGATTTCGCGCATCTCGTGATCGACTACGCGCCCGGCCGCTGGCTTCTCGAATCCAAATCGCTCAAGCTCTATGCCGCGAGCTTCCGCAATCACGGCGCCTTCCATGAGGACTGCACAGTCATGATCGGCCAGCGCATCGCGGCCGAGATCAAGCCGAAATGGCTGCGTATCGGCGGCTACTGGTACCCGCGCGGCGGCATCCCGATCGACGTGTTCTTCCAGACCGGCCGCCTGCCGAAGGGCCTCTGGGTGCCCGACCAGGGCGTCGCGCCCTATCGCGGGCGGGGCTAGCGAAGCGTCCTCAACCGCTCAAGCCTTCACATCCGGCCGGACCGCCGCGTCCGCCGGAACGCGCTGCTTCAGGAACCTCGCGCAGACAAAACCGAGCACGATGATGACAGCGGCCGCCGCGACCAGCGTCGGCGTCTTGCCGGCATGCTGGAGACCGAAGCCGTAGGCGATCGGGCCGACGGTCTGGCCCATGAAGAAGAAGAACGAGTGCAGCGACAGCGCGGTGGCGCGCGCGTCCACGGAGAGTTCGCTGGCAAACACCTGCAGGCAGCCGTGGATCATGTAGAAGCCCAAGCCCATCACCAGCAGGCTGAGCATCTGCGCCTTCCAGCCAAGGCCGAACGCGACCGCGCCGAGCTGCATGCCGACGAGGGTTGCGCCTGATATCATCATACCCCGGACGCCGAGCCACGGCAGCAGGCGCGATACCGTCAGCGTGTAGAGCAGGCCGCCGATCGCAAAGCCCGCGATCACGATGCCGGCGATCGAAAGCGAGGTTTCGCCGAGCTCGAACAGGAATGACGCAACGTACGGAAACAGCCCGAGCACGCAGCAGCCTTCGACGAAGACGGCCGAGTAGCAGATGCGCGCGTTCGGGTTGGTGAAGATGGTGCGATAGCCGTGCCGGAGCGTAGTGAGGCTTGCTCGCGGCGGACGCGACAGCGCGGCGCCGCGGAAGCCTGCCGCCACAGCAAGCGCGACGATGATCACGAGACCGCCGAGCACGGCGAGCACGCCGCGCCAGCCGAGCAAATCGCCGATCAGGCCGGAGGCGGTTGCGCCGAGCAGGTTCCCCGTCATCGATCCCGCCAACGTCCGTCCGATCGCCAGTTGCCGCTTGTCGGGGCCGACCAGATCGCTGGTCAGCGACAGCGCCACCGGAAACACGCCGCCCGAGCCGATGCCGGCGAGGATGCGCGCTGCGAACAGAATCGGGAACGAGGTCGAGAGCGCGCCAAGGATGTTGGCGAGGCCGAGCAGCGCAAGACAGATGGTCATCAGCCGTGCCTTGCCGAACAGGTCGGCCGCGGCGCCGATCGCTGGCTGGACGATGGCGAAGGTGAAGGCGAACACCGCGGCAAAGCTCGCGGCGGTGGCGATGCTGACGCCGAAATCCTCGGCGACATGCGGCAGCACCGGATCGAGCGCGCGCACCGACAGGCTCGCGGCGAACGTCGCCAGAGTGATGATATTGAGGACCGGCGGCATGCCGCTCGTTGCGGTCACGTCTTGGTCCGCGCCGTCAGGTCTTGGCGAGCGCGTCGAACGCCATCAGCCGCTTGACGAGGGCCTCGAAGTCGCGGAGCGGCACCATGTTGGGGCCGTCGGACGGCGCGTGATCCGGATCGGGATGGGTCTCGATGAAGACCCCGGCGACGCCGACCGCGACCGCGGCGCGCGCCAGCACGGAGACGAATTCGCGCTCGCCGCCGGATGAGGCGCCCTTCCCGCCCGGCTGCTGCACCGAATGGGTGGCGTCGAAGATCACAGGCGCGCCGGTGGTGCGCGCCAGGATCGGCAGTGCGCGCATGTCCGAGACCAGCGTGTTGTAGCCGAACGATGCGCCGCGCTCGGTGACCAGCACATTGGCGTTGTCAGCGCCGGTGATCTTGGCAACCACATTGGCCATGTCCCACGGCGCGAGGAACTGGCCCTTCTTGACGTTGACGACCTTGCCGGTCGCGGCCGCCGCGACCAGGAGATCGGTCTGCCGGCACAGGAAGGCCGGGATCTGCAGCACGTCGACCGCCTGCGCCACCTCGGCGCACTGGGCGGGCTCGTGCACGTCGGTGAGCACCGGGAGCCCAAGCGAGGAACGGATCTCGGCGAAGATCGGCAGCGCCTGCGCAAGGCCGATGCCGCGCGCGGCGGAACCGCTGGTGCGGTTGGCCTTGTCGAACGAGGTCTTGTAGACGAGCCCGATTTTGAGCCGCGCGGCGATCTCCTTCAGTGCGGACGCCACCTCGAGCGCATGTTCGCGGCTCTCGAGCTGGCACGGGCCGGCAATGATCGAGATCGGCAGATTGTTGCCGAATCTGACTGGTCCAGCCGCCACGATCGGCGCCGCAGGGATCTTCGCGTTCAAGGGGTCTTCCTTCTTGCTTCGCGCGGACCATGCCGGTCCGCGCCGCCAGGATCAACCCTGTTTGGCCGGCTCGAATATCAGGGTTGCGCCGTGGGCCGCGGGCGCCGGAATGACCGCCTTGCCGCCCTGATCCAGCGCCGGAATTCCGGCATTTCGCAACACAGACATCGTCTCCGCCATCTGCCGAACCGCAAGCCGGATTGCCGCAAGGCGTGCGCCGCGACCAAGCTTCGGCGGTTCGGCTCCGGTGCGGGCGCGATACGCATCGGGATGGATCACCTCGATCTCGCCGCGCGGTGTCACCGCCGTAAGCCCGTCCGGGCCGGACGCCACCTCGTCCTCGCCGGAAAAGGCCTGGATGAAGTGGGCTTGATCCTGCGGATTTGGCGAGACGATGACGACGCCGTTGACGCCAGTGACCCCGTTGCCATGCGCCTGGAATGCGGGGTTCCAGAAGTTCTGGGGATAGTGTTGCTGGCAGGTGAAGTAGCCATTGTCGGGCGCCGAGGCATCGGTTGCAAACGCCAGCGAAAACGCAACCTTGACCGCCGAGCCGTCGGGCCGCCTGGCCTCGCGCTCGAAGTCGAACACCTTGAAATCACCGATGCCGGCGCGGCGAAACGCGTCAGCGTCATTGGCTGCGCCCCGCCCCTCCAGCACCAGCATCGCAAGGCCCTCCTCGCGCGCGAGGAAATCGCGCGCGCACGCGCCGAACGAAAACTGGCCCGGCCGGTGCGGCTCGATCAATTGCGGTTCGGCGACATCGAGCAGTTCGATGAAGAACCCGGGCATCTGCACGATGCGGTTGTGCGTGCCCCAAGGATGCCGGTTATGGGCGCCGACCGTAAAGCCGGCGCGCCGATAGAATTCGCCCAGCGCGTCGACGTCGCGAGCCGTGTGTACAATGTGATCGAGGCCGCGCGGCATCAGTGGCACCTACTTGACCGACGAGAACGATGTCGGCACCAGCAGCTGGTTGACGATATTGCCGACGATCTGGCCGTCCTCCTCGGTCTTGGCACGAGCGGCGATCCACTCCGGATCGGTCTGGAATGCGGTCCATTTCTTCTCCCGCTCGGCAAGCGATTCCCAGGCGAGCAGATAGGTCAATTCCTGGTTGGATTCGCCGACCAACGTCGTGAAGAAACCGGCCTGCCGGATGCCGTGCTTCTCCCAGAGCTTCAGCGTGATGGTCTCGAAACGCTTGAGCAGCGCCGGCAGCCGGCCCGGCAGGCAGCGATAGACGCGGGTCTCGTAGATCATTGGCGGTCCTCCCTGAACATTGCGCGGGCGGTTATAGCGACCGTGTCGGACACTGTCTTGGGGGGCGACAACATGGCACCCCTGCTCGCGCTTGCCCGGGCACTATTTCCCGCAATGCTGCCGCAATGTTACAGGCCCTAGTCTGGCCGCTCAGGACTGGGTTTGGTGATATGCGTATTTTGCTGGTTGAGGACGAGGCGGAAATGGCTGCAGCGCTTGCGGCGGCGCTGAAGGGCTACGACATGATCGTGGACCATGTGCCGACGCTCGCCGAGGCCGAGGAGGCGATTTCCTCTGACGTGCACGGCGCGGTGCTGCTCGACCGTCAGCTCCCCGACGGCGACGGGCTGTCGCTGATCCCGAAACTGCGCGCCCGCGCCGAAGGCGTCCCGATCATCGTACTGACGGCGCGCGGCGACCTCGCCGACCGCATCACCGGCCTCGACAGCGGCGCCGACGACTATCTGGCAAAGCCCTTCGCGGTCGAGGAATTGCTGGCGCGGTTGCGCGCGGTGCTGCGCCGGCCCGCCGGCCTGCAACTCGACATCATCAAGGCCGGGCGCGTTGCCTTCGATTGCAGCCATCGCGAGGCGAGCATCGACGGCCAGCCGTTCGACCTGCCGCGTCGCGAGCTCCTGGTGCTGGAAGCCCTGGTGCGGCGCCTCGGCCGCACCGTGCTGCGCTCGGCGCTGGAAGAGGCCGTCTACAGTTTCGACGACGCGGTGCAGTCGAACGCGCTCGATACGCACGTCTCGCGGCTTCGGCGAAAGCTCAGCGAGGCCAACGCCGGCGTCGAGATCCACAGCATCCGCGGCGTCGGCTATCTGCTGAAGCAGGTCCAATGAGCGCGCCTGCCGAACCGTACTCGCTGCGGTCGCGGCTGAGCTGGCGGCTGATCTCGCTGCAGGCCGTGCTGCTGTCGACGCTGGTGCTGCTCGTCATCGGCACGCTGTGGGGCTCGGGGCTCCTGCTGGTCGACCGCGACGAGGATCGCGTGATCGACGTCGTGCAATGGGCTGTCGCGCGCGACGCGCAGGGCGAATTGATCCTGCGCCCGACCGAAGACCTGACCAGGCTTCGCGCCGAGGTCCCCGATCTCTGGTTCATCGTGCGGGATCGCCAGGGACATACGCTGTCGGAAGGCAATGTGCCGGCCGAGTTCGCGCGCATCGGCGGGGCGCTCGACCATATCAGCCAGGCACGGCTCGGCTGGCAGCTGCTTGAGGACGATCCGCGCAAGCCCGCGGCGCGGCTCAAGCGCGTCAACACCGATGCCGGCAACGTGCAGATTCTCACCGCCACGCAGGGCAAGATGACCGGCAGCAAGGCCGCGTTCGGCACGGCGCTGGCGTTCATCGGCATCGTCCTTCCCGGCCTCGTGGTGATGGCGATCGCGACCGCGATCGCGACGCCGATGGTGGTCAGGCGCGCCTTCGCCGGCCTCGACACCACCGCGGACGAGGCGCGCCGGATCGATTTCCGCGAGCGCGGCAGCCGGCTGTCGGCGGACCGCCTCCCGCTCGAGGTGGTGCCGCTGGTGACCGCCGTCAACGACGCCTTGAAGCGGCTGGACGACGGCTATTCGCGCCACCAGCGCTTCGTTGCCGACGCCGCGCACGAACTGCGCACGCCGATCGCGATCCTCAACACGCGGCTGGAGTCGCTGCCCGACGCACCGGAAAAGACCCGCCTGCTCGAAGATGTCGCGCGGCTTGCGACGCTCGCCGAGCAATTGCTCGACATCCAGCGCTTCGACCAGTCGCGTAATCCGCTGCTGCGCGTCGATCTCGTCGCGCTCGCACAAGGCGTCGCGGCGGACCTCGCGCCGCTGGCGATCGCGGCCGGCTACGAACTGTCGCTCGATTCCGCGACCGGGCCGATCGAGGTGCTCGGCGACCGCGCGGCGCTGGAGCGCGCGCTGACCAATTTGGTGCAAAACGCGATCCAGCACGGCGGCCGGCGCGGCACCATCACCATCCATGTCGGCCGGGCCTCGACCATCGAAGTCACCGATGAGGGCGACGGCATTCCGCCCGACCAGCGCACGCTGATCTTCGATCCGTTCTATCGGCTGGCGCCGCTCGACCGCGGCGCCGGGCTAGGGCTCAACATGGTGCGCGAGATCGCGCGGCTGCACGGCGGCCACGTGTCGGCGCTCGACGGACCGCGCGGCGGCGCACGCTTTCGGCTGACACTGCCCCCTGCTCCGCTCGCCGAGTGACGGCATTCGCGATCACGCAATGCTGTCGCAATGCAGCCCCTGCAAGAAGCAATCAAGCCTCGCAATTCGAGTCGGGGCATGACGAAATTCTTGCCGGGAATGCCAATGTCACACGACTTCCTCTCCTTCTTCATGGCCTGGATGGCCGCACCTGGTCGCGTCGGGGCGATCGCGCCGTCGGGCGCAGCGCTCGCCGAATTAATCACCAGGGAAATCACTGACCAGACCGGACCGGTGCTCGAGCTCGGCCCGGGAACCGGAGCCTTCACCTACCAACTCCTGAAGCGCGGCGTGCGCCCGCAGGACCTCACGCTGGTGGAGTACGGCTCCGACTTCATGAAGATGCTGCAGGTCCGCTTTCCGGGCGCCCGCGTGCTGTGGATGGATGCGTCGCGGCTCGCATCGGAGCGGCTGTTCGAGGGCGCGCCGGTCGGCGCCGTCGTCAGCGGATTGCCGCTGCTCAACATGTCGCCGCGCAAGGTGATCTCGATCGTCGGCGGCGCGTTCAGCTACATCCGTCCGGGCGGAGCGTTCTACCAATTCACCTACGGGATGCGCTGCCCGATCCCGCGGCCGATCCTCGACCGGCTCGGCCTGCGCGCCACGCTGATCGATCGCGCCATGCTCAACGTGCCGCCGGCCGCGGTCTATCGGCTGACGCGCCGCCCGCAACACAAGCTGCTGGCGCGCGACGCCGCGCCGGCGATCACTCCGGGGATTTCACGCGATGACGGCGAACGTCAGACCAGCCGCGACTGCACCACCGCGGCCTGAATGAAGGACGCAAACAGCGGATGCGGCTCAAAGGGTCGCGACTTCAGCTCGGGATGGAACTGGACGCCGATGAACCAGGGATGGTCCTCGTACTCGACGATCTCGGGCAACACGCCATCCGGCGAGAGCCCCGAGAAACGCAGGCCGTGCTGCTCGAGCCGGTCCTTGTAGGCGGTGTTGACCTCGTAGCGATGGCGGTGGCGCTCGGAGATTTCGGTCGCGCCGCCATAGACCTGCGAGACGCGGCTGCCGCGCTTCAATGCTGCAGGGTACGCGCCGAGCCGCATCGTGCCGCCGAGATCGCCGCTCTGCGTCCGTCGCTCGAGCTCGTTGCCGCGCAGCCATTCGGTCATCAATCCGACGAGCGGCTCCTTGGTCGGGCCGAACTCGGTGGAATTGGCGTCCTCGATGCCGACGAGATTGCGCGCGGCCTCGATGACCGCCATCTGCATGCCGAAGCAGATGCCGAAATACGGCACGTCGCGCTCGCGCGCGAACTGCGCCGCGCGGATCTTGCCTTCGGCGCCGCGCTGGCCGAAACCGCCGGGCACCAGGATGCCGTTGACGTGCTCGAGGAACGGCGCCGGGTCCTCGTTCTCGAACACCTCGCTCTCGATCCAGTCGAGATTGACCTTCACCTTGTTGGCGATGCCGCCATGCGACAGCGCCTCGATCAGGGATTTGTAGGCGTCCTTCATGCCGGTGTACTTGCCGACGATGGCAATTGTCACCGCGCCTTCCGGGTTGCGGACCCGCTCGTTGATGACGTTCCAGCTCTGCAGCGCCGGCGGGATCTTCGGCTGGATGCCGAACGCGGCCAGCACCTCGTCGTCGAGGCCGGCGGCATGATAGGCCTCCGGCACTGCATAGATGTTGTCGACGTCGCGCGCCTCGATCACGGCGCTTTCGCGCACGTTGCAGAACAGGCCGAGCTTGCGCCGCTCCTCCTTCGGGATCTCGCGGTCGGTGCGGCAGAGCAGGATGTCCGGCTGGATGCCGATCGAGCGCAGCTCCTTCACCGAGTGCTGGGTCGGCTTCGTCTTGAGCTCGCCGGCGCTTGGAATGTAGGGCAGCAGCGTCAGGTGAATGTAGACGGCGTGATCGCGCGGCAGCTCGTTCTTGAGCTGGCGAATCGCCTCGAAGAACGGCAGGCCCTCGATGTCGCCCACCGTGCCGCCGATCTCGACGAGGACAAAGTCGTACTCGTCATTGCCGTCGAGCACGAATTCCTTGATCGCGTTGGTGACGTGCGGGACCACCTGGATGGTGGCGCCGAGATAATCGCCGCGGCGCTCCTTGGTGATGATGTCCTGGTAGATGCGCCCGGTCGTGATGTTGTCGGCCTTGGTGGCCGGACGCCCGGTGAAGCGTTCATAGTGGCCGAGATCGAGATCGGTCTCGGCGCCGTCGTCGGTCACGAACACTTCGCCGTGCTGATATGGCGACATCGTTCCGGGATCGAGGTTGAGATAGGGATCGAGCTTGCGGAGGCGGACCTTGTACCCGCGAGCCTGCAGCAGCGCGCCGAGCGCCGCTGAAGCCAGACCCTTTCCGAGCGAAGAAACCACGCCGCCGGTGATGAATATGTACCGCGCCATGGGACTTAACCTTTAATCCGACTTCTGCGATTCGCAAAACGAATCGCCTGGTCCCGACAAACAATCTGCCGGGCTGTGGGTGGCGTTAAACTGAGAGCGATTTCAGAGCATTGATGGGGGTTTCTGATGCAGGATGCCAGAGCCTCACCCTGCATGGCCACCCTGCTTTATTGCGACCGCGGCGCCTGCGGGCCGCTTGGAGCTTGCTGGCCCTGCTGTTCGTCGATCTTTTTCAGCGAATCGAGCACGCCGCCCGAGGTCGGCGGCGCGATCGGGGCCGGTCCGCCCGACTGCGCCGGTGCGCCGGTGCCGATGATCGAGCTCGGCTTGCGGTCGTAGCCGGCGTACCAGGACAGGAACAGGCTGGTGATGAAGAAGCCGACTGCCAGGACCGCGGTGGTCCGCGTCAGCAGGTTCGCGGTGCCGCGGCTCGACATGAAGCCGGCGCCGCCCCCCATGCCAAGGCCGCCGCCTTCGGACTTCTGCAGCAGCACGGCGCCGATCAGAACGGCGACGATCATGAGGTGAATGACGATGACGACAGTCTGCATCTCGAACCTTCCGTCACAAGCCAACGGCGCCGGTTCCGGCAGCGCATCGAACTTGCGGGTTTTCCTGAAGTTGCGCGGTGTTACACGATCAGGCGGGGCATTGTCACCCCCAACCCGTGCGGCGGAGATAATTGCCACAGGTGCAATCGCAACCGCCTCTGCATCATCACCTCGTTGGGGCTTGAGGCGCCCGCGATTTCTCATATAATAGACGAATGGATACTATTGTAGACGATGCCACCGGCCGGCTGGCGCAGCGCCTCCGCCTCGAGCGCGACAGCCGGGGCTGGTCGCTGGCCGACCTCGCCGAACGTTCGGGGGTGTCCAAGGCCACGATCAGCAAGATCGAGCGCGCCGAGGTGAGCCCGACCGCTGTCGTGCTGGTACGGCTCGCGGCGGCGTTCGACCTGACCCTGGCCGGGCTGATGCTGCGCGCTGAGGGCCAGGGCGCGCGGATATCGCGCGCGATCGACCAGCCGGTCTGGCGCGATCCGGAAACCGGCTATCTGCGGCGCCAGGTCTTCAGCCGGCCCGATCATCCCGTCGAGATCGTCAAGGTCGAAATGCCGGCGAAACAGCGCGTCACGCTGCCGGCCTCGTCCTACGCGCTCATTCGGCAAACCCTGTGGGTGCTGTCCGGTGCGCTCGTCATCATCGAGGCCGGCGAACGCCACGAACTCGGCGCCGGCGACTGCCTCGGGTTCGGTCCGCCGGCCGAGGTGACCTTCGCCAACGAAGCGACAGTCCCTTGCGTCTACGTCGTTGCACTTGCCCGGAGTTAAGAATGCCGCCGATCCGAATCGAAACGCTGACCTTCTCACCGGCGATCTGCACGGCGCTGAGCGAGATTCTGGTGGAAACGGTCGCGCATGGCGGATCGGTCAGCTTCATGCATCCGCTATCGTTGGCGGTGGCCGACGCGTTCTGGCGCGACTCGCTCGCCTCAGCCGCGCGCAACGAACGGATCGTGCTCGGCGCCTTCGACGGCGACACGCTGATCGGCACCGTCACGCTGCTGCTCAATCTCCCGCCGAACCAGCCGCACCGCGCAGAGATCGCGAAGATGATGACACGTGTCAGTCATCGTCACCGCGGCGTCGCCACCGTACTGCTGCGCGCGGCCGAGCGCATGGCGATCGCGCGCGGACGCAGCCTGTTGGTGCTCGATACCGCCGAGGACGAGGGCGCTGGCGGACTCTACGAAAGACTGGGCTTCAACCTCACCGGCGTGATACCGGACTATGCGCTGAAACCGGATGGCGGGTTCACCGGCACGCTGATCTATTGGAAGCGATTGTCAGATACCCCGCCTTCCCCGATCTAAATTAGCGGTAGTGTCTCAGTTTGAATTCTGACGACCGTTGTGGCGCTGATCGAGGCGCGGGAGCCGCGAGCAAGTCTAGAGCAGTGAGGAGATCGCCCGATGAGTCCTAAGGAAGCAGCAACTATGTGTCTGCGGGGAACTGTTGGGGGGCTGGTCTGCGGTTGGGCCGCGGGAAGACCCGAATGGATGTACAGCTTCGCGAATCCGAGCCTCTTTGGGATCGCAGAATTGGCTATGCTTTTGGTCAGCAGCTTGTTGCTGATCCGCATATCTCTGTGGCTGATTAAAAATATGGACGTCGCTTAATATTCAAACTGAGACGCTACCAAATTAGCACCCGGCCGCAATCGCCAGGAAATCGGCCGCCTTCAGGCTGGCCCCGCCGACCAGTGCGCCGTTGACGTTGGCGACCGCCATCAGCTCCGCGGCGTTCGACGGCTTGACCGAGCCGCCATAGAGGATGCGGATCTTCGCCCCCTCCCCGTTGAAGCGATCGGTGAGAACACGGCGGATAAACCTGTGGACGTCCTCGACATCCTTCGCCGTCGGGGTGAGGCCGGTGCCGATCGCCCAGACCGGCTCATAGGCCACCACCAGGTTGGCTGAGGTCGAACCATCCGGCAGCGAGCCCTTGAGCTGGGTTCCGCAGATATCGAGGGTCTTGCCGGCGTCGCGCTGCTCGCGGGTCTCGCCGATGCAGACGATCGCGGTCAGGCCCGCGCGCCAGACGGCTTCGGCCTTCTGCCGGACCAGCGCGTCGCTCTCGCCATGGTCCGCGCGGCGCTCGGAATGGCCGACGATGATCGCCGTCGCCCCCAAATCGGCAAACATTTCCGCGGAGAGATCGCCGGTATGGGCGCCCGACGGCTTGGGATGGCAATCCTGGGCACCGACCGCGACCTTGCCGCCCCTCGCCTTGTCGGCAAAGGCCGCGACCAGCGTCGCCGGTGGACATACCAGGAGGTCGGCCTTGGCGGCCAGCGCGCCGGCGCCGGCCAGCATCGCCTCGAACTCGGCCATCGCGGATTTCAGGCCGTTCATTTTCCAGTTGCCGGCAATCAGGGGCCGAATGGCGTCGCTCATGTCAAAATTCCCATCGATCTCACGTACCCATGCGCTAGCAGAGGCAAGGCGCGACTTCCAGAGAGCGGCTTCGCCTATCCCGCGTCGCCGATACCGCCTTCAATCCGCCCGCGCGGCTAAGGTTGCGGGGGGACGGCGGCCACTTTATGATGGCTTTTCAATTCGGTGACGCCCTGTCGCGGGACTTGAGCTTGGCCTCGAGCTCCCACTTGGGTACGACCCGGTTCCCCACCTGCAAAACAAGTTGGACCCATGCTTCGAGGAATGCGGAAAGCCTCATCAAACTGGCTCGGCAAGACGATTATGGCCGTGGTGATGGGCGTTTTGATCGTCAGTTTCGGAATTTGGGGCATTGCCGACATCTTCAGGGGCTTCGGACAGTCGACGCTGGCCAAGATCGGCCGCACCGAGATTTCGGCCGAGCAGTTCCGCCAGATCTATACCGACCGCCTGCAGCAGCTTGGCCGCCAGTTCGGCCGTCCTTTGAGCTCGGAGCAGGCACGCGCCTTCGGGCTTGACCGGCAGGTGCTGCAGCAGACCCTCGCGGAAGCGGCGCTCGATGAGGAAGCCCGCCGCATGGGCCTCGGCACGTCAGACGCCGAGGTGCTGCGCGCGATCTACAACGATCCGAACTTCAAGGGCCTCAACGGCCAGTTCGACCAGCAGCGCTTCCTGTCGATGATCCGCAACTTTGGCTACAGCGAAGCGCGCTATATCGCCGAGCAGCGCCGCGTCGGCCTCCGGCGGCAGATCGCGGGCACGATCTCGGCCGGCCTCGAGCCGCCGAAGTCGATGGTCGACGCGCTGACGCGTTTCCAGAACGAGCAGCGCGCGATGGAGTACGTCAAGCTCGACGCGGCGCAGGCCGGCACCATCGATCCGCCCTCGCCCGAGGCGCTGGCCGCCTATTTCGAGGACCACAAGGTCCAGTTCCGCGCGCCTGAATTCCGCAAGATCTCGTTCGTCGCGATCACGCCGGATGAGATCGGCAAGTGGGACACCGTCTCCGACGAGGACGCAAAGAAGCTGTATGACCAGCGCCGCGGCCAGCTCGGGACGCCGGAAAAGCGCGAGGTCTCGCAGATCGTGTTTCCGAACGCCGACGAAGCCCAGGCCGCGCGCAGCCGCATCACCTCGGGCACCTCGTTCGACGACGTCGCCAAGGAGCGCAACCTCAACCTCGCCGACGTCGATCTTGGCCTGATCACCAAGTCGGCGATCCTCGATCCGGCGATCGCCGATGCGGCGTTCTCGCTTCCGTCCGGTGAGGTCAGCCAGCCGGTGCAGGGCCGCTTTGGCGTGGCGCTGGTCAAGGTCGGCAAGATCGAGGCCGGCAGCATGCCGACCTATGAGAGCCTCGCCCCGGAGATCAAGAAGCAGATCGCCACCGAACGCGCCCGCGCCAAGGTCGCCGAACTGCGCGACAAGATGGAAGACGAGCGCGGCGGCGGCGCCAGCGTGATCGAGGCCGCACAGAAGCTTGGGCTCACCCCGGTCACGATCGACGCGCTCGATCGCTCCGGGCGCCTGCAGAGCGGCCAGCCTGCGCCCAACATCCCGCGCGGGCTCGATGTGGTGTCGCAGGCCTTCACCAGCGATGTCGGCGTCGACAACGAGCCGATCCAGTTCAACGGCGGCTATGTCTGGTACGACGTGCTGGGCATCACGCCCTCGCGCGAGCGCAACCTCGACGAGGTCCGCGACCAGGTCGAGGCGAAATGGCGCGAAGACCAGATCTCGACCAAGCTGCGCGCCAAGGCGACCGACATGGTCAAGAAGCTCGAGAGCGGCGCCAAGCTCGCCGAGGAGGCCACTTCCGTCGGCGCGAAGGTCGAAACCGCCGCGAACTTCCGCCGCGACGCGTCGCTGGCCGGGGTGCCGGCCGCCGCCGTCACCGCAGCTTTCCGGACGCCCAAGGACGGCGTCGGACAGACGCCTGCGGCAGGGGGCAGCGAGTGGGTCGTATTCCGCGTGACCGATGTGACGGTGCCGCCGGGTGACCCGGCCTCCAACGAGATGAAGCAGCTCAAGGAGACGGTGCAACGCGCGCTCAGCGACGAGCAGGTCGCGCAGTACGTCACCAAGATCGAGTCCGACATCGGAGTGACCGTCAACCAGGCCGCCTTCGCACAGGTGACAGGCGCGAATAGTAATTGAGCATGATCGGGGAAAGTGGATACCGGCCCTCCGGTAAGATCATGCCCCAGCAACAGACCTGAGCCAGCGAATGGACGACCTGAAATCGATCATTGGAAAAGTCGCCACCGGCGCCACGCTGACGCGCGACGAGGCGGCCTCCGCCTTCAACAGCATGATGTCCGGCGAGGCCACCCCCTCGCAGATGGGCGGCCTGTTGATGGCGCTGAGGGTGCGCGGCGAGACCGTCGACGAGATCACCGGCGCGGTGTCGGCGATGCGCGGCAAGATGCTACGGGTGAAGGCGCCGCCCGAGGCCGTCGATATCGTCGGCACCGGCGGCGACGGCTCCGGCTCGGTCAACGTCTCGACCTGCGCCGCCTTCATCGTGGCAGGCACCGGTCTGCCGGTCGCCAAGCACGGCAACCGCGCGCTGTCTTCGCGCTCGGGCGCCGCCGACGTGCTGGCCTCGCTCGGCGTCAAGATCGACCTGACGCCCGATCAGGTCGGACGCTGCGTCAAGGAAGCCGGCATCGGCTTCATGTTCGCGCCGGCCCATCATCCGGCGATGAAGAACGTCAACCCGACCCGCGTCGAGCTCGCCACCCGTACCATCTTCAACCTGCTCGGGCCCCTGTCCAATCCGGCCGGCGTCAAGCGGCAGATGGTCGGGGTGTTTTCGCGGCATTGGGTGCAGCCGCTCGCGCAAGTGCTGCAGAATCTGGGCGCGGAATCGGTCTGGGTGGTGCATGGTTCTGATGGCCTCGATGAGATCACGCTGACCGGCCCGAGCTTCGCGGCAGCGCTGGAGAACGGCGAGATCAGGACATTCGAGGTGACGCCCGAAGACGCCGGTCTCGGCCGGGTCGACGGCGCGGCGCTGAAAGGCGGCGACGCCGACGCCAATGCGGTGGCGCTGCAAGGCGTGCTCGATGGCAAGCCTGGCGCCTATCGCGACGTCGCGCTGCTCAATGCCGCCGCGGCGCTGATCGTGGCCGGTCGCGCCAAGGACCTGAAGGAAGGCGTCGCGATCGGCGCGAAGTCGCTCGACAGCGGTGCGGCGGCCGCGCGGCTCGATCATCTGGTCGCGGTTTCCAACAGTTGAGGCATGATCCGAAAAAGTTGGAACCGGTTTTTCGAACAGATCATGCTCTAATGGAGCCGCAGTGATGTCCGATATCCTGACCAAGATCGAGGCTTACAAGCGCGAGGAGATCGCCGCCGCCAAGCGCGCCCGCCCGCCCGCCGAGGTCGAGGCGCAGGCCAGGTCGGCGTCGCCACCGCGCGGCTTCGTCCGTGCTATCAGGGCAAAGCACGCAAGCGGCGAGTTTGCGTTGATCGCTGAGGTCAAGAAGGCCTCGCCCTCGAAGGGCCTGATCCGCGCCGATTTCGATCCGCCCGTGCTCGCCAAGGCCTATGAGTCCGGCGGCGCGGCGTGCCTGTCGGTGCTGACCGATGCGCCCTCGTTCCAGGGCCATCTCGATTTCATGGTGTCCGCACGCGCGGCAACCGCGCTGCCCGTGCTGCGCAAGGACTTCATGTTCGACACCTATCAGGTGGCGGAAGCCCGCGCCTTTGGGGCCGACTGCATCCTGATCATCATGGCTGCGCTCGACGATGCCGCCGCAACAGATCTCGAGGACGCGGCGATCGCGCACGGCATGGACGTGCTGATCGAGATCCACGATCGCGCCGAGCTCGACCGCGCGCTGAAACTTCGCTCGCCGATGATCGGCGTCAACAACCGCAATCTGCGCACCTTCGAGACCACGCTTGCGACCAGCGAGGCCTTGGCGCCGCTGATCCCACGCGATCGGTTGATGGTCGGCGAGAGCGGCATCTTCACGCCTGACGATCTCGCCCGGCTCGAGCGCGTCGGCATGTCGACCTTCCTGGTCGGCGAAAGCCTGATGCGGCAGCAGGACGTCACCGCGGCGACCCGCGCGCTGCTGACGCGGCAGGACACGTCGCGCGCCACCGGCACGCGCTGACGCGATGGCGCGGAAGTCCCCAAAGCCGACATCATCAAAGGCCGGCACCGCCCTCACCCATATCGACGCCAGGGGCGAGGCGCGGATGGTGGACGTCTCGGAAAAACCCGCGACCGAGCGGACCGCCGTGGCCGAAGGCCGGGTCGTGATGAGCAAGGCGACGCTCGCGCTGATCACCTCGGGCCAGGCCAAGAAGGGCGACGTGCTGGCGACCGCCCGCATCGCCGGGATCATGGCCGCGAAGCGGACGTCTGAACTGATCCCGCTGTGCCATCCGCTGGCGCTCTCGAAGGTCACGGTCGATATCGACCCCGACGCGAAACTGCCGGGCTGCGTCGTCCGCGCCGCGGTGAAGGTGACCGGACCGACCGGCGTCGAGATGGAGGCACTGACCGCGGTGTCGGTCGCGTGCCTCACCATCTATGACATGATCAAGGCCGTCGAGCGCGGCGTGCGCATCGAGGGCATCCACCTCGTCGAGAAGGTCGGCGGCAAGTCGGGCCACTACCGCGCAGGCAAGTGACCGGCTCGCGATAGTTTGCGGTGGATTTCAAGTTGCTGCTAACCGCGCATTAACCAGCCTTGCTAACGGCAATTCCATCTCGTTTCGGTTACGAATTTGCCGGGCCGGAGGTGCATGCAACCTGCTTCCGGGGGAAACGCCTGGAAGCGATCGAGTTCTATGAGTTCAAACGGCACCGCCTCGTTCAACATCACGTCGGTCTTCCGCAGCGGTCCGATCCGTTGGCTGATCCTGGGCGGCGCGCTCCTGATGGCGGCGATCGCGATCGGCGCGACACTGATGGCTGGGAATTTCCGCGAGCGCGCCTTGCACAACAGCGAGCGCGAGCTGGAGAACACCGTGCTGCTGCTGGCGCGGCACTTCGACCAGCAGCTCGAGGATTTCGAGGTCATCCAGAAAGACCTGATCGCCTTCATGCGCGACAGCGGCATCACGACGCCCGAGGACTTCCGGCGGCGGATGTCGGGTGCGGACATCCACGCCGTGCTCAAGTCCAAGATGGACGCGCTGTCCTATGTCGGCGGCATGAACGTGTTCGACGCCGACGGCGCGCTGATCAACAGCTCGACCGTCTGGCCGCTGCCGCAGGTCTCGATCGCCGACCGCAACTACTTCCGGCTGTTCAAGGCGAGCCCGTATTCGCACGACATGCTCGTCGAGCTCGTGCGCAGCCGCGTCACCGGCATGTGGACCACCGCGATCGCCCGCAAAGTCGCCGACCCGAACGGCGAATTCCTCGGCGTGGTCGTCCGCGGCATCGAGCCCGCCAATTTCGAGAAATTCTTTGCGACCGTCGCGCTCGGCGAAGGCGCCGCGATCGCGATGCATCATCGCGACGGCACCCTGCTCGCCCGCTTCCCTCATGTCGAGGACATGATCGGGAAGAATTTCCGCATCGGCCCGCCCAGCCAGCAGCAGGTGTTCGAGGAGCCGAAGAGCACGTCGCGGCTGACCAGCCCGATCGACGGCAAGGACCGCGTGGTGTCTTCGCGGGCGCTGCAAAAATTCCCGATCGTCATCGTCGCGACGACAACGACGGAGGCGGCCCTGGCCGACTGGCGCGAGCAGATCAACATCCTTGTCGCGGTGGCCGGCGCGTCGGTGCTGGCGATCGCGCTGCTGCTCGCGCTCGTGGTGCGGAAGCTCGTGCAGCAGCACCGGGCGCAACAGGAGCGAGTGACGCTGGAAAAGCTGCGCCTCGACACCGCCGTCAACAACATGACCCAGGGCCTGCTGCTATTCGATTCCTCGCAGCATCTGGTGATCTGCAACAAGCGCTATATCGAGATGTACGGGCTGTCGGCCGACGTCATCAAGCCCGGCTGCAGCTTCCGCGACGTCATCGAGCACCGCAAGCGGACCGGCTCGTTCAACGGCGACGTCGAGCGCTACGTCAGCCTCGTGCTGCGCGACGTCCACGTGCGCAACATCATGGTGATCGCAACCCCCGACGGGCGCTCGATCCAGGTCGTCAACGAGCCGCTGGCCGACGGCGGCTGGGTCGCGACCCACGAGGACATCACCGAGCGCCGCCGCGCCGAGGAGCGCATCACCCACCTCGCCCATTACGACGCGCTGACCGACCTGCCGAACCGTGCGCTGTTCCACGAGCAGATCAAGCGCGAGCTGCCGCATGTCGCGCCCGACAGCCAGCTCGCCGTGCTCTATATCGACATCGACGAGTTCAAGGGCGTCAACGACTCGCTCGGCCACATGGTCGGCGATGAGCTGCTCAAGTCGGTTGCCCGAAGCCTCAGCGAGTGCGTGCAGGACGGCGATTTCGTCGCCCGCCTTGGCGGCGACGAGTTCGCGATCGTGCAGACCGGGGTCAGAAGCGTCGACGAGGTGACCGACCTCGTGGCCCACATCTATGAGGCGATCCGCAGGCCCTATCAGTGCCTTGGCCACCAGGTCACGACCGACGCCTCGATCGGCATCGCGCTCGCCCCGAGGGACGGCACCGATCTCGACCAGATCCTCAAGAACGCGGACCTCGCGATGTATGCGGCGAAGTCCGCCGGCCGCCGCACCTCGCGCTTCTTCGAGCCGGCGATGGATGCCGAGGCGCGCGCGCGGCGCGAGCTCGAGATGGAATTGCGGCAGGCGATCGCCGAGCGCAGCGGGCTGGAGGTCTATTATCAGCCCTGCCTCGGCCTCAAGACCAACGAGATCAACGGCTGCGAGGCGCTGGTGCGCTGGCGTCATCCGGTGCGCGGCATGATCTCGCCGGCCGATTTCGTTCCGATCGCCGAGGAAACCGGGCTGATCAACCAGCTCGGCGAATGGGTGCTGGCCACCGCCTGCAAGGAGGCCGTGACCTGGCCCGACAATATCCGCCTCGCGGTCAACGTCTCGCCGGTGCAGTTCAAGAGCGGCACGCTGGCGCTCAAGGTGATCGCGGCGCTGGCGGCGTCCGGCCTCCCCGCCAGCCGGCTCGAGCTCGAGATCACCGAGGCCGTGCTGATCCGCGACGACGAGACGGCGCTGTCCGTGCTGCACCAGCTCCGGACCATCGGCGTGCGGATCGCGCTCGATGATTTCGGCACCGGCTATTCGTCGCTGAGCTACCTGAAGCGCTTCCCGTTCGACAAGATCAAGATCGACCGCTGCTTCATCACCGACATCGCCGAGCCGCAGGGCTCGGCCGGCATCGTGCAGGCCGTCGTCAACATCGCCGCCGAGCGCAGCATGACCACGACCGCGGAAGGCGTCGAGACCACAGATCAGCAGCAATTGCTGCGCGAGCTCGGCTGTTCGGAGATGCAGGGCTATCTGTTCAGCGCGCCGAAGCCGGCCGCCGAGGTCCGCGCGTTGCTGGCCGCGCACCGGCAGGGCCGACCCGCCGCCGGCGCCACCCGCCCCCGCCGGCGCAAGCCCGTCGCCGGCGCGGCGTGAGCATCAGCTTGCGGCTGCGGCGTCGAATTGATGCGGGGCCAATACTCAGCGCGCCAATCGTCCATAGCCCAACGTCTATGACGTTGGGAGTTCGCGATCGAAAATCTGGCCGTAGCCGGCGATCGAAGTGCGCGCACCCGAAACGCGCAGAGCCTGCCAGAACGCAACTTGGTTCGCTGTCAGCACCGGCCGCTGGAGATCCTCCTCCAGGGCTTGAATTACGCCGATCGCGCGGAAGCCGTTGCCGCCAATAAAGACTGCTTCGGCGTTCGCAGGGGTATGGGTGCGGACCCACTCATAGAGTTGACCGGGATGAACCGCGCGCTGGTCAGATGGCAACCCGGCAGGGCCGTTGTGGACGACGTCGAACTGGTGAGCCTGGAAGTAGTTTGCTCCCCGACGGCTCAACTGTCCGGAGAACCAGGGCGGATCGATCACCGCGAGTCTTTTGACCCCAAGCGCGGTCAAGGCCAGGGCTGCTGCCGCACAGGGGATCACCACCGGGATGCCTCGCGTGCGTGCCTCCAATCGGCTCTTCAACGCCGCATCGTCGGCTGCGCCGCGCACGTAACTGCTGCTGGTGAAGCCATATACGATCGCGTGCAGCGGGGCTGCCGCTAACAACTCCGCTGCGTTGTCAATGAGAGGCGGGTCGGCGAAGGCGCGAACGTGGTCATCGGCGATCGTCGGATCCATCGTCCCGCCCGGGGCATAGACCCCCAGAGGGACACGCGCAGCGTGGATCGAGATTCCGTCCGGTGCCATGGCTCGGAATTCGGACTCCGGTCCAATATCTGCGTGGGGAGTCAGTAATCCTATCCGCGCTCGCCAACCCCATCCATCCGGTTGCCACACGGTCACCTCCGTTTGACGCCGCGACGATGAACCTTCATTTCAACAGACGGTGCGTTAAGCCGCCGCTCTCACCTTGAACAGCTGCCACTTCTCTTCGAGCCCCTTCAAGGGGTGTTCGCCCGCATCGTCGAATTCAATTCCTGAGCCGGCGACAAGATCCTTTACCGTCCTTGATACGACAACTCCGCCCGCGCTCGCCGTATCCATGATGCGCGCGGCGAGATGAACAGCAATTCCGACAACATCCGTTTTGGTGCGTTCCACCTCGCCAGTGTGGAGCCCCGCGCGGACTTGTACCCCGAGCGGTGCCATCGCCTCTGTGATCGCCATGGCGCACCGAATTGCCCTTGCCGGGCCATCAAAATCGGCCAGAAATCCATCTCCTGTCGACTTTACCTCGTTGCCGCGAAATCTCATGATTTCGCGCCGAACAGTCGCATCATGGGCCCGCAGGAGCTCACGCCATCGTCCGTCGCCTAGCTCCCGGGCTCGTTCGGTCGAGGCAACGATATCGGTAAACAGGATGGTCGCCAGCACGCGCTGTGATGTCGTGATTTCCTGCGCCTTGGCTCCCGGTTCGACGACGAAATCCAGAATCGTATCCGCAATTTCTATTGCATTGTCACCTAGCCAACACACGTGATCGGGCCCTTCCAGTTCGATCAGCGTCGCGTGCGGAATGTGTGACGCAAGGAATCGCCCGGCCTGGATGCTGACCGTGGGATCCTCCGTTCGATGCAGGATAAGACTGGGAACACGAACTGACGGAAGGATACCGTCAATGTTTATTTCGCTATTCATTCGCATCAAGATCTGTACCGCCGATGGGCTCCCGCCCAGTCGTTCCCACCGGCCCCACCATCGCTGGAATTCGACATCGCCCTTTTTCGAAGGGGCAAACGCCACGCAGCTCTTGCCGCTGCCCCAGGCGTTCTCGACGTAGTCCAGAAAGGCGTCGAGCTTCTGCTTCGTCGGAAACCAGTCCGAGAATCGCGCGAACGAACCATAAAGGACCAGGGCCGAGCACCGCTCGGGATGGATCGCGGCAAAGAGCACCGCAAGCGACCCACCCTCGGAAATACCCATGACGGCGGCCCGCTCGACGCCGGCGGCATCCATCACGGCTCGCGCGTCATCCATTCGCAGATCGAGATTCGGCAACTGGCCCAACCGATCGGAAAGCCCGGTGCCGCGCTTATCAAACAGGATAACACGCGCCCGGCTTCCCAAACGCTTCAGCCAACGTGCAGCTTCCGGCCAATCCCAATAGTGTTCAATATTCGAAATAAAACCGGGGATTATCACCAGATCGACCGGGCCATCACCAAAGACTTGATAGGCGATGTGCACCTCGCCGCTCTTGGCGTAGCGAACTTCAGGGATCACGGCACGACCTCCGAAGCTTATGAATGTCTTGTCACAATATAGCAGACCGGACGCGGCTAGGCGACTTCTGGTTAGGGTCCAATTTGCGACCCGGCCCGCCGATCTCGGCCGGCAGGTTGATGTCCGGTTCGCCCCAAGAGCAACGCGCGCCGGAGTGCTTGTGTTTCGCCGCTGTCCAGATGATCGACACCTCGATCGTCCGTGTGCACCAGCACGGCGCATGCATCCTCAGAACAGAAGACAGTCGATCGGACGATTATGGGGCGAATTGACAGGCAAGGTTCATGCTCGTCGCGAATTGCTTTGCCGTTGCCCTGCTCGCGTCGATACGGCTATGGCTTCGAGCTAATGTGTCCGCGTACTAGTTCGGCACGCATTTGGATTTTCCGCGATGTGGTGAACTATGCCGTCGGCTTGATATTCTGGTTCAGGCGGAAGAAATTGGTCGGATCGTATTTGGCTTTGAGCGCGGCCAACCGCGCATAGTTCTCACCATAGGCATCGCGGACACGATCCTCGCCCTCATCCCCGAGATTGTTCGCGTAGACGCCGCCGGTCGAATAGGGCCTGACGGCGCTCCACAGCTCGCGCGCCCAACGCATGTTCGCGTCGTCGTCGGCCGGATCGTCCCAGATCGCGACCGGAAAGCAGTCGAACGCTGCATCGCGGTTTGCGTAAGGCGAATCGGGCGCTGGAACCCGCGCAATTGCGCCGCCGACGTGCTGGAAAACCAGCAAAGACGAGGTGCTGGGGGCTCTTGCATAGCCGTCGAGCAGCGCGTCGATCGCGCCCGCACTGATCTCGCGCAGGAACTGCGCCTTCCAGTAGTAGCGACGTCCTCGCGGAAACAAAGCATCGCCACCCGACTGAATGTCGAGATAAGGAACAGTCGCGAGGCGCGTCTCAACGGGCGAGCCGAACTTGATGATCGGTGAAAGGGCCCGCTCGCCCTGCTCGTGCGGTCCTACATAGCAGCCCGAGATGCTGAAGAACCGATCGCCCGACGGCAGGGTCACGAGGGCTGCATCGACGTCCGCTTCGTCAGGGGCCCCGCGGGCGAATTCATCGTAGAAGCGCATGGCGTCGCGCGCCTGATCATATCGATGAAGTGCTGACGCGACGAGCAATGAGGTGCCGATGGAATGGAGCCGGTATTCGAACTCGGTCACGATGCCAAAATTGCCGCCCCCACCCCGCAGGCCCCAGAACAGGTCGCAGTGTTCGGTTGCACTGGCCCTTAATATCTCTCCCTCGGATGTCACAACCTCGGCGGCAATCAGGTTATCGCAAGTCAATCCGTATTTGCGCCCGAGCTTGCCAAAGCCGCCGCCAAGCGTGAGCCCGGCGATACCGGTATCGCTGTTGATGCCCATGGTGGTCGCCAGGCCGTGCTCCTGTGTCGCCCTGTCGAACTCGCCCAGGTTTAGGCCGGCCTCCGCGCGCGCGATCCGGCGGACCGGATCGACCTCGATCCGCTTCATTCGCGACAGGTCGATGACCATGCCGCCGTCGCAGACCGACAGCCCAGCGACATTATGGCCTCCGCTGCGAACGGCCACCGGGAACGCGCGGGATCTCGCGAACGTCACGGCCTCAACCACATCCTGGGTATCCGCGCAGTAGGCGATCATGGCCGGCTTTCTATCGATGGCGCCATTCCAAACCTTGCGCGCCTCGTCGTAGCCGGCGTTCCCCTCGAGGACCACATTGCCCTTGAGCCGTAGCTGTGGAGTGGGCCGAGGTTCGGAGTGTGATTTGCCCATCAGGTCGTCATATGGCTGCCGCTGCTCCATCCGATTTGCTCCTCGCCACGATCACGGATCTAGAATCTCGCCGTGCCGGGATCGAGCCCAAGCGCCAATCGGCCGGCAACGGCATAGTAGTTAGGACTCATCGCGATATGTTTGACGGCAGCGTGCACGTCGCGGACTGCACGCTCCAGCGGGCAGGTCTCGAAGATGGCCACAGCGCCTGCCGTAGTCGCCAGCATGTCGGTAACGCATACCGAAACCTCTGCCGCATGGGCGGTGGCGGTTCGGAGGTTCGCGCGCGCATCCGTCAATCCGTCGCCGCTCTGCGTCGCATCCATCAAGTCCTTCATGGCTTCGCACAGACCGGCGCGGGCGGCACGAAGCGTCGCTTTCATTCGTCCGACGATGGCATGGGTCGTCTCGCGGTCGCGCAGCAGGCCGGAAACGCCCAAGCGCCCCTTTCGGGAGGCAACATCAACGAATGACCGCATCGCACCTGCGGCAATGCCGAGGGGAACGCCGCAGATGCTCCAGGAGAACACCGACACCGGCGGCATGCGGTAGAGGAGCCCCTCTTGGGTCGGCCGCAATCCGATGAAGAGGTGAGCGCGCGCGGCCGGGACAAAGATGTCGTGGGCCTCGAGGTCACAGCTGCCGGTGCCGCGCAGTCCGGAGACGTACCAATTATCGAGAACCGTCACGTCTTTGCGATCCAGATAGCAGCATATAACCGGCGACTCAGGCACTTCAGGATTACTGGCCAGCACCATGAAGTGGCTTGCATGATGGGCACCGCTGCCAAACGGCCAGCGCCCTGCGACGCGGTACCCTCCTTCGACGGCGATTGCGGAGCCGATCGCGCCGGTCGAGCTGGCCACGAATGTGTGTCGATCTGCAAACCATTCCCTTGCGACGGGCTCGGGGATGTAACCGCCAATGCGGCTCATCCCTCCGCCATTGCCAACGAGCCAGCCAACCGAACCGTCGAGCGTCGAAGCGGCCTCGACGACGTCCAGGAATTGGAGTGGGGAGAGTTCCGGACCGCCAAGCGATTGAGGCAACCACAAGCGGAAAAGGCCGGCGTCGGCCATTGCCGCGAACACCGCGTCTGGAAGGCGACGGTCGGCATCGAATTCTCCTCGTCGCTCCGCGATCAGTGGAGCCATGGCCTGAACCGCCTCAAGAATTCTGTGCGGTCGGTTCGACCCGTCGATAGACCGTGGATTGACAAGAGGATTCATGAGGCGGATCCCGTCGCGCTCGCCGATCGTCGGCTCGTCCATTTGCAGTGGTGATCCATCCCTCATAGGCCGGACACCAGCCACGCAAACTGCGCCGCTCTAACCCTCTTGGTCCTGAATCCGATCGGAAAAAGTTGCAAATTTCCCTAAAACTGGTGTCTCTAGGCGATGGCGACGATCTACGAGTTCGGTCCATTTCGTCTCGATGCAGACGCCGACATGCTGCTTCGCGGAGCCGAGCCGGTTGCTCTCGGCGGGCGAGCAGTCGCGCTCCTTCGGCTGCTTCTGGAAAAGGCGGGTAAGCCGGTTGCCAAGGACGCTTTGATGGAGGCGGCCTGGCCGGGGCTCGCGATCGAGGAAAGCAATCTGACCGTGCAGATCGCGGCTCTGCGCCGGGCGTTTGCAGCCGTCGAAGGTGGCAGTAGCTGGATCGAGACGCTGCCGCGTCGCGGTTACCGCTACGTCGGCCCGCCGGCCGCCACCTTGTCCGATGGCAGCCGGCAAACATGGCTCCCGCCCGCGACCTCCGACAAACCATCGATCGCCGTGCTGCCATTCCTAAATTTGAGCGGCGATCCCGCGCAGGACTATTTTTCCGACGGGATCACAGAAGACATCATTACAGAATTATCGCGTTTCCGGTCGCTCTTCGTCGTGGCCCGCCATTCCAGCTTCGTTTACCGGACCAGGTCGTCCGACATTAGAGAGATCGGCCACCAACTCGGCGTACGATATGTAGCCGAAGGGAGCGCGCGCAGGATTGGGACGCGGGTGCGGGTGACCGTCAAGCTTCTGGATGCCGCGAACGGCTTCACCCTTTGGACGGAGCGCTACGACCGCGAGCTCGAAGACATATTCGCCATCCAGGACGAAATCGTCGGCAAGGTTGTTTCGGCGCTGCCCGGCCGACTTGAGGACGCAGGCCGTGAGATCGCAAGAGGCAAGCAGACCTCGAACATCACGGCCTACGATCTCGTGCTTCTGGGAAACGAGAAATGGCGTCAATTGACCGTCAGGAGCATGGACGAGGCGCGAGGCTACTTCGAGAAGGCCATGGGGCTCGATCAAGCCTATGCTCGCGCTCACGCCAATATCGCTTGGACGATAGTCTGCGCTGCGTTTCTGGAGTCTCCCGCCGCCCCTCCACTGGAGGATGCTCGTCGCGAGATCGAGATCGCCCTCGATCTAGATGAGTACGACGCCTGGTCGCACAGCGTCTTCGCACAGCTTCTCTTCCTGCAAAATCGTGATCAAGAGGCCGAAACTCATTTCAAACGCGCTCTGGCGCTCAATCCGAACGACGCTGATGTCGCCGCCGCTTTTGCAAATATTCTGATCTACTGGGGGCACTGGCAGGACGCGCTTACCTGGATCAAATCGGCCAAACGGCTAAACCCGTTTCCACCCAATATATACCATTGGTACCACGCGTTGGCTCTTTATTCGGCTCGCGAATACGAACAGGCGATCAAAGTTCTCAGGGAAGCCCGATCTAGCGACCGCTGGTCGTACGCGCTCCTTGCGGCGTGCTACGCGCAAACCGATCGACCGAGAGAAGCAAGTATCGAGGCACGCGCATTCATTCGAGAGCGAGCCTTGGAATTGAATGAGAATCGTGAAGTCCTACCATTAAACACGCTCGAGCTCGCTCGGACGCGCGCCAGTAGATACAGAGACCCCACCGACCGCGATCATTTCCTCGATGGACTTCGCAAAGCCGGCCTGAGTGATGGGCTCACCAATCTTGCATAGCGACGCCAGCGAGACGCTGATCAGCTCAATTGACCTGCGTTAACTGCGATTTCGGCTATGTGGGCGCGAGGTGCATCGCTGCTCCGTTCAAGAGAGACTGATCCGCCTCCATTGCGCGGTCTGGTTCGCCCGTCATCGACGCAAATTCGGCTTTGGTCGGCCCACGCCCGAATGGCCTTTCACGTGATCGATGAAGGCTCGCAGCTTCGGCATGATCTGTCGATGGCCGGGATAGTAGAGGAACACACCTGGCGTCATCGGCGCGAATTGCTCCAGCACGCGGACGAGTCTTCCCGCCGTCACGGCACCGGTGGCGAGCGGGGCAGGCACTTGTGCGAGCCCCACGCCTTCGACGGCGGCGCCAAGCATCGTGGGAAAGTCGTTGGCGATGAAAGGGCCTGATACCGCGATCTCGATCGCGCGGCCGTTGTCGCTGATCGACCACGGAGCGAGTGCGCCGTTGGATCGTCGCAATCGGATGCATGCGTGGCGGCGCAAATCATCCGGACGCTCAGGCCGGCCGTTGCGGGAGAGGTACGCCGGACTACCGACCATGACGAGCGGAAGCGGCTTCGTCAGCCGCACAGTGACCATGTCGGCGGCAATGAACTGGCCCATCCGTATTCCGGCGTCGAAGCCTCCGACCGCGAGGTCGACCAGATCCTCGCTTGCGGCAATCTCCACCTCGACCTCGGGATACGCCCGACAAAAGGACGCGACAAGCGGCTCCAGCAGGATCGGCACCACTGCGCGCGGCACCGTGAGGCGCAACAGCCCAGCCGGACGCTGCCCGATCTCTCGCGCGGCTCCGCTTGCTGCGATGAGCTCCTCGAAGGCGGGCCTCGCGCGCGAAAGAAATCGTTCGCCGGCTTCGGTGAGGCCGACGCTGCGCGTCGTACGGAGGAAAAGTACCGCGCCGATACGCGACTCGAGTGCGCGTATCGCCTGACTGATCGCCGATGGCGTCACCCCGAGCTCGGCAGCCGCTCGGCGAAAATTATGGTGCCGGGCGACGCTTAGAAACGCTTCCACGCCGTCGAGCGCACCCTGCCTGACTGTGAAGTTCTGCTTCATAGCCCGTCAATATTATCGCGAATAGTCGCTCGCGGTAAGGGACCTTATACGTGACTGGCCAATGAGGAACACCGCGGATTTCGAGCCCCAACATTCGCGACATCGTGGCCATCTCAACGAACAAAGGTGACCCCGTGATTGGAAAAACGACAGCGATCGGAGCGATCCGTAACGTTGCCTTGGCACTCACCCTCACTCTGATAGGCGCTACTTCAATGACGCATCCATCCGTTGCTCAAGCACAAGCCACCTCGCCCACAACCACTGGGGTGATGGTCATCCTTACCGTGAAAGCAGGCGTCACACGCGAACAAGTCATGGCCGTCATGCCGACTGAAATCCGGCAGACCGTTCAGCTCTATCTCAATGGGCGGATTCGCGAATGGTATTCGCGCGGCGATGGGCGCGGAGTTGTCCTCTTGCTGGATAGCAAGGATGTCGCCGAGGCGCAGGCCATCATGGAGGGCCTACCGTTGGCCCGACAAAATCTCATGGACCACGAGTACATCGCACTCGGTCCTCTTTTGCCGCTCCGCCTGCTCATGGCCAATCCCTGAGCGCAAGCGCAATGCACAAGGCTCACATGGAGGACCACCGATGACGACCGAAGCTTTGTCCCCTGCTATCGTTCCGTCGCGTGACGCCTTGCGCAACCTGTTCTGGTTGGTTCCGCTCACGGCGCTGTGGATGCTGTTGATCTACAGTTGGCCGGCGATCCAGGCCAGCGGCGTTCCGACCACGACCCACCAGCTCGCAGCCCACGGGCTCATCGCGCTGGGACTGTGGCTCGGCCTCGAGCAGGCAGACCTGACGCCAGGTCAACGCCGCGCGACCTGGTTGGCGATTATGATCCCGGACACGCTGTGGTTCGCCGTCGCCTGGAGTGCCGCGATCAACGGCGTCTTCCGCCTGGGCACCACGCCTCTGCCGGTGTTGCCATCAGCGATCGTCCTGCCGGTGATCGTCGGCGCGCCGCTATTGCTGTTTTCGAAGCGGATCGGGCAGGTGCTCGATGCGACGCCAGAGAGCTGGCTCGTCGCGCTTCAGCTTTACCGCATATTCGGCAGCTGGGCTCTGGCGGCCTGGATGCGCGGGGCGCTGCCCGGCGTGTTCGCATTGCCGGCTGGCATCGGCGACGTGCTGACCGGACTGTTCGCGTTGCCGGTAGCAATCGCAGTGGCGACCGGCACAGCCGAAGGCCGGAGCGCGGCAACTCTCTGGAACATCTTCGGCCTTGCCGACTTCGCTGTCGCGATCACCATGGGCATGATCACTTCGCCCGGCCCCTTTCAGCTGATCGTTCCGGACGTGCAGAGCATCGGCGCTGGCGATTATCCGGGTGTGCTCACCCCTGCTCTCGTCGTGCCAGGCTCAATCCTGCTGCACATTCTGTCGCTGCGCCAGCTGCGCCGCCGGCGCGGCCTGAAGATCCTTGCTTGATTGGCTCACGGACAGGCCTCATGGCTCGCCTGGCGATGCGAAGCATCGTCCAGAGACGCGCGGAGCCTGTCATCCGGCTCGCATTCGCGCGACCGGTGGCGCTCCTCGCCATGAACGCCCGATGACAGAGCAATGCTGTGAAACGTCTAGTTCGGCACCGGCCGCTTCGCGCCCGTCTTGGCATCGGCGTTCTTGGCGTCGGCATTGACGCTGACACCGCGGAGCTGGTTGAACGCCGCGATCAGCGCCTTGTCGTTCTTCTCGTCCGGCGGGACATAGGACTGCGAGCCGGTCTGCTCGGCGCCTTCGGCCGCCAGATGTCCGCGCATCTTGGCCTCGCTGATGATCTCAGCGCGGGTCTTGAGCTCGTCCGGCACGTCCTGCAGCACCTCGATGTCGGGGCTGACGCCGAGCGCCTGGATCGAATGGCCTGACGGGGTGAAATAGCGCGCCGTGGTCAGCGCCAGCGCTCCATTGTGGCCGCCGAGCGGAATGATGGTCTGCACCGAGCCCTTGCCGAACGAGCGGGTGCCGATCAAGGTTGCGCGCTTGTGGTCATGCAGCGCGCCGGCCACGATCTCGGAGGCCGAGGCCGACCCGCCGTTGATCAGCACCACGAGCGGCTTGCCCTTGGTCATGTCGCCGCCGCGCGCGGTGAATCGCTGGGTTTCGTCGGGCGTGCGGCCGCGGGTCGAAACCACCTCGCCGCGCTGCATCAGCGCCGAGGTGACCGAGACCGCCTGGTCGAGCAGGCCGCCCGGATTGTTACGGAGGTCGATGACATAGCCCGCGAGCTTGTCCTGCGGGATCTGCCTGGAGATCTCTGATATCGCCTTGCGCAGGCCCTCGGTGGTCTGCTCGTTGAACGAGGTGATCCTGATATAGCCGATGTCGCCGCCTTCGGTGTGATAGCGCACCGGGCGGACTCGGATGATCTCGCGGGTGATCGCAAGCTCGAGCGGCTTGTCGGCGTCCTTGCGGATGATCTTCAGCCGGATCGCGCTGTTCGGCGCGCCCTTCATCTTGTTGACGGCCTGGTCGAGCGTCAGCCCCTGGATCTGCTCGTCATCGATCGCGGTGATGACGTCGCCGGACATGATCCCTGCCCGCGCGGCCGGCGTATCGTCGATCGGCGCCACCACCTTGATGAGGCCGTCCTCCATCGTGACCTCGATGCCGAGCCCGCCGAACTCGCCATGCGTGGTCTCCTGCATGTCGGCCCAGCCCTTCTCGTTCATGTAACGGGAATGCGGATCGAGCGAGGAGATCATGCCGTTGATCGCGCCCTCGACGAGCTTGGAATCGTCGGGCTTCTCGACATAGTCGGTCCTGATCCGCTCGAACACCTCGCCGAACAGATTGAGCTGGGAATAGGTGTTGTCGGCGCGGGTCGCGGCCTTGGCCATCGCGACGAGATGCGCTCCGCCCTGCGGCGAGGTCACGAGAAGGGTGAGACAGGCGCCCGCAACCGTGCCGAGGAAAAAGCCCATGTTCTTGCGCATCCGCGATCCCTTTTCGCTATGGCCGCCGGTAATGTTTCGCAACAATCGGCCGCCTCATCCCGACCGGGGCACCACACAACGGCTTTTTGGTCGGATCAAGGCCGCCCGCCCACCGGTCCATTACGGTCCGGTCATCATGACTTGTCGGATTCGTGAAGCCCGTTCTGCCAGGTCGGCGGCCTGGTCCCGAAGCCGCGCTTGGCAGGGGTGCCGAGCCGCTAGCCGACCTGCGGTGGAACATCACGAAACCGGCCCTCCACGCCGAGTTTGAGCGCGCGTCCATCGGCCAGTTGGGATTGTTGAGGATTTCCCGGCCGACGGCGATCAAATCTGCCTGTTTATTACGCAGGATCTGGTCGGCCTGATCCCCATGGATGATCAGGCCGACCGCCATGGTTATGATATCGGCGTGCCGCCGGACATATTCCGAGGGCGGCACCTGGTCGCTGGATTTGATTTCCTTGCCCGGGATCGGCGCCATCTCGGTGATGCCGCCGGAGGAGCAACGAACAACGGGTTGTGATCGGGCCGATGTGGCCGCACTGGAAGTGGCAATCCTCTGGCGGCTCCGCTACGCTAAAACTCCCGCCCCCAATCCTTGTGCGACCGATCATGGCCACGTACCGCGCCAGCCCCGGCTTCTTCGAGGTCCCGCACGCCGCGGTCTACGCCGTGATGACGGCAACCGTCCTTGTCTCGGGGCTTTGCTTCATCCAGGCCGGCGGTTCGCAGGCGCCGTCGGAGCTGCTGTTTCGCTACGGCGGGATGTATTCGACCGCGCTGGCCCGGCACGAATATTGGCGGCTGTTCGCCTATGGCTTCCTGCATGTCAGCTTCCTGCATTTGGCGACCAACATGCTGTGTCTCGTGCTCTGGGGCGGACATCTCGAGAACCGGGTCGGGCCGGCCTATTTCCTGATCATCTATGTCTGCGCGATGGTGTTCGGCGCCATCGCCGGCAACATCATCCATTCCACCCCGTATCTGACGGTGGGCGCATCCGGCGCCACGTCGGGCATCCTCGGCGCGCTGCTGTCCTTGTGGATTCTCGGCAAGCTCGATGTCGGTTTCGACTTCTTCGCCATCAACATCGGACTGAACATCGCGTTTGCGATCAGCTCGGCGCGGATCGACTGGGGTGTCCATCTCGGCGGCTTTGCCGCCGGGCTGATCGCCTGCGCCCTGCTCGACCTCGTCGAGAAGGCCAACGCCTATGTGCTTCGCTGCAAATTTCCGGAGGTCGTGAAGGTCGACCTCGCGCTGCTCGCCGGCGCGGCCGTGCTCTTTCTGTGGACGGGTCAGGCGCAGGCGCTCGCCCCAGGAGCGCCGGGATGGGTCGCCGCGATCGGGTTCGCCGGCGCCGGTTGCGCCGTCGTCAAGCTGATCGACCTCGTCCTGTCGATCAAGAAGGGCCTCGCCGTCGTCATCCTTGCCCTCGCCTGCGCCAACGCCGCCTGTGTGATGCTCGGCGGCCGGGCGCTGGCGTCGGCAGCTTGCATCGCGCGGCAGCCGGGCGGACTGCTTCCGCTCGACAACCTGCTCGACACGTTCTGCGCAAACCCGCTGCTGGTGAGCGGGCTGGTCGCGGCCGCGGCGATCGCGGTGACGCTGCTCGTCTGTTCGAGGGAACTCCACCGCGGGATCGCAGATGTCGGCTTCGTCGCCACCTCGCTGCGCGCCGAGCGCAGCCGCCGCGACGGGCTCTGATCCGCACGAGGCCCACGGCCAACGCCATCCGTCCGGCTTCTAGGTCGTGGCTCCGAAGAACATCACCCGCAGCAGATGCGTGTAGTCGGACTCAAATACCATGATCCCGACAAACACCAGCACCAGCACGGGCGGCAGCAGGATGGCGTAGGCGAGCGCCAGCCGCTCCCAGGCCATGTGCATGAACACCGCGACGATCAGGCCGGCCTTGAGCACCATGAACAGCAGGATCAGCGACCATCGGAGATGGCCGTGGATGCCGAAATAGTCGACCAGATAGGAGCAGGTGCTGAGCACGAACAGCCATCCCCAGACCACGAGGTAGAGCTTGATCGGGTGCTGCTGGCCCTCCGCGTGCGTAGCCCCCGATGCGACCGCCTCATGCACATAGCTGTGTAACGCATGCTGTGCTGCTGCCTGCCCTTGAACATGTACCGCTGCTTCTGTCATGCGCGACCTCACCAGAGATAGAAGAAGGCAAAGATGAACACCCAGACCAGATCGACGAAGTGCCAGTACAGGCCCATGATCTCGACGATCTCGTAGTAGCCCTTGCGGCTCGTGAAGAAGCCGCGCCGCTCGACATCGAAATCTCCGCGCCAGACCTTTCGCGCAATCGCGATCAGGAAGATGACGCCGATCGTCACATGCGTGCCGTGGAAGCCGGTGATCATGAAGAAGCATGAACCAAACTGCGCCGCGCCCCACGGGTTGCCCCAGGGCCGCACGCCCTCCATGATCAGCTTGGTCCATTCGAAGGCCTGCATGCCGACGAAGGTTGCGCCGAAGGCCGCGGTGGCCAGCATCAGGGCCGCCGTTTTGACGCGATCGCGGCGATAGCCGAAATTGACCGCCATTGCCATAGTGCCGCTGCTCGAGATCAGGATGAAGGTCATGATGGCGATCAGGATCAGCGGAATGTGCTTGCCGCCGATATTGAGGGCGAAGACCTCGCTCGGGTTGGGCCACGGCACGGTCGTCGACATCCGCGCCGTCATGTATGACAGCAGGAAGCAGCTGAAGATGAAGGTGTCGCTGAGCAGGAAGATCCACATCATGGCCTTCCCCCAGGACACGTTCTTGAACGCGCGCTGGTCGGAAGCCCAGTCGGCGGCGATGCCGCGCAATCCGGGGGTTGTCCCGGGCGCGGCCTTCGGATGCGTCAAAGCCGTCTCTGCCATCGGTTCCTGCCCTCGCCTAAGTGAGCAACTGGCGACAGATGCTTACGAAATTATCGGTCCAGCCGGTCAAGAGACCGAGCAGGACCAGCCAGACCAGCAAGAGGAAATGCCAATAGATGGCGCACAGCTCGACGCTCAGGCGCTGCTGCATCATCGGCGCGCCGCGCCACACTTTTGCGGTCGTCCTACCGAGGGCCACCAGGCCGCCTAGCACATGCAGCCCGTGGAGCGCGGTGATCAGGTAGAAGAAGGAATTGGCCGGGTTCGACGCCACGACATAGCCGGCGACCTTCAGCTGCTGCCACACCACGAGCTGCCCGGTCAGGAACATCATGGCGGATGCGCCGCCGATCAACAGGCCGACGAACAAGCCCTCATTGTCGTCGCGGCGCGCCGCCGTCAGCGCCCATTGCAGCGCCACGCTGCTGATGACCAGGATGCCGGTGTTGAACCACAACAGCCTCGGCAACGGCAGCTCGCGCCAGTCCACCATGGTTGTGCGCATCGAATAGGCGCTGATCAGGAGCGCGAACAGCGAGCCGACCACGGCGAGAAACACACCGAGGCCGATTTTCGCCGCCGGCACCGACGAACCGTGCTCGCCGCGAAGATCGACGGCGACGCCCTGCTCCAGCCAGGGCTTGGCGGCCAGCCGTTGCTGCGAAAGCCACCATCCCGCGATCGCTGCAATCGTAGCAATGAACAGGACGATAGCACTCACGGATGGGCTCCCTGCGGCGCCAGTCTGGCCGGCGGTTCATTCTGCGGGATGAAGTCCCTCGCGGAACCGGGCACGCTGTAGTCATAGGCCCAGCGATAGACGACGGGGAGCTCCTTGCCCCAGTTGCCGTGCCCGGGCGGGGTCTCCGGCGTCTGCCATTCCAGTGAGGTGGCGCCCCAGGGATTGCCGCCGGCCTCCCGCCCCTTGAACAGGCTCCAGATCATATTGAAGATGAACACAAGCTGCGCGACGCCGACAATCAGCGCCGCCACGCTCATGAACGCATTGAGGTCATGGGCGGATGCCGGGACGAAGGCGGTCTCGCCGATGTCGTGATAGCGGCGCGGCATCCCGAGCAGGCCGAGATAGTGCATCGGGAAGAACACCGCGTAGGCCCCGATGAACGTCACCCAGAAGTGGAAGCGTCCGAGCGCATCATTGAGCATCCGTCCGGTGACCTTCGGATACCAATGATAGATCCCGCCGAACACGGCCATGATCGGCGCAATTCCCATCACCATGTGGAAGTGCGCGACCACGAACATGGTGTCGGACAACGGAACGTCCACGACCACGTTGCCGAGGAACAGTCCGGTCAGGCCGCCATTGACGAAGGTGACGATGAAGCCGAGCGCGAACAGCATCGGCACCGTGAGGTGGATGTCGCCGCGCCACAGGGTCAGCACCCAGTTGTAGACCTTGATGGCGGTCGGGATCGCGATGATCAGGGTCGTGGTGGCGAAGAAGAACCCGAAATACGGGTGCATGCCGCTGACATACATGTGGTGCGCCCACACGACGAAGCTCAGCGCCCCGATCGCCACGATCGCCCAGACCATCATGCGATAGCCGAAGATGTTCTTGCGCGCGTGGGTGCTGATCAGGTCCGAAATGATGCCGAACGCCGGAAGAGCGACGATGTAGACCTCGGGGTGGCCGAAGAACCAGAACAAGTGCTGGAACAGGATCGGGCTGCCGCCGCCATACTTGGTCAGCTGGCCCATCTCGACCAGGGTCGGCATGAAGAAGCTGGTGCCGAGGATGCGGTCCAGCAACAGCATCACCGAGGCGACGAACAGCGCCGGGAACGCCAGCAGCGCCATCACGGTGGCGGTGAATATGCCCCACACCGTCAACGGCATGCGCATCAAGGTCATGCCGCGCGTACGCGCCTGCAGCACCGTCACCACATAATTGAGGCCGCCCATCGTGAAGCCGATGATGAACAGGATCAGCGAGGCCAGCATCAGGATGATGCCCCAGTCCTGCCCGGGAGTGCCGGAGAGGATCGCCTGCGGCGGATAGAGCGTCCAGCCGGCCCCGGTCGGCCCACCCGGCACGAAGAAGGTTGCGGTCAGCACCAGCACGGCGAGCAGGTAGACCCAGTAGCTCAGCATGTTCACATAGGGGAACACCATGTCCCGCGCGCCGACCATCAGCGGGATGAGATAGTTGCCGAAGCCGCCGAGGAACAACGCCGTGAGCAGGTAGATCACCATGATCATGCCGTGCATGGTGATGAACTGGAGATACTGGTTGGCGTCGATGAACGAGAATGTGCCGGGGAATCCCAGTTGCAGCCGCATCATCCACGACAGCACCAGCGCCACCATTCCGATCGACATCGCGGTGATCGAATACTGGACGGCGATCACCTTGGCGTCCTGCGAAAAGACGTAGCGCGTCCACCAGCTCTTCGGGTGATAGAGCTCGACCTCGGCTACTTCGGCGGGCGGAATGCCTGCGACCTCATCGAACGGAATATCGACCATCGGAACTTCCTCCTGGTCTTCTGTTCAGCGACGAGTTCACCTCATGATATCGGGCCTGTCCTCGTCACTGGCTACCTGTCTGATACGCGGCCTTCGCGACGTTGCGCTGCCCTGACAGGGCGGCGAACGTGTGCTGCTTCTCCAGCCACGCGTGATATTCCTTCTCTTCCTCAACGATGACCTTGCTGCGCATCTGCGCGTGCGCGGCACCGCACAGCTCCGCGCAGAGGACCTCGAAGGTTCCGGTCCGCGTGGGCGTGAACCAGTAGTAGGTCACCGAGCCCGGTATCATGTCCATCTTCGCCCGGAACTCGGGCACGTAGAAATCATGCAGAACGTCGATCGAGCGGAGCAGCACCTTCACCGGCTTGCCGACCGGCAGATGCAAATCGTCGTTCTGGACGACGATGTCATCCTGTCCGTTCGGATCGTTCGGATTCAACCCGAGAGGATTCTCGGCGCTGATATTGCGCGCATCCGACGTGCCGAGCCGGCCGTCCTTTCCGGGCAGCCGATAGCTCCACATCCATTGCTGGCCAACGACCTCGACATCAGTCGCATCTGACGGCACCGTGACGAACTGGTGCCAGACGACGAGGCCGGGCGCCAGCATGGCGACGACCCCGATCGCGGTGCCGATGCTGAGCCACCATTCCAGCTTCTTGTTCTCTGGATTGTAGTGGGCGCGCCGTCCCTCGGTGTGGTGAAAGCGGAGGACGCAATAGGCCATGAACGCGATGACCGCGCAGAACACCGCTCCCGTAATCCAGAATGTCAGGTTGATCGTGTCGTCGATGTAGCGCCAGTTCGAGGCAATCGGCGTCCACCACCAGGGGCTGTACAGGTGGAACAGCACCGAGGCGACCGCAACCAAGAGCAGTATCAGCGCTACAGCCATCCCTCATCCCTCCTTGCCATTCAAGGCTGCGGAGACGAACGAAAGGGCGGAGCTCACGTCAAAGCGACGGTGTCACGTTCACCATCACCGTGCTTCTTGCCTCGCCCATTCTGCCGGTCGCGACGTCGGACATGACAAAAGCATCCACGTCACGCCAGCAATCTCGTCAGAGCTGGGGGCGTTCAGTATCTTCAACATGGTACCCGTCGCGCCCGGCGTCAATAGAGGAGCACGCCTGACAACACCGATCGTGCCGCCACCATCCGATGATGCACCGCAAAAACCGGAGTTGTGCGCTGGCAAAGTTCTCCCGAGCGCGTTCGCTATCTTGCTTCTACCGCGCATCGGACTAACTTGACTGCACCGGTTGCGACTGACGTCGTCCGGCAAGCATCTTCGCGTTGAACCTGATTTGCCGGACTCGGTCGCGATTTTCGCGGATGAGACGGACGCGTGCGTTTTGAGGGCGTTCCGCTCGCCTGCGGGCACGAGCAAGGAGCCCGGAACCATGACAACAGTGTTCGCACGACCCAAACTGCAATTGTTTGGCGTCTCCACGGCCTACGTCGTTCGCAAGATCAGCCTTACCGACCTCGGCAACGCGCTGCGCCTGGGTTGGGAAGACTTCAAGGCCATTCCGACCCACGCCGTCGTCCTGTGCGTGATGTATCCGATCCTCGGACTTGTCCTGTTCAGACTTGTCCTTGGCTATTCGGTGCTGCCGCTGCTGTTTCCGCTCGCCGCCGGCTTTGCGCTGATCGGCCCCTTTGCCGCGCTCGGCCTCTACGAATTGAGCCGCCGCCGCGAGCGCGGAGAGGAACCCGGCGCCTGGGATGCCATGGAGGTGCTGCGCGCACCGTCGTTCGGCGCGATGCTCGAACTCGGCGTCCTCCTGTTCGTTCTGTTCGGGGTCTGGATCGCTGCCGCGGACGCGATCTACATTGCAACCTTCGGCTATGCGGCGGCTGCGAGCATTCCCGATTTCGCCCAGCGCGTGCTGACGACGCCTGAAGGCTGGACCCTCATCGTCGTCGGATGCGGCGTCGGCTTCCTGTTTGCGCTGGTGGCGCTCTGCATCAGCGTGGTCTCGTTCCCGCTGATGCTCGACCGGCACGCGACGGCGATCGATGCGATCAGGACCTCGATCCGCGCCGTGATGATGAATCCGGTCGAGATGGCCGCGTGGGGTTTGGTCGTTGCGATCCTGCTCGCCCTGGGCTCGCTGCCGTTCTTCATCGGCCTCTGCGTCGTCCTGCCGGTGCTCGGTCACGCGAGCTGGCACCTCTACCGGAAGGTGATCGAGCCCGACAGAAATCCGCCGCAGGAGGAGCCGCGGCCGGAGATCGGTCACCGCTACGCGGCAGATTTCCCGGCCTCCCTCTTCCCATGGAGCCGTGAGCGCTAATCGCGGCCGCGGGAGGCTGATTTTTCGCGAGGGTGACGGATGCGATCCGGCTGATCCGGATTGCATCCGCGGTCTGTGCGCGTATTCAAACGTCCTACCGCGCGCAACGCATCAGCGCGCAACGACAATCTCGTTCGCCGGGCTGAGCAAAACGGCCTTTACGAACAATTGCGAACAATATTGCGAACAATTACGCATCAGCCTCTATATTCACCAAGACTTCCCCGGCGATGATTTCGGGGTCGCCAAGATTAAGGTCGTGCAAACTTGCTTGAACGAAATCCAGCACCTTCTTGTTCGCCGCATTGGCGCTTTCGCGGTCCTCGAACATCATCACGGCAACGCCGACGCCTCCGCCCCCATCCAGCACAAAATAAGATTTGAATCCGCTTGATTCCCTGAGGATCTGACCGACGCCGCTCTTGGCGCGACGGGCGGCATCCGCAACCGAATGGACCTTGGTGTACTTTCGAATGAACACATACATGGCACCACCCATGCGTCTCGGTTCAGGCCCCCACGCATCAAAGCACATCGCGCCGTTGCTGGACCAGAGCGTTTTCGAGCGAAGTGGATACCGGTTCGCGTAAAGAAAACGCGTCAAAACAAGAATCCAGAGCCCCGTTTCGATTCCATCGGAACGGGGCTCTAGGGCCTCCTTCCGCGATGGTTCAACCGCATTCCAGGCGCACCACTCCCGGACGTTTTCAACCAGCAAAACCCCGGAGTCGTTATCAATGATGAATAGGCTTATATTGGGAGCGTCAGCGACACTGTCCAACCAGACGGGAGACCGGTGAAATCAGTCCAACCGCGAGGGAGGGTTCGATGAAATCGCTTTTGCTGCTCACGGCAAGTGGTCCTCTGCTTATTCTGACGTCGCACGAGTCCTTGCGTGATCCGAAGCTCCTCGATGTGCTCAAGGAGAAAGGAATTGGCAAGTTCGTTGCATTCGAAGTTCCGGTATCGGTCGCTAGGGAGCGCTACGGCGGGCATTTTCATGCAGTCGAGAGCAATCTTCACGAAACCGATGATTTGAGAGTGCTCGACTTCAATGGCCAGCGGGTGTTTCAGCTGTTCCGTTTCGATGAGCTCGGCGCACCGATTCTTCAAGAACAGCGGTGATCCGGTTTGTCTTAGAGCATGATCCGAGAGCGGGCTGGGATTGCTGCGCGGGCAATTTCATTCGGCAACCATCACCTGCTGAACGGTGCAGGAAGGCCCCAGGCGCCGCCGCGGCAACGGCGATCGCCCGCTGCCCCTCGCGCCGACAAGGACGATCGCACGTCTCGACCAGAGCGACGGCAGTTACGACCGTTCGAGAAATCCCCGGACAACAAGCAATAAGAGGCTGGGCAAGTGCACAGGCGTCCGGCCGAACACAATGCGCCTAGCTCGACCCCGGCACCGGTGCTTTTGGGGCAAAGCGGACATCAAGCAGCCGACGATCCCCGCTGAATCGGTCGAAAATGGACCCACAGCGGTCATTGCGAACTTGGTGGACACACCCCGGTTCTGACCCATAAACTTGCCCAAATGCACCGGAGCGCACCACATGGCCGAGGCGCGGGTCGAACGCCGGCTTGCTGCCATTCTCGCAGTCCATGTCGCGGGCTACTCGCGCCTGATGGGCGCTGATGAAGTTGGGACGCTTGCAGCCCTGAAAGCTCATGGCGCGAAATCGTCGATCCCGCAATCGCCGTCCATAAGGTTGCATCGTCAAGACCACCGGCGACGGTATGCTGGTGGAGTTCGCAAGCGCGTAGATGCCGCGACATGCGCGGTCGCAGTCCAGGAGAAAATTACCAGCAATCGGCACGTTCAGGAAATCGTCACGGGCTCGCCGCGAATAAGTCCCAACGGCCCGGCAACCCCTTGAGCTTGTGCGCTCCGCGGTGAGCGAACTTCAGCCCCGCGCCCGCTACCAGGTCCGTTACCACTCTTGAGACGAGAACTTCTCCCGGGCCGGAGAGCGCCATGACGCGAGCTGCGGCATGAACGGCGATACCGCCAATATCCTGGTCCCTCCTTTCGACCTCCCCAGTATGGAGGCCGGCTCGGAGGGACAGTCCGATTTGCGCGGCCGCTGTCTCGAAATCCAGTGCACAACGTATCGCCCGGCCAGGGCCATCGAACGTCGCGAGTATGCCGTCTCCTGTCGCCTTCACAAGACTGCCTCGATATTGTTCCACTATCCGACGCGCCGTTCGATCGTGCTCATCGAGCACGCGATGCCATGACTGGTCGCCCATTTCGATGGCGCGCTTCGTCGAATCGACAATGTCGGTGAAAAGAACGGTAGCAAGCACTCGGTCGGGCTCTGTGGCGTGCCGAGTGCCAGTGAGAAACTCCTCGATCTCGCCGAGAACAACGTCTGCGTTGGTGAGCCAGGGAAAATGGTCGGAACCCGGAAGCTCAATCAGCCTCGCCTGAGGTATCTGCTGCGCCATATACTTAGCCCCGCCAATGTCGATCGCGCGGTCCCCCGCACAATGGAGGATCAAGGTCGGGACGCGAATCGTAGGCAGCACGTGCCGAACATCAATTTCGCCATTCATCCGCGTGAAGGTGACCACAGCCGCCGGACTGGCGCTGATTCGCAGATAGTGCGCCCACCATTCCCGGAAGCGCTGGTCATGCGCCATGCTCGGAGCACGGGCATCGAGCCCGAACGGCTTTCCCCAATCGCGCCTCATTTGGTCGATCCAGGCGTTGTACTCTTCTTTTGTCGGTCCCCAGGGATAGTCCGGTGCTCGAGTACGCCGCGCGTAGCCGCCCGCCATGATTAGCGCCGACGTCCGATCCGGATACGTGGCGCTGAACAGCGCACACATCGGAGCACCTTCCGAGATACCAAAAAGAGCTGCACGTTCCGAGCCCGCTGCATCCATGACGGCTCGAACATCATCCATCCGCACCTCAAGGCTTGGCATTTCAGTGACCCGATCAGATAATCCGGTGCCACGCTTGTCGAATAGGATGAGCCGCGAGAAAGAGGAAAGGCGAGTCAGAAAGCGGGCGAACGCCGCTTCCTCCCAAACACCTTCGATATTCGACACCCAGCCCAAGACGAACACGAGGTCATACGGGCCCGTGCCCAAGACTTGGTAGGCGATGTTGATACCTTCGCTCGAAGCGTACCGGGTTTCGGGCTGCATTGACAAAGTGCCTTGCGCGCAGTCAGCGGCTCACAGATCGGATCGTCTAGAAATCCGAAAGGTCGCTCGATAAATGCTCACCGCACGTAGGATGATAAACCCAGTCACACGGAAGTGCCATACCAGCGGTCGCCATGCCCAAGACGGCGCACGGCGTAATCTCTCCCTCGTTGCTCCGAAAAGACGAGCAAACGGTTGGCTTGCTGCACCGCATGAGTCCGGAAGTGGGGCCCTTCGCGACATATTGCGTCGCCGCACGATCTCGTTCGCTTTGTGAGCGAAGCGGACATCATCGCGTCACGCTTGGAATGCAGCGAGCGTCCGCCCTTGCCACTGATTTGCCCGACGGCGCAAGCCCTGCCAAGAAAAATATTTCGGTTTTCCAGCACCACGAATCCATGTTAGGACTCCGCCCGTCTCACCCGAATGAGGGGCGGCTCGCGATGGTCACGAACGTGGTGTGGGATGCGGTGGACGCTGAACGCGTGACTGACGAGCACGCATGAGGCGGACGGCGAAGTCGTGTGGTCCTGACGCCCCAGTGGCTGGTGTCTCGTCAGCAAGTCTTTGCTGACGACGGTGGCAAACAAGCCCGGTCTCGCCGGCTATCTAATGCACACATCTTTGTTGCGAAGATCGGCGA
>NZ_JBHMET010000128.1:0-6267 GCF_042430365.1 Bradyrhizobium erythrophlei
CAGTTCTGGCAGGTATTGGCTTTGCAGGACGCGCGGTCGGCTGGATACTGAGCTACTCGGACCTTCGCAAGATGGCCAAGCTGATCCCGATGCAAACCCTAAAGCCCGCATAAAGGCCGGCAAAGCCGTTCGGCCGCACGGCGCTGGCGCCAATACAACGGATTACTGCCGCCATTTTTCAACAGAATCGGCCCAGAAGCTGACATTTGCGCTCACTGCCCCGCTTCCGGTCTGCGAAGGCCAAGAGGATAAGAGGTCGCGATCGTTCCCTCAGTTCAGCGGAAGTGACAAGCCACCCAGTGCCCTTCGGCGCTTTGCTTGAGCTTGGGCACCTCCTTGCTACAGAGTGGAAACTGCGCGATCGGGCATCGGGTATGAAAAGGACAGCCGGATGGGGGCCGAAGTGGGCTCGGCACCTCACCACGCAGCCTGATGCGTTGGCGCTTCGATTCCGGATCGGGGATCGGGACCGCCGACAGGAGGGCTTCGGTGTAGGGGTGCTTTGGCGATGCGTAAAGCGCACGTGCCGGCGCCGTCTCGACGATGCGGCCGAGATACATCACGGCAACGCGGCGGCTTATGTGCTCGACGACCGACAGATCATGGGCGATGAAGAGATACGCCAGTCCGAACTTCTGCTGCAGGTCCTCCAACAGATTGATAACCTGGGCCTGGATCGAGACGTCGAGCGCCGAGACCGGCTCGTCGCAGATGATCAGCTTCGGTTCGACCGCGAGCGCCCGCGCAATCCCGATGCGCTGGCGCTGGCCGCCGGAGAACTCGTGCGGATAACGGGTCATGTGATCCGCCTCAAGCCCGACGGTTTCGAGCAGATGTGCGACGCGCCCCTCGAACTGGCGCTTGCTCTTCGCCAGCCGGTGAATGATCAGGGCTTCGCCGATGATGGCGCCGACGCTCATGCGCGGGTTGAGCGAGGCATAGGGGTCCTGAAAGATGATCTGGATGTCGCGACGAAGCGCGCGAAGCTCCTCGCGGGTCAGTGACAGCACGTTTCTGCCGTCGAACTGGATGTCGCCTGACGTCGGCTCGATGAGGCGGAGCACGCAACGACCCGTGGTCGACTTGCCGCAACCGGATTCGCCGACCAGCCCGAGCGTCTCGCCCGCTTCAATGTGAAAATCGACGCCGTTGATCGCGTGGATACTTCCGGTTTGACGCCGCAAGAGGCCGCCGTGGATCGGGAACACTTTGATCAGATTCTGGACGCTGAGGAGCGGCTCGCTCATTGCACGACAATCTCCTCGGCGCGGATGCAGGCCACCTTGTGTCCTGGCTCGATCTCGCGCAGCTCCGGTTGAGCGCGCCTGCATTCATCGACGGCAAATGGGCAGCGCGGCGCGAAGCGACAGCCTTGTGGTGGATCGATCAGATTCGGCACAACGCCGGCGATGGTCTCGAGCCTCCTCTTGCGTTGGACTGCGAGATCAATTCGAGGGATCGAGCGGATCAGGCCCTGCGTATAGGGATGACGCGGATTGGCGAACAGGCGATCGACGGCCGCCTCCTCCACGACCTTGCCGGCATACATCACCGCGACACGCTGCGCCACCTCGGCGACGACGCCCATGGCATGGGTAATCAGCATGATCGACATACTGAGGCGAGATTTCATGTCCTGCAGGAGATCGAGAATTTGCGCCTGAATGGTCACATCCAGTGCGGTCGTCGGCTCATCCGCGATCAGGAGCTTGGGATTGCATGACAGCGCCATGGCAATCATCGCCCGTTGCCGCATCCCGCCAGAGAAGTGATGCGGATAATCATTGATGCGACGTTGCGGATTGGGAATCTGGACCAGCGAGAGCATCTCGATCGCCCGGTCCAACGCCGCGCGGCGGCTCAATCCCTGGTGCAGCTCAATCACCTCGCCGATCTGATCGCCGATTGTGTAGACCGGATTGAGCGAGGTCATCGGCTCCTGGAACACGATGGCGATCTCCTTGGCGCGAACGCGGTTGATCTCGTCGGCATTGAGCGGAATGAGATCGCGCCCTTGCCACAGGATCTCGCCGTCGACGATACGCCCCGGCGGCATCGCGATCAGTTTCAAAACCGAGAGCGCGGTCACCGTCTTGCCGCAGCCGGATTCGCCGACCACACAGACGGTCTCGCCGCGCCCAATGGAGAGGTCAACCCCGTCGACTGCGCGCAGCATGCCGTCATCGGTCGCAAAATGAGTCTTGAGACCCCTGATATCCAGCAGCGGGCCATTCGTCGGGATCATCGGAACGGCAATCATCACATCACCCTCCGGGGATCGAGCGCGTCGCGCAGGCCGTCGCCAATGAAGTTGATCGCAAGCACGGTGAGGAAGATGGCGCCGCCCGCGAACAGCGCCCAGTGCGGCGCGATGTCGAGATAATCCTTGGCGTCGTACAGCAGGCGGCCCCAGGTCGGAATGTCAGGCGGAAACCCGAGGCCGAGGAACGATAGTGTCGACTCCGCGATGATCGCCGCCGCGACGTCGATGGTGCCGGCGACGATCACGGGCCCCAATGCATTGGGAAGAATGTGCCTGACGACAAGACGCAGGTTGGACGCGCCGAGCGCGCGCGCGGCTTCGACGAACTCCTTCTCGCGCAGCGACAGAAACTGCGCCCGCACCAGGCGGGCCACCGGCATCCAACGAAATCCTCCGATCACCAGCACGATCAGGATGAATACGCCGCCCTCGGGGCCCACCAGGCCTCTAAGGAAATCGCGGAAGAGATAAATCACGAGGAGGAGCAGCGGCAGTTGCGGCAGCGACAGGAACAGGTCCGTGATCCACATCAGGGCCGCGTCGACGCTGCCCCTCGACATGCCGGCGATGGCGCCGATGATGGTGCCGGCAATCACAGCCACCGCCATGGCCGCGAAGCCAACCGCGAGCGAAATCCGGCCGCCGTAGAGCGTGCGGGCCAGCAGATCCTGGCCGAGATCGTCGGTGCCGAATGGGTGCTCCCACGACGGCGCGCTCAAGCGCGCGGTGAAGTCGATTTCGTTGATCGGCACGCGCCAGACGAGCGGCCCGACAAGTATCGACAGCGCCAGCACCGCCAAAACCACCACGCTCATTGCCGCCAGGCGATGGCGCCGGAACCGCCGCAACGATTCGCGTCCCGGCGAGAAGCGTCGCCCCCGGCTTGCAAGCGGGACAGCCGCCTCAACGGTAGGAGATGCGTGGGTCAAGCCAGCCATAGACGATATCTGCCAACAGGTTGAAGAGAACGACGAGACAGGCGAAAACGAACGTCACCGCCATGATCACCGGCGTGTCGTTCGCGAGGATCGCGCTAATCAAGAGCGAGCCAATTCCGGGAATGCGGAAAATCTGCTCGGTGACGATGGCGCCGCCGAACACCGACGGCATCTGTAGCGCGACCAGCGTCACGACAGGAATAAGGGCATTGCGCAGCACGTGCTTGACGATGACCTTGCGTTCCTTGAGTCCCTTGGAGCGCGCGGTCGTGACGTAGTCGAGCCTGATGACGTCAAGCACCGCTGAGCGCACGTATCTCGTGTAGGACGCGGCCTGGAACAGGCCGAGGACGGCAATCGGCATGATTGCCTGCTTGAAATAATCCCAAAACCAGTGCCAGCCGGTGGCGCTGATATCGACCCGATAGACGAACGGCAGCCAACCTAGATTGACGCTGAAGATCAGGATGAACAGCAAGCCGGTGAAGAAAGTCGGCAGCGAAAAGCCGATGAAGGCAACCGTGTTGGCGATCTGGTCGAACATCGAATACGGCCGCCTGGCTGCATAAACGCCGACCGGCAGCGCGACCGCGAGCGCTAAAAGCTGCGCCGAGCCCACGACATAGAGCGTCGTCGGGATGCGCTGCAGGATCAATTGGTCGACATCGACGCGGCTGGCGAACGAAAAACCCCAGTCGCCATGCAGCATCGCGACGAGCCACCGCAGGTAGCGGACTATAATGGGATCATCTATCCCGAATTTCACCCGCAGCGCCTCCCGAACCTCGGGCGGAATGTTCGGATTGGTCGCAAGTTCTCCGAAGGGATCCCCCGGGGCCAGGGCGAGCAGGACAAAAAGAATGAGGCTGATGCCGAGCAGGCTGGGAAGAGCTATGATGAGACGCCTGAGGAGGTAGTTTCCCATCGCTGGTCCTGCAACGATCTGCGGGTGAGCTCAGTCGCGTCATGCGGTTCTGTCACGTCTCCCGATACCAGTTCGCCAATTGCCAGAGGTCGTTGTCCCAGCCGCTGAGATGCGCGGTCGTGCCCCTCTTCAGGGCGGTCACCCTCGGCCGATAAACTTCCGGCAGGATGTAACGATCGCCGACGACCATATCGTTGAGCTTGATGAATATTGCGGCGCGCTTCACTGCATCAAGCTCGCGCTCAGCTTGAAGATAGAGATCGTCATAGTCCTTGCTTTGCCAGCGGGAAATGTTCCGTCCCTGCCACTTGTTCTCCTGGCGCGCGACTTCCCATGACACGAATTGATTCATGAAGCGCTGCGGATCGGGTTGCAGCATGGTCGTCGTGTACATCTGGGCATCGCAGTAGAAATGCGCGTAGGTATCGGGATTGGCGGTATCGCTTGAGAAGAACACGGACGCAACCACCGACTTGAGCTCGACCTCGATGCCGGCCTTCTGGCAGGCCTGCTTGATAATGGCCTGGTTCTTTTGCCGGGGCGCGTTGATGGACGTCTGGAACACGAATTTGAGTTGTTTTCCGTCCTTCGCCCGAATGCCCTCCGCACCCCTTTTCCAGCCCGCCATCTCGAGGATCTGATTGGCCTTCTCGATGTTGAACTCGAACCTGGTGTTTTTCGATCTGAAGCGCTCGGGGTTGTTGAGGAAGTTCGCCGTGGCAACCGCCGTGCGGCCGTAGATGAACTTCTCAACCGAGGCGCGATCGATCAGAAGGTTGATGGCTTCGCGCACGGCCGGATCCGAGAACAGGGGATGCCTGGTCTTAGCGCTGGCGCGCTCGCCGTCCACCTCGACTGCAGGATCGGTGAAGTTGAGCAGGATGAATTCGACATTGCCGGTGGGAACGATCGCCACCTTGCCTTTGCCGCCGTTTTCCAGCCTGAGCAGGATCTCGTCCTCCACCTGCATATTCCAGGCGTAATCAAATTCGCCGGTCTGCAGCACGGCGCGCGCCGCCGATACGGCGTCGCCTCCGCCCTTGATCTCCAGCGCGTCGAAATACGGCCTGTTGGGGAGGTGATAATTGGGATTGCGCTTACCCAAGACGATATCGCCGGGTTTGAAATCGACGAAGAGGTAGGGGCCGGTGCCGACCGGTTTCAGGTTGGTCGGCGCGTCGCGCGACTTGCCGCCGACATAACCCGCAAACAGATGCATGGGGATGATGATGCCGGCTGCACTGACAAAAGCGTCGGCCCAGAACGGCGTCGGCTGCGCGAAGATCATGCGAACCGTATAATCGTCGATCTTCTCGACCTTGATGTCCTTGTAGCTGCCAATCGTAACAGCCGCGGTCTCCGGATTTCGCGCATATTCCCAGGTAAAGACCACGTCGTCTGCCGTGAATGGCGCGCCGTCATGCCATTTGACACCCCGTTTTAGCTTCCAGATGACCGAAAGGCCGTCCTCCGCAAGACCGTCATTCTCCTTGCTCGGAATTTCGGCTGCGAGGATCGGAACCAGGTTGCCGTCTGCATCCCACCCGGCCAGGGGTTCGTAGAAGACGCGAGAAGCCTCCTGATCTTTGGTCCCCACCGCGAAATGCGGATTAAGCAGGGTCGGCGCCTGCCAATAGAGCAGCTTGAGCGCGCCGCCACCGCCAGCCTTGGTTGGCTTGTAGGGAATTGCGCTCTCGGCCATGGCGACCCCCGATTGGCTCAACATCATGCTGGCCATCGGTGCGGTGAGACCGACCGCAATCATGCGCTGCACAAATGCTCGGCGTGACAGGCGCCCAGCCTTGACCCCTGCGATCAGGCTTCGAAGTTCCCGCTCGTTCATGGGATCGGCTCCACGGTGATGCTGAATGCCAACTTCACCTCTCCATGCGGAAGCCTGGAGCACGGAGACATTCGATCACCTTAAGCCCTTCCTGTCAAAGCAGAATCCGGGCCTACCTTGGACTAACTGCCGGCGGAGCGCGAACCGATCCAACAACGGCGCAGCGCTGCCTTGCCGCTGCTCGAAGCTGCTGCTTGCGGCTGGACTTTCCGCATAGGGAAGCGGCAGGGCTGCAAAGGAGTCTGCTAGACTGTATGTCCCCTCCACAAAATGAGGCGACTCACCCTCGATGTTGCAA
>NZ_JBHMET010000129.1:0-7214 GCF_042430365.1 Bradyrhizobium erythrophlei
GATACATTGATGCAAGACTGCTCACCGCCAGCTCGGCGAAACCACTTGCAACGCACGGCCGGACCATACATTGGGTAAGTCACTCACGGAAGACGCTGCTTGTCGAGATTGGCTCGGCCGCGGAGCAAGCCGGCGTCCGATGAGTGAGCTCAAATTGAAGCCAGTTGCTCCGGGCGAGGAAGAAGATGCAATCCGGCCTGCAGCCTGATTCCCAGTGGGCTGGGGGATCTGTACGAGTTGCTGGCACGTCAGAGCCACGAATTTGGGATTGATTACAGCGCGAGCCTATAATCACGGAACCCTAGCTCGCTTAGTTATGCGTTCGGAGGGCGAAGAAAATTGAAGTATTTTCAATATCTTACACGTCTCGCCCGGAAACGAAAGATACCTTGGCTGGGTGCTTTTAGGCAGAACTGGTGCTCGGGCCTCGAAAACCCAGCTTCTTTCCACCCATAATATCGAGAATGCAAAAGCTAGGCGGGGCACCATGAACGATCCAACTGAAAGGCTGGACGGTCTGACCGATGAGCAGAGGCGAGCGCAATTAAGACGCGAGCACGAGGAAGCCAACGCGCGTCACGCTGCGCTTCCCCCTGCAGAGCGTCACTTCGTTTACGAGATTGTGCCCCATCAACGGAAGCCCAATTGGACCGCAGAGCGAAACGGTCTGATCGGGCATGCTTGGATCAACCGGTTCTGCCGTTTGGTGGACGCCTATTACAACTTTCAGCACCGCCATGTTTTCTTTGTGATCGAACGGGATAGCCGACGCATCGCGGCGGGCACATTGACAGTATGGCGGGGCGTATACGACGACGATGGTGGTGGCTGGGACCTTGAGGGCTTTGTTCATCGCGGCGACATGAATTCGCAAACCGAGTATGAGACTGCCGTTGCGGTCGCAAGAGTTTGGGGCACCGATGATGAACGAAATTGGTGGACCGACGAGCCCTTTTGCTACGGCGACGTCTGCAGCTTTGATCGGCTGGTGATCGACGCCAACGCCTGGGCTGACGTCGAGGCTGCTTGGCAGATTATTGACGCCCTGCTCAAGCGTATTCGACGCAGCATGGCGGTTATGGTGCTCAAAGCGTTTCCGCTCGAGTACGAAGGTAAGGTGACGGCAGAGAACCGACCGGCTTTCGAGCGTCGGCAACGCGCACTTGTTCGCCTTTATCGGCGTCGCATCGGTTTTGAACCGGTGCCTCACAAGTCGCTGGCTGATGAAGGTTGGATGATGCGCCTATTCAACGGCGGCGCATGGCCAGACGTCGAATGACCGACCTCGTTCTGAGTAGATCAGAGAGCCATGTTGAAGCTACTAGCGGGCCCGGGCGGATCATTCTACTTCCTTGAAGACCACTGCGTGAAATCAGCCAAAGTGGCTAGAGTCGGGCGCACAAGGGAGCATGCTGCCTCAGCAATCTTCTTTAATTGAGCCCTTCGCCACGCAGGACATGGCGATATCCTTCCTCGCTTATCCATTTGGCACGGGCGAGGTGGCTTTCGAACGCATATCGGGCCCGATCGGGCTCGCAATCGGGATCGATACGGAGAACAATGCGAGCCACATCTCGCCAATCGGCGCCCTCCTCGAAAGCATCGAGCAGCCGCAAGTAGGTCACAGCGTGTTCATGATCGTATGGCGTGACCACTGACACTGTCGGCGCCTTATCGGATACGCTCGGTTCGGAGGAAGGTTTTGTCATCTGCGTTGTCAAGCGCGGTCGAGCTTTAGCAACCGCCGTGGCTGCGGCGTTCGCGCAGGAACCCAACTTGCCCCGCCTACCTCACCGACATGCGCCCATAGAGACATAATCCGACGCCTCTGATGCGAACTTCACATAGGTGATCCATGGATGTGATGGGAACCACCATACCTATTTTTTAGGTATCTGAAAAGTCGTTTTATGTCTTTGGCCTCTTTTGGGGGCCGGATGCCGAAAACGGTGACATCACCGCTTCAACCAAAGCTCGCAGCGCTGCTGGCTGAGCTGCGGAAAAAGGCCGGGCTGCGCCAGATCGATTTGGCTCAAAGGCTGGGGGTCTACCAATCTTGGGTCACGCACATGGAGTCCGGTCAGCGTAGGATTGACGTCATCGAGCTGATTGAAATATGCGAGGCTTTGGGGTTCGGAGCACATGAGGCGCTCAACGTGCTGCGCCGGCTTCTTGGTAAACGGCAGCCGACGCGGTCTAAGCCGTCACCGGCGCCCACGAGATCGTAGTTTGGATCTAGGTCGCATCGTTATAGGCAGATCACCTGCTAAATAGTCATCATGCCCAAGGGCGGCCGTCCGGTCCTTGATCCTACGTTTACTGAGTACCGCACCAGTTGGTAGCGGGGGGGGGGGACTCGCCCCCCGACTACAAGGTACGTTGGCTCAAGGGACGCCCTCATTCAGAGATCCTACAACAGCGCGCTTTGCCATCCGCGGTGGCAATGCCATCCGCGTCGGAGCAAGCTGAACCACCCCGCTTCTGCGAGATCGCCGATCACATTGTCGAGAGTCGGATGCCTTGCAGCTTCGTAAAAACACCGTTTGAAAAACCGTTTTAGTTCGGCCTTCTCAAACGGTTTCTCTCGCTAAGTGCTTGAGGTCATTGGTGGGCGCACCAGGGCTCGAACCTGGGACCCGCTGATTAAGAGTCAGCTGCTCTACCAACTGAGCTATGCGCCCGGAACCGGTCCGGAAATGACCCTCGCGAGAGGGCCGTCGTTTAGCAAAGCGACTTGGCGATGTCCAGCAAACTGAGCCAATTTTTCCCATCTTTTGGCATCCCCCGGACCGGCCAAACGCCGCCGGATTCCGGCGGCCTTTCCGAGGCTTAGGCGGGGGGCTGAAAACCGCGGTCAGAGCCGGCCCGAGCGCTCCTGGTCGGGACCGCTGTCGCGGTCGTAACGGTCGCGGTCGAGGCCCCGGCCCGGCTCGCGGTCATCGCGGTCCCAGCGGTCGAAACCGCGCTCAAACCGGTGGCGGCGCCAGCCCTCGGCGCCGAATCCGCGCCCCTCCATATGGGTCAGCAAGGTGAGCCGCCGCTTCTGGCCGTCGTCGAGCGTCTTGTAGAGCGGATCGGCGGCATCCGCGATCGTCTTCAGCGCGGCCGAGGTCTGCGCCATGTTGTCGGCGCGCTCGCGCAGCCGCGTGACCGGATTGTCCGGTATCTGCGCGTCGCCTGAATCCTTCTCCGCGTTCATCCGCGCGTTGGCGCGCTCGATCCGCATCTTGGCGAAATCGCGCACCGCGGCCTCGACCGGCGGCCACAGCTTCTCCTGGTCCGCGTTCAGCTTGAGCCCGGCATGAACCGCGGCAATGCGCGCGTCGAGGAACGCCGCCCTGTCCTCGGGGCTCATCATCCGCATCGGCCCATAGGTCCAGTGGCGATGCTGGGCATAGACGGCGGTCGATCCGGCAATCGCGAGAGCCGCGACGGCGGCGATGGTAAACGTCCTCATGCGAACCTCCTTTGAAGGTTGCCTGAAGATGGGCCCCCTCGCCCGCCCCTTCAACTTACGGATTGGATAGCTAGCCCTCCCTTACCAAGATGTAATGAACGACCATTTCTCCCCGGAAACCCTCTAGCTAGATCATCCCCAGCAACCGCGGCAGCCAAAGCGAAATCTCCGGCACATAGGTGATGAGGCCGAGAAACACCAGCATGGCGCACAGCCACGGCAGCACCGAGATCGTGATCTCGCTGATCCCCATCTTGGCGATACTGCTCGCGATGTAGAGGTTGAGACCGACCGGCGGATGGCACAGGCCGACCTCGGTGTTGACGATCATCAGGATGCCGAGATGCACCGGGTGGATGCCGATCTTGGTCGCCAGCGGAAACAGGATCGGCGCCATGATCAGGAGGATCGACGACGGGTCCATCACATTGCCGGCGAGCAGCAGGATGATGTTGACGACGAGCAGGAACATCCAGACCGAGAAGTTCTTGTCGATGATCCAGGCCGCCATCTCCTGCGGGATCTGCTCATGCGTCATCAGGAACGAGAACAGCACCGCGTTGGTGATGATGTAGAGCAGCATCGAGCTCATGCTCGCGGCCTGCAGCAGCACCTTCGGCACTTCGGAGAGCTTCAGCTCCTTGTAGACGAACACCGTGATGAAGAAGGCGTAGGTCGCCGCAACCGCGGCGGCTTCCGTCGGCGTGAAGACGCCGCCATAGATGCCGCCGAGCACGATGCCGATCAAGAGCAGGCCCCAGACGCTCTCGCGGAACGCCTTGAACTGCTGGCCGAAGGTCGCCCGCGGCATCTTCGGATAGCCGTTGCGCAGCGCGACGACGAAGGTCACCGCCGCCAGCATCAGCGCGAGCAGGATGCCCGGCACGATGCCGGCCATGAACAGCGCGCCGATCGAGGTGTTGGTGGAGACGCCGTAGAGCACCAGGATGATCGAGGGCGGCACCAGGATGCCGAGCGCGCCCGAGGTCGAGATCACACCGACGCCGAAGCGGCGCGGATAGCCGTGCTCGACCATCGCCGGCATCATGATCGAGCCGATCGCGACCACTGTCGCGACGCTCGAGCCAGAGATCGCCGCGAACATCGCGCAGGCCGCGACGCCGGCGAGCCCGAGGCCGCCCGGCAGATGGCCGACCAGCGAGGTCGTGAACGCGATCATCCGCCGCGCGACGCCGCCGCGGGTCAGAAAGGTGCCGGCGAGGATGAAGAACGGGATCGCCATGATGCCGAAATTGTCCAGCCCCGAAAACAGCTTCAGGCCGACGCTCTCGATCGGCACCTGCGTCATCGTGAACAGGAAGGTGAGCACGGTCAGGCCGAGCGAAATCGAGATCGGCATGCCCGTTAGCATCAGGGCGAACAGCAGTCCGAAGATAAGGGCGGCGCTCATCACGCTTCTCCAAGCGCGACGGGCGCGGTCTTGCTGGTCTCGACGCCTTCGACATGGGCGGCGTCATGGTGCGGCAGCTCATCGTGCCACCAGTAGTTCCAGCACACTTGCAGGAAGCGGAAGCACATCAGGTAGGAGCCGAGCGGAATGCAGAGGTAGACGAACCAGCTCGGTATCTCGAGGTCCGGCGAGACCTGGTCGGTGTGCATCAGCTCATAGACGAACTTGGCGCCCATGGTGCCGACGATCCCGGTGAACAGCGCGCCGCCGAGCAGGCCGAAGGTGATGGTGCGCTTGCGCCAATAATCGTTGAGGCGATTGATCAGCACGTCGACGCCGACATGGACGCCGGCACGCACGCCATAGGCGGCGCCGAACTTCGCCATCCAGATGAACATGTAGATGCAGAGTTCCTGCGACCAGGCGAGGTTGATCCCGAACAGGTACGGATACAGGAACGGAACGTCCACCAGGAAGCGGTGCAGGACGGTGACGAAGGTCAAGACCGTCGCGGCGCCCATCAGGCTCGCGATGATGATTTCCTCAAGCCTGTCCAGAATTTTCAGCAGCATTGATCTCCCCCGTCATGGCCGGACACGGCAATCCGGCCACGCCCCCCTTTCCGCGGCCTCTCGCGGCCGCGGTGCTCATTCATTCGCGCGATGGATCTCGATCGAGAAGTCCATCCGCGGGCTCGCTGTACCTCTCCCGCTTGCGGGGGAGGTCGTATCGCATCGAAGATACGATACGGGTGGGGGCTCTCTCCACACGAACGAACAGCGCGACTCGCGGTGATACCCCCACCCCAACCCTCCCCCGCAAGCGGGAGAGGGAGTTCACTGCCTTCTCGGCGACCGTTCGACCGAAAGGCATCGCGCCTAGTTCATCGGGCCGCGGCCCGTTTCCTTCAGGAATTCGTCGATCAAGGGCTGACCGACACGCGAGGCGACGTCCTTGTAGACCGGCATCATCGCTTTGCGCATCGCCTCGTCCTGCTCCGGCGTCAGCGCGATGATCTCGGTCTTGCCGACCTTCTTGATGTCGGCGAGCGCATCCTCGTTCTCCTTGGCCGACTGGCCGTTGCCGAACTCGGTCGCTTCCTTCATCGCCTTGGCGACCTGGTCGCGGATATCGGCCGGCATGCCGTCCCAGAACTTCTTGTTCACGACCACGACGTAGCCGATATAGCCGTGATTGGTGTTGGTGGCGAACTTCTGCACCTCATGCATTTTCTGGGTGTAGATGTTCGACCAGGTGTTCTCCTGGCCATCCACGACGCCGGTCTGCAGCGCCTGGTAGACTTCCGAGAACGCCATCACCTGCGGGATCGAACCGAGCGCGCGGAACTGGGCTTCCAGCACCTTCGACGACTGGATGCGGAACTTGAGGCCCTTGTAATCGGCGGGTGCGATCAGCTTCCTGTTCGCGCTCATCTGCTTGAAGCCGTTGTCCCAATAGGCAAGGCCAGTCATGCCTTTGGAATCCAAGAGCTTGAGCAGCCTGGCGCCGAGCGGACCATCGGTGACTTTCCGCAGCGCCTTCAGGTCGGGGAGGATGTAGGGCAGATCGAAGACCTCGAACTCCTTGATGCCGATCGGGCCGAACTTCGAGTTCGACGGCGCCAGCATCTGCACCGCGCCGAGTTGCAAGGCCTCGAGCTCTTCCTTGTCCTTGTAGAGCGTCGAGTTCGGATAGACCTCGACCTTCACCTTGCCGGCGGTGTACTTCTCGGCCAGATCCTTGAACTTGTCGGCCGCCTTGCCCTTCGGCGTGTCGGACGCCACCACGTGGCTGAACTTGATCACGATCGGCGATTGCGCCGACGCCGGCCCGACAAAGGTCAGCGCGGCAATCGATGCCGCAGCCAAAATGAACTTACGCATGTTTCCTCCCGCGTCATTGCGGAGCACGAACCACCGGCCCCGAGAAATCCGGTCGCACCATTACAGGGATGCCACCGCGATTGCCATTGCCCCTTAGCAGGGTCTGAATTGCATCGTTGCTGCAACGCAACAAGTCGCGGCGGTATCCATTTCCGCAGCGTATCGGTTTGTTGGGCGGCGCTTGCACGCCACCGCCGCACGCTGTGCCCGGTCGCCGCGATGACGTCAATGCGAGGTTCGGAAATGGCGAATTCGCCGGAGGAGAACACATCTTGCTGTCGTCCCGGCGCAGGCCGGGACCCATACTCCGCGGCGGGTGTTGTGAACGGGACTCGCCATTCCAGCAGAGCACATCAATCAACGTTGGTGATTATGGGTCCCGGCCCCCGTGCGCAATTGCGCACTAGGACGAATCCACATTCAACGGAGCCAAATGCAGATTGCGGCGAGGTGGACGAAGGCG
>NZ_JBHMET010000130.1:0-56182 GCF_042430365.1 Bradyrhizobium erythrophlei
CGCGAGCCTTGCGGCGCACTTGCGCCGCTGGGCGAGCCTCGAAGGATGCACGGCCCCAGTCGTGGCCGTCGCCCTTCGAGACGCGCGCGATGCGCGCTCCTCACAGGGTGACGGTGAGAGAGCAAGCGCGCGGCAACCCGTTCAATTCACCGCATTGCTCACCACCACCTCGACCAGCTTCGTGCCGGGCCGGCTGAATGCGGACCTCAGCACGCCCTTCAGCTCCTGCGGATCGGTGACCTTGACCGCCTCGAGCCCGAGCGAGCGCGCGACGCCGGTGAAATCGACAGGCGGATCGATGAAATCCATGCCGACGTAATTGTCGTCGCCGTGGAAGGCGAGCAGGCGCTGCTTGATGATGCGGTAGCCGCCATTGTTGACGATGACGAAGGTCAGCGGCAGCTTGTGGTTGGCCGCGGTCCACAGCGACTGGATCGAGTACATCGAAGAGCCGTCGCCGGAATAGCAGACCACCGGCCGCGTCGGATTGGCGAGGCTGGCACCGACCGCGGCCGGCAGACCCCAGCCGATGCCACCGGAGGCGAGCGCATGGTAGCCGTAGCGGTCGCGATGCGGCCGCAATGCGATGATCTGCCGTGACGAGGTCAGGCCCTCATCGACCAGGATCGCATTGTCGGGCATCGCTTCCACCACCTGCAGCGCCAGCCAGTCCGGATCGATCGGCGAGGTGTGGCTCGCCTTCGAGATCTGCTCGACCAGCGCCTTGCGCTTGGCCGCCCAGTTCTTCGCGGACAACGCCGCGAGCCCGCGCTTAGCGCGCGTCTCGAGCGCGCCGCCTCCGGCCTCCTTCAGCGCCGGCACCAGCGCGCGCAGCGTCTCCTTGACGTCGGCCTTCACCGCGATCTCGGCGCCGTAGTTCCTGGCAAGGTCGTTGTCGATGAGACCGACCTGCACGATGCCGAGCCCACCGGGCAGCGGATCGACCTCGCTATAGACAGACATCCGCAACGGATCGCCGCCCAGCGCGATCAGGAGATCGTAAGGCGCCAGCACATCGCGGGCGATTTTCTGGATGCGCGCGATCGCGCCCATGAAGCACGGGCTCTCCGAGAGGAAATGCGCGCCATAGGGCGTCGGCGACTGATAGGCCGGGCACCCCAGCGTTTCCGCGAGGTCGGCCGCCTCGCGCAGCGCGTCGCTCTTGACGATCTCGTCGCCGACGATGATCACCGGACGCTCCGCCTTCAGGATGCGCGTGGCGAGCGCCTTCAGCGTTTCCTCCGACGGTGCCACGCGCGTATCGACGCGGGTCGCGCGGCCGAGCTCGATGCCGGCCTCGGCATTGAGGATGTCGCCAGGCAGCGAGATGAAGACAGGCCCGGTCGGCGGCGTGGTCGCGATCTTGGCGGCGCGGCGCACGATCCGCGGCAGATCCTCCAGCCGCGTGACCTCGACCGCCCATTTCACCAGCGGCGTTGCCATCTGCACCAGCGGGCCATAGAGCACCGGCTCGGTCAGGCCGTGGCCCTGCTCCTGCTGGCCGGCGGTGAGGATCAGCGGCGTGCCGGTGAAGCTCGCGTTATACAGCGACCCCATCGCATTGCCGAGACCCGGCGCGACATGGACGTTGCAGGCGACGAGCTTTCCCGAAGCGCGGCTGAAGCCGTCGGCCATCGCGACGACCAGGCTCTCCTGCATCGCCATCACATAGGTGAGATCGGGGTGATCCTTCAGCGCGTGCATGATAGGCAATTCGGTGGTGCCGGGATTGCCAAACAGATGCGTGACGCCCTCGTCCTTCAACAGCGCCAGGAATGCCGAGCGGCCGGTAATGCGGTTCTTCATGTCTCCTCCAGGCCCGAAGGTTCGTTGGCCTCCGGGACACGTCATCATGACCAAACTTGCGTCGCGGACAATTGCGCCCGCGCTCATGGCTGCCCTGCAGCTTGCTTCCCCAGCACCGCTCCCATAATGTCAGCGCTGGCTGGAAGTAGCGGAAATCCCCCACCGACCGTCGCAGACAACGCCGATGCCCTATGACGAGAAGCTCGCCGCGCGGATTCGTGCGCTGCTGTCGGACGTAAAGGATGTGTCCGAGCGGAAGATGATGGGCGGCGTTTGCTTCATGGTGCAGGACCGCATGTGCTGCACCGCCAGCGGCAAGGGAGGAATGCTGGTGCGCGTCGGCCCGGACGCGCACCGTCTGGCATCGAGCGAGCCGCACGCTGCGCCGATGCAGATGGGCGCGCGAACCATGAAGGACTTCGTACGCGTCAGCGCCGAGGGCTATCGGACCGACGCTGCGCTGAAGAGGTGGATCAAGCGCGGCCTCGATTTCGTGGCGGCGATGCCGTCGAAGTCGACTTCACGGAAAAAGGCGTCAGCCAAGGTAGCGCCGAAGCGAACAAAACCGCGCTAGAACATCCCTTCCCGATCACTGCGCTTCTTCTTTTTCGAGCGCTGCCAGACCACACCGGGGTAACCTTTCAGCGGCACCAGCGGCTCGCCGGTATAGGCCCATTCCTGTAATTCCTCGATCGCGATGTGATAGAGCGGCTGGCGGCCGGTGCGGCCCGAAAACAGCGCGCGAGGGATATTGACCATGTGCGGCGAGCGCGCACGTTCGTAAGTGATCGGCGTGCCGCAATTGGCGCAGAAGCTGCGCGCGGTCTTGGTCGCGGCGTCCTCGTAGCGTGAGAGTTCGTCTTTGCCCGCCGTGACGCGAAAACGCTTGCGCCAGCTTCCGACATAGGTGGCGTAGGCCGCGCCATGCGCGCGGCGGCTCGCCGGCGTATGATCGTGCCAGGCCCAGCGCGCCGGCACGTCGATCTCGAAGCGCACCTTGCCGCAAAGGCATTGGCCGGCGGCGGGCTTTGCCAGCGCCACGGGTTTTGGCTTCTTCTTCGTCTCCGCCTCGAATTCGTCGTCCGGAAACATTGGGATCTCCCGTTGGCTCATTTGCCGTCATTGCGAGGAGCTCGCGACAAAATTGCAAAGCAATTTTGCGCTGGAGCGACGAAGCAATCCATCGCTCCTCATGCGCGGATGTATGGATTGCTTCGCTTCGCTCGCAATGACGTTGATGGCGCCATTGTAGCCCGGATGCAGCGAAGCGAAATTCGGGGAGCAACACGGCGCGAGCCCCGGATTACGCTGCGCTTCATCCGGGCTACGAAGACGATGCGCGTCTACCCCTACGCCATCTCGTCGTGCTCCGGATAATCCGTGTAGCCCACTTCCTCGCCGCCGTAGAATGTCTTGCGATTGTAGGGCGTGAGCGGGTAGCCGCGATGCAGGCGGCGCGGCAGGTCCGGGTTGGAGATGAAGATACGCCCGAAGGCGATCGCATCGGCATGGCCTTCGGCGATGGCGCTTTCCGCGGTCTCGCCGGTGAAGCCGCCGGCCGCGATCAACACCCCGCTCCACAGCGGCCGGTACAGCACCATCGCCGACGGCACGTCCTGCCAATTGACCTCGGCGCGCCCGGCGCCGCTCGAACGCGGCTCGATGAAATGCAGGTAGGCGAGCCCGAGCTGGTCGAGCGCCTTGACGGCGTGGCTGTAGAGCGGCATCGGGTCCGCCTCGCCACTGCCATTGGCAATGCCGTAAGGCGACAGCCGCACGCCGACGCGGTTGGCGCCCCAGACATCGATCGCGGCCTGCGTCACCTCGAGCAGGAAGCGTACGCGGTTCTCGATCGACCCGCCATACTGGTCGGTGCGGAGATTGCTGCGGGATTGCAGGAACTGCTCGACCAGGTAGCCGTTGGCGCCATGGATCTCGACGCCGTCGAAACCGGCGGCGAGCGCGTTCTTCGCGGCCTGGCGGTAGGCCTCGATCATCAGCGGGATTTCGCTGGTCTCGAGCGCGCGCGGCGTTTCATAGTCGACCACCTTGCCGTCCGCCGTCATCGCCTTGAACTCGGACGGGATCGGAACCGCCGAGGGCGCGACCGGCAGCGCGCCGCCGGGCTGGAACGAGGAATGCGAGACCCGTCCGACATGCCAGAGCTGCAGGAAGATGATCCCGCCCTTCCTATGCACGGCGTCGACGACCTCGCGCCAGCCCGCGACCTGCGCCTCGGTGTAGATGCCGGGAACGGCGGGATTGCCGAAGCCAGTCGCGACCACCGGCGAGGCTTCCGCGATGATCAATCCGCCCGCCGTTGCGCGCTGCGCGTAATATTCCACGTTCAGCGGCCGCGGCACGAGGCTCGGCCGTGCCGCCCGCATCCGCGTCAGCGGCGCCATCGCAACGCGATGCCTGAGCTGATAGGGACCGATCTGGAGGGGAGAAAACAGCGACGGAAACTTCATGCCTGCCCCGAATAGTGTTGTGTGGCTTCGCGTTGTCTAACGGGTTCATCTTGTTCGCAAAAGCAGGTAGTGGCAATCTGCTTGCCGAGAGGTCTTCCATGCCGAAACCGAGCGCCGCATCGCGCCCCTCCTTGAGCGTCCGCATCGATCTCGATGCCGAGGACCGGATCGGGCCGGGCAAAATCCAGCTCCTGGAAAATATCCGCGAATGCGGCTCGATTTCCGCCGCCGGCCGGGCCATGGAGATGAGCTACAAGCGCGCCTGGGACCTGGTCGACGAGATCAACCGGATCTGCCGGCAGGCCGCAGTAGAACGGCAGACCGGCGGCAAGAACGGCGGCGGCGCGGTGCTGACGCCATTCGGCCTGTCGCTGGTGGCGCGCTACCGGAAAATCGAACGCGACGCCGCAACCGCCGTGCGCAAGGAGCTCGACGCTCTGCGCAGCGATATCGGCAAGCCGAAGAGGGCGGCGGGGCGGTGATGACGGCGGCTTAGGACCGCCGCGACTCTCTTCACCTCTCCCGCTTGCGGGGGAGGTCGGATCGCATCGAATGATGCGATCCGAGTGGGGGCTCTCTCCACAGTATGACTCGTGGAGAGAGCCCCCACCCCAGCCCTCCCCCGCAAGCGGGAGAGGGGCGCAGTCCCTTCGCGACAACTAGCCCGTCTTGATCCACACGGCCTTGACGTTGAGATACTCCTCGACGTGCTGCTTGCCGGACTCGCGGCCGTAGCCGCTCATCTTGTAGCCGCCGAACGGCACCGCCGGATCCATCGCCTGGTAGCAATTGACCCACACTGAACCGGCGCGCAGTGCTTTCGCGACCTGGTGCGCCTTGGAGACATTGGTGGTCCAGACGCCAGAGCCGAGGCCGAAGGTCGTGGCATTGGCGCGCTTGATCAGCTCGTCGGGGTCCTTGAAGGAGATCGCCGAGATCACCGGGCCGAAAATCTCCTCCTGCGCGATGCGCATGTTGTCCTGCACATTGGCGAACACCGTCGGCTGCACGAAGTAGCCCTTCGACAGCGCGCCCTCGGTGAGGCGGCTGCCGCCGGCAACGGCCCTCGCGCCTTCCTTCTGACCGATGTCGAGATAGTCAGACACGCGGTCCATCTGCTGCTGCGACACCAAGGGGCCGATCTGGGTGTTGGGATCGAGACCGTTGCCGACCTGCAGCTTCTTGCCGAACTCGGCGACGCGGCCAACGAACTCGTCATAGATCGCCTGCTCCACGAACAGCCGCGTGCCCGCGCTGCAGATCTGCCCGGAATTGGCGAACACCGCCATCGCCGCACCCGGCACCGCCGCGTCGAGATCGGCATCCGCGAACACGATGTCAGGCGACTTGCCGCCGAGCTCGAGCGAGACGCGCTTGAGGTTGCCGGCCGAGGCGCGGATGATCGCCTGGCCCGTGATATGCGAGCCGGTGAAGGCGACCTTGTCGACGTCGGGATGCGAGGAAAGGGCGGCGCCCGCGGTCTCGCCATAGCCGGGCACGACATTGACGACGCCGGGCGGTATGCCGGCCTCCAGGCAGAGCTCGGCGATCCGCAGCGAGGTCAGCGGCGATTCCTCGGCCGGCTTCAACACCACGGTGCAGCCGGTCGCGATCGCCGGACCGATCTTCCAGATTGTCGCGGTGAACGGGCCGTTCCACGGGATGATCGCGCCGACGACGCCGACCGGCTCCTTCAGCGTGTAGGAGAAGATCTCGCCGGGCAGCGAGTTCTCAATGGTCTCGCCGTGAATCGCGGTGGCCTGCCCGGCGTAGTAGCGGAGCATGCCGAGCACGCGCAGTTTGTAGGACCGCGTGCGGCTGATCGGCGCGCCCATATCGAGCGTGTCGAGTTGCGACAATTCGTCAAAATTCTTCTCGACGAGATCGGCGAGCTTCAGGAGCAGGTTCTGCCGCTCGAACGGCCTGACCTTGCTCCAGGGCCCCTCGAAGGCGCGGCGCGCGGCGGCGACCGCGCGGTCGATGTCCTCCTTGTCGCCCTCGGCAACGGTCGCGAGCAGTTCGCCGGTCGCAGGATTGTGAGTTTCGAATCTCTTGCCGGAGGCGGCATCGACCCATTTGCCGTCGATCAGCATCTTCTTGTAGGAACCATCGGCGTAAGGATGGCGCGTGATCGGAATCGCCTGCGAAACAGCCATGTTTGCACTCCCTGAATGTCAGCTGGGGTCTTTTGGAAGCGTTATATCGAGGATTCTACAGCGCAGGCGCGAAACCGTAAAGCCGAGCCGGCGTTGAACGGGGTGGCCTTAAGTGAAGACCTCCCATGCGCCCGCGTGCGTGCTGCGCATTTATGCTAGGACAAACTGCACTCTGGTCGGGTCGGTGGCCGCTATCGCGCTGGCATCCGGACTATGCGGATGCTTCGCGGCGTTCGTGAAGGGGACGTAGGCCCACGATGTCGTAGAGTGGATCGTTACAACGTTTCCTGCTTGTGGCCGCACTCCTTGCAGGCAAATTTGACGCGGGATTGGCCCTTCTCGGCCTGTACCCGGTTCGGCGCGCCGCATTTGCCGCAGACGGCATCTATCCGGGTCGTGCCCTGCTTGATGACGAGGTTCCGCTTTTCCATGGTCTCGCGGATCAGGCGCTCGGCCTCCTCGCGCATCGACTGCTTCGACATAGGTCCACACCGATCGTTGTTTTCGGGCGCGTCTTAGCATGATCGCGTGACGCTTCAACAGCGGATATCGAGCTGGAGCCACGGCGATTTCATGTGGAGAACGCTAGACAATCAACCGGTCGACCGGCAGCCGGAAATGCCGCGGCGCGCACGCCTTCGACGGACGGCCGACCCGGAACACGTTGACGAGGCGCAAGCCGTCACCGACCTTGCCGAGCTGTCGAAGCTTCGCGTTGAAGCCCGGATGATCTGCCAGCGCCGAGATCGGACAGGCCGATAGCCCGGCGCGATCGATCTCGAGCCAGACGCGATAGAAATGCTGCCCGATCGTGAGCGGATCCTCAGCGAACGGTCGGCAGAACAGCACGATCGCGGCGGCCGAGGACGTCTTGGCGCGATCGGACAATAGCGCCGCCGCAAGGCCGAACCGATCGAGCGTGGGGAACAGGCCGCCGAGCACGACACGCGCGGCGGTGGCCTCGAACGCATTCATGGCGAGCGCGTCGCGGTTGAGACCGTTCTGGAGATAGAGCGGGTGGCGCGGCGATAGCCGCATCCAGTCCATCAGCTCGCGCCGGTAATCGTCGCCGCGGACAAAGGAGAATTCGGCATGGTCGGCCCAGGTCGCGATCTCGGAGATCGCCTGCCGGTCACGGATGCAGACGATCCCGTCGCGCATCGCCGCAAACCGGGCCAACGCGGGCTCATCGTCAAGTGACGGCGCGAAGGTTCCGCGCCACGACATCCGCCGTGGAACACTGGCAAGAAGCGGATCGGCCGCAGCGCCCTCACCGATCGTCAAGGTGCAGAGCGCGGTGAGTTGCGGCGAGAGCGGCTCGGCGGCCATCGCCAGGCTGATGATCGCGAGACCCCTGCGATTGAGCGCGAGACTCATGCCCTCCAGCGCCGCGCCATGCGATACGCGGACGTCATGGCCGGTCGGGTCCGCGACCGGCGCGCGCACCGCCGTGTCGTCGACCAGCGCCAGCCGGTTGTTCGCAAGCAGCCGCCACCGCGTCGGCTGGATGTTGTGGACACTCGGCGCCAGCCGCGCCTCCGCGACCAGCTCGCGCAGCAGCTCTGGTGTGATCGGGCTCATGCTCCGGGCAACCGCTTGGTGAAGAGGTGCAGCCGGTGCAGCGGCTTGGCGCCGACCTTCGCGGCCTGCCGCAGCGAGGGGCCGTTGATATCGGCGATCCAGGTGCCGCCGAGCGTGCGGTAACCGGCGGCCTGTAGCGCCAGCGCGGTGCGGTAAAGCATCGCGCCGTTGAGGCCGCGATTGTGCAGGTCGCGGCAGACCGATTGATAGATCACGACCGCACGGGTGTTGTTGGCGCGATGCCGCAGGAATTTGAACGGTGCGGAGAGGCCGATCCGGCCGCCGATCGCCTTGACCAATGGATTGAGGTCGGGGATCGCGATGATCGCGCCCGCGGGCCGGCCGCGGTGATAGACCACGGTCGAAATCCGCTTGTCGATGATCCACATCATGTCGCCGGCCTGGAACAGATATTCGGCCGCGGTCGGCGGCACGAACATCGGATTGTCGGCAAAGCCGTCGTTGAGGATAATGCGGGCGTCTTCCAGACGCGCCTTGAAGGCCGAGCGCTTGATCGGCTGCCAGACGAAATCGGGATCTTTGAGCACGGCGCGCTGCTTGTCGCCAAGCAGCTGCTCGGGTTTACCACCGTCGAGCGCGATCTCGAACGTCGTCATCGGGAACGTCGCCATGTAGCCGGCGCGTTCGAGATGGCGCGCGACGTGCGGCGGGCTCCACATCATGTCGGTGAACGGCGCGTGGTCGAAACCCTCGGTGACCACCCCGATCTGCTGCATCGCCGTGAGATTGAAATTGCCGGAGACGCGCGACATGCCGCGTGCGGCCAGCCAGTGTTCCGCCGTCCGCAGCAGCAGGTCGGCGACCTCTGCATCGTCGACGCAGTCGAAGAAGCCGAATGCGCCATGGCGCGTGCCATGCTTGCGGTTGGATTCATCGTGGATCGAGGCCGCGATCCGGCCGACCGGCCGGCCATCGCGATGCGCCGAGAGCAGTGCGTAGCGGCCGTGGCCTTCGGTGATGAAGGGATTTTTGGCGGGGTCGAACATCCGCTCGAAATCGCTCCACAGCGGCGGCACGTAGAGGCTGTCCGCGCCGTAGGCGTTCAGCGCGGCATCGAACGCGGCCTTGCGATCGCCCTCGCGGATCTCGAGCGTCATTTCGCCTCCGGGGTCAACGCCAGCAGCCGCCGCACAAGCGCGAGCGCGGTTTCCGTCGCCGGATCCGCCGCGGTGACCGGCACCGCCAGTACGATCATGTCAAGCGGATCGTGCGCCAGCACGATGACATGGGTGGCGTTGTTCGCAGTCATCAGCGAGACCATGCGTTCGGCGGCGGGGTCGATGGGCGCCAGCCCCCATGGCGCCTCGGAGCGGTGCAGCACCCGCCGGCTCGACGGGAAATCGCGCAAGCGCGGCGGATCGTAAGGCGCGAGTTCGCCTTCGCGAAACCGCCGCGCGCTTTCGAAGATCGGGTGGCGTGCGAGCTCGGCGATCAACTGATCCCGCGTCTGCGCAGGCGAGGCCGCGACCGAATTCAGCACACCCGGCTCCTGCGATTCGAACAGTGCGCGCAGCGTATCCGTCATCAGGCCGATGGTGAGCACGCCGGCGACCGCGACCGCGACGAAGCGGACGATTTGCGCCAGATCGACATCCGGCGCCATGAAGGCGGCGGCGAAGCCGAGCAGGCCGGAACTGATCAAGCGCAACGCCATCAGCGACAGCCCATGCCGGCGCGTCTCGGCGCCGCCGCCGGCGATCAGCATCACGGTCACCGTCAGCAGCGCGCCAAGCGCACCGAGCCGGACCGGAATATGCGGAAACAGCGTGCGGAAGTCGGTCAGGATGAACGGGATCACCACCAGCGCACCGACCGCGAGCCGCCCGATGCTGCGATTCTCCGAGGCCATCAGCGCGGAGCGATCGCGCGACGCGAGCAGAAAGGCGCAGGTGGCAAAGCCTGCGAGCTGGAACAGCGCCAGGGTGATCGCGTACGGCATCACGAAGCGTTCCAGCCCGAGCAGGCCGCCGACGCCGAGCAGGATGCCGCCACCGAGCGCCGCGATCTTCACCGCGCGCGGCGCGTGGCGCCGTAAAATGCCTTCGGTCACGATCAACGCGCCGAGCGGGATCAGCGCCGCCGGGATCACCGAGAGGCGATCGAGGATCACGCTTCCGGTCCACCAGGCCAGGCCGCGGTCCAGGAACAGGATGGCGATCACGCCAAGCCCCATCAACAGGCGCCAGGTCAGCGGACTTTTGGGGTCGCGCCGGTAGAACGTCATCATCGCGACCGCGAGCCCAATCGCGCCGCAGAGATTGACGATGGAATCGGCGATCACCCCCGAGGTCATTTGCCACCGGTCAGTTGGTCGATGGCACGGCGCACCAGCGGGCGCATGATGGCGGCGACGAGCGCGTTGCGCGGCTTCTCGATCGCCGGACGGTGCGGATTGAGGAACCACCCGCGGCAATCGGTGCCGGAGGTGCGCCCCAGGATCAGCGCGATCGCTTCATAGGCCATCAGCATGCCGGTCGAGATCACCATCGGCGCGAACGACATCCGGCTACGGCGGCCGGCCGCGACCTCGCCGGCGATGGCGAGATCGACATAGTTGCGCGAGGAGGAATGCAGCATCACGTGCTCGATCTCGGCGCGCATCGCGGCGCGGCGGTCCTCCTCGGTGATATCGAGCCAATCCTTGGCGAGCGTCGGAAAGCCCAGCCGCTCCTCGGGTCTGGGATCGTCCGGCCGCACCACGATCACCGACGGCAGCGGCGACATGTAGGCGTCGATCACCGTCGCATCGGCCGCCTTCGCGGTCCGATAGAGGTGAACGCCGGCGGCGATGTCGTCCATGCCGTTGACGATGACGGGACAGCGCCCCGCGATACCAGCCAATTCGCTGGTCCAGTTCTCGCCGAGCACCTCGATCTCGATGGTCGGGTTGATGCGCTTGGCGGCTTCCGCGGCCACCTCCGCCTTTTCGCGCCCGACCTCGTCGGCAAAGGCGAACACCTGGCGGTTGAGGTTGGAGACCTCGAACCGGTCGATGTCGGCGATCACGAATTTGCCGACGCCGGCGCGTGCCAGCGCCATGAAGGCTGCACCGCCCATGCCGCCGACGCCGCAGACGAACACCCGCGCCTGGCGCAGCAATTGCTGCTCGCGCTCGTCGACGAAGCCGATATTGCGGCCGGTGAAGGAGTAATAGTCGAAGCTCACCGCACGCCCTCCGCGTCGGGCTTGCGCGGACGCAAGGTGCCGAAGGCGCGCGTGTCGTCCATCCAGTAGACCACCGGCAGCACCAGCCGCTGCAGCGCCAGCAGCGCTGAAGCCGCGAGCAGCGCCGGCAGCGAGCCATGCGGCACTTCGCTCAGGAGATAGCGGCGAGCGCCGGCGAGATCGATGCGGCCGAGTTGCAGCACGTCGTCACCCCTGTTGTAGTCCAGCTCGCGCTCGCAGAAATCATTGTAGATCGCGTTGCGGTGTTTCGGCGCGATGTCGAAGGTCTTCTTCAGCGCGTCGGAGCCGCCGGTATAGGCATTGGTGATGACGAAACGTTCCTCATCGAACCCGGCCTCCTCGCCGACCCCGAACACCGCGCGGTGACGGCTCATGATGCCGCGCGCGAGCTGCAGATGGGCAAAGCTCTGCCGTGCGCCCGGCAGCGGCGACGGGTACACATCGGAGAAGGTGTCGCTGACCATGCCGACCACCGACGGCACCTGGGTGACGTTGGAAATCCATTTCGGCCGCAGACCGTCGCGGGCAAACAGCACGAGCGCGGTCAGGCCGTAGAGCACCCAGGACAGCCCCTGCCCGCGGACATCGGGGTCGACCATCACGAGGCCGAGATGGGTAACCTTGGTCGGCTCGCCGTCGAGCACGACATCCATCACCGAGAGCGCATTGAAGGCGATCGGCCGCCCGCTCTCCTCCTCGCAGATCAGGGTGACGATGGCGCGCGACAGCCGCTCGGCTTCACCGGAGAAGATGCCGTAGGTCAGACTCTCCTGCGGCAGCGTCTTGGCGGCGACGATGCGCAGTTGCGACACCAGCACGTCAAGCTCGCCCTGCGGCAAGGCAAGGCCGGGCGATTCGATGATGCGGGTGCGCAGGCCGGCATGGGTGCGCAGGGTCAGATCGATGGTCGGCTGCGACAATGCCTTCAGCCAGAACCCGGCATGGCCGCGCAGACGGGCTGCGGCCGCATTGATTTTCGCAAGGCCTCTGCCCGCGCGCGATGCCGATTCGCCGTTGTCCGAGGACGCCATATTCCATGCCCGTGATTGGGGGCGATTTGTGCACCGGGAGCCTTAAGGAGCGGTCATCGTACCCTGACGCCGTTTGTCGCAGGGTAAACGATCTCTTCAGGGATTGGGATAAGTTGGCGCCGCTGCCTCATAACCAGCATCGTCATGGCCGGGCCTGTCCCGGCCATCCACGTCTTTCTTGCGCGATGGGAGCAAAGACGTGGATGCCCGGCACAAGGCCAGGCATGACGGCGGTTCGAGACGGCGCCTCCTCACCATGAGGACTAACGACGCAGTTGCTGCCGACGCCCGAAAACGGCGGATGCAAGACACCCGCCGCTTGTCGTTGGTTCACCTTCAGGCCGCCTTCGAGACTTCCATCAACAGGCGCTCGGCCTTGGCGTCCTCGATCCGGTTCACGAGCTTGCCGCTCTCGTGGTTGTCGCGGACGGTCTTGGTCAGCGTGATGCAAGTCTGGACCAGCATCACGATGCCCATCGTGAGATAGCCCTTCATCCAGATATCGATCGGCAGGAAGAACACGCCGACGGCGACGAGGAAGGCGGAGGCCGCGAAGGACGCGTAGGTGAAGGTGACCCAGGCGCTGCTATGGGGTTGGATTGTCTGGTTCATGGTACTCTCCTTGATGATACGCTTTGTGATGAGGTTTCAGGCTTTAAGGTTCAGGCAGCGGGCGGGCGCCTGGCTTTCAGTCGCGCCAGCACATCGTCGGCGGTCGATTTCATCCGTGGGCCGAAGCCCTGCTCTGCGAGCTTCTCGGCGGTCGCGAGCGGACCGCTCGCCGCGTCGATCTCGAACAGGGCCTCATCGGCGGCATGGGCCTCCAACTGCCGCTCGCGCAGCCGCTTCAGCGTCGCCTCGGCTTCGGGCAGCGTCGACTCGTAGGGCCGCGCCGCTTCGATGCCGCTCCGGCGCAGCGAGCGCACCGCTTCCGAGGCGCGCGCCAGCCGACGTCCGCGATCGAGCTCGGAGATCCGCGCTTCGGCGTTTGCCACGTGACGCTTCAGCCGCGTGATCTCCGAGGCGAACAGCGTGCGCGCGGTCATCGCGGCGTCGCGTTCGGCTTCCAGATTGGCAATCGCCTGCGCCGCCTCGCGGGCGAGGTCTTCCCGGCCGCCCTCAAGTGCTGCGGTGGCGCGGACCTCGAGATCGGCGATGCGGACATTGGTGGTCTCGAGCCGCCGGCCTTCCTGCTGGTCGCTGGCGATCGCGAGCGCCAGCGTCCGCTTGGAACGGTCCACCGCGGCTGCGGCATCGCGCATCTGCTGGTCGAGGATGACCAGGGCCGTGCGGTCTTGCAGTTCTTCCTCCGCTGCCGCAACGGTGCCGCGGAAAAGCGTGAAAACGGTTTTGAACATTTCGTCACTCCCTGTTATGAGCATCGCTCATGGGCAACTTGTAGCACGTCTTGAGCATTGCTCAAGACAAATATGAGCAATGCTCATTACTGTGGTTAACGGTGGGCAAATCATGTCCAAGGCTTTGGAAAGACGGGCCAAATTACGCGAAGCGCTGATCGAGGCCGCCGAACGCGCGATCGCCGCGAAGGGTCTTGGCGGCCTGAAAACGCGCGAATTGGCGCAGGAAATCGGCGTCGCCAATGGCGGCGTCTACAATCTGGTCGAGGATGTCGACGAGCTGATCCTGCGCGTCGGCTCGCGCACGTTGGCGCGGCTCGATGCTTCGCTGTCGCTCGCCGAGATAAGCGGTCCGGCGACGCCGCGCGAAATCCTGGTGCGGATCGCGGTGGCTTATTGCGACTTCGCCGCCGAAAATCTCGAGCTGTGGCGCGCACTGTTCGAGCACCGCATGCAGCCGGGCAAGCCGGTGCCGGAATGGGCGGTCACCGAGCAGATGGAATTGTTCCGCCACATCTACAAGCCGCTCGCGATGCTCTTCCCGCAGCGCTCCGCGACGCAGCTCGGCGTCACCGCGCGCAGCCTGTTCTCCGCCGTGCACGGCATGGTCGCGCTCGGCCTCGAGCAGAAGCTGATCGCCGTTCCCCTCAACGCGCTGCGCGCCGAGATCGCGACGCTGACGCGCGCGATGATCGACGGGCTCACGGCGAAGAAGGAGTAGGCAGCGGCAGTCGTTTAGCGGGAAGAGATCGCGCGACGCTCAGCCCTTGCGCATTTTGCTGAGCAGGTAGCTGTCGTAATAGTTTTCCGCGATCTGCGTGTAGAACAGCAGCTCCTTCATGTAGGCGTCGTGGCTCTCCTTCGTCTTCTTGAAGAGCGGGCTCTTCTCGGCAATCTCGTTCAGATGATCCTGCGTCGCCTTGTAGCTGGCTTCCATGACCGGCTGCGGGAACGCGCGCAGCTCGGCTCCGCCCCCCACGAGGCGCTTGAGGGCGGCGGGATTCACGCTGTCGTATTTTTCAAGCATCCAGGCGCCTGCCGCTGCACCGGCCTGGTTGAGGATCGCCTGGTACTGCTTGGGAAGCGCATTCCATTTCTCGTCATTCACGACCATGTGCAGCATGGCCCCGCCTTCCCACCAGCCGGGGAAGTAGTAGTACTTCGCCACCTTGTAGAAACCGAGCTTCTCGTCGTCATAGGGACCGACGAACTCCGCGGCGTCGATCGATCCCTTCTCCAGCGCCGCATAGACCTCGCCGGCCGCGATCTGCTGCGGCACGACGCCGAGCCTTGCGAGCACATGGCCGCCCATGCCGGCGATGCGGAACTTGAGGCCGTTGAGATCGTCGACCGTCTTGATCTCCTTGCGAAACCAGCCGCCCATTTGCGTGCCGGAGTTGCCGCACAGGATCGCATGCGCCTTGAACGGCTTCAGCGCCTCGTTGCACAGATCGGCGCCGCCGCCGAACGCCCACCAGGATTCCTGGTGGCGATGGTTCATGCCGAACGGCGCGCCCGTCGCATAGGTCAGCGCCGGCTCCTTGCCGATGTAGAAGTAGAGCGGCGTCTGCGCGATCTCGACGGACGCGACGCTGACAGCATCAAGCGCCTGCAAGCCGGGCACGATCTCGCCCGCGGCAAAGGTCTGGATCTGAAACTTGTTGTCGGTGGCGTCAGCCACGTATTTCGCGAAGGTTTGCGCCGTGCCGAAAATGGTATCGAGCGATTTCGGAAAGCTCGACGTCAAACGCCACTTGATCTCGGGCATCGACTGCGCGATCGCGGGGGCCGCAACCAGCGTCGCGGCGCCGGCCACGGCGCTGCCTGTGAGGAACGTACGGCGTTTCATGAGGCTTCACTCCGTTGGATTGCAGATCGACTGACGCTGGGCAAGGCGCCTTCCGGGGCCCGTTGCCGCACATCATAACCAATCGCGGATTGGCTGGAAGCCGCGACTTGTGGCTTGACGCTGTTGCCCCCCGGCTCTGTGCGCCGGGTAGTGCTTCCGCGACTGGCCTCACTTTCCCCTGAGGCCGGCCGCGCCCATCCGAACGGGTGCCTGCGCTATCTCACCAGCCGAAATTTGCTGCCCTCCACCTTGATCAGGAAGGCGGAGCGCTCATCGTACCCGTTGTGGTCGGTCGAGCTCATCGTCGAGAGACCGTTGTTCAGGTAGACATCCTTGCCGCGCTCCAGCTCGTCGCGAAGCGCGGTGCGAAATTCCGGCGTGCCCGGCTTGGCGGCCTTCAACGCATTCGGCACCGCCCTTTTGAACAGGGCGATCGCGTCCCACAAATGCGCGGCGAAGATGTTCGGCTTCCCGCCGTTGACCTTCTCGTAGGACGCGACGAACTCCTCGCGCACCTGCCGGAACGGATCGTTCGCCGGGAGATCCTGCGCGATAGTGAAGGCTTCCCCGGTGAACACGGCGCCTTCGACGTTGGCGCCGCCGAGCTTGATGAATTCTTCCGATGCGACGCCGTGGGTCTGGAAGATCTTGCCGGAATAGCCCCGTTCGCGCAGCGCCTCCTGCGGCAGCACGGCGGGCGTGCCCGCGGACGCGATGAACACCGCTTCCGGGCTGGTCCCGATCACCTTGAGCGCCTGGCCGGTGACGCTGGTGTCGGCGCGCGCGTAGACCTCGTGGGTGGTGACGGTCAGGCCCAGCGTCGGGGCGAGCCGCGAGACCTCCTTGTAATAGCCTTCGCCATAGCCATCCGACACGCCGATATAGCCGAGGGTCTTGATCCCCGATTTCGCAATATGCTTGAGGATCGCCCCGGCCATCAGGTCGTCGTTGGGCACCACCTTGAACGCCCATCTCCGGCGATCGTCCATCGGCTGCACGATCGCGGTTGCCGCCGCCAGCGAGATGATCGGCGTTTTCGATTCCACGGCGACGTCGAGCATCGGCATGGTCACAGGGGTCAGCGAGGAGCCGATCAGGATGTCGACGCCGTCCTGGATCACCAGGCGCCGGGCGTTTTGCGTCCCCTTGGTCGGATCGGATTCATCATCGAGCGGCACGTAGACGATCTTCTCGCCGCCGATTTCCTTCGGCAGCGCCGCGATCGCCCGCATCTGGGGTTGGCCGAGGGCTGAGCCCGGTCCGGACGCCGACACCACGACCCCGACCTTGATGTCCGCCTTGGCGTTCGGGGCCACGAGCAGCGCGCTCGCGACGATCCCAAATCCGGCAAGCGCCAGCTTCATTGCAAGTCCTCCCAGCAGTTCTTTTTTTGTGCGGCCGAAACATAGCGGCTGCGGCCAGTTTGGCATAATTCCGCAGGATTCGTCTGTCCCTCTGATTGGGGACATCCAGCGGACGCGGCCCTGCCCCGTCATCCGGCGCAGGATGAAACGCGCGGATCGAGGAGCTCTCGTCGAGGATCTTCGTGACGCCGAACCGGCGTCACTGTGTCGCGCGCTCAGCCGCCCGGATCCGGTCGGCGGCATCAGCCCAGTCGCCGGTCGTCAGCGAGCTTGGCGACCAGCCGTCGGTCTGGAAGGCCCAGCGCAGCGGCAGCGCGCCGCACCTGCGCACCACCCGACGGGCACGCAAGCTCCAGAGACGTTCGGCGCCTTGGAACGCGGGGATCTCGGGCGAGTCCAGGATCACCTCTGCATCACCGGTCATCTGGAGCATGTCGCCGGTTTCAAAATCCACGAACGCCAGCCCGGCCTTGCCGTTCAGGAGGATGTTGCCGAGCGTGTTGAAGAAGAGATTGCCGGCGAAGTCGGGAATCGTCAGCGTGCCGTCGTCGCCGACGCGGACGAAGCCTGCCTTGCCGCCGCGATGCGAGACGTCGACCTCGCGACGGCCCCCGCGCTCGGCGTAGGATGCCACGAAGAACGTGTCGGCCGCCTTGATCGTATCGCGCGCGGCTTGATCAAGCCCTGAGCTCGCCTCGACCTCTCCCGTGAACGGTTCGTTGGGCTCGCGGACGAACTTGAAATTCCGCAGCTGGATGTACCGCGGACAATTTCCGAAGCTTTGATCGACGTTGAAGCCGAGCGCCTTACCGGCCGATGCGCGAACCATTCCGTTCACGCGGTTGCGGCGCCTTGTGTGCAGCTCGATCCCCAGCAGGCCGATCGCGTCGCCGTCTTGCATGCCCTCGCCGGCAGGATCGGCGGGGTCGGGTCGCGCGTCGATATCGAGGCTGCGCGGCGTCGGCGAGGAGATGAAGCCGGGTCGGCCGGCCACCAACGTGGCCCACGCGTCGCCCTTGCGATCCACGCTGCCCACGACGATGAAGGGAATCTGGGCGTAGAATTCGCGGTGCTGGTCGGGCATGAAGTCCCGCACCGCACGCTGGCCCACGGCCTCCATCCGTTCAGCGACGCCGACCTTCTCCTGCATCGCCTTTTCCCCGGCGTGCCAGGTCGCCAGTTTGTTCTTCGATCGCCTGTCGCTCATCTTGTCGCCTTCCCCTTTGGGGTTGGACGGGCGCATCCGAGGGCACGCCCGGTCGACGCCTCATGCAGCCGGTGAAAGACCGACGGGAGTCTTGGCGAAGGGCACGAAGCCCGGCAGCGCCTCGATCCGGCGCAGGAAGGCGTTGACGCGAGGATAGGGCGAGAGATCGACGTTGCCTTCGGGAGCGCTGGCCAGATAGCTGTAGAGCGCCACATCCGCGATCGTCGGCCGCGCGCCGACGAGCCAGTCGCGGTCGGCCAGATGGGCTTCGAGCCGCTTCAGCAGGACATGAGCCCGGCCGATCACATCTTCCGGATCGTACTTCGCGCCGAACACGGTGATGAGCCGCGCCGCAGCAGGGCCATAGGCGATCTCTCCAGCGGCCACCGACAGCCAGCGCTGCACGGCAGCGGCACCCTTCGCATCCGCAGGCAGCCAGTCGGTCCGGCCGAGCTTGGTGGCGAGGTAGACCAGGATCGCGTTGGAATCCGAGACGACCGTGCCGTCGTCGTCCAGCACCGGCACCTGGCCGAAGGGATTGAGCGCGAAAAATTCCGGCGTCTTGTGCGCGCCCGTCCTTAGGTCGACTTCGACCAGCTCGTGCGGAATTCCCAGCAGGGAAACAAACAAGCGTGCACGATGCGCGTGGCCTGACAGGGGATGGTGATAGAGCTTCATGGTGCTGTTCCTGGCGTCGTGGACGGGACCATTCCCGATCCGCGGATGCAGGTTGTCCTATTGCGCTCGCCAAGAGAATTACCGCCATTTGAACTTCATTGTTGCAATACGCGCAATAATCTAGATGCGCGCTCCCTTCGCCGTTGATCCTCGGCTACGGCCGCGGTTTCACGAACTTTTCAAGGTGTGTGCGATAGAGATCACAATTTATAATTGTTCGACGTGATAGTCAGATCCGCATCACGCACGCAAGCCTTGAGGAGGCAAGGATGAGATTTGGCCGGCTTACGATCCTCGCATGTTCATTGTCGCTCGCCTCGGTCTCCGCCGCCTCGGCCGCGACGGTGTCCGGCTCGGTGGCGCTCGCGCTTGCCGGCGTGGTCGCGCCCCATTCGCCGCTGCCGGCGGCGGAGAAAAAGGTGATCGCCAAATTGTTTGGCGGCACCAGCAACGTCCCCTACGCGAAGAAGATCACGCTGACATCAGACAAGATCGTCTGCCGCGCCAGCAATGTCGACATCACCGCGCGCTCCTGCGAGCTGACCTTCAAGGGTCACACCCGCACCGTGAAGGGGCGCGAGGCCAACGAGATCTTCGCGACCGAAGCGCTCGCCGGAGTGCCCTCCGACGGCGCCGCAGGCTCGATCTTCGAAAGCCTGAAGAACCTGAGCTGCACGCTCGATCCGAAGGTGATCAAGGACAACGCCGGCGGCGGCGCCGACTGCTCGTTCGAACCGGGGAATTAGTCGGGGCTTCGCCTCTGAGCAAGAAACGGCATCGCCGCTCCGGTGGAACGCATAATTCCCAACAGTGCGGAGTTCGCCTATGTTCCTACCGTAAATTCATCCCCGTCCGACGATACCCACGACGGGGCAATCGTTGGGGAGACTCGACCGTGCGCGACTTAGAGCGGCGACAAATGTTGTTTGCTACGATGGCGGCCTCGGCGTTGAACTCAGTCAGCGCGGGACGATCCCTTGCGGCAGACTTGCCCAAGGTCGGCCTCGTACATCCAGGCCCCAAAGGTCCGATCCCATCGGTCAGCGCCGTCGTCGCGGGCATGGCGGCATTAGGCTATGAGGATGGAAAGACAGTAGCCATCGAATATCGGTATGGCGAGGGCAAGCCCGATCAATTGCCGTCAATGCTAGGAAATTTAGTTGAACAGGATACGAAAGTGATCGTTGCGGTGGCCGGGGAAGCGCTGGTCGCGGCGGCACAGGTTACGAAATCGGTGCCGATTGTGAGTGCGACGGCGGGCGGCGACTTTGTTTCGATGGGCTTTATAAAAAGCTGGGACCGCCCGGATACCAATGTTACCGGCATGAACATGATTGCTGATCAAGCCGCGGCTGCCCGTGTCGAGATATTAAAGAGGGTGCTTCCGGCGGCGAGAACCGTGGTGGTTCTGTCCAACCCGTATCCCGGCAACGACGAGTTGCTCACAGCCATGCGAGCCGCGGCCTTGAAGGCAAACATCAAACTGGAGACCCTCCATATTGGCAAAGTCGACGAACTGGAAGCCGCAATCGTCAACGCCAAGCAGAATGGCGCTGATGCCGTCACAAGTTTGCAGGGGCCTTTCTTTTTCTTTCAACGCAAGCTTCTGGCCGACTTGTCACTCAAGCATCGGATTCCCCTTGCCATGAGCGAGGCGCTGTCCGGTGAAGCGGGGGCTTTGTTGCAAGTCAATCCCGATGTTCCGGGCTGTGCTGAGCGCTCCGCCAGCTTCGTCGATCTGATCCTGAAAGGTGCAAATCCGCGTGATCTCAAGATCGAGCGCTACAGCCGATATGATGTCGTGTTCAATCTCCGGACCGCGAGAGAACTCGGAATAAATATCAGTCCGGATACAATTGAAGGGTCGAAGGTGATCGACTAGCGGTGCCTCACGCATGCGCGCTTTCGCCGCAATGGCTGTCGCGTCGCCAGGGGCTATGTTGATCGAGCCATGACCTACACGTTGAGCATCGACACCCGCATCGCGCGGTTCGTCTTGCGCGCCGGACGCCTTCACGCAGGCGGTTAGCCGGACGGCCGAATCGCGCGCCGTCCGGATTCTCATTTCATTAAAATCGTGTGGTCCGCAGCTTCCCGACTTGGGAGGTTGACGTCGTGCCTGGATCGATAGCCGAATAATCGCAAGGTGAACTGAAATGGCCGAACGCATTCAGAAGGACAGGGTCAAACCGGCACTGCCGCCGATCGTGATCGCGGCAAGCGAAGCACAGCGTCTCAGCGCGCTGGCTGAATCAAGCATGGCGGTGTTTCCCCGCGTCGCGCAGTTCTTCGCCCGCGAGACGGATCGGGCCAGGCTCGTCGCCGACAGCTCCGACTTGCGTGACGTCGTCCGCATGGGCTCGCGGGTGCGCTATTGCGACACCGACACCGGCGACGTCAGGGAGGTTGTTCTGGTGTACCCGCACGAAGCCGACATGGCGGCAAGGCGCGTGTCGGTTCTCACCCCGGTCGGCGCCGCATTGATCGGACTTTCAGTCGGCCAGGCGATCGAGTTTCAGACGCCAAACCATCAGCGGCGCTCGCTGACGGTTCTGAGCGTGACGGACGAAGCCTGAGCGCCTGATCTGCATGCAACGCGCCAGCCGTGAAACCCGGTCACTGCCACGCGTCGCCTTCGATCTTCCTGAGCATGGAGGCAGCCTCCTTGCGCTGCGCGGCGCATTCCCTTGCCAGGAAATCCAGCAAGGCCCGAACCGACGGCAGCAGCCCCCGCCGCGACGGGAAGACGGCGTGCACGATGCCGGCACGCGGCCGCCAGTCGGGAAGCACATGGATCAAGCGGCCGGCCTCGATGTCCTGCCAGATCATCATCGTCGGCAATTGCGCGATGCCGACGCCGTCGATTGCGGCCTGACGCAGAACCGCCATGTCGTCCGTCACCAACCTTGGGCGGTGATGGACGTCGGCGGTCTGGCCGTCGGCGGTCTCGAGCTGCCATTGGTGATCCCGGCGCGGCGGGCCGAAGTCGACGCTCGGGCGGTCGTGAAGATCGGCCGGTGACTGCAATCGCGCAGGCACGAGTGCCGGGCTTGCGACCAGGCATTGCGTGCTGGTGTCGAGCGTTCGCATCACCAGCTCGGTCGGCTGCAGCGGCGGAAAGCGCACCCTGATCGCGACGTCGTAACCTTCGGCGATCACGTCGACACGGCGGTTGGTGCTTTCCAGATGCACCTCGATCGCGGGATTTTCCGCCATGAAGCGCGTGATCAGCGCGCCGAACTGGAAATTCAGCAGCGCCGCCGGACAGGCGACCCGGATCACGCCGCGCGGCTCGGCTCGGATTTCCGCGATCACCTGCTCGGCGGCTTCCGCTTCGACGAGCATCGCGACGCAGCGGTCGTAGAATTCGTGTCCGATCTCGGTCACCGAGAAGCGACGTGACGACCGGTTGAGCAGGCGGACGCCGAGGCGCTCCTCTAGCGCCAGAATCCGCCTGCTGAGCTTGGACTTCTGCATGCCGAGCGCGCGGGCGGCGGCGGCGAAGCCGCCATGGTCGACAACCCTGACGAAGAAATAGAAATCGTTGAGGTCCTGCATCGTCCTATTATTAGAACGCTGCGTCGGTTTTTACAATCTTCCTAGCTTATCGTCCCGGAGCTATTTCCAATGCAACGCAAGTCCGTCCACCTCGACGGGCGGCAAGGGAGAACAGCCATGAACAAGACAATCCTCGGCCGCTACGGCAACAACCGCGGCCACTGGGTGGGCGACGGATTTCCGGTTCGCTCGCTCTTCTCGTACGACACGCTCGGCGCACATAGCAGCCCGTTCCTGCTGCTCGACTATGCGGGCCCGCATCATTTCGAGCCCACCAAGGACCGGCGCGGCGTCGGCCAGCATCCCCATCGCGGTTTCGAAACCGTGACCATCGTCTATGACGGCGAAGTCGAGCATCGGGACTCCGCCGGCCATGGCGGGATCATCGGCCCGGGCGATGTGCAGTGGATGACGGCGGGCGGCGGCATCCTGCACGAGGAATATCATTCGCCGGCCTTCGCCTGCACGGGCGGGCCGTTCCGCATGGTGCAGCTTTGGGTCAACCTGCCGGCCAGGGACAAGATGGCGCCGGGTGGCTATCAGGGCATCACCGCGGCGGACATTCCCGTCGTCGACCTGCCCGAAAGCGCCGGCAAGGCGCGCGTCATCGCGGGCGAATTGCTCGGCACGGCAGGTCCTGCGCGAACCTTCACGCCAATCAACCTGTGGGACCTCCGCATCAAGCGCGACGCCGACCTGCCCCTGACCTTGCCGGAGGGCCACACCGCGATGCTGGTCGTGCTCGGCGGCCGCATCACGGTGAACGGCATCCAGCAGGCGGGCGAAGCGGAGATGGTGCTGCTCAGCCGCGACGGCAACGACGTCGTGATCCATGCGGATGACGAGGCGACGGTGCTGGTACTGACCGGCGAACCGATCGACGAGCCGATCGTCGGCTACGGTCCGTTTGTGATGAACAGCGAAGCTCAAATTCGCCAGGCGATAGACGACTTCAACAATGGCCGGTTCGCGCCAAAGGCCGCGTGATCGCGGGACCCGGCTCTCCGGGAGCCGGGTCCTCTCCCTTCATTCTGGCGCGATATCGTCTGCGTCGCCCGGCCTGTGGAGTATGCTTCCACGGGGAGAGTTGGCGGACGTTCATCATCGAGAGGAGCCCGAACATGTCCAGTCAAGCCATCCGCGATCCCAAGGCCGATCATCTGCTGACGCAGCAGAACGCAGCTTTCATCATCATCGACTACCAGCCCGTCCAGGTGAACTCGATCGCCTCGATGGACCGCCAGTTGCTGCTCAACAATATCGCCGGCTGCGCCAAGGCCGCGGTGGTCTACGGCCTGCCGGTTGTCCATTCGACCGTCAACGTGAAGACCGGCCTCAACAAGCCGCCGGTGCCGCAGATCCGCAAGGTGCTCGGCGACTATCCGACCTATGACCGCACCAGCATCAACAGCTGGGAGGATGTCGAATTCCGGCAGGCGGTCGAGGCGACCGGGCGAAGGAAGCTGATCATGACCGCGCTGTGGACCGAAGCCTGCCTGACCTTCCCCGCGCTCGACGCGCTGAATGAAGGCTATGAGGTGTATGTGCCGATCGATGCGGTCGGCGGCACGTCGGTTGCGGCGCATGAGGCTGCCTTGCGCCGGATCGAACAGGCGGGCGGCAAGATGATCTCGGTGGCGCAGCTGTTCTGCGAGCTGCAACGCGACTGGAATCGCGCGGAAACGGTGCCCGCGTTCATGAACCTGTTCATCGAGACTGGCGGCACCGCGGGAATCCAGTTCTCCTACGACAAGGCGTAAAGCCTTGCCCGGATCTCACGACGCCACACCTCGGAACTGGCCATGCAGGTCATCCCCGAGAGCGTGATCCGGCCCAACGGGCTGCGTCAGCCCAAGCCGGGACTTGAGATCATGATGCGACGGCGCGCCATCGCATCATGATCCGGAGCTCAAACCGCGGCGGCGCGCGTCACTGCGCGCCGGAGCCGCCCTGCACGATCTTCTCGTTCAGCTTCTGGTCGACGATCTCGACCGTGCGGTCGATCTCGGCATTGGGCGTGCCGAGCTGATGCGAGATCAGCTTCACCAGGAGGTCGACCCGCTCGATGAACGGCGCGCCGGCGGCGACCGCGCGGGCCGCCGATGACGGCTTGAGCAGGCTTTCCGCGGCCTTGGCGTATTTCCCGAACGGAACCTGATCCTGCGGGTCGGCGCCGAGGCGTCGCGCGACGGCGTCGACATGGTCGTAGATCGACTGCGAGCGCGCCAGATCGCTGTGCACGGCGTCGCGGATCGACTGCGGCTCGTGCGGCGTGATGCAGCGATAATTGCCGGTCAGCAGCATCGACCATTTGGCCAGCGGGACGAACAGCGAATCGAACACCTTGAGCTTCACCGGAACGTCCTGGCCGTCCAGCGTCACCGCGTCGATGTCGGCTTCCAGCTCGCGAAGCACCTTGTTGTGCTTCTCATCGGCGAAGATCGCAGCCTTGAAGTTGGTCGGCAGGCCGACGTGAAGCACGTTCGCCGCCTCTTCCGGCGGACGGAAGGCCTGCGGATCGGGCGAGCACAGCGTCACCAGTCCCGGCTTGAAGCGTTCCCACACCTGCGCGTTGGTGTAGGCCTCTTCCAGATCCATGCCCGCCAGCGCCGGAATCCGCTTGAGATAGGGCAAGGGCGGCATGTTCATGATCGAGAGACAGGGCAGCCCCGCCTCGGCGATCTTGACCATCAGAACGCGGACCGTGTGGTTGGTGTATTGCGGCTCCTGCATCGCAAGGCCGACCAGGTCATAGCGGGACACGTCGACATCGGCGGGCGTCACCGCGTCGAGCTTGCCGGGCAGGTCGCGCGAGAAGATCGCGCGGTGCACCGCCTCGTCCCGCAGCTTGATGCGAACCTCGGTGCCGTCGCGATTGATGAGCTCTGCGGTCTTGCTCCGGCAGACCAGGGTCACGTTGTGACCCGCCATCAAAAGCTTGGTCCCCAGCAAGGAGCCATAGGAAGCTCCAAGGATCAGAATGTTGCGCGCCATACTCTCTCTTTCACCGACTATGAATTCTCTCCACCGTCCCGAGCCAAGCAGGCCCGACATCTCCGTCCAAAATCCGCATCAGCGGAGAAACGGAGAAGGCCAAGCCTTGCATCGCGTGGGAACCGCCCCTTGCCGCAAGGGGCGTCAGGTGTCTAACGCAAATCGGCAGGCGGTACAATCGCACAGCGACCTTGATGACGGTCCCTTACGCAGCGCGCGTCAGGCGATCGACGGCTTGCCGCGCGCCAGATACGCGCCATGGCCGCGGCGACCGAGCAGCTCGCCCTCGCGGACCACGACCTGTCCCCTCACCATCGTGAGGATCGGCCATCCCGTGACTTCGCGTCCTTCATAGGGCGTGTAGTCGGAGCCGTCACGAAGCAGATCGTGGGTGATCACGACGCGCTTGTCCGGATCCCAGATCGCGATGTCGGCGTCGGCGCCGATCGCGATCGTTCCCTTCCGCGGGTAGAGACCGTAGGTCTTGGCATGGTTGGTGGAGGTGAGCGCGACAAAGCGATTGATATCGATGCGCCCCTTCGCAACGCCTTCGGAGAACAGGATCGGCAGCCGCGTGGCGACGCCCGGGATGCCGTTCGGCACCCAGCGGAAGCTGGTGCGCCCCTTGGGCGCGAGCTTGCCCTGCGGGTCGTCATAGCGGAACGGGCAGTGATCGGACGAGAACACCGAGAACACGCCGGTCTGAAGGCCTTCCCAGCACGCGGCCTGGCTCGCCGCGTCACGCGGCGGCGGCGAGCAGACGTATTTTGCGCCCTCCATGTTGAGGCCCTGAAGATCCTCGGCGGTCAGCGTCAGGTATTGCGGGCAGGTCTCGCCGAACACCTTCAGCCCCTTCTGCTGCGCGCGCCGGATCTCCTCCATCGACTCGCGGTTCGACACGTGCACGATCATGACGGGAACGTCGACCAGCTCGGCCAGCGAGATCGCGCGATGCGTCGCCTCGCGCTCGACGACGATCGGGCGCGAGACCGCGTGATAATAAGGCTCGGTCTTGGCGGCCCGCTCGAGCCGATCAGTGAGAAAGCGGATCGCATCGTAGTTCTCGGCATGCACCATCACCAGCGCACCGGTCTCGCGGGCCACCGCCATCACCTCGAGGATCTCGAGGTCCGACAGCTTGAGATCCTCGTAGGTCATGAATATCTTGAAGGAGGTGTAGCCGTCCTGGATCAGCGCCGGCAATTCCTGCCCGAGCACCTGCTCGGTCGGATCCGATATGATCAGGTGGAACGACACGTCGACGTAGCAATTGCCTTCCGCGATCTTGTGATACTGTTTCACCGCTTCCCGCAGCGAATGCCCCTTCTCCTGCAGGCAGAACGGCAGCACCGTGGTGTTGCCGCCGAACGCCGCGGAGCGCGTGCCGCTTTCGAAATCATCCGCCATTACGATATCCGGCCCGGACGGCTGGGAGAAATGCACATGGCTGTCGATGCCGCCGGGCAGCACGAGCTTGCCGGCCGCATCGATCACCTCGCGCGCGGCGCCGAGCTCGTGGCCGAGCACCACGATGCGTCCGGCGCGGATCCCGACGTCGCACTGGAAGGTGTCGGAAGCGGTGGCGACCGTGCCGCCGCGAATGATGACGTCGAGATCACTCATAGCTGTTGTCCCTTGCGCGACGTCCTCGGTTCGACCGCGTCGCGATGCTCGATGTGACGGCCGAGCGCATCTGAAAGCCCGATGGTCGGCTTCGGGTCCGGGCGGCGGAACGTCCCGGCGGTCGCCTTCCGGGGCGCGAGCGCCACCAGCGCCTCCGCCTGCTTCACGGCGGCCGCGACCTGATCCACCACCGGAACGGGGATTTTGGACCTGACCTTGCCGGCGAGACCCGCGAGCGGCGCGCCGGCCAGGATGATCACGTCGGCCTCGTCCTCGTGCACCGCGCGGTTGGCGAGCTCGACCAGCAGCGCTTCCTTCTCCTCCTGCACATTGGAGATCGAGCGGAACGCGCCGTCGAGCATGCGAATGCTGGCGCAGCGCTCGCGCAAGCCGTGCATGTCGACGCATTCCTGGTACCACGGCCCGAGCGCGCGCGCGAAGGTGACGATCGAGAAGCGCCGGCCGAGCATGCAGGCCGTGAGCATCGCGCTCTCCGCCATGCCGACGACCGGGATGTCGAACAGCTCGCGCGCGCCGAACAGGCCCGGATCGCCGAACGCGGCAATGATCGCCGCGTCGACGTCGTGCTGATGCTCGGCGAGCAGCTCGAGCGCGATAGCGCCGCCGATCTGCGCCTCGGCGCGGGTTGCGATGTAGGGCACGCCACGCGGCGCGGTGAGCGGAACGAGCTCGGTATCCCGCGACGCCACTTCGCGCCCGGCCGACACCAGCAGATCGGTCACGTCCCGGCTGGTGTTCGGGTTGAGCAGCAGGATCCTCATGGACATTCCTCTTGTTGCGTCGCCCGCCCGCTACGCGCGGCCGCGGATTGGTCGTCGGGCCGCACGGCCCCGTCGAGCTTGCTGTTGAGAATTTCCCTGACCACGATCCCGGTCCGGACCACGTGCTGCGCCAGCAGGCGGCCGGCGCGCTCGGCATCGCGCGCTTTCAGCGCGGCGAGCAGCGCGCGGTGCTCCTGCACGGATTCGTCCCACCGCTCCTGCGACGACAGTGCGAAGAAGCGGGCGCGCTCGGCACGGCCAAGCAGCCAGTCATGGGTCGCCTTCAGCGCCCTGTTACGCGAGCAGGCGACGATGAAGCTGTGGATCTGCTGGTTGAGCTCGAAATAGTCGCGCAGCTTTCCGGTATCGTGCAGACGCTCCATCCGCTCCTGCAACTGATCGAGCTTTTCCAGATCGCGCTCGGTCATTCGTAACGCGGCGTGCTCTGCCGCGACGCGCTCGATGCCGCTGACGGCCTCGAACAGTTCATCGATCTCCTCCTGGCGCATCGGCGCGATCATGGCGCTGCGGTTGAGGCGCAGCTCGACCAGCCCCTCGGAGGCGAGGAGCTTCAGCGCCTCGCGCAGCGGCGTGCGGGAGATGCCGAGCGCTTCCGAAAGGTCGGCCTCGACCAGGGTTTCGCCGGGCGCGAGATCGCCGCGCACGATCAGGTCGCGCAGCCGCCCGGTCGTCTCCTCGTGCAGCCCAGTGCGCTGCAACCGCAGACGCCGGCCCGCGATCGCCGAGCGACCGCGCCTTGCGTCCGTCTTTGCTTTCTTGCGTTGCGCCATCACGTCCCTCCTCCGGGCACTTATAGCGTCCGCGCCCCGAGACGGTATCGAAATCGGCTTACCGGCCGGTCAAAACAATTTGCCCGCATCACGCGCCGGCCCGCGCCGCCTGGCGCACACCCGGATTGGGAGCTGCGAGCCGCGCATCGCGAAACAGGCCGCCCCATCCCTCGACGCGCGCGGGCGAGACGCCGGCGACCAGGAGGCTCTTCCACAGCGTCGTTGCAATCGAATCATAGACGGGGACGCCGAGCTCGCCTTCGAGCGATTCGGCGAAACCGGCGCCGCGCATGTTGGTGCAGACGACCGCCACCGCGTCGCAGCCCTCGCGCGCCACCGCGCGCACGAGTTCGGCGATCTCGCCCTCGCCGACCTCGGCGAAGGAGAAATTGTCCTGCAACTTGAGATGCCGTTCGGCGCTGCATTGAAATCCGGACGCCTGCCAGTTCGCCATGATCTTCGATTGCACATCGCTGCGGTACGGCGTCACGAGGCCGACCCGCCGGATTCCAGTGCGCTGGAAGATCTCGCGAAACGCCAGCACCGAGGTGCAGGCGGGGATGCCGGTCGCGGCGCGAATCCGCTCGCACAATTGCTCGTCGCGATCAAAGCCGAGCCAGCTTGCCGAGGTGCCGTTCCAGGCGATCGCGTCGACCTTGGCATGCGCCAGCAACTCGGCCGCGCGCAGGATCTCACTGTCGTCGAACTGGCCGAGCGCCTGCTCGGACAGCGCGATCTCCGTCACCTTGAAGCGGGCGAAATGCGCGGAGACATCAGGCAGACCGGCGAGCATCGCCATCGTCACCGGCTCGAGCACAGTGTTGGACGAAGGGGTCAGCATGCCCAAGCGAACGCGTCGTGTCATGGTCGTGTTCCCGTTCCCTGTGTCGTGGCAGCTTCCCCGGACAAGATCCGGGGAAGCATGGCCGCCCGGTCGCTAGACCGGCAGCTTGCGGCTGTAGTCGATCAACGTCGAGCAGGCGAGCAGAGCGAGGCCGGCTGCGGCGAAGAACATCAGCGCCAGGAAATACGATCCGGTCAGTTGCACGATGAAGCCGACGATGATCGGCACCGTGATGCCGGCGATGTTGCCGCCGAGGTTCATGCAGCCGCCGAGGAGCCCGGCGCGGTCCCGCGTCGCCAGCATCGAGGGGATCGCCCAGTACATGCCGCACCAGCGCAGGAAGAACAGCGTCGTCGACAGCAGCACCACGACCATGATCGGATCGCGAACATAGGCGACGGCGAACACCGAGACGGTCGCAATCAGCGCCGCAATGCCGAACAGCGTGCGGAACACCAGGTTCGGCGTGCCGCCGCGGGCGCGCCAGGCGTCGCCGATGAAGCCGCCGACGAGTTCGCCGATGAAGCCGGCAAAGAAGATGATGAAGGATGCGCCACCGAGCGTCTTGATGTCGAAGCCGTGCACCTTGAACAGGTAGTTCGGCATCCAGGTCAAAAGCCCGTAGAACACGGTGTTGAAGAACATCCAGCCGCAGCACATCAGCCAGACCGAACGGTAGCGGAAGTAGCCTGCCGCGCTGCCGCCGCTCGACGCCGGCGCCTGGGCATCTTCCGCGGCATGCGCCGCCTCGATGAAGCTCGCCTCGCTGTCGTCGACGGACGGATGCTCGCGCGGCGCATTGCGGATGTACCACCATGCCAGGAGTCCGCACAGAACCGTGCCGACGCCTGCGACCAGGAACGCGGCGCGCCATGAATCGAACACCGCGATGAGCCAGGCGATGACGATCGCGCCGAGCGCGGCCCCGAGCGGCGCGCCGCCGTCGAGCAGCGTAGCGCCACGCGCGCGCTCGTTCTGCGTCATCCAGATCGCATTGAGCTTGCCGCCCGCAGGGTAGATCGGTGCCTCGGTTGCGCCGAGACCAAGACGCGTCATCAGCAGCATCACCCAACTGGTCGACGCGGCGGCAACCGCCTGGAAGAAGCCCCAGCCGATGGTCGCGGCAGCAATGACGATGCGCGGCTTGAAGCGGTCCGCGAGCATGCCGCCCGGGACCTGCATGAAGGCGTAGGTCCAGAAGAAGGACGAGAGGATGAAGCCCTGCGTCGCGGGATCGAGGTTGAATTCCTTGGCGATGAGCGGCATCGCGACCGAGAGTGACGCGCGATCGATGTAGTTGATCGCGATCAGGAACAACATCAGGAGGAAGATCCTCCAGCGGACGTTGGTCCGCCTCAGCGCCAAAGCACCATCTGCCGTCGTCGCACGCCCGTCCATTCTGATCCTCCGTCGGTTTGATCCCCATCCTTCTTGTTCGTGACCGCTCTGCGGCGGAGGCGTGGGCGCATTCCCGTCTATGGCAACGGCATCACGCGCGCAACAGAAAAATAGCATATTGCATTCAATTCCTAATAATCTATTGATTTTACTGTATTATTATCAATTTATATTGCGATGAAGGTGTTCACCTGCAGGCGCGCGCACCTCTCTCCCCGCCTCGGCTGGGATCGGCTGGTCGAGCGGCTCGAAATTATTCCGATCAGCGGCGGCCACCTCGACCTGCTCATCGAGCCGCATCTGTCGATCAATCAGCCCCTGATCGAGCGAGCCCTGATTGCAACCTACCGAAGCCCGGCCAGCGGCCGCGCGAATGCCTGAATGAGAATGGTCCGGCGCCGGTGCGTCCAGTCGACCCGGACGGGCAAATCAATTTTGCTTCACACGTCTCTGTCCGTGGAGGAAGGACCCAGCTGTCACCAAGCCAATCCGATGTTCGCTGTTGACGGCGAAGCGGACGTCCACCGGCTACTCCGGAATATCGCCTTTTGACTCGAAGCGGTCGTCACGCGGCAGAGCGGCGCGCTGCTCGAAAATCAATGGTCCATGTGGCGCTAGCGAAAGTCCCGGCGCCGTCAGCGCGGTAAATGGTTGCCAGCCCTGAAGGCTGCGCAGTACGGTGTCGGAACAGGCTCATCTAGAAATGGGTTGGCACGGGGAGAAAACGCATCATGACATTACGCAGCGCTCTTTGCGCCATGTGCCTGGCCGGCCTCGTCGACATCGGCTTGGCGCAGGCCGGAACCAACGATATCCTGATCGGCCTTGACAACAAGATCACCTATGGTCCCGAAGGCCCGACGAACGGCGCTCCGGGCAGTGACGCCGTGCTGGTCGTGGACATCTCCGACCCGGCCAAACCCAAGATCCGCGCCAGCCTGCCGCTGGCGAATTCCCTGCTGGGCCCGCCAACCAACCTGCAGATCACCCCAGACGGCAAGCTGGGCCTGGTCGCCAATTCCGTGGTTCACGTCCAGGAGGGCAACTCCTGGAAATCGGTACCGGATGACAAACTGCACGTTATTGACCTCACCGCCGACCCGCCGAAATTGATCGACACGGTTACCGTGGGGCGGCAGCCGTCCGGTCTCTCGATCTCCAAGAAGGGCGACCTCGCGTTGATCGCCAACCGAGACGGCAAGAGTGTCTCTGTTGTCTCGATCCAGGGCTCGACGGTCAAGGCGGTCGGCGAGGTCCCGCTGGAGCAGCAGGCTGCCGCCGTTGTCATCGCACCCGACGGCAAGCGCGCCTTTGTCTGCCTGAACCTCGTGAACAAGATCGGCGTGCTGGCGATCGATGGACAAACCGTGACCTACGACAAGTCGATGGACATTCCATCGGCATTCAATCCTTACAACATCGACATCACGCCAGACGGCAAATACGTCATCGCCTCGAACACCGGGGCACAGAAGAACAACGCCGATGCCGAGGTGATTATCGAAGCGACCGGCCCACATCCCCACGTGGTCGACGTGATGACCCCTGGTACCGGACCGGAAGGCTTCGCCATCGCGCCCGACGGGAAGACCGCAGCCACCCCGCTGCTGCTCGGCACCGCGGCCAAGGACAGCGACTGGTTCAAGACCAAAGCCGGCGAACTCGTTTTGATGTCGATCGGCACCAACGGTAAGCTGACGGTGACTGCGCGTGCGCCGCTCGGCGGCCTGCCGGAGGGTATCGCTTACAGTCCGAACAGCGACTACCTGTATGTGGCCAACTATTTCGAGAAGGACCTGCAGGTGTTTCAGCTCGCCGGCGGGAAGCTGACCGAGGTAGGACCCAGGCTGAAGCTGCCAGGCCAGCCGGCATCCATGCGCGCGCCGGCGCGGTAGAGCCATGCGCGCCCTTTCCGCGGACTTGGTCCGCGGAAAGGGACTTCCGCCCCACACTTTCCGATCCCGATGTGCTTTCAAACGAGCGCAGCGAGCGTGCTTTTGCGTGTCTGGCCTTGGCCCAAGTCGACATGCTGAAGGCTCGCCGCAATGTCCGTTTCCGAAAGTAAGGCGGATGTCGTCAAAGCGAGGCAGCGCGCCGCGCCAAGGAATTCCGCAACGTGCCTGGTCAGGTAGCACGGCCGCGGACTGACCGCTCAAATTGAGCGATGATCGTCCCTGAAGACATGCTGATCAGTTACCGTCGTCGGCCCTGCTGGCGGCGCCATTCACCTGGCGTTCGGTCGAAACGCCTGCGAAAAACACGACCGAAATGCGATAAGTCCGAAAAACCGCAATCATAAGCGATCGTCGCGATGGGCAGGTGCGACCGGCCAGGTTCGCACAGGATGCTCGCCACCATTAAAAGGCGCTGCTCCAGAAGGTAACCGCCCGGATCGATGCCATCGCACGGCACGGGCTGGACCACATCGCCAACGGCATCATGGAGCGTTGGTTCGCTCCCGCTTTTCGCGTCACTCCCGATCTCGCGCTTTGGCGCAACATGCTTATCCGCACCTCGGCAGAAGGCTATATTGCCGCCTGCACGGCGCTCTCACCAGCCGATTGGACCGAAGCGACCGCAGTTCTGCGCCTGCCCGCGTTGGTTATTGCCCGCGATGCCGACGGCGCCTCGCCGGCCGAGCTGGTCAAGGCGACGGCCGACTTGATTCCCGGCGCCGCCTTCCATGTCATTCCCGGCACGGGGCACCTTCCCTGCGTCGAGAACCTCGCGGCCTATGCCGCCATCCTGTCACCTTTCCTGAAGGCCCACGCCCATGACTGACCTTGCCGAGAAGGGCATGTCCATCCGTCGTCGCGTGCTGGGCAAGGCCCATGTGAGCCGCGCCGAGGCCAACAAGTCCGAGTTCGATGCTCCGTTCCAGGCGCTGATCACTGATGCGGCCTGGGGCCATGTCTGGGCTCGGAACACGCTCCCGCTGCGCGAGCGCTCGCTGATGACGATCGCGCTGCTGGCCGGGCTTGGCAATTACGAGGAGCTCGCCCTGCATCTTCGCGCCACGCGCAATACCGGCGCGAGCGAGGACGACGTGATGGAGGCGCTCCTGCATGTCGCCATCTACGCCGGCGTCCCGCGTGCCAATCACGCCATCAAGATCGCCAAGGAAACCTTCGCCGCCATGGCCCGGGAGGAGCAAAAATGAAACCTGCGGAGTTTTATCAGCGCGACCGCCTCTGGCAGCCGCCCGCGCTGACGCCGGATTACAAGACCTCCGTCGGGCGCAGCCCGCGCCTCGCAATGCTCTCGCTGCAGGGCTCGATGTCGGAGATCACCGGTCCCGTCTTCGGCCATAGCGACATCGACCCGATCGACAACGACCTGATCAAGAACTACGCCAAGACCGGCGACCCGATCGGCGAGCGCATCATTGTCCATGGCCGCGTCCTTGACGAGAACGGCTGCCCCGTGCCGAACACGCTGGTCGAGATCTGGCAGGCCAATGCCGGCGGTCGCTATCGCCACAAGAAGGACAATTATCTCGCGCCGATCGACCCGAATTTCGGCGGCTGCGGGCGCACCCTGACGGACGAGAACGGCTTTTATTTCTTCCGCACGATCAAGCCCGGCGCCTATCCTTGGCGCAACTGTGTCAACAACTGGCGCCCGGCCCATATCCACGTCTCGGTCTTCGGCTCGGCCTTCAGCCAGCGCCTGATCACCCAGATGTATTTCGAGGGCGACCCGCTGATCGCGAAATGCCCGATCGTCGCGACGATCCCGGACCAGCGCGCCATCGACCAGTTGATCGCGCCGCTGGACCTGAACGCCGCAGTGCCGCTGGACTGTCTCGCCTACAAGTTCGACATCGTGCTGCGCGGCCGCCGCTCGACGATGTTCGAAAATCGCCTGGAGCGGAACTGACCATGGTCCAGCCTCTGCACTACCTGAAGGAAACCGCCTCCCAAACCGCCGGCCCCTATGTTCATATCGGGCTGGCACCGGGCGCGGCCGGCTTCGACATCTATCGCGGCGAGCTGGGCTGGGACATCGCCGGCCCCGACGCCCCGGGCGAGCGGGTTCGCATCGAGGGCATCGTCTATGACGGCGTCGGCGCCCCGGTAAAGGATGTTCTGCTGGAGACGTGGCAAGCCGATGCCAACGGCATCTATCCCCATCCGGAGGATCCGCGCCATGGCGAGGTCGCGCCCGGCTTCCGTGGTTGGGGCCGCGTCATCACCAATTTTGAAACCGGCCTCTGGAGTTTCGAGACGATCAAACCCGGCTCGGTCCCGGGGCACAATCGCCGCAGGATGGCGCCGCATATCAATTTGTGGCTCGTCTCGCGCGGCATCAATATTGGGTTGAACACCCGCATGTATTTCGAGGACGAGGACAATGGCGCGGAGCCGGTTCTGAACTTGATCGAGCAGGAAAATCGTCGCCAGACCCTGCTCGCCCGTCGCACCGCTCCTGGTGTGTATCGCTTCGACATTCGCCTTCAGGGCGAGAGAGAAACCGTCTTCCTGGAGATCTGACCCATGTCGCAACCTTGCATCATCTGCGTCGCCATCACCGGTTCGCTTCCCACCAAGGACAACAACCCGGCGGTACCGATCACCATCGCGGAACAGATCGAAAGCACGCAGGAAGCTTTCGAGGTGGGCGCCACCATCGCGCACTGCCATGTGCGCGACGACGAGGGCAAACCGACCTCCGATCCCGAGCGCTTCGGTCGTCTCAAGGAAGGCCTCGAAACGCACTGCCCCGGCATGATTGTTCAGCTCTCGACCGGAGGACGGTCGGGAGCGGGCAAGGCGCGTGGCGGCATGCTGCCGCTACGTCCCGACATGGCCTCGCTGTCAGTCGGGTCGAACAACTTTCCCACCCGGGTCTATGAGAACCCGCCTGAGCTGGTGGACTGGCTCGCCGCCGAAATGGTGACGTATGGCATCAAGCCGGAGATCGAGGCCTTCGACCTGTCGCATATCCTCAAGGCGCACGACATGTGGAAGCGCGGCCAGATCGTGGATCGGCCCTATGTCCAGTTCGTCATGGGCGTGAAGAACGCGATGCCGGTCGATCGGGATGTGTTCGACTACTACATCCGCACCGTGAAGCGTTTGTTCGGCGAGAATGTGCCGTGGTGCGCTGCAGGGATTGGCTCGAACCAGATCGTGCTGAACGAATGGGCGATCGCTGCGGGCGGCCATGCCCGCACCGGTCTCGAGGACAACGTGCGTCTCGATCGCGAGCGGCTGGCGCCTTCGAACGCGGCTTTGGTCGAACGCGCCGCGATGCTCTGTGAAAAATATCGCCGGCCTGTCGCGACATGGCAGCAGGCCCGCGAAATCCTTGGTGTTCCACTGAAAGCCTAAAGGAGGGGGACGATAGAGATGAAGAAGGTCCATGGCAGTGCGTCGGAGGTGCTTGACGGCGTCCTGCACGACCGAATGCTGATCGCTGCGGGAGGCTTCGGGCTTTGCGGCATCCCCGAATTGTTGATCGATGTGATCCCGAAGGCGGGGACGAAGAATCAAGCGAAGCAGCGCAATCTTCAGTACCTGATCTTGCATGCAACAGAGACAGCCAGCCCGATGCATGAAAAATTGGGTTGGCGCCAGACATCCGAGACGTCGATGATGTTATCCATTGCCCCTTGAGCACATGCGTTGGCCTTCGCGATGCAAAGCCCGTCAAGGCTGACCCGCTCGCGCCGGTCCCCGATGTCCGCTTCCATGCCCGCAGGTCGAGGCTCGCGTCGTCGGGAGGACGTGGATCACTGATTTGCCCGACGGCGCAAGCCCCCGCGGCAAAAATATTTCGGTTTCTCAGAAATGCAACTCAGTGTATGAATTGGCCCGTCTCACCCGATTGAGGGACGCGTCGCGATCGTCACGAGTGTTGCGGTGAGATGCGGTGGACGCTGATTGTGTGACTGACGAGCACGCAACGCAGCGGACGGTGAAGTCGTGTGGTCCTGACGCCCCAGTGGTTGGTGTCTCTCAGCAAGATGCGAAAGCGTCTCGCGGACGACGGTGGCAAAAAAGCCCGGTCTCGCCGGGGAGAGCACGAAGTAAGCCGTAAACCATCGCGCAGGGAAAGCCGGAGTGTTTCCGGTTTCACCTGTGGTCCGACCTCCCGAGCTTTTTGTTGCTCGGGACCCATGGGTGCAATCGGCACCCGGCTTTCCCTGCGCCCTCTGCTTGCAGAGAGGGCGCGACGACAAGCAAAGCTCGGACGGATCGTGTCGCGAGAAGGCGGACTTGTATCCGCATTGATGTTTGACAGGTGAATTGGAGGTCGTGGCTTGCCCGGCCGCAGCTCGCGGCAACAAGCCCGCCTGCGCCCGTTGGGCTTCGGCGTGGCATCCTTCTCTCGCTTCGCGAGCGAAGGATGGTGGGCGCGACAGGGATCGAACCTGTGACCCCTACCATGTCAAGGTAGTGCTCTCCCGCTGAGCTACGCGCCCGAATGTCGTATTGGGTGGGGTCCCTATAACGGACCCCGGCGGGGCAGGCAAGGACAGTTGATCCTAAATTGCGTCCGGATCAGGCCGCCAGCATCTTGTTCACTTCGCTGACCAATTCCCGCAAGTGGACGGGTTTTGCCAGCACCTTGGCGTTTTTCGGCGCCTCCGAATCGGAATTCAGGGCGACCGCCGCAAAGCCGGTGATGAACATGATCTTGATGTCAGGGTCGAGTTCCGAGGCGCGGCGCGCCAGCTCGATGCCGTCCATCTCCGGCATCACGATGTCGGTCAAGAGCATCTCGAACGGCTCCTCGCGCAGCCGCTGATAGGCCGACATGCCGTTGTCGTGCGGTGAAACCTTGAAACCGGCATTTTCCAGCGCCTTGACCAGGAAGCGGCGCATGTCGTTGTCGTCTTCGGCGAGGAGAATCTTGGGCATGGCTGGAATCGTCGAATCCGGCTGGAGGATCAGTCCGAACACTAAGCCCGACAGACGGTAAATTTCGGGTGAAAGTTGCCCCGACCGCAGGCCACAAGCGTGAACCATTTGTGGACCCGGACGCAGCGCAAATCAATCAGGGACCGCGATTTCTGCTCTTAAGACGCGTTCCAGCCGGCGACGCACTCTTTTCACTTGGCAGAATGGTCGCGATTACCGACAATGTGTGCCCATAAATCTCCGCTTTTCCGGCTGAATCGTTTTTTCGCGGGATACGGCGGACGCTAGGGACGGCGCCAAGGGAATGATCGAGTTTACTGGCGAGTTGTCGCCTCCGTTCGAGATCGTGGAGCCGCAGTCCTGGCGGGCGCCGATCATCTTCAATTCCCCGCATTCGGGCTCGGTCTATCCGACTGAATTTCTCAACGCTTCGCGGATCGATCTGGCGGCGCTGCGCCGCTCCGAAGATTCCTTCATGGACGAACTGATCGCAGGCTTGAGCGATCGCGGTTTTCCGACGGTGCGGGTCAACTTCCCGCGCTCCTATGTCGACGTGAACCGCGAGCCCTATGAGCTCGATCCGCGCATGTTCACCGGACGGCTGCCGAGCTTTGCCAACACCCGCTCGATGCGGGTGGCGGGCGGCCTCGGCACCATCCCGCGCGTGGTCGGCGACGGCCAAGAGATCTATCGCGAACGGCTCGCGGTCGACGAAGCGCTGAGCCGGATCGAGGTGCTTTACAAACCCTACCACCGCGCGCTGCGGCGGCTGATCAACAAGGCCCACCAGGCCTTCGGCACCGTGATCGTGGTCGACTGCCATTCCATGCCCTCGGTCGGCGTCTCGCGCGACGAACCGCGCCGGCCCGACGTCGTGATCGGCGACCGCTACGGCACCAGCTGCGCGCCGGTGTTGCCCGACCTCGTCGAGGAGATCTTGAGCTCGCTCGGCTATTCGATCGGCCGCAACAAGCCCTATGCCGGCGGCTTCATCACCGAGCATTACGGCAATCCCGCGAGCGGCCTGCATACCGTCCAGATCGAGCTCAACCGCGCGGTCTATATGGATGAGCGCCGCCGCGAGCGCGGGCCGCGCTTCGCCCAGATGGCCACCGATCTCGCGACGCTGGCCGATGCGCTGGCCAAAGTGCCGCTCGGCGACCTCGGGCCGTTCCAGGCCGCGGCGGAGTAGGCGATCCCGGACGTCATTCGGGGCGCGACGAAGTCGTGAACCTGGAATCCACTTGCCGGCGCAGCCGGTGGCGACATCGATTCCGCGCCCCGCTGTCCAAATCGGCGGTCGCCGACTTCGGACGATCGCATCGGCCGGACTTGGGGCAACCCGAGTTCGGGCAGTGCAGCCGGCAATGACGCTGAGAGGCAATGAAGCTGAGAGAAGCGTCGCCCAAAAGAAAAAAGGGCCGCTTGAATGACAAGCGGCCCAAGTCTAGGGAGGAAACGCCCAAGGAGGGCAGCGATAGCGCGAGGCGCTACCGCACCGCAACAATATGCAACCGCGCTGCACAAAACGCAAGAACTTTCGAACCATTTCTTGCGCAAAACCAGCCCGGCTGGCCGATCTGCAACAGGCCGACTTTATCAACAATTACGCTACAAAAACAACATCTTACAAGAATAGATGTCGGCGATCAGCGCTTGACGCATAGCCCGTATACCAGAACTCGCAAACTCGTGATGGCTGCGTGAACCGAAAGTCCAAGCGAAACCAAAGCCGATTCGAAGGCCCGGAACCCGTCATCAGGGCGGGATAACGTTCCGTTAACCGTGCGCGTCTCGCCGGATTGAGCTAGGCAAGAGCGCTTCCGATTTCACCTCGTCGTGTGCCCTTAAGGATCTGCCGTGACGGTCATCGATTTTACCGCCTTCATCGGCCGCCTCGCGACCGCGTCCGGCGAAACCATCCTGCCGTTCTTCCGCACCTCGCTGTCCGTCGACAACAAGAGCGCCAGCGATTTCGACCCCGTCACCGAGGCCGACCGCGCCGCGGAAGCCGTGATGCGGCGGCTGATCAAGGCCAACTTCCCCCAGCACGGCATCGTCGGCGAGGAATTCGGCAATGAGCGCGAGGACGCCGACTATGTCTGGGTGCTCGATCCGATCGACGGCACCAAGTCCTTCATTGCCGGCTTTCCGATCTGGGGCACGCTGATCGCGCTGCTGCACAAGGGCACGCCGGTGTTCGGTATGATGCACCAGCCCTATATCGGCGAGCGCTTCTCCGGCGACAACGGCTCGGCACATTATTCCGGCCCGTCCGGCGAGCGTCGGCTGACGGTGCGGCGCTGCGCCTCGCTGAAGGAGGCCACCGCCTACACGACGAGCCCACTCCTGATGAATCCGGCCGACCGCGCCTGCTTCAGCCGCATCGAAAACGCCGTGCGCCTGACCCGCTATGGCGGCGATTGCTATTCCTACTGCATGCTGGCCGCCGGCCATCTCGATCTCGTGGTCGAGACCGAGCTGAAACCCTACGACATCGCCGGCCTGATCCCGATCATCACCGGCGCCGGCGGCATCGTCACGACCTGGGAGGGCAAGCCCGCGCAGAGCGGTGGCCGCATCATCGCCGCCGGCGATCCCCGCGTCCACGAAGCGGCAATGAAGCTGCTCAACGCCTGATTTCTTGAGTTGCCGTTCCGGCGCGCCGCGCACATCCTGACGGCAACGAGAAAAGCCAGGGATGGGCGCCCATGACGATCCGCGGCAGGTGGCTTGCAGGACTGATCCTGCTCCTCGCACCATCCATCTCCGCCGCCCAGGATTTCCCGACCAAGCCGATCCGCCTGATCGTGCCGTTCCCGCCCGGCGGGCCGAACGACATCATCGCGCGCGTGGTCGGGCAACGGATGTCGGAATTGATCAAGCAGCCGGTCGTCATCGACAACCGAGGCGGGCAGGCTGGCGTGCTCGGCACCGACGCGGTGGCAAAGGCCGCCCCCGACGGTTACACGATCGGGATTACCAGCGCGAGCTCGCTTGCCATCAGCCCTGCGATGGAAAAGGTCGCCTACGATCCGCGCAAGGATTTCGCGCCGGTTACGCGCGTCGTGACCGTGCCGGAGATGCTGGTGGTCGCAACCAACGTTCCGGCGCGCGACATGAAGGAGCTGGTCGCGCTGGCGAAGGCCGAACCCGGAAAGCTCAACTTTGCGTCCTCCGGCCTCGGCAGCCTGCCCCATCTGGCGGGCGAGCTGTTCAAGCTGACCGCGAAGATCGATGTCGTCCACGTGCCCTATCGCGGAGCCGCGCCCGCGATCAACGATCTCCTGGGCCAGCAGGTGCAGATGGCATTTCTCGACCTGCCGGTGATCCTGCCGCAGATCAAAGCGGGAGCCTTGCGCCCGATCGCCCTTGGCGCGCCGGCGCGCGCCGACCGCGCCCGACGTGCCGACCACCGCGGAGGTCGGCATGCCCGATCTCATCATCGAGAATTGGTACGGCATGCTCGCGCCCGCGGGCACGCCCGAGACGATCGTGGCAACCTTGAACCGCGTCGCCAACGAGGCGATGGCCGACCCGAACGTGACGGCGCGGCTCGCCGAGCAGGGCCTGACCGTTGCCGGCGACACGCCGGACCATTTCCGCGGCTTCATCGACGCCGAGATCGCGAAATGGGCGAAGGTGATCAAGGACGCCGGCGTCGTGACGACGAAATAAGCATCCCGTCAGTGCTGCACTTCCGCGCGCAGATATTCCACAAGCCGCTTCGCCGGCCGCGGCAACTCCCTGAAGCTGCGGGCGCAGATCGTCAGCCTGCGGTTGGCCCACGGATCGCGGATCCGGATCGTCGCAATCGGCATCGCGCGCGCGCAGCGCCTGGCCGCGGTCTCCGGAACCACGGCGACGCCGACATCGGCCGCCACCATCTGGCAAATCGCGTCGAAATCGCGCATGCGGGCGCGGAAGCGCAGGCGCGCGCCGAGCTTCGCCGCATGCCGGGAGATATGGACCTGCAGCGCCGTCGATGCCGTGAGCCCGACGAAATCGCGGTCGACCACCTCCTGGAAATCGATCTGGCGGCGGCTGCCAAGATCGCTGCGCCGCGATGCCACCAGCGTCAGCCGGTCTTCGCTGAACAGGAAGCGCTCAATGCTGTCGGGCAGCGCGTGTTCGGCGGCAAAGCCGAGATCCGCAGCGCCGCTGGCGATCGCTGCGGCGATGTCGGCGCTCTCGCGCTCCTCGACGTCGACATTGATGTCGGGATGCTCGCGCAGGAAAGCGGCCAGCGCCCGCGGCAGATGCTCCGACAGCCCCGATGTGTTGGCGAGCAGCAGCACGCTGGCGCGGACGCCGCTGGCGTAGGCGGCGAGATCGCCCTGCAGGGCTTCGACATTGTGGATCACGATGCGGGCGTGATCGAGCAGGCTCTCGCCGGCCGCGGTCAGCTCCACGCCGCGACGGCCGCGCTTCAGCAGCGCAACGCGGAGCGCATCCTCCAGGCCCTTGATCCGCTCACTGGCCGAGGCGAGCGCCAAATTGGCGCGGGCCGCGCCTTGCGTGATGCTGCGCGCGTCCGCGACCGCGATGAACAGTTGCAAATCGACCAGATCGAACCGCATGACGTTTTCTTAACCCCTGCCTTCGGTCCTAGCGAAGGCTAGCTCCGTAACCTCCAGATTGTGCCGATCCCGTCCACCGGTCAATGTGCCGCCATGTTCGACCATGTCCTGATCCTGATCGCTTTCGCCTTCCTGCTCGCCGGCTTCGTCAAGGGCACGCTCGGCCTTGGCCTGCCAACGGTCTCGATGGGACTGCTCGCGGTGACGATGCCGCCGGCCCAGGCGATCGCGATCGTGATCGTGCCGGCGATCGTCACCAACATCTGGCAGACCTTCGTCGGCCCCTATCTGCGCGATATACTCAAGCGGCTGTGGCCGCTGATGGTCGGCACCGTCATCGGCATCTGGTTCAATGCCGGATTGCTGACCGGGCCCTATGCGCCCTACGGCACCGTCGTGCTGGGCCTGTTGCTGGTGATCTACGCGATCGTCGGCCTCAGCAGGTTCAGCTTCAAGGTCGCTCGCCACGACGAGAAATGGGTCGGCGGCATCGTCGGCATCGTGACCGGGCTGATTTCGGCGGCAACCGGCGTGCAGGTCATCCCCTCGATGCCGTTCATGCAGGCGATCGGGATGGAACGGGACGAATTGGTGCAGGCGCTCGGCGTCTTCTTCACCACCGCAACGGTCGCGCTCGCCTTCAACTTGACGGCCTCGGGCCTGCTGACGGCCGCCACCGCGCTGCCCAGCGCGGTGGCGATGGCGGCATCGTTCGCCGGCATGTTCATCGGCCAGTCGGTGCGCTCGCGGATGCAGCCCGAGGTGTTCCGCCGCTGGTTCTTGATCGCGATGATCCTGCTCGGCCTCTACCTCGCCGGTAGCGCGCTGATGAAGCTGCACGGCTAGTTCGGCGGAAGCGTGCGGGTCAGCGCGCCTCCAGCATCGCGACGCGGAAGCCGAGATAGACAAACAGGCCGCCGAGCGAACGGTTGATCCAGGCGATCACACCGGCCGACTGCCGGATCCGGCCGGCGGCCCGTGCCGCGAAGGCCGCGACGCCGAGGCACCACAGCGTGCCGTTGACGATGAAGATCAGCCCGAGCGCCAGGAAGGCGAGCGCCTTGTGCGGCGAATCAGCCGCCACGAACTGCGGCAGGAAGGCGAGGAAGAACAGCGCCACCTTGGGATTGACGATGTTGGTCAGCGCCCCCTGCCAGAAGATGCGCCAGACCGAGGTCTCGCCGCCCTGCCCCGTTACCTCCGCGATCGGCCGGGTGCGCGACAGCAGCATCTGCAGCCCGGTCAGCACCAGATAGGCCGCGCCGACCAGCTTGACCGCCAGGAATGCGGACGAAGAGGCCATCAATAGCGCCGACAGCCCGATCGCCGCGCCAAGCACGTGGACCAGGCAACCGCAACTGATACCGATCGCAGCAGCCGCCCCGCCACGCCAGCCCAACTGGATGCTGCGGCCGATGATGTAGGCCGTGTCCGGCCCCGGCGTGATGTTGAGCAGCAGGCCGGAGGCGACAAACAGCCAGAGTTCGTGGATACCAAGCATGGCGAGATTAACCCGTATGAGTAACGAATCGGAAAGGCCTGGTGTCCAGAATCATGCCATTCCACCGACATACAAATTCAGTAGTGAACCGCGTTGTGAAGGCCGTTGGTCGCATGCCCATTCCTGCTACAATGCATTATAGTTGGGCACAGACCGGGCTTCCGCTGGATACGGCACGTCTTGTAAGTATTGGAACCGGTCACATCGGCTGAGTGGCCATTCCGGGGCACAGGGGACATGGAGAGACGGCTAGCCGCCATTCTTTGCGCTGACATCGCCGGCTATTCCCGCATGATGGGTGCCGACGAAGCGGGGACGCATGCCTCGTTCAAGGCCCACCGCAGCGCGATCTACCCATTTATCCTCAACCATGGCGGCCGGATCGTCAAAAACACCGGCGACGGCTTTCTGCTCGAATTCCCGAGCATCATCGGGGCGATCGAGGCCGCGGTCGCGATGCAGACGCTGATGGCCGAACGCAACGACCACCTGCCGGCCGATCGCGCCATGCATTTCCGCATGGGCGTCCATATGGGCGACGTGATGGCCGACGAGGACGAGGTGTTCGGCGACGACGTCAACATCGCCGTCCGTCTCGAGACGGTCGCAGCCCCCGGCGGCATCGCGGTGTCGGACAAGGCCCGCACCGAGTCCGGGAGGCGGCTTGCGGTTACCCTGGTCGACGCCGGCCCGCACCGCTTCAAGAACATCGCCGAACCGATCAACGTCTGGACCTGGGCGCCGGAGGGATCTGAGGTTCAGGAAGAAAAGACGCCGCAGGACGGGCCGCATCTGCCGGGACAGTACCGGACCGCGATCGTCGGCGTGCTGCCGTTCGACAACCTCAGCGGCGGCGGCGACGAATACTTCTCCGACGGCCTGACCGAGGACCTGATCCACGCGCTGTCGCTGCAGTCCTTCTACCGCGTGCTGAGCCGTAACTCGACCTTCGCCTACAAGGGCAAGAATGTCAGCACCCGGCTGATCGCGCGCGAGATTGACGCGACCTATCTGATCCAGGGCTCGGTTCGGCGCGCAGGCAACAAGATCCGCGTCACCGCCGAGCTGATCGCGCCGGAAAAGGGCGAGCAGCTGTGGACCGGCCGCTACGATCGCGACATGGGCGACCTGTTCGCGATGCAGGACGAGATCACCGCCAACCTCTCCGCCGCGATCGCCCAGGAGATCTATCGCGCCGAGGCCTCGGCGCCCGCGCGCTCGCCCAACTCCGAGCTGACCGCGTGGGACCGCTTCCTCAAGGGCCTGTCGCACTACTATCACCAGACCAAGACCGATTTCGAAGCGGCGATCGCGCTGTTCAAGGAGGCGATCGACCTCGATCCCGCGCTGTCGATCGCGCGCGCCTATCTCGCGACCATCCAGATCCAGGGCTCGCAGTTCGGCTGGATCCCGAGCACGCGCGAATTGTGGGCGTCGTCGGTCAGTCTCGCCGAAAGCAGCGTCCGGCTCGACCCGCGCTCGTCCTTTGCATTCGCGCTGCTGGCCTATCTGCACGCGATGCAGGGGCACTACGAAGCCGCGATGGACGCCATCAAGCGGGCGATCGAACTCAACCCATACGACATGGGCGCGCGCGGCGTCCTTGGGATCTGCCACATGGTGGTCGGCGATCATCGCAAGGCGATCGAGCTGTTCTCGATGGCGGTCCAGCGCGACAACAGCGATCCCCGTTATCAGTGGGGCGCCCTGAACGCGTTCAGCCACTACCTGCTCGGACAATATGACGCATCGCTGTCATGGTCCCGCGAAACGCTCTATCTCAACCCGAACCATCTGCAGGGCCTCGCGGTGCGCACCGCGGCGCTGGCGCAGCTCGGGCGTGCGGACGAAGCGAAACAGGCGGCCGAGGCGCTGCTTGACAATCATCCGGGCTTCACCGTCGAACGGCATTTGCGCAACTTCCATTGGAAGAACCCGGCCGATATCGCCCATTATCGCGACGGCCTCTTGAAAGCAGGCATCCCTTTCGGCAAACTCGCTCTGGTTGCGTCAACGACTAAGCTCGCCGGCACGTAAGCCGGTTCACCGTCCGGTCGCGCCTCCTTTCTGGACACGCTTCCTTTCTGGACACAATGCTTTTTCAGGGTGTGGTTTCATGCAGGATATCGCTCCAGGCCAGGCGCCTGCCCGGTCGATAGAGGTTTCGCCGAACAATCCATGTCCCTTCCTGCGCGCACTCGTCGCCGGCGGCTATGTCGGCGGCCATGTCGTGCCGCTGACAGAGCTCAGCGCGACGATCGATCGCGCGACCGGCAAGACCGGATTGCCGGCGCTGATTGCCGGCGGGCAGATCTTCATGGTCGCGCTGATCGCGAACGGCCTTGGTCCATTCAGCCAGCTGCGCAGCCTGACCAAGGGCGCGATCCTCGACGAGTTGCGCAACGGACCGCTCGACAAGCACGGAGCCGGCTCGCGCATCCTCGATCAGCATGCCGTAGTGCACGAGGATGAGATCGCGCGTCTTGCCACCTTCGGCAAGGGCTACCCCAATCCCGACGGCGGCACCGAACGCGGATTGTCCGCGTCCGACATCAAGACCTTCATGGCCGCCAACTTCCAGCGCGCCAAGGACGAGCATTCGTGGTCCTACGCGATCCTGCGCTGCTACTATCCGTTGTTGATGCTCGGCGAATGGCCGGTGCTGCTCGACATCATGGGCAAGGGCGAAGGCAAGGACCGCTATCTCAGCGTCGCCGAGGTCCGGACGCTGTTCGTCGAACGCCGCTTCCCCGACCGGATCGTCGCGCTCTTGAACCGCTAAATATGTCTCACTTGAACAGCGGCGTGCCCGGCACGAAGGCGTCGAAAGCGGCCCAGAACTGCGCGCGGTAGCGGTCCTGCTCCTGCAGGATCTCGTGCTTGGAGCCGGCGATCACCAGATGCGAGCCGGCGCGCAGGTGATAGGCGAACTCCTCGATCGCAGGCGTCGACACCACCTCGTCATTGCTCGCCGCCAGCATCAGGATCGGCTGGCGGATGTCGGAGGGATAGGACGCACCGCGGAAGGTCCGCATCGCGCTGAAGGCGGTGTCGGCCCAGGCGATCGTCGGCGCCGCGATGCCGAGCGTCGGGTCCTCCTCCAGGATCGCAGCGTTGCGAGCGTAGCGCACGGGATCGCTGGTCAGCGGATTGTTGATGAAGGAGGGCAGGCCGATCAGCTCGTCGCTGCCGCCGGGAACGTAGCGGCCGCCCTGCCCGGTCAATCGCATGATCTTGAGCATCGCGCTCGGGATGAAGGAGGTGCGGCGGCCCGGCAAGTCGATCATCGGCGCCGACAGCACCATGCGGTCGAACCAGCGCTTTCCCGCATGCGCGAGGCGCAGCATCACCGCGCCGCCCATCGAATGGGCCAGCGCGAAGAACGGCGGCGGGCAATCCGGCAGCACGACCTGCTGCACGAAGGTCTCGACGTCGACCTCGTAATCGGCGAAGTCGCGCACATAGCCCTTGCGCGGATCGCGCAGACGCCGCGACGAGTGCCCCTGTCCGCGCCAGTCGATCATCGCGACCGCAAAGCCGCGGTCGCGCAGATCGCGCACGGTCTCGAAGTATTTTTCGATCATCTCGCCACGCCCGGCGAAGATGCAAACCGTGCCCTTGCGGCCGGGCGGCGGCGCCCAGCGCGCAAAGCGCAGCTCCGCGCCGTCGGGGGTCTTGATGGTGCCGCTGACGACGTCCTCCGGGACCGGATTGGCTGGAATGGAGACGAGCGTCATGCACAGAACCGGCTAGGTGGAGCGAAGTGGAAATCAAGAGCGCGGGCGTCAAAAGCGACGCTGTTTCCGGCTATTGAACGCGGCGCAAGCTCCTCCCATATCACTGGAGTGCAGGCCGCTACCAGTGTTTCGGAACCGAAACATCAGGCTGCACACAGACTAAGCCCGGCCCGATGGCGGGCGGGTAAATGAAACAGTCGCTCATTGGAGGACTACCCTATGCGTAGCTACGATCTCACTCCGTTTTATCGTTCCACCGTCGGCTTCGACCGCCTCTTCAACCTGCTCGATCAGGTGACCTCGGACGGCAGCCCCGGTTATCCCCCCTACAACATCGAGCGCACCGGCGAGAATGCTTACCGCATCAGTGTCGCCGTCTCCGGCTTCTCCCAGGCTGAGCTCTCGATCGTCGCGAAGGAAAACACGCTGACGATCAAGGGCGAGAAAACCGCCAACGAGAACTCCGGCGACAAGGCCGAGGTGCTCTATCGCGGCATCGCCTCGCGCGCCTTCGAGCGTGTCTTCCAGCTTGCCGACTTCGTGCAGGTGAAGAACGCCTCGCTCGAGACCGGCCTGCTCCATGTCGATCTCGTCCGCGAGATTCCCGAGGCCAAGAAGCCCCGCAGCATTCCGATCTCCTCGGGTGAGAAGACCCCGCAGGTCGTCGACGGCTCGGTCGGCAAGGTCGCGGCCTAAGTCCAGCGTCGGCAGATATTGGCTGAACGCGAAAACGCCCCGGGAAACCGGGGCGTTTTTCTCATGTTGGTAGCCCGGATGAAGCGCAGCGCAATCCGGGGACGGCTCTGCCCGCCGAGAGAGTCTTCCCGGATTTCGCTGCGCTCCATCCGGGCTACGCATTTCACTCCAGCCCCTGCACCTTGGGCATCTCCTGGGTCGGTAGGATCGCGGGCGCCGGCGCGGCGGCTTGGCCGACGGTCGGCGCTTGGGCTTGCGGCGTCTGGGCCTGCGCCGTCGGCTGGGCTTCTGCCGGCTGTGGCGCGGCCACGGCGGCCTGCTGGGCCGGCGCCGGGGCCTCGGCGGCGGCCGGCCCGGGTGCGGCGACCTGGGCGGGATCAGGAGCCGGCGCGGCAGCCTGGGTGGGGGCGGGAGCCGGCGCGGGCTTCGTGGCGAGCGGGCTCGGCTTCGGCACCGGAACGCCGCGGCTTGCGACATGCGGGACCGGGGCCGGCGGACGCGGCACGCGGGCCTGGACCGGCGGCATCGGGCCGACCGGCCCGTAATTGGCGGTCAAATCGTCGTCGAAATTGTCGCCCATTCGGTAGGCCGGCACGAAGCGGACGATCCGCCCGTTGCGGGCATCGATCACCAGCCGCCCGTCCTCGCCGCCGCGGTCGATCACCGAGATCGTATAGACGAACCCGCGCTGCCGCGGGGCGCCGAGTGGCAGATACCCATTCTCGCGCAGCACGGTGTAGACCTCCATCGGCGGCAGCAGGCTCGGCACGCGGCCGTAGCGCGGTGGCGGTGGAACCTCCGGCAGCATGGCGGCATAGGGCCCCCCGACGTCGGACACCCGGATGGTCAGGGGGCCGCCGATCGAGTTGGGCACCAGCAACTGCGCCTGCGCGGACACCGCGGTCAGCGCCAGGCCGGCCGTCGCAACCCATCCTGTGAACAACTTCATCGCCGTGACTCCTGTCTGCCCCGCGCCTTTCGAAGCGTTCCCGCTCTCTTTGGCGGCCACCTTGCGCAAAATTTCATTTTGAAATCCGGCGGTCCTTGGGCCACATCGCGGCGCGTTTGCTTCAAATCGGGGGCGGCCAGAGCCGCGGAAACAGGGCGGCGAGGCGCCCGAGCCGTACGATCTGAGCATGCGGCCGAGGACTCTCACGCGCTTGTGTGATAGACAAAAATTTGGCAAGGTCGGAGTTAGGACAGCAAGACTGTCTCAATTTCGAGGCCATCCCGGCACAGGGATTGCAACGAAACTCGGCGCTTCGAGCTCCGAGAATGCTGCAGGCAAGGCCGTTCCTCAGGGACGTTGAACGCCCTCGCCTGAATTAAGGAAATTGCGGCTCGCGGCGGACGAGCGGTGGCCCGGTGGGTGCCGCAACGCCCAAGGTGCGCCAATGACAGAGAGGCCCCTTACGGAAGGGAGAGAACACATGAGCGGGTCGGAATTCGAGCGCGAAACCATCGTGACAGAAACGCTGTCGGCGACCGCGGACTCGAAACCCGCCGAAACCGCGCGTGAGCTCCACACTCCTGAATTGCACACCTGGCGCCCGCAGGCCGAAGGCCTCTACGACCCGACCCTGGAGAAGGACTCCTGCGGCGTCGGCTTCATCGCCAACATCAAGGGCAAGAAGTCGCACCAGATCGTCTCCGACGCGCTGAGCATCCTCTGCAATCTCGAGCATCGCGGCGCGGTAGGCGCCGATCCGCGCTTCGGCGACGGCGCCGGCATCCTGGTGCAGATCCCGCACGCCTTCTTCTCGCGCAAGGCCGCCGAGCTCGGCTTCCAGCTTCCCAAGCCCGGCGACTATGCCATCGGCGCGCTGTTCATGCCCGGCGATGCGGCGTGGCGAAACGTGATCAAGAGCATCATCGCCGACGAAATCAAGAACGAGGGCTTCAAGCTGCTCGGCTGGCGCGACGTGCCATCTGACAATTCCTCGCTCGGCGTCACCGTGAAGCCGACCGAGCCCTACCACATGCAGGTCTTCATCGGCCGCAACGGCGTCGCCAAGACCGACGACGATTTCGAGCGCCGGCTCTACATCCTGCGCAAGTCGATCTCGCAGGCGATCTATCAGCGCCGCGACCGCGGCATGGCCGGCTATTACCCGTGCTCGTTCTCCTGCCGCACCGTGATCTACAAGGGCATGTTCCTCGCCGACCAGCTCGGCAAGTATTACCCCGACCTGCACGAGAAGGATTTCGAGAGCGCGCTGGCCCTCGTCCATCAGCGCTTCTCGACCAACACCTTCCCGACCTGGTCGCTGGCGCATCCCTACCGGATGATCGCCCATAACGGCGAGATCAACACGCTGCGCGGCAACGTCAACTGGATGGCGGCGCGGCAGGCATCTGTGCATTCGGAGCTCTACGGCAAGGACATCAGCCGGCTGTGGCCGATCTCCTATGAGGGCCAGAGCGACACCGCCTGCTTCGACAACGCGCTCGAATTCCTGGTGCAGGGCGGATATTCCCTTCCGCATGCCGTCATGATGATGATTCCGGAAGCGTGGGCCGGCAATCCTCTGATGGATGAGCAGCGCCGCGCCTTCTACGAATATCACGCCGCACTGATGGAGCCGTGGGACGGCCCGGCCGCGATCGCCTTCACCGACGGCCGCCAGATCGGCGCGACGCTGGACCGCAACGGCCTGCGTCCGGCGCGCTATCTCGTCACCAAGGACGACCGCATCGTGATGGCGTCCGAAATGGGCGTGCTGAAGATTCCGGAGGAGCAGATCGTCACCAAGTGGCGGCTGCAGCCCGGCAAGATGCTGCTCGTCGACCTCGAGCAGGGCCGCCTCATTCCCGACGACGAGATCAAGGCCGATCTCGCCAAGAGCCACCCCTACAGCGACTGGCTGCATCGCACCCAGATCGTGCTCGAAGAGCTGCCGGACGCGCCGGCCAAGGGCGTCCGCTCCAACCTGCCGCTCCTGGACCGGCAGCAGGCGTTCGGCTACTCGCAGGAAGACATCAACATCCTGATGACGCCGATGGCGGCGACCGGCGAGGAAGCCGCCGGCTCGATGGGCAACGACACGCCGATCTCGGCGCTGTCGGACAGGCCCAAGCAGCTCTTCACCTATTTCAAGCAGAACTTCGCGCAGGTAACCAACCCGCCGATTGACCCGATCCGCGAGGAGCTCGTGATGAGCCTCGTCTCGATCATCGGGCCGCGGCCGAACCTGTTCGACCTGCAGGGCCTCGCCTCGACCCAGCGCCTCGAAGTGCGTCAGCCGATCCTGACCGATGCGGACCTCGAGAAGATCCGCTCGATCTCCGACGTCGCCGCGACCCATTTCAAGTCGCGCACGCTCGACACCACCTTCCACGCCGGCTTCGGCGCGGCGGGCATGGAGCAGGTGCTCGACGAGCTCTGCGCGCGCGCCGAGGGCGCGGTGCGCGAGGGCATCAACATCATTATCCTGTCCGACCGCATGACCGGCACGGACCGGATCCCGATCCCGTCGCTGCTCGCCTGCGCCGCCGTGCATCATCATCTAATCCGCACCGGCCTGCGCACCTCGGTCGGCCTCGTGATCGAATCCGGCGAACCGCGCGAGGTGCATCACTTCGCCTGCCTCGCCGGCTACGGCGCCGAGGCGATCAACCCCTATCTCGCGTTCGAAACCATCCTCGCGATGAAGGACAGGTTCCCCGGCGGGCTCGACGACTACGAGATCGTCAAGCGCTACATCAAGTCGATCGGCAAGGGCCTGCTCAAGGTGATGTCCAAGATGGGCATCTCGACCTACCAGTCCTATTGCGGCGCCCAGATTTTCGACGCGGTCGGCCTCAAGGCGGATTTCGTCGGCAAGTACTTCGTCGGCACCCACACCCGCATCGAGGGCGTCGGCCTCGCCGAGATCGCCGAGGAGACGGTGCGGCGCCACACCGACGCGTTCGGTGACGCGCAGGTCTACAAGAGCGCGCTCGACGTCGGCGGCGAATATGCCTACCGCACCCGCGGCGAGGATCATGCCTGGACCGCGGAATCGGTCTCGACGCTGCAGCATGCCGTCCGCGGCAACTCGCTGGAGCGCTACCGCGCCTTCGCCAAGATCCTCAACGAGCAGTCCGAGCGTCTGCTGACGCTGCGCGGCCTGTTCCGGATCAAGAACGCCGAGGACGACAAGCGCAAGCCCGTCAAGCTCGAGGACGTCGAACCGGCCAAGGAGATCGTCAAGCGCTTCGCCACCGGTGCGATGTCGTTCGGCTCGATCTCGCGCGAGGCGCACACCACGCTCGCGATCGCCATGAACCGGATCGGCGGCAAGTCGAACACCGGCGAAGGCGGCGAGGAAGCCGACCGCTTCAAGCCGATGCCGAACGGCGACAGCATGCGCTCGGCGATCAAGCAGGTCGCCTCGGGCCGCTTCGGTGTGACGACGGAGTACCTCGTCAACTCCGACATGATGCAGATCAAGATGGCGCAGGGTGCCAAGCCCGGCGAAGGCGGCCAGTTGCCCGGCCACAAGGTCGACGCGACCATCGCGCGCGTGCGGCATTCGACGCCGGGCGTCGGCCTGATCTCGCCGCCGCCGCACCACGACATCTACTCGATCGAAGACCTCGCGCAGCTGATCTACGACCTCAAGAACGTCAATCCGGACGGCCAGGTCTCGGTCAAGCTCGTCTCCGAAGTCGGCGTCGGCACGGTTGCCGCCGGCGTCGCCAAGGCGCGCGCCGACCATGTCACGATCGCGGGCTTCGAGGGCGGCACCGGTGCTTCGCCCTTGACCTCGATCAAGCACGCGGGCTCGCCGTGGGAGATTGGCCTCGCCGAAACCCACCAGACGCTGGTGCGCGAGCGGCTGCGCAGCCGCATCGTGGTCCAGGTTGACGGCGGCTTCCGCACCGGGCGTGACGTCGTGATCGGCGCGCTGCTCGGGGCCGACGAGTTCGGCTTCGCCACCGCGCCCTTGATCGCGGCGGGCTGCATCATGATGCGCAAGTGCCACCTCAACACCTGCCCGGTCGGCGTCGCCACCCAGGATCCGGTGCTGCGCAAGCGCTTCACCGGCCAGCCCGAGCACGTCATCAACTACTTCTTCTTCGTCGCCGAGGAAGTCCGCGAGATCATGGCGCAGCTCGGCTACAAGACGTTCGACGACATGATCGGCCAGGTCCAGATGCTGGACCAGACCGCGCTGGTCTCGCATTGGAAGGCCAAGGGTCTCGACTTCTCCAAGCTGTTCGTGCGGCAGAAGGAGGAGAAGGGCCAGAAGATCTACCACTCGGAAGCCCAGAACCATCACCTGGACGCCGTGCTCGACCGTCGGCTGATCGAGAAGGCGCAGGCCGCGCTCGATCGCGGCGCGCCGGTCCGGATCGAGGAAGAGATCAACAACACCGACCGCTCCGCCGGCGCGATGCTGTCGGGCGCGGTGGCCAAGATCTACGGCCATGCCGGCCTGCCGCTCGACACCATCCATGTCGGCCTGAATGGCACGGCAGGACAGGCGTTCGGCGCATGGCTCGCGTCGGGCGTCACCTTCGAGCTCGAGGGTGAAGGCAACGACTATGTCGGCAAGGGCCTCTCCGGCGGCCGCATCATCGTCAAGCCGCCGGCGAATTCCGGCATCGTGCCCGAGGACTCCATCATCGTCGGCAACACCGTGATGTATGGCGCGATCGCGGGCGAATGCTACTTCCGCGGCATCGCCGGCGAACGCTTCGCGGTGCGCAATTCCGGCGCGGTCGCGGTCGTCGAAGGCGCCGGCGACCATTGCTGCGAGTACATGACCGGCGGCATCGTGGTCGTGCTCGGCAAGACCGGGCGCAACTTCGCGGCCGGCATGTCCGGCGGCATCGCCTATGTGCTGGACGAGGCCGGCGACTTCGCCAAGCTCTGCAACCTTTCGATGGTCGAGCTTGAGCCGGTGCTGTCGGAGGAGCTGATCAACGCCGACACCTATCATCACTCCGGCGATCTCGAGGCGCATGGCCGGGTCGACGTGTTCCAGAACCTGCTGGAATCCGACGTCGAGCGGCTGCACGTGCTGATCTCGCGCCACGCCAAGCTGACCGGCTCGAAGAAGGCGGCGGAGATCCTCGCCAACTGGAAGGCCTGGCTGCCGAAATTCCGCAAGGTGATGCCGGTGGAGTACCGCCGCGCCCTGAAGGAAATGAAGGCGAACGCCGACGCCGAGCCGAAAATCGCGATCGGGGTCGCGTAACGAACCAACTCATCCGTCGGAACGCGGCGCGCGAGCGCCGCTTCTTGAGGGATGGGGGAAAGACTGGACATTCCTCATAGTAAGGAGGCGCGTGCGCCGTCTTAATCGATGAGGCCAAGATGGATGCAGGGACGTCAAGGTTAATGGGCAAGATCACGGGTTTCCTCGACATCGAGCGTCACGATCGCAAGTACACGCCGGTGGATGAGCGGCTGAAGCATTTCAACGAGTTCGTCATTCCGCTCAGCGAGAAGGACACGCGCGATCAGGCCGCGCGCTGCATGAATTGCGGCATCCCCTATTGCCACGGCACCGGCTCGGCTCAGCCGGGTACGCCCGGCTGCCCGGTCAACAACCAGATCCCCGACTTCAACGACCTCGTCTATCAGGGCAACTGGGAAGAGGCCGCGCGCAATCTGCACTCCACCAACAACTTCCCGGAGTTCACCGGGCGCATCTGCCCGGCGCCGTGCGAGGCGTCCTGCACGCTCAACATCGACGACAACCCGGTCACCATCAAGACGATCGAATGCGCGATCGTCGACCGCGCCTGGGACAATGGCTGGGTGAAGCCGGAGATCGCGGCCGCCAAGACCGGCAAGAAGGTCGCGGTGATCGGCTCGGGCCCGGCGGGCATGGCCTGCGCGCAGCAGCTCGCGCGCGCCGGTCACGACGTGCATGTCTACGAGAAGTTCGCCAAGGCCGGCGGCCTGCTGCGCTATGGCATTCCCGACTTCAAGATGGAGAAGGGCATCATCGACCGCCGCGTCGCGCAGATGGAAGCCGAGGGCGTCACCTTCCACTATGGCAAGCCGGTCGGCGGCACCGATGCCGGCGCGATCGACCCGCGCGACCTGGTCAACGAATATGATGCGATGGCGCTGACCGGCGGCGCGGAGGCTCCGCGCGACCTGCCGATCCCCGGCCGCGATCTCCAGGGCATCCATTACGCGATGGACTTCCTGCCGCAGCAGAACCGCCGCGTTTCCGGCGAACCGCTGAACGGCGCCGCCGACATCCTCGCCGGCGGCAAGCATGTCGTGGTGATCGGCGGCGGCGACACCGGCTCGGACTGCATCGGCACCTCGTTCCGGCAGGGCGCGAAGTCGGTGACCCAGCTCGAGATCATGCCGGCGCCGCCCGAGCACGAGAACAAGGGCGTGACCTGGCCGAACTGGCCGCTGAAGATGCGCACGTCCTCGAGCCAGGCCGAAGGCGCGGTGCGCGAATTCGCGGTGCTGACGACGAAGTTCGAAGGCACTGACGGCAAGGTCAAGAAGCTGCACTGCGTCAAGGTCGACGACAAGTTCAAGCCGCTGCCGGGCACCGAGTTCACCCTCGACGCCGAGCTCGTGCTGCTGGCGATGGGCTTCGTCCATCCCGTGCATGAGGGCCTGTTGAAGACGCTCGCGGTCGATCTCGACCAGCGCGGCAACGTCCGCGCCAATCTGCAGGACTACCAGACCTCGCGCCCCAACGTGTTCTCCGCCGGCGACATGCGCCGCGGCCAGTCGCTGGTGGTGTGGGCGATCCGCGAGGGCCGACTCTGCGCCCGCGCGATCGACACGTTCCTGATGGGGAAGACGGACCTGCCGCGGTAGGGCCCTAACTGACCCAGGTGTCGTCCCGGGCTTGGCCCGGACGGCGCATTCGTCATTGCGAGCGAAGCGAAGCAATCCATATTTCCGCTTGCTGAAGCATGGATTGCTTCGTCGCTTTCCTCCTCGCAATGACGGGATGAGATTTCTGATTCAATTTTCAAACAGCGATGAGGATGCACGTCCGCGTTCTCGCGACGTGAATCGTCCGAGTCCTGTGTGCCGTTCCACCCTCTCCACTTGCAGAGGGCGCAGGGAAGACCGGGTGCCGATTGCACCCATGGGTCCCGTGCAACAAAAAGCACGGGGGTAGGACCACAG
>NZ_JBHMET010000130.1:56192-82761 GCF_042430365.1 Bradyrhizobium erythrophlei
CCACCGTCCCCGCAAAGACGCTTTCCACGTCTTGCGAGGAGACACCAGCCACTGGGGCGTCAGGACCACACGACTTCGCCGTCCGCCTCACGCGCACTCGTCAGTTGCGCATTCCGCGTCCACCGCATCCCACACCACGTTCGTGACGATCGCGAGCCGCCCCTCATCGCGTGAGACGGGCGGATTCGTGCCACTGATTTGCCCGACGACGGAAGCGGAATATTGCCCGTCGGGTTGATTTGTCGCAGGCGCCGCGCCGACATTGCTCTTGCGTGTCGGGCGAAGCAGCTTCACGGGCGAGAGTCGCAGAACACTCTAACGCGGACCTTCGGGTCCGTATCATGGTCTATCAAGCCCAAGTGGGGTCGATTCGGTTCCAAGAAGCGATCATCCTCGCTGCCTCGATTGCTTTGGTCTCAAGGTCCAAGGCACCTGCCATGTCTTCTCTTTCGATCAATGGAACGACACTCTCGGCGAACAGCACCTTGTTTCGTTCAAATCGCTTTCCTTCGCCAGGAACGTGGCTCTCCAAAATGTCCGAGAATTCATCAAATCTACTGGGGAACGATGTTAGTCCAGGAAATCTCCGCCTATCTCTGTCAGCACCAAGCCGCTTGAATGCTCTCCCCTCAAGCGGGCTGCTAATGACGGAGGCGAGTGATTGAAACATTTGGGTCGGCTGAGTTGGGAGCTCGCCATAGTCAATACTAACAAGCTGGAGTTGGCGCGAGACCGGATCTATCTGAACTTTAATTGCGCGACCAACGTATTGCTTTCCAAAATCGAAATGATTGCCATTGATCCCACCGCCACTCGTATTTCTGTTGAAGACACGCGCGACACTTTCCTCGCTAATAGGCATCTCAAGCGTCAGCTTTGTTGGATGCGCCCCATTTTGTGTTCCAGGGGAGAATTGGTAGTTGCCGCAATGAAATTGTATAAGATCGAGTAGGGCCGACTTACCACTATTGTTTCTTCCTACGAGAACGTTGACAGGCTGGACCCCGTCAAAGCCCTGCTCGTCCTTGCCAAACGACTTGTAGCTCTGAATAAGAAACTTCGCGTGCCTGATTTTGTCGAAGAACGTCATCTCTCGATCTCGGTTGGCGCTGTTAGCGGACGCTACACACGGCTGGAGTAGTTGACCTTCAACTTAAAAGTTGCGTTGTCGCCGGCTGAGAAATCAACTTTGCAGGACTTAATTAAGGGAACTGTTTACTCAACTTCATGTTGAGTGCAAGCTTCGAGTATTTTTATGCGCTTCGTACCCTCTCGTGCGATCCCTGCTAGGCGCCCTAACGAGGCTGCAAGAGCGTGATGGCGCTCTCAATTCTGCAGCCTCACCCCCAGCATCACCACCGTCGATGCCGAGCTCGATCCCGGCGATGACGAATCCAGGATGTCGCGGCGGAGTGTGCCCTTGATCCAGAGGCTGCGGGTCAGCTTGTAGATGAGGTCGCCCGACAGCGAGTAGATCTTGTCGGTGCGGTTGTCGCCCTGGTAGTCGAGCGTGCCGTAGGTGAACTTGCCGATACCGGTCAGCCAGCGGCGGAAGTCGTGATCGACCTCGACGGTATAGGTGCGCGACAGCACGCCCGAGGTGCCGGGCAGTGTGGTCTCGCCGAGCTGCGTGTCGGAATAGAACTTCACCGTCGTCAGCGGCGTCGCGGTCCAGGTCAGCGAGGCCGTGGTGAGGAGACCGTTCAACTGGCTCAGCCGCGGGTCGACATAGTTGCGCGCGGCGTAGCCGATCGAGACTTCGCCGAACAGCAGCCGCGTGAACTCGAAGGAGCTGCCGGCCTTGACGTAGCCGCCGTTCGAGTCGCGCGCGAAGCCGTTGCGGTCGAGGCGCAGGTCATGCACGCGGCTGTCGCCCTCGACCTCGACGAAGGGCTTCACGGCCGGCGTCAGCTCGTAGCTTGCGCGCGCGACGCCGCCATACTGGCTGAAATTGCGGTCGTCGTTCGACGACGAGGCGCCGTCGGTGAGCTTCGACCATTGATAGTCGGTGCGATCGACGGTGGCGCCGGCCGAGATCTGCAGGCGGTTGAAGTTCTGGTCGATGCCGAAGGTGCCGCCGACGGTCGAGTAGAGCGGATATCTGGCAAGCCCCGTCTGCACGTTCGGGCTGCCGGGATTGTCTGTCGTGACCAGGAGCCGCGCCTGCGCCGTCAGCCGCGTGTCGCGCGAGACGTCGATGCGACCGTCGATATGACCGATGACGTTCGGGCGGTCGATGTCGAGCGGCGCCGACAGCGGCGTGCCGTCGGCATTCGGGGTCAGGTTTTGGCCATAGCCGGTGAACGAGCCGCGCAGATCCGCGACGACGGCGTGACGCTCCCAGTCGGAGACCGCGAGGAATTCCGGCGAGATGATGTAGAACGCCCGTCCCTGCGGCGAGTTCAGGCGGCCGGGATTGGTGTCGTAGCCGCCCATGAATTCGACGGCCGACTTGACCAGGAACGAGCCGGCGTAGTCGCCGACCGCGCCGAACGGATCGTCGTCGATCTTGAGCCGCTTGCGCGGCGGCTGGCCCGGAACGGTGCCGGCCATTGCGGGTGCGATCGGCGACTTGTTGGCGCTCTCAGACGGCGGGATCGACAGGCGCAACCCACCGGTCGCGTTTCGCTGCGGCGGCGTGGGGGCCGGCGTGCCGAGGCCCGGTGGCGGCTTTGGCCTGGCCTGCCCCGGATAATATTTCGGTTTCTGGCGCTTGCGGTTGAGCGAGTCATAGCCCGCGGTTGCCGCACCATTCGCGGCCGGCAAGCCGTAGCTCGGGACCTGTCCAAGGCGCGTCGGCGCGCGCCGCTCGCGATCGGGATCGCGCTGCCTGGCGTCGTTGAGCGGATCGGCGACCTCGGCGCCGGTCCGGCGCAGCGGCGAATCCGGATTGAGCACCAGGCTCTGGCGGGTCGGGCTGAACATGTCAGGCGTGACGGTCTGGGCCTCGGCCAGGCCCATGGTCGCGGTCAGCACAAGGCACGGCAAGGCCACGCGAACGAGGCGTGCGCGCCCGTTTCGGCCCCTTGCTGGACCTTGCTTCACGACGAAATTACCCCAACAAATTCATACACTTGCAGAACACGCTCCGCCGGGCGGCGGAAACGTCGTTAATGGAGTTAAAACAATTATGGTTAATGAGCCGTTGAGGGCGGCCCGCCGTGCGTCGCCTTGCTGAAAGGACCGTGCTAAGGGAGACGCCCGGGCGCAAAGGCCCTCCCCTGGAATTCCCGATGGCAACACCGAAACCGCCGATGGCCAAATCGTCCGGCACCGATCACGCCGCCGTTCACTCGGCGCTCCGCACGCTCGACGTGGAGGCAAGCGGCGTCGCCGCGATTTCAGCGGCGCTCAAATCCGACCTCGGCACGCCGTTTACGGCCGCGGCCGAGATGATCCGCAACGCCAAAGGACGGCTGATCGTCACCGGTCTCGGCAAGTCGGGCCATATCGGCCGCAAGATCGCCGCAACCTTTGCCTCGACCGGCACGCCGGCGTTCTTCGTGCACGCCGCCGAGGCGAGCCATGGCGACCTCGGCATGATCACCGCCGATGACGTGATCCTCGCGATGTCATGGTCCGGCGAGCAGCCGGAGATGAAGAACCTGATCAACTATGCGGCGCGCTTCTCTATTCCCCTGATCGCGATGACTGCCCACAAGGCCTCGACGCTGAGCAAGGCCGCCGACGTGCAGTTGACGCTGCCGAAGGCGCGCGAGGCCTGCCCGCACAATCTGGCGCCGACCACGTCCTCGCTGATGATGCTGGCGCTCGGCGACGCGCTGGCGATCGCGCTGCTCGAAGGCCGCGGCTTCACCTCGACCGATTTCAGCGTGCTGCATCCGGGCGGCAAGCTCGGTGCGCTGTTGAAATATGCCCGCGATCTCATGCACACCGGCGACGCCGTGCCGCTGAAGCCGCAGGGCACCAAGATGTCGGACGCGCTGGTCGAGATGACCTCGAAGGGATTCGGCTGCGTCGGCATCGTCGATGCGCGCGGCCACATCATCGGCATCGTCACCGACGGTGACCTCCGCCGCCACATGCTGCGCTCCGACCTGATGACCGCTTCGGTCGACGAGATCATGACACGGAATCCCAAGACCGTCGGCCGGGACACGCTGGCCGGCGAGGCGCTGGAGATGCTCAATGCGGCGAAGATCACCGCGCTGATCGTGACCGACGCCAAGAAGCCGGTCGGCATCATCCATCTGCACGATTTGCTGCGCGCGGGCGTGGCGTAGGCGCCTGCGGTCCCTCACCTCGTCATTGCGAGGTTCGTAGGGTGGGCAAAGCGCAGCGTGCCCACCATCACCAGCTGTGCAAGACGTGGTGGGCACGCTTCGCTTTGCCCACCCTACGGCTCTACCTCGGAAATCTTGCCGCCGTCGCCTCCAGCGGCAACGCCAGCGCGTTCGCGAGATACGACACCGAGCGATAGAAGCCGCACAACAGGATGATCTCGAGGATCTGGTCGTCGTCGTAATGCGCCGACAGCGCTGCGAATTCCGCCTCATCAAGCGTCGCGCGCGCATGCAGCGCGTCGACCGCCGCGATCAGGTCCCGTTCGGCGGCCGACCAGCAGTCGGCGTCGGCCTTCTCGCAAACGGTGGCGCGGACCTGCGCCTCGGTCAGTTCGGCGGCCGCCGCAAACGCCGTAACGTGCACGCCCCATTCATATTCGCAGGAATTCAGCGCGCAGGTGCGGTCGATCACGATCTCGCGCGCCCTGAGCGACAGCGGCCCGCGATCGAGCAGGCTGCCGCCGCGAAACTTCTCCCAGGCGCGCGGATGGCCGGCCATCACGCGGAACAGGACGAGCGGCGGCGCGCCGCGCATGATGCGGTCGAAATGGCTTTGGACGTCGGCCGCATAAGGCGGCTCGAGCGGCGCGATGCGTGACATGGCCCGATACCCTTGCTACAGTTAATGTAGCGATACGCTACAATATCTGTAGCATCGCGCAAGGGGGATTTTCATCATGCCGAAGCAGGCACCGACCGCACGGCGCAGCGTCCGCGGCTCGCGCAGCGGCCGCCCGATCATGGCGCTGCTCGACCTGCTGGGACGGCGCTGGGCGTTGCGGATCATATGGGAATTGCGCGACCTGCCGTTGACCTCGCGCGCGCTGCGCACCGCCTGCGACGAGGCCTCGCCGACGATCTTGCAGACACGGCTGACCGAATTGCGCGAGGCCGGCTTCGTCGCGCTGACCGATGACGGCTACCGCCTCACTGAGCTCGGCAGGGAGCTGTTCCGGACCTTCGCGCCGCTGCACCGCTTCGCCGAGCGATGGAGCAAGCGAGGCTAAAGCTACGCCGCCGCCACCGTCAGGCTGGCGCCATCGGCGCGGATGATCCTCACCCGGCTGCCGGCCGGCGCGTCGGGGCCGGCGACGCGCCAGACGGTGTCGTCGATCCGCACCGTGCCGGAGCCGTCGACGATCGGCTTCTCCAGTGTGAACTCGCGGCCGATCAGGGCCTCGGTGCGGCGGTTGAGGAACGGGTTGCTCTTACTCGCCTCGGTCGTGCTCTTGGCAAAATGCCGCCATGCCGGCACGGCGGCCGCGGCGAACACCGCAAACATCAGGAGCTGCATTTGCCAGGACGGCGTGATCAGGAACGACACCAGCCCGACCAAGAGCGCAGCGAGCCCAAGCCAGAACAGGAACACGCCGGGCGCCGCCAGCTCCAACGCCATCAGGATGAAGCCGAAGATCAGCCAGTTCCAGGTACCCAATGTCGAAAACATCTCGGTCATGACACGACCTCTACAATTGCGGACGCAATGCCATCACGTCCTCGGCGGCACCGAACCGCGACGTGCGGCGGCGCTCGCGGATGCCGCGCTCTCGCCGAACGTCGCGCGGGCGATCTCGCCGATGCCGGCGAGCGAGCCCAGCACGCTCGTCGCCTCGATCGGCAGCATCAGCACCTTTTGGTTCGGCGACTCCGCGAGTTGGCCGAACGCCTTGATGTATTTGTCGGCGATGAAATAGTTCAGCGCGGCGACGTCGCCCTTGGCGATCGATTCGGAGACCATCTGCGTGGCCTTGGCCTCGGCTTCGGCGAGACGCTCGCGCGCCTCGGCGTCGCGGAAGGCGGCTTCGCGGCGGCCTTCGGCCTGCAGGATCTGGCCCTGCTTGGCGCCCTCGGCGCGCAGGATCTCCGACTGCCGCTGGCCTTCCGCCTGCAGGATGTCGGCGCGCTTGACGCGCTCGGCCTTCATCTGCCGGCCCATCGCCTCGACGAGGTCGGCCGGCGGCACGATGTCCTTGATCTCGATGCGGTTGACCTTGACGCCCCAGGGCGAGACCGCGGCGTCGACGACGCGCAACAGCCGCTCGTTGATCTCGTCGCGATGCGACAGCACCTGGTCGAGATCCATCGAGCCCATCACCGAGCGGATGTTGGTCATGGTCAAGACGGTGATCGCCTGCGTCAGATTGGCGACCTCGTAGCTCGCCTTCGCGGCGTCGAACACCTGGAAGAACGCAACGCCGTCCACCGTCACGGTGGCGTTGTCCTTGGTGATCACCTCCTGCTCGGGAATGTTGATCACCTGCTCCATCATGTTGATCTTGCGCCCGACGCGGTCGAAATAGGGCACGATCAGGTTGAGGCCCGGCGTCAATGTGCGGGTGTATTTGCCGAACCGCTCGATGGTCCAGTCGTAGCCCTGCGGAACGGTCTTGACCCCGGCAAACAGCGTGACAATGACGAGAAGTACGAACGCGATCGCAAAAATATCGAAACCAGTCATAAAGTCCTCCAAAGCCGGCAAGACCGTCGCCGGGCACGGCCGTGCATTGGTCTGCACGACCGCTTCGCCGGTTCAGCCGGCTGTTCTTATAGCTTACACGTAGGAAGCGGGTTTACAGGCCGCCAGATGGATGAAGCGTGAACGGGCGCCGGTTTCACCGGTGTCATGAATCGTTAACGATCGGATCGAGAGCGATCAAATCCGGCCCTGTCAGATTCAGCGATATCAAATCCAGCCTTGCAGCTCGCGCAGCACAAGCTGGCGGATCACGTCCATTCCGCCGTCGCTGTCGTTGAGGCAGGGGATCGCCGCAAACTGCTCGCCGCCATTGTGCCGGAAGATTTCGGCGTTCTCCTGCGCGATCTCCTCCAGCGTCTCCAGGCAATCGGCGGAGAAGCCCGGCGTGACCACCGCCATGCGCTTCACGCCGTCCTTCGCAAGCTTCTCGACCGTCTTGTCGGTATAGGGCTGCAGCCACTCGTCGTTGCCGAAGCGCGACTGGAAGGTCAGGATCAGCTTCGACGCCTCGAGGCCGAGGCGCTTGCGCAGCGCATCTGTTGTCGCGATGCATTGCGCCTCGTAGGGATCGCCCTTCTCGACATACTTCTTCGGCATGCCGTGGAACGACGCGACGATGACCTCGGGCTGGAACGGCAGCGTGGCGAGATGGGCGTTGATCGAGACGGCGAGCGCCTCGATGTAGTCGGGGTCGTCGTAGTAAGGCGGCGTCACCCGCAGGATCGGCTGCGCGCGCATCGCGGCCAGCACGCGAAACACCTCGTCGCAGACGGTCGCCGAAGTCGCGGCCGAATATTGCGGATAGAGCGGCACGACCAGGAGCCGGCTGCACCCAAGCGCTGCCAGCGCCTCGATCCGCGCCTTGATCGACGGGTTGCCGTAGCGCATCGCCCAGTCGACCACGACATGGTCGTAGTCGGCGATGTCGGCGCCGAGCTTCGCAGCCTGCGAGCGCGTGATCGTCTTCAGCGGCGATTCGTTCTTTTCGGTGTTCCAGATCTTCAGGTAGTCGCGCGCCTTGCGCGCCGGGCGGACGCGCAGGATGATGCCGTTGAGGATCAGCTTCCAGAGCAGGCCCTGGTCCTCGATCACCCGCGGATCGGACAGGAATTCCTTCAGGTAGACCCGCACGCCCGCGGCGTCAGCGGTATCTGGCGTGCCGAGATTGACCAGCAGCACGCCAATCCTTTCGGGCTTCGCGTCCGCGGCCGGCTTTGCGCTTCCGAAGGGAACGACCGTGCTCATGATGGCCTTATGCTCAGGTCCTTGGGCTTCGCGCGTTGCCCGATCCTTGTCAAGCTGCGGGCGGGTTGGCTACGTTCCCGTGCAAACGTGGGAGGAACCATGACGGTCGCCGAATGGTGCGTCTTCGGGACGCTGATGCTCTCGCTGCTCACGATCGCATCGGTCAAATGGATCGGCTTCCGCCAGTTCGACAACGCCAATCCGCGCGATCCCGGCTTCTACAATGATCCGATCCGCGCGCGCGCGCTCGGCGCGCACCAGAACGGCATCGAGGCCTTCCCGTTCTTCGCCGCCGCGGTGCTGCTCGCCGAATTCCGCCTCGGCCCGTTGCGGCTGATCGACGAGCTGGCGGTGCTGTTCCTGATCGTGCGTATCGCCTACGTCTTCACCTATATCGGCAACCGCCCGACGCTGCGCTCGATCCTCTGGAGCCTCGGCCTCGTCATCAACATCGCGATCTTCTTCCTGCCGGCGATTAGGGGCTATCTGCCGGGGTGAGCGCGGCATTGCCTCTCTTCCCCGTCATGCTGAGGAGGCCGCGCAGCGGCCGTCTCGAAGCACGACGGCCCGGCTCGTGGCCGTGCATCCTTCGAGACGCCGCTTCGCGGCTCCTCAGGATGACGGTTCAAGAGCTTCGCAGGATCAAGACTTCAAAGGCACGTCACCCGTTCGGCCGCGACATAGCCGAACAACAGCCCCAGCCCGAACAGCAGCACGAGACCGGCGGCGCCGAACTCCAGGCCGCGCATGATCAGCATGCCGCCGCCGTCGCGCGCCGCGCTCAGCCGCTCGGCCATGCCGCGTGCCGACACCGCGAGAACCGCGATCGCCGCAACGGTGATGGCGGTGCCAAGGCCCATCACGAAGGTCGCGGCGATCCCGGCCCAGAACAGGCCCTGCGCCAGTGCGAACACCAGGACCAGGATCGCGCCCGAGCAGGGCCTTAACCCCACCGCGACAATCGCGCTCAAGCCCCGCTGCCAGCCGCCGGGACCGGCGAGCTCGGCCGGCGTCGGGCCATGCGAGTGGCCGCAATGCTCGTCATGGACGTGGTGCGGATCGTGGCCGTGATCATGGTCATGGCCATGCTCGTGATGCGCATCCGCGTGGTGATGGTGGTGACCATGGTGATGATGGTCATGATCATGGGGATGCGGCGCCCCGGCCACCGCCAGCGCCGGGCGCGGCATCTGGAGCGCGCGGATGAAGCCGCCGCCCTTGACCCAGACGAGGCGCGCGCCGAACGCGGCGATCAGGGCGTAGCTTGTGATCTCGATCGCCTTCTCCGCCCCGCACATGGTCTTCGCCGTGGCGTTGAGCAGCCAGGCGCAAATGCCGACGACGACCACCGCGACGAGGGATTGCAGCAGCGCCGAGGCGAACGAGAGCACGATGCCGCGCCGCGCGGTCTCGTGGTTGGCGACCAGATAGGACGAGATCACCGCCTTGCCGTGGCCGGGGCCGGCGGCGTGGAAGATCCCGTAGGCGAAGGAGATCACGAGCAGCGTCCAGACCGCCGAGCCGTCGGATTTCGCGGCGCGGATCGTTGCCGAGATCTCGCGGTAGAATTCCGACTGTTTTGCCAACAGCCAGCCGATGATGCCGCCGGCCTGCGGCTCCGCCGCGGCGCGCGGCGCACCGAACGGATTTTGCGCCCATAGCGCATGCACCGCCCCATCCAGCGCGGCCACCACCGCCAGCACGACGACGGAGGCGGCAAGGCCGCGCAGCAGGCGGGCCGATGTCGGCGTCATGGGCACTCCACCACGATCTTGTTGGCGAACATGGCGCCGAAATTGCCACCGTCGCCCATGAAATTCTGCTCGCCGAGCTTCTGCGCGCTGGCGGTGCCATCATTCGGCCGCTGGAATTGCAGCTTGCAGTCGACCGCCGCGCCGACCAGCTTGACCGGATCCTTGTCGGAATACTTGAAGTCGATAAAGAAGGCGGGATCGAACACTTCGAGCGACAGTTGCTTCGGCTTGAACGGCGTCTTCGCCGGCAGCGTGAAGTGGAGCGTCAACGCCGCATCCTTGTAGTCGAGGTAGTAGTCGACCGGCTCCAAAAACTTCTCCTTCTTGCCGTCGGCCTTGGCGAAGGTGAAGTAGGCGAACTCCTTCAGCGACTCGACATTGGTCTGCGCCAAGAGAGCAAGCTCCTCGCGGCTGTAGGCGCCCTTGGTCTTGGCCTCGATGCCCTGCAGCGCATAGGTCGAGAACATGTCGTCGAAAGTCCAGGCGTGGCGGACGCCGGTGACGGTCCCGTCGGACGCGTAGATCAACTCGCTCCTGGCGGTGATCCAGACATGCGGATGGGCCTCTGCGGCAACGGCGCCGAGCGCGACTGTGCCGGCAAGGCACAGCGCCCCGATCAATCCGCGGACAGTGCGCCGCACGTCAGGCCGCCTCTGGCGTTTCGAGCAGGCCGCGACGGCGCAACAGCGCGTCGGGCTCCGGCTCACGGCCGCGGAAAGCGACATAGGCCTCCTCCGGATCGCGCGAGCCGCCCGATGAATAGATGTCGTCAAGCAGCCGCTTGGCGGTGGCGGGATCGAAGATGTCGCCCGCCTCCTCGAAGGCGCCAAAGGCGTCGGCGTCCATCACCTCCGACCACATGTAGCTGTAATAGCCGGAGGCATAATGGTCGCCGGAGAAGATGTGGCCGAACTGGGTCGGCCGGTGCCGCATCGAGATCTCGGCCGGCATGCCGATCTTCTGCAACTCTTGTCTCTCGAAGGCCCGGACATCGCGGCTGGCCGCGGCCGGCTGGGTGTGGAATTCGAGGTCGACCAGCGCCGAGGAGACGAACTCGACGGTGGCAAAGCCCTGGTTGAACTTGCGCGCGGCAAGGAAGCGCGTGAGCAGGTCGTCCGGCAGCGGCTCGCCGGTCTGGTAGTGCCGGGCGAAGCGCTGCAGCACTTCGGGCCGCTCCTGCCAGTGCTCATAGAGCTGGGAGGGCAACTCGACGAAGTCGGTGAACACTGATGTGCCCGACAGCGAGGGATAGGTCACGTCAGAGAGCATGCCGTGCAGGCCGTGGCCGAACTCGTGGAACAGGGTCCGCGCGTCGTCCGGCGACAGCAGCGACGGCGCGCCATCTGCGCCCTTGGCGAAGTTGCAGACATTGATGACCAGCGGCGCGACGTCACCGTCGAGCTTCTGCTGGTCGCGCAGCGAGGTCATCCAGGCGCCGGAGCGCTTCGAGGACCGGGCGAAGTAGTCGCCATAGAACAGCGCCTTGTGCTGACCCGCGCGATCCCTGACCTCCCAGACCCGCACGTCGGGGTGCCAGACCGGAATGTCCTTGCGCTCCGCGAAGGTGACGCCGAACAGGCGGGTGGCGCAGTCGAAGGCGGCCTCGATCATGTGGTCGAGCACCAGATAGGGCTTGATCGCGGCATCGTCGAAATTGGCCTTGGCCTGCCGGAGCTTCTCGGCGTAGTAGCGCCAGTCCCACGGCGCGAGGGTGAAATTGCTGCCCTCCTCGGCGATCAGGGCCTGCAACGCGTCGCGATCGGCGAGCGCCCGCTCGCGCGCCGGCTTCCAGACCCGCTCCAGGAGGCCACGCACGGCCTCCGGCGTCTTGGCCATCGAATCCTCCAGCCGATAGGCGGCGTAGGTCGGGAAGCCCAGGATCTTCGCGCTCTCCTCGCGGAGCTTGAGGATCTCCACGATGGTGTCGTTGTTGTCGTTGGCGTTGCCATTGTCACCGCGGGCGATGAAGGCCTTGTAGACCTTCTCACGCAGGTCGCGCCGCGCCGAGCTCTGCAGGAACGGCTCGACCGAGGAGCGCGACAGCGTCACGATCGCCTTGCCGGCCATGCCGCGCTCTTCTGCCGCAGCCTTGGCCGCCGCCACAAATGTGTCGGACAGGCCGGCGCGGTCGTCCTCGCCGAGCTCCATGAACCAGTCCTGCTCGTCGCCGAGCAGATGGTGGCTGAACGAGGTGCCGAGATGGGCGAGGCGCTCATTGATCTCGGCCATCCGGGCCTTTGCGGCCTCGTCGAGACCCGCGCCGGCGCGGTGGAAGCGGGTATAGGTCCGCTCAAGGAGCCGCAACTGCTCGCCGGTCAGGCCGAGCGAGGCGCGCTTCTCGTGCAGCATGGCGATGCGGCCAAACAGCACAGCGTTCATCATGATCGGATTCCAGTGCCGCGCCATCCGCAGCGACACCTCCTTGTCGATCTCGAGGATCGCTGGGTTCGAGTGCGCCGAGACCAAGTCATAGAACACGGCCGAGACCTTGGTCAGGAGCTTGCCGGAGCGCTCCAGCGCGGTGACGGTGTTGGCGAAGTCGGGCAGCGCCGGATCATGGGTAATGGCGGCGATTTCGGCCGAATGGTCGGCGAAGGCCTGCTCGAAGGCAGGCAGGAAATGCTCCGGCTGGATCTCGGCGAAGGGCGGCGTCTCGAACGGCGTCCGCCATCCCTGCAGGAGAGGGTTTGCCTGAGCCTGTGCGCTGGTTTCCGACATCAGAAGTCCCGCTTTTCGCCTTGAAAATAAGGCCCAACCTATATCACGCGATACGGCATTTTTGGGCCTTTTGCGCTTGATAGATGGGCACTTTTCGGAGAGATTGCGCCCCCTGAACAGGACCTATTCCATGAGCATGCAGCCCTCAATCTCAGGCAAAAGCCGGATCCTCTGGCCGAGCGTCATCACCGTGATCTCGGCGGCGATCCTGATCGGCGCGGAAGTGTTCGGCGCGGCGTTTGCCGGCGGCTGGGCGCTCGCGATTCTGTTCGGGCTCGACGACACGGCCGCTCACATCCTGCAGGCCGTGCTGTTCGGCATCGGCGTCCTGATCATGATCGCCTTCATCCGCGCCGCGCAGCGCGTCGAGCCATTCACGCGCCGCGCCTGACACGCGCGATTCAAGAAAGCCCTGCGGCAGAAGGCTTAAACGCACACTCTTCGTTAGCCATTCTTAACAGCCGTTCATCTTCAGCACGCCAAAGCGTGTGCCCAGCGCGACAGTGAAGGCTCGCGTTAGGGAAATTTGTCGCTATCGCAAAAAAATTCTTGCGCGGCAGAGTCAAAAGACTTATTTCCTCGCTTGCCCAATTTCGCACGTGCCTGTGGTCGTGTGTCAGTCGGTAGGTATCCGGACAAGAGGCCGGACAGCCGCCAAGGGATGGAAGAACCGAGGGTCGTACAGTCCATCAGGACCAAGGCGGCCAGCATCTCTCTCCAGGGATGCCGTTGAAGGTCTCACCACTCCTTGCAACCGTGACTGGCAGCCGGAGGCGAACCGGCGCACCCCGCTCTCAACGGGGGACGCGACTTAAAGCAACGACGGAGCGGGCTTTTTTGGTCTCTACCGGCATTCCAACGCCGGCGCGGGCTACTGAAAAGGCTTGTCCTTCATTGCCAGGTGAGCGGGCGGGAAACTCTCCCAACCAATCCACGGCAGCACAGTCTGGTTTGAGTCTTTTGGCTTCGTTGCGCCTCCATCGCGCAATTGGCCAAAGCGCTCTTATCCGACGTCACGTTGAACGGATCCCGTCGCTGGGGCCGTTGGAGAGTGCCATGACAGAACGTATCCAGGAATTCCTGCGCAACCGCCGCAGCGAGGGCCTCGACACCGAGCCGTGCCTCGTCGTCGACCTCGACGTCGTGCGCGACAACTACCAGACCTTCGCCAAGGCGCTGCCGGACAGCCGCGTGTTCTACGCGGTGAAGGCAAACCCTGCGCCCGAAGTGCTGTCGCTGCTCGCTTCGCTCGGCTCCTGCTTCGACACCGCGACCGTTGCGGAGATCGAGATGGCGCTGGCGGCAGGCGCGACGCCCGACCGCATCTCTTATGGCAACACGATCAAGAAGGAGCGTGACATCGCGCGCGCCTTCGCGCTCGGCATTCGCCTGTACGCGGTCGACTGCGCAGCCGAGGTCGAGAAGATCGCCCGCGCCGCTCCCGGCGCCAAGGTGTTCTGCCGCATCCTCTATGACTGCGCCGGCGCCGAATGGCCGCTGTCGCGCAAGTTCGGCTGTGACCCGGAGATGGCGGTCGAGGTGCTCGACCTCGCCAAGCGCCTTGGGCTCGAGCCGTGCGGCATCTCGTTCCATGTCGGCTCGCAGCAGCGCAAGGTGAAGGCGTGGGACCGCGCGCTCGCCATGGCCTCGACCGTATTCCGCGACTGCGCCGAGCGCGGGATCAACCTCACCATGGTCAACATGGGCGGTGGATTCCCGACCAAGTACCTCAAGGACGTTCCTCCGGTCGTGCAGTACGGCCGGTCGATCTTCCGCGCGCTGCGCAAGCATTTCGGCAACCAGATCCCGGAGACGATCATCGAGCCGGGCCGCGGCATGGTCGGCAATGCGGGCATCATCGAGACCGAAGTCGTTCTGATCTCCAAGAAGAGCGACGAGGACGAGGTGCGCTGGGTGTACCTGGACATCGGCAAGTTCGGCGGCCTCGCCGAGACGATGGACGAGTCGATCCGCTACGCCATCCGCACCCCGCATGACGGGGCTGACATGACGCCGTGCGTGCTCGCAGGGCCCACCTGCGACTCGGCCGACGTGCTGTACGAGAAGATGCCGTATCCGCTCCCGGTGACGCTCGAGATCGGCGACAAGCTGCTGATCGAAGGCACCGGCGCCTATACGTCGACCTACTCGTCGGTGGCGTTCAACGGCATTCCGCCGCTGAAGACCTACCACATCTAATCGCCTCCTTGATCGAGGCCTAACGAACCGGGAGCCGGCCAGCCGGCTCCCTCCCAGCCATTTCCGAATTTTCTGACGACGCTTGCCGCGGCGTGCCCATGGCCGTTGCGAGCGGGGACTGACGTGCCATGACTGCAAAACGGAACACCCCCGTTGCCCTCATCCGGAATGCCGCTCCGTTCCTGATCCGTGCGGAACGAGCATCGGACGTTGTCGCACGCGAAGCGCTGCTCGATGCCTGCTTTGGCGAGAACCGCCATACGCGCACCTGCCAGCGCCTGCGCGACGGACGCGCGCCCGCCGAAGGCCTGAGCCTGTCGGCCGTGCGCCAGGACGGCCGGTCGGTTGGAACCGTGCGGTTGTGGCACGTCAGCGCGGGGGGCCGCGCTGCGCTGATGCTGGGGCCGCTGGCGGTCGACGACACCTGCCGCGGCCTCGGCGTCGGCGCCGCCCTGATGAAGCGCGCGCTCGCCGTCGCCAAGGCGCGCGGCCATGACGCTGTGATCCTGCTCGGCGATGCGCCCTATTATGCCCGCTTCGGCTTCTCGGCGGCCAGGACGGGCGAGCTTTCCTTGCCCGGCGCGTTCGAGCGCGAGCGGTTGCTCGGCCTCGAAATCACCGACGGTGCGCTGGACGGCGCCTGGGGCATGATCACCCCGACCGGCACGCTGCTGCCCAAAGCGAAGGCATCCCGCGCCCGCGCCAAGAAGGCACCGCTCGCCGTGCCGCACGCGGCCTGAAGCGCGGCCGCCATGTCGAAGAAGCCTCCCGTAACCGATGTCGCGCGCCCGCGTTTGCGCAGCTTCGTGACATCGGCCCTGCTGGTCCTGATTTCGGTCATGATCGTCAGGGACATCCTGGTGCGGCGGTGGACCAGCACGCCGCAGTCGTCGCCCGACACCACACAACAATCGCGCTAACGTCGTTCCGGGGTTGCGCGGGCGTGCAAAATGCCCGTAAACCCCGCGCCAAGCCCCCTTCAGTCGAGGTCCTCAAAACATGCCCCGTCGCCTGATTTCCACCGGCTCGCCCTTTGAAAAGACCGCCGGCTATAGCCGCGCCGTGATCGACGGCGACTTCGCCTTCGTCGCCGGAACCACCGGCTATGACTACACGACGATGATGATGCCCGACGATGTCACGAGCCAGTCACGTAACTGCTTCAAGACCATCGAGGCGGCCCTCAAGGAGGGCGGCTTTGCGATGGCCGACATCGTCCGCGCGACCTACTACCTCACCCGGCCCGAGGATGCCGACGCCCATTTCGCGGTCTGCGGCGAGGTGCTCGGCGACATCCGGCCGGCCGCCACGCTGCTGTTCGTCGCAGGGCTCTACCGGCCCGAGATGAAGGTCGAGATTGAAGTGACCGCGAAGCGCCGTAGCGCCTGATCCACCCCTCACCATTTGTCCGCCAGCACTTTCCGGAGAAACCATCCCATGAGCCCCGCCTCGCAGATCTACGCGAAGATTACCGGCCCCATCGTCATGGTCGGCTTCGGCTCCATCGGCAAAGGCACGCTGCCCTTGATCGAGCGGCATCTCGATTACGACAAGTCGCGCATCACCGTGATCGATCCCAAGGACGAGGGCCGCAAGGCACTTTGCGAGAAGCACAATGTAAGATTCATCCAGCAGGGCCTGACCAAGGACAATTATCGCGACGTGCTGACCCCGCTGCTCACTGAAGGCGGCGGCCAGGGTTTTTGCGTCAATCTCTCGGTCGATACCGGCTCTACCGACATCATGGAGCTCTGCAACGAACTTGGCGCTCTTTATATCGACACCGTCAACGAGCCCTGGCTCGGCTTCTATTTCGATTCTTCGAAAGGCCCGGAAGCGCGCTCCAACTACGCCCTTCGCGAAGTGACGCTGGCCGCCAAGAAGGCGCGCCCCGCGGGCTCGACGACGGCCGTCTCCTGCTGTGGCGCCAATCCCGGCATGGTCTCCTTTTTCGTCAAGCAGGCGCTACTCAATGTCGCCGCTGATCTGAAGCTCAATGCCCCCAGGCCGAAGACCAAAGCCGAATGGGCGGACTTGATGCGGCAGGCTGGTGTCAAGGGCATCCACATCGCCGAACGCGACACCCAGCGCTCCAAGTCGCCGAAAGAGCCGGACGTCTTCGTCAACACCTGGTCGGTGGAAGGTTTCCTGTCGGAAGGCGTGCAGCCGTCCGAACTCGGCTGGGGCACCCATGAAAAATGGATGCCCGAGAATGCGCGTACCCACGAAGCTGGCTGCGGCGCAGCCATCTATCTGATGCAGCCCGGCGCCAACACGCGCGTGCGCACCTGGTGCCCGACCCGCGGCGCGCAGTATGGCTTCCTCGTCACCCACAACGAGTCGATCTCGATCTCCGATTACTTCACGGTGCGTGGCGCATCGGGCACGGCGATCTATCGGCCGACCTGCCACTATGCCTATCATCCGGCTGACGATGCCGTGCTGTCGCTGCATGAAATGTTCGGCCGCGCAGCGAAGATGCAGGAAAAGCACCACATCCTCGATGAGGACGAAATCGTCGATGGCATCGACGAACTCGGCGTGCTGCTGTTCGGCCATGACAACAATGCCTACTGGTACGGCTCGCAGCTCTCCATCGAAGAGACCCGCAAACTCGCGCCCTATCAGAACGCCACCGGCCTCCAAGTGACCTCCGCCGTGCTCGGCGGGATGGTGTGGGCGCTGGAAAACCCGAACGAAGGCATCGTCGAAGCCGACGAGATGGATTTCGATCGTCTGCTGGAAATCCAGATGCCGTATCTCGGCCCGGTGAAGGGTTTCTACACTGACTGGACCCCGCTGACGGATCGTCCGGGACTGTTTCCGGAAGATATCGATACGAGCGATCCCTGGCAGTTCCGGAATATTCTGGTGCGCTGACCCCAGAGGGGTCATCCCGGGATGCGCGCAAAGCGCGCAGACCCGGGATCTCGAAATTGGTGGCACGAGATTCTCAGGTGCGCGAGTGCGCACCATAGTTCATCGCGGTGCGATGCCCCGGAATGACGTCGTCACCTCGCCATGTAATCGAATGCCACCGTCCCGAGGCCCAGCGTCAGATCCGCCTTGAAATGCAGCGCGGAGACCACCTCGCGCACCGGCAGGCGGGCCACATCGCAGAGCGCATGGGGAAACAGGCCGAGCGCGGCGGGGCCGGTCCAGGCTTCCTTCAGCGTGATGTCCTCGAGATGAAAGCGCACGAGTTCGCAGATCCGCGGGCTGCCGTCGACATGCGGGATGATCTTGAGGATGAAGTTCGGCGCCTTCATGGACTTCAGCACGGCGTCGTGGTCGAGCGGACGGTGCTTGTAGCCCATGGTCGCCGACGCGCAGAGCACCGAGCCGTAATGCAGCGAGCCGACGAGCACGTCGCTCTCGACCTCGATCTTCGGTTTTGCCAATTTCTTCGGAAATCCCCACAGCTCGCGGCCGCCGGCGATCGGTCCCTCGTCGTCCAGATACATCGCGTGGGTGTAGGCGCCCTCCTCTCCCTTGAGGCGGACCGGGATCACCTGCCCGGTTTCGGTGTAATCGCCGAAGCCGGTCGAGTCGGGCATGCGGATGAACTCGTATTTCACCACCGACTCGGCCACCTCGAGCGGCTCCGGCACGATGGCGGCGAGCGCCTCGGGGTCGGTCTTGTAGGTGATGATGAAGTATTCGCGGTTGAAGAAACGATAGGGCCCCGGCGGGAACGAGGGGTTGGTGAGCGGCATCGAATAGGCGGTTCGCCTGACGTCGTCGATCTTCATGAAGGGCCCCATCTGTCGTTGGCGTGACCACGATTATGGGGCGCAAGACCGATAGAGGCGAGACCGTAGATTCGGCACGGTCCGTCAAATGCGCGTCACAATGCGCTGACCCGCGCTACTTCTGCTTGATCGGCGGCACGGTCTTCTCCGCGGGCGCAGGCGGCAGCACGGGCTTGGCGCCCGCCTTCTCCGCCTCGGCATCGGGGCGCGCCGGCTCCGGTGCCGGCGTGGTCGGGCGATCGCCGCCGGGCTTCGACTGGGCTGGTGGCGCGGTCTTCTGCGGCTCCGGCGTCGTCCCCTGCAGCGGCTGCGTGGCCTGCGCCATCTGCTCCGAATTGGTTGCGCTGATCTCGCGCAGCGACAGCCCCACCATCACGCATCCAGCGATCACCAATGCGGAGGCGATCATCAGGTCGGTCCGCAGCGTTCGCCTGATATGGTCCGCAGCCATCTCGTTCACCCGCGACTCGTTCGCGAGGTCAACGATCGTGCTGGGGCATGGTTCCGTGGCGCCGGCTCCGGGGACCGGGCCTCAATCCGTGGTGCTGACCTCCCAGGTGGCGTGACGCACGCTGGGCTGGCGTTGCAGGTCGACGACCACGGCGTTTAGCTCGTTGGGATCGATCGCGGTCGAGACCAGGGTCGCGACGATCTCGAGAAGATCATCACCGATCTCGACGACATTGACATCGGCGACCGGATAATTGGCGTGCTCGAGCTTCTCGACGAGGCGGTCGCGCATGGCGGGCAGGGCCTCGGTCGGGACCGCGAGCTTGAAATAATAGGTCGCCTCGGACGCCTTCTCGTCGAGCGGGATGCGGTTGATGGCGTTGACCAGCGGGCGCAGCAGCGTGTTGCCGGCGATGACGAAGACAGTCAGCGCCACCGCCTGCGCGACCAGATCGGCGCCGGCGCAGGAGCCGACCGCAGCGGAAGCCCACAGGGTTGCCGCCGTGTTGAGGCCGCGCACATCCATGCCCTGCTTCATGATGACGCCTGCGCCGAGGAAGCCGATCCCCGACACCACATAGGCGATCACCCGCACCGCGCCGTCGGCGCCCGCCAGATGCATCGCGAGATCGACGAAGGCGGCAGCCCCCACCGCGACCAGCACATTGGTGCGCAGGCCCGCGGTGCGCTGCCGGTATTGCCGCTCCGCCCCGATCAGCGTGCCGAGCACGAAGGCGGTGGCGAGGCTGATCAGCGTGTCGATGAAATCGGCGGTCTGGAATGTCGCAAGAAATCGCATGTCGCTGCCCCGGCTGGACGCGCCGATCTCTTACATTTCCAGGATGCCCGCGTCACCATCTTCCGCGCCGAAGGCAAGCAGCGTACCCTTGGCATTCCACGCCAGCGCCGATACCGCGGCGCCGCCGTTCTTGCGGACCAAAATCTCCGCGCCGTCCTCGAAGCGGACCATCAGCACGGTGCCGTCGCTATAGCCGGCGGCCATGATGTCGTTCTTCGGATGGCAGGCGACCACCGAAACCCGCGCCGGCATCGGCGCCAGCATTGCCGGCTCCTTGCCCATCGGGCCATCCTTGCTGGCGAACGGCCAGACGATCACGGTGTCGGCGCCCGAGGTCGCGAGCCCCTTGCCGCCGGCGCTCCACGACATCGAGCGGACGCGGCCGGGATAGCCGCTCATCCGCATGTGCCTGTTGTCGGCGAGCCGCCAGCCATGCATCGCCGGCTCGTGCATCGCGGTGACCAGGAATTTGTTGTCCGGACTGAAGGTGACGGCGAGATGCGAGCCGGCCCATTCCAGGAATTCCGGATTGGCGGCCATGTTGGGAAACCACAGCGTGACGCCGCCATAATGCGCGATCGCAAGCCGCAGCCCCTTCGGCGCAAATGCCAGCCCGCCCACCGTCGACGGCACCTCGAAGGTCTTCACCTCGCCCTTGGCGCCCTGAACAAAGGCCGTCTTGCCGGCCGACCACGCCACCGTGCCGTCGCCATGCAGCGCGACATTGTCGATCCAGCGCCGCTTGGCGTCGGTCGCGACAACAGTCGTCTCGCCCTTGGCGTCGGTCGCGACCAGCTTGCCGTCGTCACCGCCGGTGACGAGCCGCTTGCTGTCGGACACTGCGCAGAGGATGGCGCCGAAATGCGCCGGCACTTGCGCCACCTCGCCGTCGGCAGTCGCAATCGAGATCGTCTCCTCGGCACCGACGAAATAGGCGCGGTCGCCGAGGAAATGCGCTGAACTCACCGCAGCGCCAAGCGCGAGCGGCTTGACGCGGTCGGTGATCGAAACGATGGAGGGCGCGTCGCCCGGATCGAACTCTTTCATCACGTCGTAATGCACTGCTCGAAGCCGTCGCGGATCGCCTGTTCCGGCAGATCGCGACCGATGAAGATGACCCGACTCTCGCGCGGCTCGCCGTCCTTCCATTTCCGCTGGTGATCGCCCTCGAGCATCATGTGGACGCCCTGGAAGACGTAGCGATCGTCATCGCCGGTAAAGGCGAGGATGCCCTTGGAGCGCAGGATCTTCTGACCTTCGCTGGCAACGAGCTGCTGCAGCCAGGGCATGAACTTGGTCGGGTCGAGCGGCTTGTCCGAGCGCAGCGCCAGCGACTGCATATCCTCGTCGTGATAGTGCTTCAGCCCATGATGACTGTGGCTGTGATCATGGTGGTGATGATCATGGTCATGATGGTCGTGATCATCGGCCTCGAGAAAGTCCGGCTCGATCTCCAGGATGCGGTCGAGATCGAACGCGCCGCGCTCCAGCACGTCGCCCAGCGCCACCGCGCAGCGCTCGGTGCGATGCAGCTTGGCGTAGGGATTGATGCCGCGGATCCGCGCCTCGACCTCGGCGAGCTCCGGCTTCGACACCAGGTCGGTCTTGTTCAGCACAATGACGTCGGCGAACGCGATCTGGTTCTTGGCCTCCGGCGCGTCCTTCAGGCGGTCGGCCAGCCATTTGGCGTCGGCGACGGTGACGACGGCGTCGAGGCGCGCGTTCTTCTGAACGTCCTCGTCGACGAAGAAGGTCTGGGCGACCGGCGCCGGATCGGCAAGCCCCGTGGTCTCGACGATGATGGCGTCGAACTTGCCCTTGCGCTTCATCAGGCCGTCCATGATGCGGACGAGGTCGCCGCGCACGGTGCAGCAGACGCAGCCATTGTTCATCTCGAATACTTCTTCGTCGGCGCCGACGATCAAATCGTTGTCGATGCCGATCTCACCGAATTCGTTGACGATGACGGCGTATTTCTTGCCGTGGTTTTCCGACAGGATGCGGTTGAGCAGCGTGGTCTTGCCGGCGCCGAGATAGCCCGTCAGCACGGTCACAGGAATCTTTTGCGAAGCTTCAGCCATAACAACTCCGAAAGGAACTTTTGGGAGGCGCTCGAGGCGGCAGGGAGGCCCCTGCCCTAGTTGGCGAGCGCGCCGGTCAGGGCCTTTATATTGTGCCTGACCATGTCAATGTAAGTGGGGGCATCGCCCTTTTCGCCCGTCAAACTGTCCGAGTAAAGGGTGCCGCCGACCCTGGCGCCGGTCTCGGCCGCGATCCGCTGGATCAGGCGCGGATCGTTGATATTTTCGAGAAAAACTGCCGGAATTTTCGCTGCTTTCACCTGGGTGATGATTTGAGCGATATCGCGCGCGCTGACCTCGGCCTCGGTGGAGACGCCGAGCGGCGCGACGAACTGGATGCCATAGGCATCGGCGAAATAGCCGAAGGCGCCGTGGGTCGAGATCACCTTGCGCCGCGCGTCCGGGATCGTCGCGACCGCCTCCCGCACCTCGCGGTCGAGCGCGTCCAGTTTCGCGAGATAAGCTCCCGCATTGGCCCTGAAGGCGTCGGCGTCCGCGGGAGCCACCACGATCAGGGAATCGCGGATGTTGCCGACATAGAGCTTGGCATTGACGACGGATTGCCAGGCATGCGGATCGGCCGCGCCGCCGAGCTTCCGCGGCGTGATGCCCTTGGTCGCGACCACAACAGGCGCCTTGCTGCCGGAGGCCTGCAACAGCCGCGGCAGCCAGCCTTCGAAGCCGAGACCGTTGACGACCAGGAGCTTTGCATCGGCGACCTTCCTGGCATCCGCCGGCGTCGGTGCATAGACATGCGCGTCGCTGTCGGGCCCGACCAGCGCCACCACATTGACCCTGTCGCCGCCGACATTGCGGACGATGTCGGCGAGAATCGAGAAGCTCGCGACGACGTTGACGCGCTCGTCCGCACGCGCCGCGCCGCTGGCTGCGAAGAAAGCCAGTGAGATGATCCAGAACAGCCGACGCATCACCATCATGCCTCGAGATGACGGCCGGGAAACAACTGCCGCACCAGCCCGCTGACATTGCCGAACAACAGCGACACGACATAGAGGCCGGCCGCGACCAGGATGATCGCCGGCCCTGAAGGAATCCGCGTCTGGTAGGACAGCACGAGGCCGGCATAGCCCGACAGCGCGGCGCTCGCGACCGCGATGCAGATCATCGTGGTGATGTCGCGCGACCAGAACCGCGCAATGCCGGCGGGGAGGATCATCAGCCCGACGCCGAGCAGCGTGCCGAGCGCATGGAAGCCGTTGACGAGATTGATCACGACCAGCGCGAGGAAGGCGAGATGCGCCGGCGCGCCGGCGCGGCTCACGCTGCGCAGGAACACCGGATCGACGCATTCGATCACGAGCGGACGATAGATCACCGCGAGCACCAGCATGGTAATGGTCGCGTTGAAGGCGATCACCAGGAGCGTCTGGTCATCCATCGCGAGGATGTTGCCGAACAGCACGTGCAGGAGGTCGATATTGGTGCCCTTGATCGAGACGATGGTGACGCCGAGCGCGAGCGAGACCAGGTAGAAGGTCGCGAGCGACGCGTCCTCCTTCAATTCGGTGGTGCGGGCGACGAGACCCGCGAGCAGCGCCACCGCAAAGCCAGCGATCAGGCCGCCGGTCGTCATTGCGAACAGATTGAGCCCCGACAGCAGGAAGCCGATCGCAGCCCCCGGCAGGATCGCATGCGCCATGGCGTCGCCGACCAGGCTCATCCGCCGCAGCATCAGGAACACGCCGATCGGCGCGCCGCCGAGCGACAGCGCGATCACCGCGGCAAGCGCGCGGCGCATGAACTCGAATTCGGTGAAGGGCGCGATCAGCGCATCGGTCAGCATCGGCGTCAGGCGGCGCGGGAGGGCCGGTCCACGGCGCAGGCGGCGGCACTGTCGTCGAAGGCTTCACACATCCGCATCGCCACCATCAGATTGTCCGAGGTCAGCGTTTGCGCCGTCGGCCCCCATTCGACCGGTCCGCGCGCCAGCAGCAGCGTTTCCGGGAAATTGTTTCGCACCATCTCGAGGTCGTGCAGCGCCGCGAGCACCGTGCGGCCCTCACCATGCCAGCGCTTGACCAGCGCGAGCAGGTCGGCCGTGGTCTTGGCATCGATCGCGTTGAAGGGTTCGTCGAGCACGATCAGGCGCGCGTCCTGCAGCAGCACCCGCGCGAACAGCATGCGCTGCATCTGCCCACCGGAGAGCGTGCCGATCGGCCGGTTCTCGAAGCCGTTGAGGCCGACGGCGGCGATCGCCGCCAGGATCTTCTTGCGCGCGGCCAGATCCATGCCGCCGAAGAATCCGGTCGCGCGCCACAGCCCGGTGCCGACGAAGTCGAACACCGAAATCGGGAAGCTGCGATCGATGTCGGCGGTCTGCGGCAGGTAGGCGATATCGCGGTGCTCGAGCCCGTCGAGATCGATCACGCCCGACAGCGGCTTGAGCACGCCGGCGATGCCGCGGAGCAACGTCGATTTGCCGGCGCCGTTCGGGCCGATCACCGCGAGCAGCGCGCCGGGCGCGACCTCGCCGTTGAGGTGATGCACCGCCGGGTGGCGGTCATAGCCGAGCGTAACGTTGCGGAATGTGACCAGCGCACCCATGGTTCACCTCATCGCCAGCCAGACGACGCCCCACAGGCAGGCGCTGACCGCGAGCGCCGCCGCAAGCCGCGCCGGAACCGTCATGCGCAGGATCGACCAGGGCGCGACCTGGGCCGGATGCGGCGACGCCGAGCCATGGCTGTGCTCATGGGGACCGGCGTGGCCGTGGTGATGGTCGTGGGCAGGGGAACGGGTGTGGGCCATGGACAGTTGTTATATTATAACATTACGTGAGTCCACAAAGCGGGAGGTATCATGGCGGCTCTGCAAAAATGGGTGAAATTCGAACTCCGCCGGCAGAGTGACGATCTCGTCTACACTTTCGTCAGGACAACCCGCCCGGACGGAACGATCGGCTACCAGCGGCAGGACCACGATTTCTGGATCGAGCACCGACCCGGCTGGGGCTGGGTGGCCTGGGACGCCGCAAGCCAGTCCTGCGCCGGCCGGCCTTGGAATGTGCTGCCCGCCAACCAGGACGCCCACCCCCCGGAGGGCGATTGGGTGAGCCGGAAGGGGCCGAAATCCCACGTCTACAACCTCGTCTATGTGAGCTAGTCGGAGATCCATCGTAGCCAACCTCACGGCTTGCCGATCAGCATTGCGAGGGCCGCCGCCAGGAACGGGAACGGCAGCGAGACCGCGGCGCGGAACCAGACGAAACGGGCCGGCATGAACGGGATCTCCCACAGGATCACGCGCTGGAACGCGAACAGGGCCCAGGCGACCGCATAGGCGATCACCTGGGGCGGGCCGCCGCCGGCCTTCAGCGCGACGGCACCGATCGAAAAACCGACCACCGGCCCTCCCGGCGTCGCCGCGCCGGCAATGGTCGCGGTTAGCACGCCGAGCCAGCCGCTGTTCGGCCCGAGCCAGCCGGTGATGATCTCCTGCGGGATCACGGCGGCGATATAGCCGGAGCCGACCACGCCGACCGCGATCCGCGGCACGATGTTGATGAATTCGAGCGAGCCTTCGCGCAGCGAGGAGACCAGCACCGTGCGACCACGCAACCAGGCGATAGTGCCGACGGCGACGACCGAGCCCCACAGCAGGATGTCGATCAACAGCGAGGCGCTCATTCGTCCGGCGCACCGTTCGGATAGACGCGGACATAGACCAGGCGCCCGAGCGCGCCCGCCAGCACCGGGATCGGCAGCGAGAGCACGATCCGCCACAGCGTGAAGTCGGTGCCCATGATCGGCAGCTCCCAGGCCACCGCACGGCCATAGCCGATCAGCGTCCAGCTTACGACCATCGCGATGGTGGCGCCGAAATCCGCGCCGACGGTGAGCAGCGCCGCCGCCACCGGATAGGCCGTGAACGGACCGCCGGGCAGGATCGCGCCGAAGGCGGTGCCGATCAGGAGGCCCTTGAGGCCGGAATTCGGGCCGAGCGCGCGCGAGACTTTTTCGTGCGGCAGAATTTCCGCGATGAAGGCCCCGAGCAGGCAGCCGGCCAGCACACGCGGCAGGATGCCGCCGAACAGCGAGACATCGTGCATGAAGATCTCGGTGACGCCGTCGATGCCGTCGCGCCGCCAGACCAGCGCGGCGCTCACCACCACCAGCACCAGGATCGAGATCATCGACCAGCCAATCGGCTTGCGCACGCGCTTGGGGCGCGTTTCGTCGTCGTCGGGCACCGGGTCTTTGCGAGGATCGGACAAGGCGATGGGTCGAGTGAAGAATGTGGTCTGTCCTGCTTAGTCCCGTCACGGGGGTGAGGCAAACGGAAGCTGCGGCGATATCCATGCGCGGGTCAGGGATGGGTATGCGTTGTCTGTAAGTGCGAGCACACCATCCGCTTGCGTCGTCCCGGCGAAGGCCGGGACCCAACCACCGGCTTGTGTTGTGAACGGGATCGCGGCCCCAGCGTTGCGCAACAACTGGCAGTTGGGGTTATGGGTTCCAGCCCCCGTGCGCAATTGCGCACTAGGCCGGGACGACATCGAATTTGTTGCACGGCTTGTGGACATCCACATTCTCGCGGCGCGATGCGTCCGAGCTTTGCGTGTCGTTTCGCCCTCTCCTCATGCAGAGGGCGCAGGGAAAGCCGGGTGCCGATTGCACCCATGGGTCCGGTGCAACAAAAAGCACAGGGGGTCGGACCACAGGTGAAACCGGAAACACGCCGGCTTTCCCTGCGCGATGGTCTTACGGTTTCTTTCGTGCTCTCCCCGGCGAGACCGGGCTTGTTTGTCACCGTCTTCGCAAGGACGTTTCG
>NZ_JBHMET010000130.1:82913-91225 GCF_042430365.1 Bradyrhizobium erythrophlei
GAGTCCTAAATCTGATTTGGGACGCGCGTCAAGAGAAAATTCCGAAAATCGGAAATAAAGCGAAGAACCCGAACCGACCTCACGCCTCGCGCGCGTAGCGCTTCAACCGCGCTTCGAGTACGGCGAGCAACTGGTCGCGGATCGGGTCGCGCGAGCCCTTCAGCCACGCGGCGGCGAGCGGCAGGCGGCCGGCGGCGCTGCCGCGCTTCAACTTCAACGGCACGAAGCGGACGCCCGAGACCGCCATCCGCGAGGTCCAGCGCGGCACGATGGCGACCCCGAGCCGCGCGGCGACCATGTTGACGATGGTCTGCTTCTCGTCGGCGATCTGGTGGATGCGCGGCGTCAAGCCGGCCTCGTCGAACAGCTTGATCGTGAGATCGTGGCTGTGCGGCCGCGAGCGGCGCTCCGGCACGATCAGCGGCTGATCGGCGATGTCGGGCAAGGCGATCTGCGTCCGCCGCGCCAGCGCATGCCTCTGCGACAACGCGACCACCGCCGTTTCCTGCAACAGGGGAAAGAACTCGATGCGCTTGTCGGGCCGCTCCGGCGGACGCACGAAGGCGAGGTCGAGCGCGCCGGAGAGCAGCCTTGGCAACAGGCGGATGGTCTTCTCCTCGAGCAGCTGCACCGCGACGTCGGGATGCGCGGCACGGAAATCGCGCAGCAGCGGCGGCAGCAGGCCGGCGGCGGCGCTGTCGATCGCGCCGATCCGGAAGCGCCGCGTCGACGGCTTGCGCAGCCGCTTGCGGAAGCCGTCCTCGATCGCCTCGGCGCGGGTGAGCAGCGCCCGCCCCTCGCGCAACAATGTCGCGCCGTCCTCGGTCAGCGACACCGCGCGCGTCGTGCGCGCAAACAGCCGGACGCCGAGGTCCTCTTCCAACAGCCTGATGTGGCGGCCGAGCGCCGACGGCAGCATCTGCAGCCGCTGCGCCGCACGGCCGAAATGCAGTTCCTCGGCAGCGGCCACGAAGCAGCGGAGCTGATGCAGTTCCAAGGCGTCTCCTTCCATCCCTGGGCGTTCACCCACCGTCATTGCGAGCGTAAGCGAAGCAATCCATACCGCCGCGTCGAAAGAATGGATTGCTTCGTCGCATCCGCTCCTCGCAATGACGGCGGAACGATTATATCAATTTTTTGTATAAACCGGAGTGGATTGAACGGAAATAGCAGAGCCTTCTAACCTCGCCGCCGGCGCGCTCGAGATGCGCCTTTATCCCAAGAAGAACAGACCCGAGGGAGGCCCATGGACAGCGAGCTCGAGACGCGCGTGTTGCGCAGGATTTCCCTGCGCATCGTTCCCTTCATCATGCTGCTCTACTTCGTGGCCTTCATCGACCGCGTCAATATCGGCTTCGCGTCGCTGACCATGAACAAGGACATCGGGCTCACGCCGACGGTCTACGGCTTCGGCGCCGGCATCTTCTTCTGGGGCTATTTCCTGTTCGAGGTGCCCTCCAACATCATGCTGCACAAGATCGGCGCGCGGATCTGGATCGCGCGGGTGATGATCACCTGGGGGCTGGTCTCGGCGGCGATGGCCTTCGTGCAGGGCGCGACCAGCTTCTACGTGCTGCGCTTCCTGCTCGGCGCCGCCGAAGCCGGCTTCTTCCCCGGCATCATCCTCTATCTGTCCTACTGGTTCCCGGCGCGCCAGCGCGCGGCCGTCACCGCGCTGTTCATGGCCGCAGCACCGCTCTCGACCGTGCTGGGATCGCCGCTATCAGGCGCGCTGCTCGAAATGGACGGCCTCTTCGGCTTCAAGGGCTGGCAGTGGCTGTTCGTGCTGGAAGCGGTGCCGGCGGTCATGCTCGGCTTTGTCGTGCTCGGCGTCCTGACCGACCGGCCGGAGCAGGCCAGATGGCTTGCCGATGACGAGCGCGCCTGGCTGGTCAAGACCATGAAGGCGGAGAACGACGGCAAGGCCGCCACCGCAAGCCACAGTATCTGGCGGGGACTGGCCGATCCGCGCGTGCTGGCGCTGTCGCTGGTTTATTTCGGCACCTCGGCCGGGCTCTATACGCTCGGCGTGTGGGCGCCGCAGATCATCAAGTCGTTCGGCCTGTCGGCGCTTGAGGTCGGCTTTCTCAACGCGGTGCCGCCGACGGTTGCCGTCATCGCCATGGTGCTGTGGGCGCGCCATTCCGACCGCACCGGCGAGCGCACCTGGCATGTGGTGATCGCCTGCGCGATCGCGGCGATCGGACTGGCACTCGCCGGAATGTGGACCAGCCTCGCCGCCGTCATCGCGGCGCTGACCTTGGTCAATATCGGCATCTCGTCGTCGAAGCCGCCACTGTGGAGCATGCCGACCATGTTCCTGTCCGGCTCGGCGGCCGCGGCCGGCATCGCCACCATCAACTCGATCGGTAATCTCGGCGGCTTCGTCGGTCCGGCGATGATCGGCTGGATCAAGGACCAGACCGGCAGCTTCGCCGGCGGCCTCTATTTCGTCGCCACGCTGCTCGTGCTGTCGGCCGTGCTGACGCTGCTGTTGTCGCGCGCGCAGACCGCCCACGCCGAAACCGATCCGCACCCCGCCCCTGCCCAATCCCACTGACCACAATCGCACTCAGGAGATTTTCCATGCGCACCCATTCCATCGCCGCCATTCCCGCCGACGGCATCGGCCCCGAAGTGATCTCGGCGGGCGTTCGCGTGCTGGAGGCGCTGGCGAAGCGCGCCGGCGACATCAGCTTCAATGTCAAGATGTTCGACTGGGGCTCGGATTATTACAAGAAGCACGGCGTGATGATGCCGGCCGATGGCTTGGCTGAATTGAAGAAGTTCGACGCGATCTATTTCGGCGCGGTCGGCGCGCCCGACGTGCCCGACCACATCACGCTGTGGGGCCTTCGGCTTCCGATCTGCCAGGGCTTTGACCAATACGCCAATGTGCGGCCGACCAAGATCCTGCCGGGCGTCGCCTCGCCGCTGCGCAATGTCAGCGTCGGCGATCTCGACTGGGTGATCGTGCGCGAGAATTCTGAAGGCGAATATGCCGGCATGGGCGGCCGGGCGCATAAGGGCCTGCCGGAAGAGGTCGGCACCGAGGTCGCGGTGTTCACCCGCGTCGGCGTCACCCGGATCATGCGCTATGCGTTCCAGCTCGCGCAGTCCCGCCCGCGCAAGCTGCTCACCGTGGTGACGAAATCGAACGCGCAGCGCCACGGCATGGTGATGTGGGACGAGATCGCGGCCGAGGTGGCGCGGGACTTCCCCGACGTGACCTGGGACAAGATGCTGGTCGACGCCATGACGGTGCGGATGACGCTCCATCCGAAGAGCCTCGACACCATCGTCGCGACCAACCTGCACGCCGACATCCTGTCCGACCTCGCCGGCGCCTTGGCCGGCAGCCTCGGCGTCGCGCCAACCGGCAATATCGACCCAGAGCGCCGTTTCCCCTCGATGTTCGAGCCGATCCACGGCTCGGCCTTCGACATCACCGGCAAGGGCATCGCCAACCCGGTCGCAACCTTCTGGACCGGCGCACAGATGCTCGAGCATCTCGGCGAAAAGGACGCAGCAATGCGGCTGATGGCGGCGGTGGAAAAGGTGTGCGCGGCCGGCGTGCTGACACCCGACGTCGGCGGACATGCGACGACGAAGGAAGTCACGGACGCGGTGATCGACGCGATTCACGGGTCGAATGTGTAGGCGGTCGCGTTAGCAATCCGCGAACTCCGTTCGCCTCTCCCGCTTGCGGGGGAGGCCGACGCGCGTAGCGCGGCGGGTGGGGGCTCTCTCCACAGCACGACTCGCGGAGAGAGCCCCCACCCCATCCTCCCCCGCAAGCGGGAGAGGGAGCCTGACTAGCGTGCTCACCTCACAATCCTACGAAAGAGCTGAAACACCCGCCTCCACGCAATTCGTCAGCCGTGCCGGTACGCCGACGGCGGTGCAGCCGGCGGGCACATCTGACGTTACCAGCGCGCCGGCACCGATCTTGGCGAAGTCGCCGATGCTGAGATTTCCGATCACCGTTGCCCCGGCGCTCAATAGCACGCCATGGCCGATCTTCGGGGCGTTGCGCGGATCATCCTGATGCCGCGCGATCGTGACGTTCTGCAGGATCGTGACCTCGTCGCCAACAGAGGCAAGCGCGCCGATGATGATGCCGGTGCCGTGATCGAGGAACACCGCCGTTCCGATATGGGCCGACGGGTGAATGCTGATTTGCAACTGGTCCGCCGCCGCACTTTGCATCAGCCGGGCAAGATCGGGGCGATCGTCGCGCCACAGCCAGTTCGACACGCGCCAGGCTTGCAGCGCGACGTAGCCCTTGAAGTTCAGCAGCGGCGGCAGGAAGCCGGTGATTGCCGGATCGCGGCGCAGGATCGCCTCGAGATCGCTAGCCGCGGCATCGACCAGCGTGGGCTCGGCCGCATAGGCTTCACGGGCCGTCCGCATGAACTGCGCGCGATCCGCCTCCGCGCGGCCGATCCGCCGGCCGATCAGGAAGGCGAGCGCGCCGCCGAGGTCGCCCTGATCGAGGATGAAGGCGGCCGACGCCTCGAGAAAGGGATCGGCGACGACAGCGGCTTCCGCTTCGCGCCGGATCAAACGCCAGAGATCGTCACATGTCGCCGTCGCAGGTCCCGCCATGATCTTCACCTCATTGTGCGGATTTCCGAGGATAGTGTCGTGTCTCAGTTTGAAATTTCCGGTCGTCCTAGCGCCGCCTTAAGGTGTTTGAGCGCGTCCTCAGCAACGATGCTTGGGAGACTCTCATCGAACCGAAACCAAGCATTGGTGCCGGCTCCCGCTTTGGCTTTAATGCGCGTCCTTTTATCCGGGTGGACGTCCCATGCCGTTGCCTTGCTGGGAGCGATATGTGCGCCCCAAGCCGTGATGATTCCATCGACCGAACATTGCGCGGTTTCCATAATGAAGCCGCCTCCGTTCTTGTCGAATTGGAAAGTCACCAAATCGATGCGGTCGTTCCCGATTCTTCTGTAGTGGGGAAATGCCCCCGAAAATTTCGCCGAACGCAGGTAGGGCTGAACGACTTCCTCAACGCCAGGATCATCTTGTCTCGCTCGCTCATTTCCATTCCCCTGCGAAAGAAGCGCGACAGTCGAAAATTCAAACTGAGACACTACCGGCGATGGAGTGGGCATGACAGCCCCCCAAACGCAAACCGCCCGTTTGCGTTTTGCAAACGGGCGGCTCGCGGCCATTCAGGTGTTATGGGGGCACATCGCCTGAAGGCTTAGTTCTGCGGCGGCGGCTGATCGTTCGGCGGAGTCGGACGGGTCTTGTGCTGCGCCATGAAGGCGTCGAACTCTTCCTTGTCCTTGGCGTGGCGCAGGCGATCGAGGAAGTTCTTGAACTCGACCTGCTCTTCCTCGAGCCGGCGCAGCGTCTCGGTGCGATACTCGTCGAAGGCGCGGTTGCCGCTGGAGGGCGGGCCGAAGCCGCCGAACGGGAAGCCGCGGCGCTCCATGCGGCTGCGCATGCGGTCCATCTTGTACTGCATCCTCTCCATCTTGTTCGCCCAGCGATCGCGATCGTAGTGGCTCCAGCAACCCATTTTTCTGCTCCCGAGTGTGAAAAAGAGAAGTGCAAGACCGATCGGCCACCAGATGATGAAGCCGAGGATGGTCACGGCGATCCAGCCGGGATGCCACGGGCTCTCCAGCATGTGCGGGCGATAGGGCTCTTCCACCGGACCGCGCCAACGATTGACATCTGCGGTGTAGGACATGTCCTCACTCCATGAACGGCATCACGCCGTTGTGAATGTAAATAACATTTACATAGGTAGCCGATCCCAGGGGAAAGTCAAGCGGAGCGGATGACGCACCCTTAGGTTTATTTTTGAAATTTTATTTCGGTTTGCCCCACGGACCCGCCGGTTTTTCGTCGAGGGGCGGCGGCCCAGGCTTGCGGTCGGTGGGGAAGCCGAGGCCGCGCAGATAGATCAGCACTTCGGCTTCCAGCAGCTCCTCCGGCGACATCGGCAGCTTGCGCCGCGCCGCATCGCCGCGGCCGAACAGCGAGGCGACGCCGTGCGACATCGCCCAGATGTGCAGCGCCATCATCATCGCCGGCGGACGCGGCTGGCCCGGCGGCGCCAGCGCGGCGAGCCGCTCGGCGGCGGCGCGGATGATCGCGAAAGCGCGCTCGCTCGCAGCCATCAGCGTCGGATTGGAATCGACCGGCAGGCCGGATTCGAACATCGCCGAGTAGAATGCGGGCTCCTCGCGCGCAAAGGCGAGATAGGCCTTGCCGACGCGTTCGAACGCCGAGACGGTGTCGGGGCGGCCGTCGTCCCAGGCCTGCGTCAGCACCGACTCGAACTGCTCGAAGCCGCGCTGCGCGATGCTGGCGATCAGTTCGTCGCGGTCGCGGAAATGCCGGTACGGCGCCGCGGGGCTGACACCCGCCATCCGCGCGGCATCGGCGAAGGTGAAGCCGGCGGGGCCCTTCTGCCCGATCAGATCGAGGGCGGCCTGCAGCAGCGCCTCTTTCAGATTGCCGTGATGATAGCCGCGCTCGGCGCGGCGTTGGTCCTTCCGCCAGCTCATGTGAACGAGTTTTACATGAGCCGGCGGCAAAGGTCACTACATAGCGCCATTAATCAAGATTAACGGACGCTCGCCTCTCGGGCCTACCGGCCCGGGATCGGCAGCACCGGCATGATCTCCACGGCCTCGCCGGGAAAGATCGTGAAGTGCGGGTGGTTCTCGAATAGCTTTGCGGCGGCCTCCTGCGAGGGTGCACGCACCACCGTGAAGCCGGTCATCAGGTTGCTGATGTCGGTAATCCCGCTGGCATCGACCTTCTTGGTCTTGCCGAGCGGGCCGCCCATCTCGACGATCACGTTCTGGTGCTTCTCGACCCAGGCACCCCACGCCGCCATGCCTTGCTGCTCCTTGGCGCGCCGTTCGGCCTCCGGCATCGCGTTCCAGGCCGCCATGCGCTTGCCGTCCTTGCCGCCGCCGAGATAGACGGCGAGGAAAATATTGTCGCTGCTCATCTTGCTTCTCCGTTGTGGTTGGTGGGTGGACGAGTTCGCGGCTTAAAGCGCGACGAGATTGGTTTGAATCGTCATCGCGCTTTAGCTTCTTGTTTGAGCATGATCTCCGCGCAAACGCTTTGCGTTTGTCGCGAGGGAAAACCGCTTCACCTTTTCCGGATCATGCTCTAGCGGAGCGCCTTGCCCCAGCCGCCCTGCGGGTGTTCGAAGGGTGCAGCGGCCTGCTGCACCTCCTCGGAGAAATCCGCCATCTCCTGCACCTGGCGGATCTCGATGATCTCGCTCGCGCTCGCCGGGCACTTCTTGGCCCACTCGATCGCCTCCGCGCGCGAGGCGACGTCGATCATCCAGAAGCCGCCGATCACTTCCTTGGATTCGGTGAACGGGCCATCGGTGACGACGGGCGTGCCGGTCACGAAGGAGACGCGCGCGCCCGCTGCGGGCGGATGCAGGCCCTCGAGCGTGACCAGCACGCCGGCGTCCTTCAGCGCCTGGTTATACTTCATCATCTCGGCGACCCGCTTGGGGTCGAGATCGAGCTCGGCCGGCGCGGTCTCGTAACCGAGCGGGATCATCAGCATCATGAAACGCATGGGTGTGACCTTGTGATTTCGCCCAACAATTGCGGGACTACGGGTTGATCGCCGACGCGATACAGGGAATGCCGTTGCGCGTCACCTCTTCGCCGCCTGGCGCGCAGCCGCTCTCCCTGCTCGCGCAGCTCGGGGGTCAGCGCCTCGCCGAAATCCTCGGCCGCGAACACCGGGCGGATCTCGATCTCGCCGTCGGCGAACGGCGCGCGCTTCATCCAGTCGATCGCGTCGTCGAGCGATTTGGTCTCGATCAGCCAAAAACCGGCGACGAGATCACCCGAGAGGCTGAACGGGCCGCGGGTCACCGTGCTCTTGCCGCCGCCATAGGCGACGCGCGCGCCCTTGGTGGTCGGATGCAGCCCCTCGCCCGCCTTCATCACGCCGGCCGCGACCATCTCCTCGTTGAACTTGCCCATCGCGGCAAGCAGTTCCGTGCTCGGCATGACGCCAGCCTCGGTGTCCTTGCTCGCTTTCACGATCACCATGAACTTCATCGTCCTGCTCCGTTGCCTTTCTCCGGGCCGATACCAGATCGACGCTCGGTTGAAAGACGATGCGCCTTTTGCGCCGCCGACAGGTCCCGGGAAATTATTTCGGAGGTCATTGACATCATGTCGCACCCGCTGGAGCCTTTTCCGCTCCGATAGAATCGGAACGGGGCTCCAGATTGTTGTTTTGACGCGTTTTCTTCACGCGAACCGGTGTCCACTTCGCTTGAAAACGCTCTAGCAGTC
>NZ_JBHMET010000131.1:0-521 GCF_042430365.1 Bradyrhizobium erythrophlei
ACCGGACCCTATCAGAAGAGTGTATATACCGAAGGCCAATGGCAAACTCAGGCCATTGGGGATCTCCAGCCCTTGCTGAATGGCAGCTGCCGGGCGATTTTCGCGTATTGACGATTCCGCATAGGCCGATCATCGCCGCTGACGGCACACGGCAGGAAGCCGATACCGGGAAAGAGTGGCAACAGTAGTTCCAGCTTCGTTCCCCTCTGAAATCTATGATCTCATAAATGTTCCGCAACTTTGGGCTCAACAAAAGAGTCCCCCGACGCGTGGCATCTACGCCAAGGCCCTTAATGGCAGTGAATATGTCGGGAAAAAGCGGCAATGCGAGACTGTCCACGGTATCGAAGAACCTTCAGCTCGAAATTCTAAAACGGAAATTTAACAGCTCGAAGCCAGACTGCTTGAGAACGTTGAAGTTTTCTGTCGCGGAACATTTTAGGTGCCGCAATGACAGCCATTGGGTCGTGTCCCAGCTGGTGGTGTAGCTGGAGCGAAGCCGCTCGCGACGCGCGCCCCCC
>NZ_JBHMET010000132.1:0-18062 GCF_042430365.1 Bradyrhizobium erythrophlei
CCGGCAGACGCTCCACTTATCGACGCGGAGATTCTGTTCAGACAATCGGGACCAGCTCAGTCCACTATGCGCCTGTTGTTTGCAATGGCCTCCGCAGCGAAATGATGATGAGGGCCAGGAGCTTGATGTCGCCGGTGTTGGGACCCCAGCAGTTCGATCTCATCCGCGCTCGGTTGAAAGCAAGGGCGATCATGCTCGTATAGGCGGCGCTCTCGATCACCTCCAGGGGCTCCCGGGACGGTTTGTTAGGGCGCCGATGGGACGATACAGTGCTTACGCCAAACTTTCGCGCAATGCGGCGGCAAAGCCTGGGGACGGCGGCACGGCGGAGGCCGCGATGTTGCGTTCGATGTGCTTCGTATCATACATCGAAATGATCACGACGCCTTCGGGATTATTGGAGAACGCGAAACGCAGCAGCAGATCGTCTGGTGTATCCGAAAAGTCGATCCCATGCCTCTCGGCGAGCGCGGTGACCCGATTCCGTTGCTGCCCATTCATGCGGGCAATGATCTGTGCGATACCGGAGCCGAACACGCCGTGCGTAACAAACATCGGTCGCGGGGTTGCAAGTCTTGCGCGCAAGATCGCCGCTGCATTCGTCAACGGCGTATCGGGAAATTGGGCCATGTCGATCTGCTGAGCGGTGCGAGCGGCCTCAAGGATGCTTTCAGGGCCACCCGCAACGGAAACAGCGCGGATAAGGCCTCGCTCGACGAGCCGCCGCAAGACATCAAAGATGTCGGCATTCGCTGCGTCCCCCGGCGTCGGCTCATGCAGCGCCAGAACGTCGATGTAGTCGGTACGAAGCATTCGCAGGCTTCTGGTTACGGAAGCCTCGATGGCCGCCGGGTCGATCGGAGCGCGGGTCCCCGTCGCGCGGGCCTTGGCTGCAATTTGGCGCAACGCCGGGAATGTCGCGACGATCTGCCGGGCGGCGGGGCGAATGAGCCGCGCAGGGAGCGACACCCGGGGCGGAGCGATGCCGAACTTGGTGCAAATAATGACCTTGTCGCGCCGCCCTCGTAAGGTCTGACCGAGCAAGGCTTCAGCGCGTCCATCACCATAAGGCGGAGCCACGTCGAACCATCTCAGACCAAGATCGATCGCGTGATCGATCGCGCGCCGCCCGTCCGCCGCCGAAATCCGCGACCCCAAGGACGCGCAGCCAAAGCCAATCGCGGGCACGTCGCGGTCGAGCCGCGGAACACGAACTACTCTCACGCCGCGGGCTCCAGACTGGATTTGCGCAATTCGGCCGCGAGGTGTGTGGCCAGCCGTATCGCCAGCGCGACGGTCGCAAACGTCGGATTGGCCTGGCCGGAGGTGGGGAATACCGAGCTGGAGGATATGTACAGGTTGTCGATGCCTTGGACGCGACACGTGGCGTCCACTACTCCGTCCTTCGGCGTCATCCCCATGCGCGTCGTGCCTGTTTGATGGTAGCCATCTGCGGCTTGCTGCAGGATACTGGTGATCCGAGCTTCGGGTGGCTCGCGATATTCGAGATGCCCCAATCCCGCCCTCCGAAGCGATCGATCGAGCAACTCATGGGCTCGCAGCACGGATTGCGCGTCTCTCTCCGCATAGAGCAGCTCGATGTCGAGAAAGGGAAGCCCGAGCGTATCCCTGCGGTCGGAAAGCCGAAGCCGCGAGCTATCGTTCGGTGCATGTTCCGCGTGATAATGCAAGGCGTAGCGGCCGTCCGAGCTTCTTACCAGGAAGCCCGGCCGGCGGGGCGACGACAGTAGCCGCGCCCGCAGAACGGCGGTGATCTCCCGGAGCGTCGAGACCGGTGAGCGGAGGACGTTCCAGGCATGGCGTGCCCAGCGGTGCGGACGAGGTCCGACATGGCTGACGCGAACGCCCTCCGCAACGAGCAGTCGGCCAATCGGCGCAATCGCGAGAGCCATCCAGACCAGCGACAATAGACCATTGCCATGGCCGGGAAGGTGAAATGGTGGATTGTCGGCCCAGAACGCAATGTTGAGGAGTTCTTCCCGCATCTGCGCTTCCGCCTTGAGCGTGAAACGGCGACGCGCGAAGACGCCCTCGTCAAGAAAGAAGTCGTGAACGCCGGCAGAAGAGGGATCGGCAAGGATGAGGTCTGCGATCTTTCCGGAAATGTGCCCCATATATCCGCAACCAAGTGGACCATCGCGCCCGCCAAAGAGGTGAGGCCGGCCTTGTTGCGCTTGCAGCAGCAGCCTGGTTGTCTCAAGGCCGCCGCAGGCGAGAACCACTCTGGGCGGCTCGATGCGGACCTTGCTTTTCGTATCGCCGACGGTCAGGGCCGCGACTCGATCGCAATGCTTCGCGAAATGTAGCTCGGTGACGGTCGCTCCAAGCAGGACCGTGACGCGCTGGGATTCCGCAAGTTGTGATCGGTGCCGCCGGCCGGCGTCGATTTCTGGAGTCCAGCGTTCGAGGCGGTCACATCGAACGTCGCCGAATTCTGCCCACGGCGCGACGGCATTGGCGAACCTTGCCGGTTCAATGCCGAAGAACACGGCGGCCTCCTCGTACCATCGCGCGATCTCCTGGTGCGGAATGGGCCAGGCCGAGCCGGGCAGATGAGGCCGTCGCGCGAAATCGACATCGTCAAACGGAACGCAACGTCCGCCCCACCAGCGCGAGGTTCCACCCAGCCCGCGGCACATCGCAATGTCTGCGGCTGCATGATGTCGTACATTGACGACATGTCCGGCAGTCAGCGTCGCTGCCAACCGGTCGGGCTGCTCATGTCCGGACTCGAGGACTAGGACAGAAAGGCCGTGACGCTCGCAAGCCAGTGCCAGCGCGATACCCACCGGGCCGGCCCCGACCACGCACACGTCGCAATCGGGAATCTCGCCTGCGTTCGAGAAGGGGATCAGCATGCGCGTTCCGCTGCCAATTGTCCGTGAAATTGCTCGACCGTCGCCACAGCGATGTGCCTTCGATATCAAATGGAGGAGACCAAAGGAGGTCGCCTTGCGCGGGTCGCATATGCATTCGATGTGACGCCAGAGTCAATGATACTGGGTCAGGTAACGTGTCGGCGATCAGCTCAAACGTGATTGAGATTCGGATGCAAATCTGGTGCTGCTCGCGAGAGTGGCCGTATCGTCAAACTGTAATGTTCGTCTGATACGGCATCACATAACGATAATGGAATGTTAATGTGGTTCAGGGTTCAGGGGGTTGATGAGGCGTTGAACGATTCCGCACGCGCAGCGAGCAGTTCGTTCTGCAATGCGGTCTTTGATCGTGCTCAATCCGGTACCGTGCTGCTGCCGCGACTTCGCGATCGTCGTGGCCGGTGTCGCTCGTCCGTTAGTCTCGCTCTTCGGAGTGATAGGTCAGAGTGGGATCGTCGACCTCCAGCCTTGGGACCCAATCCGGGAAGACAAGATGGACCATACGAGGGATCAGGCAGAGGGCGCTCGCTGCCGTCGCGGTAGCGGCTGGATAGCAGGACGGCGACCGGATTCGGCTTTCATCGCCGGATATTCAAGAAGCCAACCGACGATGCGGCACCAGCATGCATGCCGCGACGTCTCTGCGCGCCGCGATGTGGAATTTGTCGCAGTTTTCCTCAGCAGCCCTGTGCCAACGGTTGGACTCCAATGTTGAATAAGATATCGAACCGCCGAGTTGCGCTCGTGACCGGCATTACCGGGCAGGATGGAGCGTATCTCGCCGAATACCTGCTCGGTCTCGGCTACACGGTGCACGGGATCAAGCGACGATCGTCGTCCTTCAATACCGAGCGGATCGACCATCTGTACCAGGATCCCCACCTCGGTGAGGTGCCATTCCTGTTGCACTACGGCGATATGACCGACTCGGCCGGACTTATCCGCCTGATTCAGCAGATACGGCCGACGGAGATTTACAATCTCGCCGCGCAGAGCCATGTAGCCGTGAGTTTCGAGACGCCGGAATACACCGCAAATGCGGATGCAATTGGCGTCCTTCGGTTGCTTGAGGCGATACGAATTCTTGGCACAGAGCAGCAGACGCGCTTCTACCAAGCATCGACCTCTGAGCTTTATGGGCTGGTCCAGGAGGTGCCGCAACGGGAGACCACGCCCTTTTATCCCCGTTCCCCGTACGGCGCCGCCAAACTGTATGGCTACTGGATCACGGTGAACTACCGGGAAGCCTACGGCATGTTTGCCTCGAATGGCATTCTATTCAATCATGAAAGCCCGATCCGCGGCGAGACGTTCGTTTCGCGGAAGATAACGCGCGCCATTGCCAGGATTGAAACCGGACTCGAGCAATGTCTCTATCTCGGAAATCTCGACGCCAGGCGCGATTGGGGCCATGCCCGGGACTACGTCGCCGGAATGCATAGCATTCTGCAGGCCGACGCTCCCGACGATTTCGTGTTGGCAACGGGCGAAACTCGTTCGGTACGCGAGTTCGTCGAGGCCGCGTTCGCCGAGGTCGACCGTACGATCGCGTGGAGCGGACAAGGGATTGAAGAGACGGGCATCGATCGGCGAACCGGCAAGATCCTGGTTCGCGTTGACCCCGCTTACTTCCGACCTACCGAAGTCGACCTTCTGATAGGCGACGCGAGTAAGGCGCATAGGGAGCTTGGCTGGAAGCCAAAGACGACCTTCGGCCAGCTTGTCAAGGAGATGGTCGCAAGCGATCTGGCGATTGCCAGGAGGGAGGCCGCCATTGGTACCTATGCGCTTTGAGTTGGACGGGAAGACCGTATTTGTTGCCGGTCATCGCGGCATGGTCGGTAGCGCGTTGCAGCGGCGGCTCGCTCAAGAGAATGCCACGCTGCTGACCGCCGGCCGCGCCGATCTGGATCTGCGCGATCAGGCGTCGGTGAACCGCTGGTTTGCCGAGCATCGGCCGCAAGTGGTGTTCGTCGCGGCAGCGAGGGTCGGTGGCATCGCCGCCAACAACGCCATGCGTGGCCAGTTCATCTACGACAACCTCGCCATCGCTACCAACGTCATTCATGCCGCCTATGTTAGCGGGGCGGAAAAGCTCATGTTTTTGGGATCGTCCTGCATCTATCCCAGAGTTGCGGCGCAACCAATTTCCGAAGAGGCGCTGCTGACCGGGCCGCTGGAGCCGACCAACGAGCCTTATGCGATCGCGAAGATCGCAGGCATCAAGATGGTGGAGGCCTATCGAAGGCAGTACGGGGTTGATTTCATCAGCGTGATGCCGACCAACTTGTATGGGCCAGGTGATAACTATCATCCCGAGCACAGTCACGTCGTCGCAGCCTTGATCCGACGTTTCCACGAGGCCAAGGTGAGCAGGGCGCCCGGTGTTCTCGTTTGGGGAACCGGCACACCGCGACGGGAGTTTCTGTACGTGGACGACCTCGCGGACGCGTGCATCTTCCTGACGAAATCCTATTCGGGCGATAGGCCGATCAACATTGGCACCGGCGAGGATATCACGATCGCAGATTTCGCAGCTGAGGTTGCCGTCACCGTCGGATACGGCGGCGAAATCGAATTCGATGCGTCACGTCCTGACGGAACTCCACGAAAGCTGCTCGACGTCGGTCGCCTGTCGCAACTGGGGTGGAGCGCAAAAGTCTCACTGCGCGATGGCCTGCGGCTCGCCTATGATGCTTTTCTGAAGGAGCGGGAGTGCGCGGCGCTGCTTGCAGCCGCCGGCTGATACAGCCCGCAGGTGATGCAACCAGTTCTGGCTCACGGCCGTTCCAAATGCATGCTGCGGCCGCGTGACGGACAGCGCAGTCGTATCGTTAAACTGTTATGTTCGCCTGATAGGCATCACATTAACTTCAAACTGAGTGTTCGTCGGGTCGAAGTTTCGGGAGTTGGCAGACTGCCGGGCCACCGACCAACAGGTCGCATGGTGCCAGTGCCGAAATGGCGGGGCGCTCCCAAGTCTCGAGCTTCCGCCGGATCTAGTGTGCTCGAAGCTGCCGGCGAGGGTTGCAGTAGATATGTACAAGCCGCGCCGACGCCGGACCGCTGACCGGATTTCACTCGCCTCCGATACGCCGGAACAAGCTGCAGCCATGGTGTTCTCGTCTCCGTCGTCATCCGCAACGTTGTCGGCGGTGGAGCGAGGGCCCTCCGTCTCCACTATGGGGAGGTGGCCGAGGCCGGTCACCGGCTTCGTCCTGCTGTTAGGTGCGATGTGGTTGTCGCTGTATGCGGCTTATGCCCTGCTGCCATTCGTACGACCGGGCTCCGTCGTTATCGCCGAAGCTAAATTCGAGACCCTGGTGCAGGGCAAGATGTTCGGCCTGGAAGACCGGAATCGGGTGATGATCTTTGGCCACAGCAAGCTTCTCTCCGGCTTGCGTCCGCACGACCTTGATGCCGCAGTCGGGCCGGGGTTCCGATCCTACAATCTAGGCCTTCCCGGCGAGCTCCGATTCTTGCCCGTTCTCGAGGCTGCGTTGCAGGCCGGCAACGTCCCCACCCACGTGCTGCTCACGCTCCCTTGGGACAACAAGCGCAACGCGGATGGCTTCATCGACGTTGTGCGCAATGATGCGGCCATTGCAAACACTGTGTTTCCCTTCCGCACCGTGCCGCGAGACGCGGCGCTGTTTGTTTTTCAGAACAGAGGTCGACTGGCGGACGCGATCCGCGATGTGGTCAGCCAGCGCGCGACCATGCTGGCGGACCGTGGCTGGTACTTCATCAAATCGCAGAGCCATTATGAAGGCGATCGCTTGCCTGACGACTACGCTCTGCCGACCGATCACCCGACGCGCCCCGATGTACGGATGATACCGGAGAGGTCCGTTTCGCGGGCGCGTCTCGAGCAGCTGGCGAAGCAGTACGGGTTCCAAGTCCTCTTCGTTCCACTGTTCTTCCGTACCGGTGAGTTTGCGCCTCCACCGGCCGCGGACCGAGCCCGGCTGGAGGCCATTTCCGATCGGCCTCTCATTCGAGTGTTGGGTCCCGACTATTTCGTCTATCCGCCGGCATTCTTTTCTGATCCGCAACATATGAATCCGCGCGGGGCGCAGGCCTACTCCATCGATCTCGCAAAGCTGCTGAAGATGAGCGGGGCCTTCGACTGATGCTCTTCAACTCCTTCGAGTTCTGCGGCTTCTTCATTGCGTTTCTGGCGGTATTCTTCTTGTTGCCGCGAGGCCAACCATTCGTGCTGCTGATCGGCAGCTATATATTCTACATTAGCTGGCGCCCGTCCTTTGCGCTGCTCCTCGCGCTGACGACGATAGTGGACTACACGACTGCGCTCATGATGGCGCGGGCCCGTACCGAGGCGGGGCGCAAGGCAGCGATGGTCATCGCGCTCTCGATCAATCTCGGCGTGCTCGGTACCGTCAAGTACCTGGATTTCCTGATCTCCAATGCACTCGGTCTCATCGGCTTACTGGGCTACGCCGTGCCGGACTACGCCCTTGGCCTGATCCTTCCCCTGGGCATTTCATTCTACACCTTTCAGTCGGTCGGTTATACGCTTGACGTGTATCATCGACGGGTCGAGGCGGAGCGTGACTTTCTCACCTATGCACAATATGTCAGCTTCTTTCCGCAGCTGATCGCCGGTCCGATCGAGCGAGCGGCGCATATGCTGCCGCAGTTTCGGAGAACGCATCGGCTCTCATATGAGAACGTCACGTCGGGCCTGTTTCTGATTGGTTATGGTCTTTTCAAGAAGATGTGCATCGCCGACGTTGTCGCGCCGGTGGTGAACGGAATCTACGCCAGTCCGGGTCAATACGCCGGCGCCTACCAGCTCATCGCGGCGATACTGTTCGCGATCCAGATTTACTGTGACTTCTCCGGGTATTCGGACGTCGCGCGCGGCACGGCTCGGATTCTTGGCTTCGATCTCATGATCAACTTCCGGCAGCCGTACTTCGCGACCAGCCTGACGGAGTTCTGGCATCGATGGCATATCTCGCTGTCGAGCTGGTTCCGGGACTATCTGTTCATTCCCCTTGGCGGAAGCCGCGGCGGCGAACGAATGACGGCGCGCAACCTCGTCATCGTATTCGTCGTCAGCGGAATTTGGCACGGCGCCGCATGGACCTTTGTCGCATGGGGCGCGTTGCACGGTGTCTGCCTGGTGATCGAGCGGGCCGTCGCGAGAGTGGCGCGACCCGAGTCGTGGCTCGGCGAGCCCGCACGGCGGCTGGTGGGCTGGGTATGGATGATGATCGTCGTTCTCGTCGGGTGGATGTTCTTTCGCTCGACGAGCGTCGCCGGCGCGGTTAGCGCGCTGCGAAGTCTGGGCGACTTCGGCGGCGTATCTTACTTCACCTTCAAGATGCTCGGCCTTGCAAGCGTGGAACTGGTGACGCTCGCAGTCTCGCTCGTTATCCTGCTTATCGTGGATTTCCACCTGGCGTTCCGGCCTCAGCGACTGGAGGTGCTGGGACGGAGTCGTTGGCTTTCGACCGGCGCCGGAGTTGCGCTGACCTACTACGTTGTGCTGTTCGGTGTTTTCGGGCGCGTCGAGTTCATCTACTTTCAGTTCTGAGGCCGGAAGCCCATCGTTCGGCCAAATGGATCGCCGGACGCGTGCAGGGGCGACGTTGGAACGGAATTGCAAGCGTCGACGGCTGCTCATCCTTACAATGGACGACCGCCGGCGATTCCGGACAATGCGTCGGCGGTTGCTGACGATCCCTGTGGATAGAACGGGGGATCGCCTGCGGTTACGCAAGGCGCGGCCTAATCGTGGCTATCAGGCATCGGCCAGCAGCTTTTCGTGTTCGCCCTTCACGAGGAGGTATTTGCCGAGGCAGATTGCATCGAGTCCCGTTCGCATGAAGCAATTCACGGCTTGCTCGGGAGTATCCACGATCGGCTCGTTTTCGTTGAAGCTGGTGTTCAGTACGATCGGAATCCCGGACAGTTGTCCGAAGCAGTGGATGAGCTCGTAGTAGAGGGGATTGGTGTCGCGTTCGATGCTCTGCAGGCGGCCGGTGCCGTCAACATGCGTGATTGCAGGTAGCCGCTCCCGCCATTCCCGTCGAAGTTTCACGACATGCATCATAAAGGGGCTGAACACGTCCTGTTCAAAGTAGGTCGTTACAGCCGGTTGCAGAATCGAGGGCGCGAACGGTCGAAAGCTCTCCCTTCGCTTGATCTTGGCGTTGATCACATCCTTCATGTCGGGTCGCGTGGGATCCGCCAGAATGGAGCGATTGCCGAGCGCGCGAGGGCCCCATTCGGAGCGGCCCTGATACCAGCCGACGACCAGTCCAGCGTGCAGCAAGGAAGCAACAGCCCGCGGAACCGCATCAAGTGACAACTCCTGCATGGGGGTCCGCGCGGACATCGCGGCGCGGCGCATGGCATCGTCCGAGTGAGCCGGGCCCCAATAGGCATGGCTCATGTAGAATCTTTCACGCCCGCCCGCGACATTGTGCCAGGTCCACAATCCGGCACCGACGCAGAGGCCATCGTCCGATGACGCCGGCTGCATGTACGCCCGCCTGAAGGGCGTGTCGCGGAGCAGGCGCGCATTCATCACCCCGTTGAGGGCGCATCCTCCGGCATAGGCGATCTGTGTACTGGGCACCAGATCATGGAGCTTCCTGAAGCAATTGAGGGCCACGTCTTCGAAACGGACCTGACAGGAGCGTGCGATATCCTTGTCCCGTTGCGTTAACTCCTGACCGCGCTGGCGCGGCGGTCCGAACTTTTCGTCCCATTTGTCGGTATACAGGCGCAGCATCTCCATGCGATTCCGCTCATCCATCTTCCCGATTTCGCCGCCGCGGTGCATGCCAAAATAACCCCGGGCAAGCTTGAACCAATTGTCGGACGGCGTTTCGACAAGCTCGCGCATGATATCGGCAAAGCGATCGTTGCCATAGGGCGCAAGACCCATGACTTTGTATTCCTCGCCAAACTCATCGAATCCGATGAATTGGCAGCACCCGGTGTAGAAGAAACCGAGGCTGTCCGGCAAATGGACGCGATCGAGAATCTCGATGCGCGTACCCTCACAGCGCGCCGCCATTGCACTCGTGAAGTCACCGCTGCCGTCATAGGAGAATCCAGCGGTGACGCTCTCAAACGGCGAGCAGTAGTAGGAACTCGCGATGTGGGACAGATGGTGTTCGACGTTTACGACCCGGGCCTTGACCATCTCCGGCGCCTGTCCGCAGGCTTCGGCGACCATTTCGCTGATACTAAGGTCGACCTCAGAACGTCGCATGTGCTCCAGGGCTGCCTTGCCGCCGGTGAGCGGATGGCTCAAGACATATGAGATCTTGGCTGCCCGATTCTGCGTTGTGTCGCGCGCAACTGCGATGAAGTCCAGCTCCTTGGATGATATGCCGCCGATCGACAGAACGGCCTGGATCGCATGCTGCGGGAACGAAGGATCGTGCTTGATCCGTTTGCCGAAGCGTTCCTCGGCCACCGCAGCGATGACTTTTCCATCAAGGACGAGGGCCGCAGAGGCATCGGGATGGTTGAGGTTGAGGCCGAGAATTGCGGTCATCGGGGCAGTCTTTCGGTTTGCCAGAGCTGTGAATGGAGGAGAGGCCGTTCGGCCAACGGTGAGATCGCAGTTGGAATAACAGTTTAACTAACAATGCAACGTATCATTACGGTGACCTGACTGAGGGCGGCGCGAGGAAGATGGACCGAGGAGCCGGTTGCTATTTCAGGATGCGCCGTTCCTCGACATTCCTTCGACTGAGCGACCATGCGACGCCGCGATCAACCGTCATGCCTACGCGTGACGGTCCGATCGTGTTTTCCTCCACGACGACATCGCGGACGCCGGGCGAGGCCGCAGCGAAGCCCTTTATTTCGATATGGGCGTCCTGATCGAGGCGGTTTCCTCGAACGATCACCGCCTGCACCATTGGTGGTCGACCTGCGGTCGTTGCGGTCTGGTTTGCCTGGACGAGAATTGAAGCTTCATTGGAAAAGACGGTTCGCTCGGGTCCTGCGCGATAGACGTTTCCCTCGAGGATGTGGTTGTCGAGGATCTGAATGCGCCAACTCGGCTGAAAATGTTCGTAGGACAGGCCGAAGGCGGCAAAGCCGCTGGTTCTGTTGGATCGATTGCCGGCGATCACATGGCCGATAGCCGTTCCGTACGCCTGGGCGGCCACGCCGGTGTCTTCGAAGGAGTTATCGATGATCAGATAATTCTGCTGCGCCTGAGTAACCGTTATCTCCGAGGTCCGATCGAGCCCCACCTCAAGTTTTCGATCGAGCATGATCGACAGATTGGGCGGCTTGCTGTCGAATGCGGTAACTCTGGCATATTGGCCGGCGCCGCGGCCGTTTACCACCATGACGGCTGCCCCGGTCCAGTCCCGGGCGGCCGGATAGGGATTGGGCGTATCCAACAGTGACAGACGATCGGGAGACGTAGTCTCTGCGTGACCGAAATAGTAACCGCCAGGTCCGTCCGTCGTCATGGCCTCTCGATCCCAGCCATAGATCGCCTTGAACGTGTTGCCGCCGACGAAGATGTTCTCGGACGCGCTGACCCATTTCGACAGCGTCGTTATCCCTCCGCCGGTCCCCTGGAGGTCCGCAGAAGTGACGGTATTGTTCTCGAATATGACCTGGTGCGATCCCACTATGGAGTAGGTGCCGTATCGACCGTTGTTCAGGACATTGCCGGAGACGACCGCGTTAGTTGCCTTGAACAGGCGAAGCGAATGTCCAGATCCCAGGATGTCGCAATCGGACACTTCAATTCGATTTCCGCTTAGTCGAATGGTGTCGGGGGTCGCATCCGGATAATTCCGATGGAAATCGTTCATCCGCTGAACTGTCGCTTCTGGGTCCATCAAACCGCGGAAGGCAGAACCACGAATGCGAACGCGTCTGATGGCAATGTCGGAAGCGTCCGGGGCCGGGGTGTCGCGAAACTGAAAGCCTCCGGATATGATATGCGGATGATTTGATGCGTATATCGTCACGTCCTCGATTGAGAACCGTGACGTCCCCTGGATCAGTGCCACCGGGAGATTTGTCAGGTCCGGCCAGACGAGATTGACCAGATCAATGCGTTCTCCCTGGATCCTGACGTGGGGCGGAATGACGATCATGTCCGAGATCAGATAACGCCCGCGCGGGAAGTATACGGTTCCGCCTCCGGCCTGGCTCGCCGCTTCGATGGCGGCCCGGACGGCGCGGGTGCAATCAAACCTGCCGTCGCCGTTCGCGCCATAGGCACGGACATCGAAGGAATGCGCGGCCTCGGGCTGCGCAACCTGAACGGCGATGCTGCCCGCATCGACCCACTCGCCATCGCCGCCGTCTCCGTTGGACAGGCGCAATCTGTAACGTCCGGGCGAAAGCTGATCTGGTATGCGAAATGCACCCCGCCACAGATCGCCCTTGGTTAGGACGGCTTTGCTCGGAGGTGCATTCCCGCCATCAGGCAGCATCAACAGTTGTGCGCGACTTGCCTCTCGAACGATGTTGCGGCCAAATATCTGAAGCCAGCCACCAGGCGAGACCGCTTCGCCAAGGTTGCCCTGGGCCCAATAGATTGTCGGCAGGTTGACGCGGGCGCTGAGAGCTCCTTGAGCATATGTCAGGGTGAAGCGGTAGATGCCGGGCGTGAACTCCTTTGGAATGACGAACTTTAGCGAGAGAGGGTTGGCCTGCAGCATCGGAACGGTCGCTTCTCGTCCTGCATCGAGCGTCGGCCCTTCGTCGCCAATTCGGGCGACTGTCGCGGATGTAACCTGGTCAAGATCAGCTCCGGTGACGACGACTGTTTCGTCGGGATCGACAGGGTCGTTAAACCAGAACATAGAGGGCTGAGCGGCTGCCCCCGCCATCCAGAACGGTTGCAACGCGACGACAATGGCTGCGTGATAGCGCGTCATGACCCTAACCCGAGACCGTTCCGGAGTTCGATTGCATTGCCAATCAGAGGTCGATGACGAGGCCGGTAAGGCGTCGTAGCTCGGCGCGCATCTCTGCTGGATCGTCGAGATGGGCGATAGCAGCTTCCAGCTCCTGCACCTTGGCGCCGACAAGGAAGCGATACCAAAGGCCTTGCAGTCCGTGATAAACGAGGCCTTCCTTGCCGTCGAGAAATCCGAGCTGGAAGATCAGGCGGAACAGGAAATAGGCCGGTGCGCTGATCTGATACGGGATTCTGTTATAGACTCTCTCCTTGATCCAGCGCTTGATCGCCGCCTGACGCGAGCCTTCTTCCGCAATCAGATCAACATCGCGCCGGAACAGGTGACGACGCTCGTTGATCACGTCGATCGCCTCGCGCGTAGCGTACTTGTTGTGCTTGTCGGTGAAGAATGTCAGATCGTTGAGATTGTGGTCGGCAAATCCTCCGTCGAACGTAACGGTTCGGCCGCCCGACAGGATCATGTGCTCATCCATCCAGCGGTCTTCGATACGGCCGTGGCCGCGGCGCCAAATCCGCAAGAGCAGCAGCGGATAGCGACCGCCGTGGCGGATCCAGCGGCCAAGGAAGATGTGCTTGCGCTTGAGGTTTATCCCGACGACTTCGTTGCCGAGACGCGGCAGTTCATCGCGAATGTTGGCGGCGAGATCGGCCTCGATGACCTCGTCAGCATCGAGCCTCATGATCCATGAAGCGGTGATCGGGGCATTGTCAATCGCCCACTGGAACTGTTTCGCGTAGTTGACGAACTTGTTTTGCAGAACTGTCGCGCCATGCGTGCGCGCCAGCTCGACCGTTCGATCGCTCGAGAAGCTGTCGATAACAAAAACCTCGGTTGCGATCCCGGCAATCGAGGCGAGGACTCGCAGAATGTGGCGCTCCTCGTTATACGTCAGGATGATCACGGCAAGGCTCATGGCATACTCGCTGCCGGGATAATGCGCGATGTGGCAATTGCGGCGGGAGGGCTACCTGACGTTGGCGGCTCCCTTATCGGCGTCACGGAGCTGGTCCAGGCGCTCGACCTTCGCTTCGGCGCGCAGCTTGTCGACGAGCTCCATCTGCGCCGCAGTGGCCACCATCGCTGCCAGTCGGTCGCGGAGTTTTTCGTAGTCGACTGGCTTGCGTGGCCGCTCATCCTCCAGCTTGAGGATGTGCCAGCCGACCGCAGTCTTGAACGGCTGCGATACTTCGCCCTTCTTCAGCTTGAACGCGACGTCGGCGTATTCCTTGCCCAATTCGCCCCGCTGCCGCCAATCGTAGTCGCCGCCCCTGGCCTTGGTGGCGGGGTCCTCGGACACATCGGTTACGACCGCCGTGAATTCTTCGCCCTTGTTGAGCCTCTCCATCGCCGCTGTGGCTTTCGCTTCGGCCGCTTTGACCGCGGCGTCGTCCTGGGGTGGAGCGATCATGAACACGAGGTGGCGCAGATGCAGTTCGGTTTCGCTTGTCGCTGCCTTGACCACGACCTCGTCGTAGGCCTTGCGCATCGCCTCTTCGGTCACCGCGCGTTGACCGACGACGGCCAGAAGATGGTTCGTGAGGCCCTGATTGCGTGCGAAAACCACCCGACGCTGGAGGTCGGCTTCGTCCTCGATCTTTCGATCCTTCGCCGCCTGCGCAAGCAGGACTGTGTCGATCACCATCTTGGAAAGGGTCTCACGCCGCTCGACTGGATCGCGGACCAGCAGATTTCGGCCAATGACTTCATCTGCCAGTTGCAGATCGCTCTCATGGATCTTGCTTCCGTTGACGACAGCGATAACGGGATCGGCTGATGGCGACTGGCCGAAGGTCGGCCCCCCAGCGCCGAGCACGACTGCCACGCAGACGGCGGCTGCGCCGGCGCGCGCCGTGAGTGCCAGATTGGGCATGCCGAAAGCGGGCAAAACGTTCATCTCGTAGCTCCTCTCATAACTTGCTGGTGCTATCCAGGCGGCAATCCCAAGGCGTCGAACGTTACGGATAACGTTCAAGACGCTCCGCACGATCAATTTGCCCGGCCGCTTTTTAGCGAAGCGACGTTAACGGTGATGTGAAGTCGAGAAGACAGGTCCGTGACGGCGCAAGTCTTGCCTTCCGCCGAGACGGACCCTGACGCAGCGACGTTCGTGGCCTTCGCTCTTCTAATTCCCGCCAGACGGGCATTCAGCTGAAACAAGACGACACGGGAGCAGTTCAGCTTGCGTCCCGAATCGTTGCAGCCAACCGAAGCGATTTCTTGTGCGCGCTACGGATCAACTCACGCATGGGCGATCAAGGAGCATGTGGCCGAATGAAAGGCGTGCATCTCTCACTCTATGTGAGATCGCACGATTGTGTTCGTTGTGGATAACGTCTGTCGCGCGTCAGATCCTCGGCTGCTCTATGCGGAATTTCTGCGTCGATCTGCATGCGCGTCGCCTAGGCATAACATATCATCGAGATGAGTAACATAATTCACAAAACAACAATGAAAGTCTCACATATCACCGATAGCGTCCCGCTCGCTCCGGAGCCCGGCTGCTGATCGTAGCAGGCTAGGGGTGTCCAAATAGGGAGACTTGAACTATGCGAAATATGAAGGCCTTACTCATGGGATCGGTTGCGTTCGCCGCGATGGGCGTCGCTTCCGAATCCGCTCAGGCGCAGTCGTTTGCGTTTGGCGCCGGCGCGACGTTCCCGCAGATCGTCTATCGGCAATTGATGGATTGTATGTACGATCAGGCTCAGGGCAGCACCGGCAAGCCGGGTCCGCTGGCCAAGGCCGCGAGCTGCACGGGCTTCAACACCAGCGGTTTCCACGGCATGATCCTCTACGCTCCGACGGGATCCGGCAACGGCAAGACGGTGCTGCGGACGAATGACAAGACCCAGATCGGCACGCCGTCGAACTCCATCCCCTACACCAGCAGCAACATCGGTGTGAACGGCACAGCCGACTACGACGGCGTGCAGTTCGTCGGTAGCGATGACATCGTCACCGCCACGGACGTCGCCAACTGGACCGCTGGCGGCACCACTAGCGCCCAGGCGAAGTACGGCAACCTCATTCAGCTTCCTGCCGTGATCGGAGCCGTCGCGCTCGGATTCAACGGCAAGGATGGCGCCGGCGCCAACCTGAACATTCTGCCGGCGACCCCGACCGGCGGCAGCAGCGGCCTCAACCTGTCGCGTAACGCGTTCTGCGGCATCGCGTCGGGCCACATCACGCAGTGGAACAACGCGATCCTGACCGCGCTCAACGGTGGCACGCTCGGCACCGGCAACATCACCTTCGTGCACCGTCAGGACGGCAGCGGCACCACCTTCCTGTTCTCCAACGCCCTGGTTGCGCAGTGCCGCTACGAGTTCGGCCCGAACAGCGAAACCGACGCCACCGTCGTGTCCTACGCCTTCCCCTGGACCGACCGTTCGCAGGCCTGCACCACTCCGCTGCTTGCGCGCGGTGCGAACCAGCTGAACTGGCCGGATCAGTTCACGACCGACCAGTGCGGCGCGGCTGTTGCCAATCCGGGTGGCGGCCACTTCGCCAACGCCTCGGGCAGCGGCAGCCTCGTCGCTCTCGTCGGCTCGACCAATGGCGCGATCGGCTACGCCTCGCAGGACTTCTGGCTGCCCGTCAAGGCTGGCGGCCTGAAGACTGCCAACCTCCAGTCGCAGTGGGATATCACCGGTGCAACCGGACAGTTCCAGCCGCCGACCTTCGCGGGCGCCTCGCGGGCGATGGAGACGGCCATTCCGCAGTTCGACAACGCCACCATCCGCGCGAATCCGCTGACCTGGAGCTTGCAGGGTGTCAATCCGAACCCGGTGGTTGCCGCCTCGTATCCGATCTCCGGCTTCAGCTGGATCGAAATGTATCAGTGCTACCAGACCCACTCCAACGGCAACAACGCGTACCTCTGGTTCAAGACCTGGCTCGACTACATCTACGGCACGGGCTCGGTTCCGATCATGAACGACAACGGCTTCGCGCAGGTTCCGGGCGTGTGGCTGACGCAGGTCTACTCGCTGCTCAACGACTCCGCCAACGGTCCGCAGGGCAGCGGCTGCACCGGCAAGGTCGGCGCCTACTGATCGTCTTCAGGTCTCTGCCTGATCGATCATCGACAAGACTTATGCACCCGGCATTGCCGGGTGCATTCTCTTTTTTGTTGCGCGGTTTGACCGATGTTCATGCTGCGGTGGGAGCCCGGCAAATCGGACGCGCGCCGTCTTCTCATTGTGATCTGGGAGGGGAAGCCGAAGCACTCATTTGATGCCGCCGAGCGTCACTACCTCGCTAACCGGCTTGGCGCGGCGGCCTGCTAATCGCATATGTCACATCATTGATAACGACGAACGTTATCGCTCGGGCCCGATCTAGGGCGGCCAGTGTGATGTCGATGCGCCTTCTCGTTGCTTTGCTCGCGGGCGTCCTTGCAATGGGGAGCGTCCGGGCTCTCGCGGTCAGCGCGTCGGGCTCGATGGAGTCCCTTCCTGCCGACTCGCGCGATGATTTGTTTGCGTCGAAGCCGGCAAGCCCGGCTCCAACTGTCGTGCCGGCTCCGACGGCCGTCGAGCGGCCGCCGGCTTCTCCGTCGGCGCAACGCACCCTCAGCGATAATCCGCTCTGGGCGATCCCGCTCGGACGTCTGAACTTGAGCCGCGAACGGCCGCTGTTCGCGCCAACGCGGCGCCCGCCTGCGCCCGCGCAGGTCGCGATGCCGGCTCCGGTCCAGGCGGCTCCGCCGCCGAGGCCGGTCGAGCCGGAGAAGCCGCAGCTCTCATTGCTCGGCACCATCGTCGGTAGCGAAAGGATCGGCCTGTTCGTCGATTCAGCCAGCAAATCGGTGGTCCGGTTGAAGGCCGGCGAAAACCACAAGGGATGGATCCTTCGCGCCGTCGGGCGGCACCAGGTGGAACTCGCAAGGGGGCTCGACAGCGCCGTGCTGGACATACCGCCGCCCGACATGAAGGCCGGCGGAGCGCCGGTAGCAGCACCGGGTGCGCCGGTGCCTGCCCTGCCGATCGCCATGCCGGTTCCACCTTCCTCCATCGCTCCGGCCCCTTCTTCAAATGTCCATCCCGCCGCCAATCTCAACTTGCCGATTGGTCGCGCGAAGCCAACCGACGGACTTCCGCCTTCGCTCGTCAGCCCCCTGGCGAACTAGGGCTCGCGTTAGAGCCATTTTTGACTAGAGCAGATTCTGATCAGACGCGATCATAACCGGCAGCGGCGAAGAAGTTCAGGCACT
>NZ_JBHMET010000133.1:0-794 GCF_042430365.1 Bradyrhizobium erythrophlei
TAGATCACAATATATGCTGAATTGGCTCCTTACGCTGGAGGAAGCGGTCATGCTCCAGACGGTATCGCGGCTCCTTCCGGAGCTTCCGCTATTTCTCGTGACTGCCGTCGCTACGCATTTGGTCATGTCATTTGCGCAGACGCTGATGCATTACAAGCTCGGCCACCATCCAATGGGCGGTAAGTTCTTTCGCAACCATATCAACTTCCATCACACCTACTATTCCAAAGATCATCTCGTCTCACGGACGTACCGCGGTGACGAAGGCAACAATACACCCTTCTTCTTCATTCCTGTGTTTCTGGTGGGAGCTTGTACATACCTCGTATTGCCCATTGATCTCTTCGTGGTTCAGGTAGTTGCATGTGCGGCGTCGTTCTACGCGCACGTCTTTTTCGACAAGGAATACCACGTAGAGGGGTCGCGGCTTCAGCGGTTTGCATGGTTCAGACGCAAACAGGAACTGCACTTCGTTCATCACCGGCACGCGACCTGCAATTTCGCGGTGATCCATTTCTTCTGGGATAGGATTCTCGGTACCTATAGAAGGCCAGATGCTCGGTTTCGTGGACAAAAGGGATTCCCAAATCAACTGATTTCTGATTCAAAACCGCATCTCCTCTCCCAGAGGCGACCTTGAATCAAACACCGCTTGGAAGTCCTCGCGAGATCGAGCCGCTCGATCGCCATTGGTCCTTTGATCCAAATGAGCCAAAGCGCAATCAGTGCGACGCCCGAGTAGCTCAGTATCCAGCCGACCGCGCGTCCTGCAAAGCCAATACCTGCCAGAACTG
>NZ_JBHMET010000134.1:0-1281 GCF_042430365.1 Bradyrhizobium erythrophlei
AGAGCTGGTCGCGGAATTCTGCACAGGACGATAAGTGGAATTTCTGCCTGACAGCGGGCACGCTGTGCCTGCGAATCAGGAGCGACAATGAGCAGACGACCCCGCCGGAACCACTCAGCGGCCTTCAAGGCGAAGGTGGCTCTGGCCGCCGTCAAGGGCGACCGAACCATCGCCCAGCTGGCAGAGCATTTCGACGTCCATCCCAACCAGATAACGACATGGAAATCGCAGCTTGAGGCAAGCGCTTCCGAGATTTTCGGACCGGGAGGCGGGACACCGGCCACGCCCGCGGTGGACGTGAAGTCGCTGCACGCCAAGATCGGCGAGCTGACGCTGGAGAATGATTTTTTAGAAGGCGCGCTCACCAAGGCGGGATTGCTGAGCGCAAAGCGATGATCGACCGTGAGCACGAGCTACCGATCACCAAGCAGGCGGAGGCTTTGAACATCAGCCGCGGCAGCGTGTACTACCTGCCGCGGCCGGTGCCGGACGCCGACCTTGCGATCATGCAGCGCCTCGACCGGCTGCACCTGGAGTATCCCTTCGCCGGCTCGCGTATGTTGCGAGGCCTGTTGGCTTTGCAGGGGTGCAAGATCGGCCGCCGGCATGTGAAAACGCTGATGCGGCGGATGGGGATAGAAGCGCTCTATCGCCGTCCACGGACGACAAAGCCCGAGCCGGGCCACAAGATATACCCGTACCTGCTGCGCGGGATGGAGATCACGCGGCCGAACCAGGTGTGGGCAATGGACATCACCTACATCCCGATGGCACGCGGCTTCGTCTATTTGGCGGTTGTGCTCGACTGGTTCAGCCGCCGCGTGCTGTCGTGGCGCATATCGATCACCATGGAGGCGGCGTTCTGTGTCGAGACGCTTCAGGATGCCCTGGCTCGTCACGGCAAGCCGGACGTCTTCAACACCGATCAGGGCTCGCAGTTCAGCGGACAGGCTTTTACCGGCGTGCTCGCCGGCAACGGCATTGCGATCAGCATGGACGGCAAGGGAGCCTGGCGGGACAACGTGTTCGTCGAACGGCTATGGCGCAGCGTCAAATACGAGGAGGTGTATCTGCGGGCCTATGACAGCGTCAGCGAGGCGCGCACCTCGATCGGCCGATATCTCGGCTTTTATAACAGCAGACGTCCCCATTCGAGTCTTGACGGCGGCACGCCGGATCAAGCCTACTTCACCCCGCTGCCACTCCGCCTGGCGGCCTAACCCCGGCAGACGCTCCACTTATCGACGCGGAGATTCTGTTCAGACAATCGGGACCAGCTCA
>NZ_JBHMET010000135.1:0-875 GCF_042430365.1 Bradyrhizobium erythrophlei
AAAACGCTCAGCCACCGTGAGGTTCGTCGCCCGATGCAACATGCAGGCGCGGCCTCGCGGCGTCATCCGGGACGATCTGATCGGTTTGACGGCGCATGACGTCGTAGCATTCGCAGGACGCTTGCTCGAGACGCCCCCTATCGATTTCGATCAAGCCCCGCCGATCTGATCTGATGGCACCCAAGGCGCGGAGTTTGGCAACCTCCTGTGTCACGGTCGTTCGTCGCACTCCGAGCAACTGCGAAAGCGTCTCCTGAGTTAATGATAGGATGTTGCCTTCCGTCCGATCATGCAGGTGAAGCAGCCACCGGGCCATGCGGGCCTCGACGGGGTGCAGCCCATTGCAGGCTGCGACGTGCTGGAACTGCATGAGTATCGACCTGGTGTGCGCCTGGACTACATGTCTGATGGCGCTGCTCCCCATGTAGGCTGCTTGAAAACGCGCTACGGAGATTTGCGATGCGGTGCCGCCCACCCGCACGACCGCGGTCACGGACGACAGGGAGGGGTTTCCCCCCAGCACCGAGAGCGCACCGAGGGCTCCCTCGCGCCCGATCACGGCGGTTGCAATCGTTTCCCCGTTCGGCAGGCCGAGCATGAAAGAGATGGCGCCGCTATGGGGAAAGTAAACATGGTCGCGTCGATCTCCCGATTGCGCTACCACGGCATCCTGTTCAAGCGATACCTTCTGGAGATGCGGCGCGAGCAATGCGAGGTCTTTCGACGGCAATGCAGCTAGGAGACGATTTCCGACGCTGGCAGGGCGCTCCATCATGTGAGCCGCCGAGCCCATACTAACTCAACTTTCATCATGCTGATTGGAACGCCATACGGGTCGAAATCGAGGAGGTTCCCGCGATACCTACCGACGGGGC
>NZ_JBHMET010000136.1:0-1533 GCF_042430365.1 Bradyrhizobium erythrophlei
CCTGAGAGCTTGTGATGCTTTCGGGTTCCTGTGGAGCTTTGGAGCAGGGTGGCGCTGCTCGTGGCGGTAAATGGCGTTTGCTGTTTGGGCTTGTCGCCGAACGCTCCTTTATGCGCCGGCGAGGCGGAGGCCTTGCAGGATGTTGTTGGTGAGGGCGTACCAGAGCACGACGGCGCGGACCTTTTCGATGCCGCGCACGGTCAATTGCCGCAGGTCCCAGTTGCGCCAGCGGGCGTGGATGCATTCGCAGATCGCGCGGGGCTTGTACTGGGCCTTGCCCGCATCACTCGCCATTCGCGCACGCCAGGCCAACACTCCCGGGCCGTCTCCGCGCCGCGGCAGGTACGGGTCCGTGCCGTGCTTGGATTGCGTGGGTGGGCAAAAGACCTCGACGCCTTCGGCATGCGCCCACTCGATATCCTCCGCACTGCCAAAGCCGCCGTCGACGAGATAGCGTTTGGGCTGGCCGCCAAGGCGCGCAGGCTGCCGCTCCAGCATGGGGCGCATCAGGCCGCGATCGGACCCGATGTTGCATACCGCGACGTCAGCGACGATCTGCTCACCGGCCGCGCTCGTCACCTGCATGTTGTAGGCCGGGCGGAAGCCGCCGTCGGCCATCTTCATGACCCGTGCATCGGCATCCGTCGTGGAAGCGCGCGGCTCCTTCGGCTTCTTGCCGTTGCCGCGTTTTTCTTCGCGCTCCTTGCGCTGCTGCTTGATCTCGGCGAGCGCCGTCTGTGCTGCTTTCACGCGCGCGCTGCGCTCCCGCGCGGCCCGCTCCTTGGCCGCCTGGATGCGCTGGTTGCTGGCATCGGAGCGCGCATCGACCTCGCGCTTGAGGTCTGCCACCACTGCCTCAGCCTGCGCCAGATGCCGATCGAGCGTCGCCTCGCGCCGGAACGAAGCGGCCCCGGCGCTGGCCCGGACCCGCACGCCGTCCTGCGCCAGCGTCTCCAGATTGACGAGGCCGGCCTGCGCCAGCGCCGCCAAATGCTCGCTGAGCAGCCGGTCGAGCAGATCGGCGCAGCCGACCCGGAAGTCCGCCAGCCTGTGATAGTTCACCGATACTCCGCCGCACAGCCAACGATAGGCGTCGTGGCTCTCGCACAGCCGCTCCAAGGCGCGGGCGCTGCCGACGCCCGCGCTGGTGGCATAGAGCCACAGCGCCAGCAAAAGCCGCGGCGATGTCGCCGGGTGACCGGGACGCTCGCCGCGAGCCTTAATCCGGTTCTCCAACTCACTCAGATCAAGCCCTTCGACATAGGACCAGAACAGGCGCACCGGATGGTCTTCGCCAATCAGGCTCTCGATATCCACCGCCCGCAATGCGATCTGGTCACGCTGCGGCTTACGCAGCCGCGGCGCGCCGAGCGGCGCATCCGCCTGCGGCTTCGCCTGCTCAGCCAGGTCTCCAAACAAGTCATCGGCAGCCATCAGCCTCTCCGCGAATCCAGCATCGCCAGAGAATCACACTGCGCCAGCCATCGGCTACACTTCCTTGCCGAGCTACCAAAACAATCACATCCTCTGAGG
>NZ_JBHMET010000137.1:0-2753 GCF_042430365.1 Bradyrhizobium erythrophlei
ATGCGGATTCCGCTCGATGTCGCCCAGCATTCCGAGATGATCTCGCCCACCATTCCGATTTGAAGTCGCCCACCCATTCCGAGATGATGTCGCCCACCATTCCGGGATGATGTCGCCCGGGTGACGAGGCCTCTTTTGGCTCCCATAGGGTCAACCCTTTCGGCTTTGCGAAGGGGGACCCTGGATGCCGACGGAGAGGCTTGCGATGCGCCGTGTGCGCGATGTGATCAGGATGAAGGCGGCCGGTCTGCCGAGCCGCGAGATTGCGCGACGGGTGGGCGCCGCGCCCTCGACGGTGCGGCTGACGATCCGGCGGTTTGAGGCTACGGGCCTGACCTGGCCGTTGCCGGACGATGTGACCGACGCGGTCCTGGAATCGCGGCTGTTCGCCAAGACCGGCCACGGCAGTCGGCATGGGCATCGGCGCGTCGTCGAGCCCGACTGGGCGGCGGTGCACCGCGAGCTCAAGCGCAAGCACGTGACGCTGTCGATCCTGTGGGAGGAGTACATCAGTGCCGAGCCCGGCGGATACCGGTACTCGCGCTTCTGCGAGCTTTACCGCGCCTGGGAGGGCCGCCTGTCGGTGACGATGCGCCAAGCGCATGCGGCCGGCGACAAGCTGTTCGTCGACTATGCCGGCGACGGCGTGCCGGTCGTGGTCGATCGTCTCACCGGTGAGCGCAGAATGGCGCAGATCTTCGTCGCCGTGCTCGGCGCCTCGAGCTTCACCTACGCGCAGGCGACGTGGACGCAGGGGCTCGCCGACTGGATCAGCGCCCATGTTGGCGCCTTCGCGGCGATCGGCGGCGTACCGGCGCTGCTGGTGCCTGACAACACCAAGGTCGCGGTCATCAAGGCGTGCCTCTACGACCCGGAGATCAATCGCACCTATGCAGAAATGGCGGCGCATTACGGCACCGCCATATTGCCGGCGCGGCCGCGCAAGCCGCGCGACAAGGCCAAGGTCGAGCAAGCCGTCCTCGTCGTCGAGCGTTGGCTCCTCGGTCGCCTGCGCCATCGTATCTTCTACAGCCTAGCCGAGGTCAACGCGGCGATTGGCGAGTTGCTCACCAGACTCAACGAGGAGCGGTCGATCCGGCGGCTCGGCGTGACACGCCGCCGGCTGCTCGAGGAGGTCGATCGGCCGGCGCTCAAGCCGTTGCCGGCGAGCCCCTACGTGCTCGCCGAGTGGCGTATCCGACGCGTCAGCCTGGACTACCACGTCGAGGTGGAGAAGCATTACTACAGCGTTCCGCATCGCTTCGCGCGTGCCGAGGTCGAGGTGCGGTTCACCGCCCGCACCGTCGAGATCTTCCACAAGGGCGAGCGGATTGCCGCGCATCAGCGCATGAGCGGCAATCACAAGCACACCACCGTGCCGGAGCACATGGCCTCCAGCCATCGACGCTACGCCGGCTGGACCATCGCACGCATCCGCCAGGATGCCGCCGCGATTGGGCCGGCGACCAGCGCGTTGTGCGACCTCATTCTCGACGAGCGCTCGCACCCCGAGCAAGGCTTCCGCGCCTGCCTCGGCATCCTCAGGCTCGCCGCCTCCTATGGGCGCGAACGGCTGGACGCCGCGGCTGCGCGGGCGATCGACATCGGCGCGCGCACCTACGGCTCGGTCAAGTCAATCCTCGCCAACAATCTCGATCGGCGTCCCGCTCACCAGCGCTCCGCGGACGATGCGCCGATCCTGCATGCCAACATCCGCGGACCGCGCTACTACAACTAGGAGATCACGTCTTGCTCACCCATCCGACCCTCGACCGCCTCAACGCCCTCGGCCTCCACGGCATGGCCAAGGCCTTCGCCGACATCGAAGCAACCGGCGAGGCCGCAAGCCTCGGCCACGCCGAATGGCTCGCGCTGCTGCTCGAACGTGAAGCCTCGCTGCGCCACGACAAGCGGCTCGCCACCCGCCTGCGCTACGCGAAGCTGCGCCAGCAAGCGTGCGTCGAGGACATCGACTACCGCACCCCGCGCGGCCTCGACCGCCCGCTGTTCGTCAAGCTTGTCGAGGGCCGCTGGATCGACGACCACACCAACTTGCTGATCTGCGGTCCGGCCGGCGTCGGCAAGAGCTGGCTCGCCTCGGCGCTCGGCCACAAGGCCTGCCGTGACAATCGGTCCGTGCTCTATCAACGTGTTCCGCGGCTGTTCGATGACCTCGCTCTCGCGCGCGGCGACGGCCGCCATCCGCGCCTATTGCGCGGGCTCGGCCGCGTCGATCTGCTGATCCTCGATGACTGGGGGCTTGAGCCGCTCGACGCCGGTGCCCGTCACGACCTCCTGGAAATCTTCGAAGATCGCTACGGTCATCGTTCCACCATCGTCACCAGCCAGCTCCCCGTGGACCAGTGGCATGTGCTCATTGGAGATCCCACCTATGCCGACGCCGTGCTCGATCGCCTCGTCCACAATGCCCATCGGCTCGACCTCACCGGCGAGAGCCTGCGCCGAACCCGGCAATCCGCCCGAAAGGCCTGAGCCCGTGACGCTGTGGACATGCCGCTGCGCTTGGACAACGCCAAGGCGTTGCCCACATGCCCACAGCAACCGCAACAGACACACAACAGGTTCAAGCCGCGATTCCAGTTGACCGCGCGGCTCGCCCAATGCCAGAGAACCTAGGCAGCCAGAACGCCTCGTCACCGGGCGAGATCAAATCGGAAAGGTGGGCGACATCGTCTCGGAATCCCCGGGCGACTTCATATCGGTACACCCGGGCGACTTCGTCGGAATCCGCA
>NZ_JBHMET010000138.1:0-583 GCF_042430365.1 Bradyrhizobium erythrophlei
AATCCGCATGCCACGTTCTGTGGGAACCGGGGGCGGGCGACCGCCTCCGGTGACCCGGTGCCGGCGGTGAAATTCCCCGGCCTACTCACCCGTTCGGGCGGATGTACTCAGCGAAAACCGGCCAGGCGCGCCTGGGGTACCGGCCATCGCGCAAGAGCATCAAACGCGTGATCGAAAGCATTCACGCGCTCACCGCCCGATCAGGAACTTGGCAAGGGACCACGGAGCTCGTAGGCCAGTTGAACCGCACGTTGCGCGGATGGGCGAACTACTTCAAAGTAGGCACCGTCACCAAAGCGTATCGGGCGCTCGACAACTACGCGGCTGCGCGGTTGCGCCGGTGGTTGCGCTTCAAGCACAAGGTCAGGCGACGCAGGGGCGGGACCTATCCACTCTCGCACCTCTACGGGTACTTCGGGCTCGTACGCCTAACCGCGCTTGGGCGCGACATGCCGTGGGCGAAGGCTTGAAGTCTTGTCCGAGAGCCGGATGCGGGAAATCTGCCTGTCCGGTTCGATGAGCGGGATGTGGAAACGGAGCCAAGGGTGAACCATTAAGGCACCGCCAGACGAAAGAGGCGGCA
>NZ_JBHMET010000138.1:593-41157 GCF_042430365.1 Bradyrhizobium erythrophlei
GCGTCATTTCGGTGCCGCGCGGCAACCACGCCGCTCTAGGAGTGACGCGGACATCAGCTCCGGCACGTCATACCAGCCGAGTGATCCACCGCGTCCGCATTGCTGTCGGCGGCCCCGGATGAGGTTAGTTGCTCGGCGTCGGAAACGGCCGACTATTTGACGGCGCCGCCCGTGATGCCGCTGATGAATCGGTCCAAAAAGAGATTATAGGCGATCGCCACCGGGACGCTGGAAATAAGCGCCGCCCCCATCAATTCGCCCCAATAAAAAATATCTCCGCGGATCAAATCTGTCGCGACTCCCAAAGTAACGGGCTTCTCGCTGGAAGAGGAGATGAAGGTCAGCGCGTACACGAACTCTTGCACCGTCAGCGTGAACGCGAAGATCACCACGGTCAGAATGGCAGGCACCGAAAGAGGGAGGACCGTTTTCACGAATGCCCCCACGACAGTGCAGCCGTCGACGATTGCGGCCTCCTCGATCTCCCGCGGCACCGACTTGAAGAAGCCCATAAGCAGCCAGGTGCAGAACGGGATGGTGAAAGTGGGATAGACGACGACAAGAGCCCACATGCTGTCCTGCAATCCGAGCAGCGTAACCACTCGCGCGAGAGGCAGGAACAGAAGCGTCGGCGGCACTAAATAGGTCAGGAAAATGCCGATGCTCAGATTTTCACCGCTACGGCCCGGCATGCGCGCTAGTCCATAGCCGGCCGGCAGGGCCACGAGAAGAGTGATAGCCACGACACAAAGCCCGATAAGGGCGGAGTTGGACAGCCACTGCACGAACAGCGTGTCTTCAAACAAATACTTGAGATGCTCGACCGTAGGCGGCGCGTTGAACCAATAAGGGATGGACTTGAGATTGTAGAGGTCGCCGTCCGTCTTGAAGGTGGTAATCAGCATCCAATAGAAGGGAAACGCGGCGAATACAACCAAAGTAACCACCGCGCCATAAAACGAACCCTGCCCAACTATTTTTCCGGCAAGGCGCGGCATGTCAAATCTCCCGCCGCCGCAGCGACCGCAAGAGCAGGATCACTGCGACCAGGAGGAAGGGGAACAGGAACAGACAAATGGCCGCTCCGTGAGCGACATCGCCCGAGAGGATGCCCACCTGAAACGCAAGCGTGCCGAGCACCTGCGTGCTATTGATCGGTCCGCCCTTCGTCAGCAAATAGACGACGCTGAGATCCGTGAAGGTGAACACGGTGCCAAAGATCAGAGCGATCATGATGATCGGGGCGATGATTGGCAGGATGATTTGATAGTTGCGGCGCCAGAAGCCCGCACCGTCGATCGTGGCGGCATCGAGCACATCCTGCGGCACCGACGTAAATCCGGCAAGGAAGATCACGACGCCGAAAGGAAACAATCGCCACGCATGCACGGTCGCCACGGCAATCATCGCCAAATCCTCTTGCCCCAGCCATTGTGGCCGGTGTGCCGGATCGATCAATCCTGCCGCCACCAGCGTCCAGTTGATGACGCTATAGAGCGAGTCGAACATCCACACCCAGGCCAGCGTCGCCAGTGACACCGGTACTGCCCAGGGCAGAACGATAAGCGCACGTGCAAGCCCGCGCCCCGGGAACTTTTGCAAGAGGAGCATGGCGCCGATCTTGCCCAGCAGCAGGCCGATGATTTGGGAACTGATCGTGAAGATGAGAGTATTGGCCAGCGTCCGCCGGAAGATCTCGCTGTCGATTACCTCACGGAAGTTCCTCAACCCGACAAACGTCCAGCTCGGATTGAAGATGCTGTAGGCGCTGACGCTGTAATACAGGGCAAGCAGGAATGGCAGTCCGACGAGCACGACGACATAAAGGATCGCGGGGATGATGAACAGCGGCCCCAGCACCTCGAGCCGATCGAACGCGGCAAACCGCGATCGTGTCGGTCGACGGGGCGCGGTTGCCTCGGCGATCGCGCTCATCGAGCTTGCTCCTTGGGGCTCACGGTACACCGACCGTCCCGGTCGAAATAGCGCAGCTCGGCTTCCCGAACGGCAAATTTGTGCCATCCACCTGCGCGGATACCCGACAACGGAACGTGGGCGGGCAGCTTCGCCGTGACTTCGCGCTTCGCCTGGAAGCCATCCAGTGCGCCGTACAAGATGCGCTCCGATCCGAGATACTCCATGCGATCGATGCGGAAGGACAGCTCGGAGAGAGCGGCTCCGTCGAGCATTTCCCGCGGCAGGAAATGCTCTGGCCGAAAACCCAAGAGTCCATCGTTATGTTCGACCAAGTTCATGGGCGGGGTCCCGAGGAAACCCGCGACAAAATCGTCAGCGGGATGGTCGTAAATCTCGCTTGGAGTTCCGACTTGTCGGAGCTTGCCATGGTCGATAACCGCGATGCGATCGCCCATGCCCATGGCCTCGACCTGGTCGTGCGTGACGTAAATGGTGGTCGTTCCCACCTTCTGCTGGAACTGCTTCAGCTCACTGCGCGCGCTTGCCCGTAGCTTCGCGTCGAGATTGGACAGCGGTTCATCCAGCAGGAACACGGTTGGATTGCGTACGAGCGCGCGGGCCAGCGCCACGCGCTGGCGCTCGCCTCCCGAAAGCTGGCGGGGACGCCGGTGAAGCAGATGGTCGATGCCGAGCAGGCCGGCGGCCCAATCGACCTTGCGCTTGATCTCGGGCCGTGGCGTACCCTGCGTCCTCAGCGGAAATGCAATGTTGTTGGCGACAGTCAGGTGCGGATAGAGGCCGTAGCTCTGAAACACCATTGCGACCCCACGCGCGCGCGGCGTGATGTCATTGACGATTTCGTCGTTGATCAGGACGTCGCCGGACGTTTGCCGCTCAAGACCGGCGATGATCCTCAGGAAGGTAGTCTTGCCGCATCCCGATGGACCGAGCAGTACCTGAAACTCGCCGTCGCGGACCGATAAGCTCACGCCATCGACGGCAGCGACATCACCGAAATCCTTCCTGATTTCTTTGGTAACCACCGCGGCCATCTCGACTTCCTCCTTGCCTTGGGCAGGGAGCGCCTAAAGCTGCCCTCAGCGGCCGGCAGGCTGCAATTGCCTTGCCCGATCGATACCAACGTTCGCCAGCATAGAAGCCCTGACGTTTCGCGAGGCGAGCAGCTCTATCCGCCCGCCCCGCTGTTGGGTTCACAATATCTCCGACCACTTCTTGTAGATCAGCTCGATCTCTTTCTGCGCCCAGGCGACCGCTTCCTCTGGCGTCGCTTTGTCGGTTGCGGCCTTGGCCATCATGTCGACGACGATGAAATTGTCCGCGACCTCGTCCGAGGCCGGTCCGGCCGGTCCCGGATAGCCATAAGTAGCGTGCCACTCATTGGCGGTCTCCAGCACCTGCAGCTTGTCGGCGGGGTGCGAGGTTGGGTCGTTCGACAAGATCGGCATGGGCTTGGGCACGATGTTCTCGAACAGCGGATGATTGTAGCCCGTGCTCGCTTCGAAGGAGGCCACCCAATTGTCAGTCCAGTAGCGCAGGAACTCGATTGCCGTGTCCTTGTTGCGCGCGAAACGCCAGACCACGTAGGAGTTGGGCGCCCCACACGCCAACCTGCGAACAGGGCCGGTCGGCGTCTTCCAGACGGAGATCTTGTCGGCCAATTCGGGGTTGGCCTTCTGTATCGACCGGTATGCGGAGATCGGGTTGTGAATCCATGATCCTCGACCGGATGCGAGATATCGGTTGTTGCTGGCATCGTCCCAGGACAGGACTTCCGGCTCCATGGCGTCTCTATAGAGGGCGCGAACCAGCTTCACGACCTCGAGCGTCGCTTTGGAGTTGAGGGTGACGCGCTTGCCCGTCTCGTCGCATTCAGACGCGCCATAGCTCCACAGCATGCTGCGGTAGGAAAGGTTCGGGTCGACGGAGTGCCCAAGCCCGATCCCAACCGGGGAGCCCTTCGCCTTCAGCTTGGTCCCACCGACGCGGATATCTTCCCAGGTATCGGGTTTCATCCCGATCTCGTCCCACAGGTCCTTCCGGTAAAGGCCGGGAAACCGGATGTAGTAGGCTGGAAGGGCGCTCCAGACCTTCGTACCCTCGTTGTACGCAATCTGGCGACCGATCTGCTGGACCTTGCCGTGCTTCTTTTCCACCTCGCTGACGAGACTGCTGAGATCGACGACATGTTTTTCGTACAAATGCGGGCCACCCGATCCATTGAAGGCAAAAATGTCATGTCCGGCTCCCGCAGCAACCTCGGCCGCGGCGCGCGCCGGCAGCTCCAGATGCGGGATGTGATCAACGGTTACGGTGACGCCGTTATTCTTGCCCCACGCCGTTGCGAAACTATCGAACCATTTATCGTACTGAGGCACGAAATGGCTCCACTGAAGGATCTTTAGCGTCCTGGTCTGTGCAAGAGCGGTAGACACAAACGGCATCGAAGCCGCCGGCGCCAGGCCCGCCGCTCCGGCCGCGGCGCCCACCTGTTTCAAAAACCCGCGTCGTGTGACGGCGGATGTGGAAATTTCTCGTTCTGGCCGCATGTGTGTCTCCTCCTGACAGTCGTTGCCTTGACCGACCACATTGCGTGGTGGCGCTCTTTTTCAGGCTGGCGCTGAAAAAGGCCTTAGCCTGGTTCCTCGACTGCAGTGGGCGCGTATGAAAGAGCCCCGCCCCCTAGGTCGGCAGGCGCGCTCCAAAACTGACCTCCTGGTTGGTTCGGCCACCAGCTGGTCCAAAGATGGTTATTCGGGCCGCGGTAGAATGCATCGCTACCCTCCGGCCACCAGCAATGGCAGTTGGTTCTGACGGATAGCTCAACCCGCCTAAGTGAGGTCACCGGGCGGTGAATATGATACTCCCTCTTCTGCACAGCCACAAAACAAAAAGGAATGGCCGACGTGCAGAGACATTCCGCCACGCGAGGTTGCTGCACCGCGGCCAACGCGCGATGCGCGCCTCTGGGGCGACCGAGGCAGGAGCACCGAAGCCCGCGATCACCTCGCTCCAATCTACGGCTGGTTCACCGAGGGTCTTCGGCACACTCGACTTGAAGGAGGCCAATATCTTACTCAACGCGCTGGCGCCATGAGAACGCTTATGGCCGCGAGGCCCGGTAAGGAAACGTCGACTCTTGGCACTTCGGGACATGTCCGGGTGCTCATAAATGTCCGTGGATTGGAGTAGGTAGGAAATCAGCGGCCCACGTCGAAATCGGCGTTACTTGACGCTTACCGGATATCTGGCTCGATTAGCACTTGATACGGGATGTGAGCCATGTCTCACGCGTCCGCCAGTCGAAAAGTGCTAGTCTTGAAAGACTGCGCAAGGCCCGGTTCTTACGAACACATGCGACGGCGGCAATTCGTCAAGCTGTTGGAAGGAGCGGTAACCGTTTGGCCGCTCGCTATATGCAGTCGGAGGAACAGCGATGCAATTGCGGGTCTTTGGGCGTACGGGGATGCAGCTCTCGGTGCTGGGCTTCGGCTGCGGCGCAGTGGGCGGGCTTATGGTACGCGGCGATCCTGCCGAGCAGGAGCGTACCATCGCGCGGGCGATCGCCGCTGGCGTGAACTACTTCGACACCGCGGTGCAGTACGGCAATGGAGAATCGGAAAAGAACCTTGGCAGCGTCCTGCAAAGGCTGAAACCAGCTAACGCGGCGGTTGGCACCAAAGTCCGGTTGCTGCCCAGCGAGTTCGGTCGCATTGCCGACGCCGTAACGATGTCGCTCGAAGGTAGTCTGGAACGACTACGTCTTGACCAGGTCGACATCTTTCACTTGCACAATCCGATTACCGAGACAGGAGGTGGATTGGCGCTGAGCGTCCGACAGGTGCTCGGCGACGTAGTACCAGCGTTCGAGCGCCTGCGTCAGCAGGGGAAGACTCGTTTCCTCGGGATTACGGCAGTAGGCGACACCGCGGCACTGCATCAAGTGATCGATTCACGCGCCTTCGACAGCGCGCAAGTCGTCTACAACATGCTCAACCCATCTGCCGCCGAGGAATTGCCGACGAACTATCCGGCCCAAGACTACGGACGATTATTCGACCACACCAAGGCGGCCGGCGTTGGAGTAGTGGGTATCCGCGTGCTTGCCGGCGGCGCATTATCGGGCTCAGCCGAGCGTCACCCGATCGCAGGTCCGGCGCCCGAGCCGATTGGTTCTGCTATGAGCTACGATGCCGACGTCGATCGCGCACGCCGTCTAGTCCCGCTGGTCAAGGAAGGGTTCGCCACCAGCCTGACCGAAGCCGCCACGCGGTTTGCGCTGTCGCACCCGGCGATGGGCACCACCTTAGTTGGCATAGCGACGCTGCAGCAGTTCGAGGACGCACTCGCGGCGGTTCAAAAAGGCCCACTACCGCGAGCTGCATTCGACCGGCTATCAGCGCTGTGGCAGGAATTCTCTGGCGAACCACGATGATTGCCCAGGTTGCTCATACACGATTGCAGCTAGAAATCTGCTGCTACCGCCTCCAATTTAGGAAGCGATGACTTCCGAGTTTGGCCCATCGCGTCATTTCGGCGCCGCGCAGCAACCACGTCGCTTCAGGAGTGAAGCGGACATCAACTCCGGCACGTCATGCTGCCGGGACTATCGGTCGACCGCCTAGCCGCCCTGGCGCAACCGCGCCAGCACCTTGAGCCCGCCGTAGCCGTCGGCGGGCAGCAGGCCCATCTTGGTCTGATAGTCCTTGACCGCCTTCATGGTGTCGTTGCCGACGCGGCCGTCATTGCCGCCGGTGTCGAAGCCGGCCTTGGTCAGGCGGGTCTGCATCTCCTGCACCTCGGCCAGCGTCAGCGCGCGCTCCGAGCCGGGGAAGGGCTGGATGAAGGGCGGTCCGCCGAGGCAGCGGTCACCGAGATGGCAGATCGCCAGCGCATAGTTCATCGACGGGTTGTAGCTCTTTACCGAATAGAAATTCGGCCCGAGCAGAAACGCCGGACCGCCGGCAACGGGAATCCAGAGTTGCGCCGACGCATTCGGCTGCGGGAAGGGTTGGCCGTCGGCGCGGGTGACGCCGGCGCTGGCCCACGCGGCATAGGTGCGGCTGCCGCTGGCGCCGCCGCCGGGCGCGCGGACTTCGTAACCCCAATGCTCGCCACGGTGCCACTTGCCGCGATTGACCAGGTATTTCGCCGTCGAGCCCAGCGCGTCGTCAGGCCGGCCGAACGGGGAGACCTTGCCGTCGCCGTCATAGTCGAAGCCGACATTGAGCCAGACTTCCGGCATCCACTGCGAATGGCCCATGGCGCCGGCCCAGGAGCCGTTCATCTCTTCCGGCGTGCTCCAGCCGCGCTGCACGATCTTCATCGCGTTGATCAGCTCGGTCTCCCAATAGGCCTTGCGGCGCGGCTCGTTCCAGGCGAGCGCCGCAAGCGACGGGAACACCGGCGTCATGTGGTTCTGCTGCACCAGCGGATCGCCATAGGCTGACTCGACGCCCCACAGCGCGAGCAGCGTGCCCCGTTCGACGCCGAAGTCGCGCTCGATCCGGGCGAACAGCGCCTCGTTCTTTTTCAGCGCCTCGCGGCCGTGGATGACGCGCCAGTCCGAGACGCGGCGATTGATGTACTGCCAGATCTGCTCGTGGAATTCCGGCTGATTGCGCATCTGCCGGAACACGCTCATGTCGGGCTCGACCCGCGCCATGCAGCGATTCCAGGTCGCCTCAGTGATGCCTCTTGCGAGCGCACGGGCGCGGAAATTGTCGCGCCATTGGTCGAAGCCGGCAGGTGCCGCCAACGCCGCGAGCGGATTGACGAGCACGGCGCCGGCTGCGGCCCCCGCTTTCAGCAGGACGCGGCGGGCAGGGGATTTCAGGGAATCAGGCTGTTTCATGCCGCCAGTCTAGCGGCGCCGATCGTGTGGGCCAAAGCCATGACGCCGCGGGAATTAGCTATCCTGCAAATCTGTGGCGATTTTTGACAACCAGCGCCGGACCACGAGTTCCGCCCTAGGGGGCAGGCCATGGGCGAGGCGACGCTCGTGCGCATGGGCGATGCGGCGGCATTTGTCGAGCAGCGTGGTTCCGCGTCGGGTCAGCGTCCACTGCAACACCCGGCCGTGGACGGGGTGCGGGGATTTGCGGATCGCGCCGTCACGCTCGAGGTTGCGGATGATCACGCCGACCGTCTGCGGCGTCAGGATCGCAACCCGCGCCAGATCCGCGCCGGAGAGGCCGGGATAGGCCCTCAGCATCGTCAGGACGACGAATTGCGGCGTGGTCACGCCGAGGCCAGCGAGCGCGCGCTCCAACGAAAGCCGCGCTGCGGCCTGGGCCTGGCGGAGCAGGTAGGCGAGGTAGCCCTGCTCGCCACGCTTGCCGCGGCCGGGTGGCGGCGGGACCGAGAGCGCGAGGACAGGATCCTCCGCGGACGATCTTTGACGGCTTGCCGACTTCGTCCCGGTTCGGCTCTTCGCAAGGCGTTTTTTTGCGGCAGCGGATTTCCGGCGTTTTCGCATTCCGGCCATGCCGCTCAATTCCGTCTTCGCCGAGGTCCGTGTCTTGCTCATGTATCAGTGCTCTTATAACGTATCAGGACTCTGATAACATGAGGGCAGGCCAATGTCACACGCTCGCAAGGAATACGTTGATTTCGAGAAGCTCGCGCCGGATGTGTTCGCCGCCGTACGCTCGCTCGGCCAGTTCGCGGCGAAGGCCGGCCTCGACAAGCAGCTGATCGAGCTCGTCAAGCTGCGGGCCTCGCAAATCAACGGCTGCGCCTTTTGCGTGCAGTATCACATCCTGCTGGGCGAGAGCCTCGGCGTTCCCGTCGACAAGCTGAACCTCGTCGTTGTGTGGCGCGAGGCGCCGCAGTTTTCTGCGCGCGAGCGTGCAGCGCTGGCCTGGACCGAAGCGCTGACGACGCTGCCGAACGGCGTCAGCGACGACGTCTATGCGCAGGCGACCGCGGAGTTCTCCGAGGTGGAGCTCACCTATCTGACCTCGGCAGTCGCATCGATCAATGTCTGGAACCGGTTCGGCGCCGCCTATCGCTGGACGCCGCCGGCGCGGAAAACGACGGCGGCGGACGCGGCTGCATCGTGAATCGGCTCGTCGGATCGACTGAACAACAGGATTGAAGGGGAGAAGATCGATGACGTCGATGACAATGCCACTGTCCGTTCCACCGCTGCGGCCGGCCTCGCTTGCAGTCGTTGCCGGGCTCGCTTGCGCGTTGGTGATTGGCAGATCATTGCCGCTCAACATGGATGCGATCGCCACGGCCATCATGCCGCTGTGCGCCGCCGCCAATGCGGAGGGCTCGGCGCTCGACAAGGTCGAGCTGATCACCTCGCACGCGCTGCCGAACGTGCCCGGCAAGCGCGTCACGATCGTCCGCGTGACCTATGGCCCCGGCGGCTTCTCGCGTCCGCACCGCCACGCCGGTTCGGTGACGGCCTATGTCACCAGGGGCGAGATCCGCTCGCAGCTTGGCGGCGGGCCGGTCGAGACGTTCAAGGTCGGCCAATCCTTCTTCGAGCCGCCCGGCTCGACGCATCTGGTCTCGGCCAATGCGAGCACGACGGAGCCGGCGGAATTGGTCGCCGTGTTCGTCGCCGACGAGGGCGCACAACTCACGACGTATCTCGAGTAGCGATTGACGCTCGCCTGCGCCGACGAATCCGCGCGGAGGCCTTTCGCCGCCGTTTCACACTCTGCTGGATCATGCTCTAAGTCGGCTTGGCGAAAGAGGATGTGATCGCTGGCAGGAGGCGCTCGATGCGGTTGATGGTGGTTCTGTTCATGCTCCTTGCTCCAGCCCTGGCTTGGGCAGAGGAGCCCGCAACGACATCGGCTGCTCTGTGGGGCAGCCCGACGGTCAACGGTGGCGCCTGCTGCAAGACGCTCGCGGAGGTGCGGAGCAATATCGACCGGCTCGATCGTGAGATCGTGCGTCTGATGGCCGAGCGCGGCCGCTACGTTCACGAAGCCGCGCGTTTCAAGGCCAATCCGGCGCAGGTCGAAGCGCCGGAGCGGGCCGAGGCGGTGGTCAAGAAGGCGATGGCGCTGGCCGAACAGGATGGGCTGTCGCCGAAGGTCGCGGAAGCCGCCTATCGCGCGATGGTGCGCGCCTTCATCGATTACGAGCAGGACATCTTCGCGGCCGCCGCGGCGCGCGGTGATGCGCCCTGGAAGAAATAGCCGGAAGTGCGGTCGAAACGGCGGAATGGCGCCGAGTATCACCAAGGCGCTTTAGTTGCCGCCACCTTCCTGCCTGTCGATGCGACGCGTCACGTCGTCGGGCAGGACGTGGGCCACGGCGGCGGCCGGTCCGGCATCCGGTCCAATCTCGCGGCCGCGGCCGCGTATCCGCCGTTCATAGGCTGACACCAGTGTGGTGTAGGGATTGACCCAGAGCCAGCCGTCGCGCGTGAACACCTGTACGTCGAAATGCAGGTGCCGCGACGTGCCGTTGGGGTGGTCGAGATAGTTCGAGACGACACCGATGTTCTCGCCTTCGGCGACGCGGCGGCCGTTGAGCAGGCCATCGGCATCCATGGCCGACGGGTTCATATGCATGTAGCGAAAGCGGACGTGCTCGGTCTCGGTGTTGACCTGCAGGGTCGCCGACTGCTGCTGCGGCGCGCGGATCACGATGCTGTCGCGCACGGCGATGACGGCCTGCTGCTTGGGGTCGCAACCGCTGTTGCCGTCGGCCGGGCATCGCGCGGGCCTGAGGTCCTGGCCTTGATGACCGTAACCGCTGTCGCACTGTCCGACCTCGAAGCTGCGTGCCTCGCAGAAATTGTCCTGCCAGGGATACTCGTCGGCGCGCCCGTCGGATTTACGCGTGGCGAAGGATTGCGAATGGGCGAAGGCTGGCACCTTCGCGAGCGGAAAGCGGATCTGCGAGTAGACGGTGAGGTCGGCGTGGCCGCCCTGCTTGCGTCCGCCGCTGTTGGCGGCGATGTCGCCGCTCGATCGGTAGGTGAAGTCGGACGCTGTCGTCGCAGGCCGTTCGGCGACGCTGGCGGCGATGTCGCTGCGCGGCCGCGACGGCTGGCCACCGGCGACGCGCAACGCCCTGAGGAACCGTTCAGCCACCGGATAGGCCTCGCGGCAGGCCAGCCGCCTCGGCCGCGGCACACTGTCGAGGCACTGGATCGACACCACATAGGGGATGCCGAAGCGGGTGAAGGCGTAGCGCAGATAGCCTTCGCGGATGAAACGGCGCAGGTCCGGGAACTGGCTCGCGAGCGCCTTGACGGGCTCGCCCTTGCCGCCGAGGCGGTCGGCGAGGTCGTAGACCAGGATCGAACCCGTGATCTGCACCTCGACCGGCCGGGCAAAGGTCCGCTGCGGCATGCCGTCGCCGGCACCTGATACGAGCGAGAACACCGCGTCATAGCCGGACGCGCCGGCGTGGAAGACATCGGCCGCGCGGAAGTCCGCCTGAAAGCGCTGTAGCGACAGGCCGTCCGGAGCACCGTGCTGCCGCGCGTCGAGATAGGCCGCAGTGTCGAACGGCAGCAGCACGGGAATCGGGCTGCTGACGATGCCCGGGAAGATCGGCGCCGTCACCGCGTTCAATTGCACCAGCGCTGGCGTCGCGCGCGGATCGGATCCTGCGACACGGCGCTGGCTGGCGAAGCTGAAATTGGCGGCAACGGCCGGCTGGGTGCCGATCTCCTGCCGGAGCTGGTCGAGCGCTGCGCGCCACTCGACCCGCATCGCCGAGATCGATGGTGTCCTGAACTCGTCGGCGGAGGCACCGGGCAGGGGCAAGAGCAGCGCTGCCAGCCAGCAAATGGTGAAGCTGACAGTTGTCCTGCTCAAGGCACCCCTCGACTCATGCGCGACCGCCAGAAAGACTAGCGTCTAGTCCTTGGCTCTTTCAACGTAGGAGCCGTCTTCGGTCATGACAACGATGCGCGTGCCGGTGGTGATGTGCGGCGGCACGCCGGTGCGCAGGCCGTTGGAGAGCACGGCGGGCTTGTAGGATGAGGAGGCGGTCTGGCCCTTCGTGACCGGCTCGGTTTCCACCACTTCCAGCGTCACGCGCTGGGGCAGCTGGATCGCGACCGGATTTCCTTCATGAAGCGAGAGCTTCACGGTCATGTTTTCCTGCAGGTAGGGCGCCGACGTTCCAACGATCTCCTTGGAGACCTGGACCTGGTCGTAGTTCTCGTTGTTCATGAAGTGGAAGCCGTCGCCGTCTTCATAAAGATAGTTGAAGTTGTGGTCTTCGACGGTGGCCTTCTCGACCTGGTCGGTGGTCTTGTAGCGCTCCGAGACCTTCACGCCGTCGCCAATGCGACGCATTTCGATCTGGCTGACCGGGGTGCCCTTGCCGGGGTGAATGTTTTCGGCGGACAAGACCACATAGAGCCGGCCGTCCTGCTCGATGACATTGCCCTTGCGGATGGAACTGGCGATGACTTTCAAAGGTGTTTTCCTGAATTTGGCGGCCGGGGACGCAAACCGGATGGGAGCCCGTCGGCCATGGCGGCGATTTCGGGCTGCAACATACTGATTTGTCCCTGAGATGCCAGCCTTTTGCGGCCGGTTTTGCCAGGTTGCCAACCACCTGAATGGCGGGTCGGCGAACCCCTATTTCCGACCGGGTTCTGGAGTTTTGACTGCCTTCGGGCGTGGCCGGCAGGGCAGCCCAACAGCAGCTGAAATCCGGGTCCTCGCAATCGGCCGAACATGCGCTTATCCCGTTGATGAGTCTCCATGGGACGTACGGCCGGCCGGGTTCAGCTCGATGGACAAGGCCGGCGTCTTTCGACATGAAGGGGCGGACGTCGGCGTGCCGCCGTAAGATGAATGTTGTGCCGACTATCTATTGTTTTGATATCAATGACTTGTGTCGGCTTTTTAAGCAGGCGAATCGACTCGCTGATGTCGATTCTGTGCTGATGTCGATTCTGTGGAGACGGAGATGACGGAATGACCGGGCAGGACCAGCCATCGCCGTGGTGGAGACCGGCCCGCTATGCCGACCGGCGGCCATTCCTGCAAGCGCGGAGCGCGATCACCAGGGCGCTCAGGGACTGGTTTGAAGAACAGGGGTTTGCGGAGGTCGAAACCGGGGTTTTGCAGGTCTCGCCCGGAAACGAGACGCATCTGCATGCCCCACGCACCGAACTAATCCGTGCCGACGGCTCGCAGGTCACACGTTATTTGCGCACCTCGCCGGAATTCGCTTGCAAGAAGCTGCTCGCGGCAGGCGAGCCGAGAATCTACGAGTTCGCCCGTGTGTTCCGCGACCGCGAACGCGGCGATCTTCATCTGCCCGAGTTCACCATGCTGGAATGGTACCGCGCCGATGCGGGCTATGACGCCATCATGGCCGACACCATCGTCGTGATTGCCCACGCCGCGCAGGCGACCGGGATCGGGACGTTCGCGTTCCGCGGCAGAACGGCCGATCCCTTCGCCGAGCCGGAGCTCTTGACCGTCGCTGGCGCCTTCACACGCTTCGCCGGGATCGACCTCCTGTCCACGATCGTCGACGGCGAGGGCGATCGCGCGGCGCTGGCGGCTGCCGCCGGCGCGCGCGTGCGGGTCACCGACGACGACACCTGGTCCGATATCTTCAGCAAGGTGCTGGTCGAGCATGTCGAGCCCGATCTGGGACAGGGCCGCCTCACCGTGCTGTTCGAATACCCGGCGCCGGAAGCGGCGCTGGCGCGGACCAAGGCCGGCGACCCGCGCGTCGCCGAGCGTTTCGAGGTCTATGCCTGCGGCGTCGAGCTCGCCAACGGCTTTGGCGAGTTGACCGATGCCGGCGAGCAGCGCCATCGTTTCACCGCAGCGATGGATGAGAAGGCCCGCCGTTACGGCGAGCGCTATCCGCTGGACGAGGATTTCCTGGCCGCGGTTGGCCAGATGCCGGAGGCAAGCGGTGTCGCGCTTGGCTTCGACCGGCTGGTGATGCTCGCAACCGGCGCGCCCCGGATTGACCAGGTGGTGTGGACACCGCCTGCAGGAGAACCATGAACAGGATCGATCCCAAGTTGGCGGCCACCTTGCGCAGGCCGAGCGAACTGGTCGAGGCCGGTCTGGCGCCGGCCGCGGCGCTCGCTGGGCTGGAGAAGGTCGCCGCGCGTTACGCGGTTGCGGTCACGCCCGCCATCGCCGCGCTGATCGATGCAGCCGATCCCAACGATCCGATCGGGCGGCAGTTCATCCCAAGCGTCGACGAGCTCGTGGAGCAGCCCGGTGAAAACGCCGACCCGATCGGCGACGATGCCCATTCTCCGGTGCCCGGAATCGTGCACCGCTATTCCGACCGGGTGCTGTTCAAGCTGGTCCATGTCTGCGCGGTGTATTGCCGGTTCTGCTTCCGCCGCGAAATGGTCGGACCGGGCAAGGCGACGGCGTTGTCCGACGAGGCCTATCGCACGGCGCTGGACTACATCCGCAGCCATTCCGAGGTCTGGGAAGTGATCCTGACCGGCGGCGATCCCTTGATGCTGTCGCCGCGCAGGCTGTCGGAGATCATGGCCGATCTGGCGCGGATCGATCACGTCAAGATCATCCGCATCCATACCCGCGTACCCATCGCCGATCCGGGGCGGATCGATGACGACATGATCGCGGCGCTGCGGGTGGGGGACGCGACCACCTGGATCGCGATCCATGCCAATCATCCGCGTGAATTGACCGGGAATGCCCGCGCGGCCTGTGCGCGCCTTGCCGACGCCGGCATACCCCTGGTGAGCCAGTCGGTGTTGCTGCGCGGCGTCAACGACGACGCGGCCACGCTGGAAGCATTGATGCGGGCGTTCGTCGAATGCCGCATCAAGCCATATTATCTCCACCACGGCGATCTCGCGCCGGGCACCGCGCATCTGCGCACCTCGATCGAGGCGGGCCAGGACCTGATGCGCGCTCTGCGCGGCCGGGTCTCCGGCCTGTGCCAGCCGGACTACGTGCTCGACATCCCCGGCGGTTACGGCAAGGCGCCGATCGGGCCGAATTATTTGTCGCAGCCGGCTTCGCTTGACGGTGAAGGTTTGCCGGAACAGCAGTATCGTGTCGTCGACTATTGCGGGGACGTTCACCTCTATCCGCCGAAATCGTGAGCCGGCGATGGGCGGGGCCGGGGACGGACGACAGGAGCCACCCGATGACGAGGGCAATCGGACCGTCGAAAATGCTGTGATGCTCGGCTTCTTTGTGGTGCTGGTGGCTGCGGGAATCTGGCTACTTGGCACCATGGCCGATATACGGAAGGTTCAGGATTGTGCGGCGCAGGGGCGTCGCAACTGCGCTACCATCGATGTTCCGGAACGGACGCGATAAAAAGGGCTGAGAGGCGGGAGACGCAAGATGCGGAAAGCAGTTTTGTTGATGGCGTTCATGGTTGCGGTCGGCGCGCCCGAGGCGTTGGCGCAGGGCGGATCGTCGAATGCCCCGAAGAACTCGGACAAGCCGGTCATCCAGGCGCCGGTCGGCCACCGGCAGCCACGTGCCAGCGACGTGCCGAGCGAAAGGAATCTGAGCGACCCGAACACGCCGGCGAACAAGGAAGACGCCGCGCTCGACAAGAAGATCAAGAGCATCTGCCGCGGCTGCTAGCCCGTGCAGAAAGCCGACGGAGCGCGCTCTCGCGCGCCCCGTCGCTCCGCGCTCAACCGTGCAGCATCAGGCCGAGCGTTCCCGCAGACCGGCGCGACGTGTCGCGCGCCGCGCTTCGACGGAGGCAGCCAGCTCCCTCAGCACGTCGGCCGTGGTTGCCCAATCGATGCAGCCGTCGGTGATGCTCTGGCCGTAGGTCAGCGCCGTGCCGGGGACGACATCCTGGCGTCCGGCAACCAGATTGCTCTCGATCATCAGGCCGACAATGCGCTGTTCGCCGCCCGCGATCTGGCGGGCGATGTCGGTCGCGACCTTTGGCTGGTTCTCCGGCTTCTTGCTTGAGTTGGCGTGGCTGGTGTCGACCATCAGCCGCGGCGCAACGCCGGCACGGCCGAGTTCGGCCGCCGCGGCATCGACGCTCGCAGCGTCATAGTTCGGCACGCGGCCGCCGCGCAGGATGACGTGGCAGTCTTCATTGCCGCTGGTCGCGGCAATCGCGGAACGGCCGCCCTTCGTCACCGCCATGAAATGATGCGGGTGGGAGGCCGACTTCACTGCATCGGCCGCGATCCGCAAATTGCCGTCGGTGCCGTTCTTGAAGCCGACCGGGCAGGACAGTCCCGAGGCCAGCTCGCGATGGATCTGGCTCTCGGTGGTGCGTGCGCCGATCGCTGCCCACGACACGAGGTCGGCGATGTATTGCGGCGTCGTCATATCGAGGAATTCAGTGCCGGCCGGCAGGCCGAGGTTGTTGACCGCAGACAGCACGCTGCGCGCCAGGCGCAGGCCCTTGTTGATGTCGAAACTGCCGTCGAGATCGGGGTCGTTGATCAGCCCCTTCCAGCCGACCGTGGTGCGCGGCTTCTCGAAATAGACGCGCATCACGATCTCGAGGCGGTCGGCAAGCTGTTCGCGCAAGCCGGAGAGGCGCTCGGCGTAATCAACGGCCGCGGCGGGATCGTGGATCGAGCAGGGACCGACAACGACCAGCAGGCGGTCATCGGTTCCGTTGAGGATCGCGTGGATAGCGTTGCGCGCGCCCATCACGACGCGGGTCGCCGTCAGGGTGCGCGGAACTTCCCGCATCACCTCTTCGGGCGTACTCAGCTCCTTCAGTTCCTTGATGCGAAGATCGTCTGTGGTGCTCAACACGGCTGGCTCCTTTAAGGGTGGGACCTGCCGGCACACAAAAAAGCCGCCAGGTCTGGCGGCTTGTTCGGACTTCTGCTGCAATTCTTCAGATTGAGCGCGATCCTCCTGCCGCCAGCAAGCTGTCGTAGCTAAAGTACCAAAAATAGCTGGTGGCGACGGTGATCATGGGCCGGCTCTATAGCCTATCGATTTTGGCTTGTCACCCCATATTCCGACCGGCGCAGGCCGACCGTTATAGGCTGCTGTTGCGCGCTGCGAGCGCCATTCCGATCAAAGTGGCGCCGCCAAACATCAGATTGATGCCGACGAGGAGGCCGATCGCCCACTCCGCCGAGCCCGGCAGGCCCGCGATGATGAAGAAGGCGACCACGATATCCATCAGGCCGGCAACCAGGAGCCACGACCAGCGCCCCGACAATTCGCGACGGTGTTCGAGCGCGTACATGATTGTGGCGACGCCTTCGGCGAGGAAATAGGCGCCGACCACAATGGTCAGCGTCAGCACGCCCTGCACCGGGCGCGCCAGCAGCACGAGGCCGGCAACGACGGCGAGCGCGGCCGAGATCAGCGACCACCAGAAGCCCGGCATGTTGCGCGCCCAGAACGTCACGATCAGCCCGCCAATGCCGCTGATCAGGAACATCCAGCCGAGGAAGATGGTGACGGCGAGGCCGGCGAATGTCGGCAACGTCATCGCCGCGATGCCGAGGATCACGAGCAGGATGCCTTCGAACAGGAAGGCCTTCCAGTGCTCCCTGACCGCGGCGCTCATCTCCGATTTCAGCCTGTCGAGATCGTTGGAAAGGCTCATCGCGGCTCTCCCGGTGCACGGCGTCGGACGTATCCTGGCCCTTGGTATCCTAGCCCTGGCCGGGTGCCGACGGAAAGCCCTCCGCCGACGCCCGCATCCGGTTGCGACCGAGAACATAGACCGCGGTCGTCGCGATCAGCAGCGCGAGGCCGACCAGGATCGACGTGAAGCCGATCGGCACCAGGATGAACGATGCGTTGCGCTCGGGATTGACGTACCAGTGATGGATCGAGGTGAGCAGGAAGGAGACGCCGGCAAAGCCTGCGCCGCCGCCGATCAGCAACAGCGCCCACATCCGGCGCAGCTGGCCGAGCCGCTCGCGCGCAAGCTCGGTGCGCGGCGCGTGATGTTTGCCAACCCGCCGCACCAGCCGCACCGCGAAGCCGATCGATGAGAATCCGATCAGTACGCTCGCGGTCCCGAGCAGCAGCCGCGTCGTCGACCCGAGGTCAGGAATGCGCTGAAGCGAGAGCAGCGGAAAATCGAATGCCGCATGCAGTGCGATCGGCGCGAACAGCACCAGCGCCCAGCTCGAGATGCGCTGCCAGTCGCGGTTGCGCCGATGCGCGCCGAGCGCGCCGCCGGATCGAGCAATCGCAAGATAGGCGCCGGCGACGATACCGAGCGCACCGTGAAACGGCACGGTCAGGACGCTGCGCAGCGCGGCCAAGGCGCGCCACATATCCTTGTGTTGCACGAGATAGGCGAGGTTCTCGTAGGCGGCAAAGCCGAGTCCCGCGGCCGCGCCATAGACCACGGTGTCCATCGGGTTGGCGAAGGCGCGGCGCCGTGCCGACACCGCCACGATGACCAGGACCTTGACGATCTCTTCGGGCGCGGCAACGCCGAACACCGCGCGAATGGCCTGCGTCGTCCAGGGATTCCCGGGAATGGCGAGTAGGGCATTGAACGGCGCCCGCGCGAGCCCGAGCAGCGAGATGCTGGCGGCGCCGAGCACGAAAGCGAGCCACACCTGTACGGCGGGTCCAGGTCGCTCGTCGGCCGCGATGACGAGCCACAACACCAGCAATGCGGGGGCAATGGCGGCGGCGCCGATTACCGTTGGAAGCGACTCAAGCAACAACATGAGCCGGACGGCCCCTTTGATGGCACCAAAGCGATGCGTGCCGAAGAAATGGCAGCAAGTTCAGCGGATTGCAAATCGGCGACGGCGGTCGGGCCGGCCGGCACGGCTGAATCCCCACCCAGCGCCGTGGCCAATTTGCCACGGTGTCGGCTGAAGCGTGGCCAAACCGTGGTGCATTCGTTGTCACCGGTTCCATCTCTCGTCTAGGTTCCACGCGCTTTCACTGCGCGCTTCCGTTTTTCGATCTCGCTTTTCGTCACAACGCTTCATTTTCAGGATACTCCGCCATGAATTTTGCGGCCCCGGCAAACAACGAAGCTCGTTCCAGCTGGGTGAAAATGTCGCGTCGTCACTTGATGGCTGGGGCCGCGCTGCTTGCGCTCGGTGCCCCGGCCGGCGCACAGACCATCGACACCATCCCGCAATGGAACGGACTTAGCTTCATTTGGTCCTGGGGCACGCCGAATACCGCGACCTACGGACAGACCTTTACCCCGACGGCAAGTCAGACCCGTTTGAACGGGTTCACCGTCGAAATCGGCTTCGGCGGAGCGCCCAACCAGGCGCAGGCCTACGTTTACCAGTGGGATAGCGTCAACAAGCACATCACCGGCTCCGCATTGTACACCTCAGGGGTTTTCACTGCGACGCCGGGGGCCAGCTACTCGGCCTACAGCTTCAATTCCGGCGGCGTCACGTTGACGCCGGGGCAGCAATACGTGCTGTTCATTTCGACATCGAACCAGCAGGTCGCGCCAGGCAACCCCGAAGCGGGCTTCCGCTGGGGGGCGCTTACGAACAACACCGCCATTCCCAACGGTCAGTTCGTTTTCCAGAACAACGGCAGCAATTTTGCCGAGTTGAGCACCGTCGGCTGGTCCTTCATCCCCGAAGATCTGGCGATCACGATTGCACTGTACGGCTTCTTGAATCCTCTGCTGCCCGCCAACACGCCGATCAACCCGACCAATGTGGCTGCGGGGATCGACAAGGCGATTGCCGCCGGTCTGACGCTGCCGGCCGGCTTCAACAACCTGTTTTCTCTGCCGCCAGCGCAACTTGTCGACGCGCTGGGCGCGCTGTCGGGTGAAAATCACACCCAGGCGCAGCAGGGCGCTTTCCAGCTCGGCAACTCCTACCTCTCGCTGCTGACCGATCCGTTCGCGACCAACCGCATCGGCACCGCGACCGTGACCGGCTTTGCGCCGGAGCGTGAGAGCATGCTGCCGTCCTCGCTCGCGTCGGCCTATGCCAAGTACATCAAGGCGCCGCCGCTCGCGGTCTACCAGCCGCGCTGGGATGTCTGGGGTGCGGCCTTCGGCGGCGCCAACAACACGAGCGGGGACGCCGCCGTGGTCGGCAGCCACGATGCCTACACCCGCGTCGGCGGCGTTGCGGCAGGCGCCGACTATCGCTTCTCTCCAAACGCGCTGATCGGTTTCTCGCTGGCCGGCGGCAACACCGCGTGGACGGTCAGCGGCAACGGGTTCGGTGGCAATGGCGGCGGCAACAGCGACGCATTCATGGCCGGCATCTACGGCAAGTACAGCAACGGCGCAGGTTACGTGTTGGGCGCCCTGACTTACGCCAACTACTGGATGTCGACTTCGCGCACCGTGACGGTCGCAGGCCTCGATCAGCTCAAGGCTGATTTCAACGCCGAAAGCTGGGGTGGGCGCATCGAGGGCGGCTACCGGCTGCCGGGCCAGTTCCTGACGGCGGATTGGACGCCGTACGCGGCGTTCCAGGCGCAGAGCTTCCGCACCCCGAACTACGGGGAAGTGGCGACCGTGGGATCCAACCATTTCGCGCTGAATTTCGCGAGCCGCACGGCGACGGCGTATCGCGGTGAGGTGGGCCTTCGGTCCGGCAGAGTGACCGCAGTGGACAATGGCGGCCAGCTCACCCTGTTCGGCAAGTTGGCCTACGCCCATGACGAGATCACCGATCCGCAGGCTGCTGCGAACTTCACGGCGTTTGGCCTCGGCGCCGCGCCCTTCGTCGTCTACGGCGCCAAGCCGTCGCGCGAGCTGGCTCTGACCACGGCCGGCGCCGAATGGCGGCTGACCAACGGTATCTCGTTCCTTGCGAAGTTCGACGGTGAGTTCGGCGATCGCTCGCAGACCTATTCGGGAACTGGACGCATCCGCTACACGTGGTGATTGGCTGGGGGCGCAAGTCGCCCGTGTGGTCAGGGCCGGCGCGATGCGCCGGCCCTGTTTGCTGAGCGACTGAGAGGTGATCTGCGGACACGGCGAGCACGGATCCTTCGCAAAGCCAACAGCCGCCACGTGCGCAAGTTTCGGCACCGCGCCGCTTTCGTTGGGCTATAATGCCGCGGGCAGAGCGACTCTAGCCGATCCGGTGTAAGCCAAAGATGCCTTCGATTGACGCCGCTGTGATCGTTCTTGCCGTGATCGCCCTGTTTGCGGCCTTTGTGAACGGTGCGCTCGGCTACGGGTTTTCGTCACTCACCGTGCCGGTGGCGCTCGTCTTCTACACCAACCGCGTCCTCAATCCGGCGGTTGTTATCATCGAAGTCTTTGTCAATCTGTACGTCCTGTGCATCAACCTGAGCGGCGTTCCGGCCGTTTGGAGGCGGGTGCTCCCGATTCTCGTCGGCATGCTGCCCGGCATTGCTATCGGAGCCGTTGCTCTGACCTCGCTTCAACCCGGCTGGACCAAATTCGCCACCTACTCGATCATTCTGCCTCTTATCCTGCTGCAGGCAGCCGGTTGGCGGAAGCCGATCCAGTCGAAATGGCTCGTTGGTCTGCCCTTTGGAACGACGCTCGGAATCCTGTACTCGGTCACGACCATCTCGGGACCGCCGCTGGCTATCCTGTTCAACAACCAGGGCCTCGTCAAAGATGAGTTTCGGGCCGGTCTCGCGCTGGTTCGGGTGACAGAGTCCAGCTTGACTGCAATTGCCTATTACAAGCTCGGTCTGTTCATCGAAGAAAGCCGCAACCTCCTGTTCGTGCTCGTTCCCTGCGTTCTCATCGGCATACCGCTCGGCTCCTATCTCATTCGACGGCTGGATGCAGTCACGTTTCGCCGGATATGCATGAGCTTTGATGCGTGGATCGTGGGATTCGGTCTGTCTCGCGTGTTGATCGAGCTGAATCTGATGGAAAGCCCGTGGGCCTACAGCGTGATGGCCGGCACGATCATGATCGACGTCTGTTTGTTGTACGTCTTCTTCACCGCGCGCAGAGGGACCCTGAAGAGCTCGCAAGTGTTGGCTTCGCAGAGATCCGGCAACCGGGGCGGTCCGACGTGATGGCGATGGGAACGGCGTCCGGTTAACCGGCCAGCAGACGCCTGCAAGTCTCGACAAAGACCTCGGCGCCCGTGACGATGTCGGCATCCGCGGTATTTTCGGTCCAGTGATGGCTGATACCGCCGATCGACGGCACGAACAGCATGGCCGACGGCATCAGGGTGGCGAGGACCTGCGCGTCATGGCCGGCGCCGCTCGGCATCCGGATTGATTTGCCGTCGGCACAGGCCGCACTGGCGGCCTCGATCGTGTCCTGGAACGCGGCGTTCATCATCGCGGGCACGCCGGTTCTGATACGCTCGACCTCAACGCTGCAGGGGCCTCTAGCGGTGACATCGGCCGCCATGCGGCGCAGTTGCGCCTCGAGGCGCTCGATCACATCAGGATTGTCATCGCGGATCTGAAACAGCATCTCGGCGCCGCCCGGGATGATGCTCGGCGCGCCGGGATCGAGTGTGATGCGGCCGGTGGTCCATACCGTGCGCGGTCCGCACAGGGCAGGGAAGGCGGCATCGATCGCGACACAGAATTTTGCCAGCGCGAGGCCGGCATCCTTGCGGATCGCCATCCGCGTGGTGCCGGCGTGGTTTTGCTCGCCGGTGAACGTGATCCGGTATTGCCAGATGCCGACGATCGAGGTGACGACGCCGATCTTGAGACCTTGGCTCTCGAGCGTCTCGCCTTGCTCGATATGCGCCTCGAGATAGCCGATATGGCATCCCGGCTCCGCCCGCAGGCGTGCTCGGCCGGCCAGTCCCGCATCGCGCAGCGCGTCGCGCATCGTGCGGCCGCTGCTGCGGTCGCGCGCGGCGTCGATGTCGGCTTCGGTCACGGCGCCGGCATAGGAGCGACTGCCGAGGAAATGGCCGAAATGCCCTTCCTCGTCACACCAGGCCGCGACCTCGACGGCGCCCGATACGTTCGGGTCGGGATTGATCACGCGGGCCGCCTCGAGGGCGTAGACGACGCCGAGCGGTCCATCGAGCCAGCCGGCCTGGTTTTGACTTTCGAGGTGCGAACCTGCGAGCAGTTTCGGTCCCGCTTTCGTGCTCGTGCCAAGGACGTTGCCGATGCCGTCGATCGTGGCCGCAAGCCCGGCGTCGGGCAGCCGCGCTGCCAGCCATTCGAGCGAGCGCATATGCGGTTCCGAGAAGGTCGGCTTGTGCACGCCGGTCTTGAAGGTGCCGATCGAGCGCAGCGCATTGAGGTCGGCGAGGACGCGCGCGCCGTCGAAGCGGCCGGTGAGGTCAGGCATGCAGGTGACTCCGTATTGGCTTGTTCGCGCCCATCATTCGTCTTTTTTCGCTGGCCTGATCGGCCGCGGCCAAGAACGGTTTAATAGCGGTTCCTGCGCTAGGTCCAAGCACGAGTTGGGGCGGAGTACAATCATGTCTGATGTTCGGAACCGCGTGAGCCGGATCGCCATCCTGCTTTTGCCCCTCGCACTGGGGGCCTGTGCCCAATACGCGCAATACGGAATGAACAGTCCGGCTCCGATGGGAACGGGGCCGCTGGCTTGGGATGGCGCGGGGCGCGATCCGAACCTCCCGCAGCCGGCACCACGGCGTGTGCGGAACGCGGCGCCAGCCGTGGCGCAATCGTCCGATGACGGCGACGCTCTGAATATCGACGCGGACGAAAGGCTGGCGCGGAAACTTGTGATCTGTAGCACCTGCGTCAGACCGCAGGAGGCGCCGGCGGACCGCACCGACGTCGCGCACGTCGCCAACCGCTGAGCAAGGCTTGTCCCCCGCAAAAAAAAACGGCAACGCAGTCGGCTTTTGCCCAAGCTGGTCGCTGGCTTTCGAGAGGCGCTCTGCGCGCGCGCTGCATTGCGGCCGCATTGGCTCCACTGAATGGTCGCATCGGAATCAGACGCTCACCAAATTTCGCGGATAGCAGTGTCGTTCGTCTTCCACTTGGAAAGGAACGACCATGCGCATCCTCACGGCATCCGTCATTGCCACAGCCGTCTTCTTCGGGACGCCGGCCTTCGTGTTGGCGCAAGGAGCGCCCTCGCAGTCCGGGGCGCCGACACCACCGGCTCAGTCCAGCACGGTCATTCGGAGCATCGAGGTGGTCAACATCAAGGAATTGAAACCGGACGTGCGCGCGAAGATCGACCAGATCGTCGCGAACACGAGTGACAAAGACATGCAGTCGCTTCGACAGTCCATCGACGCAACGCCGCAGGCAGCATCGGTGCTGAAGGCGAAGGGCTTAAGCTCGGCGCAAGTCGTCGCCATCAACATCAGTGACGGCGTTCTGACGATGATCACGGTCTGACATCGGGGTTAGACGTACGCGAGCGGCGCGCCTCCCGCCGCATGACAGTTGCGCCCAAGAAGCCTGCCGGCCTGAGCCTACGGGCTGGGCGTTTTTCGGGATGGTCGTTCCCGTCGCGAGATTGCCAATCGGCGAGCCAACCGGAGCAGTTCGGGATTTGCGTACACACGGGTGGCCGAGGCTAGAGACTGGCCCCCGATAACATCAGAGCTGCACCGATTGCCATAAGGAGAATGCCCGGCCAGTTCGGTCCAACCCCCAGGAATCCCACGCCGCGCCGTGACGGCTCCAGAGTATCGCCAGCCGGCCGACTAAGCGGTCCCCGCCAAATAGCAGCGTGTACCATGTACAAGACGCCGCCGAGAACGAGCAGCGCGCCAAGTCCCATCAGGAACATTCCCGCCTCCTCAATTCATCGCGGCTATGCATAACGAACCAGGATTCAAGCGCCAGGAGGTGCGATTCGTTCCGGGGGACGGTTGAGGCGGTGAGAGAGCAGGGGCGCGGGGCTTCGGTCCCTGCGCCCACTCCGCTGGTGAAGGCTTCAGCTGACCGTTTCAATACGACGGGTTTTTTCTTGGGCTTCGTCGGGCGCAGCAGGTTGTTCGGCCTGGCTTTCGTACTGATGCTTTTCGGGCGCTCCCGTCGGAGCTGGCTGCGCAAATCTGGCAGCCCACCGCTGTTCAAACTTTCTTTGAAGGTCCCGAGGAACGTCACACACAACCCACCTCCGGGTTCTGCCCCTCGATGAGGCCTTAACGCGCGAGGCGCTCCAAAGGTCCTAGACGGCGCCACCGGGAGTCTGATCCGCGCCATTTGGAAAATCGATGAGCAGCGACGTTTCGAGCGGCTGTGCCTGGAGTAGGTGGAGGCAGGGCTTCGGTCCGCATCCCCTGGCGGGGACCGGAAGGCCCGGTAGGACCGAAAGGACCACCGGCCGGCCCGTCAGGCGCCTTTGGTCCGTCAGAACCAACAATGACGAGCTTGGGCGCGACGGCGCCGCAGCGCTCGCGCCAGCGACGGGTGAGGCATACACATAATCTGCTTCGATTTTCAGGCGAGAGCCTGTCCTGAGATTCCATACCTCACGAGATTTCTCCGTCAGGTTTTCCACGAACCGGTCCACTGCTCGCTGAATCAAGACTTGGCGCGGAAGGTCATCGTGGCAGAGTTCGGCCTGTTCCAGGCAGCGCCGCTCCATGTCGCGCAGCTCGGCTTCCGCGGCCGGTACCATGTCGGTTGTCCACCCGCTTATGTGGGACAAGCGTTGGACACATCGGAGGAGGGGTGAGGTAAGTGCTTGAAAACACTGGCGCTCCCTAGCGGAATCGAACCGCTCTCTCCACCGTGAAAGGGTGGCGTCCTAACCGATAGACGAAGGGAGCAAAACTCCCGGCAAATCAATACGTTAAACGTGAGATGGGCCGGATCGGCCGCTGCCGGTCAAGGCGGCGACGGGCGAACGTATAGTGGCGATTGGGCGGGCGGGCAAGCGCCCAGAGCGGGCTTTTCCCGACTTGCGAGGCACGTCAGCCTGCGGTCCGCGGACTGCTGGAATCCGCCCTGAATTCGCAACTCCTTTTTAAGCCGCAGGCGATAGGGCTGTGTTTTGGGGATCGTGTGATGGCTTTAGGGACAAAAAAGCGCGAAGCGCGCAAATCGCTGCGCCAATCCGGTTGGATCACACTCGATGGCGGATTCGCCGCGCGTCCCTGCGTGGTCGAGGACATGTCCTCGACCGGTGCCAAGATCACGGTCGAGGACAACAATACATTGCCCGCAAAGTTGCGGCTTGCATTTGCGCGCGACGCGCGCACGGGGCGGCCCTGTGAAGTGGTCTGGCGCCGCGGCAGGACGTTCGGGGTCAAATTCGTGCGCTAGCTGTATCGCGCCTGACGCGATAGAAGGCCTCATGCGCACCATCGCCACTCTCTTCGCCATCCTGATTCCGGCCGCTGCGTTCGCGCAGCAAGGCAACAGCCGAAATTCCGACAAGTCACCGGATGCCGGCAGGATGCTGCCGTCAAAGACCACGACGCGCAGCAATCCCTGCGCGTCGTTCGGTCCGGGGTTCGTCCGGGTCGAGGGCACCGACACCTGCGTGAAGGTCGGCGGCAGCATCAGCGTCGGTGGTGCCGTTTCCGCGGGCGGGCGCTGAACGCATCTTTGCTCAGGACATCGGCGGCGCGACGAAGCGGGAGAATCCCGGCCGGTTCGCGAACTCGCCGAACCAGCGCTCGAGGTTAGGCAACTTCACCTTGGTGACACCCTCGACGCCGAGCCAGCGACGCACGAAAGTCCCGACCGCGATGTCGGCGATCGTGAACTGATCGCCCTCGATGAAGCGGCGGTTCGCGACCTGCGCCTCGACGACGCGCCACACCGCGCCGGCGGCGTCGGCATCCTTCTGGATCTGCACCATATCGCGCTTCTCCACCGGCGTGCGCACCAGCCCCCAGAACACCGGGCGGTCGACCGGTTGCAATGTCGACAGCGTCCAGTCGAGCCAGCGGTCGACGCCGGCACGCGCCTGCGGCGACTGCGGATAGATCGGTGAACGCTCGCCGTAGGCGAGGCAGAGATAGCGCATGATCGAGTTGGATTCCCACAGCACGTAGTCGCGATCGACCAGTGTCGGTACGCGGCCATTGGGATTCATCGCGAGATATTCAGGCTTGTCGTTCACGCCGAACTGCATGCCGGCGTCGATGCGCTCGTAGGCGAGATCGAGCTCGGCCAGGCACCAGAGAACCTTCTGCACATTGACCGAATTGACCCGGCCCCAGATCGTCAGTTGCTGCTTGCCGTCTGTCACGCGTTCGCTCCCGCTGTTGCTATTGGGCGGTGTTCTATCGGAATTTTCGCGGGAATGCGCTGCCATCAGCGACGTCGACCAACAAAAAATCGAGCCCGGCCGCGTAACGGCAGGGCTCGATGGAGCGTAAGGCGCAGCGTCGCGCATCAGGGGCCACGGCCGAACGCGCGCCGCAAGGCCTACCAGTGGCCGGTGTTCGGCATCGAGGCCCACGGCTCGGCCGGCGGCTTCGGCTCGCCCTTCTGCAACAGCTCGATCGAGTGCAGATCCGGCGAGCGCACGAACGCCATGTTGCCGTCGCGCGGCGGACGATTGATGGTGACGCCCATCTTCATCAGCCTCTCGCAGGTCGCGTAGATGTCGTCGACCTCGTAGGCGAGGTGGCCGAAATAGCGGTCTTCGCCGTATTTCTCCTCGTCCCAATTGTAGGTGAGTTCGACCAGCGGCGCGCCGCGGGTCTGCGGCAGCTTCTTCAAGAGATCGAGATCCTCGGCCGCGCAGAGAAACACCAGCGTGAAGCGCCCCTTCTCATTGTCGATGCGGCGCACTTCCTTCAGCCCCAGCGCGTCATGGTAGAATTTCATCGCGGTATCGAGGTTGCGGACGCGCAGCATGGTGTGGAGATAGCGCATGGTTGTTGCTCCCTGGAGTCTTGTCGGAGGCGGATTTGGTTGGAGTGGTTCGGGGCCCTCAATAGCAGCAATTGGCCGGGAGGGGCAGGGTGTCACGGGGCTTGCGCGTCATCGTGGCGGTCACGATTTGGACAGTGAATGCCCGACAGGTTGTGCCCTTGGAAGCGATGGCCGAACTGCTGGCTCTCTTGACCGGATTCGTGCTGGGCAAGATCAGGCGCTGGCTGGACCAACTGCCGGATCGGATTTTTCGGAGGCCGCGACGCTGCAGAAGATCAGGCTCAAAGCCTTCGTCATTGGGGGGCGGTTTATCCTTCAGTAAGCATGTGGTGCGAGGGTCGAGCAGTGAGTTGCGTTGGAGTAGCCAAGTGATCGATTTTGATGAGCTGCGTAGTCTCGCAGCAGACGTCCGGATATTCATCGAGGCTTCCGAAGACAAGGCCGGTGCACTCAAGGCCGTGGTGAACGCCTACGATGTCGTGCTGGGCATATTCCCGTCTGGCGCAGGAATGGACCTGCACGTGGTCAAGGGAAGCGACATCCTCAATCTCATCGCCAGGACGCAAACCTCCGGCGACTTCACGCATACCGCGATTGCGTTCCAGAACCGGGAGCATGCGATAGCTCTCCAACAGGCGATGGCGGCGTAGTTGCGCGTCGCTGCTGTCGCACGCTCGGGCCTGTTGTAAGCCTCAGCGTGGCGGATTTATCCCCTGCGCCGCGCGAAAGCGCAGTGTTCCAAGCGCCGTGTCGGCCTCGGTGCTGTCACACCTTGATGTCGAGGATGGTCTCGACCGCGTCGCGGTCGGCCTTGTTCTTGGCGGCGAAGACATCCAGAACGTCTTCATTGATGACGTGGGGCAGGGCCTTCGCCGTCTGGTCGACGAGGAGCTGCACTCGGGCATGCGTCACTTCGACAGGTACGGGGTAGATGAGCATGGCTCGTCCCTCCTTGGCCGACCTTGTCAGCGCTTTCTTAATGCCTTGTAAACGAATTGGGTTAAGTGCTCGGAGATTCGTCGCGGCGCTCGGCAGGAGTTTGACCAAGTCCAGATCGCCTCCCTGGCCGGTTCCCGCACCGCCCCGCTTCAGCTCGCAGTTCGGCACCGTGCTGGTGGGAACCCGCAGCCCGGGCTCCCGCGCCATGCTCGAGCGTCCGGCCGATTTTCGGCCTCTCGGATCCGTTGCATGCCGGCTGTGGATTTGTGCGCAGCAAGATCTCGGATTTGCTTGAGGAAACGTGATTGGCGGCCCTGTGGATTTGCTGCGGATAATCCGTGGACATTGCGGTGGAGAATGCGCGGTGGAGGACGTCGTCGCCGGTCTCCTGCAGCGATAACCCTACCCAGTTAGGTTAAGCTCAATCCCGCATTGCCCCGACCTGTGGTTGCGCTAGGGATGGCTCCCGGATCGCAGCCATGATGCCTTCGTTTCACAGTGCGGATCGACCGGCCCACCGACGCGTGATGGTGGTGGGGCTATTGTTCTGCGCCGCGTTTGTCGCGATCAGCTTCGCGTTGCGGCCTCAGCCGGAGAGCGGGCACGTGCTGGTGAAAGCAGACCGGTTGGTTCGCACGGCCGGCGAACCGCGCAAGGCCAATTAGAGGCGTCGCTGCGGAACGTTCAGTCCGGCAGCTTTTCGTTTGGGCGCTTGTGATACTTCGCGATGCCGATGAAACCGGCAAAGAAGATCACGTTGAGCAGAAGTTCCATCCACGCCGGCATGATGCCAACCTTCCTTCGGCGCGAGTCTATCGCGTAGGTTGTCATTTGGTTCCTGCACTAACCGATGGTAGCTCTGCACAATCGCATGGCTGTGGAACCTTGGGGCGTTTGCATCCGGCGCCAGCCCTAACGACAAAAACCCCGCCAGCATCTCGCGATGCCGGCAGGGTCTTCATGCACTCACCTCATTCGAGGTTCATGCACTAGTTCATAAAACGCAGCAACGCGAATTCCGTTCCAGCGCCCTGTTCTTTTTTTGTGAAAGCCCGTCGGTTCCGCGCGCGACGATTGGAACTGCAACCATCGCAAATTGCATGCGTTGATCTGCCAGACCTATGTGAGGAGGTAGCCATGAAAAAGGCAGTGGCTGTTCTGGCGACGGTTGCGACGGTTGGCGCAGCGGCGCTGAGCTCGCCTGCAGAGGCGCGCTATCGCGGCATCGGCCCAGGCCTCGCCTTTGGTTTGGCTGCGGGCGCGATCGCTGCCGGCGTGGCGGGTGCGTACGGGCCTTACTACTATGGCGGGCCTTACTACTACGGGCCGAGCTATTACTATGGTCCGCGCTACCGCTACTACGGCTATTACGGTCCGGGACCGTACGCGTACTATGGCGGACCGTACTACCGGCGCCACCATTATTGGCACGACTGGTAACGACAGAAGCCCGGAGCGCTCGCTCCGGGCTTTTCAATCGCGCTCAATCACGCGCAGCGTGACACGAAGTCACGCTGTCTTCTGCTGAAAACCGCTCCAGGCATTGCCGAGGGTGCTCGCGTAATATTCCTGGCGCTCGCGCTGGAATCTTTCCTGCGTCGCCTTGAAGCTGGCAACACGCGCGGCGATCTCTTCGCGTTCACGCGCGAGGCGGTGTTCGTTGTCGGTCATTGCCCATCCTGTTCTTGGTCTTGTCCCGACAGGCATTGGCGTCGGTGATTTGGGCACCAATGGGGAGCCGGCGTTGCAGGAATGTGATCACTCGAAGGCGGTGGAAAAGGCGCGTGCCGCCTTGTCGCTTGGAGGGCTTCCCGGTAGCCAAAGAAAAAACCGGAGGCCGCAATGGCAAAGATCGATCTGGACTCGCTCGGCATCGAAGAACTGGCAAGCCTGCGCGACCAGGCGACCGAGAAGCTCTATGAGAAGGTTGCCGCGCGGCAGGCCGAACTCGAGGCCGAGCTGCTCAGGCTTTCGCAATATGCGAGACCGGTGAAGAAGGCGCCGGTCGCGCCGGTTGCCAAGGTCAAGAAGAGCGACGAGGTCGGCGCGGAGAAGGAGTCGGCGGCCAAGGCCGCCTGATCGTCCACACGTCTTCCGGGCAACGCGTCGACCTAGCAATCGATGTGGCCGTGCTATAGTCGGTGCGGCCAACCGGACGAACTCCCGTGATTGCAAAAGATCTGCGCAGCGGCGTCGAGCGGCTCGGCAACATGATTGCTGAGGCGTCCTCGATCGTTCCCTTCACCGGTGCCGGCATCTCGACCGAATGCGGCATTCCTGATTTCCGCTCGCCGGGCGGGCTATGGACCCGCAACCGACCCATTCCGTTCGACGAATTCGTCGCGAGCCAGGATGCGCGTGACGAGGCGTGGCGCCGCCGGTTCGCAATGGAACCAACCTTCGCCGCGGCGATGCCAGGCCGTGGACATCGTGCGTTGGCGTCGCTCTATCGCGCCGGCAAGGTCCCCGGCCTCGTCACGCAGAACATCGACAATCTGCATCAGGCGTCGGGCTTCAGAGCCGATGATGTCATCGAGTTGCACGGCAATACGACCTACGCGCGCTGCATCGGCTGCGGCCGGGCATACGAGCTGTCGTGGGTGAAGCAACGTTTTGATGCAAGCGGCAGTGCTCCTGACTGCAGCGACTGCGGCGATCCGATCAAGACCGCGACCATCTCGTTCGGACAGGCGATGCCGGAAGATGCGATGCGCCGCGCGACGGAACTTGCACAGCATTGCGACTTGTTCCTGGCGATCGGATCCTCGCTCGTGGTGTGGCCCGCCGCAGGCTTTCCGATGATGGCGAAGAACCGCGGTGCGCGGCTCGTGATCATCAACAACGAGCCGACCGATCAGGACGACGTCGCCGATCTGGTGATCCGGCACGACATCGGCGAGACCCTCGGGCCGTTCGTGGGCAACTGATGCCTATTCGATTCGCGGCTGTGCAAGCCTGTTCATAGTTCCCGGCAGATTCGTTTTTTAGCTATGCGGCGCAGGCGGGAGTGTTATCTTTTAATCGAGAGATTCGCGCAGCGTTATCGTGAGTTGGTCATGGATAGGCGCGTGTTTGGGCTTGGCCGCAACGACGGCGAGCAGCAATTGACGTGTGGGGTCCGGGGTCATGGGGTCGGACGGATTTGAGTCCAAGAAGCTCGGCGGGCTGCCGGCTGGCGGGACTGGGCAAAACAGACTTGGACCGCGCGAGTACGCAAGCGGTGCGCCGCGCGATCCGGCGATGGACGCATTCTCCGGCCTCGGCGATACCGCTGCCAACCTCGTTGAAATCTCGGGCGTCATCAAATGGTTCGACGCGTCGAAGGGCTACGGCTTCATCGTACCCGACAATGGTTGGCCCGATGTGCTTCTGCACGTCACTGTGCTGAGACGCGACGGCTATCAGACTGCTTATGAGGGCGCGCGCCTCGTCGTCGAGTGCGTGCAGCGCGCCAAGGGCTACCAGGCCTTCCGCATCGTCTCGATGGATGAGTCGACTGCGATCCATCCGGCGCAGATGCTGCCGCCCAGAACCCATGTCACGGTCACCCCGACCAGCGGGCTCGAGCGGGCGCAGGTCAAGTGGTTCAACCGGCTGCGCGGCTTCGGCTTCCTGACCTGCGGGGAAGGGACGCCCGATATCTTCGTGCACATGGAGACGCTGCGCCGCTTTGGCATGACCGAGCTGCGCCCGGGCCAGTATGTGCTGGTGCGCTTCGGGCCCGGCTCCAAGGGCATGATGGCCGCCGAGATCCACCCCGAGACCGGCCCGTCGGCGCTGTCCTCGCACTGACCCTTCGCCGGCCGCCCTGACGGAAACGTGAGGCGCGGGGCGCCCGCCAAAGCTCTGGCATTTGCCGCAGTCGTCGGGTTAGGGTCCGCCGAAAATTGGTCCGGCGTGAGTATCGTCCATGCATTTCGCTTCCATTGTCGCGCGGTTTCGCCCGTGGCTGATGGCGTCGCTCGTCATCCTGCTCAGCACGTTGATTGGTCCGCGCGTCGAGGCGGCGACCTTCCAGCCGCTGGAGATCGTGACAAAATCAGGCGTCCACGTCTTCTCGGTTGAGATGGCGACCACGGACGACGAGAAGCAGACCGGTTTGATGTACCGGAAGGAGCTGCCCGACGGTAAGGGCATGCTGTTCGACTTCTCGCCGGAGCAGGAGGTGTCGATGTGGATGAAGAACACCTATGTGTCGCTTGACATGATCTTCATCCGTGCCGATGGCCGTATCCTCCGGATCGCCGAAGCCACCGAGCCGCTGTCAACCAAGATCATCCCGTCGCGCGGGCTCGCCAAGGGCGTCCTGGAGGTGGTCGCGGGGACTGCGCAGAAATACGGCATCCAGCCTGGGGACCGGGTGGCGCATCCGCTGTTCAACGGCCGCTAGCCGTTGTTTCGGCGCGCATTTTCCTGGCGCGGGCGGGGGCGATCCCTGGTCAGGTCCGGGACAGGCGTCACCCAGGATCGCCACGAAAAGGTCCGTAGCGGTGCCTTGCTGGCGCCGGCCTAAGCGTGTATCGACATCGCTTCACGGAAAATCCGGGGTATAGCGCAGCCTGGTAGCGCGGCAGTTTTGGGTACTGCAGGTCGTTGGTTCGAATCCAGCTGCCCCGACCAAATCCAGTCCGGTTCAATCTGGCGATCTGCTCGGCGCGAAGCTGCGCGGTCGGCTTTGCGGCTGCGGCGTCCGGACAAAGAAAACCCCGCAAAGCGGGGCGGGGTTTCCAGCCGGCGGCGATCGGGATTTAAGGGCAAGCGCCCCGGCGTACTCTTAAACTAGAGATTGAATTTGGAAATGCAACAGCGCCGCCTGGACGGAATATGTTCGTCTCGGCGGCGCCGCGCTAACCACTGGGCCCTTAAATCCCCAGTGCACATGGGTCGCGGTCGCCGGGAAAAGGTTCAAGGAAACCACAACTATTTTCAGCTGCTTGACGATCGATTGCGCCGCGCGCGGCCCTGCTTGTGCGGGCTGCGATCCACCGTGAACGGGATCAGGTCAGTGGTGGTGCCACAATAGTTGAGCAGCGTATTGCCTTTGGCCGGAGCGCCGTAGGCCACCACGGACTTGCCGGCACGACGGATGCCAACAAGGACGTCCATGATCGCTGTGAGCGGATGTGGCTTGCCGATTGAGCGCCAGTACTGGCAGGCTAATCCTGCCTCACAAAAACAATCCGCGAGGAGACGCCATGGCGCGCAAACTGATCGATATTTCCGTCCCCCTCCAGAACGACGTACCCGCCGATCCGCCGGGCAATCATCCGACCATCCAGTACATCGATCACCAGCAGGGTCTGCCGCGCATGCTGCAGTTCTTCGAGGGGCTGAAGGCGGAGGATCTTCCCGACGGCCAGGGCTGGGCCGTCGAGCAGGTGTCGCTCTCAACCCATAACGGCACGCACCTCGACGCGCCCTGGCATTTCCATCCCACCATGAATCGTGGTGAGCGTTCCTGGACGATCGATGAGGTGCCGCTGGAGTGGTGTTTTCAACCCGGCGTGAAGCTCGACTTCCGGCATCTGCCTGATGGCTATGTGGCGACGGCAAAGGACGTCGAGGCCGAGCTGAAACGCATCGGCCATACGCTGTCGCCGCTCGAGATCGTCGTCGTCAACACCAGTGCCGGCGCCAAATATGGCCGCCAGGATTACGTCACGTCCGGCTGCGGCATGGGGTGCGAGGCGACGATGTATCTGCTCGAGCGCGGCGTCCGGCTGACTGGCATCGACGGTTGGAGCTGGGATGCGCCGTTCGTCTACACGGCGAAGAAATACGCCGAGACCAGGGATGCGAGCCTGATCTGGGAAGGCCACAAGGCCGGCAGGCACATCGGCTATTGCCACATCGAGAAGCTGCACAATCTGGAGCAACTGCCGTCGACCGGGTTCATGGTCTCGTGTTTCCCGGTGAAGATCGAGCGCGCGTCGGCGGGTTGGACGAGGGCGGTCGCCATCCTCGACGATTAGAGCGGCGGCAGGTCTCGCCCGCCGACCTGAGGCCCATGCGTCGCGCAAAGAAAAAGGTGCGCCGGTTGTCCGGCGCACCTGATGCTTCTGTTTCGATCCTGCCTGGGCGGATCGAAGAAATATCACCAGCGGCAAACGCGGACGCCGCGAGGGGTCCACCAGCAACGCGGACCGGGCGCGTAGTAGCCGTACCCGTAGCCGCGGGGATAGTAGCCGCCGCGATAACCCCATCCACGGCCCCAGCCGCCGCGATAGCCATAATAGCCGCGTCCACGCCAAGCCTGTGCCGGCGACGTCGTCGCGCCGACGAGGATGGCAGACGTGCTGGCGACATAGACGAACAACAAAGCGACCGCTGCCAAGCAACGCGTCAGGATATTGTAGCGTTTAGTCATTCGAGAATCTCCGGGTCACTTCCAGCACCAGACCTGATGCTGGTTGTCTCGCTTAGACGCGCGAGACCCACATTCGGTTCGGACGCGCTAAGGCAATATTTTCACTAAGGTTCTTGCGAGCTTTAACGACTCTATTGAGAGCGGCAGGTAAGGTCAAGTTACAGTCCCGGCTGCAACTGATGACCGGAATGCTGCGTTCATCTTGTCATTCATCTGGCGTTCATTCTGTTCATCTTGCTGCGCGTGAATCTCATGGTGCGCCGCAGAATCTGAGAATCTCAGGCCATCGAAATTCGCAGCCCAAGAACTTGAAGTCGACACGATCGTAATTTCTCAACGCTGAGAGTCTCCTCCCTGACGAGTGCCCATGCCCAAACAACACACCTACGTGCTTGGTCTCAACACCTACGACCATGATGTGAGCGCCTGCCTGTTGCGCGACGGCGCGATCGCGTTCGCGATCTCCAAGGAAAGGATCACGCGGGAGAAGCATGCATCCGGCTTCTACAAGGAGGTGATCGACTACTGTCTCGAGGCTGAGGGCATCACGCTCGACGCTGTCGATCTCGTCGTGAGCAACAGCTACATCCTGCCGGTGCCGGAAATGGAGGAGCGGCTCGTCCACCAGGACATGCCGGGCTTCCTCCCGCTCGCCGAGCGCGAGCAGGCGACCAGGCATCCGCTGTTTCGCTCGACGTCCGAGAAGGTGGTGTCGATCTCGCATCATCTCGCGCATGCCTACAGCGCATTCGCAGTCTCGCCGTTCAAGGACGGCGTGGTGATGGTCGTCGACGGCGTCGGCAACTATCGGTCCGACGTGATGGAGCCGTATCCGTCCGCCGATGCGGCAACCCCGCTGGCCCGCGAGTCCGAGAGCTACTACCGGTTCGACGACACCAGGCTCGACTGTCTGAAGAAGGTCTGGATGGAGCCGGCACGCGGCCTGCTCAGCGACGAATTCTACAACATGCCGGGCCTGGGGGCGCTGTACAGCCGCATTTCGACCTATGTGTTCGGCGACTGGAACAAGTGCGGCGAGCTGATGGGGCTCGCGCCCTACGGCCGCCGCGAGCAGGTTGGTCATCTCCTCGAAATGACCGACGGCAAATTGCACGTGCCGTTCTGGACGCCGGACAACCGGCAGCCCTATGTGCTCGACAGCGGCAGCTGGGAGAAGAATCCGGCGATGCGGCATTGGGAGGACATTGCCTGGCGGGTACAGGACGACACCGAGAACGTGCTGCTCGCCCGCGCGCGCTGGCTGCGGGAGACCACGGGAGCCAAGAACCTCTGCATCGCCGGGGGCATCGCGCTGAATTGCGTGGCGAACGGGCGCATCGCGCGCGAAGCCGGCTTCGAGAACATCTGGATCCAGCCGGCCGCCGGCGACGACGGCATCGCCATCGGCTGCGCCTACTACGGCTGGCTCGAAATCCTCAAGCAACGCCGCTCCTTCGTGATGGACCACGCCTATGTCGGGCGGCCCTACCGCGACGCCGAGGTGGCCGCCGCGCTGCGGAACTTCCTGGTGCGCATCCAGATCGAGGCGCACCGCAGCGACAATATCTGCCGCGACACCGCAAGGCTGCTCGCCGACCAGCGTGTGATCGGCTGGTTTCAGGGGCCGTCGGAGTTTGGTCCCCGCGCGCTCGGCAACCGCAGCCTGATCGCCGATCCGCGCCGCGCCGCGATGAAGGATATCCTCAACAGCCGCGTCAAGCATCGCCAGGCGTTCCGCCCGTTCGCGCCGATCGTGCTGGCTGAGCGTATGAAGGAGATCTTTGAAGGCGACGAGGACTCGCCCTTCATGCTGATCGCAAAGCCGGTGCGGCCGGAGTGGCGCGACAAGATTCCGGCAATCGTGCATGTCGACGGCTCGGCGCGGGTCCAGAGCGTGCGGGAGGCGACCAACCCGATGCTCTACCGCCTCCTGAAGGAGTTCGAGGCGCTGACCGGCGTGCCCGTGCTGATCAACACCTCGTTCAACGTCAAGGGCGAACCGATCGTCGAGACGCCGCAGGACGCCGTGAGCTGCTTCCTCACCACCGGAATCGACAACCTCGTGCTGCACGACACGCTGGTGTCGAAGACATGGATGCACAAGGTGGTCGCGCCGGTCATGACGACGTTCGGTGACGTCGCGACCATCGTTGCGTCAACGACGTCGCAGCAGGGCGGCCGCGGGGGCTAACTGGCGGCTCTCCGCGACACGGCGAGCGGCCGCCGCACCTAGGTCGCCGGCTTCGGCGCCGGCGGCTTGATCGGCTTGTCCTGCCGCTTCGACCAGGAGATGTAGTAGGCCACGATCGTCATGATCGCGATCCCGGAGATGCTGACGAAGATCTGCGCGAACAGCGAGCCCGAGCTCATCGACAGCTCGAAATGGCCGACGAAGGACAGGAACACGCCGACGCAGAACACCGCGAGCGATTGCTGGCCGCAGACGATCACCGGATCGAAGATCTTCCACTCCAGCGCCGGCCAGTCCTTCGGGATGAAGCGGATCACCAGGATCACGATCACCACAAAGTGCAGGAAGCGATACGGCGCCAGATTGGTCTTGTCGTTCGGATTGAAGGCCGCATAGAGCCAGTGCGGGAACATGGCGCCGAAGTCGGGGAAGCGACCGGCCATGGTCATGACCAGCGCGAAGATCATATAGGCGATGCAGAAATACAGCGTGTAGGGCGAGCTGATGATGTGCATGTTCTTGCGCGCGCCGCCGAGCGCGCACCAGGAGCCAAATACGAACAGCACCTGCCAGCAGAACGGGTTGAAGTACCAGCTTCCGGCCGGATAGGCCGGCAGGTTCCAGCCCATCTGCCGCGACACCAGCCACAGCACGATCGAGGCCGCCATGGTCCAGTTCGGCTGCCGCAGCGTGATCCACAGCACAGGCGGGAACAGCCCCATCAGCACGATGTAGAGCGGCAGCACGTCGAGGTTGACCGGCTTGAACTTCAGGAACAGGCCCTGGCGCAGCGTCTCGGTCGCGTTGTCGACGAGGCCGGCGACGTTGAACTCGTTGATGATCTCGGAATCGCCGAAGCGCAGCGCCAGGTAGCTGATCGCCGCGATATAGATCACGAAAAGGATGATGTGAGCGACGTAGAGCTGCCAGACCCGCTTGGTCAGCCGGGTTGCGCCGACGATGAAGCCGCGCTCGATCATCATCCGGGCGTAGACGAAGGAGGCGGTATAGCCGGAGATGAAGACGAACAGGTCGGCGGCGTCGCTGAACCCGTAGTTCCGCGTCGTGATCCAGTTCACGACATTGTCGGGGATGTGGTCCAGGTAGATGTACCAGTTGGCGACCCCGCGAAACAGATCGAGCCGGAGGTCACGTCCTTTTTCGGGCAGGGTGGCGTGGATTTCCATGGGGTCCCGCTTCGAGGTGATGCTTTCGGGGCTGCGCTGTGGACGCCTGGCAGGTCCGGAGGCCCAGATTGTCACAGCGCGGTAGAATGACTATACCGGTCCGGCAAAGGTAACATCCGCGAGTACGGAATCACCGATCAGGTCCCTGAAAGGTGTCTCTATACTATCCCGGCGGTTTCCTCCAATCGCTTCCATGTCGCACATCCAACAGGGCCGATCCTCCATGACCGCACGCATTTTTAAGCCTGCCAAAAACGCGATGCAATCGGGACGGGCCAAAACCAAGGATTGGCAACTGGACTACGAGCCCGAGCAGCCCCGGAGCGTGGAGCCCCTGATGGGCTGGACGTCGTCCACCGACATGAAGCAGCAGCTCACGCTCCGCTTTGAGACCAAGGAAGAGGCGATCGCGTATTGCGAGCGCAAGGGCATCGCCTACCAGGTGATCGAGCCGAAGAACTCCGCCTACCGACAGGTCGCCTATGCCGACAATTTTGCCTTCCGCCGCTGGGAGCCGTGGACCCATTAGAGGGTAGGGTCAGGTCGCCGGTTTTGGCCCGGCCAGGTGTCCGGGGATCGGCAGCGGCGCGTCCTTCGAGGTGCCGAGCACCGGGAAGCTTCTAATTTTACGGACATTCGGCAGGCCTGCGAATTGCAGCAGCTGCTGGCGCATCTCCTCGACATCAGACGCGACGCACCTGAGCATGAAGTCGGCGTCGCCGGAAATCCGCCAGCATTGCAGGAAGTGCGGCACGCCCGCCACCGCGGCTTCGAACGCCTCGATCGCCGAAAGCGTCTGACTCTCGAGCTGGATCAGGACAAAGGTGGTCACCTCGTAGCCGAGCAGCCGCTCGTCGAGCGTGGCGCGGATCGCCCTGATGACGCCGCGGCTGCGCAGCGCCCTGACCCGGCGGAGGCAGGGCGGGGCGGTGATGCCGACGCGGACCGCCAGTTCGTTGATCCTGATCCGGCCGTCCTTCTGCAATTCGGACAGGATCCGAAGGTCGATGTCATCGAATTGTTGACGGTCCGTCATGGCGACTATTCAGCTGCGACACCGCGTGGCCGCCTGACGCTCTTGCGCGCCTGAGCAGCCGCGGCGAGTGGCGCGACGCCCGACAGCACGAGCTTCTCATGGGCGGCGACGATCGCCTCCCTGGTCAGTCGGCCGCCGGGGCGATACCAGGTGCAGGGCCCGGTCAACAGTGCGAGGATCGCAAAGGTCGCGACCTGGACGTCGACGACCTCGAACACGCCTTCCGACACGCCTCGGTCAAGGATCTGCGCCAGCCGCTGCTCGTAGGCGCCGCGTAGCGCCACCACCGCGTGGTAGTTTTTCGGCTCGAGGCTGCGCAGCTCGGAATTGGCGATGAAGGTCTCGCGCTTCCGCGTCATGTGATAGGTGACATGGAAAGCGACAAAGGCGCGCAACTGTTCGACCGGATCGGTCTTTCCCTCCAGCGCGAGGTCGAGCTGGCGGAGCAGGTCGTTGATGTGATCCTGCACCAGGTCGAACAGCAATTCCTGCTTGGTGCTGATATGATTGTACAGCGAGCCCGCCTGGATGCCGACCTCTGCGGCGAGCTGGCGCAGGCTCATCGCCTCGTAGCCGTGCTCGAAGATCAGGCGCACGCCGGCCTTGCGGATCGCCTCCAGCGTCTTGGGGCCGTGTGAGCCGATCGTGCGTGCCATCAGAGCCTCAGGGGTGGCGCTCGCCGGTTGCGGACCGCAGGAAACAAGCGAACGACCGTATGTTTATTGCACAAAATCCAAGCAGATTCAATGTGCTATGGACGCGGCTCCCGCATCCTACCACGCACCCTTGCGATTGCGATAAAAAAACGTATGATCGTTTAATTGCAGGATGAATCTCACGGGAGGGATCATGGCCTCGAACCGGGCGGCAGTTTTCAATTTTGACCTCGGCGAAACCGCGGATGCGATCCGCGCGACGGTGCAGGAGTTCTCCCAAAACGAGATCGCGCCGCGGGCCGAGGAGATCGACCGCTCCAACATCTTCCCGCGCGACCTCTGGCCGAAGATCGGCGCGCTCGGGCTGCACGGCATCACGGTCGAGGAGGAGTATGGCGGCAGTGGCCTCGGCTATCTCGAGCACTGCATCGCGGTCGAGGAGATCTCGCGCGCCTCGGCGTCGGTCGGGCTGTCCTATGGCGCCCATTCCAACCTCTGCGTCAACCAGATCCGCCGCAACGGCAATGAGACGCAGAAGCGCAAATACCTGCCCAAGCTGATCTCCGGCGAGCATGTCGGTTCATTGGCGATGTCGGAGCCCGGCGCCGGCTCCGACGTGGTCTCGATGAAGACCCGC
>NZ_JBHMET010000138.1:41167-53100 GCF_042430365.1 Bradyrhizobium erythrophlei
CTTGAACGGCAACAAGATGTGGATCACCAACGGCCCGATCGCCGACACGCTGGTGGTCTACGCCAAGACCGACCCTGCCGGCGGGCCGCGCGGCATCACCGCCTTCATCATCGAAAAGGGCATGAAGGGGTTTTCCACCGCGCAGAAGCTCGACAAGCTCGGCATGCGCGGCTCCGACACCTGCGAACTGGTGTTTGCCGATTGCGAGGTGCCGGCGGAGAACGTGCTCGCCGACGTCGGCCGCGGCGTCAACGTCTTGATGTCTGGCCTCGACTATGAGCGCGCGGTGCTGGCGGCCGGGCCGCTCGGCATCATGCAGGCCTGCCTGGATGTCGTGCTGCCCTACGTCCACGAGCGCAAGCAGTTCGGCCAGCCGATCGGCACCTTCCAGTTGGTGCAGGGCAAGATCGCCGACATGTACACCACGATGAACGCCTCGCGCGCCTATGTCTATGCGGTGGCCAAGGCCTGCGACCGCGGCGAGACCACCCGCGAGGACGCGGCGGGTGCGATCCTCTATGCCGCCGAGAAGGCCACCCAATGCGCGCTGGACGCGATCCAGCTCCTCGGCGGCAACGGCTACATCAATGATTATCCGACGGGCCGGCTGTTGCGCGACGCCAAGCTCTACGAGATCGGCGCCGGCACCAGCGAGATCCGCCGCATGCTGATCGGAAGAGAGCTGTTCGACAAGACGGCGTAAGACCGCTGGCTATCGCGCTTGGGCGCGATAATCTGGCGTCTGTCCGCACGGCCCCGATACCTCCAACGAAACGCGCAAAAGCCCATGCCGCTTCACTCGACGATCGATCCCACATCCTCCGAATTCGCCCGCAACGCCGATGTGATGCGGAGCCTGGTCACGGAGCTTCGCGACAAGCTCCACCAGGTCGCCGGCGGCGGAGGCAAGGCGTCCCGTGCCCGTCATACCTCGCGCGGCAAGATGCTGGCGCGTGACCGCGTCGATCTCTTGGTCGATCCCGGCACTGCATTCCTGGAACTGTCGCCGTTGGCCGCGAACGGCCTCTACGGTGGCGACGTGCATTCGGCGAGCGTCATTACCGGGGTAGGGCGCATCTCGGGACGCGAATGCGTCATCGTCGCCAATGACGCCACCATCAAGGGCGGCACCTACTACCCGATGACGGTGAAGAAGCACCTGCGCGCCCAGGACATCGCGCGGCAGAACAATCTGCCCTGCGTCTACATGGTCGATTCCGGCGGTGCGTTCCTGCCGCTGCAGGACGAGATCTTCCCCGACGAGCGGCACTTCGGCCGCATCTTCTACAACCAGGCGCAGATGTCAGCGCAGGGCATTCCGCAGATTGCGATCGTGATGGGCTCGTGCACCGCCGGCGGCGCCTATGTGCCGGCGATGTCGGATGAGAGCATCATCGTGCGTAACCAGGGCACGATCTTCCTCGGCGGTCCGCCGCTGGTGAAGGCGGCGACCGGTGAGGTCGTCACCGCGGAAGAGCTCGGCGGCGCCGACGTGCATTCGCGGCATTCCGGCGTCACTGATCACTATGCCCAGAATGACGCCCATGCGATCGGGATCGCGCGGCGCATCGTGGCGACCTTGAAGCAGCCGGTGCGCGCGCCGCTCAACATGCGGCCGCCGCGTGACCCCCTGTTTCCGGCGGAGGAAATCTACGGCGTGGTCTCGGCCGACGGGCGCAAACCGTTCGACGTCCACGACATCATCGCGCGGATCGTCGATGGCTCGGAATTCGACGAGTTCAAGAAGCTCTACGGCACCACGCTGATCTGCGGCTTCGCCAACGTCTGGGGCTATCCGGTCGGCATCATCGCCAACAACGGCATCCTGTTCAGCGAGAGCTCGCTGAAGGGCACGCATTTCATCGAGCTGTGTTGCCAGCGCGGCATTCCGCTGGTGTTCCTGCAGAACATCACCGGCTTCATGGTCGGCAAGAAATACGAGGCCGGCGGCATCGCACGTGACGGCGCCAAGCTGGTGACGGCGGTTGCGACCGCCGGCGTGCCGAAATTCACCGTCGTGATCGGCGGCTCCTATGGTGCCGGCAACTACGGCATGTGCGGCCGCGCCTACAGCCCGCGCTTCCTCTGGCTGTGGCCGAACGCCCGCATCTCCGTGATGGGCGGCGAGCAGGCATCGATGGTGCTGAGCCAGGTACGCCGCGACAATATCGAGGCCAAGGGCGAGACCTGGTCCGCTGACGAGGAGGAGAAATTCCGCAGCCCCATCCGCGCCCAGTATGAAAGCCAGGGCAATCCCTATTACGCCACGGCGCGGCTCTGGGACGACGGCGTGATCGATCCCGCCGACACCCGGCTGGTGCTTGGGCTCGGCCTGTCGGCCGCAGCCAACGCACCGATCGAACCGACGAAGTTCGGCCTGTTCAGGATGTGACGATGGACCGCTCAAAACTCTACCGGCGTTTCTGCACGCTTCTGATTGCCAACCGGGGCGAGATCGCCTGCCGCGTCATCTGTACCGCGCGCGCCATGGGGCTGCGCACGGTCGCGGTTTATTCGGAGGCCGACCGCGACGCGATGCATGTCGCGCTCGCCGACGAGGCCGTGCTGCTTGGGCCCGCACGCGCCCGCGACAGTTACCTCAACATCGAGCGCGTGATCGCCGCCGCCCGCGAGACCGGGGCCGAGGCCGTGCATCCCGGTTACGGCTTCCTGTCTGAGAATGCCGAGTTCGCGGACGCCTGCCTCGCGGCGGGCCTGGTCTTCGTTGGCCCCACGGCAGAGATGATGACTGCGATGGGCTCGAAATCGGGCTCGAAGGCGCTGATGGAGCAGGCCGGCGTGCCGCTGGTGCCGGGCTATCACGGCGAGGCGCAGGACGAGGCTACCCTTGCCGAGGCCGCCAACCGGATCGGTTTCCCGGTGCTGGTGAAGGCGTCGGCCGGCGGCGGTGGCCGCGGCATGCGCGTGGTCAATTCGGCGACCGAGCTTTCAGCCGCGATCGTCAGCGCCAAGCGGGAGGCCAAGGCGGCCTTCGGCGACGACCGCATGCTGATCGAGAAGTACGTCCAGAATCCGCGGCACATCGAGGTGCAGATTGTCGGCGACAGCCACGGCAATCTGGTCTCGCTGTGGGAGCGCGAATGCACGCTGCAGCGACGGCATCAGAAGGTGATCGAGGAAGCGCCGTCGCCGACGCTGAACGCGGCGCAGCGCGAAACCGTGTGCGAGGCCGCGCGCAAGGCGGCCGGCGCGGTCAACTATGTCGGCGCAGGCACGATCGAATTCGTGTCAGACGGCAAGGACGTGTTCTTCATCGAGATGAACACGCGCCTGCAGGTCGAGCATCCCGTGACCGAACTGATCACCGGCGTCGACCTCGTCGAATGGCAGTTGCGGGTCGCCTTCGGCGAGGCACTGCCGCTGAAGCAAAGCGAGATCGAGCTCAATGGCCACGCCATCGAGGCGCGCGTCTACGCCGAAAATCCGCAGAAGAATTTCATGCCCTCGGTCGGCCGCATCAAGACCTGGCGCACGCCGGCGGAGCGCGATGGCTTGCGCATCGATGCCGGCTATCGCAGCGGCGATAATGTGTCGCCCTATTACGACGCGATGCTCGCCAAGGTGATTGCCTGGGCGCCGACGCGCCAGGCGGCGATCGAGAAGCTCAATCGCGGGCTCGAGGAGACCGACGTCCGCGGCATCGTCACCAACATCCCGTTCTTGTCGGCGCTGGTGACGCATCCCGATGCGCGGACGAACAACATCGATACCGGCTTTATCGAGCGCGAGCTGAAGAACCTGACGGCCGAGACCGGCGTGGCCGGCGAGTTCGAGCTCTGCGCCGCCGTCGCCGCCGTCGTGAACGAGGAGCAGAAGGCGGCGCGAAAGGACGCCAGCTCGCCCTGGCAGGCTTTCGGCTGGATGCCGGTCGGCCGCCGCCAGCGGGTGTTTTCGTTCCGGCAAGACCATGGCGCTGAGCACAAGATCACGCTGCACTATGGCAACGGTCCTTCGACCGTATCCCTCGGCGGGCACGAATTGGCATACACTGCCACGTCGCATGACGACGGCTGCTTCGATCTGACCCTCAATGGCGTGAAGTCGCGCGTCACCTCCGTGATCGAGGGCCACGAGATCTATCTGCGCACCCGCCACGGCCGCTTCGACCTGCACTGGGTCGATCCGTTCGGCGGCGAGACCGAGGAGCAGGTCGGCGAGGACAAGATCGTCGCGCCGTTGCCCGGCACCGTGGTCGCGCTGCTGGCAGAGGAGGGCGCGACGCTCGAGAAGGGCGCAGCGATCCTGACGCTCGAGGTGATGAAGATGGAGCAGACGCTGCGTGCGCCTTACGCGGGCGTGCTGAAGCAGCTCAGATGCAAGGTCGGCGATATCGTCGGAGAGGGCGTCGAGCTCGCCGAGATAGAGCCGCTGGCTGCGTCATGAGCGACCATATCAGCATCATTGAAATGGGGCCGCGCGACGGCCTCCAGAACGAGAAGACGCCGGTCAGCGTCGCGGCCCGCATCGCCTTCGTCGAGGCGCTGGTGGCGGCTGGCCTCACCACCGTCGAGGTCGGCGCCTTCGTGTCGCCGAAGGCGATCCCGCAGATGGTGGGATCGGATCAGGTGCTGCGCGGCGTCAGCCATCTCAAGGGTGAATTCCACGTGCTGGTGCCCAACGAGAAGGGGTACGACGCCGCCCGCGCGGCCGGCGCCGAAGTCGTCTCGGTGTTCGCTGCGGCATCCGAAGGCTTCTCGCGCGCCAACATCAATTGCTCGGTTGCGGAATCGATCGAGCGGTTCAAGCCGGTCCTGGCGCGCGCCAAGGCCGACGGGGTCAGGGTTCGCGGCTACATCTCCTGCGTCCTCGGCTGTCCGTTCGACGGCGAGATCAAGCCGAAGGCCGTCGCGGATCTCGCAAGAACGTTGTGGGACCTCGGCTGCTACGAAATCTCACTCGGCGACACCATCGGGGTCGGCACGCCGCACAAGGCCAAGCAGATGCTGCGTGCGGTCGCCGCAGAGGTCCCGATTGCCAGTCTCGCGATGCACTTCCACGACACCTACGGCCAGGCGCTCGCCAACCTCTATGCCGGCATGGAGGAGGGCGTCCGCGTGATCGACTCCGCCGCTGGCGGCCTCGGCGGTTGTCCGTATGCCCCCGGCGCCACCGGCAACGTCGCGACAGAGGATGTGGTCTACATGCTCGAGGGCATGGGCGTTAGGACCGGCGTCGACATGGAGAAGCTGCTGGCTGCTACGAACGAAGTCGCCGGCTTGCTCGGCCGTCCGCCGGTGAGCCGTGTCGCATCCGCGCTGAATGCGAAGAAGAGGCGCAGTTCGTAGGGTGGGCAAAGCGAAGCGTGCCCACCACGTCTCGCACTGCTCGTGATGGTGGGCACGGCGCAAGCGCGCCTTTGCCCACCCTACGAACGCGCTATCTTCCTCCGTCCGGCCCCATCACGAGATCCGGCAGCCAGATCGAAATCCCCGGGAAGAAGCACAGCAGCAGCACCGCGAACATCATCAGCAGCACGAAGGGCAGCGTGCCCCAGATCACCTCGCTGAGCGAGATGTCGGGCGCGACGTTGCGGATGACGAAGATGTTCAGCCCGACCGGCGGATGGATCAGGCCCATCTCCATCACGATGGTCATGACCACGCCGAACCAGATGATGTCGAAATTGGCCGCGCGCAACGGCGGCAGGATGATCGGGGCGGTCATCAGGATGATCGAGACCGGCGGCAGGAAGAACCCGAGCACGACCACCATCACGAGAATCGCGGCGAGCAACTCCCAGCGCGGCAGGTGCATCGCGACGATCGCTTCCGCAGCCGACTGCGAGATGTGCAGGTAGCTCATCACATAGGAATAGAGCAGCGACATGCCGATGATCATCATCAGCATGGTGGATTCGCGGATCGTCGATTTCAGGATCGGCGAGAGATCGCTCGGCGTCCATACGCTATAGATCACGGCGATCAGGGCGAGCGCCAGCAGGCCGCCGAGACCGGCGGTTTCCGACGGCGTGGCGTAGCCGCCATAGAGTGCGATCATGACGCCGGTGAGCAGCAGCACGAACGGGATCACCCGCGGCAGCATCGTGAACCGCTCGGCCATGGTGAACTCGTCGTGCTGCAGGATCGCCGAGTCCTTGCCATCAGCGTCATAGGCGGCGCGGGCGGCGGCATATTCCTTGCGGAAGCGGAACACCGCGTAGAGGCCGAACAGCGTCACCAACAGAAGCCCGGGGCCGATGCCGGCGAGGAACAGCCGGCCCAGCGATTTCTCGGCTGCGACGGCGAACAGGATCATCGTGATCGAGGGCGGCAGCAGGATGCCGAGCGTGCCGCCGGCGGCGATGATCCCAGCCGCGAACCCGCCGGAATAGCCGCGCTTGCGCATCTCCGGAATGCCGGCCGAGCCAATCGCGGAACAGGTGGCCGGCGACGAGCCCGCCATCGCCGCGAACAGCGCACAGGCGAACACGTTGGCGACGCCGAGACCGCCGGGTACGCGATGCAGCCAGGCATGCAGTGCCGAATAGAGGTCCTGGCCGGCGCGGGACTTGCCGATCGCAGCACCCTTCAGGATGAACAGCGGGATCGACAAGAGCGTGATCGAGGCCATCTCCTCGTAGACGTTCTGCGTCACCGTATCGAGCGAGGCCGCCGGCATGTAGATCGCCATGAATACGACCGCGACCGCGCCGAGCGCGAACGCGATGGGCATGCCCGAGAACATCGCGAACAGGGTGGCAAGCCCGTAGGAGATGCCAATGCCAAACACGGTCATCGACGGGTCCCGCCGGCCAGGGGAATGATGATCTGCAGCAGGATCTGCACGCACAACAGCGTCATGCCAAGCGCCATCAGCAGGTAGGGGATCGCAAGCGGCGGCGACCACATCGAGTTCGAAACCTGGCCGTCGACATACGCCTCGTGAGCCAGTGTCCAGGACTTCCAGGCGAAGAAGGCGCAGAACGCGAAGCTCGCGACGTCGACCAGCCAGAGCCTGATGCTGTTCGCGCGCGTCGAGAGCAGCCCGACGAAGGCCTCGATGCTGACATGGCCGCGCTGGCTCTGCACATAGGCCGAGGTCATGAAGGTGGCGCCGACCAGGAGGAACACCGCAGCCTCGTCCTGCCAGTAGTTCGGGCTGTGGAACAGGGCGCGGCCGAGCACGCTGTAGCTCAGGATGAAGCAGGCAGCGACCAGGGCGACCGAGGCGAACACCACGATGATGTTGTTGCAGATGCCAAGCGCGCGCTCAAGCACCGCCACGGGCGTGTTGCCCGTGACCGTGCGTGCGCTTTCCGTCTGCGCGATCGGACCATGCATCATGCGGAGACGTCGCTTGCGAGCTTCAGCAGATTGGCTGCGGTTGCGGTCTTGGCACTGTAGTCCTTCCAGGCGGTATCGCGCGCAATGTCGCGCCACTTGCCGACGGTGGCGGCGTCGAGCACGCTGATCTTGGCCCCGGCCTTTTCGTAGACCTTGGCGACCTCGACGTCGTCGTCCTGCGCGCCCTTGCGGCCGAAGGCTTCGAGCTCCGCGCCGACCGTGAGGATGATGTCCTGCTGGTTCTTCGGCAGCTTGTCGAAGATCGCCTTCGACATCATCAGCGGCTCCAGCATGAACCAGTACGACGCACCGGCGCCCGAGGTCAGCGATTTCGCGACCTCTTCGAGACGGAACGAGATCAGGCTGGTGGAGGAGGTGATACCGGCGTCGCAGGCGCCGGTCTGCATCGCGGCGTAGAGCTCGTTCGACGGCACCGAGAGCACGGCCGCGCCGGCGGTCTGCAGCACCATGTCCATCTCGCGCGAGCCGCCGCGTACCTTCATGCCCTTGGCATCCTCCGGCGCCACGATCGGCTTGGAACGGCTGGCGACGCCGCCGGCCTGCCAGACCCAGGTGAGCAGCAGGATGCCCTTGTCGGCGAGGAAGTCGCTCAGCGCCTTGCCGACCGGCTCCTTCTTCCAGCGCAGGCCTTGGTCATAGGTCGTGACCAGGCCCGGCATCAGGCCGATATTGGTTTCGGGCACCTCACCGCCGGCATAGGGCATCGGATAGAGGCTGATATCGAGCGCGCCTTTGCGCATGGCCGAGAACTGGGCGTTGGTCTTGATCAGCGAGGAGTTCGGATACACCTCGGCCGCGATCTCGCCGCCGGAGCGTTTTGCGACCTCGGCCGAGAACGTTCGGCACAGGCGGTCACGGAAGTCGCCCTTGTCGATGGTTCCGCCGGGGAACTGGTGCGAGATCTTCAACGTGGTGGCGGCGTGGGCGGTTCCAAGGCCCATCCGCAAGACGGCGGGGGCGGCAAGGGCGCCTGCGAGGATATGACGGCGTGTGAGCATGGTTTCTCCCCTGGAGAGCTTCTTGATCGGCAGTTCGGGCAGCGTTCCGCGCAGCATAGCCGGTCTTCGGATGAATGTTCTCTAGTCTGATAGTTCGATGCGGCCCTGATAGTGCGAGGCGGCGCGCGACCGCAAGCGTCGATCTTGTTGCGGCGCACACTGCGCCCGATTGCGCGGCCATCGCTCGAACCCTCCGATGCCGCGGATCGTCCTCAAGTGCCGGGCTGGCGCGGTTCAACAGATTGTTATCGGCGTAACAACCGATCGCGCCGGTGCGTCGAGGGGAAGGCGGCAGACGTCGCTTTCACATTTGACCACTTGAAGGATATCCCAAATGACCACCAGCACCCGTATCGGCCTCGGCGTCTCCGCCGCGTTCCTCTCGCTCAGCCTCGCGCTGGCGCCGGCCGCGTTCGCTCAGGACAAGATGGGCAAGGACGACGGCATGAAGAAGGAGACGATGTCCAAGGACGGGATGAAGAAGGACGATGGCATGATGAAGAAGGACGATGCCATGAAGAAGGACGGCGGCATGATGAAGAAAGACGACGGCATGAAGAAGAACTGACGGCCGTCATCTCGCTGTCAAGAGGCCCGTCCGCTGCGGCGGGCCTCTCGCATGTCGCGCTACCGCTTCTTCTTGCCGCGCTCCTTGCGGGCGGCGTAACGGGCGTCGCGCTTGGCCTTCTGCTCGGCCTCGAGCGCGGCCTGGCGTTCGGCTTCCTCTTCCTTCTCGCGCGCGATCCGCGCCGCTTCCGCGGCAGCGGCCTCTTCCTCACGGAGCTTCTGCTCGGCCCTCTCGGCGTCGCGGGCGTCCTTGGCCTTGGCGCGCCGCTCGGCGATCGCCGCGCGTTCCTCGGCCCGCGCCTTCACCGCGGGATCGTCGGGCCCCGGCTGGGCGCGAAACTTGTTGAGGATGTTCTGCCGCGCCTGCTGGGCCGCTTTCTGGCGGTCGGCAAAACCCGGTTCCTTGAAGCCACTCATAGAGGAAGCCTTGCTGCTTTCTGTTCGGGTGATGGGGTGGGGAGGATGGTTCGGCGTTTCAATAAGTGAACCCCGGCGAAATTACCAGCGCCGAACGAGCGCGGCAAAGCAGGGGAGATATGAGTGAACAGCAAACGGCCGCAAACGATCCAGATCGGCGGGCTGACCTCGACGTTGCTGATCGATCAGATCACAACCGCAACGGAGGCTCCGAGCCAGGTGCTGCGGTATTGCAATATTGCCTGCTGGCCGGCGCATTGTTCGCCCTGATCGGGTCGATCGCCATGGTTACATCCGGCAAGTGACCGGCGGCGAATCCACGCGATCGATCCGATTCTTCGACCCGATTCTAGAGGCTCTCGCGCCTGTGGTTGCCCAGGACCTTGGCGACGGTCTCCGCGGTCATTGCGACGCGGTCGGAGGTGCGCTGCGCTTCAAGCCTGTCGCGGGCCTTTTCCGTGATGAGGAGGTCGATCAAGCGGAGCCGGCTGGTCTCATCGACGGCCTCCGACAGCAATTGCCTGTAGCGCTGATAATCGTAGACGACGTCTAGTTGGCTCATCGGCACGCTCCGCGCACGCGCTCTTCCCAGAGTAGTTTTTCGCAAGCCACGACGACGTGCAACGGAATAGCGCCGCGCACGCTCCGCGCGCGTATGAAATTGTCCGACTGTTGCAGAATTGATCGCACCCGACGGGCAAAGCGGCCATGATGCGCGGCGGATGATCGTGGAACCGGCGCGGACATGAGCGATCCCGACAAGGATGGAAGCCGGCGCAGCGCGCTGGTCGGACTGCTGGTGGCGGCGGTGATGCTCGCGCTCGGTCTCTGGCTTGCCCACGACCTGACCGCGGCAAGCAAGATGCAGGACTGCCTGATGTCAGGCCGCACCAACTGTAATGTGATCGAACCAGCGCGCTGACGGTTCTTGCGGCGGTGCAGTATCGACCCCAAATCACCCCCCGACGGGGTAACCCGAAATTTCCAGTTTAGATTGTGACAGCGATCACACGGGAGCCGGGCGGGCAAACCCTAGAGTCTCGGCGATCGAACAGGGACCAAAGCCATGATGTCCAACCTGTGGACCCGGAAGGGCCTAATGCTGGCCGCCGCCGTGGTGACCTTCGCGTGCTTGGTGGCGTTCGTCTCGTTCGGCCTGGCGTCGCCAGAGCCGGTTTCGAGCGCCGCGCTCGGCCCGGAATGGCAGTGTAGCCGGCTCGCCTTCGTGTTCACGACCTGCACCCGGATCGGCGCGGCGGAGCCTGCGGCGTTTCGCGTGCGGGCCGGGAAGACCAGCGAGAACTGCCCGCGATCGGTCGAGCGGTTCGCCGAACGGAACCCGGACAGAGGTTAACGCGATTTCTTGGCGGCGCGGGGCTTGATCGACAGGCCCAGCCGCATCGCCATCTTCTTGATTCGCTCCGGCGAGCGCCCGGTGGCCCTCACGACGTCCTCCAGCGATTTGGAGGAGCGTGCGAGTTCCATCAGTCGGCGGTCCTCCTTGAACGACCAGCGCGGCTTTCGGCCCATATTCCAAATATCCTTCCGTTGCCAAGGACAAAGCCGCCAAGCGGAATCGCCTGACGGCTTTGCCGGTGTGGGCCCGGACCTTGGGGAAATGTCCGGTGGATAAGCAATACTGCTTCCGGATAAGGCCGCAATTGAAACCGGAACTTAACCTAACCAGTCAAGGTTACTCGGGTGGAACAAGGCGGGAGACCTATGCGCAAGGTCGCCATTGTCAGTGCCGCGGTGCTTTCCCTGGCCGGCTGCTGGTCCGAGCCGGAGGTGACGGGTTCGACCTCGAGTTGCCAGGCCAACCTCTACAGCCGCTACAATCCCAAGGTCATGGACCAGTGCGTCAACGCCTGCATCAAGTGTGACCACGGCAACGTAACGACCTGCACGACCTCCTGTACGCTGAAAGGCGCGCGATAACGGATTCGCGCATGTCGCTGATGCGAGCGGCGTCCCGCCGTCGTGTGACAACATTGCGCCGGCGCACCCGTAGGCCGGACCAGTTCGGAGTTTCAGATGCAAAAGCTTTCCCATCTCCTGGCCGTGACCCTCGTCGTTGCGTTGATCGCGGGGACGTCGGCCGTTGCGCTGGCCCAGACCACGCCGCCTGCATCCAGCGCGCCTGCGACGACCACCACCACGCCGGAGGCGACCGCGGCGCCGGCAGCGCCGGAGGCGACCGCCACCGACAAGCCCGCGAAGAAGAACACGAAGCCCGTGAGAAAGATGACGCGGCGGCAGGAGATCGAGCGCTCGATCGAGCGTGGCACGGTGCCGGCACGCTTTCGCAGCTCGGTGCCGAAGGAGTATCAGCGGTACATTCCGTTCGAGAAACGCTAGGCCACGCTGCTCGCGACAAAGCTCGTTGTTGCGAATACCGGACCCGCAACCACGGTCATCCGCAGAGGTGGCCAACGGCGTTGCGCCGTGCCCACGTTATGCCATGGCGAGTTTCTGATTGAATTGTCAAACAGCGAAGAAGATGCACGTCCGCGTTCTCGCAACGCGGATTGCGTCCGAGGTCTCTGAATTCTCGCCGCCTTCAAATACAGAGGGCGCAGGGAAAGCCGGGTGCCGATCGCACCCATGGGCCCTGTGCAACAAAAAG
>NZ_JBHMET010000138.1:53239-59842 GCF_042430365.1 Bradyrhizobium erythrophlei
AGAGACACCAACCACTGGGGCGTCAGGACCACACGACTTCACCGTCCGTCTCACGCGCGCTCGTCAGTCGCACGATCAACGTCCACCGCATCCCAACCCAACACTCGTGACGATCGCGAAGCGCCCCTCAAGCGGGTGAGACGGGTGGATTCATACACTGATCTTAGATTCCGATAAACCGAAATATTTTTTCGGCGGGGGCTTGCGCCGTCGGGCAAATCAGTGATTGAGGATTTCGACGGGACAGCCAAATCGGCAGCCTATTATCCGATGTGTCAGCGGCCGTTCCATCAGGTGTTTTGGAACGCCGGTGCCCGCCCGTACATCAGCGCCCGCCACAGCCATTCGATCGGGCCGTAGCGGAAGCGCTGCAGCCACAGTCGGATCGCGACGGCCTGGATGCCGTAGACCGCAATGACGGTCGCAAGCCCGGTGACGGAATCGAGCTTGCCGAACAGCCCAAGCCCATAGCCATAGAACACGAATCCCAGGATCACCGATTGCAGGTACGTCAGCAAGTATTCGTCGACCACAAGGTGTGTAATCGGACGTGGAGAGATGAGCTGGGAAGGCGCGCCAAGGGGGGCGCGGCAGCGCAATCTATTGCCGCAACCTGACACCAACCTTACGGACGACCGACATGAATCCGTGCGACGTCACGGCCGGGTCATGAATTCGTCATGCGGCGCGCGGTCGTGCTAACTCACGCCCTTGATGGTTGCACAGACATCTCAGGACAGGGGCTGACATGAGCGGGACTGCCTATGCCGCCGTCGATTGGGGCACGAGCAGCTTTCGGCTCTGGCTGATGGATCGCGCAGGCGGGGTCATCGCGGAGCGGCGCAGCGATGAGGGCATGATGGCGGCGGCAAGGGCCGGCTTCGCCGCCGTGCTGCAATCGAATCTCGATGCGCTCGACGTTGCGCCCGATCTGCCCGTCGTCATCTGCGGCATGGCCGGCGCGCGTCAAGGGTGGGTCGAGGCAGGCTACATCGACACGCCGGCACGGCTCACCGCGGTCCTCGATCGGGCCGTCATGGTCCCTGGGCAAGCGCGCGACATCAGGATCCTGCCGGGGATCGCGCAGCGCGATCCGAATGCGCCCGACGTGATGCGCGGCGAGGAGACCCAGTTGCTGGGCGCGCTGGGTCTCGATGCGGCAGATGAAGCAACCGTCTGCATGCCCGGGACGCATTCGAAATGGGTCGATGTGCGCGGCGGGACGGTCAGGCGCTTTGCGACCTTCATGACCGGCGAGCTGTTTGGCACGATTGCGCGCGACACGATCCTGTCGCACGCCATGGCCGGCGCGGAGGACGCCGTAGATCATGAAGCCTTTAAAGCGGCCGTCACGGCCGCCTTCGAGGCGCCGGCATTGGCCGCCAACCTCCTGTTCCGCGTGCGGTCGGGGCAACTGTTGTTCGGCGGCAGCGCCTCGGCGGCGCGCGAAACCATATCGGGCACGATGATCGGCCTCGAGCTGGCGGCGGGACTTGCAGGACAAGCGTCTGCAAGCGCGATCACCCTGATTGCGTCGGGGCGGCTCCAGGTGCTGTATCGGTTGGCGCTTGAAACGCGCGGCGTTCGCATCAACGCCGTCGATGCGGTCCGGCGCGGGCTTGCGATGGCGGCGAGCACGATCTGGAAGAGGTAAGAGGGTTTGACGATGACGACACCGTTCCCGCCGATGCAGCGCCCACTGGTCGCGATCCTGCGCGGCGTAAAGCCCGAGGAAGCCGGCGGCATCGTGAGCGCGCTGATCGAGGCCGGCATGACCGCGATCGAGATTCCGCTCAATTCGCCGGAGCCGTTCCGCTCGATCGAGATCGCGGTCAAGCGCGCGCCCGCCAATGTCCTTGTTGGCGCGGGCACCGTGCTGACGACGGCGGATGTTGATCGCCTCGCCGACGTGGGCGGCCGGCTGATGGTGTCGCCGAATGTCGATGTCGACGTGCTGGCGCGCGCCCACGCGCGATCGATGGTTACGATGCCCGGCGTGTTCTCGCCGACGGAGGCGCTGCTCGCCGCCAGGGCCGGCGCCTCGAGCCTGAAATTCTTTCCCGCCAGCGTGCTCGGGCCTGCGGGCATTACCGCGATCCGCGCGGTGCTGCCGCCCGAGGTGATGATCGCTGCCGTCGGCGGAGTGTCGGACACGAATTTTGCCGACTACGTGAGGACCGGGATCGTCGCGTTCGGCCTCGGCTCGAGCCTCTACAAGCCCGGCATGACGGCCGCCGAGGTTGCCGAGCGGGCGAAGGTGACGATCGAGGCGTATGACAAGGCCGTGCAGGGCGCGCGGTAGGCAGTCGTGCAGAGCTTTGGTTCTGAGTGAATCAGAACCAAAGCTCTAGATTCTTGTTTTGACGCGTTTTCCTCACGCGAACCGGCATCCACTTCGCTCGAAAACGCTTTAGTCCACCGACTTGCCGCCTTCGATCACCCTGAACAGCGGCGCGGCCTCGCGGGGGTGCTCGAGCAACTCGTCGACCATGGCCATCGCGGCGGCGACATATTTCGTGGTCGCGCTGTCGAGCGGTCGCTCGGCCTCGTCGGCCAGTGCGAGCTTGGCACCTTCAAGCAGCTTTCGCGTCCGCGCCGCGGCGTCGTCACCGGCCGTCAGGCTCGCCCTTGCGATCGACCGGAGAACGAACAACTCGCCCTCCAGCCTCAGCAGTCGATCGTTCAGCTTGTTCAGGACGGTGTTCAGGTTCCGCATGTGTCTCTCTCAGGGCCGACGGCTTCCGCGGCAGAACCTACAGCCTTCCCAATACCGAATCCTTATCGGCTGGACCTGATTGTGACGACCTGCTCGTCCGTCTTGCATCGTCTGCCGGGTGGAACGGCGGCCCCGGGCGCCCTATGTTCCGGGTCCGAATGGCCGACTTGTCCCCGGCATCCGCCGGCACTTCCAGCAATGAAGGAACTGAACATGAAGATCTCCGTCGAGACGACCGTTGCCGCGCCGATCGCCGATGTCTGGCGCGCCTACACGACGCCCGACGACATCAAGCAATGGAATGCCGCGTCCGACGACTGGCATACGACGGCCGCGACCGTCGACCTGCGTGCGGGAGGTGCCTTCTCGTCGCGAATGGAGGCCAAGGACGGCAGCATGGGTTTTGATTTCGCCGGCACCTACACCAAGGTCGAGGAGCCCAACCTGATCGAATATTCGTTCGGCGACCGCACCGCGCAGGTTGCGTTCGTCCCTGACGCAGACCGCGTCAAGGTCAAGGTGACCTTCGACGGCGAAGACACCCATTCGGTCGAGCAGCAGCGTGCCGGCTGGCAGGCCATCCTCAACAATTTTGCCCGTCACGTTGAAGCGAAGCGGCGGGCTTGACCTGCCGACCGGTCGTTAGCGCCGTCCCGGGGGTGGAGATCGACGCGATGGATGCACTAAAAGTCTGGCCACTCGGATCGGCCACTGAGATCGAGGGACGGACCACCGGATCCAATGTCTCGGTAATCGTTGTCGACATGCCGCCCGGGCCGGGGCCGGCCCTGCACCGGCATCCCTATGCGGAAACCTTCGTCGTGCTCGAAGGGCATGCCCGGTTCAGGATCGAGGACACGGAGATCGAAGCTTCAGCGGGCTCTGTCGTCGTGGCGCCGCCCAACGCGGAGCATACGTCCGAGAATGTCGGGCCGGGTCGCCTGGTGCAGGTCGATATCCACGCCTCCGACCGCTTCATCTCACCGAATGGCTGGTGCCGGAGGCGCAGCGTCCGCTAGGCGCCGTCGCCGCGCCGCGTGACAGGAAGGCATGCTACTCTAGCTAACAACCACGGACACCGAGGAGCGCGGCGCCTCAAGCGAGCGCGCGGACATCCACCTGTTCCGTGAAACATGGGACATCGCGATGGGACATTTGGGACATTGGCCCCCGGTTACGAGTCTACACGTCCGAGCGCACCTGCTTGCCGACCGAACTTTTCGCCCTGCTTTCCACGATACGTTTCGCCATGTTCGATTCAAATTTGAACTCTCGACATAACTGCAGGCTGACAAATTGTCGTTACTGACGAGCGCGGCGGGGTGAACCTTCGGGAGAAACTCCAGATGACACTTCACTATGCGGCAGGTGGCGGCCTCGATGCCTATGGCCAATTTTCGGCAGGGCAGGTTGGCTTCAATTTGGCTGACGTTCAGTCAGTGGATCAGCTCAATGCGTTGCCAGAGGGGGTCAAGGGGCTCGTTTGGCTCAATCAGGGAAGCGGCGTCACCCAGTCCTTCATTGACGCCGTGACTCCGTACATCGGCAATCCGAAAGTCTACGGCTTCTATCTCGCCGACGAGCCGGATCCGACCGGCACATGGGGGCCCCTGGTGAAGGCTGCGGATTTGAAGGCCGAGTCCGACTGGATTCATGCCCACATGCCGGGCGCCAAGACTTTTATCACGATGATGAACATGGGCTCGTCGGCGGAGCCGGATTTCGCCCACACCTACAACCCCGCCAACACGCACATCGATTACTTTGGTATCGATCCGTATCCGGTCAGATCAGGAAGCGGCCAGGTCGACTACACCATGATCGACAAGGCCTTCGCCGCAGCCGTGCAGGCGGCCATACCTGCCGACAGCATCATTCCCGTCTATCAAACCTTCGGAGGCGGTTCCTGGACCACCGATACCGGTGGCTCATATGTTCTTCCGACCGCCCTACAGGAGCGGGCCATCATCAATGAGTGGGCCAAGTTCCTCCCATCTCCTGCGTTCGACTTTGCGTATCATTGGAATTCGCAATACGGGGATACTGCGCTCGAGAGCTCGCCCGCGTTGCAGCAGGTCTTCCTCGCTCACAATATGAGCGACGCGCATCTCTTGTTCGTCTAGTGGGGCAGCCGCTCGCCAGAGGGTATCGCCGGTTCGATACCCGCCCACCCCGCGCCCGGCCGCCGGCCTCGTCGCGCTACTCGTCGACGCCGGCCTCGTCGCGCTGATGCCCTTGACCTTGTTTTGGCCGGGCGCGACCGTCGGCGGCCTCGGTCGCGCGGCGTGTATCTCCGCCGCGGCGGGGGGTAGCGAAAATGGGCGAATACCCAGGTATTGGGAATTTCTCCCGTGCGAGGCGCAAGGCCTCAGCCACGGAGTCGGCAGTCACATGCACTTCGAAAATGCTCTGATCGGCCTTGTTCTGGAAGGCCACCACGAAGACTGGCATGAGGTTCCTGTCACTTCCCGGATCGGGACGAAATTCTCCGGGTGCCTTTTGGACAGCATTCATCGTGCCAGAGTTCATGTGCCGGAGTGGGACACTCAACTGATCCGGCCAGATCAGGGCAAGCGCCGCCGGAGCGTCCGCTAGGCGCCGTCGCCGCGCCGCGTGACAGGAAGGCATGATGCTCAAGCGATCGCGCGCGGTCATGCCGGCGAGCCTCCGTCGCGAGTTCGATGCGACGGGCCTGTTGCAGGCGTTCAACGAGCGGCCACCCGACCAGCGCAACGACTATTTGCACTGGATCACGCGCAGCGTCAGCCCGAAACCAAGCGCCAGCGGATCGACCAGATGCTGGCGGAGTTGAAGGCCGGCGGTGTTTATATGAGCATGGCTCACCGCCCGAGCGCACAGGGGAGGTGATCACCACCCGCAGTCATCGTCATGAAGCCTTTGGAGCAAGTGCAATGCGTGCTGTTTTGGCTCTCGGTCTGTTGGTCATCCTGTGCGTGTCCGCGGACGCCGCAACCGTGCGACACCCCCGCTCGCGCCAACCTCCGGTCACGCGTCCGCCCGCCGTGACTGCGCCAACCCGCTTCGCAGTTCCCGGCTGGAGCGACGAGGCGACACGCCGCTGGCTTGATAATGCCTCGTCGGGTGTCGGCGGCGGATAGGCAGCGAAACCGCATTGGTAGGCGGGTTTGCATGCCGCCGGTTCGCGATCGAGTACATCAGGAACACCGACGCCGCGGCAGCGGCGGCTGACCAGTCGGTGCCGGGGACCGGCTCGGCCACCACGCATCCGCCGGCCTGCGGATTTTTCTGGGCCGTCCTCAGAGGAGGGGGGCGATCCACATCATGATCGCGATCATCGCGAGAAAGGCGAGTATCACGATTCCGTCGACAATTGAGTTGGATATTGGCTTCCCAGGTTGGTTGGCCATGGCATCGGCCCTCCGCGTCGGGACCGATACGATGCGGCGAAAGATTGCAGGCCGCGTATGAAATAACTCACAGAAGCTCGCGCACGGCGAGGCTGCGCCTAGCTGCTGCCCTGATCCGGGCCTTTCAGTCCGACCGTGCTGGGGGTGATAAATACGAGCGCGTATGAGGATGCCGGGTATTGCTCGCGAGCGATGCGGATCGCCTCCGTCCCGGACTCGGCAGTCACCCGCACCTGGATGATGCTGTGATTGGCCTTGTTCTGGAACGCCACCACAAAGGCGGGCATGGGGTCCCCTGTCGCTGACCGGGACACAATTCCCCGGGGTGCCTCCGGGGCCCGCACAAGGCGTGCCAAGGGTTTCTGTGCCGGGTTGGGACACGCGAGGCCGATTCAGTTACAGGGTGACACAGCACCGATTTTTTTCGGCCGGCCCGAAGCCCTAGGTGGTGTGGACACTTAGCGCAGCCATAAGGCAATTGCAGCGAGGGTGACGACG
>NZ_JBHMET010000139.1:0-21151 GCF_042430365.1 Bradyrhizobium erythrophlei
GGCGCTTCGGCCCCAGCCCTGTCGGATGATCACCACAACTTGCCCAGCCTCGTCGGGCAAATCAGTGCCACGGGATCCGCCGTGCGGGCTGGGGGCAATCGGCACAGGCGGGCGCGTCGCGCTCGGCTCGATCGGTCTGCGAGGGACGCTTGCCGGGACCGCGTCAGCCGGCGCTGATGCGGACGCCGGCGCGCAGGAATTTCTGCGGGTCGACCGCTTCGCCGTCGATGCGGGTTTCATAATGCAGATGCGGGCCAGTCGAGCGGCCGGTCGAGCCGACGGCGCCGATCACCTGGCCGATCTTGACGACCTCGCCGACGCGGACGCCGATCTCGGAGAGATGGCCGTAGCGGGTCGAGAGCCCGTTGCCGTGGTCGACCTCGACCATGCGGCCGTAGCCGCCGGCCCAACCCGCCGACACCACCTTGCCATTGGCGGTGACGCGCACGGGGTCGCCGCTGGCGGCACGGAAGTCGAGGCCGGTGTGCATGGCGGGGCGCCCGAGGAACGGATCGCTGCGCACGCCGAAGCCCGACGTGAACTCGACCTCGCCGACGACAGGTTTGCGATAGGGCACCAGCGCCAGCGTCTGGTTCAGCCGCAGCATCTGCGTGCGGTTGACGTTGATGCGATAGAGCTGACGCTCGAACGGGCCTGAATCTGCCGTCAGCTTGAGGGGGACGAACGGGCCGCCAACGCCGGAGCGCGGGGTGGCCGCTTCGAGCTGCGCCATGTCGAGGCCGAGATCGTTGATCACGCCGCGCATCCGGCGGACGCGCGATTCGATGCCGTCCTCGACCGAGGACAGTGCCGCCATCTGGCGCCGCTCGACCTGGTCGAGCGAGGTCTGCAGACGGACGAGGACGTTGTCGACGCCCTGGATCTTGGCGAACTGGTTCGGCTGCGCCTTGATCGCCAGCGGCGCGCGCGACTCGAGCCGAGCCTCTCGGTCCGGCGGCGCGACGAAGATCACGGTGTCGCTGATCGGCGAGGGTTTGGGCGTGCCGGAGGAGGGCGCCTCGTTGCGGCCTTGCGGCTTGATCGATCCGGTGACCGAGGCATCGGGGATCGCGCCGAGCGCGGTGGCGCGGGATTCCAGCGTGGTTTGGCGCCGCATGATCTGGTCGAGCTTCTGGTCGAACTGCTCTTGGTCGAGGAGCTGGCGGCTGGTGGTGCGATCGACCTTGGCACGGAGTTCCGCGATGCGGTCCTCATAGGCGTATTGCATTTCGGCCTGGCGGGCGATCAGGCGGGTCAGGACGTCGTCGCGGAAGGCGAAATAGGTGGCGGTGGCCGCCGACCACATGCCGAGCAGCACGACCGTACCGACCGCGATCCAGAACACCACAGGCCCGAAGCGGACCTGCTTGCCGGCATGGAGGATGGTGTAGCCTTCACCCGAGGGCGAGTCGGCAGCCGCCGCCGGAGCAGCCTGGACCGCCGGGCGACGCGGGGGTGTTCGCCCATGATCCTGCGGATGGCGGTGTCTCTGGTATTCTACGTGATGACCGGAACGGCTCGACATCGGCACTCCCGCGGCCGGTCGGACCAAATTCCGTACGGCTAATCTGCGGGGCCGATTTGACCCTCTCATGGTTAATTTTCAGGAAACGGAACCCGTCCAATCAGAGCGACCGGGCGGCCTCGAGGACCGCATCGGCGTGGCCGTCGACCTTCACATGGCGCCAGATTTTGGCGACCTTGCCGCCCGCATCGACCAGAACCGTTGTGCGAATAATTCCGAGGAAGGTCCTGCCATACAAGGATTTTTCGCCCCAGGCACCATAGGCTTCGAGCATCTCGTGTTGCTCGTCCGAGATGAGCGGCACCGTGAGCGCGTGTTTGTTTCGAAATGACTCCTGCGCCTTAACCGTGTCGGCGGAAATGCCGAGCACCTCGGTGTCTACAGTGGCAAAGGCGCCCTTCAGCCGGGTGAAATCGATGGCCTCCCTGGTGCAGCCGGGGGTGTTGGCGCGGGGGTAGAAAAACAGGACGAGCTTCTTGCCGGCGAAATCGGACAGCGAGACGCTGCCGCCGCCATCGCGGGGCAAGGTGAAGGCGGGGGCCTTGGCGCCCTCCGACAGGCCGTTGCCGGCGGATTTCGTGGCCGCAGCCGCCGGCTTCGACTTTAACGATTTCGATGGTGCCTTGTGCGAGGCTTTGGCCGGGACGGTTTTGGCGGTGTTGCCTGAACTCCTTGCAACCGCCGAGCGGGTTTTGCCTGCGGATTTCCCCGTGCTTGTGCCTGCGCCGCGCGCAGCCTTCGCCGCGGCCCGCTTTACGGTTGTGTTGGAGGATTTCTTGCGCGTTTTCTTGGACATACGCCTTCCTTTCGTCGCTTTCCGCAGTTCAACCATTGGGGTATTGCGGCTCTCATTCGCAGCAGGCGGATTCGCGTCCGTTGCTGGGCAAGTTTGATGGCCTCGGAGTATGGTTACAAGGAATTCGACGCATCACCCGTTCGCGCGCTGATCAGGCCTTTGATTGGTTGGTTTCGGCCATTCTTGGGTCGGTCAGCGAGTAACAGTATCAATCGAGGATTGGCTGCCATGCCGGCACAGGAGCGCTCGAAGCGATTCGACGGGCGCCCCGATGGCGGCGAACAACTTCACCGCCAGCACCGAGAGGCAATGGCAAGGAATACGCCGCCGCAGGGGTCACATCCGCGCGCCGAAGCTCAATTCTCGCAATGGGAAGACGAGGTCGCGTGGGACGAGCAGGACGAAGCGGCGGGCCATCGCGCGCGGCGCTTGCTGGCGCGTTCCAACACCAGCTTGCATCGCGTCAGTGACTTCTGCGCCGGCCTGCAGCGATGGCTGAGCGGCGAGCGCTGGGTGCGGCGCATCGGACTCGTGCTCACCGCGCTCGTGGTGATCTTCGCGACCTGTTTCGGCGCGCTGTGGTGGCGACTCGGCGCCGGTCCGATCAATCTCGATCTGGCGACGCCGTGGCTTGCGGCGGCCATCGAGGAGAACATCGGCCACGGCAACACCGTTGAGGTCGGCGGCACCCAGATCGAACGCGCCGGCCGCGTCAGGATCGCGGTCCGCATCCGTGACATCATCGTCCGCGACCGCGACCACGCGATCGTCGCAAGCGCCCCCAAGGCCGAGGTGCGGCTGTCCGGAACTGCGCTGCTGATGGGGCAGTTGCGGGCGGAAAGCCTCAACCTTGTCGATGCCGAACTGTCGGTGCGCATCACGCCGGACGGCCAGGTGACGGTGTCCGCCGGCGACACCGCAAAGCCGCTGGCGACCGGCGTCGCATCCAAGAAGGAAGCCGGGCTGGCGCCGACGTTCCCGCGCCCGGTGCCCGTGGCGCCACCGCCGGTCGTACCCGGGACCGCGCCGTCGGCTCCCGACACCACGCAGAGCGGGCTGCTCGCCGGTCTCGACTGGCTCGACAGCCTCAGCATGACCGGCCTCGACGGTCAGAACCTCAACGAGATCGGCCTGAAGAACGGCAACCTCGTCGTCGACGACCAGCAGCGCGGCAACAAATGGACCTTTGACAATATCAGCCTCAGCCTGCGGCGGCCGAGCGGCGGCGGCGTGGCGCTGAGCCTCGGCGAGGAGGGCGCCAAGCCGTGGTCGCTCCGCGTCCTGGTCGGGCCGCAGAGCAACGGCGTGCGCTCGGTCGACATCAAGGCCGACAAGGTGTCGAGTGCGAACCTGCTGCTCGCGCTCCGGACCAAGGATCTGACCTACAACGCCGACCTGCCGCTCTCGGGCGAGCTGAAGGGCGAGCTCGGTCGCGACGGCTTGCCGACCTATTTCCGCGGTAAGATCACCGCAGGCACCGGCACCGTCATCGACACCGACACGCCCGATTACCCGATGGGGATCGATTCGGCCGAGATGAGCGTCGAATGGGATTCCGGGCGGCGGGTGCTGCTCGCACCGTTCAAGATCATCTCGGGCCCCAACCGGATCACGCTGCTCGGCCATCTCGAGCCGCCGAACGACAACGTCACCGACTGGCAGGCCGGATTCTCCGGCGGCACCATCGTGCTCGGCGGCATCGACAACGAGCCGCCCTTGATCTTCAACCGCATCAATGTCGGTTTCCGCTTCGACACCGACCGCAAGCGCATCACGCTGGCCCAGGCCGATATCTCCAATGGCGAGATCGGCGTCGCCGGGACCGGCAATATCGACTATTCCGGCGAGGCGCGGCTGCAGCTCGGCTTCGCCGGAACGCCGATGTCGGCGTCCGCGCTGAAGCGGATGTGGCCGACCATCATCGTGCCGGAGGTCCGCGAATGGGTGCTCGAGCGGATCGAGAAGGGCACGCTCCAGCGCATCGATGTCGGCGTCAACTCGCCGGTCCGCAATCTCTCGCGCAAGGGGCCGCCGATCCCGGATGACGGCCTTGCCGTCAACATCGTCGCGTCGGGCGTCACCGTGCGCCCGGTCGATGACATGCCCGTCGTCCACGACGCCGATCTGAAGGCGAAGGTGACCGGCCGCACCGCGACCGTGACCATCGGCCAAGGCATCGCCGACACGCCGTCGGGGCGCAAGATCACGTTGTCGGATTTCACCTTCGAGGTGCCTGACATGGCGCCCAAGCCATCGCCGTCCAGGGTCAAGTTCCGGGTCGAATGCGCGGTGCCAGCGGCTGCCGAAATCCTCGCCTCCGATCGGCTGAGCGATCTCTCGGGCCCGCCGATCGATCCCAACGCCAGCAAGGGCAACATCTCGGCCACCATCACCCTCGGCATGCCCGTGAAGGGCGCGCTGACCAAGTCCGACACGACCTATTCCGTCACGGCCGATATCGCCGGCGTCGCGGTCGACAGGCTGGTGATGAACCAGAAGCTCGAGGCCAACACGCTGAAGGTGATCGCCAGCAATGCCGGCTATCAGGTCAAGGGCGACGTCAAGATCAACGGGCAGGCGGCGCAGCTCGACTACCGCAAGCCGGCCGAGGGCGACGCCGACGTCAAGCTGCAAGCAACGCTCGACGATGCGAGCCGCGCGCGACTCGGCCTCGATCTCGGGCCGGCGCTCTCCGGCGCGATCCCGATCAAGCTGACCGGCAAGATCGGATCCGGCGACAACAACACCAAGATGGGTATCGAGGCCGACCTGACCGCGCTGAAGCTCGACAACATCCTGCCCGGCTGGGTCAAGGTGCCGGGCAAGTCCGGCAAGGCTACCTTCAACGTGGTGCCGAAGGGGCAGTCGACGCGGTTTGAGGACATCGTGGTCGATGGCGGCGGCGTCTCGATCAAGGGCTCGCTCGAGGTCGACCAGAACGGCGACCTGATGAATGCGAACTTCCCGACCTACTCGCCGAACGACGGCGACAAGACCTCGCTGAAGGCCGATCGCGGCCCTGACGGTGTGGTGAAGGTGACGATGCGCGGCGACGTCTTCGATGGCCGCGGCTTCCTCAAGTCGGCGATCTCCGGCCGCGAGGCCGATCCCAAGAGCAAGACCAAGAACATCGATTTCGACGTCGACCTGAAGCTCGGCGCGGTGGCCGGCTTCAATGGCGAGGCGTTGCGCAGCGTCGATGCCAAGATGTCGCGCCGCAACGGCATCATCAAGACCTTTACGCTGAGCGGCAAGGTCGGGCGCGACACGCCGGTGACCGCCGATCTGCGTGGCCGCCAGCAGGGGCGCGAGGTGATCTATTTGCAGACCGCTGATGCCGGCGCTTTCTTCCGCTTCACCGACACCTATTCGAAGATGGTTGGCGGCCAGCTCACGCTCGGGATGGAGCCGCCGACCGTCGAGCCGAGCGCCAAGGAAGGGTTGATCAACGTCCGCGACTTCTCGGTCAAAGGCGAGGTCCAGCTCGAGCGCGCCGCCGCCGGTGGTCCGGTCAGCACGCAGAACGGCATCGCATTCACGGCGCTGCGCGCCGAGTTCACGCGGCAAAGCGGCCAGCTCACGATCCGCGACGGTGTCGTCAAGGGCCCGACGATCGGTGCGACCATCGAGGGCAGCATCGACTACATCGGCAACCAGGTGCGGATGAGCGGCACCTTCGTGCCGATGTACGGGCTGAACAACATGTTCGGCCAGGTGCCGGTGCTCGGCCTGTTCCTCGGTGGCGGCAGCAATGAGGGCCTGATCGGCGTCACCTATGAAGTGGTCGGCACGCCGAGCCAGCCGGTCTTGCGCGTCAATCCGATTTCGGCGATGGCGCCCGGCGTGTTCCGCAAGATCTTCGAGTTCAATACCGGAAAGCAGTACAACCCGATGGACCTGGCACCGAACAACTAGAGCCCTTGGCTCCAGACTCTTGTTTTGCTCTAGCGCCGCAGCGCCGGCACGACCAGGAACGGGATCATGCCGAGCACCACGTTGATCAGTGCGAAGGCGATCAGCGGATTGTAGCTGTGGGTCCAGTCGTGGATCAGGCCGCCGCTCCATGAGCCGAGACCCGAGCCGAGGCCGCTGCCGATCGAGATCGTGCCGTAGATCGTGCCGACGCGCTCGCCGCGGAAGATCTTCAGCGCGGTCGCCGTGATCAGCGGGCCGCGCGAGCCGATCATGCTGCCGAAGCAGATCACGAAGCCGGTGAGCAGCCAGTAATTCGGATACGACTGCAACAGCCACAGCAGGATGATGCCGACGATCGAGACGCCGTAGCTGAACAGCACCGACGGTCGCCGGCCGATCAGGCCGTCGAGCGTGGAGACGCCGAGCATGCCGACGAACAGCGCGACGCCGGAAAAACCCCAGGCGGTTGCCGCCTGCAGCGGCGGAAACCCGGCGTCGATCAGATAGGCGACGATCTGCGCCGTGAGCGCGTACATCGCAATCGCGGTGAAGAAGAAGGTGGAGAACAGCGCCCAGAACGCGTGGTGGCGCATCGCGCGGAGCAGGGTCCAGCCTTCATCGGCAAGGCTGGTGTCGGTCTTCTTGACGATGTGGGGCGACCCGCCTGCGAACAGCCGCCACGGCAGCAGCAGCAGCGGCGCCAGCAGGCAGAGTGCGACAATGCCGAACAATTGGTACGCCTCGCGCCAGCCGATCCGGTCGATCAAGACCTGCGAGAGCGGCAGCAGCACCACGAGGCCGGCGCCGGTTGCCGAATAGATCACGGCCATCGCGGTCGGCAGCCGTGGTCCGAACCAGCGGCCGAGCAGGATCGAGTTCGGCACGTTGCCGATCAGCGCAGTGCCGAGACCGACGCAGAGGCCGACGCTGAGCTGGAATTGCCAGAGCGCTTGCGCATGTGCCGCGACGAGGAATGCGCAACCGAGCAGCAGCAGGCCGAGCGAATAGACCACGCGTGGCCCGGAGCGGTCGAACAGGCGGCCGATCAAGGGAGCCGTCAGGCCGGCGGCAAGCCAGGTCAGCGAGTAGACCGACACCACCTGCGCGCGGTCCCAGCCGAAGCTTTCGGAGATCGGTTTGAGAAAAACGGTGAAGCTGTCGCTGAGCCCGCGGCCGAGCACCGAGAGCACGAAGCAGAGCGCGAGCACGTTCAAGGCAACGCGCGCCGACTTCAGCGGCTTGGCGAGCGTGTCGTCCCGAGGCGTGTTCTGATCCATTGGATGCAGGGAGCGCGCTTTCGGCGCTCTCCACAACCGACAAAAGCGAATGAGCCTATGCAGGCCTGATGAGGATGTGGCGCTTCTTGCCGAGCGACAGCTTCACGACGCCTTCCGGCGTGAGATTGGCTGACGTGAGCAGCATCTTCTCGTCGGTGACGGCGACGTCGTTGACGCGCAGTCCGCCGCCCTTGATCTGCCGCCGCGCCTCGCCGTTCGAGGCGACGAGCTCGGCCTTGACGAAGGCCGCCAGCACGCCGACGCCGCCGTCAAATTCGTCGCGCGGAATTTCCACCGTCGGCAGCGATTCGGCCAGCGCGCCTTCCTCGAAGGTACGACGCGCCGTCTCGGCCGCTTCGTTCGCGGCATCGCGGCCGTGGAGCAGGGCGGTCGCCTCGGTCGCGAGCACCTTCTTGGCTTCGTTGATTTCACCGCCCTGCAACGCAGCCAGCTTGTTGATCTCGCTGATCGGAAGGATGGTGAACAGCTTGAGGAACTTGACGACGTCGGCGTCCTCGACATTGCGCCAGTACTGCCAGAAATCGTACGGCGAGAACTGGTCGGCATTGAGCCAGACCGCGCCCTTCGCGGTCTTGCCCATCTTGTCGCCGGAGGCGGTGGTGAGCAGCGGCGTGGTCAGCGCGAACAGTTGCGGCGTGCCCATGCGGCGGCCGAGATCGACGCCGTTGACGATGTTGCCCCACTGATCGGAGCCGCCCATCTGCAGCCGGCAGCCCGTGCGGCGCGACAGCTCGACGAAGTCGTAGGCCTGGCAGACCATGTAGTTGAACTCGATGAAGCTCATCTCCTGCTCGCGCTCGAGGCGGAGACGCACGGAGTCCATCGTCAGCATGCGGTTGACCGAGAAGTGCCGGCCGATGTCGCGCAGCATCTCGATCCAGTTCAGCTTGGTCAGCCATTCGGCGTTGTCGAGCATGATCGCGTCCGAATGCCCGTCGCCGTAACGCAGCACCTTGGCGAACACGCCACGGATGCTCGCCTTGTTGGATTCAATCTCGGCGACGGTGCGCATCGCGCGCGTCTCGTCCTTGCCGGAGGGATCGCCGACCATGGTGGTGCCGCCGCCCATCAGGGTGATCGGCTTGTTGCCGCTCTGCTGCAGCCAGTACAGCATCATCATGGTGAGGAAGTTGCCGATGTGCAGCGACGGCGCGGTGCAGTCGTAGCCGACATAGGCGGTCGCCTGGCCCTTCGCGGCCAGCGCGTCGAGGCCCTCGAAATCGGAGCATTGGTGGACGAAGCCGCGTTCCTGCAAAGTGTTCAGGAAATCCGATTTAAATGCAGTCATTTCTCTGCGACTCAGATCATTCTTGTTTTACGGTTTTTGCATCTATTTGCGGAACCCTGACGCAAAGGCTGCCACAGGCGGACGCGCTGTGGCATTATAGGATGTACTTGTTTGATACAAGCCGGGGTTCCCGGCTGGGGCGCTACCAAGATGATGCTAACGGCACTCGGTCTCATGAGCGGTACCTCGCTCGACGGGGTCGACGTGGCACTGATCGAGACCGACGGCCGCCAGGTCAAGGCCTTCGGACCGTCCGGTTACCGGCCCTACAGCGAGGGCGAACGCAGTGTGCTGCGCCAGGCCCTGACCGAGGCCGTCCATTTGCCGCAACGCGATGCCCGGCCCGGAATCCTCCGGCAGGCCGAGCACGTGGTCACCATCGCCCATGCCGAGGCGGTGGCGGCGTTCTCGGCACAACACCGGATCTCCTGCCAGGACATCGACATCGTCGGGTTCCATGGCCAGACCGTGCTGCACCGCCCGGAGCGCAAGCTGACGGTGCAGATCGGCGACGGTCCGGCGCTCGCCAAGGCGATCCACATCCCTGTCATGCACGACTTCCGCGCCGCCGACGTCGAGGCCGGCGGCCAGGGCGCGCCGTTCGTGCCGGTCTATCATCGCGCGCTGACGCAATCGCTCGGCCGCCAGGGGCCGATCGTCGTGGTCAATATCGGCGGCGTGTCCAACATCACCTATATCGACGGGTCAGACACGCTGATCGCCTGCGATACCGGTCCCGGCAACGCGCTGCTCGACGACTTCATGTTCCGCGAGATGCACCGGCCGTTCGACACCGAGGGCCGGTTCGCCGCGATGGGCAAGCCGAACACTGCATGGATCGCGGAGGCCTTGAGGCTGCCGTTCTTTTCACTGCCGCCGCCGAAATCGCTCGACCGCAACGATTTCGCCAGCCTCAGGCTGCCGGCCATGGCGCCCGCCGACGGCGCGGCGACGCTGACCGCCTTCACCGCGGCCGCGATCGCCGGCATCGTCCCACTGCTGCCGAAGCGGCCGCGGAGCTGGATCGTCGCCGGCGGCGGCGCCTCCAATTTCACCATGCTGCGGATGCTGCGCGAGCGGCTGGCGCCGGCGACCGTCGAGGCCGCCGAAACGCTGGGCTGGGCTTCCGATGCGATCGAGGCGCAGGCCTTCGGATTCCTGGCCGCGCGCGGCCTCAAGGGTCTGCCGCTCAGTTATCCCGCCACGACCGGGGTCCCGATCCCGATGACCGGAGGCATCATCGCGCGGCCGTGATCAGGATGCAGGTGCATCGATCTTGACGTTTTAATGCAGGTGCATGTAATTAGATGCATCTGCATTAAACGCGAGGTTGGTCATGGCCGCCCTGAAGCTCATCAGCCACAAGCTCTGCCCCTATGTGCAGCGCGCGGTGATCGCGCTCGCCGAGAAGGGCGTGCCGTTCGAGCGGATCGACATCGATCTCGCCAACAAGCCCGATTGGTTCCTCAAGATCTCGCCGCTCGGCAAGGTGCCGGTGTTGGTCGTGACCCGGGACGACGGCCGAGAGGTCGCGCTGTTCGAAAGCAACGTGATCTGCGAGTACATCGAGGAGACGCAAGGCGGCCGCAAGCTGCATCCGCAGGATCCGCTCGCGCGCGCCGAACATCGCGCCTGGATGGAGTTCGGCTCGGCGATCCTCGGCGATCTGTGGGGGCTCGAGACCACCACCGATCCCGCGTTGTTCGAGAGCAAGCGCGAGGCGATCGCCGCGAAGTTCGTGCGCGTGGAAAAGGCACTGGGCGCCGGCCCGTTCTTTGCCGGCGAGCATTTCAGCCTGGTGGATGCGGTGTTCGCGCCGATCTTCCGCTATTTCGACGTGTTCGACGAGCTCGCCGATCTTGCGGTGTTTGCCCAGACCCCGAAGGTGCGTGCATGGCGTGCCGCGCTAGGAGAGCGGGCAAGCGTGCGCGGCGCGGTGTCGCCGGACTATCCCAAGTTGTTGCGTGCGTTCCTCGTGCGCTACGACGCGCATCTGTTGAAGCTCGCCGCCTAGCGAACCGCCGGTAGCCTGGATGGAGCGAAGCGCAATCCGGGATTGTCGCCATGCGGATGGTCTGTCCCGGATTTCGCTGCGCTCCATCCGGGCTACAGAATTGCAGCGTCAGCGGACGTTGGCGAGGCGCATGTCCAGATAGCCGGTCACCGTCTCCATCAGCGGCTCGAGCTTGCCGTCGAAGAAGTGGTTGGCGCCGGGGATGATCTGCTGATCGATCACGATGCCCTTCTGCGTCTTCAGCTTCTCGACCAGCGTGTTGACGTCCTTGGCCGGCACCACGGCATCCTTGTCGCCATGCACGATCAGGCCCGAGGAGGGGCAGGGCGCGAGGAACGAGAAGTCGTAGAGATTCGCGGGCGGCGCGATCGAGATGAAGCCCTCGACCTCGGGGCGGCGCATCAGAAGCTGCATGCCGATCCAGGCGCCGAACGAGAAGCCCGCGACCCAGCAGGCGCGCGCTTCGGGATTGATCGCCTGCGCCCAGTCGAGCGCGCTTGCGGCGTCAGACAACTCGCCGGTGCCGTGATCGAACGAGCCCTGGCTGCGGCCGACGCCGCGGAAGTTGAAGCGCAGCACCGAGAAGCCGCGATGCGCGAAGGCGTAGTAGCACTGGTAGACGATCTGGTGATTCATCGTGCCGTGGAACTGCGGATGCGGATGCAGGATCATCGCAATCGGCGCGTTCTTCTGCTTGGCCGGGTGATAGCGGCCTTCGAGGCGGCCAGCGGGGCCGGTGAAAATGACTTCAGGCATCGTGATCTCTTGATTGATCCCTCGATTGATCCTTAAGGCTCAATCGGCTTGTGGGCTGACTTCATCGGCTCCCGGCAGACAGAGCGGCTCATCGAAAGGGTGATCGGCAGCGCTCTGCGGCGCGCGCGAACGGCACTCGGTTCACATTTGAGGCCCGCTTCTAGCATGAGGCGAGGGGCAAAAAGCAAGGATTTTGTGCGCCCCATCAGGCGCAAGCTGAAATCCGATTGCGGTCCTAAAGCGCTGGCGGGCCTTGGAGATTCGAACCCTGGCCGGTGCCATATCAGCTTGACGCCGTGCCGCGCTCGAGCGAGGCGACGGCACTCCGGTAGCGACGGCTGCCCTGGATGGTTTGCACGGTATCGAAGGTCAACTGGGAATCCCCGGACGGCCTCATTTCGACGCCGGTGACTCGGTTGAGATTCGCTAGCCGCGTCCGGTGCACCCGCGCGACGTTGAAGCGCGCCAACTCGGCCTCGGCGGCTGCCAGCGTGCCCCGGATCAGGTGGTTCTTGCCGTCGGCGAGGCTGTATTCGACATAGTTGCCGGCCGAGCTGATCGAGATGATGTCGCGCGGTTCGAGGCGGATGCGGGTCGAACCGTCGCGCAACCAGACCATGCGCGGCACGGATGGCATCGTGTCAGCGGCCGCGGTGGCCGGTTGCGCCTGCTTCTCGCGCCGGCTTTCGATCAGCCACAGTCCGCCGCCGATCAGGAGGCAGGTCACCACGTCCTTGCGGAGCTCATAGAGGACCGTGGTCAGCGAGACGTGGAAATCGTACACCCCGCCCAGCATCCACATCACCGCCTTGCGCAGTATGACCATGCCGACGATGTGCAGGATGGCGAAGGCCCCGATGCCGGCAACGGCGAACAGCACCTGCGTTGACCGGGCAGGAATCGCCTGGAGCCTCCGCACACCGGCCAGGATCGCCGGTGCCAGCGCGATGATCACGGCGATGCTCGTGGTCTCCCAGAGCAGGGGCGTGCCGAGATCGTAAGGCTTGCCGCGCCACGCCGCGTCCTGGGCGGCGGTCAAGGCGTTCACGAGTCCATTCACCACGGCAAGCCCGGCGACCAGCGCAAGGGTCAGCCGGTCACGACCGCTTGTCCCCGCAGCCAATCCGCTCGTCCCAGGCGCTTCCGGGTTGTCATCGATGGTCCGGCTCTGATCCCAAACCCGGTCGACGCCGCGGCTTTCAGGCGCATTTTGGATGTCATTCATCGAATTTCGCACATCCAAGGGATCGAACCATGTCGGAACGGGACATCATACCACGTCAAGCGAATCCGACATCGGATCGCCGCATCGACCTCGACTGGGTTCGGATCGGCGCCTTCGGCATGCTCATCCTCTACCATGTCGGGATGCTCTATGTGCCCTGGAGCTTCCACATCAAAAGTGTGCACCGTGTCCCGGCGCTGGAGCCTCTGATGCTGGTGCTCAACCCGTGGCGGCTGTCGCTCCTGTTCCTGGTCTCGGGCGTGGCGACGCGATTCATGCTGCGCAAATCCGCGGTCGGAGCGCTGCTGCGTGCGCGGACAACGCGGCTGCTGGTCCCTCTGGTCTTCGGCATGCTCGTGATCGTGCCACCGCAGTCCTATGACCAGGTGGTGGAGGCGATCGGCTATTCCGGCAGCTTCCTCGACTTCTACATCAACGACTATTTCGCTTTCGGCGCGAAATTCTGCCCAGGACCCTGCATCCTGCTGCCGACGTGGAACCACGTTTGGTTCGTCGCCTATCTCTGGATCTACACGATGGCGCTCGGGGTCGAGCTGCTGGCGCTGCCACCGGTGACGGACTGGATCGGGCAACGACTTGCTCCGGTGTTGTCCGGCCCGCTCCTACTGGTCGTACCATCCCTCGTCTTTGCCGGCTTCCGTTTCTGGCTGTTTCCGGTTTTCCCACCGACGCATGCGCTGTTCGGCGACTGGTATGACCACGCGCTGTTCGCCAGCATGTTCCTGATCGGCTTCGTGCTTGCAGATGCCGGCGCGTTCTGGGACGCGATTGAACGCCAGCGCTGGATCGCAGTGGGGCTCGCGGCGCTGTTCTTCGTGTCCTTTCTCGCCCTGCGTTCCGTCAGGGACGGCGGGCTGCCGCTCAGGCTCTACGGCAGTCTGGCTTACGGCTCCTATCAATGGATGTGCACGGTCGTCGTCCTCGGCTTCGCGCGACGCTGCCTGAACCAGGACCCCGGCCTGCGGCGCTACCTCACGGACGCGATCTTTCCCTATTACATCGTGCACCAGACCGCGATCATCATGATTGCCCATGCGTTGCAGGGGAGCGATCTGCCGGCCTGGGAAGAGGCGGGCATCGTGATTTCAGGCACGGCTCTGGCCTGTGGGCTCACCTACGAGATCGTACGGCGTGTCAGCTTCCTGCGGCCGTTGTTCGGATTGCGTTCGTCGGAGCCCGGGTCTGTCGCACGCGGTGTACCGTTGAGCCGTGGACACGCTATATGACGGGTCATGACCCCGCGCGTCTATCTCGACTGGAATGCCACCACGCCACTTCGCCCCGAAGCGAAGGCGGCGATGGAAGCGGCGTGGGACCTGAGCGGCAACCCGTCCTCGGTTCACAGCGAGGGGCGGAAGGCGCGCCGCCTCGTCGAGGACGCCCGCGATGCGGTGGCGAAGGCGGTCGGTGGGCGGCCGCAGGACGTCGTGTTTTCGTCGTGCGGAACGGAAGCCAATGCGCTGGCGCTGATGCCGGGGCTTCGCCGTGGCGCGGGCGCGCCGGTCATGCGGCTCCTGGTGTCGGCCGTCGAGCACGCCTCGGTGCTGGCGGGCGGCCGGTTTGGTGCCGATGCGATCGGCACGATCAGGGTCACGGGTTCAGGCGTCGTCGATCTCGACGACCTGCGCGCGCAATTGAATGAAGGCGCACCCGCGCTGGTGTCGGTGATGCTGGCGAACAATGAGACCGGCGCGATCCAGCCGGTCGCCGAGGTCGCCGAGCTCGTCCACGCCGCAGGCGGTGTCCTGCATGTCGATGCGATCCAGGCGTTCGGGAAGATCCCGTTCGACCTCGCCTCGCTGCAGGCCGACCTGCTGTCGCTATCGGCGCACAAGATCGGTGGGCCGAAGGGCGTCGGTGCGCTCGTCCTCGCCGAGGGCGTGCAGGGACTGGAGGCACTGCTGCGCGGCGGCGGACAGGAGCTGGGGCGCCGGGCAGGGACCGAGAACGTCGCTGGGATCGCCGGGTTCGGTGCGGCAACCCGGGCCGCCGTGGCGGCGCTCAAGGCGGATGCCGCGCGGATGCGTGGGCTCCGCGACCGGCTTGAGAACGGGCTCCGGCAAACGCCGGGCCTCCTGATCTTCTCGGATGATGTGAAACGGTTGCCGAATACCGTTTTGTTTGCGGCGCCCGGGATGAAGGCCGAGACCGCCGTGATCGGCTTCGATCTCGGCGGGGTCGCGGTCTCCTCGGGGTCTGCCTGTTCCTCGGGCAAGGTCCAGCCGTCTCACGTGCTGGCGGCAATGGGATACCATTCAGACCTGACCCAGGGAGCGGTGCGGCTTAGTCTGGGCTGGTCTACCACGGAGACAGACGTCGATTTGGCCCTCAAGGCTTGGCGAAAGCTCGCCAATACACTAGTTAAGGGAGAGCGACGAAACACAGCTTGAACGGTTCTAAGCGGTGATTTCGTCCCAAAGCATCGTAATAGACTATCGGAACTGAGATCCACCGCGGTCCTTGAAACCGCGAGCGGAGGATTGAATGCCTGCTGTACAAGAGACGGTCGAGCGCGTCCGGCGCATCGACGTCGACCAGTATCGATATGGGTTTGAGACGCTGATCGAGTCCGAGAAGGCCCCCAAGGGGCTGTCGGAAGACACCGTCCGCTTCATCTCAGCGAAAAAGAACGAACCGGCCTGGATGCTGGAGTGGCGCCTGGAGGCGTTCCGCCGCTGGCTGACCATGACCGAGCCGACCTGGGCGCGCGTCGAGTACCCGAAGATCGACTACCAGGACATCTATTATTACGCGGCGCCGAAGCCGAAGAAGCAGCTGTCGTCGATCGACGAGATCGATCCGGAAATCCTCAAGACCTACGAGAAGCTCGGCATTCCCTTGCGCGAGGTCGCGATCCTGGAGGGCGTCGAGCCGGCTCCCGGAGGCGAACCCTCCGAGAAGCGCAAGATCGCGGTCGATGCCGTGTTCGATTCGGTCTCGGTTGCCACCACCTTCAAGGAAGAGCTGAAGAAGGCCGGCGTGATCTTCATGCCGATCTCGGAGGCGATCCGCGAGCATCCCGAGCTCGTGAAGCAGTATCTCGGCAGCGTGGTGCCGACCTCGGACAATTTCTTCGCGACGCTGAATTCGGCGGTATTCTCCGACGGCTCGTTCGTCTACGTGCCGCCCGGCGTGCGCTGCCCGATGGAGCTGTCGACCTATTTCCGCATCAACGAGCGCAACACCGGCCAGTTCGAGCGCACGCTGATCATCGCCGACAAGGGCTCCTACGTCTCCTACCTCGAGGGCTGCACCGCGCCGCAGCGCGATGAGAATCAGCTGCACGCCGCCGTGGTCGAGCTCGTCGCGCTCGACGACGCCGAGATCAAATATTCGACGGTGCAGAACTGGTACCCCGGCAACTCCGAGGGCAAGGGCGGCATCTACAACTTCGTCACCAAGCGTGGCGACTGCCGCGGCAAGCACTCGAAGATCTCCTGGACCCAGGTCGAGACCGGCTCGGCCATCACCTGGAAATATCCGAGCTGCATCCTGCGCGGCGACAATTCGAGCGGCGAGTTCTACTCGATTGCGATCTCGAACGGTTTCCAGCAGGTCGACAGCGGCACCAAGATGATCCACCTCGGCAAGAACACGTCGAGCCGCATCATCTCCAAGGGCATCGCCGCCGGCAAGTCGCAGAACACCTATCGCGGCCTCGTCAGCGCCCACCGCAAGGCCACCGGCGCGCGCAACTACACCGCCTGCGATTCGCTTCTGATCGGCGACAAATGCGGCGCGCACACCGTGCCCTATGTCGAGGCCAAGAACTCCTCGGCAACGTTCGAGCACGAGGCCACGACCTCGAAGATCTCCGAGGACGTGCTGTTCTACTGCATCCAGCGTGGGCTGTCGCAGGAGGAGGCGGTTGGCCTGGTCGTGAACGGCTTCGTCAAGGACGTGCTGCAGCAACTGCCGATGGAGTTCGCGGTGGAAGCGCAGAAGCTGATCTCGATCAGCCTTGAAGGTTCGGTTGGCTAATTCCGTCCCGTCCAAGGTTGCGGCTGACGCGCCTCGGGACGACGCTCAGGAAAAATGTGATGTCATTGCTTGAAGTGAAAGATCTGAAGGTCCGCGTTGAGGAGCGTGAGATTCTCCACGGGCTGTCGCTCACGGTGAACCCGGGCGAGGTGCATGCGATCATGGGGCCGAACGGCTCCGGCAAGTCGACGCTGTCACACGTGATCGCGGGCAAGCCGGGCTATGAGGTGACCGACGGCCAGATCCTGTTCAGGGGCGAGGACCTCCTTGAGATGGCCCCCGAAGAGCGCGCCGCGAAGGGCGTCTTCCTGGCGTTCCAGTATCCGGTCGAGATCCCCGGCGTCGCCACCATGAATTTCCTGCGCACCGCGCTGAATGCGCAGCGCAAGGCGCGCGGCGAGAGCGAGTATTCGACGCCGGACTTCCTGAAGAAGGTCCGCGAGGTCGCCAAGTCGCTCAATGTCCCGCAGGACATGCTGAAGCGCGGCGTCAATGTCGGGTTTTCCGGCGGCGAGAAGAAGCGCAACGAGATCCTGCAGATGGCGCTGTTCGAGCCGGCCGTCTGCATCCTCGACGAGATGGATTCCGGCCTCGACATCGACGCGCTGCGCATTGCGGCCGACGGCGTCAACGCGCTGCGGACGCCGGAGCGCGGAATGGTGGTGATCACGCACTATCAGCGGCTGCTCAACTATATCGTGCCCGATTTCGTGCACGTGATGTCGAAGGGCCGCGTCGTCAAAAGCGGCGGCAAGGAACTGGCGCTGGAGCTCGAAGAGTCCGGCTACACCCAGTTCGATGACGCCGCCTGACGCGGGACGGATTTAAAATGAACGTTGTTGTGGCAAAGACCGAGACCGGGCGGGCGCTCAGCGATGCGTTCGCCGTCGCGCGCGACCGGCTGCCGGGCAAGGGCAAGATCGCCGATCTGCGGCGCCAGGCGTTCGACACCTACGAGCGCTTAGGCCTGCCGCACCGTCGGATCGAGGACTGGAAATACACCGACCTGCGCGCGCTGATGCGCGAGGTGCTGCCGCTCGCGCCGCAGCCGGATGCCGCCGCGCTGAGCCGTGCTGCGGCCGCCGCGAAGACTCAGACCATCGACGGCGTGCGCCGCTTGGTGCTGGTCGACGGCGTGTTTGCGCCCGCGCTCTCCGATCTGGATAACCTGGACAAGGGGCTCAGCATCCGCAGCCTGCGCGAGGTGCTGGATTCCGGAGATGGCGCGTTGTCGACGGACGCCTTCGCCTCCGACAATTCCAATCCTATGATTGCCCTGAACGGCGCGATGGCGACCGACGGGGTCGTCATCGAAATCGCCAACGGCACTGTGCTGACGCAGCCGTTGCAGATCGTGCACGTCGCCTCGGGCGCGACGCCGGTTTCGATGTTCACACGCTCGCTGCTCCGGCTCGGCCGCGACACCACGGCGACGCTGGTGGAGAGCTATCTCGCCGCCGAAGGCGCCAAGGCCTACCAGACCCACGATGCGCTGATCGTTGCGATCGGCGACAATGCGCGGCTCGACCATGTCCGCCTGGTCGAGGACTCAAGCGACGCCTTCAACATCTCCTCGGCGACCGTGTCGCTTGGCGCGCATACGCATTTCAACACCTTTGGCATGACCACGGGCGCTGGCGTCAGCCGCTATCAGCTCACGATCGCTTGCACCGGCGAAGGCTCGAAGGTCGAGACCAACGGCGTCAACCTGATCAACGGCAAACAGCACGCCGACACCACGCTATTCCTGGATCACGCGGTGCCGCATTGCGACAGCCGTGCGATCTTCCGCGCCGTGGTCGACGATCGCGCCCATTCGGTGTTCCAAGGCCGCATCGTCGTGCGCCCGGACGCGCAGAAAACCGATGCCAAGATGATGACCCGGGCGCTGCTGTTGTCCGATGAGGCCGAGGCCGACAACAAGCCAGAGCTCGAGATCTTTGCCGACGACGTGACCTGTGGTCACGGCGCGACCACCGGCGCGCTCGACGAGAGCCTCTTGTTCTATCTCCGCGCCCGCGGGCTTCCGGAGAAGGACGCGCAGGCGCTTCTGGTCCAGGCGTTCGTCGGCGAGGCGATCGAGCAGATCGCGAGCGATGATTTGCGCGACCTTGCAATCGCAACCGCGCAGCGTTGGCTCGAGGCGAGGGAATGAGCATGCATCCAGCGGTCCTCAATGGCGCCTATGACGTCGCCCGCGTGCGGCAGGATTTCCCGGCGCTGGCCATGCAGGTCTATGGCAAGCCGCTGGTCTATCTCGACAACGCCGCCTCGGCCCAGAAGCCGAATGCCGTGCTCGACCGCATGACGGAGGCGTACAAGAGCGAATACGCTAACGTGCACCGCGGACTGCATTACCTCGCCAATGCCGCAACCGAGGCCTATGAGGGCGCCCGCGCCAAGGTGGCGCAGTTCGTCAACGCCCGGCGCAACGAGGAGATCATCTTCACCCGCAACGTCACCGAGGCGATCAACCTCGTGGCGTCGTCGTTCGGCGAGCCCAACATCAAGGCGGGTGACGAGATCGTCCTCTCGATCATGGAACACCACTCCAACATCGTGCCCTGGCACTTCCTGCGGGAGCGTCATGGTGCGGTGATCAAGTGGGCGCCGGTCGACGACGAGGGCAATTTCCTGATCGAGGAGTTCGAGAAGCTCCTGACGCCGAAGACCAAGATCGTCGCGATCACACAGATGTCGAACGCGCTCGGCACGCTGGTTCCGGTCAAGGAGGTCGTCCGGCTCGCGCGTGCCCGCGGCATCCCGGTGCTGGTCGACGGCGCGCAAGGCGCGGTGCACCTGCCGGTCGACGTGCAGGACCTTGACTGCGATTTCTACGCCTTCACCGGCCACAAGGTGTACGGGCCGACCGGCATCGGTGCGCTCTACGCCAAGCATGAGCATCTGGCGGCGATGCGGCCGTTCAACGGCGGCGGCGAGATGATCCGCGAGGTCGCCAGGGACTGGGTCACCTATGGTGATCCACCGCACAAGTTCGAGGCCGGCACGCCGCCGATCGTCGAGGCGATCGGGCTTGGAGCTGCGATCGACTACGTCAATTCGATCGGCAAGGAGCGCATCGCCGCCCACGAGCACGCGCTGCTCACCTATGCCCAGGACCGCTTGCGTGAGATCAACTCGCTGCGCCTGATCGGCACGGCCCGCAACAAGGGCCCCGTGATCTCCTTCGACATGAAGGGCGCCCATCCGCACGATGTTGCGACCGTGATCGACCGCCAGGGCATCGCGGTGCGCGCCGGCACCCATTGCGTGATGCCGCTTTTAGAGCGGTTCAATGTCACGGCCACCTGCCGCGCGTCGTTCGGGATGTATAATACCAGGGAAGAAGTCGACCATCTGGCGCAAGCGCTGATCAAGGCGCGGGAATTGTTCGCATGACCGACACAGCCGAAGTCAAGACTGCCATCATGGAAACCACCTCCGCGCTGCCGGCGGAGGAGACCGAGCGCATGAGCGGCGAGATCGTCGCCGCGCTGAAGACGGTGTTCGACCCGGAAATCCCGGCCGACATCTATGAGCTCGGCCTGATCTACAAGGTTGACCTCAAGGACGACCGCAGCGTCGATATCGTGATGACGCTGACCACGCCGAACTGTCCGGCCGCCGGCGAGCTGCCGCAGATGGTGGAGAACGCCGTGGCGAGCGTGCCCGGCGTCGGCGTCGTCAACGTCAATCTGGTGTGGGACCCGGCCTGGACGCCGGATCGCATGTCGGACGAGGCGCGACTCGTGCTCAATATGTGGTGATGCGTTAGGGGACCGAGCCTAATCTTGGAACGACCGGCAATTGATTTGCCGCTGGGACTGACCACATGACTGACATGACACAAGCTGCACAGACGCCCGCCAAGCCGAAGCCGCGGCCCCGCCCGCAGGTCATGAAACTGACCGACGCCGCGGCGGCGCGCATCACCGAGCTGACCAAGCGCGCCGATTCGGAGATCGTGGGCCTGCGCGTCGGCATCAAGAACGGCGGCTGCGCCGGACAGTCCTACACCGTCGAATACGCGCACGAGATCCGCCCGACCGACGAAGTGGTCGAGGACAAGGGCGTCAAGATCCTGGTCGATCCCAAGGCCGTGCTGTTCCTGCTCGGCACCGAGATGGACTACAAGGCCGACAAGATGCAGGCCCAGTTCGTGTTCAACAACCCGAACCAGGTCTCCGCCTGCGGCTGCGGCGAGTCGGTGCAGCTCAAGCCGGCGAAGGTTTAGTCGCCGTCGTCCCGGCCGAGTGCGCAATTGCGCACGGGGGCCGGGACCCATATGTGGACGGCCCCCGTGGCACAAGAGCTTTCTGGAATTGGTCGGAT
>NZ_JBHMET010000140.1:0-2314 GCF_042430365.1 Bradyrhizobium erythrophlei
ATGCCGAATATGGCCGACCTGCAACCGGTCCAGCCCTTCCAGCGCATAGGGGTTGCTCATCGATCCCTCCCGGTACCGCGCGTTGCTGAAATATTACATCGTCACCACGACCATTGCATCGCGATCTTGCAGGCAACTCGTGGCTTCCGCTGCCCGGTCAAGCGGAAAGGTCGCCGTGACTGCCTGCGTCACAGGGCCGCGCGTACAACGCGAGCGACTCAGTCTGATTGGGGGCGTTGACTGCAGGCAGCGACAGCGTGAACGTGCCAGTTGATGCAGGGACTGTCGCAAGATTTCAGCGAGGGACATAAACCGTCACCTTCCCGATGCGGCTCGCGCGGCGCACGTCCCTAACCCCATGGCGGCGTGCCGCGAAATGTCTCGGCCAGAAAATCCACCATGACGCGCACCTTGGCGCTGAGGTGGCGGCGGCTGGGATAGACCGCCAGCACGTCGGTTTCAGGCATGCGGTAGCCGGTCAACAGGGGCACCAGCCGTTTCCGCCGCAAATCCTCGCCGATCAGGAAGGTCGGCTGCCTCACAATGCCAAGGCCGGCCAGCGCCGCTGCGCGGGCGGTATCACCATTGTTGGTGCGCATGATGTGGCGCAACGCTACCTAATGCTCCTTGCCCGCATTGTCCAGCAACCGCCACTCGTCAACGGAATCCGAATAGACATAGGCAATGCAGGCATGATCCTTGAGGTCCTCGGGGCTCAGCGGCGCGCCGTGGCGCGCGACGTAGTCGGGGGAAGCGCAGATCAGGTGGCGCGTGGTCGCGAGCTTGCGACCGACAAGGGCCGGCGATCCGCCGCGCGAGATGCGGACGGCCAGATCGTAGCCCTCCTCGACGAGATCGACGACGCGATCGACCAGGCTGACATCGAGCTCGATATCCGGATAGCGCGCGCAGAAGCGCGGCCAGAGCGGCGCCAGATGACGAATGCCGAAACTCAATGGTGCGTTGATCCGCAGGCGTCCGCGCGGCTGCATCGCGGCGGTGGACGCGATTGCTTCGGCTTCGGCCACGTCCTCGAGGATGGCGAGCGCCCGGTCGTGCAGCATCTTTCCGGTCTCGGTCAGCGACAGCCGCCGCGACGTGCGGTTAAGCAGACGGGCGCCGAGCACCTCCTCCAATTCGTTGACGTACCGGGTGACATTCGCCGGCGAGGTGTCGAGCTTGTCCGCGGCGCGGGTGAAGCTGCCTTGGCCTACGACAGCGGCGAAAACCTCGAAAGCCCGTAACCGGTCCATGTCTCGCCCCGCATCATTCATAAAAACTGAATGATGTAACCAGTTTCTGTGTCTTCTTTCAATTCTATGTTGGGTTTACCCGTGATCCATCAGGCCGCGATTGGCGCAGCCGCAAAAGGGAAAAACGGACATGACACAGCAGCAAACAGGGCGCCTTCAGAACAAGGTCGCCATCGTCACCGGCGCAAGCTCCGGCATCGGCCGCGCTACCGCCAAGCTCTTCGCAGCCGAAGGTGCCAAGGTTGTCGTCGGCGCACGGCGTGAATCCGAACTTGCGAGCCTCGTGGACGAAATCAAGGCCAGCGGCGGTACGGCCGTGGCACTCGCCGGCGACGTGCGCTCCGAAGCCTATGCCCGGGCCCTCGCCGCGCTGGCCGTCAGGACCTTCGGCAGGCTCGACATCGCGTTCAACAATGCCGGCACGCTCGGCGAAGGTGGGCCCTCGACCGGCGTTTCCGAGGCGGGCTGGAACGATGCCATCGCCATCAACCTCACCGGCTCGTTCCTCGGCGCGAAGCACCAGATCGCCGAGATGGTCAAGCATGGCGGCGGATCGGTGATCTTCACCTCGACGTTTGTCGGCCACACGACATCATTTCCCGGCGTCGCCGCCTATGCCGCGAGCAAGTCGGGCCTGATCGGACTGACGCAGACGCTGGCTGCCGAGTTCGGCCCGCAGAATGTTAGAGTCAACGCAATCCTGCCGGGCGCGGTGGACACCGACATGTACCGCGAGATGAACGACACCCCCGACAAGACGGCCTTCATCACCAATCTTCACGCGCTAAAGCGCGTCGGGCGGCCGGAGGAAGTCGCGCGGTCGGTCCTCTATTTGGCATCCGACGATTCCACCTTCGTCAGCGGTACCGCGTCTCTGATCGATGGCGGTCTTTCCATCACCCGCACCTGAGCAGGGCGCGGGCAGACACGCAACGAGGAGGCTGACATGGGACTGCTGGTCGAAGGTCACTGGCGCGATGCCTGGTACGACACCGCGCCGTCGCGTGGCCGCTTCGTGCGCAAGGATGCAGCCTTCCGCAACTGGATTACGGCCGACGGCA
>NZ_JBHMET010000140.1:2324-24697 GCF_042430365.1 Bradyrhizobium erythrophlei
CCACCGCACGCTGATCATGCGCTCGCTCAAAGACCTCGAGGACATAATCTCCGTCTCCGTGGTGCACTGGTTGATGCTCGAAAATGGCTGGACCTTCACGGACGGCCTGGGCGTCGTCCCGGACACCGTCTTCGATGCGCGGTTCCTGCATCAGATCTACAGCGCAGCCGACCCGTGCTACACCGGCCGCGTCACCGTTCCCGTGCTCTGGGACAAGCATGGGCGCACGATCGTCAACAACGAATCGTCCGAGATCATCCGCATGCTGAATTCGGCCTTCGACGCGATCGGCGCGAGGCCCGGCGACTACTACTCGCAAGCGCTGCGCGCGAATATCGACGCGGTCAACGCCCGCATCTATGACACGCTGAACAACGGCGTCTACAAGGCCGGCTTCGCGACGACCCAGGAAGCGTACGAGGAAGCCGTCGTCCCGCTGTTCGATACGCTCGACTGGCTCGAGCAACGGCTCGCCGACCGCAGGTTTCTGTTCGGCGACAGCCTGACCGAAGCCGACATCCGCCTGTTCACGACGCTGATCCGCTTCGACGCGGTCTATGTCGGGCATTTCAAGTGCAACATCCGCCGCATTGCCGATTATCCCAACCTGTCGGCCTATACGCGCGACATCTACCAATGGCCCGGCATCGCCGCGACCGTGAATTTCGAGCATATCCGGCGGCACTATTACGAGAGCCACCGCTCGATCAATCCGACCGGAGTCGTACCCGTCGGGCCTCTGCTTGACTTCACCGCGCCGCCCGGGCGCGGGCACCTGGCTGCCGCGATGACACTGCCATCGCAGCACCACGTAACGAACAGCCCAAATCCTGCGCAGCGCGTGATTTCAGAGTCGCGACTGTGAGCCGATTGCCTAGCGGGGATGTCGCCTTGTCCCACGCGAACAGCGCGGGGAGTTGGGCCGCCATGCCAGATGATGTAGACGCCCGTAGTGAGTTAGCTTATCTGCTGAGCATTCTGTGATCGGAGAGGTCGTCAACTGAGGCGGCCTCAGTGCTATCTGAGGATATCGAACGTGAATCTAACGTTCATCACGGGTCCGTCGTCGTCGCGGACTTCAATCGCCATCTGAAGTAGGCTGGCGGATCTTAGGGCTGCATTGTGGACCATGTCGGCCAGGGCTTTCACGGCCTCTTCCTGAACCGATCCAATGTCAGGCAGTACCATTCCCTCTTCGTCCCGGACCAGTGCCTCGCCGTCACGAAGATCAAAATAATATCTTCGCATCGGGTCCCCCTTACTTTCGTTCGGGATGCAGCGCTGCCTTTTGGGCCTGCATGTTGGCGACCAATTCATCGATCCGGTCGAGGGTCAACCGATCATTGATGGCCCGGGCGATTCTCCGATAGTGGTCAATCCTCTCGTCAAGTTCCCGGCACTTTTCACACATTGGGGCTCCCCCATGTGCGCATTCGAGCCCCTGGGGTTGCTGCTTATAAGACGGTCAGTATGGGAAAAAGTTGCAGCGGGTCATTCATTCTGCGGGATCGAATTCCTTGATCTGGGTCAAAGGTTGGATGGGGGGAGAACATCCGAGGGGGCGTCTCGGTAGGACCACTGAGAACGTCGGCTAAGGTACGGTTTATCCTAGGTTAATTGGAACTAGGCCACTCTCAGATTCAACTTAGGCCACTAGTACCTCGACACAGAGGTTTTGACTGATTGGTTTGGGATTTCCAAGACGGGTAGCTGCTCAGGAGGGACCAGCACTTCGATGCTGCGCGGCGAGCCGGGCTGGCGCCTGATGAGGCCCGCGCGTTCGAGGGTCAACACCATCTGGTGGACGGAAGGCGGGGACACCCCGAAGTGCCGTTGCATCTCCCATTCGGCAGGTGGCCGGCGATGCACGCGCGTGTAGGCGTCGATGAAGGCCAGATACTGGCCCTGCTTGGGCGTGAAGGCTTTTGCAGAATGACTCACCTTGGCCATCCGATTCAGCTGTTCGTCCGTGCCTCGAGCCGTGCGGCTTCTTCATGTTCAAACATCTCGATGAGCTTGAGGCCCTGTGGAATCAGCACGGCGACGAAAGCTCAATGTTCTGGCGTCGTAGCATGAAACTCGTACCCATCACGCTTGCCGATTTGAAGGAGCATGAAGACGCGTGGCTGAACAGCGGCGAGTCCGACGAATACGGCGCGTCCAGTTTCTTCATTAATAAGCAATACAGCGACGCAGAAAAGACGGCTCCGTGGGAAAAGCGTGGCGACAAGAAGCGCTTTGCGCTGGCGGCCGGGAATGCCACGGCCGGAAGCAATCCGTGCAGCACCCCGGAACGAACCCCACGTTGGTTCGTTAACCTGATTACACCGCAATCGGGGAAACAATCACCATGACCGATCATTCAAAGCCCGCCGATGCTCGGCTGCGATCGGCGCTGCCCTGGCTGCTCGTGACCTTCCTCGCCGTCGTCGCTGGCGGCGCACTGTGGATGAACTACGGCAGCGGAACAAAATCGGTCGCCCCGCAACAAAAAGCTGAGGTGTCGCCTCCTCCGAACCCAGCGATTGAGCAGACGAAGCAGGCTCTGTCCTCGCTCCAACAAATAGTGCAAGACATTCAGGCCAGCCAACAGAAACTCGCTGACCAGATCAACGGCATACAGCAAAATGTCTCAGCCCAACGGGGCGAGCAGAAGCTGTTGTCGGACCAGTTGGGGGCGCTCAGTGCGCGCGTTGACGCGCTCGCATCAGCAAGCGCCGAGAGTCCACCTCCGGCGTCCCAACCTGCTCCACCCCAACAGAAGTCTAAGCGCGGCACGCCGCCGCGAATCTAACTGGTAGTTGCAATCGCGGCGCTATCACGTGGCGGTCGCGAAGCGGCCCCGGTCCACCAGCCAATTGGGAAACCATCTCGCTAAGAAAGTTCGAAACGGCAGCGGAAGCTATAGAGGCTCACGACAAAATACTGCACCAATTTCATGCCGATTGGCACGATGCAGACTGCAGACGACTCCTACTCAACGTAGTGAAGCCGTTCCTGCCGCCACGCCTTATGGCAGACGTCGTAGAGATGACGGACACGCTGGCCTCTGCGTGAAGCAGCGTATGAATGGAAAGGGGCCGCTCACGGAGCGGTCCCTCTCCCTCGAGCAGCCAGTGTAGCGACGGTCTGGATTGTGAAGCTGGTCTAGGTAGGCGATGCCGTAAGCGGCTAGATCGTCCCGCTTACCTGCGGACACCAAGGTCTCCAGATAGACTCTCATTTTCGCGAGAGATTCCGCGTCCAGCTCCCGGCCATACGCGGCAACGATGTCCGCCAATATCTCGCTCAAAGGTACGTCCCCGCACTGCAGCCATCGCTGTGCAGCACCCGATAGAGGTGCAGTCAACCCGGTGTTGAACGGCCCGCGCATCCCGGCCACGGTCCTTTGAACCTTTTCGACCCACCGACGACAGATTGTCGCTGGGGAATTTCAGGGCCCAGTAGTTAGGCCAGCGCTGCGCGACGAACATACTCCGTCTACGCAGCGCTGTTGCTTTTTCAAATCTCAACCTTAAGTTATTTGACCAACAGTTGGCGGCTCACGCCCTGAATTCCCCAGTCCGTCAACTGGGAAAACCCCGCATCCAGCCTGCGGGGTTTTCTTTTTTCTATGGGGGAGTGAAGTGGCGTTCGCTACGGCACATCGCCGCTCCAGTGTCCGCCGATCGACACCAGCTTATTCAGGAAGTAGTCCCGATTGCCTGCTCAGAACGTGATCACTTCTGCGGGTCCGTCCGTTCGTCCATTCGCCACGAGACCTGCAGAAGATCCATAATCATCTTGTGCAGCTCCTCGCGACTCATCGACTTTGTCAGTCGGAAGGTGAGGTCGACCCGGGCCGGCTGATTGTCTGGCCGGGTGATCTTAGCCTCAAAATGAGTGGTGGTGCGGTGGTGGTCCATAGTGACTCCCTCCACAGCATGTAGTGAGCTTGATCGCGGGCCAGATCACAAGCAGGTCAACGACCATGTTGCTTTGTGAACACGCCTCGTGACTGCAATATTCGGTGGCGCCCCTCCCATCGGAGAGAACCGTGCCGGATGGCTGGTTGCTTCCCATACGCTTCCCAAATCTGAGAAGTATCGGGCAACTGGGAAGCACATCACCAATAAGCTATTGAAAAGATTGGTGGGGGAGGCAGGACTCGAACCTGCGAAGCCATGAGGCGGCTGATTTACAGTCAGCTCCCTTTGCCACTCGGGACACTCCCCCGTCCAACAGCGCCAGACTGGCCGCGCGAGTAGCGGCGGACCGGGTCATCGAAATGACGCTGATAACCGCATCGACCCGAAGCGGGTGGGCGGTCGGGCGCGTTTATGGGCGAAGGGACCAGCCAAAGTCAACCAAGCCGACGCGCAATTTGGAGGTTAAATTGCCAATATTCGGAAGCCGTGACACAAGCCTCATATGAGCGACCGCGACCGCAAACCCAATTTCCGAAGCAAGGGCGGTAAACCCTTCCAAAAAGGGCAGAAATTAGTCCGGCCGCCGGCCTGGCGGGATCGCGAATCCGGTTCCGACGGGCCGGTGATTCTGTACGGCTGGCACACTGTGTCGGCCGCGCTCGCCAACCCCGAACGCCAGATCCGCAAGCTGTTCCTGACCGAGAATGCCGCCCGGCGGCTGGCGGAGGAGAACATCGATCCCCGCGTGACGCCGGAAATCGTACGCCCCAACGCGATCGATCAGCGGCTCGGCCCCGATGCCGTGCACCAGGGCCTGCTCGCCGAGGCCGATCCCCTGCCCTCGCCCGGCATCGACACGCTTGATCAGCAAGGCATCGTGCTGGTGCTCGACCAGATCACCGATCCGCACAATGTCGGCGCCATCATGCGCTCGGCCGCGGCCTTTGCGGTGAAGGCGATCGTCACCACCGCCCGCCACAGCCCGGAGGCGACCGGCGTGCTGGCGAAGTCGGCCTCCGGCGCGCTCGAATTGGTGCCGCTCGTCACCGTGCAGAATCTCGCACGTGCGCTCAACGAATTGAACGACCGCGGCTTCATGACCGTCGGCCTCGACAGCCAGGGCGCCGAGGATCTCGGCCGCGTCGAATTGCAGCAGCCGCTCGCGCTGGTGTTGGGGGCCGAGGGCAAGGGCCTGCGGCAGTTGACGCGCGAGACCTGCCGCGTCGTCGCCCGCCTCGACATGCCCGGCGAGATCAAGAGCCTCAACGTGTCGAACGCCGCAGTGCTCGCGCTCTACATCGGCGCGAGCCGGCTCGGGCTGATGTGAAAAAAACGCCCGCTCGCACGTTGCGAACGGGCGTTTCTGATCTCGACCGGGACGTGAGATCAGTAGTAACGGCGCAGCACGCGGTGGCCGTAGTGGTACGCCGGAGCGTAACGCGGACCATAGGCGTGGCGCGGCGCGTAGCCGTAGCGATAGCCGATGTGCGACCGGTGATAGTAGTGGTGGTAGCGGCGATAGCCGTAGCCATAGCCGTAATACGGTTGCGTGCCCTCATAGTACGGCCGCGGCGCCCAGTTGCCCGGGCCGGTGTAGGTCGGGCCCTGGTTCACGTAATAGTACTGCTGCGAATACTGCTGCGCGGGATAGTATTGCAGCGGGTCAGGCAGGCGCTCCACGCCCCAGCCGCAACCGGTGTTGCAGCCGGAATAGGAATAGCCGTAGTTCACGACCGGTGCGGAATAGCCGCAGGTGTTGAAGCCGCACGCCATTGCGGGCGCGTCGGCCATCACGGCCACCGCCGCAACCAGTCCTGTGATCATGTGACGCATTACTCTCTCCTGTATGTACTTCTTGTTGGCGTAGGCTTCTTGAACGCTGGTCCTAAGGACCCCGTGGCGGTTGCGGGCCTGGCCCCGGGTGCGGGCCCGGGCCGGGGTGCGGGCCCGGGAACGGCCGGCTGTCGTTGAACTGGGGCGCGTAGATCACCGCCGGCGGATTGACCGGCGGATCGGATTGCGCCGGCAGCGGCGCCGACTGCGACGACCATGACTCGTGATAGCTCTCGGCCGGCTGCGGCAATCTGCGGTTCGCCGGCGGCTCGACCTCGAGCCGGCCGTAGCTGGGCATGTGGCCGAGGCTCGGATAATAGTGGCCGACACCCGGCGTCGGATCAACGTTGCGGCCGTCATAGATGTAGCGGCCGCCATAGATGGTCGGCTGCACCTGCTCGTTCCTGCCGAGGCCCCACTCGCCTTCGATCGCGGCGTAGGAGGCGTCGATGCCGTTAATGACGATGGGCACGCCGGGACGGTAGGGAACGACGATGTCGAAGCCGCCGCCGGCCGACGCCGTCGAGGTCATGGCCGTCAAAATCGCCAGTGCTATGCCGACGCGCATGTGACGCAGGTCCCACCTTGTTCGCGCCACAACCTAATCCAATGTGCGCACGCAAGGGGTTAAGGCGGCCTGCCAAACTGCCGGTAAGCCTAACGCGTAAGCATCCGCGCTCGTTCAATTGCGAGGGAACGGGATCAGGAACCATTAACGCCGCGTGTCGCGGCCGCAGCCGTCACGCAAACGCGTTCTCGATGATCACGTGAATGCCGATCGCGATGGTGACGAGACCGACCGCCGCCTGCAGCGAGCGATTGGCCCAGGTGAGCCAGCGCGCGGAGGCCGCCAGCGGCACCGCGATCACGCTCGAAAGCGCGCCCATCCCGATCATCGAGCCGATGCCGAACAGCGCGACATAGCCGAGCCCGGCGAGCGGGCTCGGCGCCTGCGACACCGTCAGCACCAGCAGCGCCGCCGAGCCCGCCATGCCGTGCATCAGCCCGACCAGCAGCGTGCGCCAGCGAAAGCCGTGCGCATGGGCATGAGCGGCACGCGCATGCGGCACCGTGCACGCAAGCGGCACGGTCTCACCCGCATGGCTGTGGGCGTGGAAATGCGTCGTGCCGTCGGCATGGCCGTGCTGGTGGAAATGCACGCGGTCGCGCCACAGCCGCCACAGCACATCCGCACCGAGACCGACCAGCATGATGCCGACCGCCGTCTCGATCGGCTGCGCCACCGTCTCCGGGATCGCGCGCCCGAGCAGGATTGCCGCGCCGGCGAACACGAACAGCGTCAGCGTGTGGCCAAGGCCCCAGGTCAGGCCGTGCTTGACGATGTCACCGATGCTGGTGCGGCGCGCGGCGATGCTCGACACGGCTGCGATATGATCGGGCTCCAGCGCGTGCTGCATGCCGAGCAGAAAACCAAGACCAAGAATTCCGAACATCGATCCCCTGCCCACGTGTCGCCGGATCAAACACCAGATCGCCGGTCTTGTCAGGCCAGCACTTCGTCAAACAGGCCATGCATCGCGGCCCAGGAGCGACGATCGGCCTGCGCATCATACAGCGCGGCGCGCATGATCGAGCCGTCGGCGGCCGGGTTGGCGAAGCCGTGTAGCGCGTTGCCGTAGCTGACGAGTTGCCAGTCGGCAACCTTGGCCGCGCGCATCTCGTCCTTGAAGGCGGCAACCTGGTCCGGCGGTGCCAGCGGATCCTCCGCGCCGGTCAACACCAGCACGCTCGCCTTCACCGCGCCCTCGGTCGCGGGCAATTTGGTCGAGAGCACGCCGTGGAAGCTCGCCACCGCCTTCAGTTCGGCGCCGTCGCGCGCGAGTTCGAGCGCGACCGAGCCGCCGAAGCAGTATCCGATCGCGACACATCTGCCGGCATCGACCTCGGGCAGCGCCGCAAGCGCGGCCAACGCGGCGCGGCCGCGGGCCCGCAGGGTCGCCGGCTCGTCGCGCAGCGCGCCGACAAGGGCCGAGACCTCCTGCAAGGTGGCGGCCTGCTTCCGCTCGCCGAACATGTCGGCGGCGAGCGCGACATAACCGCGTTCGGCAAGCCGTCGCGCCCGCTCCATGGCGAAATCGCCAAGCCCGAGCCCCTCGTGAAACACCAGCGCGCCGGGGCGCTTGCCGCGCGCATCATTGTTGAAGGCGAGATAGCCGCGCAGGTTGGTGTCGCCGCAGCGATAATCGAGGTCGCGCGTGTGCATGAAATTCTCTCCGAATGGGACGCGGAACTTCACACCGGTTTGAACGCGGCACAAGGCGAAATCGGAACGCATCGGCGCGAGCGCGCTTAGCTTGGGTTACCATTTCAGGGAGAAGCCCCATGATTCAGGGAGAAGCCCCATGACAAGGCTCCAAGCTCTCGGCGCCGCCGCCCTCCTGGCCGCGGCAATGGCAAGCCCCGCAATGGCGCAGCAGACGACGGGCAAATCCGTCCGCTGCTCGGGCATCAATTGCGAGACGATGGGACCGGCCAATGCCACGACCGGAACAGCCACCCAACGCCGCGGGGCCTACCGTAGCAGCTACAATCGCTACGAGGGTGGCCCGCTCTGGCCGGTCGCGGCCGCCGCAGGCGTCGCCGCCGGCGCGGTCGGAACGGCAGCGGCCATCGCCACGGCCCCGATCGGCGGCGCCGAATACGCCCGCCAGAACGGCTTTGTCTGCACCCCCGGGACCTGGTTCCGCGGCGACGACGGCCGCAGGCATCCCTGCCAGTGATCCAGCTCGCGTGTGAGACACGAAAAGGCGGCCCGACGGCCGCCTTTTTCGCTCACGGCCGACCGCACGCCCGGCCCTCAGGTTCTGGCCCTCGCCCGCCAAGTCTGCTATGCGAGCGGCCGATCCCACCCCATTCGCCGGCTTAGCTCAGCGGTAGAGCAGTGGTTTTGTAAACCAAAGGTCGGGGGTTCAATCCCCTCAGCCGGCACCAGCCTTCGCCACCGTGGCAGGATTCGTGGGAGCCTTCCCGTAAGAATCCGCAAAGTCCGGATTGATTCTGTCCCTGCCGGCCAAAGCCGTGTACGCTGTTTTTGGGGTGGACTCAGCCATGATCTATTTCATCCTTGCGCGGGACGGCACCAGCCAGATCGTCTTGAAGCGCGACAGCGAAGACGCTGCCGAGAAGAAGGCACGTGAGCTAAAAGACATGGGCTGGTTTGACGTCGAGATTCGGCCGGAGATGGATCCGGGCGGCAAGCCGCCCGCCCCTCCGCCGTCGCTCTGACGCTCACGCCGGCCGGTGGTCGTTCCGGCTCAGTTGCGGAAGCCGCGTCGCATATGACGCTGCGATGAACCTTTGTGGACCGGCCCTTACATACGTGTGAGGTGCCACATGTCCGACACAGCACATTACCGCTTCCAATCTGATCAGGCGAAACGGCTGGCCCGCCAGGTCACCGACGTCGCGGTGCGCGAGAAGCTGCTCGAAATGGCCGAGGAATACGGCCGCTACGCCGACCTGATCGAGGCGCGGGCCGCCGAACAGATTTCGGCCGAGGCCATCTCCCACTAGATCGCGCAGGGCCCTGCGCCGCTTCCCGGCGGTCGTGGCCGGGCCCCCAAACACCTGACGCCGTGATCACCTCGCACTGCCTCGCGGTGTCACCCTTTTGTCACCGCGCAGGCAAAACGAGCAACTTCGTCAACCATCATCATGGTGAACGCTTGATTCCGCAAAGTTGCTTTGGTGGAATCCGAAGCCTAAAGGTGCGCCATGAAGTGGATGAAAGAACGCGATCTCCTGATCGCGCAGACAATGGACTTCGTGCAATCGGTGACGGGCAAGCGGCCCGACGTCGAATCGCTCAAGGCTCCGGCACCGGTCACGGCGGCTCCGAAGGCCGAACTGCCGGTCCCGCCGCCGCTGCCGGTCGCCACGGTGGTCGAGGCTCCTCCCGCGGTCGCGCCGGCACCCGCCGTCGCTGCGCCGGTCGTCGAGCCTGCGGCCGCCGCTACCCAGCCGGCATTTGCGAAGCTCGACATCCGCGGCGACTTCCAGTCCGAGGTGCGGGCGCGGGTCGCAAGCTTCCGCGCGCATCAGGAGCGCTTCCTGCGCGAGCGCGAGGAGTATTGCAGCGCCACCATGGACAAGGTCCGCGCCGCGTTGAGCGAGCTGCCGCGCTCCGACAAGTAGACCGTCATTTTCCCGATGACGTCGTCGTGCCCGGGCTTGTCCCCGCCTTCGCTACGGCTTCGGCGAGGCAAGCACCAGAGCCCGGCGAAGCTTTAGCGTAGACGGCTCCCGGGCATCCACGTCTCGGCTTCCGTCAAGACAGATGTCAATCAATGGCCGGGACAAGCCTGGCCACGACGGATGCGGCGCCCAGCGCAACGTCAGCGACCGTCGATCTTCTCCAGCATCGGCCACAGGTGTTTCACGAACTCGCCCGGATTCTCGCTCATCGGGAAATGACCGAGGCCCTTCATGATGATCGCCTCGCTGCCGGGAATGCTGTTCGCCACCGCCAGCGTCTCCTCCGGCGTGCAGGAATAATCGTACTCGCCTGACAGCAGGAACAGCGGGCAGCGCCTGGTGTCGATCTCGGCGACGCGGGCGCGGATGTCGCCGTCGATCTTGTAGAAATAGAGATCGCCTTTGAACACGCCGGGGCCGCCCTGCATGTAGTGCCACAGCGTTTCCCAACGCTCGCGCTCAGGCGCATCGGGCCCGACCAGACCCGACACGATCGCGGCGCAGACCTCGCCGCCATGCACGTCCGGCCGGTGCAGGAAATTCAGATCGTAATAGGGATCGACATGCGCGCCGGCCTGCAGGCCGATAATGGCGCGGAAGCGCTCGGGGTGCTCGAGCGCCAGATGCAGCGCGATGCGGCCGCCGATCGAGCAGCCGATCAGGATCGGCCGGTCGAGCGCGAGCGCTTCCATCACATCGAGGATCATCGTGGTGTACTGCGCCGAGGTGAGCTGGTACTCCTCGTCGTGCCAGCCCGACGGCGGCGACGACTTGCCGTGCCAGGGCATGTCGAAGGCGATGACGCGATGATTGCGCGTGACGCGCGCATCGTTCATCAGGCCGCGATATTGCCGCCCGTCGCTGCCGGCCGTGTGCAGGCACAACAGCGGTGTGCCCGAGCCTGCCTCCTCGACATAGATGCGGTGCGCACGGCCGAACAGATCGAGATGCATGTAGCGGCCGATGATCGGCTCGAAGCTTGCGCTCATGCGGCAACTCCCTCGCGCGCGCGGAGCTTGCCGAGCGCTTCCTTGAAGTAGCGCAGGTTCGCCATCAAGACCTTGAGGTCGCCCTCGGCGCGGAGCACGCGGCCTTGATCAGCGCCATCAGGTCATGCGAGCCCGGCGGCGGCCGCAGCATGCAGAACTTGTCCCATTCCTCGTCCGAGATGCGCAGCGCGAATACCGACGACGGCATCACGAACGGGCCCTTGGTCACCGACACGATGCGGCCCTCATGGATCGCGATCAGCCAGGCCGTCTTGCCGATCTCGAGCAGAACGCTCGTGGTCAGAAACCGCCCCCGCCGCACCAGGCCAGCGTCGGCATTGACCCGCTCCTTCAGCGCTTCGATCATGTTGCTCCATCCCGCATCCGCCCGTCCGTTTGCGCGCGGCAGGCCGTTGTTGTGGTGGTCATGATGGGGAGAATGAGCGGCCCGTCAAATCGGGGCCGGGTGCGAGCGCCGCGCGCGATCAGAGCCAGGCGTAGACCAGCGCCAGATTGGCGGCGCAGGCCGCCAGCAGCGCAATCGTCAGCGTGAATTGCACGCGGTCGTGAGGGGTCTGGAAGATCGCTCTCATGGGCCGGAGCATCCGGCGATTCTACCCGGAGAGTCCCGGGGATTCTTTTTTCCGGGGTTTACGCCTCATTAAGGACTCAGGGCGCCCCGGCAGAGGGACCGAAATGGCTCATAGTTTCAAGTGCTTGCTCACGGCTCCGTGATCGGCGCGCGGAGTCTCGCGACGGAAACCTCTTAAGGCTTGCCTGCGTTGTCGTGGTTTGGGGGAAGCAACCGATGCCCTACGCGCTGTTCTACCAGGATGCCCAGGTCAGCAAGGCCTACCCGGCCGAGGCCGACGTCTGGACGCTCGCCAGGAAGTCCGGCTTCGTGGTCGAGGTAGTCCCGGACAAGGAAGCGCCGTTGCCCCGCCTAGTGCTGGACAATGGTTACGAGATCCGCGCCTGCGAGCTCGAGCCGCACGAGGACCCCGCTCTCAACAAGGCGGAGGCCGAGCGCGAAGCTCGCATGGAGCCGAATTTGAGTGTGTAGACGCGCCTTCCCGGTGCGCGTCAGCCATCGGGAATGGTGTGAGGCGGCGTTGACCGGCCCTACGGCGTCGCCGTCACCAGCGACGCCTGCTCGGATGCGAGCGAGACGCAGATCTTCCGTCGATGCAGGCCCCGGATCGCCCCGGTCACCTTGAGGACCTTGCCGACCGGGCAGGACGGGTCCTGCACGAACGCAACCTCATAGGGAGCGAGGATCAGGGGTTCGGATTTCAGGATGGTCTGGGCCAGACACGGCACAGCGACCGCAGAGAGAATCAGCCCTAACGCAACAGCACGCATTTTTGTTTGTCCACCAGCCCCGGCGGACGCATAATAACGCATCAACGATGAAAGTTCCGTGCAATGCAGGAATTATTTTTGCATTGCACGAAGGTTGGCGGTGCGGGCGTGGCTGGCTAGCCGGCAAACAAAAAGGCCGGCGGGAAGCCGGCCTTTTCGCGTCGACTGAGACTGTCCATCAATATTTGGCGCCAGCCGGCCCGCCCCAACCAAAGCGGTAGTTGACGCCGAGCTTGACGGTGTGTTCGTCGTTCCGGAAGCTCGTGCCGACGATGTCGGCCGGGCCGGTTGTGAAGGTCGTCTTGCCGAAATTGTAGTACTGGTACTCGGCCTTCGCCGACCAGTTGGGCGCGAACATGTATTCGAGGCCGCCGCCAACCGTATAACCGTCCTTGTGGTTGGCGTCGGTGGTGAAGCCCACCGGGACACCGCCGACCGTGGCGCCGAGATTGGTGCCGTCGCGCCAGGCGTAACCGCCCTTGGCGTAGAGCAGCGTCGGGCCCCAGGTGTAGCCGAGCCGGCCGGTCACCGAGCCGATCTGGTCGGTATTGCCGGACACGAGCGTCCCACCCGGGAACAGCACGCCGTTGTTCGTGTTGCTGGGCAGCCAGGAATACTGCGCCTCGACACCCATCACCCAGTTGGGTGCGAACTGGTAATCGAAACCGCCCTGCACGCCGCCCATGAAGCGCGCGTCGCTGCCCATCAAACTGGTGCCGTCGGTGAAGGCGCCACCGACGTGGCCGCCGATGTAGAACCCGGTCCAACTATAGACCACCGCCGGTGCGGTATAGGGCGGCGGCGCCTTGGTATAGGTGCGTGCCGGGATGTCAGCCGCAAAGGCCGGGCTCGCAAGAGCGGCCACGGCGACAGCGCCGAGCAGAAACGTCTTCATCTTCGATCCCCGTTACGAACGTTGCGCTATCAATCCAAACAACGTGACCTCAATTAGGTTGCTTTGGGGCAATGCCGGACCCGTGATGTTTCCGAACTGTGATGGAGCCGCAACAAAGCCGGTTTGTTCCATGTCACAGTAGGATTTTTCGCCCGTTAAGCGGCCGCATTTCGGCTGAACGGAAGTCGCGGATGGCTAAAGGCAGGTTCAACGCTCGCCGAAAAGTGATCGGACTTCGCTAACGGTCCGCACTCCCTTATCGCGACATTTTTTCCAGCTCGGCGAAGGGCCCATAGGCGACGCCGGCGCAGGGCTCGGCGGCGTTCTCGATGATGCGGTCGAGCCGGCCGTCGACAAACATCAGCCCGCGCTCGCGCGGCGGACGGTAGCTGCCGTCCGATTCCTTCGGGCTGTAGCGCACGCACACGACGTAGCGCAGCCGGCCGCCCACCGTGCGCTGCACCGGCTCGGCGATCCCAGCGTCATGCACGCCGACCGGATTGTTCAGGTAGGTGCGCATGAATGCCAGGATCTCGGCGCGGTAGCTGTTCGGAAACGGCTGGTCGGCGACGCCGCGGTCGTCGGTAAAGGTAATCGGGCGCGCATCGTCGCTGCCGCCGGCGCAACCGGCGAGCGCGATCGATGCCAGCAGCACCGCCGTCAATTGTGCAGAAGTCCCCACGCGTGCCGTTCCATGATCCCCCGGAGCCGTGTCTTATAGCGCCGGACGGCGAAAGGGAATTCGCAACTCGGTTATCTCAGGTGCTGACCTCAGCAGCACTCCGGCCCGCCGCCATTGGGGAAGCAATGGCGGTCGGGCCGGGTCTGACATCCGCTGACGCGGCGGGGCAATAAGGATCGAACCACGCCCGCGGATCAGGTTCAGGGGCGCTTCAGATTCAGCCGCGCTTGGCCGGCGCGACGTGCTTGATCGCAACCTTCGGCGTCACGTGCTTGGTCTTCAGCACGCCCATCTGCTGCTTGTGGGTGCGACGATGGCGATAGTGCTTCTTATGAGTCATCTTCGCGTTGGCGTTCATCGCCTTCGACGGCGCCTGCTCGCTCTTGATCACGGGCGCAGTCTTGGACTCCGGCGCAGGGGTCGCGGCCTTGGCCACCGGCGCAGGCGCAGGCGCAGGCGTTGCGGTCTTGCCCTGTTCGGCGGCGAGCGCCGGAGCGGCGATGACAGACACGGCAAGCAGCGCTGCAGAAATCGTCTTCAACATGGTGGTCTCCTCTTCCACGGGATCGGAAGGTCCCCGGCCGGATGGTCGGCCTCGCCGATCAATGCAGGCCACCTTAGGAGCGGCGCGCTGAACCCGTTCTGAAGCGCTCTGACGGACTTCGTTCATCTGCATGACAAGTTGGTCATGTTCCGCGGCCCGTCGAATTGCCGCACCCCGATCACGGGGAATCGAGGGGCTTCCGGGAATGTTCCGGAGCCGCGGGTGTTCAAGTCCTCAGGCTTCGGTGTAGGATTACCGGGCACGATCAGGAACGATCAGGAGCAACCAGGAATGAGCAAGACGACGAAGTTTTTGACCCTCGCAGCGCTCTCGTTGACGATCGCTGCCGGGCCCGTCATCTCGGCCTATGCCGCGGGCGGCGACAATCCGTCCCCGCCGGCCTCCGACAGCGGCAAGGGCAAGAAGGCGAAGAAGGACAAGAGCTCTGCGATCGACGACCAGAAATTCCTGGACGGCTATCGTGCGGCCTACACCACGATCTACGATCGCCACGACTACGCCGCCGCCATCGACCAGCTGAAGGCGCTTGGTCAGGATGACCGCGCCGACGTCGCAAACCTGATCGGCTACTCCTACCGCAAGCTCGGCGACTACAAGGTCTCGCAGATCTGGTACGAGCGCGCGCTGAAGGCGGACCCGGCCCATGTGCGGACCTGGCAGTATTATGGCCTCTGGCAGGTTGAACAGGGCAACCGCGATCAGGCGCAGTATCACCTGAACCGCATCGCCCAGCTCGCCGGCACCAACAGCGACGAATACCGCTCGCTCGCCGCGGCCCTCGAGAAGCCGCCGGGCACCGGCCTCGTCTACTGAGCCGACATGATCTTAACGCCACCTGCCGGCGCAGTCGCAATGACTGCGCCGGTTTCTTTTGGGCTTTTGTAGGGTGGGTAGAGCGCAGCGAAACCCACCATCTCAATGCACGGCACGCAGGTGATGGGTTTCGCTGCGCTCTACCCATCCTACCAATCGCTGCCAATTTTTAGGCTTACGGATAATGCTCCTGGCGCCGGGGCTTTTGCGAACGGCTGCTGCCGACCGTCGCACTCGATGACCCCTCGTCCGGCTTGGCCGCCTTCTCGATCGGCGGGCCGCTGTCGCCGGTCTTCTTGCTATCGTTCTGCGCCTGCCCGGTGGTCGTCACGTTGGCGCCCTGTCCATTGTCCACGGGGCCGCCGGCCGACGGGCCGGAGCTCTGTGCCAACACGGTTCCCGACAGCATCAGTGCCGCCATCAGCATTGCCGCGTTGAGTTTCATGGAGGGGCCTTTCCCGCTGCGCGATATGCACAGCAACGCGCCAGCCCGGTTGGCGTTCCCGTCATCGTCAGGACGCTGTGGCTTGGGCGACCTCGCTCTCCCGGGTCGCGGCTCCAAGCCCGAACCCCTTCACGACGGCGAAGATCGCGGGGATCACGATCAACGTCAGCAGGGTCGACGAGATCATGCCGCCGATCATCGGGACCGCGATGCGCTGCATGATCTCGGACCCGGTGCCGGTGCTCCACATGATCGGCAGCAGCCCGGCCATGATGGCGACCACGGTCATCATCTTCGGCCGGACGCGCTCGACGGCGCCCTCCATGATCGCCTCATACAGGTCCTTGCGGGTCACCGCCCGTCCATCGACGGCGCAGCGCGCCCTGGTCTCCGCGAGCGCGTGGTTGAGGTAGATCAGCATGACGACGCCGGTCTCGGCCGCTACGCCGGCGAGCGCGATGAAACCGACCGCGACCGCAACCGACATGTTGAAACCGAGCCACCACATCAGCCAGAGGCCGCCGACCAGCGCGAACGGCAGCGACAGCATCACGATCATGGTCTCGGCGACGGAGCGGAAGTTGAGGTAGAGCAGGAGAAAGATGATCAACAGCGTCACCGGCACGACGATCTTGAGCCGCGCGGTGGCGCGTTCGAGATATTCGTACTGCCCGCTCCAGACCACGTAAGCGCCCGGCGGGAACTGGATGCTTGCCTGCACCGCGCGCTGGGCGTCCGCGACATAGCCGCCGAGATCGCGATCGCGGATGTCGACATAGATGTAGGTCGCCAATTGCCCGTTCTCGGTCCTGATCGTCGTCGGCCCGCGCGCCGGCGCCACAGTGGCGACCTCGCCGAGCGGGACGGCCCCGCCTGCCGGCATCGGCACCAGGATGTCGCTTGCGATCGCCTTCGGATTGTCGCGCAGGTCGCGCGGATAGCGCACATTGACCGCGAAACGCTGCCGTCCCTCGACCGTCGTGGTCACGCTCTGGCCACCCAGCGCGGACGCGATCGTGTCCTGCACGTCCTGCACCATGATGCCGTAGCGCGACAGCGCCTCGCGGTTCGGCGTGATCTCGAGGTAGTAGCCGCCAAGGCCGCGCTCGGCATAAGCCGACGAGGTCCCCGGCACCGCCTTGAGCACCTGCTCGATCTGTCTGGCGAGCGCGTCGATCCCGGCGAGATCGGTGCCGATCACCTTGACGCCGATCGGGGTGCGGATGCCGGTCGAGAGCATGTCGATGCGCGCCTTGATCGGCATAGTCCAGGCGTTGGAAACACCGGGGAATTGCAGCGCCTTGTCCATCTCGGCGATCAGGCTGTCGACCGTGACGCCCTTGCGCCACGCCTCCTTGGGCTTGAGGTTGACCACTGTCTCGAACATCTCGGGCGGCGCCGGGTCGGTCGCGGTCGCCGCGCGGCCCGCCTTGCCGTAGACCGAGGCCACCTCCGGGAAGCTCCTGATGATGCGGTCCTGGGTCTGCATCAGCTCGGCGGATTTCGTCACCGAAATGCCCGGCAGCGTGGTCGGCATGTAGAGCAGCGTGCCCTCGTTGAGGTTGGGCATGAATTCCGTGCCGAGCTGGCGCGCCGGCCAGACCGAGATCGCAAGCACGGCGAGCGCCAGCACGATCACCAGCGCCTTGGCGCGCAGCACGCCGCTGATCACCGGGCGGTAGATCCAGATCAGGAAGCGGTTGATCGGGTTCTTGTGCTCGGGGACGATCTTGCCGCGCACGAAGATCACCATCAGCGCCGGCACCAGCGTGACCGACAGAAGCGCCGCGGCCGCCATCGCAAAGGTCTTGGTGAAGGCGAGCGGGCTGAACAGCCGCCCCTCCTGCGATTCCAGCGTGAAGATCGGCATGAACGACACGGTGATGATCAACAGGCTGAAGAACAGCGCCGGCCCGACCTCGGACGCCGCCTCGATCAGGATCGCAACGCGCGACTTGTCGGGTGCGGCGCGCTCGAGATGCTTGTGCGCGTTCTCGATCATGACGATCGCCGCATCGATCATCGCGCCGATCGCGATCGCGATGCCGCCGAGGCTCATGATGTTGGAGCCGATCCCGAGCGGCTTCATGGCGCCGAACGCCATCAGCACGCCGACCGGCAGCATCAGGATCGCGACCAGCGCACTGCGGACATGCAGCAGGAACACGATGCACACCAGCGCCACCACGACGCTCTCCTCGAGCAGGGTGTGCTTCAGCGTATCGATCGCCGCATAGATCAGGTTCGAGCGGTCATAGACCGGGACGATCTCGACCGAGTTCGGCAGGCTGGTCGCGATCTCCTTAAAGCGCTTCTTGACGCTCTCGATCACGTCGAGCGCGTTCATGCCGAAGCGCTGCAGCACGATGCCGCTCGCCACCTCGCCCTCGCCGTTCAACTCGGTGATGCCGCGCCGCTCGTCGGGGCCGAGCTCCACCCGCGCGACGTCGCGCAGCAGCACCGGCGTGCCGTTGTCGGTCTTGAGCACGACATTGCCAAGATCGTTGATGCTCTTCAGGTAGCCGCGGCCGCGGATCACATATTCGAACTCGGAGAGTTCGACGGTGCGGCCGCCGACGTCGGCATTGGAGGCGCGGATCGCGTCGCGCATCTTCTGCATGGTGATGCCGAGATCGCGCATCCGCTGCGGATCGAGGATGACGTTGTATTGCTTGACGAAGCCGCCGACGCCGGCCACCTCGGCCACGCCCTCCGCCTTCGCCAGCGCGAATTTCAGGTTCCAGTCCTGGATCGTCCTTGTATCCGCAAGGTTCAGCTCCTTGGACATCACGGCGTACTGATAGACCCAGCCGACGCCGGTCGCATCCGGCCCGATCGTCGGCGCGACGCCCGCAGGCAATCGCGACGCGGCGCTGTTGAGGAATTCGAGCACGCGCGAGCGCGCCCAGTAGATGTCGGTGCCGTCCTCGAAGATGACGTAGACGAAGGAGACGCCGAAGAACGAGAAGCCGCGGACCACCTTCGATTTCGGCACCGTCAGCATCGCCGTGGTCAGGGGATAGGTGACCTGATCCTCGATCACTTGCGGCGCCTGGCCGGGATACTCCGTGTAGACGATCACCTGGGTGTCCGAGAGATCGGGGATCGCGTCGAGCGGCAGATGAATCAGGGCATAGAGCCCGGCAGCCGCCGCAAAACCGGTGCCGAACAGCACGAGCAGCAGGTTGCGGGCGGACCATGCGATGATGCGGGCGATCATGGCCTGGCTCCCGCGTTGGCCGGCATCTCCATCGGCTTCGCGCCGCCGGGCTCGGAAAATCCCTTCAGCGCCGCCTTCAGATTGCTCTCGGCGTCGATCAGGAAGTTCGCCGAGGTCACGACCGCGTCGCCTTCGCTGATACCCTCGGTCACCTCGACATAGCCGCCGCCATGACGGCCGAGCTTGACGGCGCGCGGCTCGAAGCGGCCCTCGCCCTTGTCGACCAGCACGGCCTGTCGCGTACCGCTGTCGAGCACCGCGCTCTCGGGCACCGCCAGCACCGGGGCCGGCGCGCCGGTGTCGATCTCGGCGTCGACATACATCTGCGGCCGCAGCAGTTCGTCGGGATTGGGCACCTCGACGCGAATCCGCGCGGTGCGGGTTTGCATGTTGAGATGGGGATAGATCAGCGAGACCACGCCCGCAAAGCTCCGGCCCGCAAGGGCCCGCGGCCGGATCGTGACCTTCGAACCGAGCGCGACCTGCATCAGATCGCGTTCGGCGACATCGATCACGACCCACAGAAGCGTGTGGTCGGCAATCCGGAACAGCACGTCGCCGGGTCCGGCCCGCATGCCGTTCACCGCGTTGCGCTCCAGGATTTCGCCATCCTGCGGCGCGAGCCAGGAAATCGAGAGCGAGATATCCTTGGTGCGCTCGAGCTCTTTGATCGCCGGCTCCGGCGTCGCCAAATTCTCCAGCCGCCGCCGCGCGCCCTTCAGCTCCTTTCCGGTCGCGCCGGCATTGATCGCCGAGAGATATTCGGCCGCGGCGCTCGACAGCGCCGGGCTGTAAATGGTCATCAGGGGCTGCCCCTTGTGGACGTGGTCACCCGTCGTGACATTGGCGACGCTTTCGACGAAGCCCTCGAAGCGAAGCGCCACGACCGAGACGCGCCGCTCGTCCTCCTGCACCGTCCCCGGCGCCCGGATCACCGACCTGATCGGTTGGCGGGTCACCCGCGCCGATGTGACGCCGGTGCGCTGGATCTTGCCGGGCGACAGTCTGATCGACCCGTCATCGCTGTCATCGCCCTCATAGACGGCGATGTAATCCATCCCCATGGAATCCTTTTTCGGCACCGGCGAGGTGTCGGGAAGCCCCATCGGGTTGCGGTAGTATTTGATCTTGCGCTCGGCCTTGCGTTGGTCGGTGGCCGCCGCGGCCGGCATCTCGGCCGCGGGCTCGTCGAAGCTGAGATCGGCACCGGCGGGCACCGCACGATAGGCGCGACCATCAGGCGTCGTCTTCGGTGTCAGCGAGTAGAACGGCTTGCCGTCCGGATCCTGGAAATAGATCGGTGCGCCCGGCTCCGCCGCGTGCGCGGCGGAGGCCATGACGGTCGTGACCGGCCGCGGCGGCAGGCCGCGGACGATAAATGCTGCGCCTGCCGCGGCGACGATCGCAGCGGCAGCGCCGGCGAGGCCGAGGCGCTTCATTTCTCGGCCGTGACGACGAGCTTGCTGTCGACCGAGCCGGTCTCGCCCTGCACCTTCGCGCCGAGCGAGAGCTGCCAGCGTCCGGCCATGCTGAAGCTCGCCTTGAAGCGGTAAGTCCCCGGCTCCGTGCCGGGCATCGGCGTGACCTTGGTCACCATTTCCTGCATGCCGTCCGGCGCCATGTCGAGCCGCGTCGCGAAGATCACGGCGTCGGGCACCGCCTTTCCGCTCGTCTTGTCGATCAGCCGCACCGCGACGATGCGGTCGGCGCCGGCCTGCACGGTCGGCTGAACGAGTTGGAATTCGTAATTCTTGATCTCGGCATGCGCGACGCTGGCACTACCTGTGATGGCCAGGCCGATGAGCGCGGCCCCAAGGGCGCGCGACGTATTGAACGATGTCATTCTTCCAATCCTCGATTGCGTCTTGATCTGCCGCTTGCGCGGCATGTGACGGCCGCGCAAGCCCAACGGCCGCGCGGCTGCATCCGGCGCGCTGCGCCGGTCAGACCAGATGTCGAGGAGGATGGTCGGGAGGCGGACGGGCCAGGCCGTCGGCCACGACGTCGTCAAGCGGATGCAATCGCGCAAGCGTAGGCAGTGCCATCTCGACGCCGAGGGGTGAGGGCCCCGCTTGCAGCACCTTCAACATGCAGATCGCGAGGAGCGGACAATCCCGGCAATCATCGTTCTTCTGCTTGTCCGGGCAGCATGGCATGTCAGCCGTCATGTCCGACATGTCGGCCGCCTGCGTCGTCAGCGCGACCATCGAATGCCCGGCCGCCGCTGGCGTGGCCAACGGCGCAATCGTCAGGCCTGCCGTCACCAGGACGGCCAGCAGCCATTTGATCATCTGTCGAACATTCATCGGGCTACACTCTCATGGAGAGCGCCTGCTGAAAAGGTCATCCTGCTCACAAACACGCCAGTGGAAGACCTGCTGGTTAACCGTTTTTGCCGACCCGGCCGACGCTACCGCGCTAGTAGTTGGACTTGGGTCCGCCGTGATAGCGCCATCGCGTTCCAGCGGGGCTCGGCACGGCCATCGGCTGCAATCGCGATGCTCCCCGATCATAACCGAATGCAGACAGCGGATCGCGTTGCGAGGCAACGCTGCCCGCTGGCGGCGTTCCCCTCGCCTCATTAGGCAAATACCGCTTGTCGGAGATCGTCAGGCCCGCTTGCGCGGTCGCCGATGCCACAACGAGCGGCACCAGGAACGAGAGGGTAAGAAGGCTCTTGTTGATCGACATAACCCGGCTCCATCAATTTCCTTGAAGCGCATTGATTTGCGCTTCTGATGATGAGTTCGGAGCCAATCCGCCGGCGGTTACAGGCTCACGCCGACGTGAAGCCTGTAACCGCGGTGCTTCACCAGCGCAGCAGCCGCGGTCCCAATACCGCACCTGCGAGCGTGCACATCAAAATCGTGCCGCCGTACCACAGCGCGACAAAGGGCAGAGAGTCATCCGTGCGGTGGAGTGCACGCGCGACAACACTCACACCACCCGCGACAAGGCCACCGCGGCGCCGTCCAAAACGTGACCCTCGAGGATATCCACTCGCCTCGTCTTACCGACACGACCACAAGCCAGATTTAGGCCCACCCTGATAAGTGCATGCCTTCGCAGAACCGACCGGTTGCGCCGACCGGCGCCGCTGCAATTCGGTTTCGCGCGTCGCCTTCGGTGCACCGGCTTGCGCCAGCGCGCCATATTCGCTCGGTTGGATTGGCCGATGTTGGTAATTGTGCTCGGCATGGGCCGACGCCGACATCGCTAGAAGCGGCAAGGCGAGCGAAATCGCAAAAAGGTGCTTGGTCGACATGGTCCGGCTCCCATCATCGTCAGAAGCGCGTGACGCGCGTTCTTAACGATGAGTTCGGAGTAAACCTTCTACCGGTTACAGACTCACGCCGATGTGAAAGTGACTACCAAGCGCTGTTCCCACTAGCAGTCTGCTGAAAAACCCAGAAATTGAAGCATTGCTGTGTGTTTGGGCAGGTGGT
>NZ_JBHMET010000141.1:0-7311 GCF_042430365.1 Bradyrhizobium erythrophlei
TTCTGAAATCCGGCGACGATGGCGCGCTTTCGATCAATGTGCCGGTACGGCCGGAAGTCAGGGGTCAGCGTATCATCACCGACGATTGCGATTTCGGTTGGGTCACTGCATGGGCGTCCGAAATGGGAGATGCCGAAACGCTACGGGGCCTGCTGGCGCACGCCGATCGCTATATGGCTCCGACCTGGCTCGACGGTGGATTGTACTATCCACGTAACGATATGGTCGAGAATGCAGACGGTATCCGGACGTTGGTCGAACCGATGTCTGGAAACGTGCTGTTGGGTACGCTCGGCTCAATATCCCGGACGGGCTTTGGCATCTGTATAATGAGCCTTGGGAGCCGACGCACTTTGAAGAGCCGGCCATCGTCGCTGTCGGATCGGATGTCGATATTAGCCGTGCGATATTTGATTCAAAGAACAATAGGCTAAACTTTGCCGTCGAGCGCCGGCGCGATATTCGCGGTAGCGGTATAGTGCGAATCGCAAAGGCGCTGGCTCGCGGTCCGTGGTCGCTGGCCTGTGATGGGGTGGAAATCGCACACGGCTCGGCAACCGACGTGAATATTGCGGGGGCCGTTCGAGTTGAAATCGACGGTGGCGACGTCCTGCTTCACTGTCCGGAGGCTTTTGCACATTTGTGCGCAATGAGTTTTGGACCTGGCGAAAAGAACTTCAGATGACGAGCGTCGAAACTTCGCCGCTGACGCAGATCGGCGGCTCGTTTTGCCTGATTGACCACGATGGTCGCAACGTCTCTGACGAAACGTATCGCGGCCATTATGTTCTGATCTTCTTTGGTTTCACCCATTGCCGCGTGGTGTGTCCGCGTGCGCTTGCGAAGCTGTCTGCCGTGCTGGATTCGCTTGGTCCACTCGCCGACCGAATGCGACCGATCTATGTCACCGTCGATCCGGAACGCGACACGCCGGACGCCATGCGATCATTCCTGCAATCATATCCGCGCTTTACCGGGCTGACCGGCTCGCGAGAGCAAGTTGATCGTGCCAAGAAAGCATTCCGTGTCTTTGCGCAAAGAGTAGATGATCCCGCCGGGGACGGCGAGTACGCGGTTCCGCACACCGCGGTAACCTATGTTATGGACCCCCGCGGCCGATTTGTTTCTCACTTTACGGATGCGCTTTCTGCGGAAGAAATTGCAGTGCGCCTAAAGCTGCTTTTAGAAGCCAATAGCTCGTCTTGCTGAGCCGGCTCGGCAGCGCCTTCTTCGCACGTACGGCCGTCCGGGCGGATCGTGTCCGGCGTAGCTTGAGTGCCAACGAAAGCGAAGACGGACTGACGACACGGCGCGCGTCCCCGAGGTACCGCGCTCAATCAATCTACCGCAGCACGTCCGCCGGATGCTCGTCGCGGCGCTCGACATATCAGACGCATGTCTGGTCAGGATGTCGCACCAGCATGCTTCGATTGCGTCCGGCACCGCGTCGCCGACCCTCGGGCAGGCGCAGTGAACGCGCCGAAGTCTTCAACCGGAGAGATCAAGCGAGCAGCCCGGGATCCGCCGCGCACGCTCGTCCCTCGCGTGCCGGAGACGAAATTCAGCCTCTGGCTGATTGACTAAATGTTCATGATTTGTTCCTATGGTGCCGTTCCCGGAGGAGAGACCGCCATGGACAACCGCATCAACGAAATTCGTAGACAGATCAGGGCCTTGAGGATCAGCATGCTGGAGGCCGAAGCCATCATGCGCGAGCAGATCAAGCGGGATGAGGATTGCGCGTTCGTGGCCGAGGATATCCTGAAGATGCGCCTTGTCATGAGCCGCCTGGTCGAGGAGCGGACCGTGCTGGGCGACCGCGAGCCGATCCTGGTGAGCTTCGCGCCGCATCAGCCTCGGGCGCAGAAGCCGGTTGTCGTGCCTCTCGCCAACCGTCGCTTGGTCTTTGGCGAACAACGTGCGCGATGACGCTGGCGTGCTGAGGCTTCGCGCGCAGCTACGCGAGCTGGGCTCGACCGTGGATCAGCTCAAGCAGGCCGGAGGCGACAGCGCGTCCGCGCAGCTCCTGCTGTTGCGCAAGCGCGCGCAGCTGGAAGACGAGATCAGCCGGAGGAAACATGACAGAGCCACTTCGGTACTTCGACGACAGCCATGAACACTCGCCCTGGATCAAGGCGCTGGCCGAGGTCCGGCACCGGGCGACGCGTGAAGGTTGGTGCTTCCAGCACGTTCAGGCGATCATCGTGACGATCGATCAGTACGCAGAGGCCGCGCTCGGCAATCGCGAGTTCTTCCTCAACCGGCCGCAAAGCGTCGGTCCGATCAGGAGGGGCGACGTGCCGTAGCAGGCCGCCTTGGCACTGATTTGCCTGACGGCGCAAGCCCCTGTGCGAAAAATATTTCGGTTTTTCGGAACTCAAAATCGGTGTATGAGTTCGCCCGTCTCACCCGCTTGAGGGGCGCTTCGCGATCGTCACGAGTGTTGCGGTGAGATGCGGTGGACGCGGAGCGCGCGACTGACGAGCACGCGCAAGGCGGACGGTGAAGTCGTGTGGTCCTGACGCCCCAGTGGCAGGTGTCTCTTCGCAAGAGGCTAACGCGTCTTGCGGACGACGGTGACAACAAAGCCCGGTCTCGCCGGGGAGAGCACGAAAGAAGCCGTAAAACCATCGCGCAGGGAAAGCCGGCGTGCTTCCGGTTTCACCTGTGGTCCTACCTCCCGTGCTTTTTGTTGCACGGGACCCACGGGTGCGATCGGCACCCGGCTTTCCCTGCGCCCTCTGCTGAGAGAGGAGGGCGGAACGAGATGCAAGGCTCGGGCAATTCATGCCGCGAGAACGCGGGCGCGCATCCTCATCGCTGTTTGATATCTTGAATAGAGCGCCGCGTGCGGCCTGGTTATCAACGCGCGTTGGTCGCCTTGCTCAAGGCAGCATGTCCGCCGGATGCTTGTCGCGATGCTCGACATATTCGACGCGTGTCTGGTCAGGATGCCGCACCAGCATGTTTCGGCCGGTCGGCACCGCCTTGGGTGCTTCCAATATTGTGGCACCGAATGCCTCGGCGGTGGTGGAGGTCACCGGGATGGTCAATCCGGCAGTCACGACATATCGTGACGATTCGGGGCAGGCGTCCGCCGGTCGTTCATCGCGCGGTCATCTGCGCCGGGACATCGTCAGCGCTGCGCCGTAGGGGCGAAGGCACATTGCGGAGGAGGTTTCGGATGACCACGGGCAGGCAGCTTGCGACCGCGGCGCTCGCCGCTATCGTGATCGTTGCAACGCTGGGCGCAAAAGCAAACGCGGCGCAGTGCGGCAACGGTCCGGGCGGGTTCGAGAGCTGGAAGCAGCAGTTCGCCGCGGAGGCCGGAGCCAAGGGCGTCGGATCCACTGGAGTCGGTGCGTTGATGCAGGCGAACTATGCCAGCGCGACGATCGCCGCCGACCGCAGCCAGCGCAGTTTCGGCCTGTCGCTTGAGCAGTTCATGGCCAAGCGCGGCGCGTCCACCATCGTGGCGCGCGGCCGTTCGCTCAAGCAGTCGCAGGCGGCGCTGTTCGCCTCGATCCAGCAGCGCTATGGCGTGCCGCCGGGCCCGCTGATCGCGATCTGGGGCATGGAGACCGGGTTCGGCAGCCAGCGCGGCAACCAGAACATGCTGTCGTCGATCGCAACGCTCGCCTATGACTGCCGGCGGCCGGAGTTCTTCACCGAGCAGCTCTATGCCGCGCTGAAGCTGATCGACCGCGGCGCGCTGTCGGCATCGACGCGCGGCTCGATGCATGGCGAGGTCGGCCAGACCCAGTTCATGCCGAACAACATCCTGGCCTACGGCACCGGCAATCTCGACGTCGCCGCGAACGCGCTGAGTTCGACCGCGAACTTCCTGCGCGCGCACGGCTGGCGTGCCGGCGCCGGCTACCAGCCGGGCGAGCCGAATTTTGCCGCGATCGAGGCGTGGAACGCCGCTCAGGTCTACCAGAAGGCGATCGCGATCATGGGACGGCAGATCGACGGGCAGTAAGCGTCCACGACGCTGCGTGCTGTTCCGCGATCATCTTGACGTGATCGCGTTAGCGCATTGCGCATGCCGTTGATGCGGCAGCGAAACCAGAATTGCCCCGCAGTCTTGCGGCCGCCGTTCTTCACGGCTCGTTAACGCAACGGTGCCCAGATCATCCGCGGCCAAACGCGAGTGATTGGAGGGTGCTCCATGCTCAAGGACGGAACCTACGCGGCCTGATTCAGGACGCCGCTGGGCGACGGCACGGGCATCGTCCATTTCGCCGACGGCAAGCTCTGGGGCCGCGACAGCATCATGCTCTACAGCGGCACCTACGAGGTCGCGGGCGACCGGTTTTCCTGTGTCGTCACCACAAAGCGGCACAGCGAGGGCCACGCGACCGTGTTCGGCATCGATGACCTCGTGCTGCGGCTCGAGGGCACGTCGAGCGGCACGATCGCGACGTGTTCGGGAACCGCCGATCAGGTGCCGGGCGTCAAATTCGAGGCCACGTTGATCCCGAGCCACCAGGTGCAACCGGCGCCGCAAGCGAAGGGGCCGGAGCCGAAATTCGACCTCAGCAGATTGCCGAAGCTGCCGAGCCGTTCCAGCGGCCGCTAGCCGGTCTTCACTTCGACGCCGCTGACGGAGGCCGCCACTTTGCGCAGCTCACGCGTCGCTCGGGCCCGCCGTCTCCGGAAACGGCGCGTTCGGCAGATAGAGCCTGACCGCGCGGATTTCGTAGACCGCCGTCGGGTTGGCGCGGCGCAGATCGCGCGCGGCCTCGAGCGCGGCGTCCTCATCGGCGCAATCGATCACGTAGAACCCGAGCAGCTGCTCCTTGGTTTCGGCGAACGGGCCGTCGATCACCATCCCGTGGCCGGGGCCGCGCAGGGTGCGCGCGTTGCGGGTATCGCCGAGCCGCGCGGCGGGACCGAGCCGGCCCTTCAACTTCTCGTGCACCTGCCGCAGGCCGGTCATCACCGACGCGTCCTCCTCCGCGGTCCATGACTTGACATCGGCTTCGACGTGGTAGGCCAGGATGGCATAAAGCATCAAATCTCTCCCTGTGTTCGGCGTGACCAGCCAAAGGACGTCTTCGCGTCGCCCGGGCCGACATTCCGTTTTGGCGAATCGGATGGCGTCCTTTGTGTCACGGCAGGGGGCGTCCGCGAAACCGTCCGGAAACACGATATGCGCCGGTCGGCTTGAACGTGCCGCTCTGGTTGCACGACTGATGGACAGAACGCGGGAACTGCGCAAGTCACGGAGAGGGTGATGTCACGCAAGCAAGTCACGATCATCTGCGATGCCGAACGGATGCCCGCATCGCTGGCCGGCGGCTGGCACGACGTCTCTGGCCATCACCGCTACTACGGCAGTTCGGCTCTCAACGGCGGCGAGCGCATCATCGAGACCAAGCGCAAGCGTCCGCGCTGGCTGCGGTTGTTCGGCTTCTGATCGATCGCGCGGTGACCGCCATCCCGAATCCCTGAAAGCCCGGGCCCTGCGAATCGCGTGTGCTCTACAAGCAAATGGCGCGGCGGGATGTGCTCCCGTCGCGCCCGATTTGTTGTCTCGCTGGTCCAGGGCTGAGAGCGCCCCGATGCCAGGCTCAATGGTCAAAGCCTAGCGGGCGATCCCAGCGAGGTGACAGCGCTTGAGATAAGACACTGGATCACCTCCTTTCATTGTTGATGGAGGCCTCAATATAGGCAGCAAGTCCGCCGCTGTTAAGGCTGCGCGCGGGCGGGCGGATGCGGGAACGAGGGCGGCATTGCGCGCAAATCGGCCCGCGTGCTGGGAATAAAGACGCGGGCCGGACGGGTTGAGGCCGCCGCCCGGCCGTGTTAGGTGATCGCGCATGCGGGTGTAGCTCAATGGTAGAGCAGCAGCCTTCCAAGCTGAATACGAGGGTTCGATTCCCTTCACCCGCTCCAATGTTTTCAATGACTTAGCGCGTCAAGGACTTTTCATTCTGACAAGTCGCGCATTCTCATTCTGACAAACGTTCACCTTCCCTTCGCTTGTCTTGCGCGGCGCTTGATGCGTTTTATTTGCGCATCCTGCTTCGCCTCTTCATCGTCGTGCAGATAGTTCGCCATCGCTTTCGTCGACGACCATTGGCCCTTCTTCATCAACTGAGTTTCCGTCAGGCCGGATGCACTCGCCTCGGTCGTCCCGCCGTGACGACCAAAAGACGTAAATGTCAGCTCGGACCGCAAACCAGCGGCAAGAATGATCTTCTTCGTTACACGTTGGACCTGGGTCAGCATTTCTCCCTTGCCGAACCATGGCAAGCTGCTGCCGTCGCGCCGTAGCATGAGCCCTCCAGCAGGACGCAGCTCCTTGATGGCGTCGAGTTCGGCCATCAGCAACGGATAGAGCGCTTTACCCTTGGCATCGAACAACGGCTCCCAAGAACCACGGCTGGTTTTGTAGTTGATCACGTAGACGTGGTCCGGTCTGCTCGGAGGTCGGTAATGATCGACCATGAAGCGTATAAAGATATGCGCTTCGCGCTGAAGCAATTCCCAGCCAATCAATGCTCCAGTGGCAAGCGAGGGGTATCCCATCTCGATTGCTTTCGCGCGAAACACAACGAGCTCCGGAAAAGCGGCATGCGGTGTTTCGCGCGAGCTCGATTGCAGGCCCATTCTCTCGAAGGGATTCCGCGGCGGAAACAAACCCGGATGCGCTCGGGAAATGGTGTTCCAGGCTGTGCGCGCGGTTTTCATCGCGTGATTGACCGTCGTTCGGCGTTCGATCCTTCTACCTTTCACCACTTTGAAGAGGAGCTTCTCGAAGAGTTGATCGACGAACGCTGTATCAATACTCGAGACACGTCTCGTTCCTAATCGTCTGCCGTCTTGCAAGATGTACTCGCAGATCATCTTGATGCCCGTCTCATGAACACGGCATTGGCCTGGGCTTAGAGGCCGAAGCCGCTTGGCAGTTTTCTGAGACCAGGTTTGACGGTACAGGTGAAACATCCAATCCAGCGTGCCGACTACCACGCCAATGCCGATCGGATTTGCGTCCTCACCACCGGTGCGCCAACTATCAAAAGCGGGGAGCAGAATCTGCTCTGCGCGCGTGACCGCGCGTTCGTAGTCGGTGCCAAGGGCTTCGTTTGCGATCGAGCAACCCCGCTTGCGTGCCCACGTCGGGATGTTGAAAAAATAGCCGAAGCTGCCGTCGCCGAGACGTTTGCGGAGGGTGTACCGAGGTAGCGGTAACGCAGATCGCCCGAGTCTTTTCACAGTAATCTCCTGGACGCCTCCGGGTCATCCTCAGAGGATGTGATTGTTTTGGTAGCTCGGCAAGGAAGTGTAGCCGATGGCTGGCGC
>NZ_JBHMET010000142.1:0-80932 GCF_042430365.1 Bradyrhizobium erythrophlei
AGCCATTGGAAAACTCCTGTCTGAAGGGTTGGGCTTCGAAAACCCGCAATCCTCTCAGACAGGAGCCTGCTCTTGCGATCCCTCCTCAATTGCCGCGCCAGCGGCTTCGTTCAATCCCAAATCGATTCAAGCTAACTTCATCCCGCTTTAGCATCCTGCACAAGGATCCCAAGGTCACCGCGATCATCGTCAAGTCGGCCGATGCCGCCGACTGGTTCGCGGGCGGCAAGTCGCTGGCCGAGCAGAAGCTCGCCAGCTACTGGCTCGACATTCATGTCAGCGAAGGCACCAACACCAAGGACGAGAAGGCCGCCTATCTTGCCGCCCTGTTCCAGCGCATGGGAGAGCTGCTCGGCCCGCTTCACAACGAAACCTACGCCCATGTCGACGAAGTGAAGGGCGATGCCTACGGTTTCGGCGGCCTGACCCAGGAGCGCCGCTACATCGCCGGCAAGCTCGAGGTCTCGCCGCAGAAGGCAGCGTAAGGCGGTCGACTATGCCGTCGCTTCCGGCAGGCGCGCCGCGGCGCCGCCGAACACCTCGGTAAACACCTGCCGGAGCGCGATGTCGACGTCGGCCAGGGTGACGGGCAGCCCGAGATCGACCAGCGAGGTGACGCCGTAGCGGGGATCGATCACCCCGCACGGTACGATCGCCCGGAAGTGGGAGAGGTCGGGTTCGACATTGATGGCGATGCCGTGAAACGACACCCAGCGGCGCAGCCGCACGCCGATCGCGGCGATCTTGTCCTCGCAGCCCGGACCCTTGTCCGGGCGCCTCACCCAGACCCCGACACGATCCTCGCGGCGCTCGCCACGGACGTTGAAGGCCGCAAGGGTGCGGATGATCCATTCCTCCAGCGAAGCGACATAGGCGCGCACGTCCGGCCGGCGCCGTTTCAGGTCGAGCATCACATAGGCCACCCGCTGGCCGGGGCCGTGATAGGTGACTTGGCCGCCACGGCCGGTCTGGAACATCGGAAAACGCGGATCGAGCAGGTCGGCGGCCTTGCCGCTGGTGCCGGACGTATAAAGCGGCGGGTGCTCCAGCAGCCACACCAGCTCGGGCGCGGAGCCTGCGGCGATCGCGGCCACGCGGGCGTCCATCTCGGCAAGGGAATCGGGGTAGGCGACCTCGCGATCCGAAATCCGCCATTCGACCTCGCCGGCGCCCGAAGCCAGCGCAAAAGTCGTCAAATCAAGGCTTTGGCGGTCGTTAACCATTGGCTAACCCTAACGTGGTCAGGTGAAACCACAATTTAGTTCCCCTTTGGCGGTTCAGAAGTGGCCACCCTCGATAAAGTCAGCGTCGATCTCATGGTGGTCCTCGGCACCACCACCATGCCCATCCACCAGGTGATGCGGCTGTCCCGCGGCGCCATCATCGAACTGGACGCCACCGAGGCCGACGAGGTCAAGATCCTCGCCAACAACCTGCCGATCGCCAGCGGCGTCGTTTTGGTCGACCGCAACCGCATTGCGGTCGAGGTCAAGCAAATGCTGCCGAAATCGCCTGGTGTTAGGTAGTTAATTCGGTCACTTATCTCCTTGTCCCCCCATCTCTGATTTGTTACATGGCGCCGTCGATCCGGCGGTGCCCGATGGGTTCCAGCCGGTATCCCAAGCGCTCGTGGCGGAATTGGTAGACGCGCTGCCTTGAGGTGGCAGTGAGTAACATCGTGGGGGTTCGAGTCCCTCCGAGCGCACCAAGGACTTTCAGCCCAATTTGGCACGCCTGACCGCTCCCGCGACCAGACTGCATGATGCCCGCCTTGGCGCATCGGCAATTTTTGGGGCGGCAGTGCCGGCCGATGCCCTGTCTGTAATACCGTTCGCGTATTTTCACAGATCCCTGGCCTGTTGGGACGGCACTTGCCGGCCGGCGCGCCTGATTCTGCAAGAAAAGCGCGGGCTGCCGCCAGCTGCGCCCGGAGCCCCTGATGACGTTTCTGAGCTACGCCTACCGTACCCTTTCCAACTTCGTGTTCCTGGGGCTGGTTTATTTCAGTCTGAACTTCCTCGAAAAATACGAGCAGCGCGCGATCGTCGCGATTCTCGTGCTGGTCTACGCCGCGATGCATGCGGCATCCGCGCTGCGTTCGTTCTATTTCTTCCAACGCATCGAGCGGCTGGAAGGGGAGACGCGCCGGCTGGCCGCGGCGGCCGCGGAAGGGCCGAATTCGGCGGCCTCGCGCAAGCAGATCGTGGGCGACGTCACCGCGCTCCGGCACGCCGGCGAGATCAAGGCTTATATCGATCTCTTGTTCCTCGCGCTGGTGATTCTGCTTTGCATCGCCAAGATCGTGACGAACTAATCCGGCACGCGCCTGACGATCGCGGTCGCTTCGGCGCGCGGCGCTCTCTTCTTCGCGCTGGCGATTCGCACCGGGCCACCGTCCGCCCTGGGCTGACGGGCATGCTTGGAGGGATCCTTGCCCTTGCCGCGACCCGCAGGCGCGACCTGATGCGCGGCGGGGCTGGCGTCGGGCGCGCGCTGCGCGATCCGCTCGCGGCGATCGGCCCGTGATCGCGCGGCGAGCAGCGTCAGGCCCGGTCCTTCGGGAAGCCTGAAAACGTCGGCGGCCGGAATCGGCAGCGTCGAGGCCGAGGTCACCTGCGCGACCTGCGGCAGCGGGCCGAGCGTCTGGCGGGGGAAGGCGATTCGCATGCGCGGCGCGTGATCGATCGCATCCGCTTCGCGCCAATCCATGTCGGTGAACGCCGGCGCCGGCAACATCCGCGCCTCGCTGAACACGAAATTCGGCACCGTCGGCCAGCGCGCGATCGCAACCGTCTCGGTTGGCGGGCGCAGGTACCATTGCTGCGGCTCGGTCGGCGTTGCCGGACGATCAGGCGTCGCGGGCACGACATGGACGATGCGATAGCCGCGCGCCTTCAGCTCGTTGAGGATGCGCGGCAGGGCGGCGACCGTGCGCGGCTGAATGTCATGCAGCAGCAGTATGCCCTTGCGCTTGGCCTCGATGCGCTGGATGGCGAGGTCGTAGACCCTTTGCGGCGAGATGTGGCGCCAGTCATCGGCCGGAAAATCCGCACTCCAGACCTGGATGCCCTGCGAGGCCGCATAGGCCTCGGGGATTTCGGCGCGCAGCAGGCCGGGAATCCGGAAGAACGGCGCAAGCTTGCTCTTGTCGCCGTTGAGCGCGGCCAGCGTCGAGGCGATGCCGTCATCGATCTCCTGCTTGGCCTTCTCCGCCGACATCTTGTCGAAGGTGAGCGGGTGATGCTGGCTATGCGTGCCGACGGTGTGCCCGGCCGCAACGAGCTTGCGCACGCCCTCCGGATTGGCGTTGGCCTGGCCGCCAATGATGAAGAACGTCGCCTTGACGCATTGGCTGGCGAGGATCGATAGCACCTGGTTGCTGTATTTCGGCAGCGGGCCGTCGTCGAAGGTCAGCACCACCTCGTGATCCGCCAGCGGCAGCGTCTGCGCATATTGCATGGTGCCGATCCGCGGATGCTCCGTGGGATCGACAACGAGGGTGCGCGATGTGCCGAGCGCGTTGGGATTGCCCGGGCAATCCGCGGCAAGCGCCGTTTGTGCAGCGATGCAACCCAACAACGCCAGGCATACAGCGGTCCACGACCGCTTTCGCTCGCCCACCAAAATGCCAGCGCTCATAACACCCCGGATGCATTCCAAACGCACTTAAGAATCCTTAACGGCGGCGCCATGAATGCCGCCTTAACAGTCTGTAATCGAGCCGCGACCCTGGGTTCAATGTGACCGGTCGGACACGGTCCTGGCCGCGGGCGGCACGATATGGACCACGCGATAGTGATGTTCGCGCAAATAGCGCAGAAATGGCGGCAGCATGGCCGCCGTCTGCGCCTTGGGGTCGTGTAGCAAAATAATCCCCTTGCGGGCAATCTCGAGCCGGTCGGTGAGCAGCTTCAATTGCTGCTCGGGCGTCATCGGTTCCCAGTCGCTGGCCCAGAAATCGGCGCCGAACACCGCGATGTCGCGCTTTTCCATGCGCTCCAGCAGATGCGGCGTCGACTCGAAATAGGGGAAACGGAAGAAGGGTGTGCCGGGCGTCGTGCCCGCGGTTCCGTGCAGCGCCGCTTCGACGGCCGAGATCCCCTTGTCGATGTCGGCCTCGGCCTTGTCCGGCGTCAGATGTGCAAGGTTGGGATGGGACCAGCTGTGATGGCCGACGGTGTGGCCGAGGCTCGCGATCCTGCGCACCAGCTCCGGATGCTCGGACGCGGAGCGGCCGACCATGAAGAATGTCGCACGCACGCATTCGGCTGATAGGGCTGCGAGGATCGTCCGGGTCGCCGGAGGCGAGGGCCCGTCGTCGAAGGTCAGCACGACTTCGTGGTCCTCGAGCGGCAGCGTCTGCGGAAAGCTCTTGGTGCCGACGCGCTGGTAGGTCGCGGGATCCACCGTGAGCACGCGCGAGGTGCCGAGGGCATCCTGGCGCGGGCACTCGGCGGTCTGCGCCGGCGCGGCCAGTGCCGGCTTGGCGAGAGCGACCACCGCAAGCGCGAGCGTGGCGAGCATCGTGCTTCCGTTCGATATTGGGCATCGATTGGACATATTTCTCATTGCGCAGGGCCCTGCCGATTGGGTATCCGTCCACACTACTCAGACCAATTTCTCCATTCCTGTCAAACCGGCGAGACGCGGCATGGCCGAGAATATCGACGTTGCCCAACGCGCCGAGGCCGACGTGCTCGACCGCATTCCGATGCGGGACGAGGAGGGCCAGCTCCGCCACGAATTCGTCGAAGAGATCACGCGCGCCATCCATGCCGCCGACCGGCCCTTGCTGTGCGCGGTGGTCGCGGAACTGCACGAGGCCGACCTCGGCGACCTGATCGCGGCACTCGCGCCCGAGGACCGCGTCAACCTCGTCGAGATCACCGCCACCGACTTCGACTTCTCCGCGCTCAACGAGGTCGACGAGACCGTCCGCGAGGAGATCCTCGAGGAGCTCGAGCCGGAGACGGTGGCCGAGGGCGTCCGCGAGCTTGAATCCGACGATGCCGTCGAGCTCCTGGAAAGCCTCGACGAGAAGGACCAGGAAGAGATCCTGGAGAAGCTGCCGCCCTCCGAGCGCGAGGACATCGAGCGCAGCCTGCTTTATCCGGAAAATTCGGCCGGCCGGCGGATGCAGACCGAATTCATTTCGGTGCCGCTGGATTGGACGGTCGGGCAGGCGATCGACTACATGCGGGATACGCCCGACCTGCCGGATCGCTTCTACGAAATCTATGTGGTCGGTGCCGACAGGCACTGGCTCGGCGCGGTGCCGCTCGACGTGCTGTTGCGCTCGCGCCGCCCGGTGCCGATCAAGGACCTGATCGACGAGGACCGCCGCCGCGTCTCCGTGCTGGAGGACCAGGAAGCGGTCGCGCGGATGTTCGGCAAGTACAATCTGGTCGCCGCACCCGTCGTCGATACCACCGACCGGCTGGTCGGCGTCATCACCATCGACGACGTCGTCGACGTGATCGAGGAAGAGGCCGACGAAGACCTGAAAGCGCTCGGTGGCGTCACCAGCGACGAAGAGCTGTCCGACACGGTCTGGACCATCGCCCGCGGCCGCTTCAACTGGCTGCTGGTCAATCTCGCGACCGCGTTCCTTGCATCGTCGGTGCTCGGCCTGTTCGAGGGCCAGCTCGAGAAGATGGTGGCGCTCGCGGTGCTTGCGCCGATCGTGGCGAGCCAGGGCGGCAATGCCGCGACCCAGACCATGACGGTCGCGGTGCGCGCGCTCGCGACCCGCGAGCTCGGCTCGGGCAATGCGCTGCGCGTGGTGATCCGTGAGGCCATGGTAGGCCTCGTCAACGGCATCGCCTTTGCGATCATCACCGGCGTCGCCGCGGTGGCCTGGTTCAAGATTCCCGGCCTCGGCGTCGTGATCGGGCTCGCCATCATCTGCAACCTCGTTGCCGGCGCGCTCGGCGGCATCCTGATCCCGATGGTGCTGGAGCGGGTGCGCGCCGATCCCGCGGTCGCCTCCGGGACCTTTGTGACGACCGTCACCGACGTGGTCGGATTCTTCTCCTTCCTCGGCATCGCGACGTTGTGGTTCGGCCTGAAGTAGCCCGATCCTTATCATTAATCGGCCCTTAATCGGCGTCGTGGATGATGTGCCTATTCCCAAGGGGCACATCATGCAGCGCTTGCGGCTCAAGGCGGATGGACGGATCGTCGAATTGCGCGACGGGCAGGAGTTCCCGCTCGCGCCGGCGATGCCTGATCCCGCGCCGGTCGCGTCAGGCATGTCGCAGCCGCCTGCGGTCCGCGACCTGCGCCGCCGCGCGCAACTGACCCAGCTCGAATTCGCCGCTAGGCTCGGCGTGCCCGTCGAGACCATCCGCAACTGGGAGCAGGGCAAGCGCGCCCCGCGCGGCCCGGCGCGCGCGCTGCTTGCCGTCATCGCCCATTCTCCCGACACGGTGTTCGCGGCGCTGTCGAGCGAGGCCACGCCGGCGTGAGCGGGGACGCAACCCTCTCCACCGTCATTGCGAGGAGCGAAGCGACGAAGCAATCCATCTCTCCGCGTGCGGCGAGATGGATTGCTTCGCTTCGCTCGCAATGACGCAAGACGTACATCGTCGTTCTCGCGGCACGTTCTGCCCGAGTCTTGCTACTTCGTTGTCCCTCCTGAAGAACAGAGGGCGCCGGGAAAGCCGGGTGCCGATTGCACCCATGGGCCCTGTGCAACAAGAAGCACAGGGGTAGGACCACAGGTGAAACCGGAAAACACGCCGGCTTTCCCTGCGCGATGGTTTTACTAACCGGAAACTCCGGCTTTCCCTGCGCGATGGTTTTACGGCTTCCTTCGTGCTCTCCCCGGCGAGACGGGCTTTTTTGTCACCGTCGCCAGCAAAAGCATTGCTGATGAGACACCAGCCACTGGGGCGTCAGGACCACACGACTTCACCGTCCGCTGTCAGCGCGCACTCGTCAGTTGCGCGCTCCGCGTCCACCGCATCCCAACCCAACACTCGTGACGATCGCGAAGCGCCCCTCAAGCGGGTGAGACGGGCGGATTCATACACTGATTTTGCTTTCCGAAAAACCGAAATATTTTTCTCAGTAGGGCTTGCGCCGTCGGGCAAATCAGTGGCAGGGGCCGACGCCTGCCGCAGGTCCGTAGCCCTGTAGGATGGGTAGAGCGCAGCGATGTCAATCATTCGCGCCGCGGACATGAATTGATGGGTTTCGCTTCGCTCTACCCATCCTACACACTGAGTTGCTCGTCGGGGCCGTTTGTCGCACCCGGAGATGACGATCGTCGCGCGTGTCCGAATCTCTGCGCGGCGGGCCGTGCCGAACCGCAGACGGCACCCGATGAGATCGTCGACCAAGTGCGTCAGGCCTTGCGTCAGCGACGAGCATCTCTCTCGCCACGCCAGCGGTGAATTGCATCAAGCCAGCTCGTGGAGCAGCGCCTTGGCTTCCCGCAGCAGCGGCGTGTCCAGGCCTTCGCTGAACCAACCATACTCGCGCGCAAGGAGGTCGCGCGCCCCTGCGCAATTGCCCTGGTCACGCCAGAGACGGGCAAGGCTGGTCGCAGCGCTGAGCCCAAGCGTTCTCGCGCTCTGGCGCTCGGCCACGGCGAGCGCTCGACGATAATTCCGTTCCGCAGTGGCTTGGTCGCCTCGCGCATTCATCATATCGCCTCGAAGTCGATGCAACTCGACCTCACTCGAACGCTCGTGGGTCGTCTCGATCAGCTGCGCGGCCTCGTCGAGGCAATTCCGCTCTTCCTGCGGATGCCCGAGCTCGGCGTGCGCCTCGGCGAGAAAGCAGAGCGCGCGCGGCGTATGCACGACCGCTCCGGCAGTGCGAAGTACGGAGAGCCCCCTCGTGAGCATTTCGAGGCCATCCGGCGCCCGTCCAAGCGCCGTCAATGACCACCCGTGCTGGAGAAGTCCGAAGCCCAACCAGAGCGGAAAGCCGTGCTCGTTCGAGAGATCAACCAGTTCCTCTGCATGCCGCCGTGTGTCATGCGGCAAGCCGGCGGCGGCCTCCACTGCACACACCTTGCTCAACACAAAGGCCACCGTGAACGGATGGTCGAGCCGGCGGGCCTCCGACAATGCCTCGTCGACGCGTGCGCGTGCCTGATCGATGTGGCCCAGAAGCGCCAATGTCGACGCCAGGTGGCCCAGGCTCGCTGCGTGCGGATCGGCCACCGCTATCGCAGCGCCAATCGCGCGTGCGGCCGGTTCTCTCAAGCCATCGCACAGCTCCAGAAGGCTGCGCGCTGTCGCAAACTCGCCGCGAAAGTAGCAACTGGCGCCGTGGATATAGTGACCCAGCAGCAGCGTGACGTGATCGCTTCTTGTTTCGCCCAAATTCTCCAACTGCTCGGCAAGCGACACCGCCAGATCGTGCTCGGCCCGAACCATGCGGAAACCCCATTGGGAATAAAGCAACGGGGCCAGACGATCCGCGCGATCGCACCGCTCAGCGAGTGATCGCGCCTTGGCGAGGGTATCTGCCACCACCGGCGCCGAATACCCCCTGGCTGCCATCAGGGCCCGCCCGAGGGCGATCTGCAGGTCGAGCTCGTGCTGCACCGGCCGCGATTCCTCCGGCATGCTCGCCACCAGGTCCAGTCCCCTCTGCAACTGCGCCACCGCTTCCATCATCGCCGAGCGCGCGACGGCCATCTGACCGGCCTTGAGCCGGTAGCCGACCGCCTTCTCGTTGAAACCGGCTTCGGCACAATGGTGAGCCATGAGTTGCGGTTGAGCGGCGACGATTTGAGGAAACTCGCTCTCCAGCGTCGTCGCAACGCGAGCATGGATCTGCTGGCGTCGACCGCGCAGCAGGGTGCTATAGGCTGCGTCCTGCACCAGCGCATGCTTGAAGGTGTATTCAGCATCGGGCGGGGTGCCTCGCTGGAACACCAATTCGGCCCGCACGAGCTGAGCCAGGGCATCGTCCACCTGCTGCTGCGGCATGGCCGCGACGGCGCTGATCAGCTCATGCGAGAACGATCGCCCGAGGGCCGCTCCGATCTGCGCCATCTCACGCACCGGCGCCAAGCGATCGAGCCGTGCCAGGAGCGAGGCCTGGAGCGAGGTCGGGATGGCAAGCTGAGGCAACGGCCCCCGCGCATCGAAGCGGTCGCCAGCGTCCGCCAGCATGCCGCTCTCGATCACCGTCTTGGTCAATTCCTCGATGAATAGCGGCACGCCGTCAGTCCGATCGATGATCCGTTCGGCAATCTCGCGGGGCAGCGCCTTGCCGCCCGTCACCCGCATGATCATCTCGGCGCGAAGTTGACGCGGCAGACGACTGAGGCTGATCAATGTCACGTGTGAGCGCCCGATCCAGGCCGGTGCGAACTCGGGTCGGAATGTGATGATCAGCAAGACCCGGAGGGTGGCAACCCGGTCGACGATGCGGTCCAACAGGTCGAGTGAGGTGGGGTCGATCCAGTGCACATCCTCGAACACCATCAGCACGGGTCGGCGCGCCGCCAGTCCTTCGAGCTGGGCCAAAAGGGCCTGGAGCGTCTTCTCCTTGCGCTTCGGCGCCGTGAGGTCGAGCGGTGGGTAGCGATTGCCTGTCGGCACGGACAAGAGGTCCGCGATCAGAGGGACGGCCTCGCTGAGGTCAGCGTTGGCCTCCGCGAGCAACGCTTCAAGCTTGTCCAACCGTTGCTGGTCCGTATCGTCACGCCGGAAGCCCGCTGCCCGCTCAAGCTGCGATATGGTCGGGAAAAGCGCGCTGTCCTGATGCTGCGGCGAGCAGAAACGGCGCAAGCGGATGTGGGGGTCGTCGCTCAGCCGCTCCAGCACGGTCTCGGCGAGGCGCGATTTGCCGATACCAGGCTCACCCGATACCAGCACGACCGCGCCATCGCCGCGTTTGATCTGCTGCCAGCGGCGCATCAGCAGCTCGATCTCCTCCTCGCGGCCAAGCAGTGGCGTTCTGCCGACGCGCAGGGCCTCGAAGCGGCTATCGACCGTGCTCGCTCCGGTCACTCGCCACGCGGGCACCGGGTCGCTGAAGCCTCTGATCGACACGCTCCCGAGCGCGAGATACTCGAAGAGTCCACCAACGAGGCGGCGGGTGCTGTTGTCGACGACCACCGTATCCGGCTCCGCCCGCGCTTGAAGCCGCGAGGCCAGATTGGGGGTCTCGCCCAGCACCCCATGTTCCTGCGAGATGCCCTTTCCAATGAGATCTCCAACGATCACCAAACCAGTGGCGATGCCGACCCGCACTTGAAGCCTGGCCTCCGGGCGAATGTCGAGTGCTGCGACCGCCGCGACCAATGCGAGCCCAGCACAGACCGCGCGCTCAGCATCGTCTTCATCCGCGCGCGGATAGCCGAAATATGCGAGGACGCCGTCGCCCATGTACCTTGCGACGAATCCGCCGGATTTCTCGATTTGCTCGGCACAGCAGCGGTGGTATGTGCCAATGATTTCCCGGAAGTCCTCAGGGTCGAGCCTTGTCGAGAGTGCGGTCGATCCGACAAGATCAGCGAACATCACCGTGAGCTGACGTTTCTCGGCTGCGACCCAGGGAGCAGCCGCTGGTTTCGCTCCGGCCTGTTCAAGCTCGGCAATCGCGCGCAAGATCTTCCTGCGATGGCCGAGCGAAACACCGATTTTCTCGAGGTCTTGGTCAGTCAGATCGCGCAGAACGCTTGGATCGACGTCGTTCTCGGCAAAGCGCTGCGCGTATTGCCCGAGGCCAAGTGCGTTGAGCCATTCCGCAATCTGCTGCATGGCGGGCCCCGAATGGTCTCTGTGCGGCCTGCGGAGACTATATCACTTTCCCATGTGGATGGCAGGTAGGAGCGTTGGGATGCCTGTTAGCCTGTCGTCCCGAAATGTGCGTCTCCAGCCCGTCGGGGCCGTTTGTCGCACCGACGGTTAGACCGCGCCGTAAAAGTGCCGATATTGCCAAGCGGCCTCCCGCTGCAATTGAGGTTCAGACCACAACTGGTCCTTGAAGCGCGTGACGGACATAGGCGATAGATCGATGGACGGCTTGCCATCGACAATCCAGGTCGCAAGTGCCTCTCCGACGGCTGGCGAAATTGAAAGCCCGCTTACCATGCCCGCAGCGCGGGGCGAGGTTTGCGATCCGATATCATGCTTGTCGACGAGGGTGACGCCGAGACCTTTGTGCTTGGTCAAGTAATATGCTGTCGCAGCGCCCAGGCCACCGGAACCGATGACAATAACGTCAGACCTGCCAATCATGGAGCTATCTTCCCGAAATAGATCAACAGCGACCGAAGACTACCACGCGGCGACGATAGGCGACCATGTCCCATCATCGCCACCACCCACGCCGGCGTGAGTTGGCAGCACGGGCTGGTCGGGTTCAACCCCCGTCATCGCCGGACCTGGCATCAGACGTACGTCCGGCGGATCAGACCATTCGCGGGTCGGTAGAACGGTGCGAGGCGACATAGTCGATTTCGCCGCGCGTTGTACCGATGTCCATCAGCTCCCTGTCGCTTAGCTCCGAAAGGGTAGCTCGCAATTTCTGGCGTTGGCGCCGTTCCTGAAATGCATCCCGATATGTCTTGAAGAGGCTGGAAACACGTCGGGTCGATACGGCCGTCTGCATCAACCTCGTTGCGTCATAGGTCGTGGTCATGGCGAAATCTTCCGGGTGTGGCCCTACCGAGACGAGGGTGCCAAGGCACGAGCGTGCGCGCTTGACCTTCGGCTTACATTTTCCTCACGGGCGGCTTACTCTTCGCGTTGCAGCCGGTGCTGGAGCTTCGACACCCTGAGGCCGCCCAAAGGATTGGTCGCTTGCGCTATCTGTTCGAGGAGTACGCATTCGATACCGACCGGCGCGAGTTGCATCGCGGGGCCGACATGGTTTCCGTCGCGCCACAGGTCTTCGACCTGCTGGATTACCTGATCCGCAACAGGGAGCGCGTCGTCAGTAAGGACGACCTCATCAACGCCATTTGGAATGGACGCAGTGTGTCCGATGCCGCGCTCACGACGCGTCTGAACGTCGCCCGGAGCGTGATCGGCGACAGCGGCGAGGCGCAGCGCCTGATCAAAACACTGCCGCGAAAGGGCTTCCGTTTCGTCGGAACAGTGCTGGAAGCGGAGGGGCGGGGGGGCACGGTGGTCCCCGACGCTCCTTTGGAATCGCCGAGATCGGCCCTGGCGCTCCCCGACAAACCTTCCATAGCGGTGTTGCCGTTCCAAAACATGAGCGGCGATGCCGATCAGGATTACTTCGCCGACGGCATGGTGGATGAAATCACCACCGCATTGTCACGGTTCAAGTCTCTATTCGTGATCGCGCGCAATTCGAGCTTCACTTACAAGGGGAGGGCCGTCGATATCAAGCAGGTCGGGCGCGAACTCGGCGTCCGCTACGTGCTTGAGGGCAGCGTGCGCAGGGCCGCGGGAAAGGTTCGCATCACCGGCCAATTGATTGATACTGTGAGCGGCGCGCACCTTTGGGCTGATCGATTCGAAGGTGACCTCGGCGATGTGTTTGCGCTGCAGGACGAGGTGACGGTGAATGTTGTCTCTGCCATTCAGCCGAAATTGCTTCAGACCGAAATAGATCTGGCGGCGCGGCGGCCGAACGACCTCAGTGCCTATGACCTTTGTCTTCGCGCGCAACACCTCCAGTCATGGACTCGGGACGGATCGGCCGAGAGCCTTCGGCTTGCCTCTCGCGCATTGGAGATCGATCCACGAAGCAGCTTTGCTGCCACCCTTGCTGGGGAATGCCATCTTCGAAACGTGCGTCTCGGTTGGGCGGCCGATCCGAAGTCGGAACTTGCGGAGGGACTGCGGCTTCTGCGGCTGGCGCTCAGTCTGGACGGCAATGCCACTTTGGCATTGAGCCTGCTTGGCAACGCAATCGCTACCTTCTCCGACGACTACGATACCGCAAGGGAGATGGTGGACCGCGCGGTCGCCTTGAATCCCAATGCATCTCGCGTCTGGGACCAGCGGGGGTTCGCCTATCTGATGGCGGGGCAGCCCGAAGAGGCGATCCGGAGCTTTGAGCGCCGCATAAGGTTGAGCCCGTTTGACCCTGTGCTTTTTTCAACGCTTGCAGGCATGGGCGTCGCATTCATCGGTCTTCGTCGTTTCAGTGAGGCAGTCTCGACGCCAGGAAAGCGCTGCATCAGAACCCGAATTATCCCTTCGCTTATCGCTGCCTGGCGTCGGCGCTGGCTCATTTGGGGCGCGATGCCGAGGTGAAGGAGGCCGTGGCCGGTCTGCTCGACCTCGACCCCGACTTTCGCATTTCTGAACGGGTGCCGCGCGCCGACGTATCGCGGCTTCAGGTGTATATTGAGGGGCTGCGCAAAGCAGGACTTCCCGAGTGACGCGCGGTCTCGTCGCGCGGCCGGAGGTGTCTCTCCGGCAATCTCCCCAACCGCCCACGCCGGCGTGAGTTGGCAGCACGGGCTCGCGCGCGCATAATGGGCGCATGAACTCCGTCGAAGGCAACGGCGCCACAATCCCCGCAATCGGGCTCGGCACATGGGAATTGCGCGGCCGCACCTGTGCGCGCATCGTCGAGCAGGCGCTGCGGCTCGGCTATCGCCATATCGACACCGCCCAGATCTACGACAATGAACGCGAGGTCGGCGACGGCCTGCGGGCCTCCGGCGTCAAGCGCGACGATGTCTTCGTCACCACCAAGGTCTGGACCAGCCATTTCGCACCCAACGATCTGGAGCGATCGGCCAAGGAGAGTCTCGCAAGACTCCGCCTCACCGAGGTCGACCTGTTGCTGCTGCATTGGCCCAATCCGCAGGTGCCGCTGTCGGAGACGCTCGGTGCGCTGGCGCGCGTCAGGCAGCAGGGGCTGGCGCGCTATATCGGCGTCTCCAACTTCACGGTGGCGTTGATCGAGGAGGCGGTGGCGGCGTGCCCGGAGCCGCTCGCCTGCAATCAGGTCGAGTATCATCCCTATCTCGACCAGGCCAGGGTGATGCAGGCCTGTGCGCGCCATGGCATGGCACTTGTCGCCTACAGTCCGATCGCGAGGGGGCGCATCAAGGGCGATCGTGCGCTGGCGCGGATCGGCGACCGCTATCGCAAGACCGCAGCCCAGGTCTGCCTGCGCTGGCTCGTGCAACAGGATGTTTCCGCGATCCCGCGCACCTCGAAGCTCGAGCGCCTTCAGGAAAACATCGGTATCTTCGATTTCGAGTTGTCCGACGAGGATATGCGCGAGATTTCCGCGATGGGCAGCGCCCGCGGCCGGTTGACCGATTTCGGTTTTGCGCCGAAATGGGATTGAGGCGGGCCCGTCCCAACAGGTATGTTGACGGGCAAGGGAGATCTCACGATTTGATCGAGTGCGATGAAGTTCCGACCAACGACAGATATGACCGCGTCGGTGATCGCACACCTGTTGCTGGTCGCATTGATCGTTCTGTACTCCGAAGTGCATCAGTTCGGTCCTGTCGCCGCTGATACGGTCGCGGTCGAGATCGTGACGCCGCAGGATATCGCCGAGATCAAGGCCGAGCCGTCACCGACGCCAACGCCCGAGCCCGACCTGTCGGCGCTCGACAAGCCGGCGCAACCAGTCCCGCCCGAGCCCGCCGCGCAGACGTCGGCCGCGCCGCCGCAGCCCCAAAAGCAGGCAACTCCACCGGCGCCGCAGCCGAGCCCCGCTCCGCAACGAACGGCGACCGCCCAGCCGCAGCCGCAGCCGGACCCGCCACCACCACAGCCGCCGGCCTATGCGCAACCCCAGCCGGACCTGTCGGTCAAATACCACGTGATGCTCGGCCTGCCGCCCGAATTGCCGGTGCCGGCCGTATCAGCTCCAGCGCGTTCGGCCGGCGAGGAGGGCAAGGACAATTTCGACGCGGCGGCGACCGAAGCGGCCAATGTCGGCTCCAGCGTGGTCGCCGAATTCCGCCGCCACCTGAAGACGTGCCTGAAACTTCCCGCGACGCTGAGCAGCGGTGACGATGTCAGGGTCAAGCTGCGGGTGTTCATGAAACCGGACGGCAAGCTCGCCTCCGAGCCGCTCTTGATCGAAGCCAGTGCCTCGGCGAAGGGGCCGGTGTTGATGCGGAGCGCGACCAGCGCGCTGCAGGCCTGCCAGCCCTATGCGATGCTGCCGCGTGATCGCTACGGCGAATGGAAGGTGCTCGATCTCGATTTCACGCCGCGCGATTTCGCGTCGTAGGGAAAGCATGATCCGGAAAAGTGTGAAGCGGTTTTCCGAAAAGATCATGCTCAAACAAGAAGCTAAAGCGCGATGACGATTCAACCTAATCTCATCGCGCTTTAGCTCCCCATCGCCTGCCAGGCATTGGACGCGAACTGCCGGCGCCAGGTCACGATCACGACCGCCGCCGTGGTGATGAACAGCACCCAGGGACTGACGAACCAGCCGAGATAACCGAGCGCGAAGAAGAACGCGCGCTGGCCGCGATTGAAGTGCCGGCCAGCGGCCTCGAACAATTTGGTGGTGCGGATCACATGGGCTTCCGCCTCCGGCGCGTCGCGCTGGGTCGCCGGCGGCATCGCACCGAACAGGATCGCCACATAGTTGAACAGGCGATAGGCCCAGGCGAATTTGAAGAACGAGTAGATGAAGATCAGGATCAGCCCGACGCATTTGACTTCCCACAGCGCGGGCGAGGGGCTGAGATTGAACGGTAGTGCGCTCAGCACCGTCAGCGCATCGTTCGTCGCGCGCAACAGCGCCAGCGCGCCGCCGATTGCGATCAAGCTGGTGGAGGCAAAGAAGGCGGTGCCGTTCTGCAACGACGCCATGATCTGCATGTCGACCATCCGCGCGTCGCGGTTCAACAGGTTCCTGACCCAGATCTCGCGATAGACATGCATGCGGGCCGACAGGCTGTCGCGTCCGTAGGCGCTGTGCTCGAGCGTGATGGCATAGACCAGCCATTCCAGCGCGAAGAATCCGACTGCGGCGACATCGACCCAATAGCCTGTCATGTTGCCTTTCCCCCCTAGAGAACGCGGCCTCGCGCGGCACGTGGCCGCGCGCGGCGGCCATCCCGGTTGATGTACAGGTTGAACGCGTGCAAGGCACTATGGCAAGATACCGGCCGCAACAGGATTCTCCGCAAAATGTTGAAGCTCATCATCGGCAACAAGAACTATTCGTCATGGTCGATGCGGCCTTGGCTCGCGCTGCGCGCCAATGACATCCCGTTCGAGGAGGTCTTCATCCCGCTCTATCGGGACCAGGCCGACAAGGACCGCATCCTCAGCTTCAGCGTGTCCGGCAAGGTGCCGGCGCTGGTCGATGGTGACATCACGGTCTGGGACTCGCTTGCGATCATCGAATATCTCGCCGAGACATTTCCGGACGCAAAGCTGTGGCCGGCTGATCGCGCCGCGCGGGCACATGCGCGCGCGATCTCGGCGGAGATGCATTCCGGCTTCATGGCGCTGCGCAACGAATGTGCCATGAACCTGCACCGGCCGATCCGCGCGGTGGCGCTGTCGGACGATGCCCGTGCCAATGTCGCGCGCATCCAGGACATCTGGGCCGATTGCCACGCCCGCTACGGCAAGCAGGGACCGTTCCTGTTCGGCGCATTCTCTGGCGCGGATGCGATGTATGCGCCGGTGGTGTACCGGTTCCACACCTATGCGATCCCGGTTAGACCGGAAGCGCAGCACTATGTCGACGCGATGATGGCGCTTCCGGCGTTTCAGGAGTGGACCCGCGACGGCCTCGCCGAGACGCTCCTGATCGACCGTGTCGAGCAAATCTGACCGAGGGCGTTAAGTCCGAATTGTGACAGCGGCGGCAAACATCACGGCTTGACGCCGGCCGACCGGAGGGGTCTCAATCCGGCGCTGGCCTCACCCTTCGCAGGAAAGTTTCGACCCATGGGCATTCTCGATTCCTTGGAAAACTCACCGGAGCTGAAGGGGTTGCTCGGCCAGCTCGGGGCGACCGTGATCCCGGCGGTGCTGGGCGAGGTTCTGGGCAACGGCGGCCAGGGCGGATTGTCGGCGATCGTCGCCAAGCTCGAGCAGGCCGGGCTCGGCGAGCAGGTCAAATCCTGGATCGGCACCGGACAGAACCTGCCGATCACGGCCGACCAGCTCCAGCAGGTGCTGGGCAGCGACCTCGTCAAGCAGCTCGCCGCCCGGTTCAACATCCCGGTCGATCAGCTCTCCAAGGTCCTGGCCCAGCAGCTGCCGACCGTGGTCGACCACGCCAGCCCCGACGGCAAGCTGCCGCACACCGCCTGACCCCTCGGAACCCGGTTTTGGGGTGCCTTGGCGGGGGAATTCCGCTGGGCCCGGATTTGGCCGCCTACCGCGCTGAAAAAGCTGCAAAAATCACCTATTTGCCATGCCCGATCTTGCTGGATTTTGGGCGGTGCGGTGTGCTAGGTTGACGCAGGGTTTTCAAAAAGCTGGCCGCTGCCGTCGGGACCACGGGCGTCGCCAGCATCTCTAAAAAATGGAGATGGGCGTTGAAGCATAAGTTCACCGTTGGAGAGACTGTCTATTTTACGGCCAGCAACGTCGCGCGCCCCGCCGCGAGCGGCACCTATCAGGTGATCCGCCTGCTGCCGACCGATGGCGACGATTGCCAGTACCGCATCAAGAGCTCGACTGAGGCGTTCGAACGGGTCGCCAAGGAGAGCCAGCTCGCGCTGTCCTGAAGGTATTGTGTGCAAGCCGGCAATGAGGGCGATTGCGCCCCAGTTGCCGTCAAAAGGCCCCGTTCGCAGAACCATTCTGCTGAAGGTTGAATGCCGGGGTGGCGGGCGTTCACCATCGCTGATTGTGCTTGTGCTGCGTTGAGGGACATCGCGCATGAATTGGGCTTCCTCGCTGGGGCAGATCTGGGCCTCGCCGACCTTTCCGATGTGGCTGACGCTGGCCGCAGCGGGCTTCTTTGGAATCGTCGTTCTAGTGACGCTGCTGCGCGCGGAGAAATCCGTCGCCAACGGCGCTCTGACCGTGATTACGCTGCTGTCGATCGCCGTTGCGGTCGCCGCGACCATCCGCGGCTTCGGTCCGGCCGGGCAGGCGGGATCGTCCGACGCGCGCACGGCGCAGGCGACCGGGCCGGCCTTGCCGGCGCTTTCCTGCATCGATGATCTCGCCGGTGACGCCGTCCTCAATGCCTGCGAGAAGGCGTTGTTCGGCTCAGCTGACGCCGCGGCCGCTGCCGTCGGCTATGCGGCCGCGCAGATCTCGCGGCTGACCGGGTTCGGCGACCTCGCGACCGCCGAGCGCAACACGACGACCGAAGTGCAGGCGCTGCGCCGCGCGGTCGAGCGCGACCGCTACGGGCTGATGGCCTATGCGCTGATGGCGCGCGATCACTGCACGCCGACCGCGTGCCCGGCGTTCCGCTCGCTGGGCGACAACCGCCAGATTGCCGCCAACATGAACGAGCGCACTTACGAGAACCTGGTCACGCGTTATGCGGCGTCCTGGAACGCGCCCGGCGCCCAGGCTGCGGGACCGGCCGGCCTCGTCGCGGCGCTGCCGCCGTCGGTGCCCACGGGCAAGCCGACCACGATCGATTTTCCGAGCTCGTCATCGACGCCTCCGGTCAACATCATGACGCCCGAGCCGGCCAAGCCGCCGGCCGCCGCTGCTGCGCCGCCACCGGCAGCGCGTCCGGCGCCGGCTGCGCCGGCAGCGGTCGCGGCGGCGAAGAAGCCGCCGCCGGCGAAGCGCCCGGCTCCGGTGCAGATCGCGCCAGCGGCGCCTGCCGCGCCTGCCGCGAGCGCACCGGCTGCCGCGAGCGAGAACTAGAGCGCGTCATCGCGCTTCGGGGCAAACCGCACCACGGTTTTCCGGATCAAACTCCAGATCATGACGCGCCGGCCGGCGGCGCGTCATGATCGCTGGCGGGAGCAATCCGGTATCCACCGTTCCGGGATCGCGCGCCCTTTTCAAAGCCGACGCCGACCGCTAAATCCCACGCATGCCGCTTCATCTCATCAAGCTTGCCGTCGGCTGCGAGTCGGTCAAGGAACTCAAGGCCTGGGTCGCCGAACGGATGGCGACCGCGAAGAAAAAGGGCCTGCCGCTCCGCCACGTCCACATCACGCGCATGACGCCGAAGCGCGACGAGGAGATCCTCGCCGGCGGCTCGCTCTATTGGGTGATCCGCGGCGAGATCGCCGCGCGCGAGAAGATCATCGCGATCGAGCCGTTCCGCGACAAGGACGGCATCGGGCGCTGCCGCCTGGTGATGCAGCCCAAGGTGATCGCGGTGTTGCCGCGGCCGATGCGGCCGTTCCAGGGCTGGCGCTACCTCAACCCGGACGCAGCCCCGCCCGACCTCACCAAATCGAGCGCCGCCAGCGTGGCCTCGATGCCGGAGCCGATGCGCCGCGAGTTGCGTGATCTCGGATTGCTGTAAGCAATCGAATTGCCGCGAGCGACCGTGTCGCCGGCGCGGATTACAGCGACGGCGTGACCAGATGCAGCTTGCTCCATTCGGACGCCGGGATTTCGACGTGACGTCCGGCGGTTGAGTTGCTCTCCACCAGGTCGATCAGCCCCGGCTCGACCCCCATGTCGGCGAGGTATTTGCGGAACTGCTCGGTGAACTTGACCGTCAGGCTCTCGCGCTGCTCGGCACTGACGTTGGGCGCGAGGCGATTGTGGATCGACATGCCGCTCAGGATCACGCGGCCGCCGGCGGGCAGGCTGCGACGCACGCCGCCGGCCAGCATCAGCACGCAGGCAAGATCGCAGGTGACGTCGGCAAGCCTCTCCTTGGCGTCCAGCGGGCCGCCGGGACGCTTCAGCGCAAAGCAGTCCGCCTCGGCCTTGCCGTTGCAGGCGTCGACCTCCGTCGCCGCCACCGTGGCGTCGATGCCGCGATCGCGCAGGATCCGGCCGATGCTGACGGCGACGTTGAGGTTGGACTCGCCCCAACTGTTGATCACGATCGGCAGCTTGCGTCCGCTCTGCCGGTCGAGGATCGCAAGCAGGCGCTTGTAGGTGTCCCACTGGACGGTGCCTTCGGCGGCGATCCAGTCGGAGCAGCCCGGGCCGCAGGCATCAGTCGCGCCATGGGCGACGTAGAAGATCATCGCGCCCTGCGGCGACCCGAAGCCGCCGATCGGCGGCCGCGTCTGGGCCTGGATCGGCGGCCGTGTCTGGGCCTGCGCGATGCCGGCGGCCAGCATCAGCAGGCCGCCGAGAATGACGCCGCGTCCGGAAAAACTGATCATGCCGATTGCTCCCCGCCGGCCGTGATCATCCACGGGCGGGTGGGGGAGCGCAAGCACGGCCCGCGGACAGCCGCAGCCTAGACCGCGATATTGTCGATCAGGCGGGTGGTCCCGAGCTTCGCCGCCACCAGCATCCGCATCGGACCGTCCTTCAGCGAAGCGATCGGCGCCAGCGTCGCGGCGTGGCGGACCTCGAGATAGTCGAGCTTGAAGCCGGCCGCGGTGATATCCGCGGCGCCGGCCGCCATCGCTTTGGCCGTGTCCTCGCCGGCGCGCAGGCGGCCTGCGGTCGCCTTCATCACGCGATGCAGCACGGGCGCCACTCGCCGCTCCTCCGCCGAGAGGTAGACGTTGCGCGACGACATCGCGAGCCCATCGCGCTCGCGCACCGTCTTGGAGCCGATCACCTTGACGCCGAGGTCGAGGTCGGCGGCCATCTGGGTCACGACGCGGAGCTGCTGGAAATCCTTCTCGCCGAAGATCGCCATGTCCGGCCGGACTTGCGTGAACAGCTTGCCGACCACGGTGGCGACGCCGCCGAAGAAGTGCGGCCGGAAGCGATCCTCAAGTCCGGCGGTCGCCGGTCCCTCCGGCACGATCCGGGTCGCAAAGCCGTCCGGATACATCGCCTTCACCTCGGGATGCCAGATCAGGTCGACGTCCTCGGCGGCGAGCTTGGCGAGGTCTTCCTTCCAAGTCCGTGGATAGGAGCCGAAGTCCTCGGTCGGCGCGAACTGGGTCGGATTGACGAAGATCGAGACGACGACCCGTCGGGCACGGCGCTTGGCGAGCCGGACTAGCGACACATGGCCGTCATGGAGAGCTCCCATGGTTGGGACCAGCGCCACCGTCGCCTTTCGGGCGCGCAGGGCGTCGACGGCGCGACGCAAGGCGGGAACGGTGCGGACGACGGGGGGATTTCGCGGCATCTGGGCTCGATCTCTTCGAATGGTTCTTGGGTGAGGCGCTGTGGTCCTTGGCCTCGCGGCGGGTGGTGGACATTACCAAGACCGCGGCCGTCGCCAAACCGGCGCGGCGCGACATCAGTTACTTTAATCCGATCGCGGACGAGTTCGGCGGCACCATGCTGCCGATCGCGTCAGCAATTTCGTGCGCGCGATTCATGGTGCAACGAAGCAGCGATCGATTTCTGCTTTCTGTCATGCATTTCACTTGACCGCAGCCGCGCGCGATTTGAAGATATTGCGGGGGTTCAGTCATGTTAGTGCAGGCTAGTCAGGGTCAGTCCGGCTCTGCGCACGTCGTTGTGCTGGGCAACGAGAAGGGTGGTTCGGGCAAGTCCACGACCGCCCTGCATATCGCCGTCGCGCTGATGAAAGCCGGGCAGCGCGTCGCCTCGATCGACCTCGATTGCCGCCAGCAGAGCTTCACCCGCTACATCAATAATCGCCGCGCCTGGGCACGGCGCACCGGGCTCGATCTCGAGATCCCCGTGCATTACTGCATCAAGTACGGCGAGACGATGCAGATCGCCGACAATGAGAACGCCGAGTTCCAGCAGTTCATGGAAGCGGTGAGCGCGGTCGAGCGCGACTACGATTTCATCGTCATCGATACGCCAGGCTCTGACAGCTACCTGATGCGGCTCGCCCATTCGATGGCCGACACGCTGGTGACGCCGATCAACGACAGCTTCCTCGATTTCGACGTGCTCGGCACGGTCGACGCCGCGACCTACGCGGTGACCGGCGAGAGCCACTACGCCGAGATGGTGCGCGACGTCAGGCGCAAGCGGCGCCAGCTCGACGGCGCCACCACCGACTGGATCGTGGTCCGCAACCGGCTGTCGATGCTCGGCTCGCGCAACAAGCAGCTCGTCGCCGACGGGCTGAAGCAATTGTCGCTGCGGCTCGGGTTCCGCTCGGTCGACGGCTTCGCCGAGCGGGTGGTCTATCGGGAGTTCTTTCCGCGCGGGCTGACCGCGCTCGACGACATCGACGAGGCCACCCTCGGCACCCGTCCGAGCATGGGCCATGTCACGGCGCGGGAGGAGGTGACGAGCCTGTTGCGGCAGCTCAAGCTGCCGCTCGACGAGCGCGGCCGGAGACGGGCCGCCAACCGTGCCGAATGGTTCAGCCAGGTCGACAAACCGCTCGAAGTCCACGACATCATCGGGCTCTAGGTCGGTCGCAGTTTGTGGTATTTTGGTACGCTTGGACAGCTAGCCCGTACGTGCGAAGGCGAGTTTCCGGAGTGTGACGATTTGTGACCAAACAGCTCTTTTCTGGCGAAAATAGCTCGAAATCCCGTAGTTTCGCTGTGATTTTGGTCATAGCATTGCCATTGATCCGGAACAAAGCGAACCGCTGCCGGTTGTCCTGGACTTCTGTTCCACTGTCGAACGGAGATTGGGAACTCGCGCAACAGGTATCGAGCCGTCCCGGTTGTTTGTGCAACTGCACAAAGTATGGGTGCGTCGCACAACGTTAGGGCGGCTGAATCACAACTTTTGGACTTCCTGTCACGTCGCTGTGACATATATTAGGGACACGGAGACCGAAGAGTCTCCGGCCAAAAATAGCCCTTCAGGCGGCACCTCGAGGACGTCATGAAACGTGGAATTCTCGTTCTGCTTTCTCTCTCCGTGGTTGTCACGGCGGCGTATTTCACCGCGAGCAAGTGGGCTATCCGTCACGAAACCATCATGTTCAAGGATCCGACGCGCAACGATCGCCCGGTCGAGGTCGACGTCGCTGTGCGCTTCGACAAGGAGATGCAGGCCAACGCTGGCATGATCACCTTGCCGGTTGCGATCCTCAATCATGGCAATACCGTCAAATTCACGGAATATTCCTTCCTCGCGAACGTGTTCGCCGCGCGCGGCTATCTGACCGTCAGCATTCAGCACGATCTGCCGTCGGACGCGCCGATGGTGACCAAGGTCGGCGAACTCTATGTCGGTCGTCTGCCGCAAATCCTGCGCGGCGTCACCAACATCAAATTTGCCGTGGAGCAGATGCGAAAAGTCCAACCGAACGCGGACTACGACAAGCTGACCGTGGTCGGACATTCGATGGGCGGCGACATCTCGATGTATTTCGCCAAGCAGTATCCGGACGAGATCAAGAAAGTCGTGACGCTGGACAATCTGCGCGTGCCGTTCATGACCGACGGCAAGTTCAAGATCCTGTCGTTCCGCTCCCGTGACACGCAGTTCAAGCCTGATCCGGGCGTCGTTCCCGATCCCGATCAGTGTGAGAAGGCGGGTATCACAGTTGTGGACACCGGGTTCCAGCATAACGATATGCGCGACACCGGCCCGGATGCAGCCAAGAACTCGATCCAGGCGATGCTCGATAAATTCCTGACCGACACCGACAGCGATGTCGCCCCGGTCGACACCCGGAACGCGCCGGCGACGATTCTCGAGCCGGGCCCCGTGTCGCTCTATGTCCCGGTCGAGAAGGCCAAGAACGCCGCGACCATGAAGAAGACCGAGAAGGCGTCGTCCGCCTCGACGAACTGATCGGCTCCGTCCGGCGCTCGGTCGGGCGGGTGACCCCCACGACATTGACCAATGCGGCCTCCCGGCCCACATAGTGCTTGCTGACGACAGCGAGCCCTCATGGCCGGCGAACCAACCACACCGAAATCCGGTAGCGACGTGCCATCGGCTCGTTCGGCCGAGACGCGCAAGTCGGGCTCGTTGCCGGATGCGCGGACGTCGACAGCCGACGACATTGCGGCCTTCGTCGCCAAGGCACAAGCGATGTCGCCGCATCGCACCGGCGCGCGTGGCAGGCTGGTGTTCGCGCTCGACGCCACAATGAGCCGGCAGCCCACTTGGGACATGGCCTGTACGCTGCAGGCGGACATGTTCCGCGAGGCGGCGTCCCTCGGCAGCTTGGATATCCGGCTCGTCTACTATCGCGGCTTCAACGAGTGCCGCGCCACCGGGTGGATTTCCGACAGCACGCAGCTCGCCAAGCTCATGAGCAAGATCGATTGCCAGGGCGGCAATACCCAGATCGGCAAGGTGCTGTCGGAGGCGCGACGCGAGGCGGTTGCCGCCGGCGTGCGTGCGGTTGTGTTCGTCGGCGACGCGATGGAAGAGCACGTTGACGATCTCTGCGCCAAGGCCGGCGAGCTCGGCCTGCTCAAGGTGCCGGTGTTCATGTTCCAGGAGGGCCACGATGCGGTCGCCGAACATGCGTTCCGCGAGATCGCGCGCCTGACCGGCGGCGCCTGGTGCAAGTTCGATCCCGGTGCTGCGGCGCAACTGCGCGAGCTGCTGCGCGCCGCCGCAGCCTACGCCGCCGGCGGTCGCAACGCGCTGCTGCAACTCGCCAAGAGCGGCGGCGGCGCGGCCAAGCTGATCGGCCAGATGAAATAACCATCCTTCCGGGCCGACCAGCCGCGTCAGCGCCGCGGCGCGGTGGCACGGCGCTTCACGCTGCGGTGAGGCGAGGCGCCATCATGCTTTTTGCTGCCGAAGCGCATATATTACGCCCATGCCAACCCTGATCGCCGGCGTCGTCGCCGTTATCCTTCTTTACTCGCTGCTGCAGATGTTTCGCGCGGCTAATCCCGCGGTGCTTGCGCGGGTGATCAAGATCGCGGGCGGCGTGCTTGCGTTGGCGGTTGCGGCCTTTACCGGCGTCCGAGGCGAGCTCGCGGTCGCGATCCCGCTCGGTATTTTCGGCGCCGGATTGCTTGGATGGTCGCCGTTCGGGACCACGGGCTTTCCCAATTTCGGCAATATCTTCGGCGGTGCGCAGCGCTCGTCCGGACAGAGCTCGCGGGTCCGCTCGCAGTATCTCGACATGAGCCTCGATCACGACAGCGGCATGCTGCGAGGTCAGATCGTTGACGGGCCGCATGCCGGCCGCATGCTCGACGAGTTCGACCTGCCGCAGCTCCTGGCGATGGTCCCCAGCTTCGACGCCGAGAGCGTCGCGTTACTTGAAAGCTATCTGGACCGCCGGTTTCCCGCGTGGCGTCAGGACGCGCAGGGCGACCGGGCAGGGGGGCAGCGTCGCGCGCCGCCGAGCGGAAAAATGACGGACGAGGAGGCCTATCAGATCCTTGGCTTGCAGCCGGGAGCGACGCGCGACGACATCAGCCGGGCCCATCGCACCCTCATGAAGAAACTGCATCCCGACCAAGGGGGGTCGACGTACCTCGCTGCCCGTGTAAACGAGGCCAAGGATACTCTGCTTCGCACGCATCTCTAGCTGACTCCGGCAACGCTACCAAACGCCACAAGCCGAGAGCTGCTTCCCGTTATCTCTGGTCGATGCCCCCAGATCATTTGCGATCGAGATCGCGCAATGATCGCATCCGTCTGTTTGTGCATGATCTCCGCGCAAACGCTTCGTGCTTGTCGCGGCGGAAGACCGGTGTCCCACTCTTCCGGATCATGCTCTGGTCGCCCGCCGTTGCCCGGCGTGGTCGATCCTTCATTGTCCAAAACTTAACCGTAAATTCTTGACGAGAAGTTTTCGCAGGATCGTGCGCGATGTCCCGATCCATCAGGGCCTTTGACTGTGCGCCAAAAGCAACAGGGCCGGCGCTTGCGGCGACGGCCCTCGCGATGTCGGATGATCCGATCGATCAGTTGCGAACGGTGATGCAGGAGATCTCGGCGCGCTTCAGCGTGCGGCACACGGCTTCGGCCTGATCGCGCTCGAGGCCGGCGAAGCGGGCCCGGTAGAGCTTGCGATTGTCCTTGGCCACGACTTCGGTGAACGGATCGGCCTTGCTGAGCATGCCGCGGGCCGAATTGCGGGCGAGGTCGATGCGCTGCTTGGCTTCGCCTTCGGTTTCCAGTGCGCCGACCTGGATGATCCAGCCGGAGTGGGTCACTGCCGCAGCAGGCTTGGCGGCGCTGGTCGGGGCAGGCGCCTGGCTGCGCGTGGGTTCGATCGCTGCCATGGCCTGCGGCGCGGCCGGGGCGGGCGCCTGCACGCTCGAGGCCGGCAGCACGCCGAGGATGCCGTTGCCGGTGCCAAAATTGGCCGGCTGCGGCGGCATCTCGGGCTTGCTGGTCTCTGCGGCCCGCGCCATCACCGCGTTGGAGGTCTCTGCGACTTCGGCGCGGGGCGGGATCGTGGCGGTGATCGGGGGAGCGGGCTGGGCCGGACCGGCGGCGGCGAGCTTGATCTGGCCGGCCTTGACCTGCACGGTCTTCACCTTCACCGGCTTCATCGGCTCCGCCGAGCCGGGGATCGCCGCGATCGGCTGGGTCTGGATCACACCGCTGGTCAGCGGCGCGGGCTCGGGTTTGGCCTGCGGCTCGGGTCTGGCGGGCAGCGGCGGCAGGGAGGCGGCCGCAGCCGCCATCAACGAGGCCTTCTGGGCCGAGCGCGGCGCCTGCATCGCGACCGCAGCGGGTTCGGACGTGGCCATGGGGCTGCCGGCCGGTGCGGCTTCGACGCTACGGGTCGCGGCATCCGCGACCTCGATGCTCGCGTCGCCGTTACGCTCGGTGATGGCGGCAGCGGTGCGCGTGGTTGCGGCCTTTTCGAGGTTCTCGGCGAGCAGGTTGCGCATGATGGCATCGCGCGAGCCGCCGCTGCGGCCGCCAAGCACCACTCCGACCAGGTGACGATTGCCGCGATGCATCGAGCTCACGAGGTTGAAGCCGGAAGCGTGGGTATAGCCGGTCTTGATGCCGTCGATGCCCTCGACGTTGCCGAGCAGGCGGTTGTGGTTGCGGATCGCCTGGCCGCGATAATTGAACACCGAGGTCGCGAAGTAGCGATAGTAGCGCGGGAACCGATCCTGGATCGCGCGGCCCAGCGTCGCCTGGTCCCGCGCCGTCGTCACCTGCTCGTCGTTCGGCAGGCCCGAGGCGTTGCGATAGACCGTCTTGCTCATGCCGAGCGCGCGCGCCTTGCGCGTCATCATCTTGGCGAAATCGTCTTCGCTGCCGCCAATCGTCTCCGCGATCACGACGGCGGCGTCGTTGGCCGAGCGGGTGACGAGGCCCTTGATGGCGTCCTCGACCCTGATGGTGTGGCCGGGCCGCAGGCCAAGCTTGGTCGGCGCCTGTTCGGAGGCGTGCTCCGACACGTCCATCTCCGAGTCGAGCTTGATCTTGCCGGCATCGAGACGCTCGAACAGCAGATAGAGCGTCATGATTTTGGTCAGCGAGGCGGGGTGGCGGAGGCCGTCGGGGCTGTTGGCGGTCAGCACTGCGCCGGAATTGCCGTCAACGATGATCGAGGCGAACTGCGGGCTGTAGCTCTCGCGCGCCTCCTGGCTGTGGTGATGGCGGGCGTAGTGGCGATGCCGGTGACGGCGCGCTTCGGCGCTGTCGCTGGTGATCAGGATCGCGCTGGTAAAGGTAACGAGCCCGAGAACGCCAACTCGCAGCGCGCGCGAGGAAGCCAAGGTTGTGCGAAGCATTTACTTCCCCGTCCCAATTTCTATCTAGATCACCGGCTCGTGAGGCGAAATTGTGCCCGACGGCCGCCGATCCTTGCCTGCGCAACATCCAATCCGGGCTGGTTCTGACACCCCGGCGGCCGCTCAGGTCGCTGTTCTAGCTAAGATGCTGTTCACAAACGGTTTTCATGCCGTCTGTCGGAAGGCGAACAAAGTCCGGGAATCAGGTTAGGCGGCGCGAGTTTCCAAAAGATTAAGCAACCGTTGCGTAGGACCCCGGGGTTTATCGCAAATGCCCGGAATTGGGGCACGCCACTTGTGCGTCGCACCATATTTCTTGACTTTATTGTGCAGTGCACTATGCTCGCTACCGTCAGGGGGCCGGGAGCTTCCCGGCAGAATGAATTGCATATTCGCGTCTGGGAAAAAGGAACCCCCATCATGGTCAAGATTGAAGACATTCAGAGCTACGGCAAAGAGCACTTTGAATCGGTCGCGGCGTCCGCCAGCAACCTGCAGAGCGGCGTCCAGGCGATCGCCGCCGCCTATGGCGACTATGCCAAGAAGTCGTTCGAGGACACCAAGTCGTTCGTCGAGACGCTGTCCGGCGTGAAGTCGCTCGACAAGGCGCTCGAGGCGCAGACCGAGTTCGTGCGTTCCGCCTACGAGACCTTCGTCTCGGAGTCGCAGAAGATCGCCGGCCTCTACAGCGATTGCGCCAAGCAGACCTTCAAGCCGTTCGAGGGCCTGGTCGCGAAGTTCACGCCGGCCCAGTAACCGGCTTCGAATACTGAAATGAAAAAGCCCGGCCGCATCGGCCGGGCTTTTTTTGCTTGCGCTTTTTTTCCGTGAAACGGGGCGACTACCTCGACAGGCGGAGCTTGCTGAGAGCAGTTCCGATCGAGTTGAACGTCGTGAGGATCTGGGTTGAGCTCGTCAGCATGTAGAACTTATCGGGGCTGCTCGCGCAGTTCTGCAAGACAGTCGAGGTCGGATCGGCGGGCGAACTCGTGTTCACCTGGATCGTGTAGATCGTGTACATCGACGCGCCTTTGGAATCCTTCGCGTTCTTCAGATTTTGGCACTGCAGGGTCTGCCGGGCATCGATCGGATTGCCAGAGGCCTGCGAACCGCCGTCGCCGTAGTCGGGCCAGCGGTCTTGGGTATTCAGACCGTCGGACAGCAGGATAATAACACGGTTGTAGGTGGTGTTGGCGTCCTCGGCCGGTGTGTTCAGGGGGCCGCCCACCAGGAGAGACTGCCATGCCCAGGCCAATCCGACCGACTGGTCGGTGCCGCCGGTCGGCTGCATCGCGTTGACGGCAGTCTTGAGGGCGCTCCAGTTGTAGCTCAGGGGGATGATCGGCTCGAGCGGTGTCGAGGCGCTGCTGCTGCAAAAGGCGTTGTTACCCCAGGTGTCGTAATACTCGTTGGCCGGAAACAACGTCGTGACGTCGGATAACGCCGGCAGCACGCCCGTCGCATCGTTGGGCTGGGTGCGGTCCGCGACGCAGCCGGTCCAGGTGCTGATCGGGTTGGTGGAAGGCTGGCGCCAGTCATTTGCGACCCCGACGGCGTTGGGAGTCCAGATGTGGTCCTTGTTAGTTGCGCTACTGTTGTCCTTGAATCCGACGACGGCGGACACCCTGGGTTGACCCGGATTGTCTGTCAGGTCGTTGGGACCAGGCTGTGTCCAGTTGTGAACGTAGGTCAATCCGGTACAGGACCTGCCGGTGCCGCTGCCACTGCAACTGCAACCCGAGACGTTGGAACCCGAGGAGTTCTTTGGGCAACTACAGTTCGAGCTTCCGCTGCAGAATGTCTCCGTCAGACCGGTCGGTTCGCTGCTCCAGCAGCCGTTGTACTTTGCCTGGGTGTTGTAATCGGCGGTCGGGCAAATGGGATTTTTGACGGTTGCGCCGTTGACCGTAATCGTCGTCGACGGAATCGTTGAGGTGGTCGAACTGTTGCTTGCGGTGGGACCGGTTTTGCAAACGAAGCCACCGTTTGCGCTACCATTGGTGTTGCCAATGCTGTTGTTGAACGGGCACTTCGCGCCAGGTCCCACGGCATGCCAGTTGATGGGAAGCGTCGCCTGACTCTGGCCGTTGTTGGGCTGGGTCGTGGGCGGATTTAGCCAGTCGGTCCAGTCGATCCAGCTCTGGCCGGAGTTGCTGGAGCCGACATTGACGTCCTTTGCGAACGGGATGACGGAAATATAGACGTCACCGTTGTTCTTGCTGAGCGCGCTGAGCTGGTCGATCAGGCCGCCGCTCCCGGCCACCGCGTTTCGCAGCGCGGTAATCTTGCCGTCCTGGGCCATCGATCCCGTGTTGTCGTGAGCGAGGGCGACGCGCATCTTGACATTGCCCCAGGTGGTGGTCGTCGAGGTGCCGAAATTCAGCGTGTCGAAATTGCCGCCAGACGGCAGGAAATTGGCAAACTTCATGAAATAGGTGTTGATGTAGCCGGACCCGCTCAGGAGAATGGTCGCCGCGGTGCTCGCGGTGGGGGTCGTGTAGGTGGCCGTGACGGTAATGCCCTGGCCGTCCTTGTTGGTGAACAGCCCGTTGAAATAGGCCTGTGCCTTGGCCGGGATCTGCGAGGACGTGATGTTGCCCATGGTTAGGTCCTTGGACAGCATCAGCGCGGCGGAATCGAGGGCCGCCTGCATCGAGGAGCGGGCGCTGTTGGCGCGGGTATAGTCGACCGCCGCACCCATGAAGGCGAGGATCGGCAGGATAGCGAGGGTGTAGATCACCGCGACATTGCCGTCGGTCGCCCTGGAAAACCGGCGGACAGCCGTGCGGATGCGATTGGAAATGGCTGAGCCAAGCATTTGCGCTCTCGGCGAGATGGATTGCGCGGCCATCTCGACGAGGGCGACTAAACAGACGATGAATCGGTCTGCGGAAACCCCCGCAAAAACCCGGGCAAGGGATCAAAAGGAAGGCAAAGCGCGCGCTATCCTGAATGCCCTCTAAATTGAATGCCCCTGTCCTTTGTCAAATCAGGCAGAAATGATTAACCTTGCCGAGGTTGCCGCGCCGGGATTCGGGGTGAGGCGGGGCCAGCTCCGCGCGAGGCTTCTGCGCTTGCGGCAGGCCTTGGTCGGGCCCATATTTGGGTGGCCGATCCAGCCGCTGGATCGGTCCGGGAGCGGCAATCTGGAGAGCGTTGCTGGAAGTTCCGCGATGACTGCTGTGGCAATCGCGAAACGGCCCTGATGCGCCAACCGGTTTCCCCTGGGGAATTTGAACGCCTGAGCCATGTTGCGATCCACGTCCACATCACTTTCGTCCGAGCCGGTTTCCTCCAAGCCGGCGGGTTCGACCGCCCCAGCTCCCCGACTGAGCAACGACGAGAACCGCAATGGCGGGACCGGCGGCCCGTCGACCTCAGTCATCACCAAGGTCAAGCCGAAGACCAAGCGTCCGAACCTCTACCGGGTCCTGATCCTGAACGACGACTACACCCCGATGGAGTTCGTCGTTCACGTGCTGGAGAAGTTCTTCAACAAGGACGCCGAGGCGGCGACCAAGATCATGCTCCACGTCCACCATCATGGGATCGGGGAGTGCGGCGTGTTCACCTACGAGATCGCCGAGACCAAGGTGACGCAGGTGATGGATTTCGCCCGCAAGCACCAGCATCCGCTGCAATGCGTGATGGAAAAGAAGTAGTTCGCAAGTCACGGTCGGCCCGGCGTATCCGCGGAACGGGTCTTGCATCGATGTTCGCGACGGAGACGAACGGCATCCCCGCATGATTGCGGGGAGGGTTGCGTGACGTCGCGGCGTGGCGCCGGAAATTTAGAGGAAAACCAGCATTTAAGGGCCGGTCTTTCGCCACGATCCGACGTCACTATATGACAGGGGATGACGAAGGTTGCTGTTGCCTGACCGGGTAATGGCGATCATGATGGCCGGGGGCCATAGAGGACGCGAATGCCAACTTTTTCCCAAAGCCTTGAACAATCCCTGCATCGTGCGCTGGCGATTGCTAACGAGCGCCACCATCAATACGCGACGCTTGAACACCTTCTGCTGTCGCTGATCGATGACTCGGATGCGGCGGCGGTGATGCGGGCCTGCAGCGTCGATCTCGACAAGCTGAGGACCAGCCTCGTCAACTATCTCGAGACCGAATTCGAAAACCTGGTGACCGACGGCGCCGACGACGCGAAGCCGACGGCCGGGTTCCAGCGCGTGATCCAGCGCGCGGTGATCCATGTGCAATCGTCCGGTCGCGAGGAGGTGACCGGTGCCAATGTGCTGATCGCGATCTTCGCCGAGCGCGAGAGCCACGCCGCGTATTTCTTGCAGGAGCAGGACATGACGCGTTACGACGCCGTCAACTACATCAGCCATGGCATCGCCAAGCGCCCCGGCGTCTCCGAGGCGCGGCCGGTGCGCGGCGTCGACGAGGAGACCGAGACCAAGGGCAACGAGGACTCCAAGAAGAAGGGCGAGGCGCTCGAGACCTATTGCGTCAACCTCAACAAGAAGGCGCGTGACGGCAAGATCGATCCGGTGATCGGCCGCAACGCCGAGATCAACCGCGCGATCCAGGTGCTGTGCCGCCGGCAGAAGAACAACCCGCTGTTCGTCGGCGACGCCGGTGTCGGCAAGACCGCGATCGCCGAGGGCCTCGCCAAGCGCATCGTCGACAGCGAGGTGCCGGAAGTTCTGGCCGCGGCGACCGTGTTCTCGCTCGACATGGGCACGCTGCTTGCGGGCACCCGCTATCGCGGCGATTTCGAAGAGCGGTTGAAGCAGGTGCTGAAGGAGTTGGAGGCGCATCCCAACGCCATCCTGTTCATCGACGAGATCCACACCGTGATCGGGGCGGGCGCCACCTCCGGCGGCGCGATGGACGCGTCCAATCTGCTGAAGCCCGCGCTCGCCGCAGGCAACATCCGCTGCATGGGCTCGACGACCTACAAGGAATATCGCCAGCATTTCGAGAAGGACCGCGCTTTGGTGCGGCGCTTCCAGAAGATCGACATCAACGAGCCGACGGTGGAAGACGCGATCGCGATCCTCAAGGGCCTGAAGCCCTATTTCGAGGACTACCATCGCCTGAAATACACCAATGAGGCGATCGAGGCTGCCGTGCAGCTCTCCTCGCGCTACATCCACGACCGCAAGCTGCCCGACAAGGCGATCGACGTGATCGACGAGTCCGGCGCGGCGCAGATGCTCGTCGCCGAGAGCAAGCGCAAGAAGACGATCGGCATCAAGGAGATCGAGACCACGATCGCGACCATGGCGCGGATCCCGCCGAAGAGCGTGTCGAAGGACGATGCCGAGGTGCTGAAGCATCTCGAGCAGACCCTCAAGCGCACGGTGTTCGGCCAGGACAAGGCGATCGAAGCGCTGGCTGCATCGATCAAGCTCTCGCGGGCCGGCTTGCGCGAGCCGGAGAAGCCGATCGGCAGCTATCTGTTCTCGGGTCCGACCGGCGTCGGCAAGACCGAGGTCGCCAAGCAGCTTGCCGCATCGCTCGGCGTCGAGCTGCTGCGCTTCGACATGTCCGAATACATGGAGCGGCACACCGTGTCGCGCCTGATCGGCGCGCCTCCCGGCTATGTCGGCTTCGACCAGGGCGGCCTGCTCACCGATGGCGTGGACCAGCATCCGCATTGCGTTGTGCTGCTCGACGAGATCGAGAAGGCGCATCCGGATCTCTACAACGTGCTGCTGCAGATCATGGATCACGGCCGGCTCACCGACCACAACGGCAAGCAGGTCAACTTCCGCAACGTGATCCTGATCATGACCACGAATGCGGGCGCCGCCGATCTTGCGCGCCAGGCGTTCGGCTTCACCCGCTCGAAGCGGGAAGGCGACGACCACGAGGCGATCAACCGGCAGTTCGCGCCGGAGTTCCGCAACCGGCTGGACGCGATCGTCTCCTTCGCCCACCTCAATGCCGACGTGATCGGCATGGTGGTCGAGAAGTTCGTGCTGCAGCTCGAGGCGCAACTCGCCGACCGCGACGTCACGATCGAGCTGTCCGAGCCCGCCAAGGCCTGGCTGATCGAGCACGGCTATGACGAGCAGATGGGCGCGCGTCCGATGGCGCGCATCATCCAGGAGCACATCAAGAAGCCGCTGGCGGATGAGGTGCTGTTCGGCCAGCTCAAGGGCGGCGGCCACGTCCGCGTCGTGCTGGTCAAGGACGAGGCGACCGGCAAGGACAAGATCGGCTTCGAGTTCGTCGAGGGGCCGGTCACGCCGAAGCCGGAGAAGCTGCCCGGCGCCCGCAAGCGCAAGCCGCCGAAATCCGGTGGCTCGAACGGCGGCGGCTCCAAGGGCCCCGCGTCGCGCGGGCCGCTGGTGAAGGCCTGACGGGCTGACGAATTACCGAAATGGAAAAGGCCGGCTGAAGAGCCGGCCTTTTTCGTTGGCGCCGGCGTCAGACGCGGCCGGCCAGGAAATCCCGCGTTTGCGGATTCATCGGATAGGACAGCTCGATCCGCAGTTCCTGCAGCCCGACGTCCTGCGGCGTGCCGAACGTCGTGATCGTATTGAACAGGTGCAGAACGGTTCCATGGACCTTGAGCTGCAGCGGGATGATCGGAAGTTCGGCGCGCTCGTGATCGTCAGCCGCGAGGTCGCAGCCCGCGGATGGTCCGAACTCCCTGAGCAGCGACGCGGAGGGCGACCGCGGATCGCCGCGTGCTTCGTTGCGAAGTCGGACCAGCAGGCGCGACGCCACCGCCGGCCAGTTCAGGATTCTCGGGCGCATCTGCGACGGCTCGAACATCATGCGCATGAAGTTGAGCGCGCCGTCAGCCGACAGCGCGCCCAGCGTGGCTTCGTCGAAGCAGGCGGCGACCAGCCGCGCCGCGCCGTCATTGTGCATGACGACGCGCCATTGCCGATCGACCACGAACGATGGATAGGGCTCGTGGTGGGTGATGATGCGCGTGAGCGCCTCGCGCACGCTCGCCATTTCCGCAACATCGAGCGATCGTTCCGGATAAAGCGCAGCATAGCCGGCCGACGCCAGCAGCTCGTTGCGCGCGCGTAAGGGGATATCCAGCGCATCGCAGAGCCGGATCAACATGTCGCGGCTCGGCAGCGTGCGGCCGGACTCCACAAAGCTGAGATGGCGCTGCGAAATATTGGCGCTGATCGCGAGGCTGAGCTGGCTCTCTCGTCGCCGCGCCCGCCATTCGCTCAAGCGTGCGCCGACGTGATCTGCCTGCAGCGGTTGCCGTCGCTTGCGTTCCGTCATGCCCGCGATCCTGTTCCTGCCGGCGGGCGGGTCCAATTACCCGCCGGGTAATTGCACGAGTTACGTGAGCAGCAATAGTGAATGAGAAAGGCGCCCCAGATAGTCCGGAGCGATGCAATGCTGAAGCCGAAGATCCTGGTCACCGGAGCGACGGGCAAGACCGGCATGCCGACCGCGCTCGGGCTCGCGGAGAAGGGCTTTCCGGTGCGTGCGCTGGTCCGCCGGGACGACGCGCGCGCGGCGCTGTTGCGGGGCAGGGGCGTCGAAATCGTCGTGGGCTCGCTGGAGAGTCTGCGCGACCTCGAACAGGCCATGACGGGCGTAAAGCGCGCCTATTTCTGTCCACCGCTCGAACCCGGCACGCTGCGGCGCGCGGTGCTGTTTGCGGCGGCTGCGCGGGAGGCCCGGCTCGAGGCCGTGGTGCAGCTCAGCCAATGGGTGGCCGATGCAAGCCATCCCGCGGTGCATGCACGCGAGAAATGGCTGACCAACCATATGCTGTCGTGGATGCCGGATATCGGCATCGTCACAGTGCAACCGGGCTGGTTCGCGGACAATTACTTCGCCGTGATCGGGCAGGCGGCCCAGTTCGGGCTGTTCGGCCTGCCGCTGGGGCACGGCTCGAACGCGCCGCCGTCCAACGAGGACATCGCGCGGGTCATTGTGGCTTGCCTGGCCGAGCCGGCGCCGCATATCGGCAAGGCGTACCGGCCGACCGGCCCCCGGCTGCTGGCGCCCGGCGACATCGCCGAACTGATGGGCGCGGCACTCGGCCGTGCCGTGAGGTACCAGGACGTGCCGCTGGCAATGTTTCTGAAGGCTGCCGTATCGCTCGGGCTATCCGAGTTCGTGATCTCCCAATTGTACTGGTTTCTGCAGGACTATCAGGCCAACGCGTTCGGCGTCGGTGCGCCGACCGGCGTCGTCGAGGACGTCGCCGGGGTGATGCCGGAGGACTTTCTCACCATCGCGAGGCGCTACGTCAGGGCGTCGCCATTGGCGGAGCGCGGAATAGCGGGGGCGTTGCGGGAAACCGGCGGCTTGCTGGCTGCGCTGCTCGCGCGCAAACCCGACATCAGGCGGATCGAAGCGCGCTTGGGCGCCCCTCAGATCGAGGGCTTCGTGCTCGCGCGCGAGTCCGAGGCCTGGACGGCGACCCATGCCTGACGGCGGCGAGGTAGCGTTCAGCCTTCGCCGAGCAATTCCTTGATCCGGCGCTGCAGCTGGCGCTTCTTGATCTCGCTCTGGCGCAGCCGCTCGTCGAGGTCGCTGACCGGCGTGTCCGAGGTCATGATGCGGAAGGCGAGCCCGACCTTGTTAGCTTGGCGCCAGATCAGCCGCGCGAGGAACGAGCGGCCCTTGCGCGCGATGGTCAGGTTCATCTCGGGAGGCAGCTTTGCCGTCGGGGCGATTTCCACGCAGGCGCCGTGCTCGCTGATGTTGCGCACGACGCAATCCATCGTCGAGCCGCGCTCCTTGATCTCGGCGACGCCGCCATAGAGCACCTTGTCGCGCGCGTCGTGGCGCCGGTCCTGCATCGGAAATTCCTCCAAATGAACGGAACCGACTGTATCGGGATGTGGCGCGAAAAGAAGGTCACCGGCAGAGGCTGTTGCCGTTAACGTAAACCGATCGCCGTCGGGACGGTGCGGATTTCCGGTCAGTTTTCGCAGTGCGCAAGCGCCGCAATCAGTTCGGCAGCCGGCTGTGCCGCCAATCCCGCGGCGACAGGCCGTAATGCTCGCGGAACACCCGGCCGAAATGCGACAGATCGTTGAAGCCCCAGGCGAAGGCGATTTCACCGATATGGCGGTGGGCGTGCGCGGGCGAGGCGAGGTCGCGCTTGCAGTGCTCGAGCCGCTGCGCCAGCACGAAGCGCTGGAACGAGGTCGCTTCGTCGGCGAACAGGCTGTTGACGTAGCGCGGCGAGATGCCGAGCGCGGCGGCGGTCTCGGCCAGGCCGAGGTCGGGATTGGCGAGATGCGCCGCGACATGCGCCTTCAGCCGGTACAACAGCGCCGAGCGGTGGGTCGAGGACGGCAGGGCGCTGGTGCCGAGCCGTTCGCTCATGGCCATCGCGACGAGGTCGGCGGCCTGATCGGTGAGGCGGATCGCCGTGTCCTGATCGAGCCGGTCGGCAATGTCGGCGAGCCCCGCGATGAACTGCCAGGCGAGCCGCTCCACCGGGCGGTCCGGCGTGAACGCTGTCGCTGTGAGGCTCTGGGTGCCGGCAAAGCGCCGGTGCAGCACCTCGCGCGGCACCTGGAAGATGGTCTGGGCGAAGTCGTCGTTGAAGCGCAGCTCATAGGGCCGCGTCGTGTCGTAGAACGCGAACTCGCCCGGCTGGATCACGGTCTCGCGGCCGTCCTGCAGCACGGCGCCGACGCCCTGCCGGCCGAGCGCGATCAGGATGAAGTCCTCGCTCGCACGTGAAATCCGCGACGGCGTGCGGAACACGCGCTGCCGGCTCGACGAGACGGTCGAGCACTTCGCCGGGCCAAGTTGCGACGAGGTGATGGCGCCGTGGAAGGCGGAGCCGAGGTCGGACCTGCAGTCGAGCTGCACAAAGACGTCGCAGACGATGTCTTGCCAGAGCGCGAGGCGCCGATGCGTGGGCGCGTTGTCCGTTGTGAACAGGGCCGGCATGACTTCCTCCCTCCACGGGTCAAAACGTGAGCCACGCGGGTCATTGAGCGACTGAAGCCAAAAGCAAGGTTCGTACCGGATGGCAGCGGGCGCGTGTGGTCCGGCAGTCGAATTTTCCTTCCGTCCTGGTCGAACGGCGCCGCCGGTTCCGGGGCAGCATGATGTCAGAGGCCGACCGGGCCGATCAAGTGCTGAAACGGCCGCGCGGCCGGCGGCGAGGAGGGAACATCATGGGCATTCAACATCCGAAATATCGCGTCGCGGTGGTGCAGGCGGCGCCGGCCTGGCTCGACCTCGAGGCGTCGGTCAGCAAGACCATCGCGCTGATCGAGGAGGCCGCCGCCAAGGGCGCCAAGCTGATCGCCTTCCCCGAGGCCTTCATCCCCGGCTATCCCTGGTACATCTGGCTGGATTCGCCGGCCTGGGCGATCGGCCGCGGCTTCGTGCAACGCTATTTCGACAATTCGCTCAGCTATGACAGCGCGCAGGCGGAACGCTTGCGGCTCGCGGTGAAGAAGGCCGGCATCACCGCGGTGCTCGGCCTGTCCGAGCGCGACGGTGGCAGCCTCTACCTCGCGCAATGGCTTGTTAGCCCCGACGGCGAGACCATTGCGAAGCGGCGCAAGCTGCGGCCGACCCATGCGGAGCGCACCGTCTATGGCGAGGGCGATGGCAGCGACCTTGCGGTGCATGACCGTCCCGGCATCGGCCGGCTCGGCGCGCTGTGCTGCTGGGAGCATCTGCAGCCGCTGTCGAAATACGCGATGTACGCCCAGAACGAGCAGGTGCATGTCGCGGCCTGGCCGAGCTTCTCGCTGTACGATCCGTTCGCGCCGGCGCTCGGCTGGGAGGTCAACAATGCGGCCTCGCGCGTCTATGCCGTCGAGGGCTCGTGCTTCGTGCTCGCGCCCTGCGCCACCGTCTCGCAGGCAATGATCGACGAGCTCTGCGACCGCGACGACAAGCACGCGCTGCTGCATGTCGGCGGCGGCCATGCCGCGATCTTCGGCCCCGACGGCAGCTCGATCGCGGAAAAGCTTCCGCCCGACCAGGAGGGCCTCCTGGTCGCCGACATTGATCTCGGCGCGATCGGGATCGCGAAGAATGCCGCCGATCCGGCCGGGCACTATTCGCGGCCCGACGTCACGCGGCTCCTGCTCAACAAGAAGCCCTCGAAGCGCGTCGAGCATTTTGCGCTGCCGCTCGACACGTTCGCGGGCGAGGAGGTCGATGCGGCCGCAAGCTGATCAGCAACAGACGACATCCAACCGGAGGCGACTGCCATGGAATCCGCCATCCCAGCCCATTTGCAGACCGCGCGGTCCCGTCATCGGCGCGTGCCGGACGATTACAAACCGCCTTATCCGTCGTTCGTCGCGCGCCATAAGCCCGCGGTCACCCGCGTGATCATGGCCTATTTCGGGGTGCAGTATCGCGGCGAGCCGACCGCGGCAGTGGCCGAGGCGCTGGCGCAGATCGCCGCGCGCTTTGCGGCCGACAATGGCCCCTTGCATTGGGACCGGGCGCGATATGTCGATCAGGCCGGCTTTACCAACGTGGTGTCGGTTGCCTATTGGGACAGTGCGTCGCGCTTCGATGCCTGGTTTGATCAGGCGCGCGAGGCCTGGACCGGCGGCGGAGAGGGGAGTGGCGTCGGTTGCTTCATCGAGGTGCTGCGGCCGCATGTCGAGCGCTATGAGACGCTGTTCTCCTCGCTCGACCGGCCGGAAGGCGTCGCCATCCTCGCCGAAGCGATGAGCGGGGAGGTGCAGGAGCACGCCTATTGGGGCGGCATGCGCGACCGGATTCCGCTGTCGCAAACCAGTGACATGGCACCAAGCGGCGAGCCGCGCGCTGTCAGAGACGGCGCGCGCATCCGTGTCGTCGCGCATGACAATCTCTGCCTGATCCGCTCCGGGCAGGACTGGAGCGACACCGAGGCGTCGGAGCGCAAGATGTATCTCGACGATGTCGAGCCGGTGCTGCGCGAGGGCATGGACTTCCTGCGCGACGACGGCGGGCCGATCGGCTGCTACGCCAACCGCTACATGCGCGTCGTCGACGCCGACGGCCGCGACATCGAAAAATCCTACGGCCAGAGCTGGTGGAGGAGCCTCGCTGCGCTCGAGCGCTGGGCGGAATCGCATCCGACCCATGTCAGAATCTTCGGCGCGGCGATGAAATATCTGTCGACGCTCGGGCCGAGCGCCAAGCTAAGGCTGTATCACGAGGTCACGGTCGCCGCCGCGGACGAGCAGTTCTTCGAATATCTCAACTGTCACCCGCAGACCGGCATGCTCGCCGCCGTCGCGACGCCGAGTGCTCCCTAGGCGACGCGCAAGCCCTTGGCGATCTCCTTCTGGGCGTCGAACTCGCGGCGCAGCCGCGCCAGCTCGTCGGCGCTGAGTGCCTCGGCGTTGCTGTAGTCGCGCTTCCAGGAATGATCGTCACTCCAGCGCAGCGGCGAGTGCACCGTGGTTTGCGGTCCCGGTGCCGATTCCAGAACGCGCAGCGCGAGCTCCAGCGTCAAGGCCTGCGAGGCGACGTCGTGCGGCTTGCCTGCGGAATTGCCCAGCGGGAAATCGGAGAACAGGAAGCGCGGCACGGCGGCGTGCTCGACGATGTCCTTGGCGCAGCCCATCACGACGTTGGGGATGCCGTTCGCCTCGAGATGCCGCGCCACCAGGCTGACGGTCTGGTGACACACCGGGCAGTTCGGAACCAGCACCGCGGCATCGACATTGTCGGCGCGACATCGCGCGAGGATGTCAGGCGCATCGGTCTCGATGGTGACGCGGTGGCTGCGGTTGGTCGGTGCGCCGAAGAAGTGCGGCGCGACGTCGCCGATCCGGCCCTCCGCGGCGAGCCGTTTGAGCTGCGCCAGCGGGAACCAGGTGCCGCTGTCGGTCGCCGAGGTGTGCACGCGGTCATAGGCGATGTGGGAAATCCGCAAATCGTGCGGCTTTGACGTGTCGCCGTCATAGACCGAATAGAACTTGGCGCCGCCGTTATATTTCGCACCCGGGCCCTGGTCACCCTTGGCGGGATCGAACGGGGCCGCGGTCGTGATGATCGCGATCCGGGATTGGGCGAGCGGCTTCTTCAGCGGCTGGAACGGCGCCGAGGTGTGGTGCGCCCAGCGGTAGGGCGTGGTGTAGCCGATCGCCGCATAGTAGTCGCGGGTGCGCTTCATGTAGCCGATCGGCGCGTCGTCGTCGGGCGCGAAGCCGAGTTGATCGTCGGACGGTGCGGCCATTTTGCGCTCCCTTATGCGCGCCATCATTATCAGCAATAGCTAGACTAGGCGCCTGCGGTGTCAAGCCGCGCCGCGCGGGAACAGACTTGCAATGCGAACAGGCCTTTGCGCCGGATTGGGCATGCTTGCGATGCTGTCGTCGCTATCAGGCGTCGGCGCGGCGGAGGCGCCGTCGGCGGGGACCGGGATCGCCCGTCCGAGCGTCGAGGAGCTCTGGATATCACAGGAGAAACCCGCCGACAGCGCCCGCGAGAGCGATACCCGCGAGGCGATGTGCCTGATGATCGAGTCGGCGGCGCGGGCCAACGACCTGCCGCTCGAATTCTTTGCCCGCGTGATCTGGCAGGAAAGCCGCTTCCAGGCCGACGCGGTCGGGCCCGTCACCCGCAGCGGCCAGCGCGCGCAGGGGATTGCGCAGTTCATGCCCTATACCGCCAGCGAGCGCGGGCTGCTCGATCCCTTCAATCCGGTGCAGGCGCTGCCGAAATCGGCCGAGTTCTTGAGCGAGCTGCGCAGCCAGTTCGGCAATCTGGGCCTCGCCGCCGCGGCCTATAATGCCGGGCCGCGCCGGATCCAGGAGTGGCTTGCCGGCACCGGCACCATGCCGCAGGAGACCCGCGCGTACGTGTTTGCGATCACCGGCTCGAGCGTCGACGACTGGGCCGCCGCCGGCCGCACCGGCAAGAGCCTTGCGCGCACGCCGACCTCGAGCTGCCGCGAGCTGATGGCGCTGTTGAAGCGCGCGCCCAATCCGTTCGTCACCCAGCTCGAGCAGCACATCACGCTCTCGGCGGCCAAGCTCTGGGGCGTGCAGCTCGCCGCCGGCTTCAGCCGCGACAAGGCGCTCGCAATGTATGCCCGCGCCATCAAGCGCCTCTCGGCCGTGATCGGCGACCAGGATCCGAGCCTGCTGTCCTCGCGGCTGCGCAGCCGCGGCAGCGCGACCTTCTATCAGGTGCGCATCGGCGCCGACACGCGCCCCGAGGCCGATGGTCTCTGCAACCGCATCCGCAAGGCGGGTGGGGCGTGCTTTGTGCTGAAGAACAGGGTGTGACTTCGTAGATCCCGTAGCCCGGATGAAGCGAAGCGAAATCCGGGGCCACTCTTGCAACTGGTGAGAGCTGCCCCGGATTGCGCTTCGCTCCATCCGGGCTACCAATTATCTCCGCGTCATTGCGAGGAGCTCGCGACAAAATTGCAAAGCAATTTTGCGCTGAAGCGACGAAGCAATCCATCTGCCCACGCGAGCGGAGGAATGGATTGCTTCGCTTCGCTCGCAATGACGATGGGGCTACCAAGGCGCATACCCGTCCTGTGCGCCACCTTGCTTGACCCTGCGTTCCGCGCGCCCTAAGCCGCCAGCGTTCAAACTCACCCCGGCATCCCGTGGCGCTTCCTCCGCTCGATTCTCCGCAATGGCAGACGTCCTTCCGCGCCTTCCTGTGGGGCGCGCGGTCGGTCGGCTCAACCGTGCTGACGATGGTGCTCTTTGCGACCTATCTCGGCATCGGCGCGCTGGCGCATGATTCCGGCTTCTCGCTCGGCTGGACGCTCGCGAGCACCGTGTTCGTCTGGGCCGGGCCGGCGCAGATCATCGTGATCACGACGCTCGGCTCCGGCGCCACCATCCTGCAATCGGCGATCGCGGTCACGGTCAGCGCGATCAGGTTGTTTCCGATGGTGGTGTCGGTGCTGCCGATGATGCGCACCGAGACCACCAAGCGGCGGCAACTGATCCTGGTGGCGCATTTGACGGCCGTAACGCTGTGGGTCGAGTGCTTCCGCTTCCTGCCGCATGTGCCGCGCGATAGGCGGATCGCCTTCATCCACGGGCTTGGCTGCGGGTTGGTGTCGGTGTGCCTGGTCGCCAATACGATCGGCTACACGCTTGCTGCCAACCTTTCGCAATTGCTGGCGGCGGGCATCCTGATGCTGACGCCGCTGGCCTTCCTGCTCTCGACCGCGCGCAACTGCCGGGAGCTCGCCGACGTTATCGCGCTGGTGCTCGGGCTGCTGCTGTTCCCGGTGGCGGCCATGCTGAACAGCGGCGTCGATATCCTGGTCAGCGGTGTTGTCGCCGGCACCATCGCCTACGGCGTGCACAGGGTGAGGGCGGCTGCATGAGCACCTTCATCGGCGATTGGCACGCGCTCGTCATCCTGTTCGTCGCAGGCGTTATCCCCAATCAGATATGGCGCATGCTCGGCCTGTGGTTCGGCGGCGGCATCGACGAGGGCTCCGAGCTCCTGGTCTGGGTGAGGGCGGTCGCGACCGCGATCCTCGCCGGCGTCATCGCACAGATCGTGGTGCAGCCGCCGGGGGCGCTCGCGAGTGTACCGGACTGGCTGCGCTACGGCGCCGTCGTCGCGGGCTTTGCGGTCTTCGTGCTGTCGAGGAAGTCGATCTTCGCTGGGGTGATCGCGGGCGAAATAGTCATGATCGCGGGCAAATACTGGCTCGGCTGATTGCGGTCGCCGTCTAATCCGCTACTCTCGCTCTCCAAGAACAAGAATGGGGAAACGGCATGAACTGGCGGGCGCTATCGGCTTTCATTGTCGGTCTTGTCGCGATGCTGGCCGTCGGGCCGCAAGCGCGCGCCGCCGACTATCCGACGCGCCCGATCAAGCTGGTCGTGCCCTATGCCGCCGGCGGCCCGACCGACGTGCTCGGCCGGCTCGTCGGTGAATATCTCGGGCGTGACCTCAAGCAGCCGGTCATCGTCGAGAACAAGGCCGGCGCGCAGGGCGCGATCGGCGCCGAGGCGGTCGCGCGGTCCGAACCCGACGGCTACACGCTGTTCGTGACGGCGGCCTCGATCTTCGTGCTTAATCCGCAGCTCTACAAGAAGTTGCCCTACGAACCGGCGAAGGATTTCCGGATGCTGGCGCTGATCACCGATGCGCCCGTGATCATGGAGGTGCACCCATCGGTGCCGGCCAAGACCATCGCCGAGTTCGTGGCCTACGCCCGCAACAATCCCGGCAAGCTGAATTTCGGATCGGCCGGCACCGGCGGCACCACCCATCTCGCGGGCGAAATGTTCAGGCAGATGGCCGGCGTCGATCTGGTCCATGTGCCCTACAAGGGCGCAGGTCCCGCGCTCGGCGATTTGCTGTCCGGCAATATCCAGCTGATGTTCGACACGCTCGGCACCGCGCTGCCGCCGGTCAGGTCGGGCCTGCTACGCGCGCTCGGCGTCAGCTCGGCGCAGCGCATCCCCGATCTGCCCGACCTGCCGACGATCGCCGAGAGCGGTTATCCCGATTATGCGGTCAGCGTCTGGTATGGTATCGCAGCGCCGTCGAGAGTGCCCGACGACGTCGCCGACAAGATCAAGGCGAGCCTCGACCGGGGCTTGAACGACCAGGCGTTTCGCGCTTCGCTGGAGAGGATCGGCTTTCCGCCGCTGCGTCCGAAGAGCCTGGCCGAGATCGACACATTCGTTGCGGCCGATCGCGCGCGATGGGCCGACGTGATCAAGGCGCTGAACATATCGTTGGACTGACACATGGTACGTGAAATGGAACTGCGCGAGGGCGAGGTCGCCGTCGACATGCCGGCGGCGCGCGACGCCGGTCTCGTTTTCATCGGTCGCATCCGCACGCCCTGGACCTCGCGGCTGGCGACGCCACGGCAGGGACGGCATGACGGGCCGGTGTGCCGGCTCGAGATCTTCGAGCCCTGGGTCGCCGCGATCAAGGGTGTGGACTTCTACTCAAATCTCGAAGTGCTGTACTGGCTGCACCAGTCGCGCCGCGACATCGTGCTGCAAAGCCCGAAGAACAACGGCAACACCCGCGGCACCTTCTCGCTGCGCTCGCCGGTGCGGCCCAATCCGATCGGGACCGCGATCGTGAAGCTGGTCGGCGTCGAGGGCAACGTGATCCTGGTGCGCGGCCTCGACTGCCTCGACGAGACGCCGCTGCTCGACGTCAAGCCCGACCGCTGCGAGTTCACCCCGCTCGCCGCGCCCCAGCCGGGGGATTTCGAGACGGAGTGAGACTGAGAGTAGCCCGGATGGAGCGAAGCGAAATCCGGGGCCGGTCTCGCATGCGGCACAAGTCCCGGATTACGCTTCGCTCCATCCGGGCTACGAGGTGATGCGCCTACCGCAGCGCCGCCATCAGCTTTGCCGCATTCTCCTCCAGCACTCTGCCGTCTTCCTTGCGGCTGGCCGGCGGCAGCAGCATGACTCCGTCGAAGCGCGGCATCACGTGCATGTGGAGGTGGAACACGACCTGTCCGCCGGCGTGCTCGTTGAACTGCTGCACGGTGATGCCGTCGGCTTCAAAAGCCTTCATCGCAGCGGCAGCGATCTTGTGGGCGCCGCGCGCGACATGGGCGTAATCGTCGGGCTTGATGTCGAGGATGTTGCGGGCAGGGGCCTTTGGAATCACCAGCGTGTGGCCGGGCGAGCGCGGCATGATGTCGAGGAAGGCGAAGACGTGCTCGTCCTCATAGACCTTGTGGCAAGGCAGCTCGCCGCGCAGGATCTTTGCGAAGATGTTGTTCTTGTCGTAGGCGGCGGGCATGACGTCGGCTCCCTCAGTTCTGTAACTCTCATTCCTCGCTCGCGTCCGAGAGGTCAAGCCTCGTCGGCGCTCTTGCGGAACGGACCGGCGTCAGTGAGCTCGCGGCCGACCTCGGCGACATAGGCGCGTTCGCGCTTGAGGTAGTCGTCGATCGCGCGGCGCAGCGCCGGATCGGCGATGAAGTGCGCCGAATAGGTGGTCTGCGGCAGGTAGCCGCGCGCGAGCTTGTGCTCGCCCTGCGCGCCGGCCTCGACCACCTTGAGCCCGCGCTGGATCGCGAAATCGATCGCCTGGTAGTAGCACACCTCGAAATGCAGGAACGGGTGATGCTCGATCGCGCCCCAATTGCGGCCGAACAGCGTGTCCGAGCCGATGAAGTTGATCGCGCCGGCGATCCAGCGCCCGTTGCGCTTGGCCATGACCAGCAACACGTCGCGGCTCATGCTCTCGCCGATCAGCGAGAAGAATTTTCGCGTCAGATACGGCCGGCCCCATTTGCGCGAGCCGGTCTCCATGTAAAACTCGAAGAACGCGTCCCAGGCGTCCTCGGTGATATCGGCGCCGGTCAGCCAATGGATGGTGACCCCGTCTGAGACGGCCTCGCGGCGCTCGCGCTTGATCGCCTTGCGGTGGCGCGAGTTCAGGGTGGAGAGGAAGTCGTCGAAGGTTGTGTAGCCCTCATTGCGCCAGTGGAACTGCTGGTCGGTCCGTTGCAGGAAGCCATGTTCGCCGAGGAATTTTGCTTCGTCTTCGCGGGCGAACGTCACATGCACCGAGGAGGCCTCGGTCGCGTTGCAGAGCGCCCGCAGGCCGCTCGCCAGCGCCGAGCCGATCCGGTCGCGGTCGACGCCGCCGCGGATCAGGAGGCGCGGCCCGGTCGCGGGCGTGAAGGGGACCGAGACCTGCAGCTTCGGATAGTAGCTGCCGCCGGCGCGGTGATAGGCCTCGGCCCAGCCGCGGTCGAACACGTATTCGCCCTGCGAGTGCGATTTCAGATAGCAGGGCACGACCCCGACGATCTGCGTCTCGACCTTCGCCACCAAGTGTCGTGCGCCCCAGCCGGTCCGCGCGCAGGCAGAATTGGAGGTTTCGGCCGCAGCGAAAAAGGCGTGAGAAACGAATGGGTTATAGTCCGATCTTGATATCGTCTGACAATCGCCTGCCAGTGTGTCGAGGTTGTCCAGGCTGCCGGGATTGACCTGCGGGTTGGCGCACGCATCCCATTCAGCGGCGGGAATGTCGCTGATGGAAGGAACAGCTTCGAGCGTGATTTCGGAAGACGCCATCGAGAATTGAAACCAGTCCCACCTTGCGATCAGCCATCGCGCGTGGCGACCAACCCAAGATCGTGCATCGCAGCGACGACTTCAAGGCTGCAAGGGGCATGTCAGGTTCCCGGAACAAACCCCTCGAAAATCATCTGGTCGGCGTAGCGCGCCGCGCGCTCGCGCTGTTCCGCGGTGCGCACGGTCCAGGTCAGAAGCGGGCAGCCGAACACGTTGCGGGCGATCCAGGGCGCCGGCGCCGGCAACTGGTTGACCCAATAGGCGACGAAATGCGGCTCGGTGCGGAAGCCGTGGCGCAAATACAGCATGCTGTCGCGCTGCGCCTGCGTCAGCTTGGTCCAATGGCCGTCGTCATAGGTGCGCTGGGCGACGATGCCGCGCGGCAGCTTGGGCATGACCTCGCGCAGCGCCAACACCTGGTCGGGGTCGAAGGACATGCCGACAACGGGGCCGGAATAGGAGGCGAGCACCTCCGCCATCCGCCGCACCAGCTTGCGGTCGCCGTCGAAATGGCTCTTCACCTCGACGACCAGCGGCACGCGGCCGGCGACCAGCGTGCAGAGATCGCCGAGCGTCATCATCTGCTCCGGCGTGTCCTTGAATTTCACCGCTTTCAGCTCGGCCGCGGTCTTGGTGAGCAGCGTGCCCGAGCCCTCGGTGAGCCGGCCGAGCGCATCGTCGTGATGCACCATGGCCTCGCCGTCGGCGGTGAGCTGGATATCGCACTCGATCGCGAAATTGCCCGCGATCGCAGCGTAGGCGGCACCCGGCATGTTCTCGATCACGCCGCGTGCGGCGTCGTGCAGGCCGCGGTGGGCGACCGGCCGCTTGGTCAGCCAATCAGGGGCGCGCATCGCTTGGATCAGGAAACTTCGAACACGCCTTCGACTTCCACCGCCGCATCCGCGGGCAGCGAAGCGACGCCGACGGTGGTGCGGGCGTGGCGGCCCTTGTCGCCGAAGGCTGCGACCATCAGGTCGGAGGCGCCGTTCAGGACCTTGGGCCCATCGAGGAAGTCGGGCGTCGAATTGATGAAGCCGCCGAGCCGGACCACGCGCACCACCTTGTCGAGATCGCCGAGCGCGGCCTTGATCTGCGCCAGCAGATTGATCGCGCAGCCGCGCGCGGCCGCGGTGCCTTGCTCGATGGTGACGCCGGCGCCGAGCTTGCCCTTGGCGATCAGCTTGCCTTCGGCGTTGAAGCAGATCTGGCCGGACACGAACAAGAGGTTACCGGTACGGACGAAGCCGACATAGTTCGCGACCGGGGAGGCGGGTTCGGGCAGCGTGATGCCCTGTGCTGCCAGCTTCTGTTCGACCGTACCCGCCATGTTCGTGTCCCCGTTGGATTTACGTCAGGCCTGAAACGCGCTCAGGCCAGGCTTTGTTTCGCGCATCGTGTCGCCGGTTGCAAGCGAGGGCGTCGGCGCGGCGATTCCGGCTAGGGCGCGCGGAAAACGGCCGAAAAGAGCGGCATTCCCGCACGCGTCCGTTACCTTTTTGTGAAACTTGCCCCAGTTGCGGCGCAATAGAGCGGTCACTATTGTGCCGAATCGTCCCCCTGGATCGACCCCTGGCTGAGGAAGAAATATGGTCCTGCCGTACCGGATTCCGTCGCGTGCCCTGGTGTTGATTGCCGTTGCCGCAGGATCCGGATTGGCCAGCGCCCCCGCCTTCGCGGCCGCTGGCGGGCCGTTTCTCGCGCACCAGGCGCTCTACGAGCTCAGCCTTGTCAAGTCGCGCGGCGGCAACTCGATCAGCAATGCACGCGGGCGCATCCTCTACAATTTCACCGGCAATGCCTGCGAAGGCTATACGTCCGAATTCCGCCAGGTGTCGGAGCTCGACAGCGGCGAGGGCAAGGTCACGCTCTCCGACCTCCGCTCGTCGTCCTGGGAGGATGCCGCCGGCAAGAGCTACCGGTTCAAGATCGACACCCGGATGAACGACAGCGACGCCGCGCCGGTCGATGGCCTCGCCGAGCGGGTCGGCGATCACATCACCGTCAAGCTGAAGGAGCCGGTGAAGAAGACCTTCGAGCTCGACGGCAAGGTCGTGTTTCCGACCGAGCAGATCCAGCACATCATCGCAGCCGCCCGCGAGGGCAAATCGGTGCTCGAGCTGACGGTCTATGACGGCTCGGACAATGGCGAGAAGGTCTACAACACGCTGTCGGTGATCGGTCAGCCGATCCCGGGCGACCGCACGCCGACTTTACCCGACCCGTCGACGTCGAGCGACGTGATGAAGGCGATGACGCGCTGGCCGGTGACGGTCAGCTATTACGACCGCGACGCCAAGGCCAAGGACGGCGAGCAGACCCCGGTCTATGCGATGTCGTTCGAACTCTACGAAAACGGCGTCTCCCGCGCGCTGGTGCTCGATTACAACGATTTTGTGATCTCGGGCGCGATGGGCAAGTTCGACGTCAAGGATTCCAAGCCCTGCAAGTGAGGGTGACGCCACTCTGTCCCCGTCATTGCGAGGAGCTCGCGACAAAATTGCAAAGCAATTTTGCGCAGAAGCGACGAAGCAATCCATCGCCCCGCATGCGCTGAAGCATGGATTGCTTCGCGGAGCCTGTCATCGGGCGCGCATTCGCGCGACCCGTTGGCTCGCAATGACGGAACCCTTGGTTCGAACGTCGGACCCGGCTACGCTTCCCGCCCATACTGCATGTCAGGGAGGCACCAAGATGAGCAAGCTCCAACAACTTCGCCCAAGCGGCCTGCACCATAATCCGGCTTATTCCCATGTCGTCGTCGCCCAGGGCGCGCGCACGATCTACATCGCCGGACAGGTGTCCACCGACGAGGAGGGCCGGGTGGTCGGCGTCGGCGATCTCGCCGCGCAGACGACGCAGGTGATGCAGAATATCGGCCTGGCGCTGAAGGCGGCAGGTGCGAGCTACCGCGATATCGTGAAGATCACCACCTACGTTGTCGGCTACAAGCCGGAGCTGCGTCCCATCGTCGGCAAGGCACGCTCGGCCTTCTTCGAGGGCGTGGAGCCGCCGGCGAGCACGCTGGTCGGCGTCACTGCACTCGCGGCTCCGGAATGGCTGATCGAGATCGAGGCGGTGGCCGTGGTCGATTGACGTCTGTTCGGCTGTCAAGCCCGGCCATGACGATCAAGGCTGTTCTGGCTTCTCCGGCCCCTCATAGGCAATGCCCCGGATCACCGCGGCATTGCCGAACTTCTTTCGCAGATTGTCCATCGCGCGCTCGGCGTGGGCCGAGCGGCGGTCGAGCATGTCGGAATCATTGGCCTGTGCGCCCGGTCGCAATGCGCTGACGCCGGTCCCCATCAGGCGGAAGGCGGTGCCGTCGATCTCCTTCACCAGCATTTCGCGCGATACCGCGAATATCTTGGCCGCAAGCTGGGTCGGCGTCTGGATCGACTGCGAGCGGGTGCGCTGGCGGAAGTCCGCGGTCTTCAGCTTCAACGTGATGGTGCAGCCCGAGAGTTCGCTGGTCTTCAGCCGCGCCGAGACCTTTTCCGACAGCTTCCAGAGCAGCTTTTCCAGAGTTGCGAAATCGCGGATGTCGGTTTCGAATGTGGTCTCGCTCGAGATCGTCTTGGCGCCGCGATCAGCCACCACGCGGCGATCGTCGATACCGCGCGCCAGCCGCCACAGCCGTCGACCTTCGCCGCCGAACTGCTTCATCAATTCGTTTTCGTCGGCGCGCTGCAAGTCGGCGATGGTGCGGAAGCCTCGCTGCACGAGCTTCTCCTGGGTCGCAGGGCCGACACCGTAGATGAAGCCGACCGGCTTGTCGGCGAGCATCGCGCGGGCTTCGTCCTGGTCGAGCGCGGCAAATCCCCGCGGCTTGTCGAGGTCGGAGGCGATTTTGGCGAGGAACTTGTTGCAGGACAGCCCGACCGACACTGTGATGCCGATGTTGCGCTCGACGTCCTGCGCGAATTTCGCCAGCACCTTGGCCGGGATCATGCCGTGCACGCGCTGGGTGCCCGCAAGATCGAGGAAGGCCTCGTCGATCGACAGCGGCTCGACCAGCGGCGTCAGCGCCTGCATGGCGTGGCGCACCTCGCGCCCGACCCGGACATATTTCGCCATGTCGGGGCCGATCACGGTCGCGTGCGGACAGAGTTCCAGCGCCTTGAACATCGGCATCGCCGAGCGGACGCCATAGGTGCGGGCGATGTAGCAGGCCGCCGACACGACGCCGCGCTTGCCGCCGCCGATGATCACTGGCCGGTCGGCGATATCGGGGTTGTCGCGCTTCTCGACGGTTGCGTAGAACGCGTCGCAGTCGATATGCGCCAGCGAAAGCGCGGGCAGGGTGCGGTGACGCACCAGCCGCGGCGAGCCGCAATGGCTGCAGCGCTTCGCGTTGATGTTGAGATCGCCGAGACAGTCCCGGCAGAAACCGAGGGGGCCGTCGAAACCTGGCGCTGCCGTCGTCACGGCACGTCGCGCTCCCATTTCCGGTCGCCCAACACCTGATGGGCGGCGGCGATGTTGGTCGGATGCAGCTCGGAGGCGGCGGCGAATGCGTTCACCGTGGCGTCGTCGCGCATCACGAAATCGAGCACGCTCGCGAGAAATTGAGGGTCGGATGCGGCGGTGCGCAAGGTCTCCGGCCCGATTCCCGTCTCGGCCAGGAAAAGGCCAAGTCGTTCAGGGTCGCCGGCAATGAACCTCAGCGCCTGAATCGCAACGATTTCAGCGACTTCCCGGGGGTTGTGAACAGGCTTTTTCAACGCGCCGGTTTGCCTTTCCGTTAACTTATGGTCTCTATTGAGAACCCATCATGCCCGAGTCTTCCAAGCGTGTTCAAGCAACGGAAACCACACTGGGGAAGTTGGCGTTCGGGTTTAACGGGTTAGAGCGATTCTGGCGCTAGTTTGAATTCACATTTTGACGCGCCCCGAGCGCGGTGCCTGATGCACCGCAAGTCGGGCCGTTTCCTGGATTTGGGAGGGACGGGATGGCCAAAACCGTCCTGATCGTGGAGGACAACGAGCTCAACATGAAGCTCTTTCGCGATCTCTTGGAAGCGCATGGCTATCAGACCTCTGGAACCAGCAACGGTTTCGAGGCGCTCGATCTCGTCCGCAAGCTGCGTCCCGATCTCGTCCTGATGGACATCCAATTGCCCCAGGTGTCCGGCCTCGAAGTCACGCGCTGGATCAAGGACGATCCCGATTTGCGCGCGATCCCGGTGGTCGCGGTCACGGCCTTCGCCATGAAGGGCGATGAAGAGCGCATCCGCGAGGGCGGGTGTGAAGCATATTTGTCCAAGCCGATCTCGGTCGGCAAATTCATTGAGACTGTCCGACGCTTTATCGGATAGGGGAGTAGTGTTTCGATGTCCGCGCGTATTCTCGTCGTCGATGACGTCCCGGCGAACGTCAAGCTTTTGGAAGCCCGCCTGTCGGCCGAATATTTCGACGTGCTGACCGCTTCCAACGGTACCGAGGCGCTGGAGATTTGCGCGCGCGCCGAATGCGACATCATCCTGCTCGATGTGATGATGCCCGATATGGACGGCTTCGAGGTCTGCCGCCGCCTGAAGTCCAATCCGGCCACCCATTTCATCCCCGTCGTGATCGTCACGGCACTCGACAGCCCGTCCGACCGCGTGCGCGGTCTCGAGGCCGGTGCCGATGATTTCCTGACCAAGCCGGTGTCCGACGTCGTGCTGATTGCGCGGGTGCGCTCGCTGACGCGGCTGAAGATGATGACCGACGAACTGCGCATGCGCGCCATCACCTCGCTCGAGATCGGCATGCAGGCGCCCGAGCGCAGTGCGATCGCCGACAAGGGCATAGGCGGCCGCATCCTCTTGGTCGACGACCGGCCGTCATCCTACGAGAAGCTGGCGCCGATCCTCTCGGCCGAGCACACGGTCGACGTCGAGACCAATCCGTCGGAAGCGCTGTTCCACGCCGCCGAGGGCAATTACGACCTCCTGATCGTCTCGCTCAGCCTCGACAATTACGACGGCTTAAGGCTGTGCAGCCAGGCGCGCTCGCTGGAGCGGACGCGGCAGGTGCCGATCCTTGCGATCTCCGATGCCGACAACAACACGCGGCTGATGCGCGGGCTCGAGATCGGGGTCAACGACTATCTGCTGCGGCCCGTCGACAAGAACGAATTGCTGGCGCGCGCCCGCACCCAGATCCGCCGCCGCCGCTACACCGACCACCTGCGCGACAACGTGCAGAACTCGATCGAAATGGCGATCACGGACGCGCTGACCGGGCTAAATAACCGCCGCTACATGGAAAGCCATCTGGCGACGCTTGCCGAGCAGGCTTCGGTGCGCGGCAAGCCGCTGGCGCTGATGATCCTCGATATCGACTACTTCAAATCGATCAACGACACCTATGGCCACGACGCCGGCGACGACGTGCTCCGCGAATTCGCCGTCCGCATCCGCAAGTCGATCCGTGGCATCGATCTCGCCTGCCGCTACGGCGGCGAGGAGTTCGTGATCGTGATGCCGGAAACCGATCTCCGCGTCGCCGGCATGGTCGCCGAGCGGCTGCGCCGTTCGATCGCGGGCGAGACCTTCACCATCAACAAGGGCGCCAAGCGGATCGAGGTCACGATCTCGATCGGGCTCACCACGCTGGAGCGCAAGGGCGAGCCGGTCACCGACGTGCTCAAACGCGCCGATACCGCGCTCTACCGCGCCAAGCACGACGGCCGCAACCGGGTGGTTTCGGCCGCGGCGTAATCGAATCGCGTAGCCCGGATGGAGCGAAGCGCAATCCGGGAAGCCCATGCAAGCGGCCCGATGCCCCGGATTGCGCTTCGCTCCATCCGGGCTACAAAACCTTCCTACCGCCCGCGCTTCACCGCGTCATAGGCCATCCGCTTGAACTCGAACGAGAACGGATGGACGAACGCCATCTGGCGCTGCGCCATCATCACGCCGGCGACGTTGGCCTTCGGCGAAATCCACCATTGCGTGCCGGCGACGCCGCCCCAATAAAACTCGCCGGCGGCGTCGGGATGATCGATCGGCGAAGGGTTGAGGATCAGGCCGCCGGCCAGTCCGTGCGCCTTGCCGGGCTGCTCGCCCATCATGGCGAAGCGGATCCATTGTCCGTCGGGCAACTGGTTGGTCATCATCAACGCAATCGTCTCCGGCTTGAGCAGCGTCGGTCCGCCGGGCAGCAGGCTCCGGATCAGCGCGACCATATCGGGCAGCGTCGAAACCAGGCCACCGCCGCCATTGAGCCTGGCGATCGGGCGCAGATAGGCGCCGGGGAAGGGTGCATTGTCGGTGCGGGTGAGGCCCGGCTTCATCGGCTCCATCAGGTCGGCGCCGGCGTAATAGGCGACGAGCCGGCCGTGATCCTTTTCCGGAACGACAAAGCCGGTATCGACCATGCCGAGCGGATCGAGGATGCGCGCCTGGATGAACTTGTCGAATGTCTGGCCGCTGATGACTTCCACCAGCCGCGCGACCACGTCGATGGCGAGAGAATACTCCCACGACGTGCCCGGGTGATAGATCAGTGGCAGGTCGGCCAAAACATCCACCATGTCAGCCAAGGTCGTATTGGGATTGTGAACCCCGCGCTCGTTGAGGGCGTTGAAGATGACGGTGCCGGGGTCAAAGAACCCGTAGCTCAGACCGGAGCAGTGGCTCAGCAATTGACGGATGGTGATCGAGCTTCTCGCTGGCTCGGTTTGATCGATCGACGTCGCGCCCTTCAGCAGGACCTTGCGGTTGCGGAGCTGCGGGATGAATTTCTCGATGGGATCGTCGAGCTGAAAACGGCCTTCCTCGAACAGCAACAGCGCCGCGCAGGAGGTGATCAGCTTGGTGTTGGAGAAGACGCGGAAGATGTGATCGGTCCGCAGCGGAATCTGCGCTTCCTTGTCGGCCCACCCGACGCAGCTGACATCGACGAGCTCGCGGCCGACCATGACCGCAGACGAGATGCCCGACAGGAGATCGTTGTCGATATAACGCTGCATGGCCGCGCGCGCCGGCGCGAAGTCATAGCCGCTGGCCGTCACCTTCAGATCTTCCATGGTCGCTCCGTCGTTGCGTTGCGCGCCGTGTTGCGGTCGGAAATCTCGCCTGGCGGAATATCCCGTTGGGGACGTCGCCGCGCCGTCAACGCTAACAACCAAAGGTGAGATCGGGACGCAACCGGATTCAGCGGCCACGCTTCCTGGCCGGGTCCCGTGGCTTGTCCGCGCCGCCGCTTTCGCCGACTTTCACGCCGGCATTCGCAAGCAGCACGCGCGCGGCTTCTCGGGCAGCGCGCGCCATTGCGGGGTCGTTGCGGACCAGATCCTGCGCAATCGAACCGTCGACCAAGAGCGCAAGCTGCGTTGCAAGCCCGTCCGCGTCGGCGACGTTCAGCCGCTCCAACAGGTCGCGAAACCAGACGCGACGGCTTTCCTTGAAGCGGATCGCGATCTTGCGGACCGACGGGTCTTCGGGCGCGAGCTCGGCCACCGCATTCACGAACGGGCAGCCGCGGAAATCTTTGCTCGCGAAGCGCCGCTCCAGCGAATCGAAGGTGGCGAGGATCTGCTCGGCGGGCGGCTTGTCGGACGGGCGCGGCAGCACGAAGCGGCGTTCGAGATAGGCCGCGATCAGCGCGTCCTTCGACGGGTAATGATTGTAGAGTGTGCGTTTGCTGATGCCGATCTCGGCCGCGATGGTGTCGACGCCGACAGCGCGAATACCCTGCAGATAGAACAGCATGTCGGCGGTCTCGAGGATCCGCTCTTTCATGGTCTGTTTGGGAGGCGGGGATGCCATGCGCCGGCCGTGATCCTCTTCGCTTGACAGCTTGCCCCATGTATAGACTAACTACACAGGTCTGTGTAACTAAAACATACGGGAATCGCAGGCCGCGGCGCGCGTGCCGCGCCCAATCGGGAGAACAAGAACAATGCCCCTGTTGCAGGTCCTGCGTCCCACCCTTCCCATTCTGATCGGTGCCTCCGTCATGCTCACGCTGAGCATGGGGCTGCGGCAGAGCCTCGGCATCTTCATGCAGCCGCTGACGCACGACATCCACATCTCGGTGTCGGACTTCACGCTGGCGCTCGCCGTGCAGAACCTCGCTTGGGGCTTTCTGCAGCCGCTCGCCGGCGCGATGACGGTGCGCTATGGCTTCCGCCCGATCATGGTGGTCGGCGCGCTGCTCTATATCGCTGGCCTTGCGCTGATGACGACCGCGAACGGGCTCGTCAGCATCATGATCGGCGGCGGCGTGCTGATCGGCACGTCGCTGGCCTGCACCGCGAACTCGATCGCGATGTCCGTTTCAGCGCGTGCGGTGCCGGAGACGGTGCGCTCGACGGTGCTCGGCATCGTCTCCGCCGCGGGCTCGCTTGGCGCGCTGATGTCGGCGCCGCTTGGACAGATCCTCAACGAGGGATTCGGCTGGCGCTTCGGCCTCGCCGGGTTCGTCGTGCTGTCGGTGCTGATGATCCCCGCCGCGTTGTACGCCGGCGGCGTCGACAGGATTCCGCTGCCGAAGCCTGCGGCCGACGATATCGACAATGCCACCGCAGTGGAGGTGACGAAGACCGCGTTCGGTAATGCGTCCTTCGTCGTGATGACCTGCGCTTACATGGTCTGCGGGATGCAGCTCGTGTTCCTCACCACGCATTTGCCGTCCTATCTCGCGATCTGTGGCCTCGATCCGATGCTGAGCGCGCAGACGCTCGGCATGATCGGCGGCTTCAATGTGCTGGGCTCGCTGTTCTTCGGCTGGGCCGGCCAGCGCTGGAACAAGCTCGCGGTGCTCGGCGCGATCTACATCCTGCGTTCGCTGGCGCTCGCCTGGTACTTCATGCTGCCGGCGACACCTGCGTCGACGCTGCTGTTTGGCGCGATCATGGGCTTCCTCTGGATGGGCGTCGGGCCTCTGGTCGCCGGTGCGGTGGCTGAGATGTTCGGCCTGCGCTGGCAGGCGATGGTCCAGGGCCTCGCTTTCATGAGCCACCAGGTCGGCAGCTTCCTCGGCGCCTATGGCGGAGGGGTGCTCTATGACGCGCTCGGCTCCTACACCATGGCCTGGCGCATCGGCGTCGCGCTGGGCCTTGCCGGCGGCATCCTGCAGTTGGCCTTCGCGCTGATCCGGCCGTCGCAGCCACCGGTCTTGAGGACCGCATAGCGTCCGATCCAAACCGCTCGGATTTGAACGGAGCCGCTGCCAAATGAAATGGCAGTGGCCGATGACTGCCTATTTATTGATCTGCGAGCTGCCGAAAGAGCAGGCAAAACATCGCCGGGTCGCTTGAGCCCGGGTTTGAAAGCGAAGGCTGTTCAATAGGTTATGTCAACGTTCCGGGTGGCACGAATCTTGATTTCATCTGACTAAGAAATGGCTGCGGAAACCAAGACCGGGTTTCCGACCTGGCGACCACTGGGAAGGGCTGGCCACGATGAGGCTAGTCGCCGCGAATCTCAGGCCATCCGAGCCCGACGACCTTGCTGTGCCGCCGAGCAAGCGGCGTCCTGCGCTTTCGTCAGCGCACATGCTGCCGCCTCCGATCTGGCAGCCATCCCCAATACGACGCTTCGGACATCAGGGACCTCGGCCGGCAGGCCGCGTCTTTACGTTCGCCCGTCGAGCGAGAAGCGTTGCCTGAGGGGCGCGCCACGCTGCTCCGACCACTGACATCTTTTTCGACAGGAGGAAGATGATGAAATCAGGAACACACACGCGCCAAAGGCTCGTGGAATTTGCGATCGCTGTGTTGGGAATTGCGTTCCTCTGTCTTGTCTTCAGCGACATTGCGCTGGCGGAGGACGCCGCGCCGCCGGCTTGCAGCGGCAAGGTTCTCGAGCGGTGCACGCCAAACCCGGGCGACACCGCCTGGATGCTGACATCCGTGGCGCTGGTCTTGATGATGACGATTCCCGGCCTTGGCCTGTTCTACGGCGGCATGGTGCGCAAGAAGAACGTCGGCGACACCGTGATGACCAGCTTTGCCGTGACATGCCTGGTCACGATCCTGTTTGCCGTCCTGACCTACAGCCTCGCATTCCGCGCTGGCACTCCCTTTGTCGGGGGTCTGGATCGCATGTTTCTCAGGGACATCCTGAGCGACATCGGCAAGGGCGGGATCGGCAATCCGAATCCTCTCGCCCCCACCATTCCGGAGGCCGTCTACATCTGCTTCCAGATGACCTTCGCCATCATTACGCCGGCGCTTATTGCCGGGGCATTTGCCGAGCGGATGAAGTTCTCGGCGATGCTTTGGTTCATCGGCCTGTGGGCGATCTTCGTCTACGCGCCGGTCGCGCACTGGGTTTGGGGGCCGGATGGGGTGTTCTCGTCGGGTAACGACGCTGCGTGGGTGAAAGTGCTCGATTTCGCCGGCGGCACCGTCGTGCACATCAATGCCGGCGTCGCGGGCCTGATGTGCGCGATCATGCTCGGCCGGCGCACCGAGACCGGACCGGCGCACAACATGGTGCTCACCTTCATCGGCGCCTCGCTGCTTTGGGTCGGTTGGTTCGGCTTCAACGCCGGCTCGGCGGTCTCAGCGGGGATGCAGGCGGGCATGGCGATGCTGGTGACCCAGATCGCAACGGCCGTCGCCGGTTTCACCTGGATGCTGGTCGAATGGGCGCTCAAGGGCAAGCCGACGGTCGTCGGCATCTGCTCGGGCGCGGTTGCGGGCCTCGTCGCCATCACGCCAGCTTCCGGGTTCGTGGGACCGGTCGGCGCCTTTGCCATTGGAGTTGGCGCAGGTGTCTTCTGCTACTGGGGATGCACCGGACTCAAGCGCATGTTCAGCTATGACGACGCACTTGACTGCTTCGGCGTGCACGCGATCGGCGGCATGGTCGGCGCGCTGCTGACCGGGGTGTTCGCGGTCGAGCAATACGGCGGAACGGCGGGTGCGTTGGAGGGCAACATCGGCCAGTTCTTCAATCAGTGCATCGGCGTCGTCACCGTGTTTGTCTACGATGCCGTCGTCAGCCTGATCATTCTGGTCGTGGTCAATCTCTTCGTCGGCCTCCGTGTGACGCGGGATGTCGAGCGCGAGGGGCTCGATCTCGCGCTGCACGGCGAAGTGGTGCAGTAGTGCAATAGGAGGGATCGGAGTAGTATCCCGCGAGGCTGGCGCGCGCCGCCGGTCATGCGGGGGCAGGGCCGTTGGTTACGAGGTGATCACATGAACTGGTTCTATTGGAACACAGCGTGGTCGCTGTTTTTCAGCCTCATTTGGTTCATGACCATCACGCACAATCCTGATGCCGAGATCGCGGACGGGCATCTGCGTGACGACGCGTTCGGCGGACGCTAGCTGCGGTAGTAGCGCCACATCCTGAGGATCGTTCGATGGATTTCATCGGGCGGCCGGTCGAACGGTTCCAGGTTGATGCGCACCACGCCGCGGTGGTCCATGCGCCAGGGCAGGCGCATCGCCAGTCGATAGGCCGGCCGCTTGCGCCAGTCGGCGACAAGCGCGCTGCCGAGCGGCGCGTTGAGCGCAATCTGCAGCTCATGGACGGTCATGGCGCGCTCGGCGATCTCGACGAGGTCGATCTGCGCGATGGCGCGCCAGCGGATCAGCCCGAAGGCTTGGATGAAGACGCCATACTGGTTGGCGCCGATCGTCGGGCGTCCGGTCTCCAGCAGGGGAATGTTGTAGTAGGTGAAAGCGGCCGCGGTTACCGCCAACGCCAGCCAATAAAGGGCTCCCGTGATCCACGTGGCCGTCAGGAAGATCGCGGCCAGGGCGGCGGTGATGTAGACGGGGAAGTAGATGTCCTCGCGCCCGTAAACCACCGAGTAGCCGCCGACGTTTCCCTCGTCCAAGCTTGCGACCATGTGAGCCCCACGCCCGGGCTTGTCCGGGAAGCAAAAGGGGTGATGCTCAGCCACAAAGCAAAAACGGGGCCGCGAGGGCCCCGTTTGAAGATCAGCACCAGGCGATCTTACTTGATCTTGGCTTCCTTGAACTCGACGTGCTTGCGCGCAACCGGATCGTACTTCTTCTTGACCAGCTTGTCGGTCATGGTGCGCGAGTTCTTCTTGGCGACGTAGTAGTAGCCGGTGTCGGCCGACGACACGAGCTTGACCTTGATGGTGACCGCCTTGGCCATATGCAAAACCTCGAAAATGCAGGGGTATCAGAAGCCGGCCAAATCGGCCCGCGGTTGGCCGGGAAACTAGCCAGAAACCGCCCAAAGTCAAGGTTTCCCGGGCCGAAAGTGGTTCGATTCTTGCCAATTAACCCTCAAAGAACCGGTTTTTCGGCCGCGGGAGGCCGAGATTCTCGCGCAGCGTCTTGCCTTCGTATTCCGTCCTGAAGATGCCGCGCTTCTGCAGCTCCGGAACCACCTTGTCGACGAAGTCGAACAGCCCCTCGGGCAGATAGGGGAACATGATGTTGAAGCCGTCGCTGCCGTAGCCGGTCAGCCATTCCTCCATCTGGTCGGCGATGGTTTTGGGCGTGCCGACAAAGGCGAGCCCGCCATAGCCGCCGACGCGCTGGGCGAGCTGGCGCACTGTGAGCTTGTCGCGCGCCGCGACGTCCACGATGCGCTGCCGTCCGCTCCTGCTGGCATTGGTCTCCGGGATATCAGGCAATTGCCCGTCGGGATCGAAGCCGGAGGCATCGGTGCCGAGGATCACCGAGAGCGAGGCGATCGCGCTGTCGTAATGTACGCGGCTGTCGAGCAAGGCGCGCTTCTCCTTGGCCTCCTCGACGCTGTCGCCGACCACGACGAAGGCGCCGGGCAGGATCTTCAGGTGCTCGCGGTCGCGGCCGAGCTTGTCCATGCGGCCTTTGATATCGGCATAGAGCTTCTGCCCGTCGGCAAGGCTGCCGCCACCGGTGAACACGGCCTCGGCGGTCTCCGCAGCGAGCTGCCTGCCGTCGTCGGACGCGCCGGCCTGCACGATCACCGGCCAGCCCTGGACTGGGCGGGCGATGTTGAGCGGACCGCGCACCGAGAGATATTTGCCCTTGTGGTTGAGCGTATGCATCTTCGAAGGATCGAAGAACAGTCCGGACTCGACGTCGCGCACGAAGGCGTCGTCGGCGAAGGAATCCCACAAACCGGTGACGACGTCATAGAACTCGCGGGCGCGCCTGTAGCGCTCGGCGTGCTCCATGTGGTCGTCGAGCCCGAAATTCAGCGCGGCGTCGGGATTGGACGTGGTGACGATGTTCCAGCCGGCGCGGCCGCCCGAGATGTGATCGAGCGAAGCGAAGCGGCGAGCGACGTGATAGGGCTCGTCGAAGGTGGTCGAGCCGGTTGCGATCAGGCCGATATTGTCGGTGACGGCTGACAGCGCCGACAACAGCGTGAACGGCTCGAACGAGGTCACGGTGTGGCTGCGCTTCAGCGCATCGATCGGCATGTTGAGCACGGCCAGATGGTCGGCCATGAAGAAGGCGTCGAACTTGCCGGCCTCGAGCTTCCGGATCAGCTGCTTGATCTGGTCGAAGTTGAAATTGGCGTCGGGCCAGGCCCCGGGATAGCGCCATGCGCCGGTGTGAATGCTGATCGGCCGCATGAACGCGCCGAGCTTGAGTTGACGCTTCGCCATTTGCCCCGTTCCGTCGTGGTTGTCGTTGGCGGAACAGATAGGGAGGGGATCAGGGCAGCGCCATCAATTCCGCTTGAGAAGAATTTTGCAATTTACGCGGCGCCAGGAGGACGTTTCGTGCGGCGTCTGTACCGTCATTGCGAGGAGCGGGAGCGACGAAGCAATCCATGGTTCGGCAAGCGGTGAAATGGATTGCTTCGCTTCGCTCGCAATGACGGGATAGGGGCGGGCCTACGCCCCCAACACATCCTTCTGCATCTTGCCGCCGTAGAAATGAAAGAACGGCACCGGCGCGTCGTGACGGAGCGGGCCAGTGGCAAGCCTGCGGTCGAGCTCGGCGAGCACGTTCTTGGTCATGGCGTGCGCGTCGGCAAGCGGCTCGGAGCCGATCTCGACCCACACCAGCTCGACCAGTTCGGCGTCGGCATGCACCACGCCCTCGACACGATGTGCGATGGTCGAGGCATCGGCGGTGAAGAAGCGCGTATCGAAACGGCGAACGCGGCCGGGCGGGGTGATCGCGCGCGCGATCAGGAACAGGCCGGACGGATCGGGCAACAGGCCTGCATCGGCAAATGGCTTCCAGGGGCCGTCGAGATTTGCTGACTTCTCGACCTTGCGGCCGAGGCAGAGGCCGGTCTCCTCGCACGCCTCGCGGATCGCGGCGTTGGCGAGCGCGCGTGCGCGGCCGGCCGTGATCTTCGGGCTGCCTTTGAGCAGATTGGCTTCGAGCTCGGCTGTGATCGGCGCGGCGACGGGCACGCGGTTGTCGGCCTTGTCGACGCGGCCGCCGGGGAAGACGTATTTGCCCGGCATGAACACCACCTTGTCGTGGCGCCTACCGACCAGAACTTTCGGCTTTGCAGCGGAGCGATCGATCAGGATCAGCGTCGCCGCATCCTTCGGCCGAAAGTACGGATGGTGGTCGGCTTCTTTTCCTTCTTGCACGGTAGCGGCGGCAGCAGCAGTGGCTTGAGTCATCTCATCCCTTTCGGTTCTTCTTGCCGTCCGGTGTAGCTAGACCGGGGGGATGTCGCTAGGGGCATTTTCGTCAAAGCCATGCATGCGCAGCGCCCATTGAAATCCGACCACGGCACCTTTCACGGGTTGAATCAGCGCGAGCGCCAGGAACAGGGTGAGGGGAAGGTAGATCGACAGTTGCAGCCACACCGGCGGCGAATAATCGGTTTCGATCCACAACACCGTCGGTACCACGATATGGCCGACGATGACGATCACGAGATAGGCGGGCAGGTCATCGGCGCGATGCGGGGTGAAATCGAGGCCGCAGACCGCGCAATGGTCATCGACCTTGAGGAACGCGCGGAACAGCTTGCCTTCACCGCAGCGCGGGCAGCGGCAGCGGAATCCGCGCTTCATCGCGGTCCAGACGTTGCGCTTCTCGGGTTGCGTACTGTCGCGGGTCCAGACGACCGTCTCCGGGGTCACCGTTTCCATGACTTGCCTCGCTTCGATTTGCCGGGCTTCGGCTTGTCCGGCTTGCGCGCCTTTTTCTTACTGCGCGCCTTCCGCTCCTGATGCCCGTTGGTCCGGCGTTCCGCCGTTGCGCCATCGCGTCCGCGCCTTCCGCCACGCGGAATGGCCTGACCTTCCGATAGTAGCTCAAACCGCAGCGCGCCCGCCACCGGCGCGGCCTCGACCAGACGAACATCGACGACGTCGCCGAGCCGGTACATGGTTCCGCTGCGCGATCCGATCAGCGCATGGCGGGTTTCGTCATAGTTGAAATATTCGCTGCCGATCGTGCGGATCGGAACCAGACCGTCGGCGCCGGTCTCGTCGAGCTTCACGAACAGCCCGGCGCGCGTCACGCCCGAGATGCGACCCTGGAACGTGGCGCCGATACGGTCGGCGAGGAAATGTGCGATCAGGCGATCGGCCGTCTCGCGCTCCGCCTTCATCGCGCGGCGTTCAGTGACGGAAATCTGCGCCGCGATCTCGGCCAGCGTCTCCAGCGTTTCGTCCGTGGGCAATGCGCCTTCGCCCAGTCCCAGCGCGCGGATCAGCGCGCGATGCACGATCAGATCGGCGAAGCGGCGGATCGGCGAGGTGAAGTGCGCATATCGCCTGAGGTTCAAGCCGAAATGGCCGTAATTCTCGGCGGAGTATTCCGCCTGCGCCTGCGAACGCAGCACAACCTCGTTGACCAGCGGCTCGTAGTCCTCGCCAGCAACCTGCGCCAGCACGCGGTTGAACTGCGAGGGCCGCAGCGCACCTGACTTGGTGAAAGGCAGGTCGAGCGTCTTCAGGAATTCCTGGAGGTTGTGCACTTTTTCCTGCGTCGGCTCATCATGCACGCGATAGATCAGCGGCAGGTTCTTCTTCTCCAGCGTCTCGGCCGCTGCAACATTGGCCAGGATCATGAACTCCTCGATCAGCCGGTGCGCATCCAGACGCTGCGGCACGACCACGCGGTCGACAGTGCCATCGGGCTTCAAGAGGATCTTGCGTTCGGGCAGATCGAGATCGAGCGGGTCGCGCTCGTTGCGCGCGAGCTTGACGAGGCCATAGGCCGCCCACAGCGGTTTCAGGATCGGATCGAGCAGGGGGCCGGTGGTGTCGTCGACCTTGCCGTCGATCGCGGCCTGCGCCTGCGCGTAGTTGAGCTTCGCCGCCGAGCGCATCAACACACGGTGGAAGCTGTGCGAGCGCTTGCGGCCGTCGGCGCCGATCACCATGCGCACCGCAAGCGCGCCGCGCGGCTCGCCCGGCACCAGCGAGCACAGATTGTTGGAGATACGCTCGGGCAGCATCGGCACGACGCGGTCCGGGAAATAGACCGAGTTGCCGCGCTGGAGTGCGTCGCGGTCGAGCGCCGAGTCCGGCCGCACATAGAAGGCGACGTCGGCGATCGCGACATGGATGACGTAGCCGCCCCTGTTGTGAGGATCGGGGTCGACCTCCGCGTGCACGGCGTCATCGTGATCCTTGGCGTCGGGCGGATCGATGGTGACGAGCGGCACCTCGCGCCAGTCCTCGCGGCCCTGGAGCGTTGCCGGCTTTGCTTCCTCGGACTCGCGGATCGCCGAAGGCGTGAAGACTTGCGGGATGTCGTGGGCGTTGATCGCGATCAGGCTGATCGCTTTCTCGCTCGCAATCGATCCAAGGCGTTCCTTCACGCGGCCGGAGGCGAGCCCATAGCCGCGGCTGCGGATCAGGTCGACGGCGATGAGGTCGCCATCCTCGGCGCCGCCGGTATCAGCCTTGGCGATGTTGAGCTCGCGGCCGACCTGCTTCTTGTCGACCGGGATCAGCCGTCCACCGCCATCGGGCAGGGTGCGGAAAATGCCGAGGATGCGGGTGCGCGCGTGATCGATCACCTTGATGACGCGGCCGAGATAGGGCGTGCCGTCGCCCTCGTCCGTCACCTCGACACGCACGAGCGCGCGGTCACCGACGCCGGCGGTGGTGCCGGGCTTCGGCCGACGCGGCGTCTCGATCCGGATCTTCGGTGCGGTGCCGTTCTCTTCGGTGTCCCACTCGGCGGGCGTGGCGAGCAGTTCGCCGTCGACGTCGCGGCCGGTGATGTCGGCGAGCACAGTGGGCGGCAGCGCCGCCGGCTGGTGAATCTTGCGGCCGCGCTTTGCAATGGTGCCGTCGTCGGCGAGCTCGCGCAGGATCCGCTTCAGCTCGGCGCGGTCGGCGTTCTTCAGGCCGAACTCGCGGGCGATCTCGCGGGTGCCGACCTTGCCTGGATTGGCGCGGATGAAGGCGACGATGGCGTCCCGGGCCGGAAAGCCATGGTCATGTTTGCGTTTCACTTATCCTCGTGCCTTGCCGGCGCTCTTCTTCGCCGGCGCCTTCGATCCCGCCGCAGGCTTTGCTGCCGACGTCGTGGCGCCTGACGAGACCGGTGCGCGCGCCTTGCTGGCCGCGTCCGATTTCGGTTTCGCCGCGGCCTTCTTGGTCGCGGCTTTCTTCGCGGGCTTCGCCGCGGCGTCGCCCTCGGCCTTGCCGGCCTTGGCGGGCTTCGCTGCCTTCGCCTTCTTTGCTTTCTTGCCACCACCCTTGGCGGCGCGCTCGTCGATCAGCACGATCGCCTCAGGGAGCGTGATCTGGTCGGGCGTGCGGTCGCTTGGGATCGTGGCGTTGATGCCGCCGGCGGTGACGTAGGCGCCGTAGCGGCCGTTCTTGAGCGCAACCGCGCCGAGGCTTGGGTGATCGCCGAGCGGCTTGCCGGGATCGGCGCCGAAGCGGCGGCCACTCGGACCCTTGGCGATCTTCTCCGCGATCAGCGTGACGGCGCGGTTCAGCCCGATGTCGAACACCTCGTCGCCGGCCTCGAGGCTGGCATAGGTTTTCTCATGCTTCACGAACGGCCCGAAGCGGCCGATGCCGGCGGTGATCGGCTCGCCGGTCTCCGGATGTTTGCCGATCTCGCGCGGCAGCGACAACAGCTTCAGCGCAAGCTCGAGGTCGACATCGCCGGGCGAGGTGCCCTTCGGGATGCCGGCGCGTTTCGGCTTCTCGCCCTCGGCGTAATCCTTCTGCTCACCGAGCTGGATGTAGGGGCCGAAGCGGCCGGCCTTCACCGCGACGTCGAGGTCGGTCTCGGGATCCTTGCCGAGGATGCGGTCGGCGCTCTCCGCGCTGTCGGCGGCGAGCGGACGGGTGTAGCGGCACTCCGGGTAGTTCGAGCAGCCGACGAAGGCGCCGAACTTGCCGGCCTTCAAATTGAGGCGTCCGGTGCCGCAGGTCGGGCACTGCCTGACATCGCCGCCATCGGCGCGCGGCGGATAGATGTGCGGGCCGAGCATCTCGTCGAGGGCATCGAGCACCTCGGCGACCCTGAGGTCCTTGATGTCGTTGACCGCGCCGGCGAAGCCGCGCCAGAAATCCTTCAGCACCTGCTGCCAGGAGATCTCGTTGTTGGAGATGCGGTCGAGCTGCTCCTCGAGGTCGGCGGTGAAGTCGTATTCGACGTAGCGCGAGAAGAAGTTTTCGAGGAACGCGACCACGACGCGGCCCTTGTCCTCGCCGTGCAGCCGCTTCTTCTCGAGCTTGACGTAGCCGCGGTCCTTCAGGACCTGCAGGATCGAGGCATAGGTCGACGGGCGGCCGATGCCGAGCTCTTCCATGCGCTTGACCAGCGAGGCCTCCGAGAAGCGTGGCGGCGGCTCGGTGAAATGCTGGGTGACGGCGAGGCTCTGGCGCTTCACGGCCTCGCCTTCGCTCATCGCGGGCAGGCGGCGCGAATCCTCGTCCTCCTCGTCGTCGTGACCTTCCTGGTAGAGCGCGAGGAAGCCGTCGAACTTCACGACCTGGCCCGAGGCGCGCAATTCCAGCACACGGGCGCCGGCTTTTGCCTCGATGTCGACGGTGGTGCGCTCAAGCTCCGCCGATTCCATCTGGCTTGCGATGGTGCGCTTCCAGATCAGTTCATAGAGCCGGGCCTGATCGGCGTCGAGCCTTCGGCCAATGGTGGCAGGACGGCGAGAGAGATCGGTCGGGCGGATCGCCTCGTGGGCTTCCTGGGCGTTCTTGGCCTTGGTCTGGTACTGGCGTGGGGCGTCGGGGACGTAGGCGTTTCCGTAATCCTCGCCGATCACCTTGCGCGCCTGGGTGATCGCTTCACCGGCGATCTGGACGCCGTCGGTTCGCATATAGGTGATGAGGCCGGTGGTCTCGCCGCCGATGTCGATGCCTTCGTAGAGACGTTGCGCGATGCGCATGGTGTGTGCCGGCGCGAAGCCGAGCTTGCGGCTTGCTTCCTGCTGCAGGGTCGAGGTGGTGAAGGGCGCCTGCGGGTTGCGCCGCGCGGGCTTGGCCTCGACGGTCGCGATCTTGAAGAGCGCGGCCTCGATTGCCTTCCTGAAATCCTCGGCTTCCGCACCGGAGCCGATGTCGAGCCGCTGGATCTTCTTGCCGTCGGCTCCGACCAGGCGCGCCTCGAAAGCCTCGCCGCGCGGGGTCAGCAAGGTTGCGACCAGCGACCAATATTCTCTGGGGATGAACTTCTCGATCTCGAGCTCGCGGTCGCAGACCAGCCGCAGCGCGACCGACTGCACGCGGCCGGCCGAACGCGCGCCGGGCAGCTTGCGCCACAGCACGGGCGAGAGGGTGAAGCCGACCAGATAGTCGAGCGCCCGGCGCGCCATATAGGCGTCGACGAGGGCGCCATCGATCTGGCGCGGCGCCTTCATGGCCTCGGAGACGGCCTGCTTGGTGATGGCGTTGAACACGACGCGCTCGACCTTCTGGTCCTTCAGCGCGCGCTTCTCCTTCATCACCTCGAGCACGTGCCAGGAGATCGCCTCGCCCTCGCGATCGGGGTCGGTCGCCAGAATCAGGCGGTCGGCACCCTTGAGCGCCTTGGCGATGTCGTTGAGGCGCGTGGCGGCCTTGGGATCGACCTCCCAGATCATCTGGAAATTGGCGTCGGGATCGACCGATCCGTTCTTGGCCGGGAGGTCGCGGACATGGCCGAACGACGCCAGGACCTCGTAGGAGGCACCCAGATATTTGTTGATCGTCTTGGCCTTGGCCGGCGACTCCACAATGACGATATTCATGTCATTCCAATAGCTTACGGGAAAACCTGAAGGCGGGTTCCGCTAGACTCGCGGCCCGCCGTTTGGGGGCGAACATGGGTGCTGAGGCGGCCCCTGTCAAATCGCCAGATATTGAAAACGGGCTGGGCGGATGGGGATACCTATCTCCAGAGTTGTGGAATGCGTCCTAGAGTTGCGGCCGAAAAGGGCGTATCTCTCCTTATATTGGGTGGGATGGAAGTAGCTCTTTGGGCAGCACAGGGAGCGGCCGGAAGCAGAAAGCGTCCGGTCGGCGGCGATCCACAGGCGACGAGGCAGATCGGGAGGGCAACCCGGACGAAGCCCTGGTCCTGATCACAGCGGCTGTGACCGAACTCGCCCGGCTCGCGCAGCGCCACAAATTTGAAGTCCTCGACCATTTGCTCGCCATGGCGCGGCTGGAAGCCGACCAGCAATTGCAGGCGCGCAGCCGGCGGAAGTTGTCGTGAGTTGTTTCTGATGCCTGGGGCTCCCCGCCATTGCGAGGAGCTCGCGACAAAATTGCAAAGCAATTTTGCGCTGAAGCGACGAAGCAATCCACGGCTCCACAAGCGGTGAAAATGGATTGCTTCGCTTCGCTCGCAATGACGGCATACATCCACGTTCTCGCGGCACAGAATGTCCGAGCTTTGCATCTTCGTTGTCCCTCCTGAAGCGCAGAGGGCGCAGGGAAAGCCGGGTGCCGATTGCACCCATGGGTCCCGTGCAACAAAAAGCACGGGGGTAGGACCACAGGTGAAATAAACACGCCGGCTTTCCCTGCGCGATGGTTTTACGGCTTATCTCGTGCTCTCCCCGGCGAGACCGGGCTTTTTTGTCACCGTCGCCGCAAGACGTTTCGCGTCTTGCGAGGAGACACCTGCCACTGGGGCGTCAGGACCACACGACTTTCACCGTCCGCGTCGTTCGCACTCGTCAGTTGCGCGCTCGGCGTCCACCGCATCTCGACCCAACACTCGTGACGATCGCGAAGCGCCCCTCAATCGGGTGAGACGGGCGGATCATTACACTGATTTGCGCTTCCGATAAACCGAAATATTTTTGCTGCGAGGGCTTGCGCCGTCGGGCAAATCAGCGCTAGGGGCGCAACTCGGTCTTCTCGTCATTCCGGGCGCACGGCCGCAAAGATCTGTAGGATGGGTAGAGCGCAGCGAAACCCATCAATACCGGGGGAACGCGATGGGTTTCGCTTCGCTCTACCCATCCTACAGCACTGTTTCGCCCGTCGGGCAGTCACACAGCGATCACACAGAGCGTAGCGCTCACGGCGCTCGCCGCGCGCGCTTTGCCGCAGGCCGCGGCTTCAGCGCGGTGTCGGCGGCCCTCAGGAGCCGTCCGTCCTGCGAAACCAGCACGAGCTTTTTCACCGGCTTGCCCTTGGCGCGGTCGACCAGGATGGTCGCGATCTCGTCGGGCGCGTCATCGAACTCCTCGCTCCATTGCCGGAGCGCGACCAGGATCGGAAAGATGCCGCGGCCCTTCGGCGTCAGCACGTATTCCTGATAGGCGCTGCCGTCGGAGGCGGGGACCATCTTGAGGATGCCGCGCTCGACGAGGGCGCGCAGCCGCGTGGCGAGGATGTTCTTGGCAAGTCCGAGGCTTGCCTGGAATTCGCCGAAGCGGCGGCGGCCGAGGTTAGCGTCGCGGATGATCAGGAGCGACCACCAGTCGCCGAAGACGTCGAGCGCACGTGCGATCGGGCAAGTGTCATCCGCAAGGCTGGTTCGTTTCACCATGTCCGTCTCCCGAAGGCTGTGCGATCACGGTCTTGTGTGGTTGCATTATTAAACCAGAAGCTCTAGCTAAGCAACCAGGTTTAATAATGCAACCACGTTGGAGGCGGACATGAGACTGGCGAACAAGACGGCGTTGATCACCGGCGGCAACAGCGGCATTGGACTTGCGACCGCGAAATTGTTCGTGGCCGAGGGCGCCAAGGTCGTCATCACCGGACGGAACAAGGAGACGCTGGCGGCCGCGGCGAAAGAACTGGGACCGAATGCGCTCGCGGTCGTGGCCGACGCCACCGACGTCGCGGCGCTGGAGGCTGCGGTGAAGCAGGGCGCCGAAAAATTCGGCAAGTTCGACATCGTGTTCGCCAATGCCGGCATTCCCGGCCAGACGCCGGTCGGCGGCACCACGCTCGCCGCCTTCGAGAACGTGATCCGGACCAATCTCACCGGCGTGTTCTTCACGGTGCAGGCGGCCGCGCCCTATCTCAATGACGGCGCCTCCGTCATCCTCAATGGCTCGGTGATCTCGGTGCTCGGCAATCCCGGCTACTCGGCCTATGCAGCGAGCAAGGCCGGCGTGCGCGCGATGGCGCGGGTGATGGCCTCGGAACTGTCGCCGCGCAACATCCGCGTCAACGTGGTGGCGCCGGGCGCGGTCCGCACCCCGATCTGGGGCGCCGCGGTTGCGACGCCGGAAGCCGAGAAGGCGTTCGAGGCGCGGATCGGCAAGATCACTCCGCTCGGCCGCATCGGCGAACCCGATCATATCTCGAAGACGGTGCTGTTCCTTGCATCCGACGACTCTGCCCATGTGCAGGGCCAGGAGTTGTTCGTCGATGGCGGCGCGACGGCGTCGCCTTCGGGCGCGCCGATCTTTCGGGGCTGAATTGTTTCAAATTGTTGTTAGGCAGCCGGCGTAAAGCGCGTCACGCCGGCTGTTTCTTTTGACCATTTGCAGAATGCATTGAACCTTCGTCGTGCTCGCGAGACCTCTGAGAGGGCTGGGACTTCATTTCACAACTGATTCATTTGGAGTGCAGCCATGCCAAAAGCAGCACGCATCCCGACATCGGTTCCTGTTTCCTCCACGTCAGAGAGTTCAGATACTGTCCAGTTTGTTTCGGTCGCCCTGTTTTCCGGGATTGGCCTTCTCATCTCGCTCGTCGTCGTGATCCTTGGCATCCAGGGCGTCTGGTCCTAATCCCCTTTGCATGGATTGCCCGCCGCCGCATCGGCGACGGCAGGCATCATTGATCAATCGTCAGGCAGCATTCAGGCTGCCGGCGGCCTCTAGCGCGCTTGCGACGGCCTTCGCGCGATGCTCGGGGCCAATCTGGATTCCATCGGCTGGGATGAATTCGAGGTTCTTCACCCCGATGAAGCCGAACACCCAGCGGAGATAGGTTTCGAGATGCTCGGCCGCGGCCATCGGCGTGTCGGCGCCATAGAAGCCGCCGCGCGATATCGCGATGATGACGCGCTTGTTGCCCGCCAGTCCCTCAACGCCCGTGGCGCCGTATTTGAAGGTCTTGCCGGCCACCAGAATGCGGTCGATCCAGGCCTTGAGCTGGGAGGGGATGGTAAAATTGTACATGGGCGCGCCGATCACCACGATGTCGGCGGCCAGAAACTCCTCAAGCACGGCCTGTCCCGCGGCGATGTCGTCACGCAATGACGGTTCCGGCGTGGCGACCTGTCCGGCGGCGAGGTGCAAGCCGGTGAGGTGCGCGAGCGGCGTCTGGGTCAGGTCGCGATAGGTCACGACGAGGCCGGGATTGGCCTGGCGCAGCCGTTCGACGGCGGCGGCGGAGACCTGGCGGCTGACGGAGTGAGGGCCGAGGACGGAGGAATCGAGATGCAGAAGTTTCATGGCAGAGTGTCACCTTTGGTATAGGTTTGTAACTGGCGCTATATGAGTGACTGCCCTAAATCCCCGCAAGAACGCACATTTTTCTAACTGGAGCACATCCGTGACACCCGAGCACATCCGTGTGCCTGCCTTGCCGCCCACGCCGCAGGCCGATCACAGCGACTGCCGCGCGGTCGCCTCCGTGCTGGCGCGGGTCGGCGACAAATGGAGCGTGTTCGTGATCATGATGCTGATCGAGGGGCCGCGGCGCTTCAACGAATTGAAGCGCGCGATCAGCGGCATCTCGCAGCGGATGCTGACGCTGACGCTGCGCGGGCTCGAACGCGACGGCCTCGTCACACGCACGGTATTTCCGACCATACCGCCGCGGGTCGACTATGAATTGACCGATCTCGGCCGTGGCCTCGCCGAGCCGGTGAAGGCGCTTGGCCAATGGGCGTTCGCGCATCTGCCGGAGATCGAGGGCGCGCGAAGGGAATTTGATGCGCGCAATGGCGCGGATTGACTGGTTACGCTGACAGAAAAGCACATCACTTCAACGTCATTGCGAGCGAAGCGAAGCAATCCATTGTCACCGAGCGTGCGGAAATATGGATTGCTTCGTCGCTATGGCTCCTCGCAATGACGGGGAGGCGGTTGCGCGCGCCACGCCGCGCTAAACCATCGACACCAGCCCGCCGCCGTGACGCTCGAGCCGGCCGGCGAGCTCGAGTTCGAGCAGGACGGCGCGGACGATCGCGGGCGACGCATCAGCCATCCGGATCAAATCGTCGAGGCTGATCGGGCTCGGGCCCAACAGATTGACGATGCGGGTACGATCGGAGGCGTCGGTCGCGAAGTCCAGCGGCTCGTCGTCCTCGCGCGCGCCGAGCATGACCGGCCGCTCCATGATCGGCTGGATCGCGTTGATGACGTCGGCGGCTTCGGTGACCAGCATCGCGCCCTGCTTGATCAGATCATTGGTGCCCGCGGCGCGCGGATCGATCGGCGAGCCCGGCACCGCGAACACTTCGCGGCCCTGTTCGGCGGCCATCCGCGCCGTGATCAGCGAGCCCGAGCGATGCGCGGCTTCGACCACGACCACGCCGAGCGACGCGCCCGAGATCAGGCGGTTGCGACGGGGGAAATCACGCGCCCGCGGCGCGTGGCCGGGCGGCATTTCCGAGATCGCCGCACCCTGTTCGAGCAGCGCCGCCAGCAGATCCTCGTGCTCGGGCGGATAGATCCGGTCGTGGCCGCCGGCGAGCACGGCGACCGTGCCGCTGGCGACGGTGGCGCGATGCGCTGCCGCATCGATGCCGCGGGCGAGCCCGGAGATCACGACAAAGCCGGCCTCGCCGAGATCGCGCGCGAGCTGGCCTGCAAATTTCAGTCCGGCGCCGGAGGCATTGGCGAGCCGACGATCGCGATCATCGGCCGCGTCAAGGTCGCGCGCGCGCCGCGCACGCCGAGCAGCGGCGGGGCATCGTCGATGCTGGCGAGCCGCGCCGGATAATGCGCTTCGCCGGGCGCGACGAGATCGACGCCGAGCCTGCCGCAGGCTGCGAGCTCCGCGGCCGCCTCGGCTTCGCTAAAGATGCGGCCCGCGCCCGCGGCACCACCGCGGCGAACAAGATCGGGCAGGCGCTCCAGCGCGCTTGCAGCATCGCCGAAATGACGGAGCAGGGATGCAAATGTGCGCGGACCGACATTGTCGGAGCGGATCAGCCTGAGACGGTTGAGCCGTTCGCTGTCGGTGAGTTTCACTGCGCTGGTGGTCCGGTCGTGCATGTCGCGACAGCTTCGCCCAACCGGAGATTGTGATCAACCGCCACCTTGCCCCGGGGCGGCCGCCTCCGTACAAAACCGGCTCGGAGACATCAGCAGGAAGGCCGGTCCATGATCTCGCTCGCCGAATTGCAACAGTCCATCGAGCAGGGAACGCTCACCGCCGAGGCCGCCATCGGCCGGTCGCTTGAGGCGATCCGCGCGCGCGAGACGTCCATCGGCGCCTTCGTCTGCCATGACGATAACGCGCGCGCGCAAAGGGCGGGGCCGCTCCGCGGGATCGCGGTCGGCATCAAGGACATTATCGACACCGCGGATTTCCCGACCGAGATGGGCTCGCAGATCTACCGGGGGCATCGCCCGCGCGCCGACGCGCCTGTGGTGATGGCGTTGAAGCAGGCCGGCGCCACCATCATCGGCAAGACCACAACGACCGCGTTTGCGGCGAACGATCCGACGCCGACGGTCAATCCGCACAATGGCGCGCATACGCCGGGCGGATCGTCGTCAGGCTCGGCGGCGGCGGTGGCGGCGGGGATGATCCCGCTGGCACTGGGCACACAAACCGGCGGCTCGGTGATCCGCCCGGCCTCGTTCTGCGGCGTTGCCGCGATCAAGCCGAGTTACCGGCTGCTGCCGACCGTCGGCGTGAAATGCTTCTCCTGGACGCTCGATACTGTCGGGCTGTTCGGTGCCGGCGTGCGCGGCATCGCGCGGGGCCTGTCTGCGATGACCAACCGGGGAGAGCTCGTGGTGCCCGCAAGCGCGACCGCGCCGCGGATCGGCGTGGTGACGCAGGCCTTTGCCGGCGCGCCGGAGGCTGTGGGTGCGCAGGCGCTGCAAAAGGCCGCGCGTGCGGCGGAGCAGGCGGGAGCGGCGGTGCGCGAGCTCGCAATGCCCGAGATCGTCGCGGAAGCCTGGCGCATCCATCCGGTCGTGCAGGAGTTCGAGGCGCACCAGTCACTGGCTTGGGAGTACCGTGAGAACTACGACGCGATGCCGCCGCTGCTGCGCGGTCGGCTCGACGAAAGCAAGGGCGGCACGCCGGCCGAATACGACGCCGCGATGGACATTGCGGGCCGCGCGCGGCAGGCGCTCGCCACCATCTTCGACGAGGTCGATGTGCTGCTGACGCTGTCGGCGCCGGGCGCCGCGCCGAAGGGCTTATCGTCGACCGGCGATCCCCGCTACAACCGGCTCTGGACCTTGATGGGCGTGCCTTGCGTCAACGTGCCGGCCCTTGTCGCCGAGGGCGGATTGCCGGTCGGTGTGACCGTGATCGCGCGGTACGGCGCGGATGCGCAGGCGCTGGCGGCAGCGAGCTTTGTCGAGGATGCGCTGAAGCGAGGGTAGCGCCGCGCTACCTCTTCTCGCCGATGCGGCCTTCGGTGCCGGCCTGCAGGCGCTTGATGTTCTCGCGGTGCATGTAGAACAGGAGCAGCGTCAGCACGGCGAACAGCGACGCCAGCGCGTTGTGGCCGAACCACCACAGGAAAATCGGGGTCACGAACGCCGCGACCAGCGCCGACAGCGACGAGTAGCGGGTGGTGAAGGCTGTCGCCAGCCAGATCACGGCAAAGATCAGCGCCGCCGGCCAGAACAGCCCGAGCAGCACGCCGATATAGGTAGCGACGCCCTTGCCGCCCTTGAACTTGAGCCAGACCGGGAACAGATGGCCGAGGAAGGCGCCGAGCGCCGCCAGCATCGCCGCATTCGGCCCGCCGTAATAGCCCGCGATCACGACGGCTGCGGTTCCCTTCAGCATGTCGCCGATCAGCGTTGCCGCGGCGAGGCCCTTGCGGCCGGTGCGCAGCACGTTGGTGGCGCCGATATTGCCCGACCCGATCGAGCGCAGGTCCTGCGTGCCGCCGAGCTTGGTCAGCACCAGCCCGAACGGGATCGAGCCGAGCAGATAGCCGATCAAGAATGCGACAACGAGGAACCCGTCACCCGACATGGCGGCGGCTCCGGTCGTCCCGACGTATTTCCCGCGCATAGGACTCTTTGGTTGGCGCGTTTTCCTGACGCGAACCGGTTCCCACTTCGCTTGAAAACGCGCTAGACATGCTCATACACCGTCCGTCCGCCGACAATAGTCCGCATCACGCGGCCCGAGAAGCGGGCTTCGTCGAAGGGGGTGTTCTTGCACTGCGATTTGAGGTCGTCGCGGTCGAGCACCCAGGGCGTGTCGGTGTCGATCACGATCACGTCGGCCGGGGCGCCGGCCCGCAGCGTGCCGCCTGATAGCCCCAAAAGTTCCGCCGGTCGCGTCGACATCGCGCGGATCAAGGTCTTGAAGTCCATCTCGCCATTGTGGATCAGCCGCAAGGCCGCCGGCAGCATGGTCTGCAAGCCCACCGCGCCGCTCGCCGCCTCGGAGAACGGCAGCCGTTTCACCTCGACGTCTTGCGGATTGTGGTCGCTCATCACGACGTCGATCAGCCCGGTCGCCAGCGCCGCGACCAGCGCCTGGCGGTCGGCCTCGGTGCGCAGCGGCGGCGACAGTTTCAGGAAGGTGCGGTAGGGCCCGATGTCGTTCTCGTTCAGCGTGACATGGTTGATCGAGACCGAGGCTGAGACCTCGATGCCGGCGTCGCGGGCGCGCTTGAGGATTTCGAGCGACTCCATCGAGGACAGCGACGCGGCGTGGTAGCGGCCGCGGGTCAGGGCCGCGAGCCGCATGTCGCGCTCGAGCATGATCGATTCAGCGGCGGTCGGAATGCCGGCCAGCCCAAGCCTTGTGGCGAACTCGCCCTCGTTCATCACGCCTTCGCCGACCAGATTGGGATCTTCGGTGTGATGCACGATCAGCGCGTCGAAATCGCGCGCATACGTGAGGGCGCGGCGCATCACCTGCGCGTTGGTGACGCTCTTGTCGCCGTCGGTGAAGGCGACGGCGCCCGCGGCCTTGAGCAGGCCGATCTCGGTCATCTCGTGGCCCTGCAGGCCCTTGGTCAGCGCGGCCATCGGATGGATGTTGACAATCGCGGTGTCGCGGGCGCGGCGCAGCACGAAGTCGACGGTCGCCGAATTGTCGATGACCGGCGAGGTATCCGGCTGACAGATGATGGTGGTGATGCCGCCGGCGGCGGCCGCCTGGCTTGCCGAGGCAAAGGTCTCGCGGTGGCTGGCGCCGGGTTCGCCGACAAAGGCGCGCATGTCGATCAGGCCGGGGGCCACGATCTTGCCGGCGCAGTTGACGATGTCTGTGCCTTCGGGGACGCCGGCGGCGCCGATGCCGCGCTTGGCGTCACGGATCATGCCGTCGGCGATCAGGACGTCGCCGGGGCCGTCGAAATCGCGCGACGGGTCGATGACGCGGGCATTGGCGAGCAGGATAGGGCGGCGGTCGGTCAGCATTGGTCTCACGCGTTCGGCAGGTTGCGGGCGAGTGCTTCCAGCACCGCCATGCGCACCGCCACTCCCATTTCCACCTGTTCACGGATCAGCGACTGCGCGCCGTCGGCGACGAAGGTGTCGATCTCGACGCCGCGGTTCATCGGCCCCGGATGCATCACCAGCGCGTCGGGTTTCGCATAGGCGAGCTTCTTCTGGTCGAGGCCGAAATAGTGAAAATACTCGCCCGACGACGGCACGAAGGAACCGTTCATGCGCTCGCGCTGCAGCCGCAGCATCATGACGATATCGGCGCCGTTCAGGCCCTCGCGCATGTCGCGCGCGACCTCGACGCCCATTCGCTCGATGCCGGGCGGCAGCAGCGTGGAGGGGCCGACCACGCGGACGCGGGCGCCCATCGTGTTGAACAGCAGGATGTCGGAGCGCGCCACGCGCGAATGCAGCACGTCGCCGCAGATCGCGATCGTAAGCCCCTCGATCCGGCCCTTGTTGCGGCGGATGGTCAGCGCGTCGAGCAGCGCCTGGGTCGGATGCTCGTGGCTGCCGTCGCCGGCATTGATCACGGAACCGTCCACCTTGCGCGCGAGCAGCTCGACCGCGCCGGAGGCGTGGTGGCGCACGACCAGGATGTCGGGGTGCATCGCGTTCAGCGTCACCGCGGTGTCCATCAGCGTCTCGCCCTTGCGAGTGGACATCGATGACACCGACATGTTCATGACGTCGGCACCGAGCCGTTTTCCGGCGATCTCGAACGAGGACTGGGTCCGCGTCGAGGCCTCGAAAAACAGGTTCACCTGGGTGCGGCCGCGGAGCGAGGCACGCTTCTTGTCGACCTGGCGGTTGAGCTCGACATACTCCTCGGAGAGGTCGAGCAGGCCAGTGATGTCGTCAGCGGAAAGGCCCTCGATGCCCAGCAGATGCCGGTGACCGAGGACGAAGGTCGATTTCAATGATGGGGTCATTAAAGTCATGGCTATAGGCGCGGATGGCCCGAGGGGCAAGCGGGAATAGGGGGTATGGGAGTTATCCCCATGCCGGGTGCAGGGCGACCGACGCGTGAGGAATGTCCTCCATCATGCCCGGGCTCGTCCCGGGCATCTGCGGCTTGCTTTTGCGGGTCTTTCCGGAACAAGACGTGGATGGGCAACGCCGTCCTCCGGACGGCTATGCCCAGCCATGACGCCGGAGCAAGAACTCGTGAAAATCGTCGTGATCGCATTGATGGCCATCGTGTCGATCTCGTCCGCTGTCGCCCAAGGTTTGCCCGGCGGCTTCGTGTTCCTGCGCGAGATCGATCCGACCATCATCCAGGATATCCGCTATGCGACCGCCAACAATTTCGCCGGCCGGCCGCTATCCGGCTACGGCGCCGGCGAATGCGTGGTGAAGCGGGAGGTCGCGCAAAGGCTCAAGGCCGTGCAGCAGGAACTGGCCGCGCGGAAGCTGTCGCTGAAGATGTTTGATTGCTACCGGCCGGCGCGCGCGGTGGCCGACATGGTGGCGTGGTCGAAGAACGGCAGGGAGACCGCCGCCGAGCGGCGCTACAACCCGGCGTTTTCGAAAGCCGACCTGTTCCGCCTCGGCTATATCGCGACCCATTCCGGCCACTCGACCGGCGCGGCGCTCGACCTCACGCTGGTCGATCTGGTGGCCGACAATTCCGCAAGATTCGATCCGGCCAAGGACTACGCCGATTGCACCGCGCCTGCCGCGCTCCGCGCGCCCGAGGGCAGCGTCGACATGGGCACGGGCTATGACTGCTCCGACGTCAAGGCCCACACCGCCGCAATAACGATCACGCCGGCGCAGCGGCGCTGGCGGAACACGCTCGTGGCGACGATGTCGCGACAGGGATTTGTGAACTATTCGAAGGAATGGTGGCACTTTTCGCTGCCGGGGGCGGGCGGACCAGCCTATGATTTCCCGATATCCGCGCCCCGCAATTGAGTCCTGACCCGCTCGAGACAGACCCGAGAAAAACCCATGACGCAGGCTTCATTTGCCACCCACGACGTCTTCAACCAGTCGCCGCCGTTCGAGGATGTCGACCTGTATACGTCGGATGCCCCGCTGGTCGCGGCGGTCGCGGCCAATGGCGGAGCGGCTGCCACGGCTGAGCTGTCTGATTTCGGCAAGCATTGGGGTTCCGCCGCCATGGCCGAGCGCGGCCGTATCGCCAACGAGAACACGCCCAAGCTGCGCACCTTCGATGCCAAGGGCAATCGCCGCGACGAGGTCGAGTTTCATCCGGCCTATCACGAGCTGATGGCGCACTCTGCGCATGCCGGTGTGCACAATTCGACCTGGACCGCCGACGGCAAGCCTGCCGGCGGCGCCGCCGAAGTGGTACGCGCGGCCAAATTCTACATCGCGTCGCAGGTCGAGACCGGGCATCTGTGCCCGATCACGATGACGCGGGCCTCGGTCGCGGCGCTGGCGTCGCAACCGGACATCCTGGCGAAGACGATGCCGGTGATCGGCACGCGCGCCTATGATCCGAGCTTCGCGCCGTGGTGGACCAAGCGCGGCATGACGCTCGGCATGGGCATGACGGAAAAGCAGGGCGGCACCGACGTCCGCGCCAACATGACGCGCGCCGCGCGCGACGGCGATGCCTACCGCATCATCGGGCACAAATGGTTCATGTCGGCGCCGATGTGCGACGCGTTCCTGGTGCTGGCGCAGGCGGAGCAGGGGCTGAGCTGCTTCTTCATGCCGCGCTTTGCGCCCGACGGATCGGTCAATGCGATCCACTTCCAGCGGCTGAAGGACAAGCTCGGCAACCGCTCCAACGCCTCGTCGGAGGTCGAATTCCACGGCGCCTATGCCGAGCTGATCGGCGAGGAGGGCAAGGGCATCCGCACCATCATCCAGATGGTGCAATTGACGCGGCAGGATTGCGCGATTGCCTCCGCAGGCCTGATGCGCTCGGGGCTCGCGCATGCGCTCAATCACGCACGGCATCGCAGCGTGTTCCAGAAGCACCTCGCCGACCAGCCGCTGATGCAGGCGGTGCTTGCGGATATGGCGCTCCATGTCGAGGCCTCGATTGCACTCGTGATGCGGCTTTGCCGCGCCTTCGACCGCGCGCCCACCGACGCGGCTGAGTCCGCCTACATGCGGCTGTTGACGCCGGCGATCAAATACTGGGTCTGCAAGAGCGCGCCTGGCTTCCTCTACGAGGCGATGGAGTGCCTTGGCGGCAATGGCTATGTCGAGGAGGGCATTCTGGCCCGTCACTACCGGGAGTCGCCGGTCAACGCGATCTGGGAAGGCTCCGGCAATGTGATGTGCCTCGACGTGCTGCGCGCGCTCGGCCGCGAAGCCGACGCGGCGCCGGCCGTGCTGCACGCGCTCGCCGAGGAGACGAAGGGCCTGCCGGGCGCGGCGGAGGCGGTCGCCTCGATCGGGAAGGCCTTCCGCCGTCCCGACAGCGAGCGCGTCGCGCGGCTTGCGGTCGAAAAGCTTGCGCTGCTGGCAGCCGCCGCGGCGCTCAACCAGGTCTCGCCGAAGAGCGCCGAGCTGTTCGCGGCCTCGCGGCTCGCTGGAGACCGTGCCGGCATGTACGGCGCGGTGGAATTCTCCAGCGACGACACCCGCGCGCTGCTGGCGCGGGCGCTGCCATGAAGGTTTGCTGATGGACGCACTCACTCCCGAAACGCCGGACGCCATCGTTCCGGCGCCACGTCCGCCGCGCGTCTGGAAGTTCTGGGGCACCGCGCTGTGGGGCCTGTTCATTTTCGCCGCGATGTTCCTCGGCCAGGTCGGGGTGATCGTCATCTATGTGATGCGGCAGGGGGAGCCGCTCTCCGCGGCGGCCATCACCCACGTGGTCGGCAACGGCTTGACGATCTCGCTCTCGGTCCTCGCGGGCCTGCCGATGGTGCTGCTGGCGCTGTGGGTCGCGATCCGCCCGTCCCGGACATCGTTTGCCGACTATCTCGGGCTGCGCTGGACGTCGTGGCGGAATGCCGTCATCGGCATCGTTGCGCTGGGCGTGCTGGTCGGGATTTGGGACACGGTATCCCGCGCCGTCGGCCGCGAGGTGACGCCGGGTTTCATGGGCGACGTGCTGAAATCGGCGCAGGCCGATGGTGCGCTGTGGCTGCTTGTGATCGCGTTTGCCGGCGCCGCGCCGGTCTGGGAGGAGCTGTTCGCGCGCGGCTGGCTGTATCGGGGGTGGTCGGTGTCGTTTCTCGGCCCCTGGGGCGCGATCCTGCTGTCGTCGATCGTCTGGACAGTGATGCACCTGCAGTACGACTGGTTCTTCCTCTGCGAGGTGCTGTCGATCGGCATGTTGTTCGGTTACCTGCGCTATCGCACCGGCTCGACTTGGCTGACCATCCTGCTGCACGGGCTGAACAACCTCGCGGCGACGATCCAGACCTGGTGGCTGGCGGGATGACCGCGCGGCTGAAGCGGCGCGCGCATTCGCTCTATTCGCCGACGTACTTGTCGTTAAATCGGTCATCAAATGGTGTATCGGGGTCTTGACCGGCCCTTACGTCTAGGGCGCTTTACTCATAAGCGTTGGCTTTCGGGGACAAAGCGGACGTCCTATGCTCCGCCTAAGCATTTCTGGGTTTGACCCACATGTATGGTCCGGCCGTGCGGTGCAAGAGGTTTTCGTCGATCCGGCAGATA
>NZ_JBHMET010000143.1:0-1277 GCF_042430365.1 Bradyrhizobium erythrophlei
CGGGATAGTCGTCGAGATGATGAGCGCGGTGGTGGGTAGTCTGTCGAGTAGTCTTTCGACAACATCGACCACGAACTTTTACTGCGGGCTGTTCGGAGGCACGTGAAGTGCAAATGGGCGCTGCTCTACATCGAAAGATGGCTGACGGCGCCAATGGAACAAGCTGACGGTTTGAAGGCTGAGCGAACCCGGGGGACTCCTCAAGGGGGCGTTGTCAGTCCGATTCTGGCAAACCTGTTCCTGCATTACGCGTTTGATCTCTGGATGACACGGACGCACCCAGACCTTCCGTGGTGTCGGTATGCAGACGATGGGTTGGTCCACTGCCGAAACGAGCAGGAAGCTCAGGCTCTCAAGGCGGAGCTTCAGGCACGGCTGGCGGAGTGCCGCCTGGAGATGCATCCGACGAAAACCAAAATCGTTTACTGCAAAGACGGGAAGCGCAAAGGCACGTATCCGAACATTCAATTCGACTTCCTCGGATACGGCTTTCGGCCCCGTCTGGTTAGACGCTCCCGAGACAACACTTTGTTCTGGGGCTTCAACCCGGCGGTCAGCGCCTCGGCGCTGAAGGCCATGCGGGCGGCGATGCGGGAACTAAACCTCCGACATCGAACAGACTTGCCTATGGACGAGATCGCACGGCAGATCAATCCTCTCCTGCGGGGGTGGATCGAATACTACGGACGATACGCGCCCTCGGCTCTGTACCCACTGCTCAGATACGTCAATCAGATGCTTCTGGCCTGGGCGATGCGGAAGTTCAGGCGCTTTAAAGCACACAAGATCCGCGCGAGTCGCTTTCTGCAAAAATTGTCGCAGGAAAAAGCGGGTCTGTTCGTACACTGGCGGCTTGGCATGACCGGCACGTTTGCCTGATGGGAGCCGAGTGAGGCGAGAGTCTCACGCTCGGTTCTGCGAGAGTTGCGCCTTGCAAGCGCGTTGAAGTCTGCCGTCTGCGATGACGGCCGCGGCAAAGCCTAGCGAGCAGCCGCGAACCGAGTCTTGCGTGGCGTCCGGTAACGGCCGCTGCGAAGCGTAGACAGGGAGGTTGCAGGCCGGAATGAAGTGAACGGGAAGATAGCCCCGAAATCGAACGTGATCGGAGTAGCCGACCCTGTCTCTCAAAGGGGAAGGCGGAATCGCAACCCGCGTCATCGCGAGCGGGCTGAGGTGCTCCCGGGGTTCGTACCGCCAGCATGCAACCAAGGGGATCGACGTGAACAAGGGAGATCCATCCGGTTCAAGCGCAAGCTTGTAGGACCTGCCAAGCCGAT
>NZ_JBHMET010000143.1:1590-4759 GCF_042430365.1 Bradyrhizobium erythrophlei
AGGCGGCGAGGGAGAGCTTCGACGGATGGATCGAGCCGATGCTCCAATCCATCCACCGCCAGGGATATCGGGCGCCGAACATTCGGCGTGTCTATATCCCCAAGCCCGGTAAGACGGAGAAGCGCCCCCTCGGGGTTCCAACTGTCGCCGACCGGGCGCTCCAGCGCAGCGCGGCTGAGGTGTTGTCCGCCATCTACGAGCAGGACTTCTTGCCCTGCTCGCTCGGCGGCAGGCCGAAGCTCAGCGCCCATCACGCCTTGGCGACCCTCAATGAGGTCATCGCCGGCGGCATGATCAGCTGGGTGTTGGAGGCGGATTTGAAGGACTTCTTGGATCGTGATTCATACTGCACCCCAGCTTATGAAGTTTGATTGAAGAGGTCTGTTTGAGTGCGGATCACCTTGAGCCGCAAGCCTTTTTTGCGTCCTTGCTTGACATGGATAGCTTGGATCTCACCGCGCTTGACACGCTGCAATATTGTTTGTCTGGAAACGTCTAATAGGCGCATGGTTTGATACATGGTGAGGTATCCCTGCGGTACGTCTTCGGCGACACGAGCGCGCAAATCGTCGGTGAGGCGAATGCGCCATGGTGCGCCAGGTGTGATCTGTTCACCAGCGATGATGCCGTCGTTGAGCCAACGATGAATGGTGGATGCCGCAACGCCGAGTGTATTGGCAATTTGTGTGACATTCATCAGTTCTCCATCTGGTGGGTTGGCTGGCCGCTCATAACGAGCGATGTTCCATTGTCGGCGCAAACCACTGACAAGATTCGCAGTGAAGCGATGACCATACGCGGTTCTGCGCTCCTGTCGGTTGAGAATACCGGCTATGACGGCGTCAGGGTAATGAGTTGCTAGACGACGGAGCAGCGCAATGGTGTCTTCATCGGTGCGCACGGTTGCGCGTCGACGCGGTAGGTCGAAATCGATCTCGGTCAGAGCGCTTCCCCGCCAACGCAGCGTCAGATGAGCGCGATGCTGCTCCTTGTGGACCGTGATGATGACTTCCTCAAGTACGGTGCGAAGGAGTTCTTTCTTGTCTCTTGGCAAGGTGGTTGGAGCCCGCCAAACGGTGGACAAGTCAGTACCCAGAGCGAGCAGGCGGCAACGCTCATTGGCGCTGAGCGTCTTCGGTCGCAATGCTTCGCGATGGGCAAGCTCGGCCTTGGCCCTATCGAGTTCGCGCAGGGCTTTCTCCCACTCAGCCTCGAGACCGCGGGCGACAAGACGATTATCAGGGTCGACGGCGCGATAGCGACGCTCGGCGCGTTGCGTTTCATAGCTTGCCCGTTCCACCGTGAGACGCCATTGCGCGAGCGCACCGTCATGGTCGGCTTCGAGCCGCTCGGCCGCGGCAATTGCCGCCTCGACACCGATGGGCGCGAGCGCGGCGAGCACGGCCCGTTCAACCGCTTCGTCAACTTGCAACGCACCGATGGTAAGGCAGTAGACGCCGCGACCATTGGTGATGTCCTTGCCGGCGCAATGATAGCCTGCGGATGCAGTGCGACCCGTGTAGTGAGTACGCAACTTACGACCGCAACGTCCACAGACTGCGATGCCTTGCAGCAGGGCAGTTCCTTCTCTCACGGCACCGCTACCTGATTGATGCGGGCGTGGATGAGTGTTGGCGGTGATCCTCGCGCGATTAGCCTCATAGGTGTTCCAATCGATAAAGCCCTCATGGTGGTTCGGGATGAACACCTGCCATTGCGAGCGCGGCAGTTTGCGCGCGCGCTTCTTGCGTACGCCGGAAGCGTCGAGGGTGATCTCATGACGGCTCTTGCCATATGCGTAGGCGCCTGCGTAGACCGGATTGGTGAGGATATGATAGACGGCGATGTAGCTTGGGTCGACCCAGCTGATTTTAGCGCCGTAGTGCATCCGCAGGGGCAAACACAGACCCTCGCTACGGAACCATAGCCAGACGCGACGTGCCGATCCGAGCTCAGCGAAGCGAGTAAAGACGGTCTGGATGGCGGCGCGCACGGATTCGTCGGGGTGGAGGCAGACCTCGCCATCCTGCTCACCCCAGACGAAGCCCACGGGAAGATTGCGACGCAGTTCGCCGCGTGCGGCCTTGTTGCGGATCCCACCGAGCAAACGTGCCCGTAGCACATGCAGTTCCGCTTCGCTCATGGTGCCTTTGAGGCCAAGCAATAGCCGGTCGTTGAACATCGCCGGATGATAGACGCCATCGGCATCGCCGATGAGGGTGTCGGTGATTCCGCAGAGATCCAGGAGGCGATACCAGTCGGCATTGTTGCGGGCAAGGCGTGAGACTTCGAGGCCGAGTACAATGCCGACATGGCCGAGAGCGACTTCGGCAGTAAGTCGGGCAAAGCCATTGCGCGCCACGACACCGGATCCGGAAACGCCAAGATCTTCGTCGATAACGACAACTTGCTGAGACGGCCATCCAAGTGTGGTTGCTTTGGAGGCGAGCGCATATTGGCGTTGCGTCGACTCTCGATTGTGCTCGACTTGAGCGGGTGTGGATTGCCGCAGATAGATGTAGGCAGCGCGGCAAAGATGCGAAGCGCTGATCTTTGAGAGATCATTCATCCGTCATCTCCGTCTGTTCGGCGGCTTTGACGACTTGAGCGATCAAGCGGGCCAGAGTGCTGAGAGCCTCGGCGCGTGCTTCGGCGTCGAGCTGTTGGCTCCGCTGCACCGGAGGGGGAGGTTCGAGAAACGCCAGGGTTCGTTGCGCAGGAGCGGGAGGTTCGTGAATAGGCAGGGTCCGTTGCATCAAAACTCTCCTCATCGGCCGCTGGCTTTGGCTGAGGAATCAGGCAACGGCCCAGGAGAGCGTCGACGATCGCCCGCGCATGAAGCAAATCGGTCAATGGAGCGAGGCAGCGCTCACCGGGTCCGGACCCAGATGTGGAAGGTTCGTCAACAGCTTGTGTTGCTTTCCAATCAGTCCAGCACGCGGGAACGAGCGAGCGGCTGCCATCTGGAAGCACTACCAGCAGCAGCAAAGTGCCACGGCGCTTGACGGTGCCCATAAGTCGCAATGAGCGGCCATCAAACGGATGCCGCTCACGCTGGATCGTCACCGAACCCGAAAGGTTGCGGAGATGGGTAGTATGTGACGCTTTCCTTCGGGAGTCTCGATCATGATTGGGTCCTCCGGTTTGTCGAACATCGAGTCGGTGATCC
>NZ_JBHMET010000144.1:0-121906 GCF_042430365.1 Bradyrhizobium erythrophlei
TAATTGAAAGCTTGACCGGCCGCTTACATTTTCCTCACCGGCAGCTTATTCTTGCGATGTGCAGCGATGCCAAAGCGCTACCCGGTTATCGGGGGCTCTCACGCAGGGGGATTCGCATCTTGCGCTATCTCTTCGAGGAGTACGTGTTCGACGCCGACCGGCGCGAGCTGCATCGCGGGGCGGACGTCGTTTCCGTCGCACCGCAGGTGTTCGATTTGCTTGACTACCTGATCCGCAACCGGGAACGCGTCGTCAGTAAAGACGACCTCATCAATGCCGTTTGGAATGGGCGCAGCGTTTCGGATGCAGCACTGACGACCCGGCTGAATGTGGCCCGAAGCGCAATCGGCGATTCCGGGGAGGAGCAGCGCCTGATCAAGACGTTGCCGCGCAAGGGTTTCCGTTTCGTCGGACAGGTGCGGGAGGCGCGCGACGCTACGAGCCCCAATCCCGGCGATGCGCCCGAGAGCGTTCTTGCGGTTCCCGACAAGCCCTCCCTCGCCGTGCTGCCGTTCGAGAACCTGAGCGGCGACCCCGAACAGGAATACTTCGCGGACGGAATGGTTGAGGAGATCACCACGGCGCTGTCGCGGTTCAAATGGTTGTTCGTCATCGCCCGCAATTCGAGCTTCACCTTCAAAGGCAAAGCCATCGATATCAAAGAGGTCGGACGCAGGCTTGGCGTGCGCTATGTCCTCGAGGGGTCTGTGCGCAAGGCGTCGGGAAAAGTTCGCATCGCAGGGCAGTTGATTGATGCGGCCACGGGCGCGCACCTTTGGGCGGACAGGTTCGAGCGCGACCTGACCGACATTTTCGCTCTTCAGGACGAAGTGACGGCCGCCGTTGTCTCGGCAATTCAGCCAAAAATGCTGCAAACAGAAATGGCAATGGCGGCACGCAGGCGACCGGAGAACCTCACCGCCTATGACTTTTATCTCCGAGCCATGCAGCAGTTCTACCTAATGACCCGCGAAGGTTTGGCCGAGGCGATAAGGCTGGCGCACCGCGCTTTGGAGCTGGACCCTCGGTTCGGCCCTGTCGCGGCTTGGGCAGGCGTCGGTCACATGCAAAACGTCGTTTGGGGCTATGCGGTCGATCCTCAATTCGAGCGCAAGGAAGCAGTTCGGCTTGCTCGGTTGGCTTTAAGCATCGACGATAGTGATCCGGAGATATTATCAATCGCTGCCGTAACCTCGGCGTTCATGGTTGGCGATAGTGAAAGCGAGATCGAAATGGCGGACCGGGCGGTCGCGCTCAACCCAAATGCAATTCGGGCATGGAGCTGCAGAGGCGAGGTCTATAGAGTTGCGGGGCTGCCGGAGGAAGCGGTTCGGAGCTTTGAACGTGCCCTGCGCCTGAGCCCGGTCGACCCGCGGCTACACCTGACGTTTGCTGGGATGGGGATGGCCTTTGTTGAGCTTCGTCGCTTTGACGCGGCCATTCTCGCAGGGAAGAAAGCCCTGCGTCAGAACCCCTCTTATGTGGCGGCTTACCGCTGTCTCGCGTCCGCCTTCGCCCATCTCGGACGTGACGCGGAGGCCCGTGAGGCGGCGGCGCGTGTGCTTGAGTTCGATCCCTCCTTTACAATATCCGTGTGGATCGATCGGGGCGGGCAATCGAACTCGAAGCTCTTGATTGAGGGCCTTCGGAAAGCAGGGCTGCCGGAATAGAGCCGCGCTCGCTTGTGCAGACGAGGTGAACGAGCGCGAGACGCAATGTCTGCAATTGGACCCGTCTCCGACCTCCGGCGATGTCGGCTTTCCCGCCAGTAATGTCGGGACGCCAAACTTGACACTGCTCCGCGGCTTCCCGGCTTGTGAGTATGCCCTGGTTCCGGAGAGCGGTGTCAGGCTTGGAGTGCCCGCGCGGCGCCGCGCTTCGGGGCGGCAGCCCTCTTGCCGGCAGCCCTGACGAGGGAATGGCCGTTCAGTTGCTTGCCATTCAGCCTGCCGTTCGCCTTGGCGCCGTTTGGCTTCGCCTTTGCAGTGACCTTTTCTTTGGCCTTCTCCTTGGCGAGCTTTTCAGCCTTCCGCTGTGCTTTCCGCTCGGCCTTTTCCTTCAGCCGCAGCCGCTCCGCCCTTGCCTCAGCGCGCTTCTTCTTGCGCTTCTTCTCGCAGGCGTCGCATTTGCAGCCGATCGGCTTCAGATAGGCTTTGAAATAGTCGGTGCCGTAATCGTAGTTGATCTCTTCGCCCGGCTCGATGTTCTTGATGGCGCGGATGAACACCTTGCGCTTGCGTGGGCGGACGTCGGATTCCGCGTTCGGCTTGCAGGCGTGGTTGATGTAGCGGGCGATGTTCTCGCGGACCGAGCCGTCGATGGTCCAGCGGTTGTTGAGCTCGAACAAATACTTGTTCTCGATCTCGTCCTCTTCCTTTTTCTTGCAGTCCAGGATCGGTCCGAAATAACGGATGATCTTGCTGCCTTTCTTGATCGGCTTGGTGGCGAAGAGGCCAAGTCCGGTGCGGGAACGGCCGACGCGGTAGGGTTTGTTCGGTGATATCGTGGGCATGACGATCGAGGCTACGGCACGCAGGTGCAAACGACGGGAAGTTGCGAAGCCGCCCTTCTAGGACGATTCCGCGCGCCTGTCAGGTATTTCCCGCATGTCGTGTGAACCTTCCCCAGATTGTACACGTCACAGACGAATGGGTCCGGATCGCAGGGTTTTCCCGATGAATTACGTCACATTTGCAACAGCCGCGATGGCCCTGATCAGCATGAATCTTGATCAGGCCGGCGCCCAAACAATCGGCAGCGGCTATACCTCGTCGGCACCGAAGGATTGCCGCATGATCGGCAAGCCCGGCGAAGACGGCGGCACCACCCGGGTATGCCGGGGCAAGGCGGGGCTCGTGGTGTTGGTCAGCGAGGGCGATCTGCGCGAAGTGGTGTCGGTCGGCCGTAACCGGCAGGCGGCGGCGAAGGAACCCGCTGCTCAAGCCTGGTTCGGCCCGTTCAATTCGGCTGCGCATACGGTCGAATGGCGCGCCAAGGGCGACCAGCCGTTCGCAATCATTCAGCGCTGGCTGATCGCCGACAACGGCGAGCAGGACAAGGACGGCCGTCCCACGACCAAGGCAATGCTCGCGGTGACGCGGCTGCCGCCCGGCGCGGTGTGCCACGTCGCCTATGTCGATGTCGCGGCGAATCCCAACGCGAATGAGCTGGCGCGGCAGGCAGCCGACGAATTCGCCCGCGACTTCAAGTGCGGCACGGACGAGGTCAAGACCATCGGCCAAAGCGGCCGGACCACCGCACTGACCAGGCGGTGACTATGACGGCGGCGGCTTGCTGATCGCGCCGCCCTTCAGCATCGCCTCGAACAGCATGTCGGCGTTGCTGCCTGGCGGCATTCGGCTCAGCACGTCGGTCAGCCGTCCGTCGAGCAGCAGCATGGTGAAGCCGTGGACCAGCGACCACGCACGCACGATCGCCGCGGCCTGCTCGAGCGACAGCGCCTTTTCCTGGATCTGCTCGTGACGGGTGGCGCCGATCGAGCCGGCGAGCCCGGCGAAGGAGGCGTTCGCCGCCTCGTGCAGCGAGGGCCTCGACATATCGAGCCGCTCGGTGCGGAACATCAGCCCGTACATGCCGGGATGCGCCTGCGCATAGGCGATGTAGGCCTTGGCGCGCGCGAGCCCCTTCTCCAGCGGTGTCGAGCCGGTCGCGCCGGCCGCGATCATCGCGTCGTTGAACTGGCGGAAGCCGATCGCGGCGAGCTCGCTGACGAGCCCGGTGAGATCGCCGAAATGATGCGTTGGTGCTGCGTGCGACACGCCGGCCTCGCGCGCCACCGCGCGCAGCGTCAGCCCGGCAAGGCCATCGCGCTCGAGCACCTGCTCGGCGGCTTTCAGCAGCGCCTCATGCAGGTCGCCGTGATGATAGGGCGCGTCGCCTGCCCGGCCGCGCCGTGATGCGGGACGAACGGCCGCGGGCCGCGGGATGCGGCGGGTCCGCACCGGTTGAGCGCGGCCCGCCTTGTTTTCCTTGGACAATCTAGCCATGCGTCACCTTATATGACGCAATTTTTACAGTGTAAAGATTTTGCTTGACGCTACCTATCGCCCCTTCTAGCTTTATCTTTCCGATGTAAAGATCAGAACAGAGGAAGCGCGACATGCTCGACCAGGTGACGACCAACGCCGCCAGAACCAATCTGGCGCCGATCCCCTTTGAAGCCGACGCACCGTTCCTGAAGATCACAGGAGAGTTGCCGGGCGAGCTCAACGGCACGCTCTACCGCAACGGCCCCAACCCGCAATTCGATGCGCCGGGCGCGCACTGGTTCGTCGGCGACGGCATGCTGCACGCCTTCCACCTCGAGAACGGCCGCGCCAGCTACCGCAACCGCTGGGTCCGCACCCCGAAATGGCAGGCCGAGCACGACGCCGGCCGCGCGCTGTACGGCGGCTTCGGCCGCAAGCTGCCGGACGCGCCGGCGTCGACGCCTGCGGATGGCGGCGTCGCCAACACCAACATCATCTTCCATGCCGGCCGCCTGCTCGCGCTCGAGGAAGGCCATCTGCCGACCGAGATCGAGCCCGGCACGCTCAACCGTCTTGGCTATTGCGACTACAAGGGCACGATCTCCGGCCCGTTCACCGCGCATCCGAAGATCGATCCCGCAACCGGCGAGCTCGTCTTCTTCGGCTACAACGCGGCCGGGCCATTGACGCCGGCGCTGTCCTACGGCGCGGTCAATTCATCGGGCGTGGTGACGCGGTTCGAGCGGTTCGAGGCGCCCTATGCCAGCATGGTGCACGACTTCATCGTCACCGAAAACCATGTGCTGTTCCCGATCCTGCCGATCACCGGCAGCATGGAGCGCGCGATGCGCGGACAGGCGCCCTACGCCTGGGAGCCGGACAAAGGCGCCTATGTCGGCGTGATGAAGCGCAGCGGCTCGTCGAAGGACATCACTTGGTTCCGTGCCGAGAGCTGCTACGTCTTCCACGTCATGAATGCCTGGGAAGAGGGAAATCGCATCATCGCCGACGTGATGCAGTTCGAGGAAGCGCCGCTGTTCAACCATCCCGACGGCTCGCCGACCGATCCGAAGAAGAACCGCGCGCGCTATTGCCGCTGGACCTTCGACCTTGCCGGCAACACCGATCGCTTCTCGCAGGTTTATCTCGACGACCTCACCGGCGAATTCCCCCGCGTCGACGATCGCCGCGCCGGCGTGACCAGCAATCACGGCTGGTACGCCTGCGCCAATCCTGATCTGCCGATGTTCGGCGCGCTGTCGGGCATCGTGCATGTCGACGGCCGTGGCAAGCGGCTCGGCCATTATCTGCTGCCCGCCGGCGACACGATCTCCGAACCCGTGTTCGTCGAACGCGGCGCGGATGCTGCCGAGGGCGACGGCTGGCTGCTCGCGGTGGTCTGGCGTGCACGCGAGAACCGCAGCGACCTCGCCGTCTTCAACGCGACCGATGTCGAGGCCGGCCCTACCGCGCTGGTCCATCTCGGCCACCGCGTGCCGGATGGATTCCACGGCAATTGGGTGGGCGCGGAGTAACATCCGCCTCCCCGTCATTCCGGGCCCATCGCATGTGCGGCTCGCGCGGCACGTTCGGTGTGGCCCGGTGTGGTCAGTCGCTCCACAAACTCTTCATGACCGGCCTTGTGCCCGCCTTCGCTGAAGCTTCGGCGAGGCTGACAACAGAGCACGGCGAAGCCTTGGCGTAGCCGGCTGCCGGGCATCCACGTCCTGGCCTTCGCGTGAAAAGACGTGGATGGCCGGGACATCTAGCGCGAAGACGCGCTTCGCGCTTTTGCCCGGCCATGACGACTCGGAGATGTCAGCGCCGAAGCCACACGGGTCGCGCGCGACCAGCCTGCTTCCAACTCCATGAAATCTCTTATATTTCTTCAATCTCTTCACGATTTTGACACTGTCAAGATTTCGCTTGACGATGCATCGCCGCACCCCTAGGGTATCTTTACGGTGTAAAGATTGGCCCTTAAGAGGCTTCCGATGACGATCTTCCTGATCCTCGCCCCTACGGCGCCTTCGCCATGCTGATGCTGGTGACCTCGGCCACCGTGAGCCTGTTCTGCGCCGCGCTGATCTGCCTCGCCGTGATCGCACTCGATATCGCGCGCGGCCGCACCATCAAGATCCTCGGCGTCGGCTCGGTGATCGTGTTCACCCTGATCGGCGGCTACCTCAGCTTCGTCGACGCGACGCTGAGCAGCACGGCCGTGAGATTCTCGGTCGATGCCGGCATCTTCCTGGTGTCGCTGCTGTCGATCGTGTTCCGCCACCCCTTCGCGCGCCAATACGCGATGGAAGTGGTCGACGCCGATACTGCGCGTCTGCCCAGCTTCGAGCGCGTCAACTATCTGATCACCTGGGCGTGGACCGCGGCCGCGCTGTTGATGATGATCGGCAACATCGCGCTGCTCTATGTGCCGAGCCTGCCGCTGTGGTCGGGCCTGCTGGTTGCCTTCGCCGCCCGCAACAGCGCGGTCTATTTCACCAAATGGTATCCGCAGTATCGCAAGGCCAAGTACGGCACGCCGCCGGCCAACGCACTGCCGTCGCACTAAACACCCCTGCAAAAGGCACAGGAAACGCCACGATGAAGGACGTCTTTCGCCGGCTCGCCTCCGATTTCCTCTCCACCATCGTCTTCCTGGTGATCTATCTTGCGACCGACAACGTATTGCTCGCCACCGGCGTCGCAATCGCGGGCGCGATAGCCCAGGTGGTCTACGCGCGCGTCAAGGGGCAGTCGCTCGGCTACATGACCTGGGCGAGCCTGGCGCTTGTCATCGTGCTGGGCGGTGCGACGCTGTTGACCAATGATCCGCGCTTCGTGTTGGCGAAACCCGCGATCGGTCACATCGCGATCGGCATGATCATGCTCAAGCGCGGCTGGCTGTTGCGCTACCTGCCGCCGATCGTGACCGAGACGATCCCGGAATATGCGACCTTCGCCGGCTATGCGTGGGCGGCGCTGATGTTCGTGCTCGCCGCCGGCACCATCGCGGTCGCCTCGACCGGCGACATGAAGCTGTGGGCCTTCTACGTCTCGGTGGTGCTGGTCGGCGCCAAGATCGCCGCCTTCGCGATCCAGTACGTCGCCTTCCGCCTGCTGATCGGAAGCCGCCTGCGCGCGGCCGCCCGCGCCTGATCGCCGCAGCCGCAAACTAGGCGCAGGCGGCAAGATGGGTTATACCGCCGCGCACGCTTTACCTTGGGAGGACATTTATGGCGGTGGACGGAAACTGGAATCTCACCATGACGACGCCGATGGGCGAGCGCAAGGCGACGCTGTCGCTGACGAGCGCGGGCGGCACGCTCAGCGGCACGCAGGGCGCCGAAGGCAATTCGACCGAGATCTTCGACGGCACCGTGAACGGCGACGCCGTGGCCTGGAAGGTTTCCATCACCAACCCGATGCCGCTGACGCTCGACTTCTCGGGCAAGGTGGCCGGCGACAGCATCTCCGGCGAAATGGGCATCGGCCCGATGGGCAGCTTCCCCTTCACCGGCACGCGGGCGTAACGCGCCCCACGCGAACGCAATGCGCATCCTCACGTCCATCGCCGTCATGGCATTGCTCGCCACGGCGGCGATGGCGGAGCCGGCGAGCGAGGCCGAAGCGGCGTGGCGCGCGAGCGCGGTTGCGCTGGTGCCGGCTCTGCCGACCGCCTCCACCGCCTCTTCACCCGGCGCGCGTCAGTTCGGACGGCTCGGCACGATGGCGATCGGATTGAAGGTGTAGACCGGCTCGCCATGCTGGTTGAAGGCAGTCCATTTGACGCGGGCGACACCCTGCGGCTTCGACCGCGATGGTATCAGCTCCATCACCTCCCCTTCGAGATGAAGCGTATCGCCGGGCCGCACCGGTTTCAGCCAGCGCAGATCGTCGACGCCGGCGCCGAGCAACGGATGTGGCCCGAACGGCCGACACTCCGTCGCAAGCCGCATGGCGATCGCCGCCGTCTGCCAACCGGACGCAGCGAGCCCCTTGAAGACGGACGACTTGGCGGCCTCCTCGTCAAGATGAAACGGTTGCGGATCGTATTCGGCGGCGAAGCGGATAATGTCTTCTTTCGACACCGTCGCCTTCCCGCTCGCGAAGCGCATGCCGATCTTCAGGTCATCGAACCACTCAACCATGGTGTTCACACCTCCAGTTGCGCTCGCGCATGGCCCAAGGAGCGGGGGTCAGAACCAGATTTGCATTGGCAGACGGTGCTCGTCAAACGGCGGCGGCCCCTCCGGAACGCTTCCGGCGGGGCTGCGTGCAGCAATTGCAACAGCACAGGCGTCGAGCACATCGTCGCGCTTGGCGCCGGTGCCGATGCGCAGCTTCGTGAGCCAGCGATCGATCTCGCGAAAGCCCGCGCGTTTGAGTAGTTTGCGGCGGAGAGCATCGCCCTCCTCCGATTTCTTGCGCGGCAGCGGGGTGCCGTCATTCATCCGCAGGAACACCAGTTCGGGATGCACCTCGCGGATGTCGTGCGCGCCGTTCGCGCGGACGAACGCGTCGACCTCCATGATCTTCTTGCCGAGATGCCAGAGCTGGCGTGAGACGCGGCTCTCGCCGCGACGCCGTGCTGCCTCGTTCGCTTGGCCGGGATCGCGAAACTCCTCCCACAACCAGCGCCGCGCGCCGGTGAAGACGCGCGAGGTGTGCGGACGCAGGCGTTCGCGTGCGAGACGATCACACACGCGTTCGCCATCGTCAGTCATCCCGATCGGAATATCGATCCCCGCCCTGTCGAACGGACGTGACAGCGCGTCTGCGATTTCGCGATGGAATGAGATGTCTTGCCGGTCGCCGTCGATGACGACGGCGACCCACCCTTTGGAAAATCCGTCGAGGCCGAGCGCCCTCAACCCAGGTTCAATTCCCTAAAGAAGTCGTTGCCCTTGTCATCGATGATGATGAAGGCCGGGAAGTCGACGACCTCGATGCGCCAGATCGCTTCCATGCCGAGCTCGGGATACTCGACCACTTCGACCTTCTTGATGCAGTGCTCGGCGAGGTTCGCCGCCGCGCCGCCGATCGAGCCGAGATAGAAGCCGCCGTGCTTCTTGCAGGCCTCGCGCACCGCGACCGCGCGGTTGCCCTTGGCGACCATCACCATCGAGCCGCCGGCGGCCTGGAACTGGTCGACGAAGGAATCCATGCGTCCCGCCGTGGTCGGGCCGAACGCGCCGGAGGCATAGCCGTCGGGCGTCTTGGCGGGACCAGCGTAATACACCGGATGATTCTTGAAGTAATCCGGCAGCGGCTCGCCCTTCTCCAGCCGCTCGCGCAGCTTGGCGTGCGCGGAGTCGCGCGCGACGATCATGGTGCCGGTCATCGAGACACGGGTCTTGATCGGATATTGCGACAGCGTCGCCAGAATCTCCTTCATCGGCTTGTTGAGGTCGATCTTGACCACCTCGCCGCCGAGCGACTGCTCCACCGCCGGCAGATACTGCGCCGGATTATGCTCGAGCTCCTCGAGATAGACACCATCCTTTGTAATCTTGCCGAGCACCTGGCGATCCGCCGAGCATGAGACACCCAAGCCGATCGGCAGCGAGGCGCCGTGACGCGGCATGCGGATCACGCGCACGTCGTGGCAGAAATATTTGCCGCCGAACTGCGCGCCGACGCCCAGGCTTTGCGTCATCTTGAGGATTTCCTGCTCCATCTCGAGGTCGCGGAACGCGTTGCCGTCGGCCGAGCCGTGGGTCGGCAGCGCGTCGAGATAGCGCGCCGAGGCAAGCTTCACCGTCTTCATGCAGAGCTCGGCCGAAGTGCCGCCGATCACGATCGCAAGATGGTAGGGCGGGCACGCCGCGGTGCCGAGCGTCAGCACCTTCTCCTTCAGGAAGGCGAGCAGACGGTCCTTGGTCAGCACCGACGGTGTGGCCTGGAACAGGAAGCTCTTGTTGGCCGAGCCGCCGCCCTTGGCCATGAACATGAACTTGTAGGCGTCGTCACCCTCGGCGTAGATCTCGCACTGCGCCGGCATGTTGTTGGCGGTGTTCTTCTCCTCATACATCGACAGCGGCGCCACCTGCGAATAGCGCAAATTGCGGCGCAGATAGGCGTCGCGCGCGCCTTCCGACAGCGCGGCCTCGTCGTCGCCATCGGTGATCACGTTGCAGCCCTTCTTGCCCATGATGATCGCAGTGCCGGTGTCCTGGCACATCGGCAGCACGCCGCCGGCTGCGATATTTGCGTTCTTCAGGAAGTCGAAGGCGACGAACTTGTCGTTGTCGCTGGCCTCCTTGTCCTCGAGGATCGAGCGGAGCTGCTTCAGGTGGCCCGGCCGCAGATAGTGGTTGATCTCGCCGAAGGCCGCTTCCGACAGCGCCCGCAACGCCTCGCGCGACACCACGAGCATGTCCTTGCCGAGCACCTTCTCGACCCGCACGCCCTCGCTCGTCACCTTCTTGTAGGGGGTGGTATCCGCGCCAAGCGGGAACAGGGGGGTGTGCTTGTAGGGCGGAACCGGCTTCTGCTGGTCGGGAAAGGCGGTGGGGGCGTTCATGGGCTGCTCGTTTGGGCTGCTCGTCGGGTTCGAAAGGCCGGAACGGGCCGCTGAAGGGCCGGCCGGTGATGTAGAGCCGTTCTAAGCATTTTTGGGACAAAAGGAAGGGAAGCCGGCACCGCCCTGCCATGCACGCCTCAGCAATCCATGTGGGATTTCCCACAGATATGTAATCTGTAGTTGTGATATCGATGAGCCTATCGCTCCAAGGCCAACCAAGGGAGGCAATCATGAAGAGAGGGCTTTTCGTCTCGTTCGCGGCGCTGGCGTTGCTGATCTCGGTCCCGTCTGGCGCCAACGCGGTCGGCATTGGCCAGCAGTGCGGCGGCATTATCCCGATCCAGTGCGACGCCGGCCTGTTCTGCCAGTTCAAGCCCGGAACGTGCGGCCGCTTCGACATGACGGGCACCTGCACGCGCATGCCGAAGATCTGCAACAAGATCTTCCGCCCCGTCTGCGGCTGCGACGGCAAGACCTATGGCAATGATTGCGAGCGCCAGGCGGCCGGCGTCTCCAAGGCGCATGACGGCAAGTGCAAAGCCGCTTATTAGGCGCTTGACTGCGCGGCCGATTTGGCGCGGCGGCCGGCCTTCCGTGACCACGTCACGTGGTCGCGGCACGTATTGACGCGGTCCGCGGGAGCCTGCATGAACCTTCGCGCATTTGATGCCGCGGGGGGTATTCATGACACGACGATTGCGCCGACGCTTGCCGTTCAGCTTTTGCTCCAGCTTGTCGGCGGCAGTGCTGGCGCTGCTCGCAGCCTTCGCGGCAGCGCCCGCTTATGCCGATCCCTGCGAGGACATCGCCAGGCAGCTCGCGGGCCAGATCGACGGGCTGAAGGTCAATTTCAGCGCCGCCAACATCACCTATCTCACCCATCCGGCGGCCAAGGAGCTGTCGCTCGGCTGCCGCGGCAAGGACTATTCGACCGAGCTCTATGCCAAGACCGACCGCAGGATGAAGCCGGAGTTCTTCAACCTCGTCGGTTCGGCCACGGCGCTGATCTTCACGTTGCCGAAGGACGACACCATGACCGGCACGTCGCGCTGCCTGAAGCGCATGGGGCTGTTGCGGGGCGACAAGGTCAGCATGCGCTACAAGCGGCTCAACATGGAGTGCACGCGCACCAAGACCGAAGCGTCGATCACGGTCCGGCGCGGCAAGAACGAGTGATCAGCCTTCTGCGGTGACCCGCGCGATGCCGTCGAGCACCTTGCCCCAACCTGGGCTCATCACGTCGAAGGCGAACTGGTTGCCGGGGAAGACGAAGCCGTCGTGCACCATGCGCAGATGCGTGCCGCCCTCGACCGGCGTCAGCGTCCAGGTCACGGTGGTGTCGAGCTTCGAGCCATAGTCGGGATTGGTGTCGGCGCCGCCCTTCCAGGAATAGCGCAACAGTTTTGGCGGATCGCAGTCCAGCACCTCGCAATGCACGACGCCGTCCCAATCGCCCATCGGCGTGGTGCGGAAGTTGAATTTCCGCCCCGTGGCCGCGACGAAATCGTTCGGCATCAGCCATTTCGCGATCGCTTCGCTCGTCGTCAACGTCCGCCAGATCTTGTCGGCCGCATAAGGCAGCACCTTCTCGACCGTGATCGCACGCGTCACACTCATCACTCACTCTCCTTCAACAGTCTTTCCAGGTTCTCGAACCGCTCCTGCCAGAACGTCTGGTAGTGGCCGAGCCAGTCGATCAGCGGACTGAGCCCCTTCGGCACCACGCGATAGTGGATATGGCGGCCGTCGCGGCGCTCGCTGACGAGGCCGGCATCGCGCAGCGCGCGCAGATGCTGCGACACCGCCGGTTGCGAGACCTTCGATCCCCGCACCAGCCCGGTCGCCGCGATCTCCCCTTCCCGCGCAATGCGCTCGAACATCGCCCGCCGCGTCGGATCGGCGAGGGTCTTCATCACGCTGGTGAGCTGCATGGCCGGGGTCATGACCAACATATAAGTCACTGCTTATATGATTGTCAACGCCGGAATGCCCGCTTCGATGCTCCGAAAGTTGATGACTGCCGTCGCAAGTTTGCCGGAAAGCGCGCGCGATCATCCCCGCCCTTGGAATCGGTTGGAGCCGCTCATGATCGGCAAGCTCCTCTTGCAGAACTCGCTCTTCACCCTCGCCATGGCCGCGCTTCTGTTCGGCGCCGCCGGCACGCTCAACTGGCCCGGCGCGTGGACCTTCTTCGTCACCTCGGCCGTGATCGGCCCGGCCTGCGGCCTGTGGCTTGCCAAGGTCGATCCGGGACTGCTCGCCGAACGGATGCGGCTGACCGCGCGCGAGGAGCAGCCCGCGGAGGACAAGCGCTTCATGCTGGCGTTCGTGGTCATCGCCTTCCTCTGGTTCGTCGCGATGGGGCTCGACCGCCGGTTCGGCGGCGCCGATGCCGGCGTGCCGCTGATCGTGCTCGGCATCGCGATGTACCTGGTCTCGACCGCGCTGATCATGTGGGTGTTTCGCGAGAACTCGTTCGCGGCCCCGGTCGTGAAGGTGCAGGCCGAGCGCGATCATCACGTGATCTCGACCGGCCCCTACGCGCTGGTCCGCCATCCGATGTATGCGAGCGTCATGCTGTTCTTCGCCGGCGTGCCGCTGCTGCTCGGCTCCTGGTGGGGATTAGCCTTCCTGCCGCTGTTCTTCCTGTTGTTCGCCATCCGCACCCGCATCGAGGAACGCACGCTGACGGCGGGGTTGCCCGGCTATGCTGACTACGCCGCGCGGGTGCGCTATCGTCTCGTTCCCGGGCTCTGGTGAGAAACGATATGGCTGACAGCAAGGTCTATACCGGCGGCTGCCATTGCGGCCAGGTGCGCTTCGAATGCACCACCGACATGGCTGTTGTGACCGCCTGCAACTGTTCGATCTGCACCAAGAAGGGGCTGCACTTCGCCTTCCTGCCGCCGGCGAGCTTTCAGCTCCGCGCCGGCGCGGAGAATCTCAAGGAATATCTCTTCAATCAGCACGCGATCCGCCACCAGTTCTGCATTGATTGCGGCGTCGAGGTGTTCGCCCGCGGCAAGAAGCCTGACGGCACCGACATGGTGGCGCTCAATGTGAGCTGCATCGACGGCATCGAGCTGTCGAAGATCGCGATGACGCCGTTGGATGGGCGGAGCCGGTAGACCCGTCCTCCCATCACTTCGTCATGCCCGGGCCTAGCCGTCTGAAGGACGGCGCCGCAATTTCGTGGTGACGGCGAGCGGCGTGCCGGCGGCTGAAGCTTCTTCGCACTCCCGGTTGTCCTAAACTAACCCGCTTGAAGTTCAATCGCACCTTTCGAAACGCTGCCACGTTGGTAAACCGTCACAAATCTGTCATGAGCCATACAGCACGAACCGCAAGACAACATCCATCGCCGGGAGGAACAGTTGATCGAAGATGCCTACCTGAAGATTGGGCTAAGTCTTCTGGGAGCGCTCTGTGCGGGTGGGATGATCGGGTTGGAGCGCAGCCGCCGAGGCCGGCAGGCCGGCTTTCGCGAACATGCGTTGGTCTGCCTCGCCACCTGCCAACTCATGCTGATCAGCATTTTCGATTGGAAGGACGGGATACCGGTGGCCCAGGCCTTCGACGCGTCGGCTGGCCGCATCATTCAGGGCGTGATGAGCGGCATTGGCTTCCTCGGCGCAGGCGGCATTATCAAGGAAGGTTTCTCAGTGCGCGGCGTGACGACGGCCGCTTCGATCTGGACGACCGCGTCGATCGGTGTCCTGATCGGCATCGGCTTCTACTTCCCGGCAATGGTCACAACGCTCTTGACCCTGACGACGCTGACCCTGCTGCGCCAATGGGAAGAGCGGCTGCATCGGCGAATCGAACTTAGGTTGCATCTGCGCCAATGCCGAGACGGCGCGCTGCACGAACCGGCAATTCTCGCAATAGTCAAAGCGCACGGGTTTGCGGCCTCTACGGTCAGCGCCTACGGCGCCGGCGAAGGCCGCTTCCTCGACCACGACGCGATCCTGAGCACTGCTGACGAGACCTCCAGTCACCGGCTGATTGAAACCTTGACCAATGACACCCGTTTCGTCGAGTTCGGCCTCGCGCCGCTCGAATAGGTCATCAGCAGACAAGTTTTCCATACAATTGAAGGGCGGAAAGTACATGAGAAGGTTGAATGGCGGGATATCAAACCGCTTGGTTGGCGCTGCGTTCGTTCTGGGCTTTGGCGCAGTCATTGGCTGCGGATCGCCGGCCAACGCGCAGCAGGCGCCGGCCGGCAAGCCCGCTTCCGAGGGTCAGTTCCAGCCCAAGCCCGCGGCTATCGCCGGCTTCATCCCGCGTGACAAACTGATCGACAGCCTCGCGTTGGTGCCGCCGCCGCCAGCGCCTGGATCCCCAGCGCAGGCCGTTGATGATGAAGCGCGCAAGGCGGCGATTCCGTTACGCGAATCGGCACGCTGGAAGCTTGCCGCACGCGACGCCGACTACAAGTCGCCGCATGTCGTCGACGCATTTGCCTGTACGATCGGCGTCACGATTTCGCCGGAGGCAACGCCGCACTTGTACACACTGCTGCGCCGCACCCTGATCGATACCGGCCTCTCCACCTACAAAGCCAAGATTCATTACAATCGAACGCGGCCTTTCGTGGCGGCGAATGACAATACCATCTGCTCGCCCGAGGAGGCCGATTTCCTCCGCAAGGATGGTTCTTATCCGTCGGGACATTCCGCGTTTGGTTGGGGCTGGGCGTTGATCCTGGCGGAGATGATCCCGGACAAGGCCGACGCCATCATCCAGCGTGGATATGATTTCGGACAGAGTCGCGTGCAATGCGGCGTCCATTGGCAAAGCGACGTGAATGCGGGCCGTGTGGTCGCCTCGGCGGCGGTTGCCCAGCTTCACTCCTATCCCGAGTTCATCGCAGAATTCCGCGCGGCGCAGCAAGAAGTCGAAGCCGCGCGCGCCGCCAACAAATCCGGCCCGGATTGCACGCTGGAGAAGCAGGCGACCACCAAGTGAATGGGTCAAGTTGCTGCTTCCCAAGGAGGCCGGTTGCGCACCGGCCTCGAAGAAAGCCGCGAGGCGAGCTTCAAATCTCCACACTCAGCGGGTGTCGGTCTCGGTCAAAACCTTCCCGACCATGACGACCGAGAGAGCCGACGAGACAATTCAAATATCCAGCGCCTTGTAGCGCCGGAAAATCCCCTCCTCGTTGAACGGGATCCGCCGCGGGCTCGCCAGATAGGCTCTGATGTTCGGTCGCTCCGCGACGCGATCGTGCAGCGCGACGAGACGCGGCACCTTCTTCTCGAAGACCTGCATGCGCTTCGGGAAGGCGTAGCGCAGCCCCTCCACGATCTGGAACAGCGAGAGATCGACATAGGTCGCGCGACGGCCGGTGACGAAGGCGCCGCCATTGGCCTTCACCAGATCCTCGAAATAGCCGAGGTAGTTCGGCACGCGCGATTTCCAGAACTCCGCCGTGCGCCGCTTCGCCGGCGCCTTCTGCTCTTCGTAATAGAGCGAGGGACCGAGCGGATGATGGGTGTCGTGGATCTCCAGCACGAAGTCCGCGATGGTAAGTTGCAGCTGGTGCACCCACAGCCTGCCCGCTTCCGCCTTCGGCGCAAGTCCGTGGCGCGCGCCGAGATAGAGCAGGATGTTGGCGGTCTGCCCGATCACGAGCTTGCCGGCCTTCAGGAACGGCGGCGCAAACGGCGGCGTGCCCTTCTGCGCGTCCATCAACTTCATCATCGCGCCGGTGCCGCCCTTGCCGCGCGCGACGTCGGTGTAGGCGGCGCCCGCATCCTCGAGCGCGAGCCGGACATATTCGCCGCGGCCCTGGATAGAGGGCCAATAGTAAAGCTGATAATGCATGAACGATCCTTGGGCTTGTGCGGCTTGGACGGCAGAGATCGCCCCGCAATTTGCGGGGCGATCTCGCAGGCGTCAACGCACCAATGGAGGATCAGTTCGCCGCGAAGCAGTACAACAGGCCGTCGCCACCGGTGCTCTTCAGGTCGGCCTGCGAGCAGCCGCCGTCGGGGCCGCGGGAGGGATGCGACGTGTTCCAGGATTTTGACGGCTCGTCGTCGCGCAAGCCCTTGCGGTCGAAATGCCCGACCATGGCGGCGCCTTGCGTCGAGCTTGTCCAGTTCTTGCAAGTGCGGTCCTCACCGGCAGGAAACGCGGTGCCGTCCGGCTGCGATCCTGTCAGCACGTCATGGCGGTTCGGCTTGTCACCGGCGCCATTGATGACTTCGCCTTTCTCGGAGAGCGCGGTCTCCTTGGTCAGGTTGTTGCCGGCACTGTGGAGGTCGGCGACGTCCTTGGCGACCACGACGCCTTTGACATTCTTCCACGGCCCCTTGCCTATGCGGTCACGCGCATTCACCGCGGGCTGGCCGTCGGCGGCCTGCGTGGAAAGATAGGCGTGCCACGTCTTCGGCGCCCCGAAGCCCGCGGCCTGCGCCAGCGTCTGGCAGTGATTGTCGGCGCCGGCGAGCCCGCCGAGATTGCCGCCATTGCCGACGCCGTTGCTGGTCAGGAAGAAGCTGGTGTCGGCGGTCTGGGCCCGCGCCGGCGGCGCGGCACAAACGGCGAGCGCAAGACAGGCGGGAACGGCAATCCGAGCAACGACGTTCATTTCATCCTCCCGATGGTTGTTGTGGGTCGCTGACATCAACCCGCAGCAGCGCTGGATATTCCGATGCTGCGACAGGCTCACGAAGCGTACAAACAAAGGCGCCGCGGATGTGAGCCGCGGCGCCTTGCATTGTCATTATCGGAAATCGATCAGTTGGTCTGCTGGATCGCGGAGAGTTCCCAGTTGCCGCCGCGCTGGCGCACGAAGGTCCAGACCTCGGTGACCTCGACCGGCTGCTCGCTGCCGGCAACCAAGCGGCCGGTGGTGCGTTCCAGCGTCTTGTCGACCAGCGAGAAGCGCATCGCCACGGTGGCATATTCGCTTTCGCCTTCGCGCCAGGCTTCGGCGAGGTCGCCCTGCAGCAGCTTCACGTTCGAGACCTTGTTGACGTCGTTGCGCGCCTTGTTCTGCTCGAGGTCCTTCGAGAAGTACGACACCATTTCCGGCGTCGCGAGCGTATGCAGCTTGGCAATGTCCTCGTTCGACCAGGCGGTCTGGATCTCGCCGAGCAGGCGCTCGAACGCCTCATAGTCGGCAGGCGCGATCTCGACCGGCGCGTTGGACGAACCAAGGCCAAAGCCGAAGCCTGAGCGGTAGTTCGGCTGCGGACCGCCGGGGCCGGTGGTCGGGCCACTGGCATAGGCCGCCGCCGGCGTGCCGCGGCGCTGCCACCACGACATCGCAAGCCGCACCACCAGCACGATCAGGCCGATCTGCAGCAGGAGGCCGAGGATCGACGACAGGCCGCCGAGGCCGGAGAACATGCCGCCGCCAAACAGCATGCCAAGCAGGCCGGCGCCGAGGAAGCCGGCGGCGAGGCCGCCGAGCAGGCCGCGGCCGGTTCCGCCGCGGCCGAACAGGCCGCCGGAGGTCGCGGCCGGCGCGCCCATGTTGGGGCTGCCAGGCTGGCTGAAGGTACGGTTCATCGGCGCGACGGTTCCCGGCGCCGTGCTGGTCGAAGGTGGCGCGGAGAAGGTGCGCGAGCCGCGCGACCCCGAGCCTGAGCCACCGCCGACCCGGGCGTCCGCCGCCGAAATGGTCATGACCACGGGCAGTGCCAGCGCCATCGCCACGGCGATTGCCCGAACAATTCCACGCGTGCGTTGCGAGAAATTCATCTTGGTTTCCTCGAGAAGTCCCCGGCATGGGGAAGCGCCCCTAAGATGGGCAGGGTTGCACAAAAGGGAAGCGGTAAAAGGGAACCGTGGCTGCGGCCCTCGGTCGCGGAGACGTCACGATATGGTCCTTGTGGAGGGGAACACGCGACCTATTGCGCCGTCATGGTTTCCTTCACCGCCGCGACCAGCTGGGTCAGCGTGAAGGGCTTCGGCAGGAACGCGAATTGCTGGTTCTCGGGCAAGCTCTTCTCGAAGGCGTCTTCGGCATAGCCCGAGACGAAGATGATCTTCAGGTCCGGATTGCGGCTGCGCATTTCCTTGAGCAGCGTCGGACCGTCCATCTCCGGCATCACGACGTCGGAGACCACGAGATCGACGGCGCCGTTGTTCTCGTCGAACGCCTCCATCGCCTCGACGCCGTTGGCCGCCTCGATCACGCTGTAGCCGCGCGAGCGCAGGCCGCGCGCATTCAGCGAGCGCAGGCCGTCTTCGTCCTCCACCAGCAGGATGGTGCCCTGCCCGGTGAGGTCCGGTTTCGGCTTCGGCGCCTCGGCGGCAGGCGCGTCCTTCGCCGCGCCGTTGGTCGCCTGAGTGTCTGATGCTGTGACCTCCTGCTCGACCCGATGCCGCGGCAGGAAGATGCGGAACGTGGTGCCCTCGCCCGGCTTAGAGTCGACATAGACGAAGCCGCCGGTCTGCTTGACGATGCCATAGACCGTCGACAGGCCGAGACCGGTACCCTTGCCGACCTCCTTGGTCGAGAAGAACGGCTCGAAGATCTTGTCGATGATCTCGTGCGGAATGCCGGTGCCGGTGTCCGAAATCTCGATCTTGACGTAGTCCGCCGCCGGCATGCCCTTGTTGGCGAGCTGCGCGGCCTCTTCCGTCGACACGTTCGCGGTGCGGATGATCAGCTTGCCGCCGTCCGGCATCGCGTCGCGCGCGTTCACCGCGAGGTTGACGACCACCTGCTCGAACTGGGAGACGTCGACCTTCACGGGCCAGAGGTCGCGGCCGTGCACAAGGTCGAGCTTGACCTTCTCGCCGATCAGCCGGCGCAGCAGCATGGTGAGATCGGAAAGCGCGTCGCCGAGGTCGAGCACCTGCGGCCGCAGCGTCTGGCGGCGCGAGAACGCGAGCAGCTGCCGCACCAGCGTCGCCGCGCGGGTCGCGTTCTGCTTGATCTGCATGATGTCCTGGAACGACGGGTCGGTCGGCTTGTGCGCGTTCAGCAGGAAGTCGTTCGCCATCATGATGGCCGACAGCACGTTGTTGAAGTCGTGCGCGATGCCGCCGGCGAGCTGGCCGACCATCTCCATCTTCTGCGACTGGTTGATCTGGTTTTCCAGCGTGCGCCGCTCGGTGGTCTCGAGCATGTAGACGATCGCGGTCTCGGCGTCGCGCTCGTCTTTTTCCACTGTTGTGACGAAGAACTGGGCGAAGCGCTCCTTCGGCCCGTCGAGCATCACCTCGACCGGCGGGATGTCGCCCTGCCCTTCGGCGGCCTGGTTGATCGCCGCGATCAGAAGGCCGCGGTCGCGCGGATTGACGGCGCGGAAGATCGACTGGGCCGCGCTGCCCTCGCCGTTCAGGCTTTGCGCGAGCTTGGCGTAGCGCGCATTGGCGCCGACCACGTTGCCGCCCCGGTCCACCGTCGCGATCGCCATCGGCGTGTGGTCGAAGAAGCGCATGAAGCGCACTTCGGCGGCCCTTTCGGGATCGGAATGCTCGTCGCGCGCGCGGCTGATCACGAGCGTGCGCGAGGCGCCGGCGGTGCCGTCGGCGCCGAAGGCGAGCTTGTGATAGAGCCGCACCGGCACCGTCTTGCCGCCGCGCATGCGCAGGTCGATGTCGAAGACCTCGGTCTTCACTTCGCCCGGCACCGGCACGATCGAGGTCAGGAGCGCCGCGCCGTCGCCTGACACGATATCGGTCAGCTTCAACCCGCCCGACCCGATCTCGGCGAGGTCGTAATCGAGCCAGTTCGCCAGCGTCGCGTTGACATAGGCGATCTCGCCGGCCGGATTGACCGAGAAGAAGCCGCATGGCGCGTGGTCGAGATATTCGATCGCGTGCCGCAACTCCTGGAACACGTCCTCCTGGCGCTCGCGGTCGCGGGTGATGTCGGCGATCGACCACACCGCGTATTTCGCGTCGCGCTTGGCCTGGCCGAGCGGGCGCACCCGGAGCCGCAGCCAGCGACCCTGCCCGCCGTCATGGCCGGCGACGCGGACCTCCTCCTGCTGCCGCTTACCCTCGCGTGCCGCCTTCAGGAGGCGGAACACCGCCTCGGAAACATCGGGGTTGCCGATGAAAACGCGTTCAACGGGCCGGACGTCCTGCGGACCGGCCGCGCCGGTCAGCGTGAGATAGGCGGCGTTGGAATAGACCACGTGACCGCGCGGATCGGTGACCGCGAGCCCGTCATAGGCGTGGTCGGCGATGCGCCCCATCACGGGATCGTCGATGGAGCGATCGGAAAAGCGGATAATGCCGGCGGCGAAGGCGAACAGGTTGAACAGCCCGATCGTGGCAAGCAGCGCCAGCACGCCGAGGATATAGGGCTGCGCCTGGGTCCGGCCGATGGTCATCAGCCAGACCGCCACCGCGACGATGCCGGCCGCGATCAGGAGCACCAGCACGATGCTGCCGCCCCGTCGCACCGGGCCGTGGGCCACGAACGGCTCGGTCGCGGAAGGATCGTTGGTTTCGGCGGTCATCTGGAGGGACATGGCTCGTCGGCATCGCGGGCGCGTCCGGTCGGGCCGCCCGCCCCTGAGTGCCTGAATCGGACCCGAAAACGCAAGTCCATCAGGGCGCTATTTCGCAGGTTACGCGCATTTCAGGCGGATATCTGCCCGGTTTCTCACGGCCTCAGCCCGCTCAAGCCCCGCTTCAGCCGCATCACGTAGCCGATGATTTCGGCAACCGCGTGATAGTGCTCGACCGGGATCTCCCGGTCGACCTCGACGGTGGCATAGAGCGCGCGGGCCAGGGGCACGTTTTCCACGATCGGAATGTCGTGCTCCTTTGCGATCTCCCTGATCTTGAAGGCGATATTGTCGACGCCCTTGGCCACGCAGACCGGCGCAGCCATGCTGCGGTCGTAGGCCAGCGCCACCGAGAAGTGGGTCGGGTTGGTGATGATCACCGAGGCTTTGGGAACCTGGGCCATCATGCGTTTCTTCGCGCGCTGGACCCGCAACTGCTTGATCCTGCCCTTGATGTGCGGGTCGCCCTCCGACTGCTTGAACTCCTCCTTCATCTCCTGCAGCGACATCTTCTGCCGCTCGTACCATTGCCGGTACTGGAAGAAGTAGTCGCCGATCGCGACCGCCGCGAGCATCGCCACCACGGCGCCCATCAGATGCAGCGTCAGGCTGGTGGTCGCGGGCAGCAGTTCGGCGGGGTCGAGGTGCAGGAAGGCCTCCAGGCGCAGCCGCTCCGGCCACAGCACCGCGACCATGACGGCGCCGAGCGCGATCAGCTTGAACAGGCCCTTCAGGAAATTCGCCGCCGCCTGCTTGCCGAAGATCCGCTTGAAGCCGGCGCCGGGCGACACCTTGTTGAACTTCGGCTTCAGCGACTCGCCAGACCACACCAAACGGTGCTGCACCATGTTGCCGGCGATCGCCGCCAGCGCCAGCATCAGGAACGGCACGCCGATCGCGACGATCACGGCATAGCCGAGCGACTGGGTCAGCGCGAGCAGGCCGGCGCCGTCGGTGCGGATCATCCATGAGTTGGCGACCAGATTGCGCAGCGGCATCAGGATTCCGCCGCCGATCGAGCTCGAGAAGGTCGACAGCACCAGCGTGGAGCCGGCGATCACGAACCAGGTGTTGACCTCCTGGCTCTTGGCGACGTCGCCCTTCGCATGCGCGTCATCGAGACGTTTTTGCGTAGGGTCTTGTGTTTTGTCGTCAGTATCCTCGGCCATCGCTGCTCCCTAGTTCAGCGGAGCAAGCTGGCGCATGACGCCGAGGAAATAGTCGAGGTAAGTGCCCATCATCGCGGCGAGCACGACGGCGAAGATCACAAAACCGGCCATGATCGAGAGCGGGACGCCGACGAAGTAAACCTGCATCTGCGGCATCAGCCGCGCCAGCACGCCGAGCCCGATATTGAACACCAGGCCGAACACCAGGAACGGCGCCGACAGTTGCAGGCCGATCTTGAAGGCGGCGGCGAATGCACGTGTCGCAAGCGCGGCGACATCGCCGGTCGGCATCACCTCGCCCGGCGAGAAGATGCGGTAGCTCTCGCTCAAGGCGCCGATCACCAGATAGTGGCTGTCGGTCGCAAACAGCAGCGTCATGCCGAGGATGGTGAGGAAGTTGCCGATGATCTGGCCCTGCTGGCCCTGGGTCGGATCGATCGCGGTGACGAAGCCGAGCCCGAGTTGCTGGGCGATCACCGAGCCCGCGACCGAGAGCGCCGACAGCGTCACGCGCGCGGTGGCGCCGAGCACGATGCCGATGATGATCTCATGCACCATCAGCACGCCGAGCGAGGTCAGCGATGTCATGTCGACATGGTAGGCGTTGCGATGCAGCGGCAGGATGATCAGCGTCAGGAGCAGCGCGATCGAGAGCTTCACCCGCGCCGGGATGTTGCTCTCGCCGAAACCGGGCAACAGCATCACCATCGCGCCCACGCGCGCGAAGACCAGCACGAAGACGGCGGCGAGCGCCGGCAGCAGGGAGACGTCGATGCGCATGACCGCGCCATTAGAGCATCAACCACCGATGATTCGCGACGAAATCCGCATCATGTGGGCGTAGAGCGAATCCGCCATGAACGGCAGCGCCAATAGCAGCGTGACGAAGATCGCGAGAATCTTCGGCACGAAGATCAGCGTCTGCTCCTGGATCTGCGTCAGCGCCTGGAACAGCGACACCACGACGCCGACCACGAGGCCGACCACCATCAAGGGCGACGACACCACCACGATGGTCCAGATCGCGTCGCGCGCCACGTCGAGGGTTTCAGGGCCGGTCATTTGTCGTTCTCGCTCTTGCAACTTCCACTGTCGTTCCGGGGCGATGCAAAGCATCGAACCCGGAACCTCGAGATCCCCCGATGTGAAATTGCACATCTGTGGTTCGATGCTGCGCATCGCCCCGGGATGACTCCCAAGGGACGTTAAATCGGCATCTTCATGATGTCTTCGTAGGCCTGGATCACGCGGTCGCGGACCGAGACCAGCGTCGACACCGCGACGTCGGTTTCGGCGACTGCCGTCACCACATCCATCACATTCGCTTTGCCCGAGGCCATCACCATGGTCTGCGCGTCGGACTTCTTGCCGGTCTCCATCACGCTGCCGACGGCATCCTTCAGCAGCGCGCTGAACGACGGGCCGGCGACCGCCTGGCTCGCCTTCTCGGCGCCGCCCCGCTCCATCATCCTGGCGAGGCTGGCATAGGCGTTGGCGGCGACTGTCGGTGAGGCCATGGTCTACGATCCCTGTCTTGTTGTGGTGCGTCAGGCCTTGAGGATGTCGAGCGTGCGCTGGATCATCCGCCGCGTGGCGCTGATGATGTTGAGGTTCGCCTCGTAGGAGCGCTGGGCGTCGCGCATGTCGGTCATTTCGACCAGCGCGTTGACATTGGGATATTTGACGTTGCCTGAGACATCCGCCGCCGGATTGCCCGGCTCGTGCTTGATGCGGAACGCCGACTGGTCGGGCCGCACCTTGCCGAGCGTCACCACCTTGGCATCGAGCGTGCGGTCGAGCGCAGAGGAGAAGGTCGGCACCTTGCGGCGATAGGGATCGCCGCCTGCGGTCTGCGCGGTCGAATCGGCGTTGGCGATGTTTTCCGAGATCACCCGCATCCGCCCGGCCTGCGCGCGCAGGCCTGAGGTCGCGATGCTCATCGAGCGGGCGAAGTCGCCGGCCTCGTCTGCCATGACCTAGTCTCCCCTCGCGCCTCAGCGCTTGCCGATCGCGATTTTGAGCATTCCGAGGCTGCGGGTGTAGAGCGACGTCGCCGCCGCATAATCCATCTGATTGGCCGACACCTTCAGCATCTGCTCTTCGAGATTGACGGCGTTGCCCGCGGGGCGGGTCTGGAAGCCGCTCCGGCCGCGGTCATTGTCGAAATTGTCCGGCGCGCCCGGCGCGGCCATGTGGGTCGCGCTGGTCTTCATCAGCGGCAGCGTCCCGACACCGCCGCCGACGGTGGAACCGTTCTGGTCGAACTTCGGTTCGACCAGGTCGCGCGGCCAGAAGTTCGGCGTGTCCGAATTGGAGATGTTCTCGGCGAGCACCCGCTGGCGTTCCTGGTGCCACTGCATCTTGGTGCGCAGCGCCGACAGGATCGGAAGATCGTTCATGGGCATGGGCCGCTGGCTCCGTTAACCTCTGGGGCCTCCCGAGGTAGGCAGAATTTGCCCGGTGTATGGTTAACGGTTGGTTAAAATCCGGAACCGTCCGTGGAGAACGCCACAAACGGCCCCTGAGAAGCGCATTTTCGCCACGATGGCTGCGTTAACCAGCCCCGACCAACCCAGTGTGGGGCACTGAGAAGTCGTTTTGGGACAAGCGATTCTTGGTCTATTAATAGTTCGGCTGGCTGCAATGCCGTTGGGAAGTAAGCAATAAGGCGAATCTCGGGCGTGATTCGCCGTGCAAGGTCAGTCCGTGCTCGCTGAAGCCGGAAGCCGAGGAAGGCCAAGATGGCCGGGGACTCAAGTATGCAGGCACTTTACTTCTTTTTCGCGTTCGTGGCCGTATTGGCGCTGATCGGCGTTGCCGCGTGGCTGGTCCGCCGCTTCGGCAGCAGCCGCCTTGGCGCCAACACCAATCGCGGGCGCATGCCGCGGCTCGCGGTGATCGACGCCGCCGCCGTTGACGGCCGCCGCCGCCTGGTTCTGGTCCGCCGCGACAATGTCGAGCACCTCCTGATGATCGGCGGCCCGAGCGACATCGTGGTGGAACCCAATATCGTCCGCGCCATGCCCGGCCGCGAGGCGCCGCGGCCTGCGGTCGCCAGCGACGCCCCGCCGCGGGTCGCCCCGCTGCCCGACGCCGCCTGGACCGACGGCGAAGGCGCGCGAACCGACATTTTCGACCAGCCCGAGCCGCAGATGCCGGAGCCGCCGGTCCGCGCCGCGCGCCCCTCTTTTGCCGACGAGGTCCGCCGTCCGATGCCGCCGATCGCGGAGCGCCGCAGCGACCCGCTCGCGGGCTTCACCCCCGAGCGCGGCGAACCGCGGCCTGATCCGATTCCGCCGCGGCTGCCGCGCTCCGAGCCCGCCATGCCGCGCCCGCCGCGCGGCAGCGAGCCGCCGAAAGCACCGCCGGCTCGCGCGCCCGAGCGCGCCGCCGTCCCGCCACCGCCGCCTGCTCCGGCGCCTGCCGCTCCGCCGCCACCGCAGAACGCCGACGCCAATCTCGCCGAGATGGCGCAACGGCTCGAGGCGGCGCTGCGCCGCCCGCCAAGCGCTGGCGGTGAGACAGTCGCGCCGCCGGTTGCGCCGGACGCGCCTGCGGCCCGCCCGGCTCCGGCGCCCGCTGCCACGCCCGCTGCCACGCCCGCTCCGCAGAAGAGCGGATTTGAAAACCTCGAAGACGAGATGGCGTCCCTCCTCGGCCGGCCAAAGAATCCTTCGTGAGGCTGTCGGCCTCCCCGCGTAGAGTTTTTTTCATCGCTGCCCTGATTGTCGCCGGATCGCTCGCCGATCCGGCGGTGGCGCAGGACATCAGCATCAATCTCGGCCAGGGCAATGGCGGCGTCACCGAGCGCGCGATCCAGTTGATCGCGCTGCTCACGGTGCTCTCGATCGCGCCGTCGATCCTGGTCATGATGACGTCGTTCACGCGCATCGTGGTCGTGCTGTCGCTGCTCCGCACCGCGCTCGGCACCGCGACGGCGCCGCCGAACTCGGTGATGATCGCGCTCGCGATGTTCCTCACCGCCTTCGTGATGGGACCGGTGCTGCAGAAATCCTATGACGACGGCATCAAGCCCCTGGTCGCCAACCAGATCGGTGTCGAGGAGGCGCTGCAGCGCGCCGCGGTGCCGCTGCGCGGCTTCATGCAGAAGAACGTGCGCGAGAAGGACCTGAAGCTGTTCATGGACCTCTCCCGCGAGCCGCCGCCGGCGACGCCGGAAGACATGTCGCTGCGCATCCTGGTGCCGGCCTTCATGATCTCCGAGCTGAAGCGCGCCTTCGAGATCGGCTTCCTGTTGTTCCTGCCCTTCCTGATCATCGACCTCGTGGTCGCCTCGGTCCTGATGTCGATGGGCATGATGATGCTGCCGCCGGTCGTGGTGTCGCTGCCGTTCAAGCTGATCTTCTTCGTGCTGGTCGACGGCTGGTCGCTGGTCGCCGGCAGCCTGGTGCAGAGTTACGGGGGGTAGCGCCCCATAGTTGCGCGCGCCCTCACAAAATCAAATACAACCATCAGAGACAACCGCCCGAATTGACAACCAGGAGCAGCCCATTAGCATGCCCGCGACGATTGCGGGCACAGCGAATGGAAATCTCGTTTCCAATAGAATTTCTTGTCTATGGTACGCCTGTTTCGTTTCAAGCCAAGAATGCCGACGCGCGAGACGCCTGGAAGGATCGCGTGAAAGCTGCCAGCCGAGACGTCATTCCTCAGCCACATTTCGCCTCAGATCAACGCATCGCCGTAACTCTGTACTACCTCCCGGATGAGCCTATGGCGGGGGACGTAGACAACATCGTCAAGCTTGTCTTGGACTCGCTTAGCGCCCATATTTATCTTGATGACGTGCAGGTCGAACGTGTCGTGGTCCAGAAGTTCGAACCCGGCAACGTGTTCAGTTTTTCAAATCCGTCGACGACGGTCGTCGACGCGATCACCAGACCAAAACCTGTGCTTTATGTGCGGGTATCCAACGACCCGTTCGAGGAATTGCGATGAGCAACACCGCGATCGAAGAGCAGGTGCTACAGCGTGAGATCGAGCGGCTCGAGTCCGAAGGCTACGACGTGTTCGTGCAACCTCGCGCGCCTCTCGTCCCTGAATTTCTTGGCGACTACACACCGGACGCCGTTGCGACGGGCAATGGCAAGAAAATCGTCTTGGAAGTAGCGAGGCCGTTGGGAAGCGAGAAGCTGAAAGAGATAGCGGCGCGATTTGCAAAGCAACGCGAGTGGGAGCTCAAGGTTCTGCTCGTGGCGCCGACGTCGTCAGGCAAGACGGTCCCCGTGCAGTCTCGCCAAGCGATCGATGGCGCGATTGAGGAGATCGAACGACTTCAGCAAATGAATGCTCTGCGCGCGGCGTTCCTGCTTGCATGGGCAACTTTTGAGGCAGAAGGCAGAGCTTCAATAGCGGGAAGGTTCGATCGACCGCAAACGCCAGGAAGATTGGTTCAGGTATTGAGTCAGGAGGGACTGCTGGCTCCCGCCGAAGCGGACCGGATGAGGACTTTGTCAGAACAGCGTAACCAGCTCGTTCATGGTGATCTTGGCACGGAGGTCAGAAGCGAGGATCTGCTGTGGCTTGTGTCCATTCTTCGAAAAATGGCGGCTGCCGGTCAAATATCAGCCCCCCTGCGGTTCAATGATGCCCTTGCCTGAGTCTCCATGGCAAGCATGGGACGGATGTCGGTTCGACCACGCCGCTCCCTCCTCCGTCAATTCCAGCAACGAGCCGACATGCTTCCCTCACAGCGCGACCTGTTCGAAATTCCCCGCGACGTCTGCTACCTCAATTCGGCGTCCTACAGCCCGCTGCCGCTGAAGATGCTCGAGACCGGCCGCGCCGCGGTCGGCCGCAAGGGCCAGCCCTGGACGCTGGATGCAGCTTTCGCGGGTCGCCAGCACGAGCGCGCCCGCGCCGCCGCCGCCCGTCTGATCAATGCCGACGTTGACGACATCGCGCTGATCCCGTCGATCAGCTACGGCATCGCGACCGCGGCCAAGGTGCTGCCGGTCGCGCGCGGCACGCGCGTGATCGTGCTCGAGGACGATCATTCGTCGCCGGTGCTGGAATGGCACGGCCGCGCCGACGCGCAGGGCTTTGTGGTCGAGACGATCCACCGGCCTGACGACGGCGACTGGACCTCGGCGGTGCTCGCAGTGATCGAACGCTCCGGCGCGCCGCCGGTCGGCCTTGCCTCGATCTCCTCGGTGCACTGGTCGGACGGCGGCATGATCGATCTCGAACGCGTGCAGGCCGCGCTGCGCCGGCACGGCGCGCTGTTCGTGATCGACGCGACGCAGAGCGCCGGCGTGCTCAGCATGGACGTCAAGCGCCTCGACCCCGACGCCGCGATGTTCCCGACCTACAAATGGCTGATCGGTCCCTACGGCCGCGCCTTCCTCTACATGGCCAAGCGCCACCAGAACGGCGTGCCGCTGGAGCAGACCGCGGCCGGCCGACGCAATGTCAACGCCGAGAACGCGGTCTATTTCACCGATCTCGCCTATGTCGACAATGCCCGCCGTTACGACATGGGCGAGCGCGATCATTTCATCTCTATGGAGATGGCCGCGATCGGCATGGAGATGATGGCGGGCTGGGGCGCGGATGCGGTTGCGGAGCGGATCGGCATGCTCACGCAGCGGATCGCTGACGGCGTGCGCGATCTCGGCGTCAGCACGCTCGACCGCCGCCTGCGCGCGCCGCATATCCTGAGCCTCGGCTTTGCCGCGGGCATGCCGAAGGAGTTGATCGCGCGCCTTGCACTCGAGAGCATCTACGTCGCGCCGCGGCTCGGCCGGATGCGCATCTCGCCGCATGTCTTCAACGACGAAGCCGACGCCGATCGCTTCGTCGCCGCGCTGGCCCGCGCGCTGCGAAGCTAGTCCGCGCGAGACCGGTGGCGCCAGACTGACGGCGCCACGCCGATCATCTTCTTGAAGGCGCGACTGAAGGCCGCTTCGGAATCATAGCCGACCTGCGCCGCGATCTCGGCCATGTTGGCGTTGCCGTTCAGCATCTCCGAGGCGACCTGCATGCGCCATTTCGCCAGATAATGCATCGGCGGAATGCCGACGAGCTCGACGAAGCGCTCGGCGAGCACGGTGCGCGACGCCCCGCATTGCCGCGCCAGCCCCTCCACCGTCCAGCCGAAGGACGGCCGCGCGTGGATCAGCGCCAGCGCCTTGGCGACGGAGGGATCGCGCAGACCTGCAAGCCAGCCGGTCTGCTGCGGCGGCAACGCCTCGACATAGCGCCGTACCACGTCGATGAACATCAATTCGCTGAGCTTCGTCAGAACGCTCTCGCTGCCGACGCGCCGATCGGCGACCTCGGCGACGGCGAAGTGGATGAACTGGCCGAGCCCGCCGACGTCGTTGCGGCGTTCGCCGCCGGCCTTCAGCATCGGCGGCAGCGACTCCAGCAACGGATTGAACGGCCGCGCGTCGCAGGCGAGATAGCCGCAGACCAGCCGCGCCGACGGCGCGCCGCCACACGTCAGATTGACGTGGAACGGCAGCCGTCCCGCAGCGGCGATCTCGATCATGTCGGCATCGGGCGGATCGGCCAGCATGCCCGCGCTGCTCGACATCACATGCGGATCGGCGTTGGTGATCACCACGACCTCGCCCGCCTCCAGCTCAAGCGACTGACCGCCGACCAGGCTCGCGCAGCAGCGGCCCGAGGTCACCACGTGATAGGCGATCAGGTGATCCGCTCCGGGCAGGATGCGCGGCAGGATCAATTCCCGCGCCGGCGAGTGCACCGACCACGGCTCCCGCGCCGCGATCTCGAAATAGGCCGCGCCAGTCAGGCGGACGGTCTTGAGCAGATCGGAAAGCGCATCGGTTGCCATATGAACCCGCTAAACGTGGTCTCTTCGAGCATGATCCGGAAAAGTGTGTCGCGGTTTTCCGAAAAGATCATGCTCAAACAAGAAACTAAAGCGCGATGACGGTCCATTCCGACCTCATCTCGCTTTAGTCGTCCAGAACGGCCGACAATTCAAGAAATTGGCGGCGCGGCTGCGAACCGGACGCCGGATCAAGCAATCCGTACGGCCGATCAAACCGATGCCTCTCCCCCCGCCGAAAGCGGACGCCGCGTCAAGCAAGGCGAACGTGCGATCATTCAATCCGGCGGTGGAATGACTACACCGGGCATGCACGAGGGAGCCCGATCGGCTCACCACAACAAGGAGACCGGAGCGATGACGACACATAGGGGAAAATGCTTCTGCGGCGCAGTGGAGATCGAGGTCGAGGGCAATCCGGAGGCGATGGGCTATTGCCATTGCAGCTCCTGCCGCTCCTGGTCGGCGGCGCCCGTCAACGCCTTCACGCTGTGGCATCCGCAGCATGTGAAGGTCGTCAGGGGCGCCGAACATCTCGGCCGCTTCAAGAAGACCGAAACCAGCGACCGCCAGTTCTGCAAGCGCTGCGGCGGCCACCTCATGACCGACCATCCGCCGCTCGGCCTCGTCGACGTCTACGCGGCGACGATCCCGACGCTGGGTTTCACGCCCGGTGTCCACGTCAACTATGCCGAGACCGTGCTGCCGATGAAGGACGGCCTGCCCAAGCTGAAGGATTTTCCCGCCGAGCTCGGCGGCTCCGGCGCCGTGTTGCCCGAATAGCCATCACGCAACCGCCAACCTCAAAGGAGAGACGATCATGGATCTGGAGACATTCCGCACCAGCCAGGGCCCCTATCGCGAGCTGTACGCCAGCGACGCCGAGGCCGCGCTGCTCACGCTGAAGGCCCGCGGCACGGCGGATGCGGCCGCGGTGACCTGCAAGGTCGAAACCGGCCGTGGCCTTGCCATCGCCGGCATTCATCCGAAGGTCGGCGGCTCGGGCCGCGAGCTCTGCTCGGGCGACATGCTGCTGGAGGCGCTGATCGCCTGCGCCGGCGTGTCGATGCGCGCCGCCGCGGCGGTGCTGGACCTTCCGCTCAGGTCGGTCGTGGTGACCGCCGAAGGCGACGTCGACCTGCGCGGCACGCTCGGCGTGACCGACAGCGTGCCGGTCGGCTTCAAGGAGATCCGCCTCGCATTCGAGATCGACACCGATGCCTCCGCGGCCGAGCTCGATCAGCTGGTTCAGCTCACGGACAAATACTGCGTGATCTTCCAGACCATCCAGAACAGGCCGAAAACCAGCGTGACGATGACCAGGGCGCATTGAGCGCCGACGCGGCACGCGTGCCTTGTTGCGGCGGGCCACGGCCCGTCGCCCCGAACGACATCTCCGACGCCACCACCAGAGGTGACATGTTCTTCGTCCTGTTCGATGCCCTGCCCCTGACCTACGGCGTGATCGCGCAGGTCTCCGCGCTGCACCAGCGCCTGCTCGGACGCTCGGCCATCAGCGCCTGGCGACGCGATGGGCGTTCGCCGCCGTCAGCTCAGCCACCAGGCAATCAATGAGTTGCTGCTTCGCGTCGCGGGGCGGACCAAGCCGAAGTCAGGCGCCCGACCGCGCGCGACCGATAGAGATTGCGCCCACGAGCTCCAATGCGAGGGCGATGGCCACCGCGGCCGCGCCGATCACGAACAGCAGCGCGTAGTCGCCGCCGCTATGCGCGAACAGGTAGGACAGGCCGTAGGCACCCGCCGCCTGGAACAGCGCGAAGGTCGTCGTGGCCTGCGCCCACGCACTGCTCTGGCCGGCGGCGGAATGCGGCAGCAGCTCATGGATGCGGCCGATCACCAGCGGCACGATACCCGGCGTAAAGCCGCCGACGATCACGCTCGACACGATCATCGAAGCCGCCGACGTGCTCGCCGCCGGCAGCGCGACCGCGACGGCCTCGACCAGGAAGGCGACGCGGAGCGCCGCGGCAAATCCGGCGCGGTCGGCCAGGTGCCCGGTCAGCAGCGGCCCGACGATGGCACCGAGGCCATACAGCACCCAGTAATGCGACCCCGCCGCGATCCCCTGCCCAAGCCCGCGGGCCACGAAGTCGACCAGGAACACCATGTGCGGCACCAGCGCGAGCGCGTTGAGACCATATTCCACGCACAGCATCACAACGAGCGACGATCGCGCGGCGCGGCCCGCGTCATGATGCGCCGCCTCGCCGTGCACCGCGGATGCTTCCGGGGGCCACGCCCTCCAGCTCAACAGCGTCAGCACGGCCGACAGCAGGCCGAGGCCGTACCAGGCCTGCTTGACGCCCTGCTGCAGCAACAGCGGCACCAGCGTGCCCGATGCCGCGACGCCAAGGCCGACGCCGGCGAAGATCACGCCGCCGACAAACCCCTTCTTGCTCGGCGCGGTGTGCGGCAGGATGGTCGACGCCGCCAGCACCATGATGACGCCGCCGGTGATCCCGGCGAGGAAGCGCCAGCCGAAGAACCAGATGAACGAGATCGGCACCGCGCAGGCAACGCAGGAGAGTGAGGCCAGCACCATCATGCCGCGCAGCGCCCGCACCGAACCTATGCGCGTCCCGAGGTCGCGGGCGACCAGCGCGCCGGCGAGATAGCCGGCGAGATTCGCCGCCCCCAGATAGACCGCTTCGGCCGGTGTGAACCACTTGGCCGCAATCAGGGCCGGGATCAGCGGCGTGTAGGCAAAGCGCCAGGCCAAGCCCGACCAGCGACGCACACAGTCCCGCGACGGCCGACAGCCAGACCGGCCTGCCCGCGTCGCGACGCGGCGTGATGTGGTGATGACGATCAATGTTGGTGCTCGACATTGACATGGCGTAGGCCCCTGAGCCGGCCGTGGAAAATGATTAGTAGCGATCGCAGCAATCGCTCGCAGCGATCACAAGGAGCCGGCGCGTCGGGGCGGAAGCCACAACGCGATGTGTCGCGAAGGCTTATCGCGGCCGCGCCGCGCGTGCGGCCGCGAGCTTCTTGCGATATTCAAGCACGGGCAGCCCGCCCCAGCCCCAACTGTCGGTGTCGACTTCCTCGATGATGACGAAGGTCGATTCCATCGGCTTGTTGAGCACGTCGCGCAGCAGCTCGCTGGCGCCCTTGATCAACGCGGCCTTTTGTTCTGACGTGGTGGACGACGCCCCTGGCGTTGTCCCCTCACGCGTGACCTGGATCGTGACGATCGGCATGGCATGCTCCGTGGGTTAGTGGCCGGCGCTCTGGCCGCCGTCGACATGCAGGATCTCGCCGGTGACGAAGCCGGAATTCTCCAGGAACAGCACGGCATCGACGATGTCCTTGGTCTCGCCCATCCGTCCGACCGGGTGCAGCTTGGCGAGGAAATCGTGGGTCTCCGGGCCGTGCATCGGGGTCTTGATTACGCCCGGCGCCACCGCGTTCACGCGGATGCCCTTCGCGGCATACTCGATCGCGAGCGACCTGGTTGCGGCGTTCAAGCCACCCTTGGTCAGCGACGCCAGCACCGAGGGAACGTTGCTGTTGGCATGATCGACGAGGCTGGTCGTGATCTGGACGATATGCCCCGATCCCTGCTTCACCATCTCCCTGGCGGCACGCCTTGTGATGTAGAAGAAGCCGTTGAGGTTGATCGCCAGCACCGAAGCATAGTCCTGGTCGGTATAGTCGGTGAACGGCTTGGCGACGAAGATGCCGGCGTTATTGACCAGCGTATCGATGCGGCCGAAACGTCCGAGCGCCTGCTTGACGATGCGGTCCGCAACCTCGGGATCGCCGATGTCACCTGCGACCGTCAGCACGTCGGGGTCCGAGGACGGCTTGATGCTGCGGGAATTGGCGACGACGCGATAGTTGCGGTCGCGATAGCCCTTGACCAAGGCCTCGCCGATCCCCTGCGACGCGCCGGTGATGATGGCAACTTTCTGCTCTGCACCCATGATCTCTCTCCATCTGTTGGTGAAGCGGCAACAGCACCGCCTCGATGGAGAGCAACCTAGATATGTCAGCTTTTCGTGCGAATGCCCGCTATTCGGCGGACACTCTTCCGCGCGGCGAACGAATGGCGCCGGCGTTGCGGCTGGCCTCACGCGACAGCCGTTCGAAATAGCGCTTCAGCCGCGGCACGGCGAAATCGACGAAAGCGCGCACCTTGGGCACGTCGAAGCGCCCCTGCGGGGCGAGCAGATGCACCGGCAGCGGCGGATGCTCGTCCTTGGCGAGCAGGATCTGCAGCCGCCCGTCGCGAATTTCCTCGGCGATGTGGTAGGAGAACAGCCGGGTGACGCCGTATCCTTCCGCCGCCGAGGCGACCGCCGCGCGCACGGTGTTGACGACGAGCTTCGGCGTGAACTGGATCGCGCGCGCGACCTTCGAATTCCTGGCCGGCGGGAAGCTCCAGGAGTCGAGCCCGAAATGCGTCATCGCGATGATCTGGTGTTTTGCCAGGTCGGCCGGCTCGTTGATGACAGGATGTTGCGCGAGATATGCCGGCGATGCGGCGACCACCCGACGAACCTCGCCGAGCTTGATCGCCACGAAGTTGGAATCGGAAAGATGAGCGATGCGCAGCGCAACGTCGATCCCCTCGTCGATCAGGTTCACGGTGCGATCGAGCATCATGAGCCGGACCGAGACCGCCGGATAATCCTTCATGAAAGCGTCGAGCAGCGGCCGCAGCACATCTTCGCCGGTGACCACGGGTGCGGTGATCGTCAGCGTGCCGCGCGGCGCGGTCCGCTCGCCGCCGGCAAGGATGTCCGCCTCCTCGAGCTCGGTCAGGATGCGGCGGCAGGCCACCGCATAGCGCTGGCCCGCATCGCTGAGCTTCAGTGACCTTGTGGTGCGGTGAAGCAGCTCGGCGCCGACATGATGCTCGAGAAACCCAATCGCGCGGCTGACCGCAGCCGGCGACCGGCGCAGCCGCCTGCCCGCGCCGGCGAGACTGCCCTCATCGACCGCCGCGACAAAGACCTTCATGGCGTCGATGCGGTCCATGAATTCTCCCGGCTCGAGGCGTTGGCAGCGGCGCTCACCCCTTCACGTCATACTGCTTGCTGAGGTGATCGCCGATTTGCACCAGCATCGCAACGCACTCGGGATAGCCGGGCTTTGCGACGGTGGCCTCGTCGGCGCTGGCGCGGAATTCCCAGCTGTCGCCGTCGCGCAGCACCGAGATGTTGATGCCGTCGGGACAGTCGGAATGCACCTTCAACTCGGCACGCGCCATCGCGACGAGTTCGGCTTCGGTCTTGATCGGCTTGCTCATGGTGACGGCATCCTCCCCGGCTTGTCCGGACGCAAGGTTGCAGATTTGACGGCCATATGTCGAGAGCACGAATGCGATCACGAGCTGTTGCAATTGACAAATCGCGGGTCTCCGGCGCACATTCGCGGCGGGTCGATACTACCCGCCGCTTGCACCCCTCCCGGGGACGGTGAACGTATCAAGCCATGTTTCAGGCTTCCTTTGCCCAACGAACGGGTCAGCAACGCAAGCACCTGACGGTCTCCGTTCGTCGATGCAGAGGATCATCCCATGCGCGATTTCCGCGATGCCAAGGCCATGGCGCAGACGCTGCGCGAAGCGCTCGGCGCCAAATCAATCTCCCTCACCCATAGCGACAGCCTCGAGCTGATCGCCAAACTGTTCGGCTTGCGTGACTGGAACACGCTGGCCGCCCGGATCCAGTCCGCCGGCGGTCCGGCCGACACACCGGCCCAGGCCGCAGGTTCCACGACGGAATCAGCCTCGCGCGTCGTGCGACAGGAGATCGCAGTGGATGCAGCCGTGCTCGACGGCTACGCCGGATTCTACCAGCTCAGCGACCACGCCGTGTTCACGGTCACACCCGACGAGCATCACCTGGTGATGCAACTGACCGGACAGCGCTCGGTACGGTTCTTTGCGGAAAGCCAGACCGAATTCTTCGCCAAGATCGTCGACGCGCAGGTCAGCTTCGTGGTCGGGCCGGCCGGACGGGCCACCTCGCTGATCCTGCATCAGAACGGGAGCGATATTCCGATGCCGCGCATCGACGCCGCGACGGCGAAGAAGATCGCCGATCAGACCGCGGAGCGCGTCAAGAACCAGTCGGCCAGCCCTGGAACCGAGGCCGCGCTTCACCGCCTGATCGGCGGGATCGCGTCGGGGAATCCCAACTACAATGAGATGAGCCCCGCGCTTGCGGCGGCAACCCGCAAGCAGATGGAGTGGCTTCAGCCCTCGCCGACCTCGGCGCAATCCAGTCGATCCGCTTTCTCGGCGTCGGCGAGCAGGGCGAAGACGTCTACAGCGTCAGGCACGACAACGGCGCCACGCACTGGCGCATCGCGCTCGACGACAAGGGGATCATTTCGACCGCCTGGGTGACCCCCGGACCGTAACGGCGTCAGTCACGATTTGCCCTTCGCTCGGGAGATTTTCCGACGCGTCCCCATGCAGTGCACGCAATGAGCGCTATTTGATCGTCGCGTGCACCGTGATGACCGACGTGCCGGAAGCCGTCGGCCCCTGCCCGGTTGCCTTGATGACGAACGTATCACTTCCCTTGTATTTGGCCTTCGCCGTGTATTCGAACGACGATGTGTCGAGCTTCTTCAACTTGCCGTGTGCCGGCTTTTGCGAAATGTCAGAATTGCTCGCCGTTCCGCGCATCCTGATTGGAATCAGGCAGCTTGCCCCGGACGTGAGGTCAATGTCGGCGGTCGAATTCTCACCCCAATCCGCCAGTGTTGCTGACATTGAACAATCAGAAGCGGCCCGTGCCACAGACACCCCCACCAAGCCTGGAGCTCCAGCGACAAGCACCAATGCGGCGATTTGAGAGAACCACGTCGTAGACTTCCTCATTTTCATGCAAACCCACGCTGACCAACGTTCCCCGAGCGGCTGTGATTGGAGTCACATCTTTTGGGGGAAGCACCATCGCGGTGAATATGGCGAGCGCCGCGGCAACGACGCAAATGTTTTCTTCGCGATCGCCCTCTCTCGCGCTACGACGTCCGACAAACGCCCCTCGCAACCGGGACCGTGACAACCCTGCCCAATTAGAAACGGCGCTGTTGCCAGCGCCGTTCTGGTGCACCTAACGCGTGGAATCGGCCCACTTTGACTGGCACGGGCGGGAGCGACCCGCACTGGCTCGGCTGGCGTGGGAGGCCGGCTCGCGATCCGCTGAGGAGGCTACGCCGCATCCCGGCAGAGTCAATTGGCCATGATTATTCAAGCCAAGATCTATCCCCAATCGCGGCATCGCAGCATGCCCCGTCATCGACGGCACATCATGCGGCATGGTCGAAAGGCAAGCCCCCCGTCCCATCGGAGCGCGGCCCGCCTTTTGTTCATTTTTTCAGGTCAGCGGCAAAGAACTTGGCAGCCTCGGCCTTCGATTCCTGATCAGCCTTGGCGTCGTATCTGATCGGCAGGTTGAATTTCTTGCCGAGCTCGGTGGCTTCGGGGTTCGTGAACGCGTGCACAGCGCCGGGATATTCGATGACCCGATAGTCGGCCTTCGCTGCGTCGAAATCCTTCTTGAGCGCATCGTACTGCTCGCGCTTCACGAAGGCGTCGTCCGCACCGTTCAGCACGAGGATTTTCGCTTTGACGCTGCCCGGCGCAGGCGCAGGGGTATTGAGACCAAGCGTTGCGTGAAAGCCCGCAACGGCGGCAAGATCAGCGCCGGCGCGCGCCATGTTCAACACGACCGCACCGCCGAAGCAGTAGCCAACGGCGCCGATCCGCTGCGGATTGACCGAGGCTTGCTTGGCGAGTTCGCCCCGCGCTGCGTTGAAGCGCTGCTCCATCGCCTGCGGATTCTCCATCACTGACGACGAGAGCGCGCCGGCGTCCTTCGGGTTGTCGGCGGTCTTGGCATCGCCATACATGTCGGCAATGAAGGCCGTGTAGCCCTGCTCCGCGAACTTCCGCGCCTCGCTATGCATGTGGTTGGTGATGCCCCACCACTCATGCACCATCACGATACCGGGTCGCTTGGCCTGAATCGCGTCGTCGTATACGACGAAGCCCTTCATCGTGGTTTCGCCGTCCGTATACGTGACCGGCTGCTCCCTGATCGCAGCGTTTGCGCTTGTAACCATTGCGAAAGCGCAAAGCGTTCCCACTATTTTCGTTCTCATGCTGACCTCCCCGCGGGTTTGGCACCGCACCAGATTGGCATGCCAGCGATTGCTACGCTAGGCTGTGAAGGCCCTTGCAGGCTGCGCTATGGTGGAAGGCCGGCCTTTCGCAGCCCATCAACCAGGTGCTCCAAGTCTTCGGCGCGTTTGAGAATGGATACCTGCTTCTGGGTGCCGCTGATGCTGTATCTTGGATTCAGGCGTAGAACCTCGCTTGCCTCTACACGAGCATCTTCCATTCGTCCCAGCTGAGCGTACGTCGCGGCCAAGAAGGCGTGGCCATACTGGTGATTGGGCGCGCGGCCAATCGCTTCAGTCAACCAATGTTGGGCATCGTGGTACTCTTTGAGGTGGTAGTGAGCTACGCCGGCCATCAACGGCGCAAAATGCGGATGGAATGGATCAAGGCGCATTTGCAACTTGGCGATGGCAATAGCTCTTGCCGGCTCTCCCACCGAGTAAAAAATTTGCGCAAGCCGGTAATCCGCGAAATTGGGGTTTAGCGCAAGCGCTCTTTCGGCGGCGGCAGTCGCTGCGTCGAAGTCACGCTTCCGGATGATATTATAGCCCAATTCGGCATAGGCTTCGGGCAGGCTCGGATTGAGCGCAATTGCCGTGCGCGCCAATTTGATGGCCAGGTCAAGGATAGTCGGGCTCAAATATTCATCGTTCAGGGGATTGAGCCAAGCCACCCGGTGAGTGCTGGCCAGCATTGCATAGCAACGGGCATATTTCCGATCGATGGCCAGCGAATCTGCAAGATGCCCTCGTGTCCTCAATAATTCCGCCATTTGCCACGAGGACTGGAACGATATCCAGGCCGCAGCCGCGCGCATGTAGTGATCGTAGGCCTGCCAAGTCGCGGGCGGCTTGAGCAAGGTGCGTTCGGCTTCCGCCATGTTCACATGCGCGACCAGAATTGCGGCGATCGTCCGCGCAACGTCGTCCTGGATCGCAAATACATCCTTTAACTTCTGATCATAGCGCTCGGCCCAGCGGTGGACGCCACTTGCAGCATCAATCAGCTGCGCCGTGATCCGAACTCGGTCATTGCCCCGACGAACGCTGCCCTCCAGAACATAGCGCACGCCGAGTTCTCGACCCACCTGACGCAAATCAATCGCTCTGCCCTTGTATCGAAAACTCGAATTGCGGGCGATCACGAACAAGTCGGAGAAGCGGGACAACTCAGTGATAATGTCTTCCGAAATTCCATCCGCAAAGTACTCCTGCTCCGGGTCGCGACTCATATTCTCAAAAGCCAGGACAGCGACCGATGGCTTGTCGGGAAGCGCAAGCGCCGGTCGCGCCGAAGCGTTGCCGAACGACACGCGATAGACCCGCACCGGCCGCGCAATATTCTTCAGTTGATGCTCGCCACTATCTTCGAATTCGACGTCAAGCTTATCCTGCGTATCTTCTCGTACGCGTTGCGACACACAGATACCGCCCGGCTCGCAAAGCGCCTCGAGCCGAGCCGCAACATTTACCCCGTCCCCAAAGATATCGCCGCCTTCTATAATGATGTCACCGGCATTGATGCCAATGCGGAACTCGATCCGTTTCTCAATTCGCACATCGGTGTTTCGGGTGATCATGCCACGCTGTATCGCAACGGCGCATCGCATCGCGCTGACCACGCTGGCAAACTCCACCAACACTCCGTCGCCGGCGCTTCTGATGAGCCGCCCGCCGTGCTTTTCGATCTCGGGATGGAGGAGCGCGGACAGATGGTCGTTCAGCCGGGCATGCGTACCCTCCTCATCAGCACCCATTAGGCGGCTGTAGCCAGCCACATCGGCCACGAAAATAGCACTCAGTCGCCGTTCCACACGGTCTGCGGCCATAAAAGCTCGCCCTGATCCGATCCGATCTTTAATCAAAGTCTATTGTCAGAAGCAGGAGGTGTCTATCGGGCTCCGAACACCGGTGTCCTACAGACCGTGCCAGCCCGCTGAGATCGGCGAGATCGATCTCGGTATCGAATTCTGCCTGTTTTGATGGCGAAGCGTGTGCGATTCGCGGACGGATGGGCGCGCCCGCAGTGTGCCGGAGAGCGCCAAGCCGGTCAGATGACGTTCTTTCGGAGGTTGCGCCCTTGAAGGGCGCGTGGTCCAGTTGTCTTTGAAAATCGCGATACTCGTCGAAAAAGGGATCAGCGCATGACGAGACTCACGCCGCTATTTCTCGCCGCGCTTGTGATGCTCTCCAGTCCCGCACTGCCGAATGATGGGCAGATTACATTGGTTGTGGGATTTGCGGCAGGGGGAACCTCTTCAACCGCAGCCAGAATCATTGCTGAAGCAGCAGAGCAGATTACGCGAACCTCGACGATCGTGGAAAATCGACCTGGTGCGGGAGGGGCGATAGCGGCGGATTGGGTACTTCGGCAAAAGGGGACTCAGACACTCTTGTTCATGTCCTCCACATCGTCACTCAGAACGTCTCCTCAAAGCGAGCTCGTGCCCATCGGAATTTCGGCGACCTTCTCATACGTTGCTGTCACGAGAAAAGACGCTGCCGCGCATCTTGCTGAGTACATGAAGGAAGCCTCGCGCGAGGAGAAATATCGCACCGTAGCCACCGCAGGCGCCGGGAGCATTCCCCATCTCATAGGTACAAAGCTTTTCAACGACTACGGAGTGCCGATGGTGCACGTGCCCTATCAAGGGTCGGCGCCGGCGATCCTCAGTGTCCTTGGGGGGCACGTCGCGGTTGCGATTGTTCCTTTTCCAGACTTTCTCCCGTTTCAAGATTCGCTTCGCATTCTTGCGCAAACCGGCAGCGGGATTGAGACGGAAGGATGGGTCGGCATCTTCGCTCCGCCGGAAACATCAGCGGAGGAAGTCGCCCGACTCTCCGAGATTTTCCGGCAAGCATCGCAACGTTCTCAAGAAAAACTGCAAAATGTCGGATTTAAGCATGTATGGCGATCCGGTGCTGAAGCACGAGCGATGCATGAGAAAGATTACGCCCAGTGGGCGCCAATACTTAAGGTGCTCGGAATTCAACCCTGACACAGCAGCAACGGTGGCCGGCCATGACGTGACTACGGGCTTCACACTCTGCCGTCCGGAGCAGTGTCGATTTTGCGTGCCCTTTGGTCAGGCGCTCCGCCGTCTTCTCCGCATTCGGCAAGCCCATGTTTGGGGGTTGCCTCAAGCTCCGATCACGGAGCCCCTGCACGGATGAAGCACGGAGACCAGTTTGCAGCCTTGTCGGGCGCCGGCGGCCCGGGGCACTACCGGCGCTTTGATACTTTTTGGACCGTCTTGAGCGCTTGGTTGACGCCCTTCAGCGATTCATTGACACCCTCAAGCTGCGCTTGAAGAGCATCCCTGCGCTTCTGCAGGTCCTTTAGCAGTGCTTTCCTTTGCGCCGCGGTCAATTCCTCGAAGTCGATGAGATCCACTGCAAATCTACACATCGCCGCCTCCAAGTGGCAAAAACTAGATTTGATCAATCCCTTGTCCAGTGCGCGGCTGAATTGTCGACAATTTCTAGTAGATAATCAAGCTGGATGATACTCGGATCGGACGAATTTTGGGCTACCTTGCGCGTGGCAGGACCCCGGCACAAAGCTTTGCACTTTTTTCACCGGCTTGGTGCGACTGACCTGATCGTTTCAAGGATCGATCAATCGGCCAAGCTGCTTGTTGGGGTTTGCGGCCGCATTGGCCAAGATTGCCGTGTAATCGGCAATCCAATTCTGGACGGTGTTTGGCTCGAACAAGTCGTCCTTACGCCCGCATATGCCGGTAATCCCCGACGGGGTGTCCTTGAGGGTTATCGAAAGCCAAGCGCGATCGATCGGCATGGCAGACCGTTCTTCTTGGTAGCCGAACGGCCGAACCGTCAGATCGGGCAGCTGGAGCGCTCGGCGGAACGCAACTTGGAGAACGAAATAAACTTGAACGAGCGATGCCGGGCACAAGCCGGTTTCTTCCGCTAGTCGGCTGGCAATGATATCGAAGGGAAGTTCTTGTCTGGCGTAAGCCTCCAAGACGGCCTTGCGCACGCGATTAAGCGCTTCGCTAAAGGTCAGATCAGCATCAAGTTGGGTGCGGATAATCGTTGTGTTCGCGAACGGACCGATCACGCGTTCTGTCCTGAGTTGAGGCCGATTGGCCATCAAAGTCGCTACGCAAATGTCGTTGCGTTCGCTCCGGAGCAACAGCAGAGTCTTGAAACCGGCGAGTAAACTCATGAACAGAGTTACGCCCCGGTCACGGCTCATGGCGCTCAGCTGCGTCACCAGATTGTTCGATATTTGGAATGGTTCCTGGAGAACGCGCGAGGTCAATTCGCTTCCAACGCTGCTTTTCGGGGCCGCAAATGGAGGTGAGGCTTTGTCGAGGCACCGCTTCCAGTAAGCGAACTGTCTGTTTGCTTCCTCGGTGCTGGACCACAAACGCTGCCAGCGAGCGAAGTCGGAAAACTGAAACGATGGTTCCGGCAGCTGCGCCTTCGCACCGGCAATCGAAGCGGCATAGATCTCCAAAAGCTCCTCCATGAAGATTGCCATCGACCAGCCATCAATGATGATATCGTGCATGACCAGAAGCAAAACATTGTCGCTGGCGTCGAGCCGGAAGATGTAGGCCCGGAACAGTGGCGCATTGTTCATGTCGATCGGCGCCAAGGAGCCCCGCTCGGCTTCCAACTTCGCCTTTACCAGCAGCAGTTCCTTGGCCCGGGCATCTCCGGTATGCGCCGGGGCTGCATAATCCTTCACGGTCAGGATTGATCTGACATCGACGTCCGGCACGACGCGAGCGAGAGGAACCTCACCCTGCCAGATAAACACCGTGCGCAGCATGTCGTGCCGACGCACGACCTCGGCAAGGCTCTGCTCGAGCACGGGAATGTTTAGTCGGCCCTGCAATCGATAAGCGAACGGCAGGTTGAACTGGGGTAATCCGGGTAGTTTTCGCTCGATGCGCAGCATGCGCTCCTGCACGATGGACACCGGCTGTGGGCCATCTCCATCAGCGCGCGAGATCTCCGTTGGCGGATCGTGCGGGCGCGCTAACGAGCCGGCGCCCCCTTTTGATGATTCAAGGCGAAGCGCAAGAGCCGCAACGGTCGACGAACTGAAGATATCCTCGAATGACAGGGTGATGCCGAAGCGCTCCTCCACACGCGAAATCATCTGCGTCATGGCAAGTGAATCCACCCCGAGCGCGAAGACATCCTGGTCAACGCTGATCTGATCGATATCCAGGATGTCCTTCCAGATACCGGCCAGTTGACGCTCCAATTCCGAGCTGGGCGCATCTTCCTTGCCGCCGTCCTGGATTGGTCGAGTCTTTGAAAAGCCGGCCGCAAGTTCATTGCGCTTGATCTTCCCGCCGGCGCCTTTCGGGATCTCCGGCACAATCAGGATGAGGCCAGGGACCTTAAACCCGGCCAGGCGTCCTCGGGCAAAGTCTCGGAGACTTTGTGCGCTCACCTTTGCGTCCTGGCGCAGCACGATAGCGGCGGCGACGTCCGCGCCCAGTCGCTCATGGGGGACAGGGAAAACAGCGGCTTCGATCACAGCCGGGTGGCTCAGCAAGGCCCCCTCTACCTCGGCGGGGGCAACCTTCTGCCCGCCCTTATGGATGATCTCCTTGATGCGACCGACGATGAAGAGATACCGGTCGGCGTCCAGGTATCCGACGTCGCCGGTCCGGAACCAGCCGCCCTGAAATGCGGACGCGGTAGCGGCGGCATCATTGTCGTACCCCCTGGTTATGGTGGGACCTCGCAGCGCGATCTCTCCACGTTTGCCGGACGGCAAGCGACGACCTCCACTGTCCAGTATCGCGATCTCGGGGCCGGCCGGCCGGCCGACTGAACCGCGCTTTCGCCGCTGCAAGGGATTTGCAGCGATCTGGGTGGCGGCCTCCGTCATGCCGTAGGTGTCGATAACGGGAACACCAAATAACGCTTCCAGTCCGTCGAGCACTTCCGACGACAGAGACGTCGAAGCCGAACGAACAAGCCGCAAGGAGGACCGCTGCGCAGCCTGCCTGTAGGGATCCGCCGCCAATAGCGCGCGATGGATTGCCGGTACCGCCGTGTACCAGGTTGGTCGAAATTCCGTCAGCCAGCCGAAGAACGCTGTTGCATCGAAGCCGGGCGGACAGACCGCACTGGAGCCCGCCGCAAGCGCGGCCAGAAGTCCCGAGATCAAGCCATGCCCATGAAAGAGAGGCAGCACGCTCAGCAATCGGTCGCGAGCCTCAAGCTCCAAGGCGGCGCCAACGTTGTCGGCCGACAGACAGACGCTCGCATGGGTCAGAGGGACCGTTTTGGGCCGCGACGTACTGCCAGATGTCATCAGGATGAACGCGTCGTCAGCGCTGGACGCAAACTCGTCGTCAGCCAGGAGTTGCGGTGCCCGACCGACAACACTGAACGCGCCGGCCCCCTCGTTGGGCCGCATCGACACATCGATCACGGGCACGCCCTGGATGCGGGCGGCGCGTCGGCTGGCCGAATTCAAGTCAGCGTGCGTCAATAGCGCCGCTAGGCGCAATTCGCCGAAATAACGCTCGTATTCATCACACGTGAAACCCGGATTGAGAGGTACACAAACCGCGCCGGCTGCAACCGTGATCGCCGCTACTGCAGCCTCTGGTCCGTCCGACAACACCACCGCGACCCTGTCAGTTCGGCGCACGCCGATGTTCCGCAACCCGAAAACCACATCGTTTGCCTGCGTCCACAGCGCGCCATACGTCATCGGGAGGCGTGCGGGGGCCAGAATGGCGTGGCGCTCGGGCGCATTTTCCGCATGGTCGGCGAGGAGATCTCGAACGCACGGAAAGGGGCGTCTGCCGGCGCTCTTGCGTGCGATACCGTTCTGCAATTCCTTGACAATATTCGACAACGCCGCCCCCTCTTCGTCAATGTCGCTCCGTATCCTGCGCTGCTGAAGTCATTTCCCAGAACCATCAAACACATTGAAGGGCGAGAATACGCGGATAACGTCGTCGGGCAGTCGACCGCAGGCGCCTCGGCTGAGCTTAGGCAAGTTGCCCATTCTGACAGCATCTTAGGAAGCTCAACGCTTATAGCAGTATGTTGAGCCGCTGTCCGGCGTGGCCGACGACCGTTTCGGGTCAAACGGTGGCACGCTCACGCTCTAAGCGCATGTCGCCATTGCTCCTAAGAGCAGACATCGCGCTTCTATAGTTGCGCCCCTAGCGCGCAGCGCTCGCGCGCCGCTCGCCCTTGATCGCGGGCAGCGCGCTGACAGGATCGGCCTTCACCTTGTCCGGCAGCGATCCGGTCGTGACCGGTTCGGGCAGCGGCGCGCGGGCGGTGGCATCCGGGAAGCGGGTCTTCATTTCGCGGATGAAGCCGTCGAGCGTGTCGACGCTCGCGGCCATCCGCGCGATCTGGGCGAACTCGGCGCTCGAGGTCGCCACCGGCTTGCTGGCGGCGTCGAAGGCGAGCTTGTCGGCCTCGCCCGACATCAGCGGCGCGAATTTTTCCCGGAACCGCGACAGGCCAATGGCGTCCTCCGCGAGCGCGTAGCCAACCACGGCGCGGATGACGTCGGCCTTCTCGCCGGCATTGAGCGGCGTGAAGTCGCGCCAGCGCTCGCCGTAATAGAGCTCGATCTGCTCGGACGCCTCGCGCCATTGCCGCGAGGCCCAGTAGATATCCGAGCGCAGGCGGATCGCCTCGCGGCCGGTGATGTTGGAGATGATGTCGAGCGCGAGGTCGTGGCGGCCGACGTCGCTCTGCGCGCGCGCCTCGAGCAGCAGCCGCTGCGTGCGCAACTCGCCGGAGAGGTCGGCGATTCGCGTCGAGCGCAGTGCGGCGATGGCGCGGTCGGGCTTGCGGTTGGTGAGATAGACCATTGCAAGCCGGGCTGCGACCTGGGCGCGGGCCGCGCCTTCGAGCCGCTTGTCGACCTGGTATTGCAGGAGGTCGGCGGCCTGGTCGAGCAGGTCGACGCTGACGAGGCGGTCGGCGAGACGGCGGATCATCTCGTCGCCGCGGCGGCCGATCGGGGTCAGCTCGCGATAATCGTAGAAGGTGCCGAGCGCGTCGATCGGCGGCATCTCGTCGCCCTTGGGGCCGAGGAACAGCTGCACGAACAGTGCCGACGCCGCGTCCTGCGCCTGGCGCGATTCCGGCGAGTTCGGCTGCAACCGCGTCGCGGCACGGGTCGCGGCGAAGGCGTCCGCATAGCGCCCGGTCTCGGAATAGATCCTGGACAGCACGAACAGCGTCTTCAATTCGATGGCGTCGCCGCGCCACATCATCGACAGCAGCTCGAGCTCCTTCAGCACGTCGGCCTGGCCGATCTCGCCGCGCTTCTGCCGCAGCAGGGTCTCCAGCAGCTTGCCCTCGGCCGCGGCCTGACGATCGGCCGAGTTCGCGGCAAAGCGATAGGCGTCGAGCGCGTCCTTCTCCTGGCCGAGCGCCTCGGCGAGCCGGCCGCGCAACACGGCAACCGCGGGCTTGACGTCGGCGGGAACGCCGATCACGTCGAGCTCGCTCTTGCGCCGCGCGGCGCCGGCATAGTCCTTCACCTCGAGCGAGGCCTTCATCGAGTCCATGGTGATGATGCGTTGCAGGTCGGAGGGCAGCGTCGCCACCGAAAACTCGGCATTCTTGAACTTCTCCCGCGCGTCGGCCCATTTGCCCTGGCGCGCAAAGGCGAGCGCCTTCCACAATTGGGAATCATAGCCGTTGCCGATCACAGGGTTGGCGAGGTCCTTCAGGCCCTGCGCCGGACGGCCGATCAGGATGCTCGCCACCGCGTGCACCATCACCACCGCCGGCTCCTCGCTGCCGCGCTTGCTCTCGGACAGGATCAGATTGGCGACGCCATGGGCTTCCGGGTACATGCCGCGCGCCATGTAGAAATCGGCGAGATCGAGCCGCGCCTGCGGCAACTGCTCGGCGTTGGCCGCCGACATCGCCGTGACCAGGCCGTCTAGCCGCGGCAGGAAATTCTCCGATTGGTTCTTGCGCCATTCGTCGGCATCGAACAGCGGCTTGACGGCGGCGGTGGCGCGCTCGGCGGCGACGTCGGCCGACGACAGCGTCAGGCCGCCCGGCCGTCCCAACATCACCTTATCGGCGCCGACCTCGGCCTTCACGTCGTCGGAGTTCGGATGGACCACGAGGCCATGGATCGATTCCATCAGCGACAGCTCGACGAAATCCTGCCGCTTGATGATGCCGCGGGTCGGCGGCGGCGCGGTGACGACCCAGAGCATGTCGCCGGCATCGGGATCGAGCAGTCTGAGGAGCTGGCCGGGATTGGCCAGCGGCACGCTGACATTGGCGAGCGCGGGATCGGAGATGTTGCGCACCACGGAGAGCGGCAGCGGCGGCTTCTGGACGCGGTCGGCGAAGGTCAGCGTCCAGCTCACGCCGCGCGACCGCTCGTCGCTCTCGAGCGAGGGCATCTGCGGCCGGTTGAGGCGGAAGCGGACCGCGAGCCCCTTCTCCAGCGGCACGCGGCTGACGTCGGCGATCACGGCGCCGCCCTTGGCGCGGATCGGCTCGACGTCGATCGCGTCAGGCGTGTCGAACACCATCCACACCGCATCGGCGCGGCGAAACAGCGCCGCCGGCGTTGCCGCAGGGAACGAGAACGTGACGCGCAGCCCGTCGCTGTCGCGCTGCGCCTCGACCGATGCGCCCTTGGCGCCGGGACGCGCCTCCGCGGGGCGCGCTTCGACCGCGGCCGGCTTGACCATCGGCGCCTCTGGCGCGGCCTCCGCAACAGATGGAGCAGACTTCGGCGCTTCGCTCGCGGCAGACGGCCTAGGCTCAGCCGGCGCAGGCGCGCCGTCATGCGGCATGGCTGATTTCTCCGGCTCCGCTGCCGCTTCCGCGACAGGCGTCGCCGGTGCGGCGGCTGGTACCGGCTTGTCGTGGGCAGGCTGCTCCGAAGCGGTCTCGACCGGCGGCGCGGGCTCGGCCGATGACACATCGGCCTTCGACGGCTCGACCTTGGCCGGTTCGAACTTCGCTTGTTCCGATTTCGCCTGCTCCGATTTGGCTTGCTCCGGCTTGGCCGGCTCGGGCTTGATCTCGATCCTGGCCTGCTCGGCGATGCCTTCCGAGGTCACCGGCGCGATCGCCGGCGGCTGCTGCAGCGGCATCGCCTCCTTCAGCTTGCCGCGCGCGGTCGGCACCAGCGAGGCGGCCGCGGGCATTGCCGACGCCGGGGCGTGCGCGGCGCTGGCGCCATGCGCTTCGGCGGGTGCCGCCTGCTGCTCGCTCTGCTGGAAGGCGACGTCGATGATGTAGTTCTTCTCCTCGCGGAACGAATGCACGTCGACGTCGCCGATCAGGGTCATGTCGACGGCCGAGGTGTCGGCATCGGCGCGCGCGGTGATCGAGGCAACGTTTGGAGGTGCGGCGACCTTGGCGTCGGCGAGGTCGAAGGTCAGCACCGAGTTGAACGACAAGGTCAGCTTCTGCTCGTTCAACACCGAGGAAACGCCGACGCCGTCGGGCACCTCGAATACGAAACGCACGAAGGTCGGCTGCACCAGCGCGCGGACGCGCACCGGCGGCTTCTTCTTCGCGGCCTCGGCGGCGCGCTGCTGCCGCAACAGGCGTTCGGCGGCGCGGGCGCGCTCGGCAAGCTCGCGGATCACCTCCTGCGGCAGCGACGGCGGCGGCCCGGTCCAGCCGTCGGGCAGGAAATCGACGAAGATGCGCTCGCCCGCCGTCATGGTGTTGACGGTCACGCGACGCGTCAGCGAAAGGCGGATCGCCGAGCCGTCGGGATCGCGTCGCGCCATGCCGACATAGTCGGGCACCGCGTCGGCCAGCTTCTCGACGGGGATGTCGACCGGACGCTTGAAGCGGATCACGATGATCGAGCCCGCAGTCATCACCTGGGACTCGACGTCCTCCTTCAGCTTCAGCACCAGCCGGGCATAGCCGTTGGCGGCGAAGAACGTCGCCTCGCCCCGCACCGGGTCGTCAGCCCGCGCGGCGGCCGGGATGATCAGGCCAAGGACGAGACCTGCGGCGAACGCACGCAGAACCGCAGCCCGCGCCCATGCGCGGCCTTGCGACCATGTTCCAGCGGCAGCCGTTCGCGCCATCTCGAAACGTCTTCTCGGGATCTCAGCCAAGCCAGCGCGAAGCGCCCTCGCCCACGCGCCTCCGATCTTGGATTGGTGGCGTTAAGGAGCTGTTAAACACGCCCGTTTGCGATGCCTTAATTGATCGAAACCGCAGGACGCGCCGCCGGCACCGTCGTCAATCTGTCACAGCGCCGTCAGTTCGACTTCGGCGTCAGCATCTTGCCTTCGATCTTGGGCAGCTCGGCGGTCGAGGCCGACTTGTCGCCGCCGGCGCGGCGGGCGAGCTCGACGGTAAGTCGCTCGGCGGCCTCGGGCTGCATCAGGCCTAGAATGTCGGACATCTTGCGCGGCTGGATCTGCGAGGCGATGTCGTAGAGCACGTTCATCTCGAGGCGGTCGAACACCTTCGCCGCGTCCTTCGGCTTCATGTTCTCATACATCGTGACGATACCCTTGAAGCGCGCCGCGTCGGCCTCGGCCTTCGCGGCCGCGGCGGCGCTCGACTTCGCGTCGTTGGCCTTGGCCTCATCGACCTTGGCCTCGATGCGCTTCTCGGCGGCCTTCAGCAGGCTCTCGCGAATCTCGACCTCGCGTGCGCGCTGCTCGAGCTCCTGGCGGCGCGCCTGCAGCCGTTCAAGGATCGCGCGCTCGGAGGCCGACACCGGCGCAGCCTGCTCCATGTTGACGACGACGCCGTCGGGCTTCGGCGGCGGCTCGGCGGCGGCGGCCGGCTTCGGCTCCTCCTTCTTTTCTTCCTTGCCGTGCACCGATCCCGTGATGTCGGAGGGGTCGACCTTGATCTTCGGCTCGGCACGGACCTCGGTGCCGCGCGGGAAGTTGAAGTTCTCCTGCGCCCATGACGGCTTGGTCGACTGCGGATCGTAGTCGAACACATAGCCGCCATCGAGCACGAGGCCCGCGATCTTCAGCACCATCAGGCCGAAGATCGCGACCAGGACGACGGGGATGACCCTGATGTCACGGAACGACTTCATGCAGCGAGACCGCTGGCCCTCCGGCGTTCGGTGAAGGCTTCAGCAGCGGCCGCGACCGCGCGCGCGGTGGAAACCTTCGGCGCCGGCGGCGCCGCTGGGGCTGCGGGTTCGGCCGGCCGTGCCGCGAGCGCGATCTTGGAGAGACGGCGCACCACATTGTCGCCTTCGGCGAGCGCGTTCCTCAGCTGGATCGACATCTGCGTCGCCTCGGCGAGCTGGGTGCCGAGGTTCTCGTTGACGTCGCGCACCGTGTGCTTGAGCCCGCCGATCGCGCGCTCGGCGATCTCGGTCGCGGTGATCAGCTCGGCAATCGTCGCCTTCAGCGAATGCTCATCGGCCTTCAGCCGCTGCAGCCGTTTGTTGAGCAACCAGCAATAGCCGATCGTCACCGTCAGGAGCACGGCCACCAGACTCTCGATTGCTATTCCAAGTCCATGACTCATGGTGCCTCCATCATCTTGGTCTGCTCGTCGGCCTTCTCGAACATCGCGAAGGTGGTTTGGGGTTTGCGCAAATTCTTGGTGACCCGGATCGCGACGCGGTCGCCGACCCGGCCCATGCGCCCTTCGGTCAGGGTGACGTTGCCGCAGCGGACCGAGACCAGCGCATCGGAGCGGATCTCGAGCGGCAGGGTGTCGCCGACCTTCAGCTTCATCAGCTGCTTCAGCGGAATGTCGGCCTCGTACAGCACGGCGTCGACCGCGATCTCGGCCTGCGCGACCTCGGTCGCGAAGTGGCCTTCCCAGATCGGATCGCGGCCGAATTTTTCGCCCATGAACATCTGCAACAGCACGTTGCGGATCGGTTCGATGGTTGCGTAGGGCAGCAGCAGCTCGACATTGCCGCCGCGGTCCTCCATGTCGATGCGCAACCGCACCAGGATCGCGGCGTTGGCAGGGCGGCTGATCGCGGCGAAGCGCGGATTGGTCTCGAGGCGGTCGATCGTGAACGTCACCGGCGACAGCGGGCGGAACGCCTGCTCAGCATCGGCCAGCACCACCTCGACCAGCCGCTTGACCAGATTGGTCTCGATCGTGGTGTAGGGCCGGCCCTCGATGCGGAGCTGGGTCTGGCCGCGGCGGCCGCCGAGCAAGACGTCGATCATCGAGTAGATCAGGTTGGAATCGACCATCGCGAGGCCGAAATTCTCCCACTCCTCCGCCTTGAACACCGAGAGCACCGCCGGCAGCGGGATCGAGTTCATGTAGTCGCCGAAGCGCACCGAGGTGATGCGGTCGAGCGAGACTTCGACGTTGTCGGAGGTGAAATTGCGCAAGCTCGTCGTCATCAACCGCACCAGGCGGTCGAACACGATTTCGAGCATCGGCAGGCGCTCGTAGGACACCATCGCGGAATCGATGATGGCGCGGATGCCGGAATGGTCGTCGAGATTGACGTCGCCGACGGTGAAGCCGAGGAGATTGTCGATCTCCTCCTGCGAGAGCACGCGCTCGCTGTTGTTGTTCTTGGCGCCGAAGTCGCGGCTGCCGTCCTCGACCATGGCAGCCCATTGCAGCGCCATGCTCTCGGTGAGTTCGTTCTTGGCGGCCTCTTCCGCGGCGACGGCGGGATCCTCGGAGTCGAGCGAGGCTTCCCATTGTGCCGCAATGGCGTCCTGGTCCATCTGGTCGTTGCCGGCCATGGCTCTACATCCGCCCCGTCACTGGATCACGACTTCCTTGAACAGCACCGCGCTGACCTGGTTGGGCGCGAGCGCCGAATTGACGCGCCTGGTGAGCTCTTCCTTGAGGCGGAACAGGCCGGCCGAGCCGTTGAGGTCGCTCGGGCGCAGTTCGCGCATATAGGTCTGGAACAGGTCGGTGACGCGCGGCAGCGCCGGCTTGATCGCCTCGACCTGCTTCTCTTCCTTGACCTCGAGCACGAGCTTCAGCTTGAGATATTGCACGCGCTCGCCGGGGGCGCCGACCAGGTTGACCATCATGTCAGGGACGTCGACGAAGGACGGCGGCTTCGGCGGCGGCGCCTCGGCGTGGTGCTCCTCGCCGTGGCCGCGCATGAAGAAGAACCATCCCGCCGCACCGCCGCCGACGATGAGGAGGAAGCCGACGGCGGCAATGATCAGCTTGAGCTTGCCCTTCTTCGGGGCGGCCTCTGCGCCCTCGCCGCTATCAGGTTTTTCCTCGTCCGCCATCGTCCGCCCGCTTCAAATGAAGGATGCGAACGCGATTGCCACCAGCCCAGGCTTTCAAGACGCGATACATGCCGCCGGCGCACACGCGCGCCCCAATGACGGCAACGCTACGGTAATAATGGTTAACGGAAGCTTAGGATTACCCCTCAACTAGGAAAAAACTGCCGGGCAAATATGGTCAACAAACCGTTTCTGCCGCCCCGCTGAACATCCGGCAAAACGCCTACCCCCTTCAAAACACACAACATTCCCGGTTGGCACGGCTTTCGCTGAGAGGACGGCGTAACCGAAGGGCTTGGGAGAGCCCCAGAGGTTATCGACGGTCCGGCGTGGCGGCTTGGGAGAGCTTTCGCATCGGATCACCTCACAGGGGAGAACCACCGATGCAGAATACGCTTCTGGTCGGATTATCGAAGCAGATGGTGCTGGAACGGCAAATGGATGTCGTTGCCAACAACATCGCCAATGTCGGCACCACCGGCTACAAGGCCGACCGGTCGCTGTTCCAGGAATATTTGGCGTCGAACGCGCATGAGGACAATTTCGTGTCCCCGGACCGCCGCATCTCGTTCGTGCAGGACCGCGCCACCATCCACGATTTCAGCCAGGGCCCGTCGCAAGAGACCAAGAACCCGCTCGACGTCGCGATCGACGGCGCGGGCTTCCTTGTGGTGCAGACGCCCGGCGGCGAGCGCTACACCCGCGACGGCAATCTGCAGATCAACAACCAGGGCCAGCTCGTCAACAGCTCGGGCTTTCCGGTGCTCGGCGATTCCGGCCCGATCGTGTTCCAGCAGACCGACAAGGAGATCAGCATCGCCGCCGACGGCAACGTCACCGTGCTCGAAGGCATCGGCCGCATCGACTCGGTGCGCGGCAAGCTGCGCATGGTCTCCTTCGCGCAGGCCCAGCGCCTGCTCAAGGAGGGCTCCAACCTCTATGCGGCCGGCGAAGCCAACGCGCCCGCACCCGACACCAAGTCGCAGCTGCGCCAGGGCTTCATCGAGAAGTCGAACGTCAATTCCGTGACCGAGATGAGCCGCATGATCGAGATCACGCGGACCTACACCCAAATCGCTGCGCTGCTGCAGCAGCAGAGCGACCTGCACAAATCGGCGATCGACAAGCTCGCCGACGTGCCGGCCTGATCCGGGGGACTGACCAATGCGCGCACTCTACACCGCAGCGACCGGAATGGCGGCACAGGAACTCAACGTTCAGGTGATCTCCAACAACATCGCGAACCTGCGCACCACCGGCTACAAGAAGCAGCGCGCCGCGTTCCAGGACCTGATCTACGACCATGTGCGCCGCGTCGGCGCGCAGGCCTCCGCCCAGGGCACCATCCTGCCTGTCGGCATCGATCTCGGCGGCGGCGTGAAGACCGTCGGCACGCCGCGCCTGATGAGCCAGGGCACGCTGTCGCCGACCGGCAACGACCTCGACATCGCGATCCGCGGCGAGGGCTTCTTCAAGATCCAGATGCCGGATGGCACCTTCACCTACACCCGCGACGGCTCGTTCCAGATGGACAACCAGGGCCGTATCGTCAATGCGCAGGGCAACCCGGTGCAGCCGACGATCACGATCCCGCAGAACTCCTCGCAGCTCACTATCAACAGCCAGGGCCAGGTCTCGGTGGTATTGCCGGGCTCGACCACCCCGACCACGCTCGGCCAGATCGGCCTGACCCGCTTCATCAACAAGGCCGGCCTGCAGCCGATCGGCGACAATCTGTTCACGGACACGCCGGCCTCCGGCCAGCCGCAGGACGGCACCGCCAACAGCGACGGCTTCGGCGACATGCAGCAGTCCAACCTCGAACAGGCCAATGTCGAGGTGGTCTCGGAAATCTCCGACCTGATCGCAGCCCAGCGCGCCTACGAGATGAACGCCAAGGTGATCTCGGCGGCCGACCAGATGCTGCAGTCCACCTCCAACCTGTTCCGCTGAGGATGATCTCGATGCTCGCCCGCTCGCTCCTCATCGCCTCCGCCCTGCTCGCCGCCGGCGTCACGTCGGTCGCCGCAACCGCGACCTCGGCAAACGCGCAAAGCCGCAACGACGCCATCGCCGTGCCGGCGCTGCGCGGCAATGTCACGGTATCAGGCGACATCGTGCGGGTCGGCGACCTCATCGACAATGCCGGCCCCGCCGCCACCATCGCGATCTACCGCGCGCCCGACCTCGGCACCACGGGCACGCTGCCGGTCGCGCAGGTCCTCAATGTGCTGCGCACCCACCAGATGATCGGCGTCGACACCCGCGATCTAAAGGAGATCACGGTGACGCGGCTTTCCCGCACCCTGGAGACGTCGGAGATCCAGCAGCAGGTCGCGCGCGCGCTCGAGCGCCGCAACGGACTCGGCGACGCCGCCAACATCTCGCTGACCTTCGACCGCGATCCCGGCGACATGCGGCTCGAATCTTCCAACTCCGGCGCGATGCAGCCGGTTGCGGTGCGCTATGAGCCGCGCAACTCCCGCTTCGACGTCACGTTCGAGATCGCCAACGAGGCCGGCACCGCCCCACTCAAGCTGCGCTTCACCGGAACGGCGGTCGAGACCGTCGAGGCCGCGGTGCTGGTGCGCAATGTCGAGCGCGGCGAAGTGCTGAAGGCCTCCGACGTGCTGGTCGAGCGGCGCCCGAAAGCGGAGGTCGGCGGCGAGGCCGCGGTGCGCGACGGCGCCGTCGGCATGCAGGCGCGCCGCCAGCTCCGCGCCGGGCAAGCGCTGCGCACAGCCGATCTCGCGAAGCCAGATCTCGTCACCCGCGACCAGGGCGTCACGCTGGTCTATCGCTCAGCCGGCCTCTACCTCACCATCCGCGGCAAGGCGATGGACGGCGGCGCCGAGGGCGACGTCGTCAGTGTGATGAATCTGCAGTCCAAGCGCGTCGTCTCCGGCGTCGTCACGGGCCGCGGCGAAGTCACGATCAGCGTCGCCGCGCCGCGCCAGCCGGTCGCCGACGCCGAGCCCTCCGCACCAGTCAAACTGAGTTCAGTCGCTCCAAACGCCGAGTAAAGTTCATGTACGCTTATCGTATCAACCGTCTCATCCTGACCGGCGCCCTGCTGGCGCTCGGAACAATCGCCAGCGGTTGTTCGTCGATCGACCGTCTCTCCCAGATCGGCGAGAAGCCGAAGCTGACGGAGATCGAGAATCCGACCACGCAGCCGGGCTACAAGCCGGTGCAGATGCCGATGCCGAAGCCGGAGGTCGCCTCCTACAGCCCGAACTCGCTGTGGCGGAACGGATCGCGGGCCTTCTTCAAGGACCAGCGCGCCGCGCGCGTCGGTGACATCATGACCGTGACGGTGAACTTCACCGACAAGGCGGCGATCGCCAACGAGACCCAGCGCAGCCGCACCAACAAGGAAGATTCGGGGATCACCAACTTCATCGGCGCCCAGACCATCACGCAGGCGAACAAGATCCTGCCCGGCCGCATCCTCACCGCCGACTCGACCGCCAGCAGCGACGGTAAGGGCTCGGTCAACCGCCAGGAAGCGTTGCAGACCAACGTCGCCGCCGTCGTCACCCAGGTGCTGCCGAACGGCAACCTCGTGGTCGAAGGCAAGCAGGAGATCCGCGTCAACTTCGAGATCCGCGAACTGATCGTCGCCGGCATCGTGCGCCCGGAGGACATCCAGAGCGACAACACCATCGACTCCTCGAAGATCGCACAGGCCCGCATCGCCTATGGCGGCCGCGGCCAGATCACCGACGTGCAACAGCCGCGCTACGGCCAACAGGTCATGGACGTGCTGCTGCCGTTCTAACCTTTCTTGAGCTCCCACATCTCGTCGCGAACCTAGGCGCGACGCGGTGTACCAACGCGGCCCTCGTCAGCTCCCCTGGCGAGGGCCGCGGTCGTTTCCTCTCCGCAAAAAGGACCTCGCAATCCGCCTCCTTACAACTTTCAGAGCCTCCTTCTCGAACCGTTAACTGTCGCGCGATGGCGTGCTGGCGGTTGACCGCGTCGCACCTTAGCTAGACGCGGCGCAGTGTTCTTTCCGAAATGTCTTGCAATGCTCAGAGACGGCGAATACGCGGCCTGGTTCCGGACGGCGCGCGGTGAAGGCACCGGGATCGTCCATCTTTTCAACGGCCGCATCTCTGGCGGCGACTCCATGTTCGTCTACAGCGGCTCCTATCAGGTCGAGCACAACAGCTTCACAGCAACGCTGCTGACCCGACGCTACGCCGACGGTCCGACCACCGTGTTCGGGCTCGACGAGGTCGAGGCCGAGTTGACCGGAGAGTTCAGGGGCACCACCGCGGTCTGCGCCGGCACTGCGAAGCAGGCGCCCGGCCTGCGCTTCGAGGCGACGCTGTTCCTGCAACAGGAGCCCGCACCCGCGCCCGAGCCGAAGCGTCCCGCGACGTCGCCTGATCTCAGGAAATTGCCGCGGCTTCCGGCCGACCGCCGCGCGGCGAAGCCGTTCGTCAAGCGCTTCGGCTGATCACCGGATACCGGCCGCGCAATTGTCAAGACCAGATCCGCTCCGGAAGCCCGTGGCGCCGCCGCCCGGCCGGGCGTAGCATCGCCAGCGCGCGAAGCGCAGCACGAACCGATGCAGCCGGAAGGAGGACCACATGTATGCCGCCATCCGTCACGCCAAGGCGAAGTCCGGCACGGCCGAAGAACTCGCACGCCGGATCAAGGAAGGCGCGATCCCGATCATCAGCGACGTCGAAGGCTTCATGGCCTATTACGTGGTCTATGCCGGCGACGACACGGTCACCGCGATCAGCATCTTCAACAATTTTGCCGCCGCCGAGGAAGCCAACCGGCGCGCGCTCGCCTGGATCGACGAGAATCTCGGACCCCTGCTGGTCGGGCAGGCCACCGCGGTCGCGGGTCCGGTGATCGTCCATACCAAGGCGTGACGGCTGCAGATCTTCTTGACGTCGCCCCGAGGCGCTGCGCGTAGCGCCTCGCCAATCGCCTGTGGTTGCGAGAGGGAAAAACTTGGCTCAGCAGTACTTTCCGCGTGTGCAGTGACATTAGCATACGTGTCCGCAAGGGCGAGCGGATAAAGGGGGCTCCCGCTGGGCCGCGCCATAGCTCTGATTTGCCCGACGTGGCAAGCCCTGCCCCGAAGAATATTTCTGTTTTTTGGAAGCGCAAATCAGTGTATTGATTTGCCCGTTCCTCCCGACACGAGGGGCGGCTCGCGATCGTCACGAACGTGGTGTGGCTGGTGTCTCCTCGCAAGACACCGATCCTCAATGCGGCGGTCGATCAGGGCAAGCTCAAGATCGTCGGCGGCGTCTATCGGCTCACCGACGGCAAGGTCGAACTGATCGGGTGAAGCTGTTGGGATAACCAGAGGTGTCGACAAACACTCGGTGTCGTCCCGGCCTAGTGCGCGATTGCGCACGGGAGCCGGGACGACCACGATTGTTCTACGTGAACTTCGCCTCCACCTTGCCGAGACCATCGAGCTCCATCACGACGCTGTCGCCGGCCTTCAGCCACACCGTCTTCACCAGGCTGCCGGTCAGCACGATCTGCCCGGCATGCAGGCCCCGCCCGTCGGCCGCGAGATGATTGGCAAGCCAGGCAAGTGCGTTGTGGGGATGGCCGAGCACGTCGGCGCCGGTGCCGCGGCCCTCCTCCTTGCCGTTGACGATGGCGCGGCCGGTGACGCGAAGCAGATCGGGCGCAGCAATGCGCGGCACCGCCGCGCCGAGCACGCAGCCGGCGGCGAAGAAATCGTCGGCAATCAGGGTGGGCGCGCCCAGCGTCTCCCATTTGACGTAGCGGTCGTCGACGATCTCGATCGCGGGATGATAGGCCTCGATCGCCTCAGCCACCCATTCGGCGGTGAACGGCGCCTCGCTGGCCGCGAGGTTGCGCGCGAGGCGAACCGCGATCTCGCACTCGACGCCGACATGGACGTAATCGCCGGCGGGCAGTTTCACGCCGCTGTCGTGCACGACCTTCTCGAACACGCCGCCGCCGCAGGGATGCGGAATGTTGATGTATTGCTGCATCACGGCACTGGTGCAGCCGATCTTGTAGCCGACGAGGCTGCCGACCTGTCCACGCAGCAGATCGTGCAGCGCGCGCTGCACCCGGTAGCCCTCGGTCTCGTCGCGCGGGACGATATCGGCTGGCAATGCCTTCAGCGGCGCGCGGCTGCGGCGGGCGGTAGCGATTGCTTTTGCGGCCGCGAGGATCCTGTCCATCGGCGCAGCCTCCCTGTTGTCCTGTTTGCTCATCGCAATTCAGCACCCGGGGCGTTGGCTGGCAAGTCTATCAGACGGCAGACGCCGTCACGTCTTGACCAGGCCGAGCCGGATCAGGCTCTCGGCGGTCGCGACGATCATCTCCTCGTTGCTGCGCGGTCGCCAGCCAAGCAGGGTTTGCGCCTTGGCGCTGGTGGCGTGCCTGACCTTGCCGAGCAGCGGCAGGGCCGCGCGGGCCATCGGGTTGCGCCGTGCAGCGAGCCGCATCAGCCAGTCCGGCGCCTGGAACCGCGGCACCCGTCGCGCCCTGCTGCCGAGTTTGTCGCGCAGCACGCGGGCAATCTCGAGGATCGACATGGTCTCGCCGGCAATGGCGAGGAAGCGTTCGCCGCTGGCCTTGGGCGAGGTCATCGCGCGCAGATGCAGGTCGGCGACATCGCGCACGTCGACGAGGCCAAAATAGATCCGCGGCACGGCCGGCATCGCGCCGTCGAGCAGCGCCTTGACGATGCCGATCGAGCCGGAGAAATCGGGTCCGAGCACCGGCCCGAACACGGCGGTCGGATTGACCACCGCAAGCTCGAGACCATTGCCTTCGCTGGCGACGAAATCCCAGGCGGCACGCTCGGCGAGCGTCTTGGATTTGGGATAGGCCTGCGCGTCCTCGCCATCGAGGTTGGACCAATCCGTCTCGTCGAACGGCGTCGATCGCGGCGGATGGCCGTAGCCGATCGCCGCCATCGAGGAGGTCACGACGACGCGCTTCACGCCGGCGTCGCGCGCGGCGCGGAGCACACGCAAGGTGCCGTCGCGCGCCGGGATGATCAGCTCGTTCTCGTCCGCGGGCACGTAAGACAGCAATGGCGAGGCGACATGCAGCACGTAGTCGCAGCCGGCCACCGCCTCGCGCCAGCCGTCGTCGCGCAGGAGGTCGGCAGTGACGAAGGAGAGCCTGTCCGGCGACGCCGCGCCACCCTCGCGCAGCATCGCGATCACGTCCTTGTTGCGATCGGGATTGCGCACGGTGGTCTGTACCTCGTGGCCCGCGTCCATCAGTTGCAGGATGGTATGCACGCCGATGAATCCCGATCCGCCCGTCACCAAGACCGTACTCATCGTGTTGCCCTTTCTATGGTTCGGTGGTGCCGGTGGAGATTGCGCCGCCTGACCGGGAGTCTAGCCGATGCCGAGTGCCCGGCGGATCGCGATCTCGACCGGCGAATAGGCACCGTCCGCGCGTTCCAGCCGGTAGGGCTCGGCCGGGCCGAGCGCCGGCTGCGCCATGAAGCGCGGTCTGGTACCGCGATGCTTCTGGGCGGCATGAACGAGGAAGGGATGGCACAGATAGACGGTGCCGGCCTCTCCCGTCGCCAGCGCGACCTCGCAATCAGCGCCGATGTCATCGAGCATCATGCGGGCACGGCCGGCCTCGCCGGCCGGCGCCAGAAATCGCGCCATCGGCAAATGCGAGCCGATCCGGATCCGTGTCGGCGCATCATCCTCGCCGACATCGGAAAACAGGAACAGCATCAGAAGCGCGCGGCCGCGCGAGACGATGTTGACCCGCCAGGCCGAGAAGTCGTGCCGCTCGTTCGGATCGCAATCGTCGCCGGGAAAGCTGACGTCGACATGCCAGCCGTCATCGCCGGGATCGTCGGGATGCGGAAAGCGCACCGGAAAAGTTCCGATGTTGTCGCGCGGATGCCAGCGGCCACGGCCCGCGATCTGATCGAACGCACGATACAGCACCGGGGTGTTGATCGCCTGCCGGAACGGTTCCTCGCCATAGCCCGGCAGCCGGATCACCGGCCGCGTCCAGGTCGAGGGATCGTGTTCGCTGCAGGGCAGATCGCGCCACATGATGGCGCGGCCCAGTTCCGCGAGTTCCCGGGGGAAAGCGTTGTCGATCCGGACAAAGCCCTGTTCGATGAATTGCTCGATCTGCGCGGCATCAAGCGCACGCGCGCCGTCGCGATGGGTCATGATTGTCTCTCAAGCTGCCGCCAGCCATCGGTGCTCCGCGCTACGCGGAGTCTGGCCGGCTCGTTCTGTTCAGGGGAACCCCGCCAGGCGATGCCTGCCGGGCCGATCTGCGCTTCCAGATGGAAGCGGGATCAAGCGCCCAGGAAGAAAACCGAAGCGATGCTGAGAGTACGGGTCATCATAACGGCGCGAAGCTACAGCCGGCGCGCGCCGGAATCAATCAATGGCGGCCGGCCATCGCACCTACTCGTCGCGATAGACCTTTTCGCGCTTCTCATGGCGCTCCTGCGCTTCCACCGACAGCGTCGCGATCGGGCGGGCTTCGAGCCGCTTCAGCGAAATTGGCTCGCCGGTCTCCTCGCAATAACCGTAGGTGTTGTCCTCGATGCGCTGGAGCGCGGCGTCGATCTTGGAGATCAACTTGCGCTGGCGGTCGCGGGCGCGGAGCTCGATCGCACGGTCGGTTTCCGACGACGCGCGGTCGGCAAGGTCTGGGTGGTTGACGTTCTCCTCCTGCAGCGTCTGCAGGGTGATCTTCGATTCGCGGAGGATCTCGTCCTTCCAGGCCAGCAGCTTGGCGCGGAAGTAGTCGCGCTGCCGCTCATTCATGAAAGGCTCTTTTTCAGTCGGCCGGTAGTTCTTCAGCTTTTCCAAAGGCAGCCATGTCCCTGTGAAGCGGAGAGAAAATCATCCCTCCGCGCGGCGCCTTATATAGCCATGACATGTGACAGACAATATCTGCACCCGGCAATTGCGGGCTGCCCCCAAAGCCTTGCACAGGCAAAGTTATCCGCCCCGCTTGGGGGTCGGCCGGGCCCCTCAGTAGCCGACCGTGAACCGGCTCCGGATATGGGCCGGACGCTCGATTTCGTCGACGAGTGCAACTGCGAAATCCTCGAACGAGATCCAGCTTTTCCCGTCGGCTGCGGTCAGGAGCTGATCGGTCCCGAGGCGGAACTTGCCGGTCCGTTCGCCGTCCACGAACAGCGCCGAGGGCGACAGGAAGGTCCAATTCAGTTCCCTTTCCTGCCGCAACAGGTCCAGGAACGCGCCGCCCTTCTCGGCCTCGGCCTTGTATTGGGGCGGGAAATTGGGGGTAGTCACCAGCCGGACGCCGGGGGCCACCTCCAGGCTGCCGGCGCCGCCGACCACCAAATAGCGGCCGACCCGGGACTCCCTGGCCGCGCCGATCAGCTTGGCCGGGTCGCTGGCCAGGAAGTGGACCGCGCTGACGGCGGCGTCATGGCCGGTCCACAGCGCGGCGAGCCCGGCCTGGTCGAACACGTCGCCCTTCTTGGGCGTGACGTTCGGCAGCTTGGCGACGTTCTCGGGGTGGCGGGCGATGGCGGTGACGGTGACGGTGTGGCCGCGGCGGGCGAGTTCGGCGGTGATGCGCGAGCCGGCCCGGCCGGACGCGCCGGCGACAGCAATCTTCATCCGGGGTCTCCAATTGGTAGTTTCCGATGGTGACTAGATAGCCAAATGGATGTAGGTGTGAAGTGCGCACTTATGCGTCACCTGATTACGCCGGAGTAACCGCGATGAGAGCCGCTGCACTGAAACCGGATGCCTATGCCGCCAACTGCCCGACGCGCCAGATCCTCGACCGGATCGGCGACAAATGGGCGGTGCTGATCCTGCTGCTGCTGCGCGACGAGCCGATGCGCTTCAACCAGCTGCGCCGCGCGATCGAGGGCATCTCGCAGAAGATGCTGTCGCAGGTGTTGAAGAGTCTCGAGCGCGACGGCCTGCTCCGCCGCCGCGCGATCGCGACCGTGCCGGTCACGGTGGAATATTCGATCACGCCGCTCGGGCTGACGCTGGCGGCCGCCGTCGATCCCGTGCGCGACTGGGCCGAGCAGAATCTGAAGGAGGTGCTGGCCGCGCAGCGCCGCTACGACGCGCAGCGCAAGGATCTCGCCGCGTGAGGCAAAAGCGGAGGAGCTAGTATTGCCCGGCCTTCGCGAGCTCGACTTCGACGCGCAGCTCGATCTCGCTCAGCACTGCGTCGAGGCCGGCATCGCCGGAGGATTCCTTCAAGCTCGCGGCGGCATTGCGCAGCCGGCTCACGGTCGAGGGATCGAAATTGCCGGACAGCAATCCGAGCTTGAGGTCGTCGAGTACGTCGAGCGCGCCCTTGCCGCGTGCGACCGACCGCTTGCGGCGTTCGGTCATATCTTCGACGCCCTGCAGCGCGAGCAGCGCGTCGATGCTGGCGGCGGCCTTCGGCGCGGCGGTGGAGCGGACCTCGTCAGGCACCGACGTCGTATCCGGCAACGAGAAGCCGGTCGAAGAGGTACGACGCGTCGAGCTCGTGGGCGAGCCAAGCGTGGTGCCGTTCGGTCCATAGATGCGCATTGTGATGATCTCGCTGACCCCGCGTGCCGCGAGCTTCGCCGTTTTATGGTTAACGGGACGTAAACGACCCGGCAATTTCTGCCGCCGCACGGCAGTTTCGCGCTCCCTGCCAAACCGGAGCAAAACGACGGAGCGACAATTTCGATAAATATATCAACACATTGCCCCTTCCACTCGGCGTGGCACGGGGCTCGCATGGTTAATCGCGGATCGCCGTCATGGGAGTGTCGCGTGATCCGCGTGTTGGTTCGAGGGGAGCACTGGGATGCCCGGCATCCGCAACGCAAGACTATTCGCAATGGCCTGCGCCGCGCTGGTTGCGCTGGCGTTGTCGGCCATGCCCGCAGCCGCGACGTCGCGGATCAAGGACCTCGCCAACATCGAGGGCGTGCGCCAGAACCAGTTGATCGGCTACGGTCTCGTGGTCGGCCTCAACGGCACCGGCGACACCCTCAACAACATCCCCTTCACCAAGCAGTCGCTGCAGGCGATGCTCGAACGCATGGGCGTCAACATCCGGGGCGCCACCATCCGCACCGGCAACGTCGCCGCCGTGATGGTGACCGGCAATCTGCCGGCGTTCGGCACCCAGGGCACGCGCATGGACGTCACCGTCTCCGCGCTCGGCGATGCCAAGAATCTGCAGGGCGGCACCCTGCTCGTCACGCCGCTGCTCGGCGCCGACGGCAATGTCTATGCGGTGGCGCAGGGATCGGTGGCGGTCGCCGGCTTCGCGGCCGAAGGCGCCGCGGCGAGCGTCGTGCGCGGCGTGCCGACCGTCGGCCGCATCGCCAACGGTGCCATCATCGAGCGCGAAATCGAGTTCGCGCTCAACCGCCTCCCCAACGTGCGGCTGGCGCTGCGCAACGCCGACTTCACCACCGCCAAGCGGATCGCCGCCGCGGTCAACGATTTCCTCGGCGTCAAGACTGCCGAGCCGATCGACCCCTCGACCGTGCAGCTCTCGATCCCGTCGGAATTCAAGGGCAATGTCGTCGCCTTCCTGACCGAGATCGAGCAGTTGCAGGTCGACCCCGATCTCGCGGCGAAGATCGTGATCGACGAACGCTCCGGCGTCATCGTGATGGGCCGCGACGTCCGCGTCGCGACCGTTGCGGTCGCGCAGGGCAATCTCACCGTCTCGATCTCGGAAAGCCCGCAGGTCAGCCAGCCCAATCCGCTGTCGCGCGGCCGAACGGTCGTGACACCGCGCACCAGCGTCGGCGTCAGCGAGGACGGCAAGAAGTTCGCGGTCGTCAAGGACGGCGTGTCGCTGCAACAGCTCGTCGATGGCCTCAACGGCCTCGGCATCGGGCCGCGCGACCTGATCAGCATCCTGCAGGCGATCAAGGCCGCCGGCGCGATCCAGGCCGATATCGAGGTGATGTGATGGACAGCCTGATCAACTCCACTCACAGCAGCATGCCGAAGAAGGCGGTGATGCCGCTGTTCAAGGGCCGCCCCGACCCACTGCTCCAGGACGCGTTGAAGCAGGTGTCGCCGGAGGCGCAGGCCAAGGCGAAGAAGACCTCGACCGACTTCGAGGCGATGTTCCTGAACTCGATGTTCTCGCAGATGACCACCGGCCTGAAGGGCGAAGGCCCGTTCGGCGACACGCCCGGCACCGGCCCGTGGCGCTCGATGCTGACCGACGAATATTCGAAGAACTTCGCCAAGGCAGGCGGCGTCGGCATTTCCAACGAAGTGTTCCGCACCCTGATCCTCCAGCAAGCCAACCGCGCCGGCTGACCGCGCGCCCGACGGAGAAGCGTGAGATGAACCAGCGTCCCCTTCAGCGGCCAGCGCCCGCCCTCGCCGCACGGCAGGTGCCGTCGACGCCGCCCGAGGTCTCGAGGCTCGCCGAAGAGCTGATGGAGGTGATGAGCGCGCTCATCGCCGTGATCGAGCGGGAGACCGAGCTGGTGCGCGCAGGCAAGGTGCGCGAAGGCATGCAGCTCGAAGCCCAGAAATCGGAATTGTCGCGGCGCTATATGGTCGCTGCCGAGCATCTGAAGGCCGCGCAGAAGATGCTGTCGCAGACGGCGCCCGAGCTCCTGACGACGTTGCGCCGCCATCACGATACGTTCCGCGCCATGCTGCAGGTCAACCTGACGGTGCTGGCGACCGCACATGCGGTGTCGGAAGGCATCGTGCGCGGCGTGAATTCGGAGATCCAGCGCCGCAACATTCCGAACACCTACACCGCAAGCGGACAGCGCGCCGCGCCCGGCCCGCGCAACATGACGCCGCTCTCGGTCAGCCGCTCACTCTGAGCGCGGTTCGCTACAATTTTCGTCAATTCAGCGCATGCGCGTCAGCGCGGGATTCAGCGCGTTCTCTAACAGCCTGTTGAGAGGTGGCCCGTATAGTTGCGGACCGTGAGGGGTTGGGATTTGACTCAAAGCTAGAGCTAGTGCCTGCGCACTAGGAGGCTGCCATGAGTACGGATTTCAACATCAAGCCGGTGGGGGCACCGGTTGCGGCGCCGATCGCACCTCCCGCAAGCGAGACTGCGCAGAAGGCCGTTGCGACCGAGCTGCCGCTGCGCCAGAGCGTCACGGCTCCGGAGCCGAGCGTGCGCGTGACGATCGACGCGAACGCCGTCAATGCATCGCTGATCAATCAGAGTGCGTCGTTGACCAACCAGGTGATCATCGACCGCGAGGCGGCCGCCATCGTCTACCAGGTGGTCGACGATCGCACGAGCCAGGTGGTCAAGCAGTTTCCGGAAGAAGCGGTGTTGCGTCGCCGCGCCTATTTTCACGCGCTCGATCTCAGCAAGGAAGCGCCGACGCGCCTGCGCGCGACCGACCGCCACGTTTGAATGAAGTGATTTGAATCGTCAGCTCGCCTGTTTGGCGTAGGCCTGGTCGAGATAAGTCGATCCCGTCGCCGGATCCTTGACGACGTTCTTGATCAACGCCGTGCCCTGCTTGACCAGCTGAAACTTGGTATCGCCGACCCGGAACCCGCCGTCCTTGATCAGCACATCCTGATACTTGTTGGTGCCGTCGCTCTCATAGTGCACCTTGCCGCGAAAGCCCGAGACGTTCGAGACCGTGATCTTGAACGTCTTGTTGTTGGCGTATTTCCCGCTCCAGCTACCCTGATAGAGGCTGGGGTCAACCGGGACATAGGGAGTCTTGGACGGAACGGTCAGGCCCACGGCCTTGTAGTTGGCCGACAGGATGCTCATCACGTCGGCCATGCCGAACCTCCGTCGAAACCGGACCGATCAGCCGCGGCCGGACAGGCCGGCGGCCAGGTTGCAGTTGATGTCGATCAGCGACTTCAGTTTCGCAGGATCCGGATTCATCTGCATGTCGATGGTCTGCTTCATCACGAACACACCGATATTGGCGATGTTCTGCCGGACCTCGAGCGGCTGCGGGTTGTCGTCGCCCTGCGCCGCGCTCATGAAGATGGACCACAGCCGGCGGTTGAACAGCAGCGCGTTATCCATCGCCTTGCCTGGGCCGGTCCAGTTGGTCTGGACTTCCTGCAGCTGCCGGGCAGCCTTCAAGAGCGCCTGCGCTTCGATTTCACGTGGGGACGCCGTCGTGGCTGACGTGCGTGCGTAGGCCTGGGCTGCATTCGACATTCAATGACCTCGATGGACGCGGATTTCTTGGGCCGCTGAGAGACTGCAAGAGAGTGCCCATTTTTTATACGAGCCGCGCCTTTAAATATGGTTAGCGGCCGTTACCAAATGCGCCTTAAGCACGGCATAACGGTATCCTGCGGGACTTGATCCCGCCAAAAGGTAACGGCGGGGTTTCCCCCGCCGTTTCCGTCGTGCGTCTTAGCGGAGCAGCTGGAGCACGCTCTGCTGGCTCTGGTTGGCGAGCGCCAGCGCGGACACTGCGATCGACTGGCGGGTCGACAGCGCCTGGCTGTTGGCCGCTTCCTCGTTGGTGTCGGCCAGCGTCAGGTTGGACGAGCCGGTCTGCAGCACGTTGATCAGGTGCTTGGAGAAGTCCTGCCGGGTCTGCACGATCGACAGGTTCGAACCCAACGCGGACGCCTGCGACCGCAGCGAGTTGGAGGCGTTCGAGAGCGAGGTCAGCACCTTGTTGGTCGCGGTGTTGTCGATGAAGTCGGTACCGACCGTCAGGTTGGACAGGCCAAGGCCCGCCGCGTTGAAGGTCGTGCCGGTGATGTTCAAGGTCGACTTGCCGGTCTCGTTGAACACCAGCTTGAGCGAGTCGCCGTTCAACAGGTTGACGCCATTGAACGAGGAGTCCTGCGCGGTGGTGGTGATCTGCGACAGGATGTTGTTGAATTGCGAGACCAAGCCGGCGCGGGCCGCCTGCGCGTTCGGATCCTGGACCGGAGCCGACGCCGACTTGCCGGCGAACAGATTGGTCGAGCCGGTGAGCGCGCCGATCTGCTGCGAGGCGTTGTCGTTGTTGGTGGTGATCGTCAGCGTGCCCGAGGCATCCACCGTAGCCTGCAGGTTGTTGCCCGCCAGCGCCGCGTTCAGCCCGTTGAGGTCCTTGATCTGGCTTGCGCCAGTGCCGAAGGTGATGTTGGTCGCGGTGCCGGTGCCGACCGCGGCCACCTGAAGCACGGTGCCGATGGCGAGGTTCGAGCTGCTCGAAGGCGTGCGCGCCAGCGAGGTGGTGGCGGAGCCGTTGCCGATGCCGAGCGAGGCGAGCAGCGTCGAATTGCTCGAGCTGATCGAGAGGTCGGCGGTGGTGCCGGTCGAGATGGTGAGTTGGCCGCCGACGACCGAGGCGGCGGTGGCGCCGGACGCGGTGCTGATGGTAGCTGCGCCCGCCGAGATCGCGGCGGTCTTGACGCCGGTCGCGAGGTCGACCGCAGTCAGGAGGTCGCCGATATTGGCGGCACCGGCGTTGAGATAGACCTGCGAGTTGCCCGCACCGTCGGTGACGATGTTGCCGCTGACGCCGGAGCCCGCGGTCACTGCGGCGGCCGCTGGGGGCGCACCGGTCTTGAAGGTGATGGTGTGGCCATCGACCGTCAGCGTGTCGCCATTGGCGATCGTAGCGGTGATGGTGTCGGCGTTGGCGGCAACCGTCAGCGAGGTCGCGGCGGTCACGTTGGCGGGAGTCGTGAGGTTGTTCTTGGTGACCAGACCGGTCAGGGTCGCGGCGGTGTAGGAGCTGCCGCCGAACAGGTTGGACGCGGTGGCGCCAGCGCCGAGGGAGACTGAGAAGCTCGACTTCGAGGAATAGCCGACCTGGGTCTGCAGGGCCTGATTGGCGACCGACTTGGCGCTGTCGACCAGCTTCTGCAGCGAGGTGATGCCGGTGTTGGCGGCCTGCAGCACCTGCACGCCGTTGCCGATACCATCGAGCAGGTTATTGATATCGCTGGCGCGGTTGTCGAGCGACTGCGCCGTGAAGAAGTTGGTCGGGTTGTCGAGCGCGGTGTTGACCTTCTTGCCAGTGGCAAGGCGGTTCTGCGTGGTGGCGAGCAGATCGGCGGTTGACTGGAGCGAGAGGAGGTTCTGACGAACGGAAGCCGAGAGAACGATACCGGACATTTTCATACCTTTCTGGTGTGAAATTGAGGAAATGAGCCGCTCCAATCCTTTCTGATCGGGCGGATGGCCCATTCTTGCGAACAACGCTCGAAGAAAAAACGAAACCGCGGGAGGGGAATTTATTCAAATGCAACAGAATAGAATTGCTCCTGCAGGATCAGGTCCGTGCAAGAAGCCACTGCCTCTGCTGCACATTTCTGGCGCGCGCACGGCGTCCAGGCCTGGACCGTTTACCAACTGTTAACCATGATCGGAAAGGATTGCTGTCGCATCGGCCCGCGGTCGCGACGGCGGCTGCTAAGCAGAGCCGACATCACATTCGATTTGCTGCAACGACACCCTGCGCAACTGGCGGCAACGGAGAACGGGCATGGCTTTGAAGGTCGAACTCAAACCGAACGAGCGCATCATCGTCGGCTCCTGCGTGATCACCAACACCGATCAGCGCGCCCGCCTCCTGATCGACGGCGACCGGATTCCGATCCTTCGCGAAAAGGACATCCTGACGCCGGAGACCGCCGACACGCCGGCGAAGCTGATCTACCTGGCGGTGCAACTGATGTACCTGTCGCCCGATCCGATGGCGCACCATCCGACCTATTTCAGCCTCGTGCGCGACATCATCATGGCGATGCCGAGCGCATGGCCGTTCATCGAGGGCATCAACAATTTCATCCTCAATGGCGATCTCTATCACGCGCTGAAGGAATCGAAGAAGCTGATCAGCCACGAAGAGAAGGTGCTCGAAACCGCGCGCAGCCTGCAGGAAGCCGCGCAGGACAACAGCCGCAAATCGGCGTAGGCGCTCCACCGCAGAATACAAAAAGGCCTCCAAACGGAGGCCTTTTTCATGTCGGCGCCTCGATGATCGCGCGATCAGACCGGCAGGTACTTCAAGAGCGTGGTCTGATAGAGCATCGAGGTCGTCTGGTACGACGCCTGCAGGCTGGTCTGCAACGCGAGGATCTTGGTCGCGACCTCGTCCTGATTGATGCCTTCAATCGAGTCGAGCATGGTCTGCGCCATTCCCTTGAGCTGGGTCTGGCGGTCGGTGGCGGCCTTGATCGCGGTCTGCGCGCCGGCGAACTCGGCCTGCACGTCGGTGATCTGCTGCTGGCCGGTCTGCGGGGCGAGGTTCGCCGTGATCCGCTGCGCGAGCGCGGTCACCTGGGCGCTCGCATTCGGATTGCTGGCGTTGGTCGTGACCGCCGCATACACCGCGATGTTCTGCAACTGATAGCGGAACGCCTGCTCGTTGCCGCGCGCGCCGTATTGCACGGTGATGGACTGGTCGACCTGGGCCACCGCGGTGCCGCGCGCGGAGCCAGTGCCATTCTCGCCAGTGTACCAGAACACGGTGTTGGCCGGCGTCCCCGCCACCAGGCTGGTCGCGGTGCTGAACGGCGGGCCCCCGACCCGTAGCGGCGCCGGCGTCGCGGTGGCGTTGTTGGCAATGCCGAGCGCACCAAGTGCGGCGGAGTTGGAGCTTGCGATCGACAGGTTCGCGCCGTCGGCGCCATGCAGCGTGATCGCGCCATTGCTGATGGTCGACGGATTTTTGGTCCCCGTGATCTGGTCAATTTTCGACAGCAGGGTCTGGACGTTGTCGGTGATGTTGACCTGGTTGCCGGTCGCCCCCGACGCGACAAAGGTGATCGGCGTGCCGTTCACGGTGATGGTGTCGCCGACCGAGAAGCCTGTGGTGAGCGAATCCGTGCCTGCCGCACCCGACAGCTTCGTCGCGCCGGTGATCGGCGCCACGGGGGCGTTCTGGTTGTTGACCGCAGCACCCGAAATCGACGCGACCGGATTGAAGAAATTGTTCGACGCGGCGATCGCCGACGCCGCGACCAGCGAGGTGTCGCCCAGCTTCTGGATCGACGAGGTCAGCGTCGCCTGCAGGTTCGTCGTCGTCGCAGCGGTATTGGCGCCGATCAGGAACGAGCCTGATGGCGGCGGGTTCGTCGTGGTCGCCGTGAGCTCGATCGCTTCCGTCGTGCCGTCGGGCAGCGTGAAGTTGAACTTGATCTTGTCGCCATTGTTCGGGTTGACGGCACCGAGATCGACCGCGGTGGCCCGCGGCGTGCCGGTCGGCTGGGTCACGGTGGCGCCGGTCAGCGAGGATTGCACCGACAGCAGTTTCAGCCCGAACGCCGAACCGTCTTCGGCGACGCTGGTCACGGTGGTCGTCGCCGGCGGCGACGATACGGTCAGGCGGCCCATATTGCTGGTGCCCTGATCGGCCTGCCTGCGCTCGTTGATGAGTTGGGTGAGGCCAGCCTGGGTCGCCGTCCCGCTCAACATGGTGTCGGCGGGCACGGTTGCCGGCGTGTCGGTGGCGCGGCCGGAAAACAGATAGCGGTCGCCCGACTGGCTGTTCAGCAGCGACACAGCGTTGGCGAACGCGGCCTGCGCCGTGATCTGGCCCGACGTCTGGCCGTTGTTGTTGAGCGTCAGCGTCGCCGTTGTCGAGGCGCTCTTCACCTGGGCCCCGATGTTGGACAGCCCCTGTAGCGCGAGATTGGCGACGCTCAGGCGGGTGTTGACGTTTTTTGCGGTGTCGGAAAAGGCATCGATGCCCGAGACCTGCGCGCGCAGGCTCAGCGCAAACCCGCGATCCGGCCCCTGCCCGGCATAGGTCGTCGAAACCTTTCCGGTCGCAAGCTGCGTCGTCAAGTCGTTGAGCTGGTTCCGCAGATTGACGATCGCGGAGCCGATATAGGAAGTCCTGCCGTTAACGCCATCGATCGCCATTTTACCCTCACATGGCCTGTATCAGCGTGTCGTACATCTGCTTGATCGACGACATCACGCGCGCGTTGGCGGAATAGGCGTTCTGCAGCGCCAGTAGATGCGCCATTTCGTCGTCGATGTTGACGCCGGCCGACGCGTTCATCTTGCTCTGCAGCGTGTTGAGGACGACGTCCTGGCCGTCCGCCAGCTGCTTAGCGGACGTCGCGTTCTCACCTTGCTGGCTGATGAACTGCCTCGCGAAGTTCAGCAACGTGCCGGAGAACGGGGCGCCGGTGGTGCCGAGCCCGGTCTGCGGCGAATAGGTGTAGGTCCCCTTCGACAGCTGTGAGAGCATGAAGTCGGAGCGCGTGGTATCCCCGGCCGCGGTCTGCGGGTTGGTCGAGTACACGATCGTGCGCGAGGGATCCCCGATCACCGCGGTGTTGACGCTGATACGGGCCGCGAGGCCGGTCATCTGCGACCCGTTCGCGGTGATCGCGCCGCTGTAGGGCCCACCATTGTCGGTGAACAGCGGAAGCTGCGGATTGCCTGAGGTGAGCGAGGAGATCGTGGTGGTGACGGACGCCGCATTCACGGTCGAGCTGTTGGCGGCACCGTTGTTGAGCACGCGCAGGGTCGATCCGGATGGATTCGAGAACTGGAGGTTCGCAGTCGAGCCGAGCGCCCCGTTCAGCTGCGACAGCACCGAGCTCATGCCACCGGAGAAATCGACCCCGAGCACCTCGTCGTTCGGGTCGACGGTCGCGGTGTTGCTGAGCGGCAGCACGCTCGGATTGTCGACGCGGACGATCGACAGGTTGTGCGTGATGCCGGTGGTATTGTCCTTGTAGGTGATGTGGATTGTGTTGCCGCTCTGCAGCCCGGTGAGATCGAGATCGAAGCCGGTCTGCGGCGCGACCGAAGCCGGCGCCGCCGTTCCCGCCGTCGTCTTGTCCGACAGTGCGCTGGCCATCGAAGCGGCGAACTGGTCGACCTGGGTCTGCGCTTTCACCAACGTGTTGTCGCGCAGCTCGAGATAGGCGGCGATCTTGCCGGAGCGGATCGAGTTGGTCGACACCATGTCGTAGCTGCCGCCATGCGGAAACGTGATACTGATGGTGCCGACATTGCTCTTGGTCGGATCGGTATTGTACAGCGTATTGGGCGTCATGGTGCCCTGCGGATTGAAACTGAGCGTCGCCGCTTCGGTTCCGACCAGCTGCACGCCGGAGTTGGTGAACACGGTCACCTGGTTCAAATTGTTGGTGACGGTGCGGATGTCCACCAACTGCGACAGCTGCGAGATGTACTGATCGCGCTGGTCGAGCAGCGCCGCGGTCGACGCGTCGGTCTGGCCGCTGTTCTGCAGTTGATTGTTGATGTTGGCGATCTGTTTCAGCGCGTTGTTGGCGACGTTGACCGAATCGTTGATGCCGGTCTCGGCGTTGGCGCGCAGGTTCTGGATGCCCTGCGAGGCCGCATTGAGCTGCTGCGCCATGGTCTGCGCGGCGTTGACGACCCCGATGCGCGCCGACTGCGAGTCGGGACTTGTCGACAGACCCTGGAGCGCGGTCAGAAACTTGTTGTAGGCGTCCTCGATCGTACCGGTGCTGTCCGGATTGCCGTACACGCTCTGCAGGTTGGCGAGGAAGGTGGAACGGGTGTCGGCATAGGCGGCGCCCGAAGTCTCGGTGCGGAGCTGGCTCTGCAGATACTGGTCGAGCTGGCGGTTGACGCCGTTGATGAGCACGCTCGAGCCGAAGTCGCCGGTGGTGCCGGCGACCTGGTTCAACGTCTTCTTGGTGTAGCCGGGCGTTTCCGCATTGGCGACGTTCGACGACACGAGCGAAAGCGACGCCTGCGTGGCGCGCAGGCCCGACATCGCGGTGGAGAGGGCTTGGCTCAAACCCATGACGTGTTACTCGCCCTTACTTCACTTCGTGCCGCGTGCGTCATCGCCGCGATCAGCGCATCACGTTCAGGAGATCCTGCACCATCGAGTTGGAGGTGGTGATGACCTTGGTGTTCGCCGAGTAGGCCTGCTGGGTGACAATCAGCTTGGTGAATTCATCGGCGATGTCGGTGTTCGAGCTTTCAAGCGAGGAGCCGACGATGGTGCCGGCCTTGCCGAACAACGCGGCGCCGGACTCGTCGGTCGCCTCGAACGCGCCGCCGTCGATGCGCTTGAGGAAGTTGGTGCCGTTGAAGGTCGCCACCGAGATTTGCGCGAGGTCGATGTTGCGGCCGTTGGTGTAGTTGCCGACGATGCGGCCGTTGGTCGAGACGCTCACCGATTGCAGCTGGCCGGCGGGGAAACCGTCCTGCTGGATCTGGTTGACCTGGACGTTGCCGTTGGCGTCGGCGAACTGGGTCACGCCGCCGGTGCCGAAGTTGACGACCGGGCTGCCGAGCGACACGCCGTTGACGACGGCGTTGTTGAGCGTCACCGACGCGATCGCCGGCGACATCTGGCCGCTCGCCGAGAAGGTGAAGTTGACATTGGCATTCTGCCAAGCCACCTGCGTGCCGGTGGCGTTGGGATTGACCTGGTAGAACAGGTTCCAGGTGTCGGTGTGGCCGGCGCCGAGCGAGGCGCTGTCGGTCTTCCCCCAGCGGAACTGCAGGTTCACCGGAGCGCCCGAGACGTCGTAGGTCGTCACTGCGCCGCCGGCAACGCTCTCGTTGAGGAAAGTCGTGTTGTCGTTGCCGACGACCTGGCCGGTGCCGACCGTGCCGCCGCCGCCGCGGGTCGCAACCGCGGTGCCAGTGAAGCCGAGCGCCGCGAAGGCGGTCGAGTTCGAGCTGGTGACCGAGAGATCCGCCGTCGTGCCTGAATGCAGGGTGATCGAGCCGCCGGAAATCGACGACGGGATCGCCGTGCCGGTGATCGAGTCGATCTTGCTCAGCAGGGTCGAGATGTTGTCGGTGACATTGAGCTGGTTGCCGACGGCGCCGGACGCCACGAAGGTGATGACGGTGCCGTCGACCGTGATGGTGTCGCCGGCCACGAAATTGGCGTTGATCGAGTTGGTGCCGGCGGCACCCGACAGCGCGGTGCTGCCGGTGTTCGCCACCGACGGCGTCGCCTTGTTGTTCTGCACCGTTCCGGAGGTCGAGGCGTCAGTATAGGGCGCGGCTGGCGTGCCGAGCACCAGCGGATTGTGTCCGGCGCTGAACGAACCCGGCTGCAGCAGTTCGGAACCGGGCACCGAGGTGTCATGCTTGGTGGTCAGCGGGTACGACGCCAGGTTGGCGCGATAGTCGACCTTGGTGGTCTTCTGCGCCGGCAGGAAGTCGTTCTGGAATCTCAGGACCTTCGGCGAAGAGCCCGAGGGGTTGCCGGTGGTCGGATCGATCGGCACGCCCTCGAGATAGTAGCCGGCGCCGTTGACGAGATAGCCGTTCTTGTTGAGCTGGAAGTCGCCGCGGCGGGTGAAGCGGTCGACGCCGTCGAACACCGGCGAACCGTCAGTGAAGCTGCCGGGCTTCTGCACCGCGAAGAAGCCGCTGCCGTTGATCGCCATGAAGGTCGCGACGGAAGCGGACTGCACGTCGCCCTGCACCGAGTTGGTGGAGCGGGACTGCGCGGTGACGCCGCCAGCGAGCTGCGCGGTCAGCGCGGTCTGCGGAATGAGGTCGAGGAATGAGGTGTCGATCCGCTTGAACGCCGTGGTCTGCGAGTTGGCGATGTTGCCTGAGATGTTTTCGAGTGCGTACGACTCTGAGCGCAAGCCGCCAACAGAGGTCGTAAGAGCGCCGAAGATACCCATGACATGTTCTCCAAATTCGATTCCCGGCGGCTCATGATCCGAAAACTGGCCGCATCGGCGGAGACTGTCGCAAGGGCCGTGCCACGAGGCAAAACGCAGCGGAATCAGGCGCTTGAAAAAAAAGCCCCGGTCGAGGGACCGGGGCACAATTGCCGGGCCGGCAACAATTGCCGGGAAGGAGCGTCAGGTGGCCGACGGCGTGGCCGGGTGGAACACCAGCGCAAATCCGTCCATGCAGTAGCGTAGTCCGGTCGGCTTCGGACCGTCGTCGAAGACGTGGCCGAGATGGCCGCCGCAGCGGCGGCAATGCACCTCGGTGCGGACCATGCCGTAGGCACGGTCCTGGGTGGTGCCGACCGCGTTCTCCAGCGGCTGATAGAAGCTCGGCCAGCCCGTCCCGCTCTCATATTTGGTGTCGGAGGAAAATAGCGGCAGGTCGCAGCCTGCGCAGGCGAAGATGCCCTTGCGATGTTCCTTGAGCAGCGGGCTCGATCCCGGCCGCTCGGTGCCCTGCTTGCGCAGGATCTCGTATTGCTGCGGCGTCAGCTGCGCACGCCACTCGGCGTCGGTCTTCTCGATCTCGAATTTCTCGGCGGCCTGCGCCGGCGAGGCGCGCAGCCAGCGGAAGGCGGCGAGGCCAAGCAGGCTGGCGACGGAAGCAAGCAGGATACGGCGATCGATCATCAATCCTCTCCGATGCGGACGACCCATTGTTCGCCATCAAATACGGGGCATCCTGCGAGAAGTTACATCGAACGATCCGGGATGTTCTCACTTTCTTGCGAGATGGCGGGGTGCGCATCCCCGCCCTGCCGCAGCTCTGCCGGCGGTGGCGGCACCGGGCGCACGGCTCCCGGCGGATCACGGCGCTGCGGCCCCCGGGTTCCAGCCCTCAGATTGGCTTCGGCAAGGCGCGCCTCGCGGACCCGCTGCTTTGCCCGGGCGCCCTCGCGGTAACGGGCGAGCGCTCCTGAGGCGGACGAGGCCCCCCTCGCCCACAGCCCGATCAGATGGCCCGCAACACGACCGGTGGTGCCACCGGCCCAGACCAGCTCGAACGGCGAAAACAGCCGCCAGCGATCATCGCCCCAGAGGATGCTGCGGGCGATCAACTGCCCGGCCATCGCCGAGGTGTTGAGTCCCTGGCGGCCAAAGCCGCTCGCGACCCACAGACCTTTGCGCAACTGGCCAACCTGCGGCATGCCGTGCACGGTCACGCCGACCGCGCCACCGAACGTCTTTTCGATCGGCACCTTGCCAAGCTGCGGAAATACGGTCGCGATCCGGCGTTGGACCGCGGCGCCGAACCGCGCCGGCCGCGCGTCCCAGGTGGCCTCCGGACTGGCCCACAGCAGTCGATCGCCGCCGACGACGCGGAAATGATCGATGCCGTCGCTGTCGGTCACCGAGCCCTGAAAGGCGATCGCCGCCGCAAGCTGCGCGCCGAGCGGCTCGGTCAGCGCCGCATAGCGCCACACCGGCAGCAGCGTCTCGGACAGCCGCTTCAGCGGCGCGCCGAGGTGAATGTTGCCCGCCAACACGATATGCGACGCACGCAGCCGCGCCGAAGGCGTCACGATACGCTTGCGGATGCCCGAAAAATCGATGCTGACGACCGGCGTGTCCTCGAAGATCCGCGCGCCCGCCCGCGTCGCCAGCGCCGCGAGGCCGTGGACATATTTTCGGCCGTCGATCTGGAACGCCTTTGGGAAATAGATGCCGTGGAAGTAACGACCGGTCTTCAGCACGCTGCGGACGCGATCGACCTGCCAGCCCTCGACGTCGGTCGCGAAGTCTTCGGCCAGCGTCTGCAGGCGGCTGATCAACGCCTCGCCGACGTCGACATTGGACACTTCGAGCGCGCCATCGCTATAGCCGATGCCCGGGATCAGCTCCTCGGTGGCGGTGCTGCGGACATATTCAGCGCCCTCCTTCGATAGCGCCCAGAGCTCGCGGGCATCGTCGAGCCCGACCCGCTCGATCAGATCTGCGATCGGCAGGCTGAAGCCCGGCATCACGGTGCCGAGCTGATGGCCGGAGGCGTTCCAGCCGACCTGGCGGCCCTCGAGCACGGCGACGCTGGCACCAAGCCGCGCCGTCTCGCGCGCCACCGTCAGGCCGGCAAGCCCCGCCCCGACCACGCAGACATCGACGTCAAGATCGAATGCCAGGCGTGCACGGGGCAAAGCCGCGGCATCGGGGCCGTCGACCGCACTTGTGGAAGTCTCGCTCATGGCGTTTCTTACGAACCGCTGCGGCGCTTGTCACCTTGTCCTTGGCATCGGCCTGTAGAATTAATGCCGGTTGAACGAATCGAGATGGAAGTCCATGCGCCGTTTGCTGCTGTTGCGTCATGCCAAGACCGAACACGACGCGCCTTCGGGCCACGACCAGGACCGCCGCCTCGATGAGCGCGGCCGGCACGACGCCGCCGAAATCGGCCACTGGATCGGCCGCCACCCGCCCTTGCCCGATCAGGTGCTGGTGTCGCCCGCGGTCCGCGCAGCGCAGACCTGGGAGATCGCACGCGAGGGGCTCGCGCCGCAGCCGAAAGTCGAATTCCTACCAGAGCTCTACGGCGCCGATCTGAAGCAACTATTGACCACGATCCGCATCGCCTCCGCCGTCGACCCAAAGCGGCTGATGCTGGTCGGCCACAACCCGGGCTTGCACGAGCTTGCGCTGACATTGACCGGCAGCGGCGACGACGCCGCGAAGAAGGCGCTCAGCGACAATCTGCCGACCTCGGGGCTTGCCATTCTCGATTTCGCGATCGACGACTGGAACGAAGTGTCGTTCGGCCGCGGCAAGCTGATCCTGTTCGTCAGTCCGAAATTGTTGAGACATTCCTCGCGCGGCTGACGGCGGCGGACATCGCCGTCAGGCCGTGCTATATTGCGTTTGCGCGACAGGGGACCCGTTCGCGTTAAGATGCGTCACAAGACGCATCGCAAGAAAAAGAGGGCTCGCGTCCCGACGCAACGGGACGAAGACGGCTCCAGACCAATCGCGGACAGGAGGCGCAGATGTACAAGTCCATTCTCGTGCCGATCGACCTCGCCGATACCGATCTGGCGAAGCCTGCGATCGCCACCGCAGCGACATTATCGAAGACCTGGAACGGCTCGGTTCGCCTGCTCAACGTGCTGCCGATGACGCCGGTGATGCTGGCCGAATATGTGCCCGCCGATTTCGACAGTCAGCAGCGGGAAACGTCGGAAGAGGCGCTTGCGATCGTGGCGCGCGAATCCGGTATCGACCCGTCGCGGATTTCCGGCGTGGTCCGCCAGGGCGGCATCTATCACGAGATTCTCGAAGAAGCCGCCGCGATGAAGGCCGACCTGATCGTGATGACCTCGCACCGTCCGGCGATGCGCACCTACTTCCTCGGCTCGAATGCCGGACACGTGGTGCGCTACGCCAAATGCTCGGTGCTGGTGGTGCGGCACTGAAGCGTTGTTGAGCGAAGTGGACTCCCGTCCGCGTGAAGACAGCGCGTCAAGGCAAAGATGAAGAAAGATGAAGCATGATGCGATCCGGTCGCATCATGCCCCAGCTTCACGCGAGCGCCGCTCTCCTTGATCTCAGCGGATGCGGACGAGCTCGAACTGATCGACCTTGCCGGCAACGGCCGTCTCGATATGGCAACGCGAAATCCCGATATCGCGCAGCGCCCGGTCGTCGAGCTGGCTCAGGGTCTTGATCGCCTCGCGGCGCACCCAATAGGTCGCGAGCGCATCGGCCCAACCTCGGAGCAATCGGAGCAACCCACCCAATATGCTGGACTGCGCGGGCGGCACGGCGGCTGAGGATATCGTGGTCATTGTCATCTCCTGCGGCGCCCGACGGCATTACAACGCCGTTGACGCAAACGCCGGTGTTGGCGCTTGCGTCGTCAACCACCTCGGATCGCTTTCGCTATCCTCAGTACAATCGCGGGCTTGTTTCTCTTTAAATGATCCCGTACATGTCTCGGAGCAAGTAAAACATTGCTCTCGGTGCAATAATGTCGAAGTTCGAGTATCTGAAGCTGGCCGACGCCGTTGCCGCCGAGATCGCCAGCGGTGCGCTGAAGGCCGGCGACCGCCTGCCGCCGCAGCGGCATTTCGCCTATGAGCGCAAGATCGCCGTATCGACCGCGAGCCGGGTCTATACTGAGCTGTTGCGGCGCGGGCTCGTGGTCGGCGAGGTCGGCCGCGGCACCTTCGTCTCCGGCGAGGCGCGTCGTGGCGTCGCTGCGCCTACCGAGCCGCGCGGCGCGCGCATCGACCTCGAATTCAACTATCCGCTGCTGCCGCACCAGGCGACGATGATCGCCAAGAGCCTCGAAGGACTCGAACGCCCGGAGGCGCTCGAGGTCGCGCTACGCCAGGCGACCAGCTTCGGTACGCGGGCAGCGCGGACCATCTCGGCCGAATTCCTCGCGCGCAGGAGCTGGACGCCGAGCCCCGACCAGATCGTCTTCACCGCCAACGGACGGCAGTGCATGGCAGCAGCACTGGCCGCCGTCGCGCCGCCTGGCGGACGCTGCGGCGTCGAGGCGCTGACCTACCCCTTCATCAAGGGCATCGCGGCGCGGCTCGGCGTCACGCTGGTGCCGCTGGCGATGGACGAGCATGGCGTGCGGCCCGACGCCGTGCAGAAGGCGCATCGCGAGGCGCATCTGTCAGCGCTGTACATCCAGCCGACGATCCAGAACCCGCTCGGCATCACCATGCCGGCGGAGCGCCGCTCCGATCTGCTGCGCGTGGTCGAAAAGCTCGACCTCACCATCATCGAGGACGCGGTCTATGGCTTCCTCGACGACGAGGTTCCGCTTGCCGCGCTCGCGCCCGACAATTGCATCGTGCTCGACAGCCTGTCGAAGAAGGTGGCGCCCGGGCTCGCGCTCGGCTTCATCGTCTCGCCGCCGCGGCTGCGCGAGAGCATCATGGCCTCGGTGCGCTCGGGCGGCTGGACGGCGTCGGGCTATGCTTTCGCCGCGGGACAGCGGCTGATGGCGGACGGCACGGCAGCGGAGCTGTCGCGGCTGAAACGGATCGATGCCGGGCGGCGCCAGCAAATCGCGGCAAGGCATTTTGCCGATTTCGAAGTGCAGAGAAACCCGAAATCCTATCACCTCTGGCTGACCCTGCCGCCGCACTGGCGCTCGCAGACCTTCGTCGCAGCCGCCGCGCGCCGCGACATCGCGCTGACGCCGTCGACGACGTTCGCCGTCACGCCGGGACACGCGCCCAATGCGGTGCGGCTCGCACTCGCCGCGCCGCCGATGGAGCAACTCGACCTCGGCCTGCGGACCCTTGCCGGGATGCTGAACGCTACCGAAGAGGATTTTGACTCGACCGAATGATTGCGCCTTCGCAGTTCACCCGACAGGCCACTCGGCGATAAAGCCCTTTGCCTTGTAAGGTTCGATCTTGTCCCACTCGACGAGAACACGGCGGCGAAATTCCGGGTCGGCGTGCCAGAGCGAACGCGGCGTGGCGAAACTGTCGACCGTCACCAGCATCTTCTCGACCTCCGGCCAGTGCCGGTGCAGCGTCATCGGATAGCGCCGTGCGGTCCAGGTGTTGCCGAGGCAGATCACGCTCCTGATGTTGTCACGCCCGAGCGCCGCATCGATCACCGGCAGCGAGAAGATCACGTTCTCGCCCGTGTTCATCGCGCGATGCTCCTCGAGGATCCTGTCAGGCGGAATGCCGCGCGCGACCATCGCTTCCTTGATGACGGCGCATTCCGAACGATCGCCGCCCGCGGTCACGCCGCCGCTCACGATCGCCCAGCGGGCGAGGCCATCGCGCCAAAGACCGACCGCGACGTCGACCCGCGCGGCGACGTCAACGCGCGTCCCGAACACGAACAGGAGATCGGCGGGCTTGAGCGGCGTATCGATCAAGTGCTGCGCATTGATCGCGGCGATCTCATCCTCGGATGGAATCCGCAAGCTTCGATCCTCCACACGCAATGCTCCAGGTCACGACGATGCGGACCGAACATGCCGTGCGCGGAGCGAGGTACGAAGTCACGTTTCATTGCGCTTTGCGACAGCGCGCGGCAGCAGCGCGTCCGGCAGATCATCGAAGCGGTAGCGCCGCGGCCGGTTGCGCGTGATGAAGCCGCCGATCTGCCAGGCGAACAGCGCCGCAAAACCGACCAGGAACAGGGCGCCGGTCCATTCGGACGTCAGCAGCGCGCGCAGCAGAAGCCCGGCCATGGCGACAGCCAGGAATGCCAGTAGCGCCAGCGCTGCGGTGTAGGTCTTCGGCCCGAGGCCGCCGACCAGCGCGGCGCTGCTGCCCGCCGCCTGCATGCGGTGATGCAGCTCGACGATGAAGTCGCGATAATCGTTGCCCTGCGGCGCGACCAGCGTCGCGGTCTGCCAGGTGGTCGAGAGGATGGCGATCCGTCCGCCCTTGGCGTTGTCGATGTCGGCGCGAAATCGCTGCTGCTGCATCGACACCGGGCGATACGACAGCTTGACCATGGCGATGTCGGCATAAGGCCACACGCCGGAGCGGCCCGCGATCCGCCACGCCAGCCCGGCATCGGTCAACTCGAATTCATGCGCCGAGCCGATCAGCGACGCCCTATAGGCATAACGGACAGGCTCAGGGCGCGGTTCGGCAGACGCGGATGCCATCTCGCCCTGCCCTAGCGCTGCAGGCATGCCCAGAGATAGGCGAGCGTCCCGACCGCGCCGAGCACGCTGCGCACGGCATGAAGCCCGCCCCATTTTTCGATCAGCGCCCGTGATTGCGGTCCTGCGTCGTCCGGCGCGATCGCCAGCAGCGCATCGTTGGTCGGCTTGATGCCGAGAAGCGTCCACGGCCATGGCGCGATCATCGCGACCGCGCCGACCAGGAAGGCCGGATGCGAGGCCTGCCACCAGGCGACGAGGCCGAGGATGCAGCCGACCAGCGCCAGCGGCGCCTGCATCGCAAAACCGCGCCGGTACGACGGCTTCCATTCGGTGAGCAGTGCGCGGTCATCGAGCATCAGCCGCGCGGGCTGCTCGGCAAAATTCACGTAGACCGCAGCCCCCGTGAAGATCGACGCCACCATCAGCGCCAAAAGGCCATTCGCCATCGACGAACCTCTCCACAGGGTCTCGCGTCCTTAAGAGCGCGCGCAAGCTTGCGCGGCGCGCCGGCTTTATCTTACAAGCGGAGCATGCCTGAGACGACCTCTTTTCCGCGTCACCTCATCCTTGGCGGCGCGATGATCACAGGAGTGCTGCTGGCGCTCGCCGTGCACATGCTCGGGGCGCGCTACGGGCTCGATCTCGGCGGCCTGTGGCGATCCGACACGCACGACTTCATGCCGGCAGGCGCGGCGATCGCGTGGTGGCTGATCGCAAGCGTGGGCTTCTCAGGCGGCTACTTCACAGCCAACCTGATGGATAGCGCCGTATCGGGGCAGATTCCGCAGCGGATGCGCCAGTTCCTGATCGTGGTCGGCGTGCTGATCCTGGCCGGGGCCGGCCAGTCTGCATCGGCGCCAAGCCCGATCCCGACCGTCTCGGGCGTGCTCGCCGGCATTGCGGCGCTGTGCCTCGGCGCCGTGATGGCGTTTTGCGGCGCCTATTTCGCGCTGCGCAAGGCCTAGGAAATCGGCTCAGGCCACCGACCGTTCGGGCACCCTGCGGAGCATCTTGGCGACGTCGGCAGCAGGCCGCGGCGGGCTGAACAGATAGCCCTGCGCCTGCGTGCAGCCTTCCTGGCGCAGCAGGTCGAACTGCTGATCGGTCTCGACGCCTTCCGCCGTCGTCACGATGCCGAGGCTCTTGCCGAGCCCCGTCACCGCGCGGACGATCGCCATCGACTCGTCGCGCGTCGCAAGGTCGGTGACGAAGGAGCGGTCGATCTTGATCTTGTCAAACGGGAAGCTGCGCAGATAGCTGAGCGACGAATAGCCGGTACCGAAATCGTCGAGCGAGATCCGCACCCCGAAGCCGCGCAGCTCGTGCAGCACGGCAAGCGTCGCCTCGCTGTTCTGCAGCAGCACCGATTCGGTGATCTCGAGCTCGAGGCGATCCGCCGACAGGCCAGCGGCCTGCAGCGCGGCCTTCACCGACGTCACGAGACTAGGATTCTTGAACTGCACCGGCGACAAATTGACGGCAACCGCGATGTCCTGCGGCCAGCCTGCGGCATCCATGCAGGCCTTGCGCAGCACGATTTCGCCGAGCTGAACGATGATGCCGGTTTCCTCCGCGACCGGAATGAAATGGTTCGGAGCGATCAGGCCGCGCAGCGAGTGGTTCCAGCGCACCAGCGCCTCGAACGCGACGATACGGTCGCCCGCAAGATCGCGGATCGGCTGGTAGTAGACCTCGAACTCATCACGTTGCAGCGCCAGCCGCAGGTCGCGCTCCAGCACGCGGCGCGCCTGGGCCCGCGCATCCATGCCGGTTTCAAAGAAGCGGTAGGTGCCGCGGCCGTCCGCCTTGGCGCGGTAAAGCGCGAGGTCGGCCTTTTGCAACAGCTCGTCGGGGTTCTTGCCGTCCTCGGGCGCAAGCGAGATGCCGACGCTGACGCCGATCACCAGTTGATGGCCGCCGATCTCGTAGGGAGCTGCGATCCGCTCGACGACATGGCTGGCGAGCGCGGACACGACCGACGGCTCGCAATTGCTGCAGAACTGCACGATGGCGAACTCGTCGCCGCCGAGCCGCGCCACGGTGTCGTGCTCGGTCACGCATTCGCCGAGCCGGCGCGCGACCTCCCGCAGCAGCGCATCGCCAATCGGATGTCCGAGCGTATCGTTGATCTCCTTGAAATGATCGAGATCGAGGCAGAACACCGCGAGCTGGTCGGCGCGCTTGGCGAGCCTCAGCGCCTTCTCGAGCTGCTCGCGGAACAGCGTCCGGTTCGGCAGGTTGGTCAACGCATCATGGCGCGCCATGTGCGAAATCTGTTGCTGGGCCTGCTGCCATTCGGTGATGTCCTCGAAGGTCGCGACCCACCCGCCACCTTTCATAGGCTGGTCGACCACGCGGATCGAGCGTCCGTGACGCTCGACGATGCGCGTTGCGGCGTTGCCCGCCTTCGCCTCGGCGATCAGGCCGGCGCAAAATTCCTCGGGATCACCCTCCCACTGGCCGATCGAGCGCAGGTCCTGCAGCACATCGATCAGAAGGCGGCCCTGCAGCGGTACATGGCTGCGGCCCATCAACTCGCCGTAGCGCTCGTTGAACAGCATGATGCGGCCGTCGGCATCGAACATGCAGAGCCCCTGCGACATGTTCTCGAGTGCGGTGTCGAGCACCATTTTCTGCTTGTGCAGCTCGCTCTTGGCGCGACGGTCGAGAATGGACGCGATCAGCGAGATGCCGAGAATGGCGAAGGCCGCAATCGCCGTCATGAACGAAAGCACCGGCGGCGAGATCGACAGCCCGTCGGGGACGATCGTGGGGTCGGGGACCACCGTCACCGCGCCCATTGCCGTGAAATGGTGCGAGACGATCGCAACGGTCAAGAGGCCCGTTGCCGCTGCCGTGTGGCCAATGCCCTCACCGCGCGCGGCAACGACGAGCGCAAGCGCCCCGAACAGGCTGCCGAACGCGATCGAGGCGACAACGATGCCCGGCGACCAGACGATGCGCGCGGGCAACTCCAGACCGGACATGCCGGTGTAATGCATGGCCGCAACGCCGACGCCGACGATCGCGCCGCCGGCCGCGACTGTCCACCAGCGCTTGTCGAGCGATGCGACGGCAAGTCCGACCGCGAGGATCGCGACTGCAAGCACCAGCGACAGCAGGGTGACGGGGACGCTGTATCCGGCTTCGATGCCGGGGTCGTAGGCCAGCATGGCGACGAAATGGGTGGCCCAGATGCCGCACCCACCGACCGCTGCATCGAGCCCGATCCAGATCTCGCGCGAGCGCCCCTTCGAGGCCCGGGCGCGATGGAACAGGCTGATCGCGACAGCACTGGCGAGCAGACAGATGACGCCGCCAAGGACAACCAGCCGCCAATCGTGCTCGGTCGTGAGACAGGTGAATACGCGATACATTATAGGCCCCCGTTATGGACCTATAAAAACAGCTCCATTGGTGTATTAACGGTAACTTCCGCGACAAGCCTGCGCAGATGGTGAAGAAGCATTGAACCTTCCACGAAGCCACTGAAGGGGCAGAAGTTTTCTGCGTCCCGTATACCCACATCCGTGCAAGCCGGACGCCAATTGACGACCAGCATCGGCAAGACGAAGACCGGTGGAGAAGACCGGTGGAGATGTCGCGATCGGTGATGCGCGTCACCGGCCGGGCCGCCCTGGAATCGGTGGCGGATGCGCCCCGGAGGTCATTCCGCGAGCGACCTTGGGATGCGTGCGCAACCGTCCGCAATCAGCGGCATCGCTCGCTGCTGCGCAGGTGATCGGGCACCGATCCGGATCAGCACGCAGGCTGCGAGCAGCACGCCGGCCGGGATGACCAGCGCAGCGTGGAGGCCGGCAATGAAGGCGGCAGACTGGCTGACGAGCGAGCCGAACAGCGCGACGCCCAGCACGCTGCCGGTCTGCCGGGTCGCATTCAGCACGCCGGCGGCGATGCCGGAGCGCGACGGCTCGACGCTGCCGAGCAATGTCGATGTCAGCGGCGGCCCAGCAGGCCAAGCCCGCAGCTCAGCGCGGTCAGTTGCAAGGCCATCGCCCAGTAGCTCGTGCCGCGATCGATGCCGAGCGTTGCGAGACATCCGCCGGCGGAGATCGCCGCGCCGAGTGAGATGGTCGCGCTGCACCGATCCGCTCGGCAATACGTGGCGCGACCGGGTTGACCGGCAGCACCGCACCCAGCATCGGCACGAAGGCGAGGCCGGTCGCAAACGCCGACAGGCCGTTGACCTGCTGGAAGTAAAGGCTGAGCACGAAGATCCGCCCGTAGATCGCGACATTGACGAGGAGACCGACCAGCGGCGTCAGCGCGAAGATCGGCTGCCTGAACAATGACAGCGGCAACATTGGCTGCGATGCACAGGCCTCGCGCCAAACGAACAGCAGCGCGAACACGGCAGACAGCACCAGGCCCGCCAGTGCCCGCAAAGCTGTTCCACCCGGGCCCTAAGTCTTGCCGAGTCTTGCGATGTCAGCGTTCGGTGCATCGCCGCAGTCCGGAGCGTCAACCCGTGATGGCTCTCGCGCGGGCACAATCAAAGACACGACGCTTCGACTGATACCCGGTATACCCAGCAAATTGGCCTGGACAGTGAACTCGTGCCGAACAGAATATTCGGACCGTGCTCCCGCCACGGCCATCCAATCCAGGCAGTCAATTTGATCCGCGAAGCAGAGCGCCGCCCAACCGCGTTCTATCGTCGTTTTTCGCGGCACCTTCCAAGTGTACTGGTACGCGAACGGTCGTGAATAGAAAGGATGGTCTGGACTGTAAAACGCCGCGGCGAAGGCGAGGGAATCATCTCCGCTTACGCGAGGGAGCGGCCCATCGCCAACTTCATGCCATTGACGAGTGAGTTCGAGAGCAGCCTGACGATAAAAGTTCCGACCTTCCTCGTAGCCATAGTGGTTGCGATAAACCGCGTGGATTGGGGCTGCAACAGTGGTCGCCACCACCGCTATTCCAGCAGCCAGCACAGTCGCGTTTACGGTGTAGAACTGTTCGATCGGATAGCTCGTCGTACAGACCACCAGGACCGCTAGCGGAAAGATGCCCGGCAGTGCCCAAAGCGACGGCAAATCCGTCCGAAGGGTAAGCGAAGTCAGGATTGGAAGAACAATTGTGGCAACTAAGACAGAGAGCAAAAGCTTCAGTCCTGGGTCGGCTGCTTTGAAGTCTCCAGCCACACGATCCAGACGTCGACCTGCGATCATGAGCCAGGTTATGGCTGCGACGCTCAGTGCTGCTGCGAGCCCCGCCAAAAAGTTAAGTACATCGAATAAGACCGTGACCAGGTCGAATCCCGTGTGAGTCATAGCGTGGTCGAATGTCGCCGCACCGTTGTTGGCAAGCCAATAGACGTGGGGCGCGAGAGCAAGGGAACCTGCTGCAATAGAAACGTAGGGAGCCGCAGAGCTGAAGTAAGCTCGCCGCGAAGAGTTCGCGATCGCCGCAATGCAAAAGGCGGCCACCAAGAAGATCGAGTAATATTTGCCGAGCATGGCCAACGCCGCGGTAAAGCCTGCAGCGGCAGCCCAGATCACAGTTCGTGTTTGGACAGAGCGCAGGAAACAGTACGTGGCCCACGGCCACAGCGAGAGCAATACGTTATTCGCGTTGAACCGTTGGGCATGAAACTGATAGGCCGGGGTCAGCATCAGCAAGAGCAGGACCAGTACTCTCTTGTGACCAGTCACGAACTGCCTAGAGATCAGATCAACGGCCCACAACCCCACGGCCGCGTTGACCATGGCCATCAGTTGCATTGTCCAATCGCTCACGGGGAAGACCGTCGTCCATGCCCTTGCGACCCAACCCATTAGCGGCGGATGCTTTGGGTTACCCCACTCGAAGCGACGACCAAGCGTCCAGGTTTCAAGTACGTCCGGGTGGAGATCCGAGCCGATGTAGGCAACGACCAGGTAGGCCGTCCAGATAGTGACAAAGCAGAGCAGCATCAGTGGTATGGCCCAACCCGACTCCACACCATTCAACCACTTTATGAGGGGCCGCCGCCAAGGCGCGGGATTTTGGTCGGAACGTTTTGCAAGTTCTGAAAATGTGAAATCGAACAAGGGCCCGGCCACCCAACCTGTCGAAGTATTAGGCAGCCGAACTCGCCGTATATACAAACAACGACTTGCCCGCCTATTACATTCTCGCTTCGCAAAATTAGAGCTAAATTAGCGTGCTAGGTCGAGCAGCAAATAATATCAACCGCGTTACCGAGGCCTTAATCTCGGATGGACGAAATCGAGCAATAAGGCAGCAACCATTTGGACCGGGAGTGTCTGCACTTACTCCATAAGAGCGGTCGGGAACCCAGTCGCTCCCGTTTCCGCTTTGGGACCCATTGCAGCTCGGCGACACCACCGCCGAGCGAGGCGCCGATCGCGTTGAGCGCGGTATTGACGATGGTGACGTCGAGCTGCACGACGCCGTAGCCGAGACTCATGGCGGCGAGCGTCAATGTCGACGCCAGCTTCGACCGGCCGGAATGGAATGCGGTTTACCCCTCTGCCAAGGGCCGGATGTTCAGGGACGTGCCTTGCATGGATCATCTCGCATCAGGAACCAACTCGAGACATAGGCGCCCGTTTCGATGTGACATTTCGCTACTGATCGAAGTGTGAAAGCGCCCCCGGTGTGGTGTCGGTCGGAGCAAATGCGCCGGTGCCGCCCTGCGCGGCGTTTTGCCTCAATAGACGTAGGGACTAGCCGCGGCTGCCGGGCGATCCTTTCCGGGGGCGACGGCGCGTATCGCGATGCGCCGACGCCGCGCACATGGTTTTGACATGTTGGTAAACGGCTCCGGCGGTACGGAAGTCCCCTCACCCGCGCATATTGTCCATTCGATAGCGTCGGCGAGCGCCGCCACGATCACGCGGATGAGGCAAAAATGCGGAAAACCTTGACGGAAACCGGTTCGAACCGTGGCACACCCTGCCAAATCAGCGGCGCGGATACCCGACCTGCGACTCACATTCGGCAAGGCGATGACATATGTAGCCAGTATGACAAAGACGACCAACGAGGGCCGAAGCTTGGCTTGTCAAGGACTGCACAACGCATCGGTTTTGCCTTATGGGTCTTCGCGCACGGTGCGCTTGCCCGTCACCCGTCGCCGTTTGTGACCGGGTCCCACTGAAATTGCCGCCCCGCCGGGAGGATGAATGCATCGGCTGCTGACCACGCTCGGGCGTGGCTTCAAGGAAAAGATCGGCTGGAAACGGCTAGGGATCGCTGCGAGTGTCCTCATCATCGCCTTTGCGGTCACGACCCTGGTCCGGACGCTCAAGGGCGTCGATACCAGCATCATCCTGACCGCCCTCACCGATATTGCACCGCATCGGATCGCGCTGGCCGCGCTCTGTGTGGTCGGCGCCTTCTGTACCCTGACCTTCTACGATTTCTTCGCCCTGCGAACGATCGGCAAGACCCACATCCCCTACCGCATCGCGGCGCTCTCCAGCTTCACCAGCTACACGATCGGCCACAACATCGGCGCCACCGTCTTCACGGGCGGCGCGATCCGCTTCCGGATCTATTCGGACTACGGCCTGACCGCGATCGACGTCGCGAAGATCTGCTTCCTGTCCGGACTGACCTTCTGGCTCGGCAACCTATTCGTGCTCGGCTTCGGCATGGCCTGGCACCCCTGGGCGGCCTCCGCGATGGACCTGCTGCCCCCGGCCATGAACCGGTTGATCGCGATCGGCTGCCTTGCCGGCATCGGCGCCTATTTCGTCTGGCTCATGACCGGCGACAAGCGCCGCGAGCTCGGCCAGAACGGCTGGAAGGTGGTGCTGCCATCGGCCAGGCTGACACTGCTGCAGGTCCTGATCGGCGTGGTCGATCTCGGCTTCTGCGCACTCGCGATGTATCTGTTGATGCCCACCCAGCCGGATATCGACTTCATCTCGCTGGCGGTGGTGTTCATCCTGGCCACACTGCTCGGCTTCGCCAGCCACGCACCCGGTTCGATCGGCGTGTTCGACGCGGCGATGCTGGTGGCGCTGCCGGAGTTCAGCAGGGAACAGCTGCTGGCGACATTGGTGGTGTTCCGTATCCTCTATTTCCTGATCCCGTTCGGGATTTCGATCTCGATCATGGGCGCGCGCGAGCTGTGGCTCAACGTGGTGCAGCCCTGGCAGGAACGGCGGAGACTTAGCCAAGCCTGCACGGCTTCGGCGACCGTGCGGCAACCAATCGAAAGCCGGCAGCAGCGGATCAAGCGGCTGAAACGGTAACAGCGACTTTATCGGCCCTCGGTGCGGCTTTTTCGGTCCTCCAAACTCCCGCTCTCTTATTTTTGCCTTACCGCTGACGTGAAACGCGCCATGGCTCGATTTCTGGCTCGATTTTCATTTCGTTGGACGGCAGGCGCGGCGTTGCTCGCCGGCGCTTTGGTTGCGGCATTTGCATCGGCCGCCGATGCGCAGGACGCCGGCAATCCGCCGCTGCAGATATCCTGGGAAGTCCGTAACCGTTTCCGCCTGTTCCGCGAGGAGCGCGATTTCCGCCTCCATGTCGAAAGCGGCCTCGGCCGCAGCGTACTGGCCTCCGAGCAGGCGCTGGAATTGCAGAGCGACGGCCGCGGTTGGGCGCGCAACGTGGTGAACCGGCTCTGCATCGACGTGCAGGGCCGCGTCAACGAGCCCTGCACCCGTGACAACGTCAAGGAAAACTACCTGACGCCGATCGACCACGCGATCGTCGTCCGCCTCACCGGTGCGGTCCCGGTCGGCGCGACCTGCGCCTGGTCGTTCGACGACGGCGACGGGCCGCAATCCTCGACCTTCGACTGCGCCGAGCCTATCAATCTCCGCGTCCGCTACGGCCGCACGACGGTCGCAACCGTTGACGTCGCGAGCGGTTCGGACGCAAACCAGCGCGTTTCCACCGAGATCGCGGTACGCGATTTCTTCATCGCCGGCCTCGGCGACAGCATCGCTTCCGGTGAGGGCAATCCCGACCGCGCGATCGCCCTGTCCGACGAAGGGTTCTGCTTCCGCTCCTATCTTGGCTCCGCGACCGCGCAATATTACCGGCCGAGCCGCGCCGGCTACAAAGGCGGACGGGCCTGCGAAGCGCCGGATAGCCTGTCGAACTGGCAGCGGCACAGCGCGCTGTGGCTCAACTCGGCCTGTCATAGGTCGCTGTATAGCTACCAGACCCGCACGGCGCTGGCGCTCGCCGTGCAATATCCGCATATCGCGGTGACCTACCTGCCGCTGGCCTGCTCTGGCGCTACCATCGCCGACGGCCTGCTCGGCTCCCAGCGTGCGAAGGAATGTTTGCCGACGAAATCGGCCAATACCTGCGCGGGCTCCGTCAACGGCCAGCTCTCGGAGTTGCGTGAGGCGCTTGCCGCCGCACAGCGGCGCCAGCCCGACCGCAAGCTTGATCTCGTGCTGCTGTCGATCGGCGCCAACGATATCTATTTCTCCGGCCTCGTCGCCGACGTGATCGTGGACACCCCGATTGAACGGACGCTGTTCAAGCGCGGCGGCTCGATGGCCTCCGTCGACGACGCCCGATCGGCGCTGGCGCGCGACTTGCCGGCCGGCTTTGCCAAGCTGCGCGACGCGCTGAAGCCGCTGGTCGGCGGCGATCTCGCGCGCGTGATCTACACGACCTACGCCAATCCGACACTGGCCGGCGGCGGCGCGCCCTGTCCCGGCGGCCGCGCCGGCTTCGACATCCACCCCTCCTTCAACGCTGATCCGCAGCGGCTCGCCGCGGTTTCCGGCTTCGTCCAGAACGAATTCCTGCCGCAGCTCAAGGCGATCGCGCTGTGCCAGTCCGGCATCATCTGCCGCAATCCGCGCTCCGACCGCATGACCTTCGTAGACGGACACCAGGACACATTCGCAAGCCACGGCTTCTGCGCGCGCGCAGCGACCGATCCGGAATTCGACCGCGAGTGTTTCGCCGCCAACGGCGAGAGCTTCGACCCTGATATCGTCACCGCGGCCAATCAGCCGCTGAAATGCGGCCGCAGCGCCGGCGAATACCGCGCCTATCTTCCGCGTGTGCGCTGGATCCGCGATGCCAATGACAGCTATTTCGCGGCGATGACCTATCCGCAGGGGCTGCCGTCCTCGATGCAGCCGAATGATATCCACGACGCGACCTGGGGAATCCTGTCGGCGGTCTATGGCGGCGCGGTGCATCCGACCGCAGAGGGACACGCCGCAATGGCGGATGCGGCGGTGCCGGCAGCCGCCAGCGTCTTGCAGCTCGACACCGCGGTGCCGGAGATCATTTCGCAGCCGGTGCCGCCCATCCCGGTGGCGCCCAATGTGCCTGCACCATCCGGCAAGACCGGCGGATTGTATTAGCGCGCAGGCGCCGCCGCGGGAGCCACGCCCTTCTTCGGTGCCGCGGGCGGCGGCTTCATGGCAGGGGCCGGTGGCGGCTTCATCGCTGCGGCCTGTGCCGGCAGATATTTGGCGACGACGGCGGGATCGACCTGCGCGAGCATGGTGTCCGGCAGGCGCGTCCAGACCTCGTCCTTCCCGAATAGGGAGATGCCGACAAAGCCGCGCATCGTCAGCGTCTGTCCGTCGGGACTGACGGTCATCTTGGCCTTGTAGGTCTTACCGTCGCGCGGATCGAGCACGTTGCCGTTCTCGTATTTCAACCCGTCGCGCTTCATGTCGCGGATGAAGGATATGCCGAGCCAGGGCGCGTCCTTGCGATCGTCGGTGCATTTCGAGCAGACCGGATTGGGCGGGTCGCCGGGCTTGGCAAACATCTTCGCGATCACGCCTTCGAAGATGCCGCTGTGATCGATCACGAGGAACCAGCCGGCCGGCTTACCGTCCTCGACCTTCTGCCACAACCCCTCGGCCGACGGCTCGTCGGCCTGCGCCGGCAGCGCCGCGGCGAGCAGCGCAATTGCGACCGGCAGCATCAATCGAAGTCTGGATAGCGCAGTCCGCATCATCGTCACCTGACCAACCAGCGAATGCATGGCCTCAGACTAAGGCCATTTCGCGGTGGGTTCCAGTGCCTGCGTCACCGATCGCAGGGGCCGTGGCGCGGCGTACACGGTCTTTGATCTGGCTCGGACCGGCTTCAGCTCACTCCAAGCTTCTTCTGCAGGCTCGACGACGATGTCGTGTACTGGAACACCAGCCGCTTGTCCGGATAGACATAGCGGTGCGCCTTCTGCGCCATCAGCGCACCCTCATGGAAGCCGGAGAGAATGAGCTTCAGCTTGCCGGGATAGGTGTTGATGTCGCCTATCGCGAAGATGCCCGACACGTTGGTCTCGAACGCCGCGGTGTCGACCGGCACCAGGTTGTTTTCAAGCGCCACGCCCCAGTTCGCGACCGGGCCGAGCTTCATCGTGAGGCCGAAGAACGGCAGCATCGTATCGCAGGCGATCATGGAGACTGCGTTGTCGTTGCCCTTCATGGTCGCGGCCGCGAGCTGGCCGCTTGCGCCCTCAAGACCTGTGACCTGACCGATCTTCAAATCCATCTTGCCGTCCGCGACCAGCGCGCGCATCTGCTCGACGCTGTGCGGGGCGGCGCGGAAATCATCGCGCCGGTGCAGCAGCGTGATGCGCTTGGCGATCGGATGCAGATTGAGCGTCCAGTCGAGCGCGGAGTCGCCACCGCCGACGATCAGGATGCTCTTGTCGCGGAATTGCTCCATCTTGCGCACGGCGTAGAATACCGACGTACCCTCATAGGCCTCGATGCCCGGCACCGGCGGCCGCTTCGGCTGGAACGAGCCGCCGCCAGCGGAGATCACGACGACCTTGGCCTCGAACTCCTTGCCGGCGTCGGTCTTCACGCGGAACAACGGATCGCCGATCTTCTCGATCGTGTCCACCATCTCGTTGAGATGGAAGGTCGGGTTGAACGGCTTGACCTGCTCCATCAGCTGATCGGTGAGCCCCTGGCCGGTGACGAAGGGGATGCCCGGGATGTCGTAGATCGGCTTCTCCGGATAAAGCTCGGCGCATTGGCCGCCGATCTTGTCGAGAATGTCGACCAGATGCACCTTCATGTCGAGCAGGCCCAGTTCGAACACGGCGAACAGTCCGCACGGACCCGCGCCAATAATCAGCACATCGGTTTTGATCACTTCGCTCATATCCGCTTCTTTTCAGTTGAGGTCGACCGGACGGCTCTCGCCTGTCCAGCCACGGGTGCCGGATCCTGACATGCATAATAGGGGCAGAGGCCGGCGCGGCAACCCCTTGCCGAGCCACGGCAACTGGGCTGTATGGTCGGGACACCAACGGAGACCCCTGTGAACGCCCCGATCCGCACTGAAGACGCGCCGCGCCTGGAAGATTTCCCCTATCGGCTCTCGGACAATGTCCGCTTTGCCGATCTCGATCCGAACGGCCACGTCAACAATGCGGTGTATGCGAGCTATTTCGAAACCGGCCGCGTCACGCTGGTGAAGGATCCCGGCATGGGACTGATGCCGCCGGGCCTTGGCTGGATCATGGTGCGCCTCGACATCCACTTCCGCGCCGAGCTGCACTGGCCGGGCAAGATCGAACTGGGGCTTGGTCTCGTCAGATTCGGACGGACGTCGACCGCGTTCGATCAGGTGGTGTTTTCCGAAGGACGCTGCGTGGCATCAGCGAAAGCGATCACGGTCATGATCGACGAAGCCACACGCAGGCCGGCGCCGCTGCCGGCCGAGGTCAAGGAGAATTTCCGGCGCTGGGTCCGTCGCGGCGTCAATCCGGACGGCGAGTGAGGCGCGATGGCGTTTTCGAGCGACGTGAATCCGGTTCGCGTGACGAAAACGCGTTGAAACAACACGCGAGAAATTCGGTCCTGATGCGATCAGAACCGATGATGCGCTAGGCTTGGCGTTCCGGCGTCGACACGGTGAGGCCGTCGAGCTCGTCGGTCACCTTGATCTGGCACGACAGCCGCGAATTCGGCCGTACGTCGAAGCCGAAATCCAGCATGTCCTCTTCCATCGGCGAAGGTGCACCGACCTTCTCGCGCCAGGCTTCATCGACATAGACATGGCAGGTCGCGCACGCGCAGGCGCCACCACATTCGGCTTCAATGCCGGGGATGGCGTTACGGATCGCCCCTTCCATCACGGTCGCGCCGTTGTCGATCTCAATGGTGCGTTTCTCGCCGGAATGGTCGATGAAGTGGATTTTGGCCATGGTCGCTCATGCTGCCGGAATACGCCGGACGATGGAAGGAAGGGTCCCGGCAGTCCTATAACGGGTCGACCCGCGCAGCGCTAGCGCCCGGGGGAGGAAAACCTGCCGGCCCGTTTTGCCGCATCATACGACGGGATCTGGGCTTCGGCACCCATCGGGCGCCCAGCGACCTAGGAACGGCGCAGCATCACGTCGATCGCGGCCCGCGCTTCGGCGATCGCAGTCCCGAGTTCGGCCAGCAGATCTGACGGGTCGGAACCAGTCGCGACCCCAGCCTCCAGCCGGGCGGCGGCCTCGGCGACGCCAAATGCGCCGATCGCCCGCGCCGAGCCCTTCAGGGTGTGCGCGCGCGCCGCCCCCTCGGCCGGCAAGGCGGTCAGTTCGCCGAAGATCTTGGCCGACTGGGCGGAAAACATCGCCAGCACCTCCTGCTCGAGGCCGGCGTCGCCGAGTGTCATGCGCTGCAGGTGGTCGAGATCGATCGGACCGTCATCGGGAGCGAGCGGCGGCGATGGCATCCATTCAATCCGTTCGAGGTGAAGCGGCATGGCCTGTCCAAGTTGTCTCCGCCGGGGACGTTTCCGGCGGGGCTGTTGGCCTAGCCAATCATGAAACTGGTTAACGGATTGTTGTCGGGATTAACTGCAAATCTGCCCGATTTCGGACACGATCCCGACACAATTGACGGGGTGACACGGGAATTTCGTGTACCCATAAGGCCTTATGGCTTAAAGCTGTTAACGATGATTAAGAATGTCTTAATCGCAACCATTTCATTCGATCCGCTCAACCAATAGGATGTTTGCGGATGTAGCGGACAAGCCGCCGACGGGCGATTGCACTCCGCTGTGGGCACCGGCTTCGAGCTTGCGAGGGGACGTTCGCAAGGTCGCCGACGCGTAAAATAGTAAGAGGGCTTAGACTGAACATGGCGAACAATCCCAAGAAGGTCAAAGATCCCACCGAAGTCGCGCTTTCTGCCATCCAGGAGGCCCTCAATATCGGCGAACAGGGCGCGGAGAACCGCTCTCCCGTCAACGAGGACGTCGCGCCGCCGAGCCTTCCGCCAGCCGCGGCCGATTTCTCGGCCACCTCATTCGAGCCCCGCCCCGCCGCGGACCGTCCAGTGTTCGAACCGATCGAGGAGCCGCGCAGCCCGCGCCGCGCCGCCAATGACGATCGCGAAACTATCGGCCAGCTCCTGCAGGCGTTGCAGAAGGGCCGCCCTGCCCGCAACGTCTATACGCTCGCCACGCTGTCCGCCGGTGTCTGGCTGATCGGCTGCGGCATCCTCACCTTTGCCTTCCTGCCCTCGTTGCAGAGCGGCGGCGCGCTCGCCGTGGCCGGCCTCGCCGCGCTGTTCCTGGCGCCGATCCTGCTGTTCTACTTCCTCGCCAGCCTTGCCTGGCGCGGCCAGGAAATGCGCATGATCGCGCAGTCGATGGCGCAGGTCGCGATCCGCTTCTCCGAGCCCGAGAATGCCGCCGCCGATTCCATGGTGACCGTCGGCCAGGCGATCCGCCGCGAGGTCGCGGCGATGGGCGACGGCGTCGAGCGCGCGATCGCGCGCGCCGGCGAGCTCGAAACCCTCGTTGCCAACGAGGTCGCGGCGCTCGAGCGCGCCTATTCCGACAACGAGGTGCGCATCCGCGCGCTGCTGCAGGACATCGCCCATCAGCGCGACAATCTGGTCGGCCAGGCCGAGCAGGTGCGCAGCGCGATTTCCGGCGTGCAGATCGACCTGCGCCACGACATCGCGCTGATTTCGGATGCGATCGCCTCGCGCGTCGACGAGGTCGCCAAGAGCATCACCGGCGCGCTGGAAGAGCGCGGCCAGCACATCACGACGGCGCTGAGCCACGCCGGCGACAACATGATCCTCGCGCTCGGCGAGCGCGGCGGCGACCTGCTCGATCGCCTCGAGGAAGCCAGCGCCGAAACCACGCGCGCCGTGATGGACGCCTCCGAGCGGCTGACCACCAGCCTCAACTTCAAGACCGGCCACGTCCATGACGAGTTCGTCGATCTGGCCGACCGCGTCCACGAGATGTTGAACGAGCGCATCGACCGCATCACCAGCGAGTTCGAGCAGCGCTCGTCGACCATCGTCGACGGCATCTCCGACCGCACCGAGCAGGTCCACGACTCCCTGAAGAACTCCTCGGACTCGCTGCTGCTCGAGCTCGAGCTCCGCAGCAACGACCTCGTCGGCAAGATCGACGACGCCGGCAACCGCCTCGCCGGCCAGATCATGACGTCCGGCGACAAGGCGAGCGAGGCGCTCGACGTCACCGTCAACTCGCTGGTCGCCAAGGTGGTGAGCCAAACCGAGACCGCGCACGATTCGCTGTCGCTGCAGATGAGCGCGTTCGACGAGCTGGTGAAGAACCACGGCAGCGAGCTCGCCGAGAAGTTTGCCCGCGACTCCGGCACGCTCGGCGCGCTGATCACCCGCCACATCTCGGAATTCGACCGCACGGTGAAGACCTTCGGCGGCGACATCGTCGAGCGCATGGGCCAGCGCACCCAGGACATCGCCGACAGCCTGAAGAACTATGTCGACACCTTCGATCACCGCCTGACCTCGAACGGCGGCGAGATCACCGCCTCACTCGACCAGCGCCTGCTGCAGTTCGAGACCACGCTCGGCAGCCGCGTCACCAATCTGGACGCCTCGCTGGACAACAAGCTCTCGACCTTCGACTCTTCGCTCGAAGGCCGCCTCTCCTTCCTCGACACGTCGCTCGACGGCCGCCTCAGGTCGCTCGACGAGACGATCGACGGACGGTTGAAGACTCTCGAGGTCACCTTCGACAACCGCGCGAGGTCGGTCACCGACACCATCGAGGGCCGCCTCGGCACGCTCGCGACCTCGCTGACGGACGGCGCCGCGCAGGCGATCCAGTCGATCGACTCACGCCTCGGCCTCCTCGGCACGACGCTGACCGAAGGCACCGTGCAGGCGATCGCCGCGGTCGACCATCGCATCAACAACGTCACCGAAACCATCAACGGCCACAGCGCCCGCCTCGCCGAGACCATCAACGGTCGCAGCGCGCACCTGACCGACACCATCTCGGCGCGGTTCATGGACATCCAGCAGGGCATCGAGACCCGCGTCGGCGCCATCGCCAACGACATCGACACTCGCGTCGCGCAGTTCGAGGATCTGCTCGGCTCGCGCGTCGAGGCTGTCGCTGGCCGCATCGAGAGCAGCGGACGCCAGGCGAGCGACGATCTGATGGCGCGCGCCGAATTGCTGTCGTCCGGCATCCGCTCCCACGTCGAGGACGCGGAGCGCTCGCTCACCAACCTCGTGGTCAACACCAGCGAGACCATCCAGACCGGCGCGCGCACGGCGCAGCAGGCGTTGCTCACGGTCTCGACCGACGTCGGTGCCCAGCTCAAGCTCACCTCGTCCGAGGTCGAGGGCGTGCTGACCGCGGTCGGCACCAGCGCCGCCAGCTCGATCCTGACCAGTGCCCGCGACGCGCAGGCCTCGCTGGTCGCGACCTCCGGCGACGTCGCCTCCCAGATCAAGGCCCTGTCGTCCGACGTGGAGCGCACACTGCAGGCGGCCGGCAGTGCCACCGCCGCATCGGTGCTGTCGGGCGCCCGCGAGGCGCAGACCACGCTGGTCTCGGCCTCCGCCGATGCCGCCAGCCAGGTCAAGTCGCTGGCAGCCGATGTCGAACGCTCGCTGTCGATGCTCGGCAGTGCAACCGCCGAAGCCATCACGGCCGGCGCACGCGAAGCCCAGACCACGCTCGTCACCGCCTCCACCGATGCGGCAAACCAGGTCAAGTCGCTCGCGGCCGACGTCGAGCGCTCGCTGTCGATCGCCGGCACCGCCACGGCCGAAGCCATCACCGCCGGGGCGCGCGAGGCGCAGAGCACGCTGATCTCGGCCTCGACCGACGTCACTGGCCAGGTCAAGTCGCTCGCCGGCGATGTCGAGCGTTCGCTCTCGATTGCGGGCACCGCGACCGCCGAGGCCGTCGTCGCCAGCGCGCGGGAAGCCCAGAGCACACTTGCCAATGCGTCCACCGAGGCGACCAATCTGGTCAAGACGCTCGCCGCCGACATGCAGCGCTCGCTGTCGATGGCTGGCTCCGCCACCGCGGAGACGATCACCGCCGGTGCGCGCGATGCCCAGAACACCCTCGTCAACGCGTCCGCGGACGCTGCGAGCAAGGTGACGGCGCTTGCTTCCGACATCGAGCGTTCGCTGTCGGTGGCCGGCACCGGGACGATCGAGCGGATCACAGCCGGTGCGCGCGAGGCCCAGAACACCCTGGTCGCTGCGTCGTCGGAAGCTGCCGATCACGTCAAGTCGCTGGCGATCGACGTCGAGCGCGCGCTGACTGCGGCCGGTGCAGGTACCGCGCAGGCCATCCTCGGCAGCGCACGCGAGGCTCAAAGCTCGTTCGTGGCAACCTCCACCGAGGCGGCCAGCCAGATCCGGACCATCTCCTCCGAGATCGAACGTGCGCTCACCACGGCCGGCGCGGATACCGCCCAGGCCATTCTCGGCAGCGCACGGGAGGCCCAAAGCTCGTTCGTGGCGACCTCCACCGACGCGGCAAGCCAGATCCGGACCATCTCTTCCGAGATCGAACGTGCCCTCACCACGGCCGGCGCGGATACCGCCCAGGCCATCCTCGGCAGCGCGCGCGACGCTCAGAGCTCGTTCGCGGCGACCTCGGCCGATGCAGCCAACCAGATCCGCACGATCTCGACCGAGATCGAGCGCTCGCTCGGTGCGGTCACGGCCAAGACCACCGACAACATCCAGACCTCGGCGCAGAACGCCCAGGCCGCGTTGGTCAACATGTCCAACGAGGTCTCGACCAAGGTCAAGACGACCTCGGCCGATATCGAGCGGTCGGTGCTGGCAGCCTCCAGCGCATTCGGCTCGACGATGACCGGCAAGACCGACGAGATCGTCACCTATGTGCAGCAGCAGGCCGATCGCCTGTCGCAGATGGTCGACAGCCGCCGCGGCTCGCTGGTCGAGGCGCTGACCGCCAAGTCGAACCAGCTCTCGACCGACATGGATCGCGCCACCGCCGACGCGCTGAAGGCGATCGAGACCCGCGGCCAAGCGTTCTCGCAGTCGATGGCCGCGCATGGCAGCGACGTCGCGCGCAACATCACGTCGGCCGGCGATCAGGCGACCGGCGCGGTGGCGAAGTCGCTCAAGGACCTCGAGCAGGCCTCGCGGGCGGCGATCGACCAGTCGCGCCAGGTGTCGATCTCGGCCGTCACCGAGATGCAGGAGACCAGCAAGATCCTGCGCACCGACACGGTGGCGCTGTTCGAACGGCTCCGCGAAGGCAACATCCTGCTGCAGGAAGTGCTGACCGGCGCCCACGACAACCTCAACTCGCTGGAGCGTGCGCTGGTGACCCGCGTGGCTGACTTCGTGTCCGCCATGAACGACGTCACCTCGCGCAACGGCGTGGCGACGCAGACGCTGGAAGACCAGTTGACGGTGTTCAACAGCAAGACCGGCAAGGCGCTCGAGGACCTCGGCCAACTGTCGAGCCAGTTCGAGATCCACGGCAAGGCCTTGATCGAGGCGGCCACCGTGGTCGAGCAGGCCAACCGCTCCACCACCGCTTCCGTCACCGAACGCAAGTCGGCGCTGGAATCGCTGGTGACCACCATCGACCTGCGCACCACCGATCTCGATCAGCGGCTGTCACGCTTCACCGGGTTGCTCGATGAATCGCTGGCCGCCGCCGAGGAGCGCGCCCGCGACATCGCCCGCGTGGTGGCGGAAACCGCCGGCGCCGGTTCGGCGGCGATCAGCCGCCAGTTCGAGGCGGTCCGCGCGGCCGCCGAGAACGAACGGCAGCAGACCCTCGACGCGATGAACGATCTGTACCAGCAGAGCAACGCCGAGACCGATGCGATGTTCAAGGAATCGACGGAGAAGTTCTCCGCGATGGTCACGGCGATGAAGCAGATGGCCTCCGAGATGCACAACGAGCTCGAGGCCACCCGCAACGAGCTGCGCCGCGGCGTGCTGGAAATGCCGCAGGAGGCCGCCGAGAACACCGCGCAGATGCGCAAGGTGATCGTCGACCAGATCGAAGCGCTGGCCGAGCTGAACCGCATCGTCGCCCATCACGGCCGCGGGCTCGACGTGGTCAGCGGCAGCCGCGCCAACGGGCGCCAGGAAGAGCCGATGGTGGCGTCCGTCGGCGGCCGCGGCGAGGCCCGCATGCGCGATACGGGCGGCAGCGCGTCGACCCTGCCGCCGCCGGACCTCGGCATGCAGAACCTCGGCATGCCGACCTCGCGCCGCACCGAAGCGCCGCCGGTCAGCCCGGCGAGCTCTGACAATGGCCGCGACGGTTGGCTGTCCGACCTGCTTAACCGCAGCGACGCGCAGCCGCCGTCACAGGGCCGCGAGGCACCGCGTCCCCGCCAGGCGCCGCCGGCCGCCGTCAATCCGCTGGAGTCGCTGTCGCTCGACATCGGCCGGCTGATGGACCGCAACCTCGCCGCCGAGATGTGGGATCGCTACCAGCGCGGCGAGAACAAGGCGTTCTCCAAGCGCCTCTACACGCCGGCCGGCCAGAAGGCCTTCGACGAGGTCGCCCGCAAGTATCGCGCCGACCGCGGCTTCAAGCAGACCGTCGATCGGTATATCGGCGAGTTCGAACGCCTGCTCGATGAGGTCGCCCGCGACGGCCGCGGCCCGCAGGAGCTGCGCAGCCACCTGACCTCGGAGACGGGGCTGGTCTACACCCTGCTCGCTCACGCCGCGGGCCGGCTGGGGTGAGCCTGGCGAATATCGAGTAGCGAATAACCAATGGAAACGGAGGCCTAACGGCCTCCGTTTTGTTTTTGGTTGGTTGTTCAGTGCGCGCGTGCCGAGGCGCCACTCGCCGCCGTCATTGCGAGGAGCGATAGCGACGAAGCAATCCATACTTCAGCAAGCAAGCGGGGATATGGATTGCTTCGCTGCGCTCGCAATGACGGGTTTGGCGAGGGAGGAATGCTATTCACCCATCACTGCCGCCGCCTCGGCGGCGCGGGCGCTGCCGCGGGTGCGGGCTCCGGCGTGCTGTTGTTGCTACCGCCGAAGATCACGCGGCTCGGATTGCGATCGAAATTGTTCACGGCGCGGCTGATGTCGCCGAGCGTCCGGCGGCCATCCGATATCAGCGCCCCCGAGCGCTTGTCGAAGTCCTCGGCGAGCTCGCGGATCGATTTCACCATCAGGCTGAGTTCGCCGCCGGAATTGCCGCCCGCGATCGTGTTCAGCCCGAGCATCAGACTGTCGGCCTTGCCCATCACGCCGTCGACCTTGAGCATGACGTTGTCGATCTTCTCCGAATTGCGCGCCAAGGCCGAGGTGAAGGTCTCGAGATTGCGTAGCGAGTTCTTCACCGATTGCTGATTGTCGGCGACGATCCGGTTGACGTTCTGCAAGGTGGCGCGGATCGCCTCGGTGACGTCCTGCAGCGCGTTCGGATCGGCGGTCAAAACCGGGATGCCATCCTCGTCGAGCGGCACCGGCGGCGCGGCCTCCTCGCCGCCCCTGAGCGAGATCGCGGCGACGCCGGTCAGGCCCTGGAATTCGAGGCCGACGAGCGTGTCCTTGCGGATCGGGGCGTTGTTCTCGACCATCGCGAGCGCGACCACGCGCCGCGGATTGTCGAGCTTCACTGAGACGACTTCCCCTATCCTGATACCGTTGAAGTTGACGCTGCCGCCATTGCGCAGGCCCGAGGCCGGCCCCTCGAAGATGACGCGGATCGGGCTGCGCTGCTTGGTGGTGTGCAGGCTCTGGAACCAGACCACGAAGCCGACCGCGGCCGCGATCACCGCCAGCGTGAACGCTCCGATCAGGACGTAGTTCGCCCGGGTTTCCATCAATTGCTCCGAAGACTAACGCTGGCGCAGCTGCGCTGCATCAGCGCCGTCAAATTTCTTGGTTGGCGCATGATTTTGTCCGAAAACCGGCCTCCACTTTTCGGGATCATGCGCTAGCTCACAACGGCGCGGGCGCGCTTGCCGTTGAAATATTGCTGCAGCCACGGATGCGGCGAGGCCTTCATGTCGGCGATCGATCCTGCTGCAATGATCTTACCGTTCCCTAAAACGGCGATACGGTCGCACGCGGTATAAAGGCTGTCGAGATCGTGGGTTACCATGAAAACAGTCAGCCCCAAAGTGCGCTGCAGGGTGCGCACCAATTCGTCGAAATCGCCGGCGCCGATCGGATCGAGACCCGAGGTCGGCTCGTCGAGGAACACGAGTTCGGGATCGAGCGCGAGCGCGCGCGCCAGCGCGACCCGCTTGATCATGCCGCCGGAGAGTTCCGACGGGTAGCGGTCGGCGACCTCCGGCTTCAGGCCCACCATCACGAGCTTGGCGACCATGATCTCGTCGAGCAGCCGCTGCGAGACGCGCAGATATTCGCGCACCGGAAACTGGATGTTCTGTCGCACCGTCAGCGAGGAGAACAGCGCGCCCTGCTGGAACAGGATGCCCCAGCGTCGCTCGACGCCGCGCCGCTCGCTGGCACTTGCGGCATCGAGATCGACGCCGAACACCTCGATGCGGCCGGAGACCTTCGGCACGAGGCCGATGATGGTGCGCGTCAGCACCGATTTGCCGGCGCCGGAGGGGCCGACGAAGCCGAGGATCTCGCCGCGCTTGACGTCGAGATTCAGCCCGTCGAGCACGCGCGTCTTGCCGAACTGCACGGTGATGTCGCGGACGCGGATGATGGCGTCGGCTGTCTGCTCGGCCATCGTCACATTCCGATCGATGCAAAGAAGATCGCGAACACGCCGTCCATCACGATCACGAAGAAGATGCCCTTCACCACCGACGACGTGGTGTGCTGGCCGAGCGATTCCGCCGAGCCCTGCACCGCAAGCCCCTCGACGCAGGCGACGATGCCGATCACGGCCGCCATGACCGGCGCCTTGACGAGGCCGACGATGAAATGGTCGATCGAGATGGCGTCGCGCAGGCGAAGCAGAAACGCTTCCGGATCGACGCCGCCGTAAAGCCAGGCAACAAGGCCGCCGCCATAGAGCGCGGCCATCGCGCCGAGGAAGGCGAGGATCGGCAACGCCAGGACCAGCGCCAGCATGCGCGGCAGGATCAGGACCTCGATCGGGTCGAACCCCATGGTGCGCAGCGCGTCGATCTCCTCGCGCATCTTCATCGAGCCGAGCTCGGCGGTGTAGGCCGAGCCCGAGCGGCCCGCAACCATGATCGCGACGAGCAGAACGCCGATCTCGCGCAACACCAGCACGCCGAGCATGTCGACCACGAAGATATCGGCGCCGAATTTGCGGAAATGGAAGATGCCCTGCTGCGAGATGATGCAGCCGATCAGGAAGGTGATCAGCACCACGATCGGCACCGCGCGCCAGCACACCTGCTCGAGATGATGCACGGTGGAGGTCAGGCGGAAGCTGCGCGGATGGATCAGGACATGTCCGGCCGCCGCCAGCACCGCGCCGAGCATGTCGATCAGGCTGATGATGGTGCCGCCGATCCCGACCACGGCGCGGCCGATCTGTTCCAGCATGCCCGCGATCGACACCGGATCGCCGTCGGCCCTGGGTGCGGCGCCGACGCGGCGGACCTCGTCGACCAGGCTGGAATAGTTGGCCGAGAGCCCGGCGATCTTGGCTTCCGCGGTCGTGTCGCTCAGGCTGCGGCGCAGCCGCTCGATCAGCCAGGCGCCAAAGGTGTCGAGCTTCGAGACCTGCGAGACGTCGATGAAGATATGCGGGCGGCTGCCGCGCAGCTTCTCGGCATCGGAGACGATCTTCTCGAGCGCAGGGGCAAAGCGGGCCGTCCAGTTGCCCGCCGCGCACAACGCCAGTCCCTCGCCTTGGGCTATCCGCTCCAGTGTCGGGTCGCCGCTCAAAATGCCCACCCCTCGGCTGGTTGGCCGTTCGAAAGCAGGTATCCAGCACGCCCGGACTGCCTTGTCGAATCTGTCACTAACCAGCCATAAACCAGCCATAGTTGGTTGCAGGTCGCAAGCATACGGTTCAGGAAATAGTAGACTTTAAAATGACTTCCACCCCCTCCCGAACCCTGTCCACCCGCATCGAGCGCTGGCCGATCGCGGGCTCCTTTACCATCAGCCGCGGCGCCAAGACCGAGGCCGTGACCGTGGTGGCGGAAGTCAGCCAGGGCGGCGTCACCGGCCGTGGCGAATGCGTGCCCTATCCGCGCTACGGCGAGACGCCGGAGGCGACGCTGCAGGCGATGCAGGCGATGGCCGAGCCGTTGGCCCGGGGCCTGGACCGGATCGCCCTCCAGGCGGCGATGCGCCCCGGCGCCGCCCGGAACGCGCTGGATTGCGCGCTCTCGGACTTGGAGGCCAAGGCCGCCGGCCAGCGCATCTGGAACCTGCTCGGCCGCCCTGCGCCGACGCCCTGCACCACCGCCTATACGATCTCGCTCGGCACGCCTGCGGCGATGGCCGAGGCGACCGCCAGGGCGGCGCATCGCCCCCTGCTCAAGATCAAGCTCGGCGGCGACGGCGACAGCGAGCGCATTGCCGCCGTGCGCAAGGCCGCGCCGAAGTCGGAATTGATCGTCGACGCCAACGAGGCGTGGACCGAGGACAGCCTCGCCGCCAATCTCGCGGCCTGCGCCGACGCAGGCGTCATCCTGATCGAGCAGCCGCTGCCGGCCGGTAACGACGAGGCGCTGGCGCGGATCAAGCGCCCGGTTGCGGTCTGCGCCGACGAAAGCGTGCATGACCGCGCCTCGCTCGAGGGCCTGCGCGGCCGTTACGACGCCGTCAACATCAAGCTCGACAAGACCGGCGGCTTGACCGAGGCGCTGGCGATGGCCGATGCCGCGCGCGCGATCGGCTTCGAGATCATGATCGGCTGCATGGTCGCGACCTCGCTGTCGATGGCGCCCGCGATGCTGATCGCGCAGGCCGCGCGCTTCGTCGATCTCGATGGTCCCTTGCTGCTCGCGCGCGACCGCGATCACGGTCTGCGCTATGACGGCAGCATGATCTATCCGCCGGACGCCGCGCTCTGGGGGTGATGGGCGAACCTGTTCAGCGCGAGCCACATCACGAGCCCGCCTGAGCCGGCCATCGCGGCCATCATGTAATAGACGCCCTGCCCGTAGCGCGCATAGACGATGCCGCACAGGATCGACGTGACGCTCGAGAAGATGCCGCTGCAGGCAGCGAGATAACCCTGCCCGCGCGCGATCATGTGGGTGGGCACGTGATGCACCATCAGCCCCATGATGCCGACCTGGGTCAACCCGAAGGTCAGCCCGTGCGCAAGCTGGACCACGGCAAGGATCGCGATCGGCGGGTCCTGCGCGGTAATCGTCCAGCGCGCCACGCCGCTGGCGGCGGCGATCACCACCAGCACGGCGGACGGCAGCGTGAAGCGCGGCGACAGCGCAAACAGCACAATCTCGGCGATGACGCCGAGCGCCCATAGGCTTGCGATCGTCAGCCCGCTGAAGCCGGCCTGCTGCCAGGCGATCGATGCGAAGATGTAGTAGGCGGCGTGGCTGCTCTGGATCAGCGCCGACGAGACGATGATGGCGAGGAAGCCGGAGTCGTGCAGCAGCTTGCGCGCGCCATGTGCCGGCGCCGATGCCGTCACCGGACGATCCAGCGGAACCAGCGTGAGCCCGACGAAAGCGCCGAGCGCGGCAGCGCCGGCGATGATCCAGATCAGATGCACGGGCGCGATGCTGCCGAGCAGCAAGCCGCAGCCAAGCGCGCCGACCACGAAGGCGGCCGAACCCCACAGCCGCAACGGTCCATAATTGAGCCCGTAGCGCGCCACGCCGCGCAGCGCATAGGCATCGGTCAGCGGCACCATCGGGGTCCAGACACAGCAGGTCAGCGCATAGATCGCGAGCACCAGGAGCGGCAGGTGCTGGGTGCCGATCACGAAGAAGCCGAACGCGGTCGCGAACCCCGTGACTATGATCGCGCCGCGCAGCATCTGACGCCGTTCGGCCATGCCGGTGACGAGCGGCAGCACGGTGAAGCGCGTCATCGGCGGCACTGCGGTGATGATGCCGATCCAGGCAGCATCGATTCCGATCGCCTTCAGCCACACCGTGAAAAACGGCAGATGGGTGCCGGTCATCCCGAACAGCGTGGCGTAGAACGCGGCCAGTCGCGTTGCGAATCGCCGCGATGCAACCTCGGATGCGATGGGGATTTGTGATTCGGACTGCATCAATTCAATTGCGATTCGCGCGATATCGTGATGATCGTTAGCGTAACGCGCAGTGATTTGCGCGAAGAGATTAGGATGGCCGAAGAAGCATTCGCCCTGTCGCCGATTTCCGCCCGCGCGGCCCAGCCGAGCGAGGAGGACTATGCCGCGATCCGCGAGGCCTTCATGGAGACCGCGCGGGGCCGCTGGTTTCTCGGCGAATACGCCAAGCGCAACCGCAATGCCGATACCCGCATGGTGCTCGACGCCGTGGCGCGGATCGAGGAGAACCTCAGCGCCCAGCGGCAAGCTGCCGCGGAGGCGATCCAGAACGAGCGGCTCGAGGAGGCGCTGACGGCGCTGCGCGGCGCGGTCGAGGCCGCCCAGGCCTCCGCCATCGCGGCCCTGGATGGCGTCAGCTTCGAGCAGACGCTCGCGCCGGTCCGCAAAGGGGTGCGGGTGATCCGGGAGATCTCCTGGCGGCTCCGCGAGATCGGTAATGACGGCCGGATCTGCGACATCATTGATTCGCAGGCCAGCGCCATCGAGGCCAGCGCCGCGCAGGTGTCCCTCGACGACGCCAGGGCGGTGCTGGAGACCGCCTTCGCGACGTTGACGCGCGGGCTTGTCGCGTTCGACCAGAGCGAGACGCCTTTCCCCGCAACCGCTCCGGAGGCGCCGACCGCCGAAGCCCCCGTGGAAACGCCGTTCGCGCAGCCCTCTCCGGCTGCCGCGGCGCCGGCGACTGATGTCGCGGCCTCCGCCCCGGAACCTGCCGCGCCGCCCGCCAGCGCACCCGTCGTCGAAGCCACCGTGGCCTTGCCGCCAGAGCCGACCGACGCGGCGCTTGCCGAGGCAGAGGCGGCGCTCGCCGAAGCCGAGGCCGCCGAGCTTGCCCGCGTCGCCGCAGAAGCCGCCGCCGACGCACATGACGAAGCCGTGCTCGACATCATCGCGATGGAGATGGGCGCACCTGACACGGTCGAGTTCGACGACGCCGAAATGATGATCGCCGAGGAGATGCGGATCGCTGACGCGCCGCCCGTCGAGCCCGAGATCATGGCACAGGCGTCGGAGCCGGCGTTCGCGCCCGGTCCCGAACCGCGGTTCGAGCCGCCGGCCCCGACGGTCGAGGCGCTGGTCGCCGAGACACTTGTCGTCGCAGCGCCTCCGCAAGCCCGTGTCGAGCCCGCTCCAGAGCCGGCAGCCGAGATCTCGCTCGGCTCGACCATCATCGCAAGCGGCCTTGTGAAGAAGCCGACCACCGCGGCCAACGATCCCTTGGCGCCGCTCCGCCGCATGAGCCAGGCCGAGAAGATCGCGTTCTTCTCGTAAGTCGTAAGGCGCAGGTCGACGTTTTTAGGCGCGCTACAGTCGATGAACCAGAACCGAGGCCACCGCGGCTTCACGCGCTGAGCGCGAGTTCGGAAAGAAAACGGGGCGGAGCGACCAGCGCTCTGCCCCTTTTCTCTTGGACGTCGGTCGTATCAGGCGACCAGCTTCGCGAACAGGTCGGGGTCGACATTGCCGCCGGACAGTACGATGACGACGTTCTTGTCCTTGGCGTCGATCCGCCCCGCGAGCAGCGCGGCCAGCCCGACGGCGCCACCCGGCTCGACCACGAGTTTCAGCTCGCGATAGGCGAAGGCGACCGCGGCACCGACTTCCTCGTCGGACGCGCTGACGCCGTTCGCGAGCAGCTTGCTGTTGATCGCAAAGGTGAGTTCGCCCGGCATCGCCGCCATCAGCGCATCGCAGATCGTCCGCGCCGCCACCGGATGCGGCTCGCGGTGCCCGACCTTAAGCGACAGTGCGTGATCGTCATATCCCTTCGGCTCGGCGACGATTACTTCGGCTAACGGAAACTTCGCCTTCACCGCGGTGGCGACGCCCGCGATCAGGCCGCCGCCGGAGGCCGGCGCCACGACGATGTCGGGCACGAGCCCAAGGGCTGCCATGTCCTCGGCGATCTCGCGGCCCGCGGTGCCCTGGCCTGCGATCACGAAGGGGTCGTCATAGGGACGCACCAGCGTCGCCCCGCGCTTGCTGGCAATGCCGTTGGCGATCGCTTCGCGGTCGTCGCGGTCACGATCGTAGAGCACGACTTCGGCGCCATAGGCCTTGGTGCGCTCGCGTTTTGTCAGTGGAGAATCCGCAGGCATCACGATGGTGGCCTGCATGTCGAGAATCCTGGCCGCGGCCGCAACGCCTTGGGCGTGATTGCCCGAGGAGAACGCGACCACGCCGCCGCCCCGCTGGGCCTGCGGGATCGACGCCAGCTTGTTGAAAGCGCCGCGGAACTTGAACGATCCGGTCCGCTGCAGCATCTCGGGTTTCAGGAAGACCTTGGTGCCGACGCGTTCATTGAGAACGGGGAAGGTCAGGAGCGGCGTACGCACCGCGAACGGCGCGACCACCCTTGCGGCGGCGTCAATGTCCGCGGCAGCGACGGGTGGTTTTGAGGCGATGTCCGTCATGCGCAATTTGTATCGCGGCGGCCGATCGCCCGGCAAGACGCATTATCGCGAGCTTGGGTGCGGCGCCGGCAGGGCAGCGAAATGGTGTTCCTCCGCGCCGAATTCCACCACTTCGCCCTCGCCTTCCGGCGGAAGGGGGCGGACATTGGTGGCATGGTCGACGAAGACCCGGGCCGAGGCCTGCCAGGTGTGGAGCGCGGCGAATTCCACACAGGCCTGCCGCGAAATGCCTGATGCCTCCAGACACGCATTGCGCAAATTGTCATCAAGCACGCCGACGGGCGCCGCCCCGATCACGTCGCGGGGACCGGTGACCGGAAAAGCAGCAACCGGCAGACCCGAGGCCAGCGCCTCGAGCAACACAAGGCCAAAGGTGTCGGTCCGGCTGGGGAACACGAAGACGTCAGCTGCGGCATAGATCTCCGCCAGTTCCTCGCCATGGCGGGCACCGAGGAACACGGCGTCCGGATATTTCCGCTCCAGCGCCGCGCGTGCCGGGCCGTCGCCAACCACAACCTTGGTGCCGGGCAGGTCGAGATCCAGGAACGCCTCGAGGTTCTTCTCGACCGCCACGCGGCCGACGCTCAGATAGACCGGCTGCGGCAGGCAGAGATCGACATCCCGCGGATGGAACAGCGCGGTATCGACGCCGCGCGACCACAGCACCACATTGCGGAAGCCACGCTGGCGCAACTCGCTTGCCAGGGCCGGCGTCGCGGCCATCACGGCCTGGCTCGGCTTGTGGAACCAGCGCAGCGCGCGCCAGACCCAGCCTTCCGGGACCGGCGATCGCGCAGAGACATATTCAGGGAAACGGGTATGGAAGCTGGTCGTGAACGGCACGCCGTGCTTGCGGCAATGGCGGCGCACCAAGAGCCCGATCGGACCTTCGGTCGCGATATGGATGCTGTCGGGCCTTGCGGCCTCGATCAGTTTCGCGATCCTGGCCGGGCTCGGCAGCGCCAGCCGGAGATCGCGGTAGCTCGGCATCGCGAAGGTGCGGAACGAATCCGGCGTCAGGAAGCTCACCTCGACGCCAAGGCTCTTTGCCGCCTGCGCCATCATGGTCAGCGTGCGGACCACCCCGTTGACCTGGGGATGCCACGCATCGGTCGCGACCAGGATATGCGTCATGCAGCGCGTGCCGTGACTCTTGGAACCGGCGCGACGCGGCGCACCGGGTCGGTCCAGGTGATGATCTCGAAGCTTCCGTCCTCGTGCTCGGCAAGCGCGGTGCAGCTCTCCACCCAGTCGCCGCAATTCATGTAGCGGATGCCGTGCTCGTCGCGGATGGTCGCGTAGTGAATGTGGCCGCAGATCACGCCGTCGCAGCCGTGGCGCCGCGCCTCGCCTGCGAGCGTGGTCTCGAACGCGCCGATATAGTTCACCGCCTTCTTGACCTTCAGCTTGGCCCATTGCGACAGCGACCAGTAGGGCACGCCGAACATGCGGCGGAAGAAGTTGACGAAGCGATTCATCTGGATCGCAAAGTCGTAGGCCTTGTCGCCGAGATGGGCGAGCCAGCGCGCGTTCTGCACCACGAGATCGAAGATGTCGCCGTGGATCACGAGGTAGCGTTTGCCGTCGGCGCCGGTATGGACGGTGTTCTCGACTACGTCGATGCCGCCGAAATGCGTGCCGTAATATTTGCGGAGGAACTCGTCGTGGTTGCCGGGGACGTAGATCACCTTGGCGCCCTTGCGCGCCTTGCGCAGCATCTTCTGCACGAAGTCGTTGTGGGTCTGTGGCCAGTACCAGTTCGACCTCAACGCCCAGCCGTCGACGATGTCGCCAACGAGGTAGATCGTGTCGGCATCATGAGAACGGAGGAAGTCCAAGAGGCGGTCGGCTTGCGAGCCGCGGGCTCCGAGATGGACATCGGAGATGAACAAAGTGCGAAAGCGCCGCTCGGGGCTCTCTTCACTCAAGGAGTCGCTTCCCATGCCGTGCACCTAACAGCTTCGTATGACAAGGCGATGACGATCCCCGCGACCGAAGGCCCCAAAAAAAGTTAACGAGAATCGGTTGCACGCCCCTGCACTGCGGATAACAGCGCGATGCGACAATCAGGCGACATCAGGGGCCGTGGTTGTACGGAACACGTGGTGTGTTGCCCGCGCGCCGCGCGAACAATCCGCCACTAGCGAGGAGCGACCCTGCGTAGCCCGGATGGAGCGAAGCACGATCCGGGGCCTTGCATCCGTGGATGGTCCGTTCCCGGATTTCGCGGAGCCTGTCATCGGGCGCGCGTTCGCGCGACCCGTTGGCTGCATCCGGACTACGGAAGACTAATAGTACTTGTGGAAATGATGCACCGGGCCGTGGCCGTGCCCGACGGCGAAGCGATCCGCCGCGGCTATAGCGGCGGTGATCCACGCCTTGGCGTTGCACACGGCCGTCTCGAGGTCCTCGCCCTTCGCAAGGCCTGCCGCGATCGCCGACGACAACGAGCAACCGGTGCCGTGCGTGTTCGCCGTGTTGATGCGCGGTCCGGCGAGCGCGATCGTGCGGTCGCGCGCGATCAGATAGTCGATGCTCTCGGCGCCCTGCGCGTGGCCGCCCTTGATCAGCACCGCGGAGCAACCCATCGCTAGAAGGCGCCTGCCCTGACCCTCGACGACCGCCTCGCTCTCGGCCAGCGGCTCGTTGAGCAGCGCCGCCGCCTCCGGCAGGTTCGGCGTGATCAGCGACGCGCGCGGAAAGAGCATGGTCCTGAGCGCATCGACCGCCTCCGCCGCGAGCAGGCGATCGCCTGAGGTTGCGACCATCACCGGATCGAGCACGACGTGGCGCGGCGACCATCTCGCCAAGCCGTCGGCGATAACAGCGATCGTTGCGGCCTGCGCCACCATGCCGATCTTGACCGCACCGACCGCGAGATCGGAAAACACCGCATCGATCTGCGCGGTCACGAACTCCGCTGGCACCGGATGGATGCCGGTGACCCCCGTGGTGTTCTGCGCCGTCAGCGCCGTGATGACGGAGGCGCCATAGACGCCGAGCGCGGCAAAGCTCTTCAGGTCGGCCTGGATGCCCGCGCCGCCCGAGGAGTCCGAGCCGGCGATGGTCAGCGCGACCGGCGTCATCTGTGGGTGCAAGGGGTTGATACGAAAGGGCTCATGACCTGTCCTAGCGCGGCCGCCTATTGGCAGCAAGTTCGCTTGTGTTTGCCTTGCCTTGGCCTTGCCTTGGCGGCCCGTTTTTGGCCTATTGTCGCCGATATCCCGGGAGACGACAGCGATGGTTCCTTTCTTCGTCCAGATCAAATGCAAGCTCGGCCAGTCCTACACGGTCGCCAACGCGCTGGCGGAGGCCGAGATTGCATCCGAGATCTATTCCACCGCCGGCAACTACGATCTCCTGGTCAAGTTCTACGTCGACCACGACACCGACATCGGCCATTTCGTCAACGAGAAGGTGCAGGTGATCCCGGGTATCCAGGACACCCTGACCATCATCACCTTCAAGGCATTCGGCGGAAGCTAGGACTCCTTCGCGTCCTTTTTCTTTGGCTTCGGCGGGCCCTCCACCGGCGGTAGCGATTTGATGTATTCGGCAATCGCGTCACGATCCTCGGGCGAGAGCTGCGAGGTGTTCTTGATCACGCGGACCATCGATCCTCCGGCGCTATCGCCATCCGGCATCTGCCCGGTCTCGAGGAAATAGGCGATATCCTTCGCGCTCCAGTCCGAAAGTCCCTTCTCGGTGATGTTGGGCACCCAACCCTCGCCTTCAGGATTCGGACCGCCGGCGAAGCGCTGCGCAGCGACAATGCCACCGAGAAAATTCCGCGGGCTGTGGCACTCGGCACAATGGCCGAAACCATTAACGAGATAGGCGCCGCGATTCCATTGCGCCGAGCGGGTAGCGTCGGCCACGAACGGCTTGTCGTCCATGAACAGCCATTTCCATACGCCGACATTGCGGCGGATGTTGATGGGAAACGGCACGTCGTGGTCGCGCACCTTGCCCGCGACCGGCGGCAGCGTCTTCAGATAGGCGAAGAGGTCCCTGACGTCCTCGATCCTGGCGTGCTGGTAGGATGGATAGGGAAAGGCTGGGAAATAATGCGCGCCCGACGGCGAGATGCCCTTCATGACCGCGGTGACGAAATCCGCCTCGCTCCAGCGGCCGATGCCGTCGTTCGGATCCGGCGAGATGTTCGGCGCATAGAAGGTGCCGAACGGTGACGGTATCGCGAGGCCGCCGCCGAGGCGGGTGCGGTCGTCCTGCTTGGGCACGGCATGGCAGGAGGAACATCCACCGGCGTTGAACGTTGTGCGCCCGTTGGCCAGATTGGGCTGGTAGGCGGGTAACGCACCCGCAGCAATGGTCGCGGGGATCGTCAGCCACCAGAACGCGCCGCAACCGGCGATGCCGGCCACGATGGCCAGGAGGAGAATTCGTCGCAGCATTCACTGATCCGTCATTGGGCGTTTCAACGTATCAGGCAGTATGACCGCAAGTCGGCGCCTTAGCTTCCATGAAAATTTTGCGCGCGCACGCCCGTCCTGGGAATAAATCCGATAGCCTGCTGTTTTGAGGCTGACACCGCCGTTTGACGCCAACAGGGAGAGACCCATGCCGAACAGGACCATGCTTGCCACGCTGACGCTGGGAGCCGCGATCGTCTTTGCCGGCCCGGCCTTCGCCGAAAAGCTGAAGGCAACGCTGAACGGCAAGGCCGAAGTGCCGCCGACGACCACCGCCGGCACCGGCACCGCCGACATCGACTACGACGCCGCCACCAAGAAGCTGAGCTGGAAGGTGACCTATTCCGGCCTCTCCGGCCCCGCCACCGCCGCGCATTTCCACGGCCCCGCCGACGCCGACAAGAACAGCGGTGTCGCGGTCGCGATCCCGAATGCCGGCACGAGCCCGGTCGAAGGCAGTGCGACGCTGACCGACGCGCAGGCCGCCGATCTGCTGGCCGGCAAGTACTATGTCAACATCCACACCGCGGCCAACCCGGGCGGCGAAATCCGCGGCCAGGTGACGAAGTAATTTCGATTAGAACAAGAAAAGGCCGACACAACAAAAGGGCGGGCGCTTCGCGGCGTCCGCCCTTTTTCGACCGGAATTCCGGCTAGCTCTTCTTGACGCGATAGGTCTCGTGACAGCCAAGGCATGCGTCGTTGATGGCGCCAAACTCGGCCTTCAGGCTGTCGAGGTCCTTGATCTTGCCCTTGGCCGCACCGACGGCCTTGGCAAAGTTGGCAGCACGGCCCTCGAAATCCGCCCGCTGAGTCCACACCTTCGTGGACGCGTAGTAGTCGCCCTTCGGCTTCAGGCCCTTGATGCTTTCAGGAAAGAAGGAAGGGAACCGCTTGGCTACGTCCTCGAGCTCGGCGAGCGCCGCGTCCACTGCCTTCTGATCATAAGCGGCTTTGCCCTTGGTAATGTCGTAAAGCGTGACGGCGTTCTTGAGGTTGGATTTCATCGCAAGCTGGGTCTGGGCGACCTGGTCCTGCTGAGCAATGACCGCACCGGCACTCAACGCAAGCATCGCTGCAATGACGACTATCCGCTTCATCGGCTAAATCCCCTCAATCCGGCTTGTGCCGGTCCGCAGTCAGCAGCCGGCCTATTTGCAACACCGCAAGCGGACATTCATTCCGCCTGCGACGATTTATCAGAGCCTGTGCTGCCGCTGCGCCTCGCGGATCGCGATCCAGACCCGCTCGGGCGTTGCCGGCATGTCGATGTGGTCGATCTTGTACTCGCGCCACAACCCCTCGACGATCGCGTTGACCACCGCCGGGCACGAACCGATCGCGCCGGCCTCGCCCGCTCCCTTCACGCCGAGCGGGTTGGTCGTGCACGGCACGTTGTGGGTCTCGAACACGAAGGACGGCCCGTCGGCGGCACGCGGCATCGCATAGTCCATGAACGTGCCGGTGACGAGCTGGCCGTCGCTTGTGCTGTAGACCGCCCGCTCCATCAGCGCCTGGCCGATGCCCTGCATCGCGCCGCCATGCACCTGGCCTGCCAGCAGCAGCGGATTGAGCGTGACGCCGAAATCGTCGACGATGACGTAATTGACGATCTTGATGATGCCGGTCGCGGGATCGATCTCGACTTCGGCAAGGTGGGTGCCGTTCGGATAGGTGCCATCGGCGCTCGCGAACGCCGCGCTGGCATTCATCTTCGACGAATCGCCGCCGGGGCGCCTGGCGAGGTCGGCAAAGCTGATCGAACGGTCGGTGCCGGCGATGCGGATGCGGCCGTCGGAGATTTCGAGGTCGCCTGCACCGGCTTCGAGCGCCTGCGCTGCCAGCTCCTTGAGCTTGTTGCCGAGCTCACGGGTCGCGCGCTCGACGCTGACGCCGCCGGAGGGAATCGACGACGAGCCGCCGGTGCCGAGCCCGGTCGCGATCTTGTCGGTGTCGCCCTGCAGCACATGGACGCGCTCCGGCGGCACGCCGAACTGCTCGGCGACGATCTGTGCATAGGCTGTCTGATGACCCTGCCCGCTCGACTGCGTGCCGATCAGGATGCTGATGTCGCCATTGGGATCGAGTGCCACATTGGCGGTCTCCTCGCCCATCGTGCCGCAGACCTCGACATAGCTCGCCATGCCGATGCCTCGCACCAGGCCTTCCTTCCTGGCTGCCTTGGCGCGCTTCGGAAACTCCTTCCAATTGGCGATCTCCATCGCGCGCTTCATATGCGCGACGAAGTCGCCGGAGTCGTAGACCTTGCCGGTCGCGGTCTTGTAGGGCATCGACTTCGGCGGGATGAAATTCTTCCGCCTGATCGCATCAGGCGTCATGCCGAGCTTGCGCGCCGCCGCGTCGACCAGGCGCTCGATCACGTAAGCCGCTTCCGGGCGTCCGGCGCCGCGATACGCATCGACCGGCACCGTGTTGGTGAACACCGTGCGGACGCGGCAGTGGAACGCCTGGATGTCGTAGAGGCCCGGCAACATGCCGGCGCCGCCATGCGGGATGTAGGGCGCGAACGTCGAGAGATAGGCGCCCATGTCGCCCATCAGGTCGACGTCCATGCCGAGGAATTTGCCGTCCTCGCCGAGCGCCATCTTCGCAGTGGTGACGTTGTCGCGGCCCTGCGCGTCGCCCATGAAATGGTCAGAGCGCTCGGCGGTCCACTTGATCGTCTTCTTCAGTTTGCGCGCGGCGACCGAGATCAGCGCGTATTCGCGATACGGAAACAGCTTGGTGCCGAAGCCGCCGCCGACGTCGGGACAGATCACCCGCATCTTCTCCTTCGGCATCTTCAGGACCATGTCGCAGAGGATCTCGCGCAGGCGATGGCTGCCCTGGCTGCCGACCGTCAGCGTCAGATGATCCTTCTTAGTGTCGTATTCGGCGACCGCCGCGCGGGTCTCCATGAAATTGGTGATGACGCGCGGATTGACGATGGTGATCTCGGCGACGGCATGCGCCTTGGCGAAGGCTGATTCCGCGGCCTTCTTGTCGCCGATCGAAACGTCGAACAGCACGTTGCCGGGCTTGTCGGGCCAGACCTGCGGCGCGCCCTTCTTCACGGCGTTGGCGAGGCCGACGACCGCCGGCAGAGGCGTCCACTTGACGTCGATCGCCTCGATCGCGTCGCGGGCATGATCGACGGTGTCGGCGACCACGAAGGCGACGGCGTCGCCGACATGGCGTACCTCGTCCTTGGCGAGGATCGGATAAGGCGGCGCGGTGAACGGATCGGTCTCGAGGTTGAACAGGCAGGGCAATCCGCCGAGGTCGGCGACGTCGGCCGCGGTCAGGATCAGCGACACCCCGGGCATCCCCCGGGCCTTGCCGGCGTCGATGGTGAAGGTCGCGTGCGCATGCGGCGAGCGCAGCATCAGCGCGTGCAGTGCGGGAGACGGGGCGACGTCGTCGGTATAGCGGCCCTTGCCGCGAATCAGCGCGTCGTCCTCTTTGCGGCGCACGCTTTGACCGACGCCGAATTTGATGGGAGCTGCCATGGTGTCTCCAGTTGCAGTCTTCTTGTCCGGACATATTGGCGTGGTTGGCGGGGAAGCGCAAACCGCTTTGCGCAGACCGTCAAATGGCCGCGCAATGCACCCCTATGCATTTGATTTGACAAGGCAAACTATACACGCCGAAGCGCGAACAGCCAGCCGCGGCCAAACAGCACAAGGATAGCGAACCCGTACACGAACAGGCCGACCGCAACGAGCAGGAGCAGAATCAATTCGTCGCGAAACAGCCGCATCGGCGCGAACCAGACCGCCGCGAAGTGGGAGGTCAGCCAGAGCGCCGCGGCGAGCGCTAGACCGCAGGCGGCGAATTTGCCGAGCGACCGTACCAGGGCGCGATCGAGATCGAGAAAGCCGCGGCGCACGGCGAAGAACAGCACCAGCAACAGGTTGACCCAGGCCCCCGCCGCAGTCGCGAGCGCAAGCCCGACCTGCGCCAGCGAACCGACCAACGCGATCTTGAGCGCGACGTTGACGGCTACTCCCGTCAGCGCCGCCTTCACCGGGGTTGCGGTGTCCTTGCGGGCATAGAAGGTCGCGACAGCGCTGCGGATCATCACGAAGGGAATGAGCCCGACCGCATAGGCGGCTAGCGTCGCCGCCGACGTCGCGGCATCGGCCTTCGAGAACGCGCCGCGCGCGAACATCGCGCGCATGATCGGATCGGCGACAGTGAGGAACGCCGCCACGAACGGCACCGAGAACAGCAACGTGAACTCGAACGCGCGCCGCTGCGCCGCCTTGGCGCCGGCATGATCGTCCGCGGTCAGGCGACGCGACATCTCCGGCAACAGCACGGTGCCGATCGCTATCCCGATCACGCCGATCGGCAGCTGGTTGAGGCGGTCGGCGTAATAGAGCGCCGACAACGCGCCGGCCGGCAGAAACGTCGCGATAATGGTGTCGGCGAACAGCGCCACCTGCGTCCCCATCGAGCCGAGTGTCGCAGGGCCCAGCGCGCGGAAGAAGGCGCGGACGTCCTCGTCGAGCTTGAGCGGCGCGAAGCGCGGCAGGCCACCGTGGCGCGCGAGGTCGCCTGCGAGCAGGAAGAACTGCAGGAAACCCGAGATCAGCACGCCCCACGCCGCGGCGTGGCCGGCGCTCGGGAAGAACGCCGCCAGCGCCAATGTCATCATCATCGCGAGATTGAGGAAGATCGGCGCCGCCGCGGCGCTGGCGAAGCGGTGCATGACGTTGAGCATACCGCCATAGAGCGTCACCAGCGTGATCAGCAACAGATAGGGAAAGGTGATCCGCGTCAGCTCGATCGCGAGCTTGCGCTGCTCGATGTCGTCGGTGAAGCCGGGCGCCAGGACGCTCATGGCCTGCGGCATGAACGCCATCACTGCCACCAGCAGGATCACCTGCGAGGCGAACAGCAGCGTGAAGATTCGATCCGCGAACAGCCGCGCCGATGCCTCGCCGCGCTCACCATGGACGTGCGCGTAAGCCGGCACGAAGGCAGCGTTGAAGGCCCCTTCGGCAAAGATCGCACGGAAATGATTGGGCAGCCGCAGCGCCACGAAGAACGCGTCCGCCGCCGGCCCTGCGCCGAGGATCGCCGCGAGCATGATGTCGCGCGCAAAGCCGGTCAGCCGCGAAAGCAGGGTATAGCCGCCAACGGTGAAGATGCGCCCAAGCATGCGCTGCTTCTAGCGCATCATCACCATACGCAAAAGCTGCGTATCAGGACGAAAGCGCGCCGCGCACAGCCTCGATGACGCGCTCCTGGGTCGCCGCGTCGAGATAGGCGTGCATCGGCAGGCTGATAACGTCCTCCGACAGGCTCTCGCTGACCGGCAGGCCGCCGTCGGCGACCGGGAAATCGCGATAGGCCGTCTGCTGATGCATCGACTTGGTATAGTAGATCGCGGTCGGGACGCCCTGCGCCTTCAGCGCGGCTGCGAAGGCGTCGCGGTCGGTACCCTTGGGCAGGCGGATGGTGTACTGCGCCCACACCGAGGTGCAACCGACGGCGAGCCGCGGCACGGTCACGATATTGCCGAGCCCGCGCGTATAACGGTCGGCGACCACATTGCGCGCCGCGATCTCGTCCTCGAAGATCTTCAGCTTCTCGATCAGGATCGCCGCCTGCATGGTGTCGAGCCGACCGGTCAGGCCGAGACGGACATTGTCATACTTGTCCGAGCCCTGGCCGTGGACGCGGATGCTGCGCAGCGTGTTCGCGAGCTCGTCGTCATCGGTAAAGATCGCGCCGCCGTCGCCGAAGCAGCCGAGCGGCTTTGCCGGAAAGAAGCTCGTTGCGGTCGCAAGGCCGAAGGTGCCGAGCTTGCGGCCCTTGTAGCTCGCGCCAAAGCCCTGGGCGGCATCGTCGAGGATGAACAGGCCCTCGGCCTGGGCGGCCGCCGCGATCGCATCGTGATCAGCGCTCTGGCCGAACAGGTCGACCGGGATGACGCCGACCGGCTTGAGCCCGCGCGCTTTCGCTGTCGCGACACCGCGCTTGAGCGAGTTGACGTCGATGTTGAAGGTCGCCTCGTCGACGTCGACGAAGACCGGCGTCGCACCGGTCAGCGCCACCGCCTCACCGGTGGCGCAGAACGTGAATGACGGGCACAGCACCGCGTCGCCCGGGCCGACATTCTTCGCCATCAGCACCATCAGAAGCGCGTCGGTGCCGCTCGCGCAGGTCACGACATGCCTGGCGCCGGAATACTGGGCCAGCGCCGCTTCCAGCGCGGTGACTTCCGGACCGTTGATGAACTGGCAATGGTTGAGCACGCGGGCGACCGCCTCGTCGATCGACTTGCCGAGCCGCTGGCGCTGCGCGGAGATGTCGATGAAGGGAATGGGTTCCGGACGCATGTGCTGGTTCATAATGCTCTTCTGCGCGTGTTGGGAGGGTGGCGGTCAGCCGGCGACGCGGCGCGGTCCCTTGCGCGCCGTGGATGCGGCGGGCTTGGCGGGCGATTCGAGGCAACGGATCGCGATCTCGAGGCTTGCCACGCCCTCGTCGCCGGACACGGCCGGCAGCTGGCCGGAGCGCACCGCCTCCAGGAAGGCGATCAATTCGGCACGCAGCGGCTCGTCGTGACCGACCGGCAGATGACGCATCGAGTAGCTGCCATCCGGCTTGAAGCCGAAGCATTCGGTGACCTGCCGCGTCAGCAGATCGCCCATCACATATTTGCCGCGCGTCGCCACCGTCACGTTGCGTGCCTTGAACGGCGTCAGCCAGTTGGTGTTGATGTGGGCCAGCACGCCCGAGGCGGTGCGGAACTGCAGCAGCGCGATGTCCTCGCGCTCGGCAACGGCGCTCGAGAGCTGCGGCTGCACCTCGACGATATCAGACTCAGTGAACCAGCGGATCAGGTCGATGTCATGGACCGCGAGGTCGATGACGACGCCGACATTCGACATCCGCGGCGGGAACGGCCCGACGCGGGTAATGCCGATCGACAGGATATCCTCACCCGAGATCGCCTGCTTGATGGCGGCAACCGCAGGGTTGAAGCGCTCGACATGGCCGACCATCAAGGTCACGCCGGCGCGGTGCGCGGCGGCGACGATCTCACGCCCCTCCTCGACCGTGGAGGCGACCGGCTTCTCGACCAGGACGTGGATGTTGCGCGCGATGCAGGTCAGCGCGATCTCGTGATGCAGATGCGTGGGTGCGGCGATCGTGACCGCGTCGACGCCCTCCGATAGCAATTCGTCGAGGCTCTCGAACGCGCGGCAACCGACCAGCTCGATGGCGCGTACGCGATGCTCCGGCAGCGGATCGACGATCCCGACCAGCACCACACCGGGCAGGCCGGCCAGCACACGGGCATGGTTGCTGCCCATCACGCCGGCGCCAATCACGCCGACGCGGAGCGCGCGCTTGATATCGGCCTTCGCGCCCGATGCGGACAGTTTTGCATTCATATCATTGACCCCAACAGACTGTCTGGCGGTTATCCCGCCTCTCACGGAGCCCCCCGGCTCCGAGGGGAATCAGCAGGAAACGCTGCACCCCATGTTTGGCGCGTTTCCGGCACGCCCCCGACCGCTTCGTTGCGTAAGCGCTATAGCATGCCGCCGCAAATGTGGCGAATACCAACGGCGAAATCCGGACACGTTTTGATTCAAAGAGTTACATCGGCCCAACGACAATTTTGACCACCGGAACCGATGCCCGTTCAGGTCCGCTGATAGTCGTCCTCGATGCGGATGATGTCGTCCTCGCCGAAATAGCTGCCGGTCTGAACCTCGATCAGCTCGAGCTGGATCTTGCCGGGGTTCTCCAGCCGGTGCACCGCGCCGATCGGGATATAGATCGATTCGTTCTCGTGCACGGTCTTGATCAGCTCGTTGACGGTGACCTGCGCGGTGCCGCGCACCACGATCCAGTGCTCGGAGCGATGGTGGTGCTTCTGCAGGCTGAGCCGCCCACCCGGCCGGACGATGATGCGCTTGACCTGGTGGCGGTCGCCATTGTCGACCGACTGGTAGGAGCCCCAGGGACGATGCACCTTGATGTGGCTCTCGGTCACCTCGGGTGCGGTGGCTTTCAATTTCGCCACCAGCCGCTTCAGGCCGTTGGCGTCCTGCTGGCGCGACACCAGCACGGCGTCCTGGGTTGCCACCACGACGAGG
>NZ_JBHMET010000144.1:121989-191469 GCF_042430365.1 Bradyrhizobium erythrophlei
GCCCCGCGCCGCATTGCCCTGGCTGTCCTTCTCGGAGAGCTCCCAGACCTGGCGCCATGAGCCGATGTCCGACCAGCCGCACGCCACCGGCACCACCGCCGCATGCGCGGTCTTCTCCATCACCGCATAGTCGATCGAGATCGCCTTCGCCGCAGCGAAGGCCGCCGCATCGAGCTTGACGAAGCCGAGATCGCGCGCGGCGGTCGCGACGGAGTCCGCAACCAAGGCGACGCTCGCCGCGTCGACATTGCGATACTCGTCGAGCAGCACCGCGGCGCGGAACATGAAGTTGCCGCTGTTCCAGAGGTAGCCGGCATCGATATAGCCGGCCGCGGTCGCCGCATCCGGCTTCTCGACGAACTTGGCGACCGCCCGCACCTCGCCGGCGACCACCTCGCCCGGATTGATGTAGCCATATTCGGTGGCGGGCCGTTCCGGCCGGACCCCGAAGGTCACGATGCGGCCCATCTCGGCCGCGACCAGCCCCGCGCGGCAGCCGGCCACGAACGCCTTGGTGTCGCGCACCAGGTGGTCGGCGGCGAGCGCCAGCACGATCGCGTCCTTGTCGCGCGCTTCGGCAAATGCCGCACCGGCCGCGATCGCCGGCCCTGAATCGCGCCGCATCGGCTCGAGCAGCACGTCGGCCTCGCGGCCGATTTCCGCGAGCTGCTCCAGCACCATGAAGCGGTAGGCCTCGTTGGTGATCACGATCGGGCGCGCGAACAGGCTCGCATCCGCAACCCGCAGCACCGTCTCCTGGAACGTCGAGCGCGCCCCGAACAGCGACAGGAACTGCTTCGGATGCACCTCGCGCGAGGCCGGCCACAGCCGCGTGCCCGCGCCGCCGCACATGATCAGGGGGATTATTCGTTGGTCCATCGATGCCTCACGTCCTGTCATGCCCGTGGCTGGCACATCAAAATTGCGCGACGCCATCGTGTTCAACCGTCCCGATATCAGCCCAAAGAGCCGACCCCGGGAGCGGTGCCACTCACCACTATCACGCGAATCCGGGCTTCCGGGCGGATTTTGCCCTCATTGTAAACCCTGGCGCGCGGTTGGCAGTCCCCGTTCCGGCTCTTTAGCCGCCCCATTCAGCGTGGCGCAACAGTCGACCGCACGGCTATTGCAAGATCGGTGCGGAAACCATACCAAGGCGGCGAATTTCGGCGCGCGAAGACGTTTTGCGCTGTTTTTGACACATTCTGCACTTGGCAAGCGCGGGCGAGATGCGCCGAATCCTGCTTTCTACCCTCAAGATACTGATCTCGGCCGCGCTGCTCTATTTCTCCTTGCGCAAGGTCGATCTCTACGATCTCGCCTCGCGCATCCAAGTCGGCAGCCTGGGCTGGCTCGGGCTCGCGATCGCGGTCACCTTCCTGCAGATATTTCTTGGGGTCTTGCGATGGCGTGAGATCAGCGCCGAGTGCGGCGCGCCGCTCGACACAAGGCAGGCGATGCGCTTCAACGTGATCGGGACCTTTTTCAACCAGACGCTGCCCTCCTCGATCGGCGGCGACGCAGTGCGGCTCTGGCTGGTCGCGCGCAGCGGCGCCGGCTGGCGCGCGGCGACCTACTCGATCTTCGTCGATCGGGCAATCGGCCTGATCGCACTGGCGATCCTGATCTTCGCGACCCTGCCGTGGAGCTATCAACTGATCTCCGATCCGAACGGACGCTCAGCGCTTCTCCTGCTGGATCTCGCCGCGCTCGTGGCCGGATTGGGCTTCCTGCTGATCGGCATCCTGCCATGGCCCTGGCTGAAGCGCTGGTGGGCAACACACCATGTGCACGCCTGCGCCGTGATCGCCAACCGGGTGCTGTTCAGCCGCGACCACGGGCCGAAGGTCGCAGTGCTCTCCATTTTGATTCACGTCGTGACCGTCGTGATCTGCTGGTGCGTGGTGCAATCGATCGCGGCCCCGGCGACATTCGGTCAGGTGTTCCAGCTCCTGCCGCCAGTGATGCTGATCACGATGATGCCGATCTCGATCGCCGGCTGGGGGGTCCGCGAGGCCACCATGGGATTGGCCTTCGGATACGCCGGATTGATCGCGAATGAGGGCGTTAACGTTTCGCTCTTGTTCGGCGCAGTGTCGTTTCTTGTCGGTGCCTTCGGTGGTCTGGTATGGATACTGAGCCCGGAGAAAGCCCTTGGAAAGGGCGATCCAAGCTGGCGACCGACCGATACCGTGCCAAACTCCAGCGACTAGCCTTCTGCCATTGGCCTCAACGGGAAAATAGATAACCTGGCTTCGATGCAGTCCCGTTCGGCAAGCATGCACTACGTTACGAGATTAGGATGAAGATCAGCGTCGTAACAGCCAGCTACAATTCCGAGGCAACGATCGGCTTCACCATCGAATCCTTTCTCGCACAAAACCATCACGAGAAAGAGATGCTGATCATCGACGGGGCATCCGCTGACGGAACGCTCAAGATTGTCGAGTCCTTCCGGTCCGATGCGATCCGCGTGCTCTCCGAAAAGGATGCCGGCGTCTACGATGCCATGAACAAGGGGTTGCGCCTGTTCGAGGGCGACGTAGTCGGCTTTCTGAACTCGGACGACACTTTTCACGATTCGACGGCGCTTGCCGACATTGCTGCCGGTCTCCAGGACGCGGACATTGTCTATGGCGACCTCAACATGGTCACCGATCATCGCACCAAGCGCCTCGTCCGCGCATGGCGCGGCGGAACCTTCAGACGCTACTCGTTTCAGCTCGGTTGGGTTCCACCGCACCCGACGTTCTACGTGCGCGGCGACGTAGTCCGAAAGGTTGGCGACTATGATCTCAGCTACAAGACCACCGCCGACTACGACTATATGCTGCGGGCGATGGCGCTGAACGATTTCAGGGTATGTTACCTGCCGCGCGTTATTGCCGACTTTCAAATGGGGGGAATCAGCACTAGCGGACTCGGCGTGACGATCCGAGGAAATCTGGAGTGCCTGCGCTCACGCCGCGTTCACCTGAACGCGCCTCCGATCGACGCAGCGTTTTTTCTGCGCTTTGTCCGGCGTATCTTTCAGATGCGCTTGCTGCGAACCTAGCCGAACCTTACGGATGCGGACGCTGTCATTCGACACTGCCGAACTCAGGAACCGCATTTCTCAACACATTCATGATGATGGCGCGGTCGTTACTGACGACGGCACCATCGAGCGTGGAAAGCCACGTGCGCAGCATCGACATTGGCGGCTGGTTGGGCTTCGCCGCCATGATGCCTGCTACTCCGATCTCGATCGTCGGTTCTTCGCTCGCGAATAGAATTTCGTTCAGCCGCTCGCCGGGGCGCATGCCGCTGAATACGATCTCTATGTCGACGCCCGGCTGCAGGCCGGACAGGCGGATCATCCGCTCAGCGAGGTCCACGATCTTGACCGGCTGTCCCATGTTGAGCACGTAGACCGAAACGTCGGGCCGTGCCGGCGTCATCGCATGCGTCGCCGCCGTGATCACGAGGTCGCACGCCTCACGGATCGTCATGAAATAGCGGACCATATCGGGATGGGTCACCGTGATCGGGCCGCCGGCCTCGATCTGGGCCTTGAACTTCGGCACCACGGAGCCGTTGGACGCCAGCACATTGCCGAACCGCACCGAGATCAGACGCATGTGCGGCTTGCCGCTCGCCTGTGCCATCAAATCGTGATCAAGCGCCTGACAATACATTTCGGCAAAGCGTTTGGTCAGGCCCAGCATCGACACCGGCTCGATCGCCTTGTCGGTCGAGATCATCACCATGGCGCTTGCACCGGCAGCGAGCGCGGCGTCGGCGACATTCACGGAGCCGAAGATGTTGGTCTTGACGCCCTCGCTCCAGTCGCGTTCCAGGATCGGCACGTGCTTGAGCGCCGCCGCATGGAACACGATATCCGGCTTGAACTCCTTCATCAGCCGCGTGATACGCTCGCGATCGCGGATGTCGGCGATGCGGCCTTCGATTTCTGCGCCGGTGTCGCGGACGGAGAGTGCTTCGGTCACCGCATAGAGCGCCGGCTCCGAGTTTTCGATCACCAGCAGCCGCGCCGCGCCGAAGGTAGCGGCGCGGTCACAGATTTCCGCGCCGATCGAGCCGCCGCCGCCGGTCACGATGACGGACTTGCCCTTCACCAATGTCTCGAGCCGCGCATAGTCGATCTTTTCGCTTGGACGCAGCAAGAGATCCTCGACCGCGACGTTGGTGAGGCGCGGCGCGTCGCCGCTTTCCAACGACGGCAGCCGGCTGACCATCACCCCAAGCCGCTTCGCGCGCATCAGCACGCTGTCCGGATGCGCGTCCGGCTCGAAGGCCGACGGCGTCATGACCACGCGCTTGATCGGCCGCTCGCGGGCCTCGAAGTCGCGAATCACGGCCTCGATGTCATCGACCCCGCCAACGACCGGGATGCTGCGAATCATCTGGCCGCGGTCGGCGGCCGACGGCGACAGCACGCCGACCGGCCAAAGCCGCTTGATGGCGCCGTTCTCGATTCCGCGCAATACGACCTCCGCGTCGGCGGTGCGGCCGACCAGGAGCGCGGGCGCGGCGTTGTCGGTGCGGGCGTGATGGCGCGTGCGCGAATAGCGGAAGTAACGATAGCCCAGGCGCAGCGCGCTCAGTGCAAAGCCTTCGAGGAAGAAGAAGAGGACGATTGTGACGCGACCGAACAGAACGTGGAAGTGAGAGGCCGGTGCGATGAAGATGAAGGTATAGTCGAGCACGACGAGAGTAAGCGTCAGCACTGCCGACACGCGCAGGATGTTGAGCGCATCCGGCAACGACGTGAAGCGCCACTTCGCCGTGGTCAGGTTGAACAGATAGCAGACGATCACGCTGAACAGCACGAACCAGGGCAGGATACTCAGCAACAGCGGCAGCCGTTCAGTGAGAAGTCCGCCCTCGAAGCGCAGATAGAAGCTCGCCAGCAAGGCAAACGCCGTCGCGAGCGCGTCATGGGTCACGATCAGGAAGTTGCGCAGGGTGAATTGTGAAAGACGCGTCATATGGCGGGAAGAGTATCGGCAACTCGGGGTTTTGCGACGAAACGTTGCAAGGCTGATAGCGCATCTGTCGCGCGCATGCCAGCGTTCATGGCCGGGCGGAAGGTTCAGGTTCCCCGCCCGCAGCGGATCGCATTTTCAGGGCCATGCCGCCGGCCACCCCGACGCCCAGCACGTACATCCAGCCTTCGTGGAAATCGAAGATATGCGAGTTAAACAGCGAGGTGAAGATGTTCTGCACCACGACCAGAAGGCCGATCCAGCTGACCAGGCCGTCACCGCGGAACAGCAGTAGGTGCAGGATCCACATCGCGTACAGCGCGACGACGCCGACGATACCCCACTGCACGGCGACGTTCAGCGTCTGATTGTGTGGATTTCCGATGACCTCGCTCGAGGCCGACTCATCGTGCGTCGCCACGCGCTCGAACAGGCCGCGTGTCGCCCCGGTCCCGTGGCCGATCACCGGTGCCTCAGCAAAAAAGCCGAGCGACTTCCGCCAGAATTCAAGCCGCAGGCCGATCGACGTCGGGGTGTTGCGCTCCTTGTAGAGCTGGTAGTCGCGGCTGAAGGTCTCGGCGGTATGTCGCAACTGCGGCGAGCTGTACCACGCCGCGACGCCGAGCACTGCGCTCGCGCACAGGATCAGCGCGATGCTGCGCCAGCGCAAATGCAGCAGCGCGAACACCGCGAACATGATCGGGACGGTGACGAGCGCCGTCCGCGACACCACCACGAAGGCCATATTGGCGAACAAGCTCAGGGCGATCGCGGTCAGCACCAGCGCCAGTGCGGTCCGCCTTTCCCGCAGCAGCATGACGATCGGATAGGCCAGCGCGACTGCGCACAACGTGAATTCCTGGCTCTGGTTGATGTAGTTCTTGACGAAGATGCCGCGCTCAATGCCGCTCGCCTGCTTCAGCGAGAGACCCGGATACAGCAGCACCAGCCAGGAGATCGCCATCAACAGCGCACAGGACACGAGGAACGCCGTAAACACCCACATGCCGCGGGTCGACCGCTCGAAATGATAGAACAGGAACGGCAGCACCAGGAGCTTGACCGCCGGGGTCAGCGCATAGCTCCGCGCAGCCCAGGGCGCGTCCGACCAAAGCGTTCCGACCAACGCCAACAGGAACAGCGCGATCGGCAACGCCGAGATCGGCCGCTTCAGCGATCGCACGAAATCCGCGAAATCGAGTGTCGGCACCACGACCACGAAGAACACCGCGCCGAGGATACCAACCGCCGAGGTCGACCATGGCAGCGACAGCGCGAGCAGGACCGCGACGATATCGGCCGTCGTCATCCAGCGCGCCGGATCGCGCCAGGCCGGCAATGCCACTGCGGTTGCTGATGCCACACTCGTGCTCACGCCTTACCTCCGCGCGCTCGATCGACCAGAGATGTCGTGCTGTGACCGGGCAGGATGTCGATCAGCAGCACCTCGCCGCCGGCGGCTTCCACGATCTCGTGGCCGACCACCTGTTCGCGGGTGTAGTCGCCGCCCTTGACCAGCACGCTCGGGCGCACCCGGGTGATCAGATTGATCGGTGTATCCTCCTCGAAGATCGCGACGAGGTCGACGGCTTCGAGCGCCGCCAGCACCTCAGCGCGCGCCCGCGTATCCTGCACTGGGCGCCCCTCGCCTTTCAGGCGCCTGACCGAGGCGTCGCTGTTGAGGCCGACCACGAGACGGTCGCAGGCGCGGCGCGCCGCGGTCAACACCTTGACGTGCCCTGGATGCAGGATGTCGAAGCAGCCATTGGTGAAGCCGATGCGCAGGTCCTGGGCGCGCCATTCGGCGAGATGCGCGTCGATGTCGCCGCCGGCGGCGACGATCTTGTCCTCGGCGGCGAGCGAGGCATGCGGCAGGATCTTGCGCCGCAGCTCCTCCGGGGTGACGAGGGCGGTACCGGTCTTGCCGACCGCGACGGCGGCCGCGGCGCACGCCATCCGCAACGCGGCCTCCCAATCGGCGCCACTTGCAAGCGAGAGCGCCAGCATCGCGGCAACGGTGTCACCGGCGCCGGACACGTCACGCACCTTGACCGGCAACGCGGGGACATGGACCGATTGGCCAGCGCGCGTCACCAGCGTCATGCCGTGCTCGCCCTGCGTTACCAGCATCGCCTCGCAATCGGCGAGATACATCGCATCCGGTGCGGCCTGCGCGATGCTCTCTTGCGTGTCGGCGCGGCTGCGGGTTGCTTCCGCAAATTCCTTGCGGTTCGGCGTCAGCACGGTGGCACCGCGATAGATCGCGAGGTTGGCGCTCTTCGGATCGACGATCACGCGCTTGCCCGCGTTGCGCGCGGCATCGATCACATTGCGGATCACCCGCGCAGTGAGCACGCCCTTAGCATAATCGGACAACAGCACGATGTCGGCGCGCGCAAGCTGCGGCAGGATCGCGTCGATCAGCTGCTGCTCGATCGCGGGCGCGGCCGGCGCGGCGAGCTCCCAGTCGGAGCGCAGCATGTGCGTCGAAAAGTGCTCCGACACGAAACGGACCTTGCGCGTGGTAGGGCGCGCGGAATCGCGCACCAGCACGCTCTCGATGCCACTCTCCTTGGCGAGCGCCGCAGCCAGCGCCCTGCCCGCATCGTCGTCACCGACCAGGCCTACGAAGATGCAGCGCCCGCCAAGCGAAGCGATATTGCGCGCGACGTTGCCGGCGCCGCCGATATTGGTCTCGCTGCGCCGGACCGCGATCACCGGCGCCGGCGCCTCCGGCGAGATCCGCGACACCTCACCATAAACGAACTCGTCGAGCATGAGGTCGCCGACGCAGAGCACGGTCTGGCCGGAGATCGCATGCGAGAGGACTTCAAAATCGAACATCTGCGGCTCAGCGATAGCGATCGGTGCGGTTGAGGAAGCCCGTCACATAGGCGTCGACCGCGTCTTCCAGCGCGGTGAAGCCGCCGTTATAGCCGGCATGCCTCAACCGATCGACCTCGCTCTGGGTAAAGTACTGGTAGCTGCCGCGAATCTGCTCGGGCATGTCGACATACTGGATGTTCGGCTTCAGGCCGAGCGCGTTGTAGGCCGAGACAATCAGATCCTTGAAGCTGCGCGCCGTGCCGGTTCCAACATTGAACAGCCCGCTGACCTCAGGCGTCGCAAGCAACCACATCACGACCCGCACGACGTCGTCGACATAGATGAAGTCGCGGCGCTGGTCGCCATCGGCAATCCCCTCGCGATGCGACTTGAACAGCTGCACGACGCGGCCTGACTTGATGTCGTGGAAACGGCGCGCCAGCACGCTCATCATCGTGCCCTTGTGATATTCGTTCGGGCCGAACACGTTGAAGAATTTCAGCCCGACACATTGCGGCGGTAGCTTCTCGCCACGTGCGCGCCGGTCTGCGACGAGCAGGTCGAACAGGTTCTTGCTCCAGCCGTAGAGGTTCATCGGCCGTAACTGCTTCAGCGCTTCGACCGAGCCGTCATCATCAAAGCCCTGCTCGCCATCGCCGTAGGTCGCGGCCGACGAGGCGTAGATCAAAGGGGTTGCGGAGGCTGTGCACCAGTCAAGCAGCCGCAGCGGCGTCTTGAAATTGGCTTCCATGACGAGATCGCCGTCGGTCGCGGTGGTCGACGAGATCGCGCCGAGATGGATGATGGCATCCAGCCGACGGCCTTGGAGCCAGCCCATCAATTCGGCCGGCGGCACGAAATCGGCTAACTGCCGCTTGGCCAGGTTCCGCCATTTGCCGTCGTGGCCGAGGATATCGCAGACCACGACGTCGCTCCGCCCGGCGTCGTTCAACGCGGCCACGACGTTCGATCCGATAAAACCGGCGCCCCCGGTTACCAGCAACATTACGCAATCCTGCCCTGATCCAAATCCGGGGCCAGCTTTGCCCCACTCCGGCGCCACAGGCAACGGCGCTTTACCTCCCGGCTCGAACCGGTTACCGACAGCCCGCAATTGATCCGGTCCGGCACCCCTTTAGATATGAATAAAGATTCAATATTTGGGATTGAAACGCAGGATGCGGCGGACATTCGCCCGATTCTGATCATCCCCTATATGTGGATCGGTGATTTCGTCCGTGGCCATACCGTCGTCCGGGTGCTGCGGAAGCGCTGGCCGAACCGACCGGTCGACCTGCTGGTCACCCGGCAGTGTGCCCCCTTGGTCGACTATATGCCGGGGGTCCGCAGCGGGATCGTCTGGGATCTGCCGCGCAGGCGGCTGGTGCCAGGCCAGCAATGGGCGCTGGCGGCCGAGTTCCGCTCCCGGAACTACGCCACCGCCCTGGTCTTGCCACGCACCTGGAAGGCCGCCATTGCGCCGGCACTGGCCGGCATCCCCGAGCGGGTTGGCTTCTTCGGCGAGGCCCGGTTCGGCCTGATCAACGCCATACGCTGGGGCGAGAAAAAGCTGCCGCGCTTTATCGACAAGAACGCCGCGCTCGCGCTGCCCGACGGCGCGCCGTTGCCGCCGGAATGGCCGGTGCCGCAGCTTCGGGTTCCCGCGGACGAGGTCGCGCGCTGGCGGCACGCCAACGGCCTCGGCGCCGGCCCAGCGATCGCGCTCGGGCCAGGCTCGGTCGGCGAATCCAAGCGCTGGACCTATTATCCACAGGCTGCCCGGCTGCTGGCGGAGCGCGGATTCGACGTCTGGGTGATCGGGGGCCCTGGCGAAAAGGGGCTGGCGCAGGAGATCACGACCGTCGGCGGCGGCCGTGTCCGCGACCTCACCGGCACTGACCTGCGCAACGGCATCCTTGCGATGGCGGCGGCCAGCGTCGCGATCTCCAACGACTCCGGGCTAATGCACATCGCGGCCGCGATCGGAACGCCGACCATGGGGATATTCGGCCCGACCAGCCCCTATCTCTGGGCCCCACTCAACGGGCTTGCGGCGACGGTGCAGCAGACCAAAGGCAAGCTGTCGTGCCAGCCCTGTCAGCGCACCGTGTGCAGGATGAACGATCATCGTTGCATGCGCGACATTTCGGCGACCGAGGTCGCCGACATTGCCGAGCGCGTGCTTCGGGACGCGCAGGCGACATGAGCAACGCGCAACGCCCCGCCGTAGCGCGCCCCGCCGCGTTCCTCGATCGCGACGGCGTCGTCAATTACGACGACGGCTATGTCGGCACCAGCGACCGTATCCGCTGGATGCCGAATGCGGCGCGCGCGATCAGGCGCCTCAATGATGCAGGCTATTTCGTCTTCCTGATCACCAACCAGTCCGGCGTCGCTCGCGGCTATTACAGCGAGCTCGATGTCAGGACGCTCCACGACTGGATGCGCAGTGAGCTCCTCGCGCAGCACGCGCGCGTCGATGATTTCCGCTATTGCCCGCATCATCCGGCCGGCACGGTGGCCGGCTATCTGGAGGATCATCCCTGGCGGAAGCCGGCGCCGGGCATGATTCTCGACCTGATGTCGCACTGGCCGGTTCAGCACGACGGCAGCTTCGTCATCGGCGACCGCGACAGCGACATCGGCGCGGCGCAGGCGGCCGGCCTGCGCGGCTTCCTGTTTCCGGGAGGCGATCTCGATGCCTTCGTGGCCGAGGTGATCGCTCAGAGCAGCGTGCGATAGACCGCGGCAATCGCGTTCGCTTCCGCATCGAGGCTGAATTTGTCCACGACCCGCGCTCGCGCCCGCGCACCCATCGCTTGCGCCGCGGCAACATCGCGCATCAACGGCTCCAGCGCCGCGACCAGTGCATCGACGTCGCCGGGCGGCGTCAGCACGCCGGTGACGCCATCATCGACCACGAATTCGGCTGCGCCTGCGCGCGCGGCGACCAGCGCTGCACCTGCCGACATCGCCTCGATCAGGGTCAGCCCAAACCCCTCGTTGCGCGAGGTGAAGGCGTAGATCGTCAGCCGCCGGTACCAGCACACGACCTCCTCGATGTCGAGCTCGCCGGTGATGATAATGCGCGACTGCAGGCCGGCCGCCGCGATGCGTCGCGTCAGGTCATTGGCGAACGCCTGCTGCTCGGGCACGACGGCGCCAACGATGACCGCGGTGAAATCCGGATAGCGTGGCAGCAACCTGCACATCGCGTCGACGAACACGTCGCTGCCCTTCTGCGCGCGCACGCGGCCAAAACATCCGATCGCATAGCGGCCCGGCAGGTTGGCTTCGGCGAACGCCGCAGCGCGATTCTGCGGCGGCGCGTAGCGCTCCGTGTCGACGCCATGCATCACCACGGTTGCCTCGCGCTGCAGATACGACGCCGACAGCGCGCTGGTCGCGATGATCGCATCCATCCTGCGGATCAGCCAGCGCGTGAGCCAGGTGTGATGGCGTTGCGCGGCCGAGGTGAACAGCAGCTTGAGCGGCCAACCGAGCGCGCGCAGCAGGAGCCCGGCGATCATCTCGTCGTTGCGTCGCGCGTGCCAGATCAGCGGCGTGCTGCGCCGCCACAATCGCAGCAGATCGACAAATCGGAGGCCCGCGACGCCGTCGGGCCGATGCGAGCCGAACCATGCCGCGCGGAACATCCTGGCGAGCTTCGGCGACACCATGCGGTTGGTCGCGGTGACGCCGGAGTAGCGTCTGTGCAGATTCGGCACGATCAGTTGCAGCTCGCCGGCAGGTTTGTTCTCGATCGGCACGCAGGTCTCCGTTTCGCGCCATTCCTATACGCAACATTAAGCATAGTGGCCAGTTCGCGCGCCACGAAACCCCCTCTTCACCGCGAGCCCGCTAGCATCGGCGGATAAGAAAACGGGAGAGCTGCACCCATGACCGTGCTTGTGACCGGCGGCGCCGGCTATATCGGAAGTCACATGGTTCACGCGCTGGTCGATGCCGGCGAGAGCGTCGTCGTGATCGACAATTTGTCCACAGGCTTCTCCGCCTTCCTGCCCGAGAGCGTGCCCCTGTTCATCGGCGATGCCGGCGACGAGAATCTCGTCGAGGGCGTGCTCGCCCAGCACAATGTCGAGAGCATCCTCCATTTCGCGGGCTCGGTCGTGGTTCCGGATTCGATGCGCGATCCGCTCGGCTATTACCGCAACAACACGATGACGACGCGCAGCCTGCTGAATGCGGCGGTGAAGAGCGGCGTCAACCGCTTCATCTTCTCGTCGACCGCGGCGGTCTATGGCAATCCGGACCAGGTGCCGGTGCCGGAGATCGCGCCGACCCGGCCGCTGTCGCCCTACGGCACCTCGAAGCTGATGACGGAGATCATGCTGCATGACACAGCCACCGCGCACGGCATGAGCTATGTCGTGCTGCGCTATTTCAACGTCGCCGGCGCCGACCCGCAAGGCCGCGTCGGGCTCGCCACCATCGGCGCCACGCATCTGCTCAAGATCGCGGTCGAGGCCGCGACCGGCCAGCGCGCCAAGATCGACGTGTTCGGCACCGACTATCCAACGCCGGACGGCAGCTGCGTCAGGGACTTCATCCATGTCAGCGACCTCGTCGAGGCCCATCGTTCGGCATTGTCCTATTTGCGCGCCGGCGGCCAGTCGGTGACGCTGAACTGCGGTTATGGCCGCGGCTATTCGGTGCTGGAGACGATCGAAGCCGTGCGCCGCGTCTCGATGCGCAACTTCGCCGTGTCCTATGCCGCACGCCGGCCCGGCGACATCATGACCATGGTCGCCGACACCACCCGCATCCGCTCGGCGCTGGACTGGACCCCGCGCTATGATGATCTCGAGACCATCGCGACCCATGCGCTGGCCTGGGAGGAGAAGCTGTTCCGGGAGCGCGGCGGCCTCCCCGCGCACGCAGAATCGGCCTAAAAATCAAGCCGTTATTGGACTTGAAAAAGGCCTGACAAGCAGGCAAGGAGTCTCCGCAACCCTGACGGCCGGCTGAGCCGCCGTCAATGGAACGCGGATGGCCCAGTTTCCAAGAAAAATCACCGACGATCCCTATGGCGCGGCGATCCTGATTCGCCGCCTGGTCATGGAACAGGGGATCATTTATTGGCGGCGCTATCTGACGGCGTTCGCGCTGATGGCGGTCGCGGCCGGCGCCACGGCAGCGGCGACCTATGTCCTCGGCCAGGTGATCAACCAGGCTTATGTCGACAAGAACGTGTCCGGCATCGCCATGTTTTCCGGCATCACGGTGGTGCTGCTGTTCATCAAGGGCGTGGCGACCTACGGCCACATGGTGATCCTCAACAAGATCTCCAACGCCATCCTCGCGACCAACCAGCGGCAATTGTTCTCCAAGCTGATGAGCGAGAGCATCGGGTTCTTCTCCGAACGGCACTCGTCGGAATTCCTTGCGCGGCTCACCGCCGGTGCCAAGTCGATCACCGACGTGCTCAACATGCTGGTCAACGCGATCGGGCGCGATTTCCTGATGCTGATCGCCATGCTCGGCGTGATGGTGTGGCAGGACCCGCTGATGTCGCTGCTCGGCCTCGTGGCGGTGCCGCCGGCGATGCTGGTGCTGCGCAAGCTCGTGAAGCGGATCAAGGGGCTCGCCTACAACCAGTTCACCGGCACCGCCGACATCCTGGAGACCATGCAGGAATCGCTGCAGGGCATCCGCACCGTGAAAGCGTTCACGCTGGAAGGCACCATGCAGCGCCGGATCGACGAGCACATCTCGACGGTCGAGCGCAACGCCAACAAGATGGCGCGCGTCGCCAGCCGCTCCAATCCGCTGATGGAGATGCTCGGCGGCTTTGCGGTGGCCGGCTGCCTGCTCTATGGCGGCTACAGCGTGGTCGCACTCGGCGCCACCCCCGGCCAGTTCTTCTCCTTCATGACCGCCTTCCTGATGGCGACCGAGCCGGCCAAGCGCCTGGCGCGTCTTAATATCGACCTCAACAGCCAGCTGGTCGGCGCGCGGATGCTGCTGGAGGTCGTCGACAGTCCGGCCAGTGAGCATTCCGACGACGACAAACCGGCGCTGAAGCTCTCCGAGGCGCGGATCGAGCTGCGCGACGTCTCCTTCGCCTATCGCGCCGGCGAGCCGGTGCTGAACCGCATGAGCTTCACAGCCGAGCCCGGCAAGGTGACCGCGCTGGTCGGCCCCTCCGGCGGCGGCAAGTCGACGGTGCTGGCCTTGCTGTTGCGCTTCTACGAGACGCGCGAGGGAGAGATCCTGATCGACGGACAGTCGATCTCGGCGGTGTCGCGCAAATCGCTGCGCGAGCAGACCGCCTATGTCGGCCAGGACGTCTACCTGTTCCGCGATACGATCCGCAACAACATCGCCTTCGGCAAGCAAGGCGCCACCGATGAGGAGATCGTCGATGCCGCGAAGGCCGCCTGCGCGCACGACTTCATCATGGGCTTCCCGCTCGGCTACGACACCCCGGTCGGCGAGCACGGCACCCAGCTCTCCGGCGGCCAGCGCCAGCGCATCGCGGTCGCCCGCGCGCTGATCAAGAACGCGCCGATCATCCTGCTCGACGAGGCCACCGCCGCGCTCGATTCCGAATCCGAGCGGCAGGTGCAGGAAGCCATCGAACATCTCTGCCAGAACCGCACCACGATCGTGATCGCGCACCGCCTGCACACCATCATGCACGCCGATGCGATCCTGGTGGTCGAGGGCGGCGAGATCGTCGAGCGCGGGCGGCACGAGGAGCTGCTGCGCCGCGGCGGCCGTTACGCCTCGTTCTTCCGCCTGCAACACCACCACGACGCGACGCCGCTTGCGCTGGCGCCGATCAGCGCCACCGCCTAGCATCAGTTCACCCCAAAAGAGCAGCGAGACCCTCTCATGAACGCCGCCACCTACGTCATCCCGCTTCCACCGCAGCCCTCGCTCCCCGTCGTCGGAGAGTCCGGCACCTATCCGGTGCGCCGCATCTGGTGCGTCGGCCGCAACTATCTCGAGCATATCAGGGAGATGGGCAATGACGAGCGCGCCCCGCCGTTCTTCTTCGCCAAGCATGCCGACATGCTGGTGGCGGACGGCGCCACCATCCCCTACCCGCCGCTGACCAAGGACCTGCATCACGAGGTCGAGCTGGTCGTCGCGATGAAGAGCGGCGGGTTGAACATTCCCGCCGACAAGGCGCTCGAGCATGTCTACGGCTACGCGGTCGGCATCGACATGACCCGCCGCGACCTGCAGCTCGCCTCGCGCAAGAAGGAGCGGCCGTGGGAAGTCGGCAAGTCGTTCGACTATTCCGCGCCCTGCTCCGCGATCGAGCCAGCCTCAAAGATCGGCCATCCTTCGCAGGGCAGAATCTGGCTCACCGTCAACGGCAAGGAAGCCCAGAAGGGCGACCTCACCGAATTGATCTGGAGCGTGCCTGAGATCATCTGGCAGCTCTCCCAGCAGGTGAAGCTCGCCGCCGGCGACATCATCATGACGGGAACGCCGGCCGGCGTGTCCCAGCTGCAGCCCGGCGACAAGATCGAATGCGGCGTCGACGGCGTCGGCACGCTCAAAGTGGCGATCGGCAAGCCGGAATAGGCTCGCCATCGCGGATGGTGCCAAGCCCCGGACGTCGCGTCCGGGGCTTTTTACTGTGGAATCCCTCGGCCAAATACTCCGCCAGGCCGACCTTTTCGTACCGTCAACGCGCGGTGTTGGGCATGCAGGGCGGCACGGTATATGGCACCGAGGCGAACGAGCCAACGTTCGGCGCCCGTACGCAATTGCCGTCCGTATTGGCCGTCGTCGCAGCCTGGGTATGCCGTGGCGCGCCATTGCGGGCGGCCGAGGCCTCGGTTGTAAATGCGGCTGCCGCGATCAGCGCAGCCGCCACGATGGTCAGTTTGGTCATGGTTTCCTCCACACGATGGTCGAAGCCCGCGCAAGCGCGGCTTCTGGAACCAAGTGCGGTGGACGTTCGCAACTATTTCATCACGGCTGCGCGAGCGCATGTCGCCCGCATGTGATCCGCGGGCGAGAGCGCAGAGCGCGGGAATATCACTGCCTGGACGCGAGTCCATCGAACGGGGGCGCGCTCAAACGCGGTGAATGCCGCGCGGAGGCTTCGATGATGATCCCGAGACGACTTGGCCTGGCTGCAATCCTGTTGGCGGCAGCGGCAACGCCGGCGCTTGCACGCGCGACGGTGCAAGAACAGCACGAATATGCGTCAAACGAAACCATGACCAGGCCCTGGTCGGCACCGGTCGGCCATCGCCAGCCGCGTACCGCCGATCTTCCCGCATCGACATCGCGGTCCCAGCAGATCATCGATCCGGAGGACGCGATCGTCGATCGAAAGATCCGAGGCATCTGCCGGGGCTGCTAAGGCTCCATGGTTTGACGAGAGCTGCGAGACCGCCGCCCGCATCAGGCGTGCCGCTCATGCGCGCCCGCCGCGTTGATGTCTTTCCCGGTGAAGTCGGTCATCAGCGCGGTCGCGATCAGCGTGATGACGGCGCAGACTGCGATATAGCCCGCGATCGCGGTCGCCGAGTGGAACGTGCCGAATAGCCAGGTCGCGATCAGCGGCGCCGGGCCGCCGGCGATCACGGAGGCGAGCTGATAGCCGAGCGAGGAGCCGCTGTAGCGCAGGCGTCCGGTGAAGCTCTCGGCGATCAGGGCAGCCTGCGGGCCGTACTGCATGTCGTGCGGGATCAGCGACACGACGATCGTGAGGAAGATGATCGTCGCCGAACCGGTGTTGAGCAGCGCGAAATAGATGAAGCCGAACACGCCGGTCACGGCTGCGCCGATCATGTACATGTTCTTGCGGCCGATCTGGTCGGAGATGTGCCCGCACAGCGGGATCGCGACGAACGACAGCACCGAGGCCGAGAGCACCGCGGTCAGGAGGAAGTCGCGCGACAGGTGCAAGGTGCCGATGCCGTAGGAGAAGACGAAGGCGGTGAAGATGTAGAACGGCGCCTGCTCGGACAAGCGCGCGAAGGCGGACAGCAGGATCTCCCTCGGATGCTCCCTGATCACCGTCAGCATCGGCGTGCGGTCGAGCTGACGCTCGGCCAATAGCCTGGAGAACACAGGCGTTTCCAGAATGCCGAGGCGGATGTAGAGCCCGACGCCGACGAGAGCGAGGCTGAGCGCGAACGGAATGCGCCAGCCCCACGCCAGGAACTGGTCGCCCGCCATCTGGCTGAACGCCAGCACGGCGAGATTGGCGAGGAACAGGCCGCAGGGCACGCCGAATTGCGGCCATGACGCGATCAATCCGCGCGAGCGGTCGTTGCGCGCCCATTCCATCGACATCAGCACCGAGCCGCCCCATTCGCCGCCGACGCCGACACCCTGGATAAAGCGCAGCACGGTCAGGATCACGGCGCCCCAGATGCCGATGCTCTCGTAGGTCGGCACCACGGCCACCGCGGCGGTCGCCAATCCCATCAAGAGCAACGTCGCAATCAGCGTCGACTTGCGGCCGATGCGGTCGCCATAGTGCCCGAAGATCGCGGCTCCCACCGGGCGCGCGACGAAGCCGACCGCATAGATCGCAAATGCCTCCAGCGTGCCGACCCAGGGGTCTGAGTGCGGAAAGAACAGCTTTGCGAACACCAGACCGGTGACGGTGCTGTAGAGGAAGAAATCATACCACTCGATCGCGGTGCCGACGGTCGAGGCAATCACGGCGCGACGAAGCTGGCGCTGATGCTCGGATGGGGTGAGCTGGGTGGCGTCGAGGCCAAGCGTTGCCATGGGAGGACCTCCCTCGGACCCCCCCCCCGCGTGGATGATGACCAAGCGGGTCGTTTGGGAACAAACGGCCTTGGGTTCCAAGGGTTCCAGCCGAACCGGGAGCGGAGGCAAAAACCTCAGTCGATCGGGCACAGCGAAGCTCTCCCGCCGGCGTTACGCTATGAGCGCCGACCCGCTCTCGCCCGGCAGCTCCGTCAGCCTGTCGCGCCTCGTCTCATGACAGCCCGAGCGCCCGCCCGTCGCTGCGCGGGTCGTGTGCCCCGGTGATGCTTCCGTCGGCGTCGATCCGGATCGCGCCCGGATGCCCCGCGAGCGGGCTCTGGGCAGGTATCGGACTCATTTCGTGGCCGCGCTCGGCGAGCTTCTTGAAGACCTCCTCACCGGCATCCTTCTCCAGCTTCAGGCTGTCGCGCGAGTCGGAGAACGTCTTGCCAAGCAGAAAGCGCGGGCGGGACAGCGCCGTGAGCGGATCCATGTTGTAGTCGATGAGCCTTGTCAGCACCGCCGCGAGCGTCTGCGGCTGGCCGTCGGCGCCCTGCGTGCCGTACAGAAGGTGCGGCCGTCCGCCCTTGAGATACATTCCGGGATTGAGCGTGTGGAACGGCCGCTTGCCCGGCTTGAGGCAGTTCGGGCTGGCAGGATCGAGATTGAACGAGGCGCCGCGATTGTGCCAGATGATGCCGGTGTCGCCCGCCACCATACCGCTTCCCCAATCGTAATAGACGGTTTGCAGCATGCTGACGCAATTGCCGTCGCGATCGGTCGCGGCAAGATAAACCGTATCGCCCTTCTTGAACACGTGCGGCCAAGGCATCGCCTTGTCCATGCTGATGGCCTTTGCATGCGCGTCGAGGCTGCTCGCCGAGAGCAGCTGATTGACCGGAACGTCGACGAATTCCGGATCACCGATATAGCGATTGCGGTCGATGAACGCGTGCTTCACCGCCTCCACCAGGAGGTGATAGTAGTCGGCGCTGCCTTCCGGATACTTCGCAAGCTCGAAGCGGTCGAGGATACCCATGATCTCGAGCGTGGTGAGACCTTGCGTCGGCGGGCGCAGCCCGAGCAGTTCGCCCCCGCGATAGCTGACGCGCAACGGCGTTTCGTCGCGAGCCCGGCAGCGTGCCAGGTCGTCGGCGGTGAGCGGTGAACCGATCTGCTTCAGTCCGGCCGCAATGCGCGCGGCGAGCTTTCCTTCATAGAAATCGCGCCCGCCGTTTGCCGCCAGCATCTCCAGCGATCTGGCGAGCTCGGGCTGGACCAGGGGCTCGCCGATTTCGGGCATCCGGCCGGCGGGCATGAAGATGCGCTGGATGTCGGGCCAGTCCTTTAGGTTCTTCGCTTCCATGTCCTGCCAGAAACGCTGCGACGGCGTGACCGGAAATCCCTTGCCGGCGTATTCGATCGGACGCTCGAACAGCGACGCCCAGCTCTGTTTGCCGCCCCAGGACTTGCGGCTGAAATCGAACGCCTGGTCCCAGACATCGACGGTCGTGGCCGCGGTCAGCGCCGACCCCGGCCCGCGGATCGGGACCGAGCCGCTGTAGTTCGGAAGATTTGCTGCGGCCTGGCCTACGCCGGACAGCGTCCGGACGTTTCCCTTGCGGTCGCTGATCACCATGAAGCTGTCGCCGCCAAGGCCGCTGAAGTGCGGATAGGTCACGCAGAGGGTGGCGCCGATCGCAATCACGGCCTCGATCGCATTGCCGCCCTTGCGCAGCACCTCGAGCCCCGCCTCGGTGGCGAGCTCGTGCGGACTGGTCACCATGCCTGTCTTCGATCGCGCCAGCGCACCCGCGCTGTCGAACGCCCAGACCGGTCTCGGCGCGGCGGCGGCGACTGCCGTGAGCATCGATCCGACCAGCAACTCCCTGCGCGACATGCCGATATTGGCCATCCGTCTATCCTCCCGTTTTCTTCGTCGTATCGACGTCGTTGTGCGATCGCTGCGGAGGCGGCGCCGCGTCCCTGATCCCGAGGGATCGTGTCGGGTCGTTTCCCCGCTCAAATCTGAAGAAAATTCTTACTTCGGTCAAGCCCGCTCCGCGCCCGGTTTGCCCGCAGCGACAGACATCGGAGGATCAACCGAAAAATCTGCGATGACTAACCACGGGCTTGCAGTCCAATCATTCCGGGAGGCCAGCTATTCCAAGTGCCTCCCCCAAAGGCTGCCGCAAGGTCTGACACGACTGCCAATTCGGCGAAGTGTCGGCCGTATCGAAAACTCGGCTGCAGTTCCAGAAGCATTGCTGCAGCCGCCTTCGCTTCGTCCAGCCGGCCGAGCCTGGCGAGCGGCGCAGCTAACGTCATGTAAGCCATGCTAAAGCCCGGACTGGCCTGGACAGCTTTCCGTCCCGCAGCAACAGCATCGTCATAACGAGCGCGATGAAAGTGCCCGAGCGCAAGCGCCATCAGAGCTGTCGCGCGCCACGGATCAAATGGACTTAGGCGCAAGCCGCGCTCAGCCCATTCGCTGGCGCGCTCGGCCTCTCCGCCATACGCAAGAACGATACTTCCGAAGATGTAGGTGTACGCCGAGGACGGACTTAAGGACAGCGCCTGTTCAAGCAGCGTTAACGCTGCGGCGCGATCCCCGTCCCTCCATACCGATGGTAAAGCTCGCAAACGTCAAGGCTGTCGCATCATCCTGGCCATGGTCGATGGCGGCTCCGGCATGCTGCATGGAGGCTATGCGATGCTCTTCCTGCATTCCTTCACGCAAGTAAATTGCATGATGGCACTGAGACCTGAGACGCAAACGCATGGGCAAGGGCATAGGTCGGGTCGAGCGCCAGAGCGCGCTCCAGAAGAACCAGGGCTCTCTTCGACTGCGCCGGCATTCTCGAGTGAATATCGGCGTGTGCCTGCAGGACGAGATCATAGGCGGTCAGGTTCTCCGGCCGCTTCCGCCTGGCGCGATCGACTTCGGCAAGGCGCAGGCTTGGCTCGATCGCGCCGACAACGGACAGCGTCACGTCGTCCTGTAACGCGAAAATATCATCATATTTGCGATCGAAACGTTCCGCCCAAACATGTATTCCAGTGACAGAATCAATCAGTTGCGCGGTGATCCGCACGCGATCGCCGCTCTTTCGCACGCTGCCTTCGAGCACATAGCGCACGCCTAATTCACGCCCGACCTGCTTCACATCGATCGATCGGCCCTTGAAGGCGAAGCTCGAATGGCGCGCGATCACAAAGAGCCACTTTATGTGCGACAGGCCGGTGATGATGTCCTCGACCATCCCGTCGGCGAAATATTCCTGCTCGGGATCGCCACTCATGTTTTCGAATGGTAGCACCGCGATCGATGGCCCGTCCGGCAGCGGCAGCGGTTCGCCGGCCTCGGAAAGCGACCTGGCTGGAGCCCCAGCAGAAAATGCGACCGAGCGCACCGCATAGAGCCGCACCGGACGCTCGATGTTCTTCAGGGATCTCTCGCCGAGATCATCGATCGTAAGCACTATCTTTCCGCGCACCTGCCGATAAACGTCGTCCGCCAGGTACACGCCGCCCGGCTCACATTCATTCTCGACACGCGCGGCAACGTTGACCCCGTCACCGAAAATATCCTCACCATCGATGATGATATCCCCAACATTTATTCCGACCCGGAACTGGATACGCAGCGCGCTACCTTCAGCCGCTCGTTCCACCATTTGCTCCTGAATCTCGACCGCGCAGGTCACGGCATCGACGGCGCTGGCGAATTCAACCAGCATGCCGTCACCGGTGGTCTTGACGATGCGCCCCTTATGGGTGGCGATCGCGGGATCGACGATCTCACGCCGGTGCGCTTTCAACGCTGTGAGCGTGCCGATCTCATCAGTCCCCATCAGGCGCGATTAGCCCGCGACATCGGCCGCGAGGATGGCAGCAAGACGGCGTTCGACCCGCGCCTCAGCCATGTGGTCGGCTGCGTATTGGAGGCCAAGTCCAACTGGAGGCCAAGTCTATGCGTCAGAACCTGAGCATGTCCATCGAGTTCCCGGCGTCGACGATGGGGCAAAAGGCGTATGCTTCGGTCCCAAGCCCATTTCGCCTTTGCCCCTGAAATGCGGACACCGTGGACACATGAATCCACGCGCTCAAAAACAAAGGCCCGCAGCACGCTCCGGGCCTTTCGCTTTCAGCGCAGCAACGCCGCCGCCCTCACCTCAGCGCCGACATCACGATCAGGCCGAGGATCAGCGCGGTCACCGAATATTTGAGCGTGTAGTACACGTCCCGGTTCCACTCCTTGACCTTGCGGCTTGCAAGATGGATCTCGTAGAGCTTGCCGAACACCTTGTTCAGCGCGCCGACATGCTCGCCGTCGACATTCTGGGTCGCCGACGCCTTGACGATGTTGTGGCTGACCCAGCGGTTCATCGCGGTCATGAAGCCGTACTTCATCGGACGCTCGACGTCGCAGAACAGGATGATGCGATTGACGTCGGTCTTGTTCTCGGCGCTGTGGATGAAGGTCTCGTCGAACATGAAGGCCTCGCCGTCGCGCCAGACGCATTCGACGCCGTCGACCAGGATGCGGCACTGGTTCGAGTTCGGCGTGACCAGGCCGAGGTGATAGCGCAGCGAGCCGGCGAAGGGATCACGATGCGCGCCGAGCTTGCCGCCGGGCGGCAGCATCGCAAACATCGCGCCATGCACGCTCGGGATCGAGTTCAACAGCTCGACGGTCTTCGGGCACAATGTGCGCGCCGACGGTAGGAAGTCGTCGTACCATTTCAGATAGAAGCGCTTCCAGCCGCTCTTGAAGAACGAATAGAAACCCCAATCGTTGTTCTTTGCCGCCGCGCGGATAAAACCTTCGTCGAACAGCCGTACCGCCTCGTCACGGATGGTCTCCCAGTTCTCGCTGAGTTTCTTGAGCTCGGGGAACTGCTCGACCGGGATCACCGGCGTATTGGGCACCGCGGAGCCCGCATACATCAGCACATTGTAGGGCGCGAGATAGGTCGAGTGGTCGCCGAGCTGGCGGGCAAACCGCAGCCGCTGGCGGCCGCGGAAATGCACATAAACCGTAGAGGCCACAAGCACGTAAAGAATTACGAGCTGCGGCGCGAAGAGCTGTTTCAACATCGTTTATCCCCAATCGCGGTCCCGGCGCATCCGCGCGTCCCTGCGAAGCAAATTCCGGTGAAGGAAGCCCCCAAGGACATGCGGAGGTGGAGAGCGCATTCCCATGTCCGCGACAATTTGCCTTATTTCATCATGCCTTAGCCCCCGCAGCAAGGCCGGGAGGCCATACCGGAGTGCCGTCGCGAGGCGCCATGTAAGGATGCGCTCACCGTTTTTGAAGTTCCGCAAGCGCGCATCGCTCGCAAGAAACCGAACATGAGCGGACGATCGGATCGTGCCTTTGCGAGTATCTGAAAACGGCAATGATGGACCGGCTACAAAGGCGATCGACGACGCCTGATCGTTTCACGAAAGATCGAAATTTCAGAGCAACTCAAGCTGATTTGGGTTTCGGGGGGACCGTGAGCGCAATCGACCTTCAGCCTAATGCCTCTGGATCATTCCTTCCGGCAGGCGTCACCAGCGGGGTGTTCGTCCTCGCAACAAGGACAATCTTCGCATCACATACTCGGCAGCGCCCACCGTCAATTGCTGGGGTATCTGAGCGTCCGCAATAGCTCGGTGATGCCGAAATCAGCGGCAAGCAGGCGATCAGTCTCCAGCGAAAGGTTGCGTCTGAGATGGTCAATGTCTCTGTAGAGATACTCGCCGTTAACGTAGAGCCTGCAATGGTCGTCCCTGCACAGGGCTCGCCCCGGATACGTAACCGACACATTTGGCGTCGTCGCCGATATCCTCCCCAACATCGCGTAGGTGGTCTCGTCGATGCTACGGGCGAAGGTCTTCCTGTCCAGTCCGGCGACGGGTCCGCATCGTCGGTAGATGTATTCCTGCGGATAGGTGCAGAGCAACGGCACGCCAGCGGGGCGATAGGGAACGTCGCCGAGAAGCACCAACGAGCGACCAGGCGCGCTGATCCTTTGAAGCGTCTTACGGATCGCGCCTTCGAAAGCGAGGCTCGACGTCACCTTCCCGCCGCCATTGTCGTGGGTTAGGGGCTGGATAGCCGTCCAGGGCGTCGCCAGCGCGACGATCAAGATATCTGGATTCTGATCGAGAACGCTGAATGCCAAAGCGGTTTTTTCGGAGCACCAATCGAAGTACTTCTTGCCTTCGACTGGAGGCATGTCTCGGATTAGACCGGTCAGCTTACCGTAAACTGGGCTGCAGCCGTCGATTACGACAAACGCCGTATCGGTCTCAAGACCTGCTTGGTTGAGCAGCGGCACAAAATGATCGGCATGGCTATCACCCCAGAGGAGGGCTCGCTTCTTCGCCGATTCCCACGGGGCGCCGAAGGCGCAGAGACGGCCTCCGACCACATCTGCCTGTGCTGGACAGGGCCAATCCCACATCACGTTGAGACTGCTGATAGCCTTCTCTTCATCTGAGAGTCGGCTCGGCAGTCCGTGGTTAATATGGATGAACACCGCGGCGAGGAACACCGCGAGGCCTGACGCCAGACCGTTAAAGACGACCGTTGACGCGCGCCAGGGCCTCCGTCGAAAAGGCGTTTCGATGTATCGATAAGAGAATATAGCGAGGATGACTGAGATACAGGCGAACGCGGCTGCTTCGCGAATTCGCGGCTGGGCCCCGTTGATGTAGTTGCGGAAGAGCACCCAGGCGGGCCAGTGCCAGAGGTAAAGGCTATATGAAATCAGGCCAATCGGCCTCAGACGGCTGAGCCAGCCTACAATCCAGCCGCCGTTCCCTCGCGGCCATATGACCAGTGCCGCTCCGAGACAGGGATAAAGTGCCGACAGCCCGGGAAAGGCTGTGTCAGTCACCACGAAAAATCCGGTGCCAATTAGTGCGGCTCCCGCGAAGGTGGCTACTTCCCCGGCGGCGCGTGGCAGTGGCGGGAGAAACACCAGGAGCGCGCCTATTGCCAGCTCCCATGCGCGGGGTATGGCCGTGAAGAAGGCTGATTTCGGGCTATAGTCGAACCAAAACAGGCTAGCGCCAAACCCCAGGATGACGATGCCGGCAAGAGCGACGGCAATTTTGGTCCGGCTACTCCGGCGGGCGATAATCCACAGGATCACCGGCCAGGCCAGGTAGAACTGCTCTTCCACCGCAAGCGACCACGTATGTAGGAGCGGCATAAGCTCGGCCGCTTGGTCGAAGTAGCCGGTGTTCCAGAGGAAGAACAGATTTGATGCACCGAAAGCTGCGGCAGCGGCGCTTGCGGCCAAATCCTTGTAGTCGCCTGGCATCAAGAGGAAGTAGCTGGCGACCAGCGTTGAAGTCAGCATCGCGATCAGCGCCGGCAGAATTCGCCGAATGCGCCTGTCGTAAAAGCTCAGAATCGAGAACTGCCCGTCACCGATGTCATCCATCAGCCGGGAGGTGATCAAGAAGCCACTGATCACGAAGAAAACGTCAACTCCGGTGAAGCCGCCCGGAAGCCGCCAGGCCTGCGGCATTGGGGCGCCATAATGAAACCACAGGACCGACAGTACCGCGACGGCCCGGAGCCCGTCGATATCTGGGCGGTAGGAGGTTTTGAGGTGGCTTGAAACTGGAACTTGCGGGGCATGCATGATGCAACCGCGTAGCACCTTACGTCCTACCTAGGCAACTAGAGCCAACTTCCGTCCCCTACTAGGTGTGTCATATGAAGTTGTGCGCGATGCCATTCGTTTTTGCGCGCTACAGGACGCGGCTGCACACGAGACGGACGTGCCAAGGCGGACGGCGAAGTCGTGTGGTCCTGACGCTGGTGTTAAGTTGCAAGGGACTCGTCCTTGCAGCCACGGTGGCAAAAAGCCCGGCCTCACCGGGGGAGAGCACGAAGGAAACCGTAAAACCATCGCGTAGGGAGAGCCGGAGTGATTCCGGTTTCACCTGTGGTCCTACCCTCGTACTTTCTTTGCACAGGACCCATGTGTGCGATCGGCACCCGGCTTTCCCTGCGCCCTCTGCCTTCCAAGAGGGTGGAAAGTAACGCAAGCCTCGGACAAACCGCGCCACCAGACTGCGAACTCACATCCTCATCGCTGTTTGACATGTGAAAAGATCTAACCCCCGTCATTGCGACGAGCGATAGCGACGAAGCAATCCATGTCGCCCGATTGTGGCCCGATGGATTACTTCGCGGGCGCGCATTCGCACGACCCGGTGGCTCGCTATGACGACGGCAAAAGCCGAGCACGCAACTCCATCCCCATCATGCTGAGGAGGCCGCACGAGCGGCCGTCTCGAAGCACGACGGCCACGATTCGGGCCGTGCATCCGTCGAGGCTCGCTTCGCGAGCACCTCTGGATGACGGGTCGGCGTGCCCTACGTGGCAACAATCAGGTCCGCAGCGCCTGCAGGCCCTTGAAGGTCAGGCGCTTGGGGTCGCGGACGCCGGCAAGATAGAGCTTGCGGATGAAGGCGGTGACCGCATCACGGTCGCAATCGGTCAGCGCAACCACGGCGTCGACCGCAATCCTCTGGGCTTCCATGGGAACAAGTCCTCCGCTGCAGCCTCGAACCTGGAAGCCTATGCGCCGCCGGTTAATCTGCCGTTAACCCTCTCTCCAGGATCGCCGATTCGCGCTATCGGGCGTATACGCGAAACAACGGATGGGAGGCCCGGTGGCGTTCGGCCCACGTCAGGCCACCGGCCGCAGCTGCGTCACCGTCGCTTGCGTGGGCTGCTGCGCATTCATGAGGTCGGCGAGCCGCGCCCGCAGCGTCGGATAGCGCAAGGCCTCGAGCGGCGACAGCTTGGCCATATCGTACAGCGGCGTGCGCAACCACGCTTCCCGCTCCTGCTGTCCCTTGGGCACGAAATCCGGCAGCTTCTTCAGCGCAATGCCTTCCCACAGTTCCTGTCGCCGGTAGAGCAGGACGGAGACCGCAAACACGGCCGCCATGGTCGCCCACATCAGGCCCACCAGCAGCGCGTTCCGCCATCCGTGCTGGAGCATCATGCCAAGTGACGTGTAGTTTTGCAGGGCTTCGAACCGCGGCTTCAGATAGCTGATCTGGCCCTGCAGATTGTAAAGGTTGGGAAGCACATCGCCCTTGTAGGGAATCGACTGCAGATAGTCGTCGAGCTCGCAGCCGGGCCTGAACAGGCGCCGGCCGCCGCCGAGGTCGCCCATCTCGTCGCATTGCCTCAGGATCGTAGCGATCGTCTCGGGCTTGTAATTGCCCGAGACCAATTCGGCCTTGGCGTCCTGCAGGCTCTTGTCGAGATTGCGGATCGCCGCCTTCGAAACCGAATTGCCGAACCATTGATCGTCTTCCTTGTTGGCGAGCAGCGCCGTCTTGATGTTGCTCAGGCTGTTGATCGCGGCGTCGGTCACCTGCTGCGGCGTGCTCGTCACGACCGTGTAGTCGGCCGGCCAGTACAGCACGAGCAGCGCGACCAGGACGACGGCTGCGTAGATGCCGCCGGCAAATGCGGACGTTCTGACCAGTTGGGGCGAGTTGGCCTGATAGCCGATCCTTGCGGCGACCGCCTCCTTGGTCGGGGTCGATGTCGCAGCCCAGCTCATCAGAAGCTGGAACACGAGCGTCGACGGCAGCGCAATGCCGAACGCCACCAGCAGCATGGCGTAGAATCGTCCGCTGCCGCCCTGATGCACGGCGAACGTCACGAGCGAGGCGACCACCGCGATCGCGACCGTCGCAAGCACCGAGCAGCGCAAGATGACGTCGGTGCTGTACTTCCAGTCGCCGCTCGCGAGCTGCTTCTCGCGCGACCGCGTCACGAAGAACGCCGTGAGCAGGAAGACGAGGAAGGCCAGGGTGAGATGCCATTTCTGCTCGACCGACGCATCGTGAAACTGCATCTGCCGGATCTTCAGCGCGGCCAGGAAAACGAGCAGCGTGCCGCCGAGGAAGAATATCAGGTGGAACATGAAGGTCGCCGGCGACCGTGGCGCCGGCGCGTTGGCGTTCAGCCTGAGCCCACTCAGCTTGGCGTTGACGGCGGTTTCATTGTCGCAACCGCGCCAGAGGATCGAGGCAAGGAAGACGGCCAGCGCATTCTTGAAGGCGTCGATCTTCCGCGACGTTGCCTCGTCGGGATCGCCACGGTCGAGCTCCTTGGCCAGCGCGTCACGCTGATCGCGGACGAAGCTGAAGGCGCGTTCGTTCTCCGGCTGCCGCATCAGCAGCTTGAACTGGTCGTCCTTGTCGCGCAGCTGCTCGAGCCGCGAATAGAGATATTTGGCGCGGATCCAGTTCTGCCGCGAGCCCTCCTGGCTGTCCTGCACCATAGCCAGCGTCGCCGGCGAAAACTCTCCGGCGGCCCGCAATTCCTCCTCGTTCAGCGGAAAACTGCCGTCGAGCGCAACGGCGAGATTGGTCACGGCATAGGGGATGTAGGCCGCTTCATGGGCGATCGACCGCAGCCATCCCTCCATCCTGCCGAGGTACTTGTTGTCGTCCCGGCTGCCCATCAACGTGATGATGGAGGTCGCGGCGAGCGGCCAGGCCGAATTGTCCATCGTGCCGACCGATCCGGTGTTGATCGAGAAGTAGGACAAGATCGGCGCGATCGCCGCTGGGCCGATCGCGAGCAGGATGCCGTAGAAGCCGAGCATCAGCGAGACGTAGATCGTCAGCCCCTTCATGTATCGGGAATGCGACGTCAGCGACTCCGGCGCGAGCTCGATGAATTCGCCGATTGTCGTCTTGGCGTAGGTCGGGACCTTGTAGTGATCGATCGAGAAGACCACGACCACCAGGACACCGAACAGGAACGAGGCAATCTGCGCCCCCGTGATCTGCTGGATCGGCAAATACTGCGTCCACTCGCAAAGGGTGAACAGAAATGCGGGGCACTGTGTCATGTCGCCCTCCATCAAAAACGCGTCGACTAGGCAATCTCTTGAGTAGCAACCTCTTGGACAATAACCTCACGTCCCCGAACGCGGCGCTGCTCGCGCCCCTCGCGCACCCAACGAACGAACCTGCGGAAGGCTTCCGCGGCAGGCTGGATCGACAGCCGGCAGAAATTCGTCTCCGCCGTGTCGAGGGCGCCGTTCTCCTGCATCTTGTTGGCTGGCGCGCCGCCGCCGCAAATTGCAAAATACCGGCACTCCGCGCGACAGCGATCAACGCCGCGGCGGATCTCGGCCTGGGTCCGGGCAACCAGCGCGCTGTCGAGGATCGTCTCGAAATCATCGGACAAGATGTTGCCGAACCTGAAATCGTGATGCGGCCGCGACCGCACCTCCATGAATTCGGGCGAGAACGTCGTGACGTCGCCATTGGCGGCGACCACCAGCACATCCCAGGCATCGATCTGCTCGTTGTGCAGCTCGCCGCCGGCCAGGATCGCCGCAATCCGCTCGACCTCCTTGATGTGCAGCGGATACTGCTCGAGATAGGCCCGCCGCAGCAGGCTGAACAGGAACTCCGCCATCGCCTCGCGCTGGTCGTCGCCGTCGAACGAGCTCACGGCATGGCCGCCCTCGGACTCGTCGATCGAGAACGAGACATGGGTGATGCCGTTGTCGCGGTAGAATTCGAAATAGGTATCGGCGGCCTGCAGCGAGCGCGGATGCAGCACCGTGACCACGTTGGGATCGATGCGCGAAGCCTTCAGCTCACGGAGTGCACGCATCGCATGGGACCAGGTCCCCTTGCCGTTCCGCGTCTTCCGGCGTGCGTCGTGAAATGCCTGTGGCCCGTCGATCGAGAGCCCGATCTGGGTGTCAGTCTCCTGCGCGAACGCGATCCAGTCTTGCCCGAGCGCGATCCCGTTCGACTGCAGCGAGAAATGGGTTTGCGCCGGCGCAGTCCGCCGCAGTTCGACATAGGCCCGCCGGTACCAGGCGAGCGGCACCACCGTCGGCTCGCCGGCGTGCCAGATGACGGTCGGCGCGGCGTCTGCGGCCATTCGCGGGAAGACCCTGTCCCGGATCGCACCGACGACCTCGGCGCTCATGACCGTCCGGTCGTCGCGATTGCGCAGGTAGCAGTAGTCGCAGCTGATGTTACAGAACGGCGTCGGCTGAAGCACAATGAGAACGGGCCGCCACATCGCTCAACACCTTCGCCAGACCCCGCTGAAGCAATTGAAGAAGTTGAACCACTGCGAGAGCTGGATGCGGCTCACGCCCGCGCCGCCCTCGTCGCGTCCGCTTGTCGCGGAGGCGTCGCGCAGTGTGTCAGCAAGGCTGCCCGACCGGAAAAAGCCGGCGGGATTGGTGTCGATCGGAGCGTCGGCGTTCACGGGGTTGGTGGTGGCGGCCAGTACAAAGGCCAATGGCCAAATTTCTCTAAAATGCGCCATGTCGTCCTCCAGGAAGGACTTAACAGATCAAACCTTACACCCGCGTCCACAGGTTGCAAATACATCAACAGTATCAATGCAGCTGTGATCTGGTTCATATGGGCGCAAACAAAAGCGGCCCCGGAGACATCCGGAGCCGCGTGTCGTCAGCGCTGCTGTGCGCGATCAGTAGCGGTAGTGATCCGCCTTGTAGGGGCCTTCCTGCTTGACGCCGATATAGTCGGCCTGGTCCTTGCGCAGCTCGGTCAGCTTGACGCCGATCTTGGCGAGGTGGAGACGGGCGACCTTCTCGTCCAGCGTCTTCGGCAGCACATAGACCTTCTTCTCGTACTTGCCGTTCTTGTTATTGGCGAACAGCTCGATCTGCGCCAGCGTCTGGTTGGTGAAGGACGCCGACATCACGAAGGACGGGTGGCCCATCGCGTTGCCGAGGTTCACCAGGCGCCCCTCCGACAACAGGATGATGCGGTGCTTGTCGGGGAACTCGATCTCGTCGACCTGCGGCTTGATGTTGGTCCACTTCAGATTGCGCAAGGACGCGATCTGGATCTCGTTGTCGAAGTGCCCGATGTTGCAGACAATGGCACGATCCTTCATCGCGCGCATGTGCTCGATCGTGATGATGTCCTTGTTGCCGGTCGCGGTGACGAAGATGTCGGCGCGAGGTGCGGCGTCTTCCATGGTGACGACCTCATAGCCCTCCATCGCCGCCTGCAGCGCGCAGATCGGATCGACCTCGGAGACCATGACCCGGCAGCCGGCCTGGCGCAGCGAGGCGGCCGAGCCCTTGCCGACGTCGCCAAAGCCCGCGACCATCGCGACCTTGCCCGACAGCATCACGTCGGTACCGCGGCGGATGCCGTCGACCAGCGACTCGCGGCAGCCATAGAGGTTGTCGAACTTCGACTTGGTGACGCTGTCGTTGACGTTGATCGCCGGGAACAAGAGCGTGCCCTTGTTGGCCATCTCGTAAAGGCGATGCACACCGGTGGTGGTCTCTTCCGAGACGCCCTTGATGTTCTTCGCGATCTCGGCGAACCAGCCCTTCGGCTTCTCCTTCAGCAGGCGCTTGACCAGCGCGTAGAAGATCTCCTCTTCCTCCGAACCCGGCTTGTCGAGGAAGGCGGTGTCGCCCTGCTCGGCGCGGTAACCAGCATGCACCAGCATGGTGGCGTCGCCGCCGTCATCGAGGATCATGTTGGGCGTGCCGCCGCCGTGCCAGTCGAACAGCTTGGCGGTGTAGTCCCAGTACTCGGTCAGCGTCTCGCCTTTGACCGCGAACACCGGAATGCCGGCGGCGGCGATCGCGGCGGCGGCGTGATCCTGGGTCGAATAGATGTTGCAGGAGACCCAGCGGATGTCGGCGCCGAGCGCCGCCAGCGTCTCGATCAGGACCGCGGTCTGGATCGTCATGTGCAGCGAGCCCGCGATACGCGCGCCCTTCAGCGGCTGCTTGGGGCCATACTCCTCGCGGGTGGCCATCAGGCCGGGCATCTCGGTCTCGGCCAGCGAGATCTCCTTGCGGCCGAAGTCGGCGAGCGAAATGTCCTTGACGATGTAGTCGGTGAAGCCGGGCTTCGTGGGGGCGTTCATGAGAGCTTCCTGTTGTTGAGCTCGTCATTCCGGGTCGCCTCGCAGAGGCGAACCCGGAATCTCGAAATGACGATTGAGGATTCCGGGTTCGCTCGCTGTCGCGCGCGCCCCGGAATGACGCGAGAATCAGACCGCGCGCTTGAGCGGTTCGACGAGATCGGTCTTCTCCCAGGAGAAGCCGCCCTCATTGTCCGGCGTGCGGCCGAAATGGCCGTAGGCCGAGGTGCGCGCGTAGATTGGACGGTTGAGGTCGAGATGGCTGCGGATGCCGCGCGGGGTCAGGTCCATGGCCTGTGCGACGGCCTTCTCGAGCTTGTCCTCCGGCACCTTACCGGTGCCGTGGGTGTCGATGTAGATCGACAGCGGCCGCGCGACGCCGATCGCGTAGGCCAGCTGCAGCGTGCAGCGGTCGGCGAGACCGGCGGCGACGATGTTCTTGGCGAGGTAGCGCGCAGCATAGGCGGCCGAGCGATCGACCTTGGTCGGGTCCTTGCCGGAGAACGCGCCGCCGCCATGCGGAGCCGCGCCGCCATAGGTGTCGACGATGATCTTGCGGCCGGTCAAGCCGGAGTCGCCGTCGGGACCGCCGATGAAGAACTTGCCGGTCGGGTTGATGTGCCAGATGGTCTTGCCGTTGATCCAGTCCTTCGGCAGCGCCTCGCGCACATAGGGCTCGACGATGTCGCGAACCTGGGTGGAGGTGAGGTCCTCGACCAGATGCTGGTGCGAGACCACGATCTCGCGCACGCCGACAGGCTTGCCGTTCTCGTACTGCACGGTGACCTGGCTCTTGGAGTCGGGGCCGAGCACCTTCTCGCGGCCGGAGTGGCGCGCTTCCGAGATCAGGCGCAGGATCTTGTGGGCGTAGAAGATCGGCGCCGGCATCAGGTCCGGCGTCTCGTTGGTGGCGTAACCGAACATGATGCCCTGGTCGCCCGCACCCTCTTCCTTCTTCTCGCCCGGCTGCAGCGCATCGACGCCCTGCGCGATGTCGGCCGATTGCGGGTGCAGCAGGATCTCGATGTCGCAGGTCTTCCAGTGGAAGCCTTCCTGCTCGTAGCCGATGTCCTTGATCGCGGCGCGGACGACGCTCTCGATCTGGTCATTGGTGACGGAGCTCGGACCGCGGGTCTCGCCGGCGATGACAACCTTGTTGGTGGTGGCGAGCGTTTCGCAGGCCGCGCGGATGGCCCAGGGATCGATGCCGGCCTTCGGCCCTTCGCGGTAGAACAGGTCGACGATCTCGTCCGAAATGCGGTCGCAGACCTTGTCCGGATGGCCCTCGGAAACCGACTCGCTGGTGAACAGATAGGACGCGCGCATCAGCAAAACCTCTTATTTGCCGCCATCCCGGCGGCTCCTGTCGTGATGTGTCATGGAATGTCAGTCCCGGCGGCGCGAGATGACGTAGGATTCGTCGTAAAACCAGAGCCCATTGTGCTTGCGCAGAACCTCTCTGGTGGCATCGAGGGTCCGCCCACTTTCAGTCATTTCCGTCAACCGGTCATCTTCGATTTGGGCGACATACACCGCCGCGTTCCACGCTGCAAAGGCCGTCGAGGTTCCGATCGAGCCGGTCACCTCGTTGGGCAGCGCTTCCATATCATATCGGAAGATCGAACGGTTATCGGCATAAGCGTTAAAATTGAGGTCCCGCCCTGCCGATCCCAGCTCGTATTTCACCGCGCGCAATATCTCATGGCGGCTGACGGCGAAAGGATTTTCTCCGGGCCAGACCGTCTGGATGATTTCGAGCCCCGGATCGTGGCCGTGAGAGTGGATTCCTATCAATCGGCCGCCAGCTCGCAGGGCGCGCGCCAGCGGCGCAATGATGCGTTTTGCACGGAAATTCACCGAGGATTTGGCCCGATAGGGCTGGGAGGCGATTACAAGATCGAAATTCGCCTCGGTCCGGCCGGCCCGGGGGATGATCGAATCAAGCAGGAACCGGTGATCCTCCCGGTACAGGACCAGGGCTACCGGCCGCTCATAGATCGGCATCCCGGTCTGGGGGCTGACATTGGCCCGCCAGTTCTGCTCGAGAAACGGGCCGAGTTCTGCGATCTGGGCCTCGAATTCGCCCGAGGCGGCCCCGCGCAGGGCCACCTCGTGCCAGATCGTGCTGGAGGCGGCCGCGGCGGCTCGCGGGGTCAGCCAAGGTGCCTCGGCGTAGTACATGTTGGTGAACACGAAAACGCTCGCCGGGTGCTCGAACAGCCGATCTGGCACCTTCTCGAGCGTCAGGCGGACGTCCTCGAGGCTCAGCTCCTTGCCGGCGACGTAGAACGGCATATGAGGGAAGCGGCCATGCATTGCGCGCAGGACCCGCGCCAGGACCGTGCCGTCGCCCATTCCTGCGTCAAAGACGCGCAGCGCCGGCGGCCGCGGGTGAATCGCGGACAATTCCAGCGCGACGCGGTCCGCAATCACCCGCTTCTCGCTGCAGGTATGGACGAACAGGAGGTATCTTTGCCGATTCTCGAAGAAGCGGAAATTGCCCCTGGGGTCGCGCTTCTCCGGCGGCACCACGAGACCGCGCGGCGGTGGCACGCCCCCCGGCGTGGACGCCGCGATGAAGGCGTGGATGCGGTCGAGCGTGTCGACCGTGATGCGCTTGCCCTCGCGCAGGCGGTGCACCAGCTTGCCGTCGTTGACGGCACGGCGGCCGAACGTCGTCTCCGCCATGTCGGCGCGGCGGCAGAACTCGGAGATCTGGCTGAGGATGTCGTCGTTCTTCATGAGGCCAGGGGCATGAGCCCGCAGTTTGGGACGGTGGTGGGCAGCGGCGGATCGCTTCCGTGTCCTAACATCATCTGCCCACTGGGGAAATGAACTCCTGCTCTGCCGCTGGCAACAAAGCGGTGGATGTTCCATGGATGACCGATGCGCCGCCTGCTCCTGATCCCTGCCCTGCTCGCCGCCGCACTGTGGTCGGCCCCCTGCCTCGCCCAGGCCAAATCCCAGCTCGGGCCGCTCTGCACGACCGACACCACGCCGGCCGACCAGATGATCGACGCCTGCACCAAGATCATCGCGCTGAAGCCGTTTTCCGGCGAGAAGCTCGCGACGATCTATTTCTGGCGCGCGGTCGGCTGGAACAAGAAGGGCAATTATCCGCAAGTGATCGCTGACGCCACCGAGGCGATCCGCCTGCAATCGAACGTCCCAGCCTACAATCTGCGCGGCTCGGCCTACTACGACAAGGGCGAGTACGACATCGCGATCGCCGACTTCAACGACGCGCTGCGGATGGGGCAGCCGAGCGGCATCATCTTCCACAACCGCGGCAACGCCTATCGCGGCAAAGGCGACTTCGCCAAGGCGATCGCCGACTACGACGCCGCGATCAAGGCCGGCCCGAAATCGGCTTTCTCCTACCAGAACCGCGGCATCTCCAGGCAGGCGCTCGGCGATCTCGACGGCGCGCTGGCTGATATCAACGAAGCGATCCGCATCGATCCGACGTTGCCGCAGCCGCTGATCAACCGTGCCGTGATCTGGCGCGCCAAGGGCGACGTCGACCGCGCGATCGCAGACACCAGCGAGGCGATCCGGCTGGCAAAGGCGAAGGCGCCGGCCAACATCATGACGCCGCCGGGCAGCGTGCTGATCTCGGCTTACATCCAGCGCGGCCTCGCCTATGAGGCCAAGGGCGACTTCGAGCACGCCAGGCAGGACTATGCGGCGACGCTCGAGGGCCAGGCTTCGGACGCCGGCAGCAAATCGAACCAGGCGACCGCCCGCGTGCGGCTGTCATTGCTGCAGGAGGCCGCAGCGCCGCCGCCGCGCAAGGCAATGGCGGCGCCGTCGAGCGAGGCAAGGCCGGCCGCCGCGCCGGTTGCGCCCGCGCCGCCACCACCGGCGGTGAGCGCGCGACGCCTTGCGCTGGTGATCGGCAACGGCGCCTACGCGCATGTCAGGGCGCTGCCCAATCCGCCCAATGACGCGCGCGCGATCGCCAGGAGCCTGCGCGAGATCGGCTTCACCGTGTCCGAAGGCCTCGATCTCGGCCGTGACGCCATGCAGAAGACGATCCGCGACTTCCTGCGCGAGGCGGCGCGATCGCAGATCGCGGTGGTCTATTATGCCGGCCATGGCGTGCAGGTCGACGGCCGCAACTATCTCGTGCCGGTCGACATCCAGTTTCAGGCGGGCGGCCGCATGACGGGCGCGATGGTCGACATGGACACGATCATGGCCGGCCTCGACGACCAGGTCCGCACCAACATCCTGATCCTCGATGCCTGCCGCAACAATCCGATGGCGCCACAATCTGCGCCAGCCGGTGCCAGCCGCGCCATTGAGGGCGGATCGGGCCTCGCCGCGCCGACATCGCTCGGCGCCGGCTCGACGCTCGGGGCCGGCACGCTGATCGCGTTTGCGACCGCGCCCGGCCAGGTCGCGCTGGACGGCGAAGGCCCCAACAGCCCGTTCTCGGCGGCGCTATCGCGCCACATCGGCACGCCTGGCCTCGAGGTGCAGCAGATGCTGACCCGCGTCCGCGCCGAGGTCGTCGCCGCGACCAAGAGCAAGCAGGTGCCCTGGTCGAACTCGTCGCTGCTCGGCGAGGTGTATCTGGCGGAGAAGTGAGGCCGCGCTTGCGCGCCGTCATCCCGGGGTGCGCAGAGCGCGAACCCGGGATCTCGCGCCGCAATCTCAAGATTCTCAGGTGCGCAAGCGCGCACCATAGTTCGATGCTTCGCATCGCCCCGGAATGACGCTACGCGTCACTTCCCCCACACCTCGTTGGCGACCTCGACGGCGAGGCGGAGCTTGGCCCACTGCTCTTCCTCGGAGAGGATGTTGCCCTCTTCGGTCGAGGCGAAGCCGCATTGCGGCGACACCGCAAGCTGCTCGATCGGGGCGAACTTCGCCGCCTCTTCCAGCCGCCGCTTGACGTCGTCCTTCTTCTCGAGCTCGCCGAACTTCGAGGTGATGACGCCGACCACCACGACCTTGTTGCCCTTCGGCAAATAGCGCAGCGGCTCGAAGCCGCCGGCACGATCGGAATCGTATTCGAGGAAGTAGCCGTCGTAATTGGTACCACCCAACATGGTCTCGGCCACCGGCTCGTAGCCGCCGGAGGAGATCCAGGTGGAGCGGAAATTGCCACGGCAGACATGCGTCGTGATCACCATGTCCGAGGGGCGGTCGGCGATCGCATAGTTGATGATGCGCGCATAGATCTGCTGCAGGCCATCGGGATTGTCGCCGCGCTCGCGCGCCTTCTGCAGCTCGTCCTGCGAGCAGAGATAGGCCCAGACCGTGTCGTCGAACTGCAGATAGCGGCACCCGGCGTCATAGAACGCCTTCACCGCCTTGCGGTAGGTCTTGCCGAGATCCTGGAAGAACTCCTCGAGATCGGGATAGACCTCCTTGGAGATCAGCTTGCGGCCGCCGCGGAAGTGCAGCACCGCCGGCGACGGGATCGTCATCTTCGGCGTGACGTGCGCCTGGTCGGCGACCTTCTTCAGGAACTTGAAGTGGTCGAGCATCGGGTGATGTTCGGGGAAATCGACCTTGCCGATCACCCTGATCGCATCGTGGCGGGTCTGCACACCCGCGAACTGGATGCCCATTTCGGGATGGAACAGCTCGCAGCCGGTCAGGTGGCTCAGGAAGTCGAAGTGCCACCAGGAGCGGCGGAACTCGCCGTCGGTCGCGAGCTTCAACCCGATCGAGGCCTGCTTGTGCACGACCTTCTCGATTTCGGAATCCTCGACCTTGCGCAGCTCGTCGGCCGAAATCTCACCCTTCTCAAGTCTGGCGCGGGCCTCCTTGATCTTCGGTGGCCGCAACAGGCTGCCGACCTCGTCGGCGCGGAACGGAGGCTTGGTTCGCTGCATGGTCAACTCCCTGATATCGTCAACGTGCTGCGGCCCCGGAGACGCCGAGATGGCGCTCGAGGACGGAGGGATCGGCCTTCAGCGCGCTGCTTGCGGCGTCGTGCACGATCGTGCCGCGTTCCAATATCACAACGCGGTCGGCGAGCCCCAGAACCTTTTGCGCATTCTGCTCGACAATGATCGAGCAGATGCCGCCCGAACGCGTGATGGTTCCGATCGCCTTTAACAATTCTTCAACGATGATCGGCGCGAGCCCTTCGGTCGGCTCGTCCAAGAGCAGCACCTTCGGGTTCAGCGTCAGCGCGCGACCGATCGCCAGCATCTGCTGTTCACCGCCGGAGAGCTGGTTGCCGAAATTGCTCCGCCGCTCCTTCAGGCGCGGAAACATCTCGTAGACGCGCTCGACCGTCCATGGCCCGGGCAAGGCCACCGCCGTCATGTTCTCCTCGACGGTCAGCGAACGGAAGATGTTGCGTTCCTGCGGCACCCAACCGATCCCGGTGCGGGCACGCTGGTCCGGCCGCATCGCCGTGATGTCGAGGCCGGCGAGCGCGACGCTGCCGCCGAAGCGGCGGGTGATGCCGACGATCGAATTGATCAGCGTGGTCTTGCCGGTTCCGTTGCGGCCGAGCAGCGCCAGCACCTGGCCTTCGCCAAGCGAAAGCGACATGTCCGGCAACACCACCGCCTCTCCATAGCCGGCGCGCAGGCCCTGGATGGAGAGGAGATTAGGCATCCGCCGCCTCGCCGAGATAGACCGCCTTGACCTGCGGATCGCGCGCGACCTGGTCGGGCGCGCCCTCCGTGAGCAGCCCGCCATTGACCAGCACCGAGATCCGGTCGGCGAAGGAGAACACGAGATCCATGTCATGCTCGATCAGGAGCACGGTGACGTCGCGCGGCAGGGCCGCAACCGCCGCGAGGATGTCGTGGCGTTCGCTCTCCGGGACGCCGGCGGCCGGCTCATCGAGCAGCAGGACCCGCGGCTTGGCGGCGATCGCGACCGCGATCTCGAGCAGCCGCTGCTTGCCGTAGGGCAGCGTCGCGGTCAGCTCGCCCATCACATCGAGCAGATGGAACCGGGTAAGGATGTCCGCGATCTCGCCATTGACGTCGTCGCGCGTCCCCATCCGCCGCCACCAGTCCCCGCCGCGTCGCATCCGCTCGGAGACCGCAAGGCCGATGGTTTCGAGCGGGGTGAGATCGGCGTAGAGCTGATTGATCTGGAACGTGCGCGACAGGCCGCGCAGCACCCGCTTGTGCACGGGAAGATCGGTGATGTCGCTGCCCTCGAGCAGGATGCGCCCGCTGTTCGGTCTCAGCACGCCGGTGAGCTGATTGATGATGGTGGTCTTGCCGGCGCCGTTCGGCCCGATCAGCGCATGGCGAGCGCCCTGCACCACTTTCAATGAAAGGTCCCGCGTGACGCGAAGGCCGCCAAACGATTTCTCCAGCCCGCGGGTTTCGAGCGCAATCGTCATGATGCGTCACTCTCGGGAACAGCGACGGCGGCCTTGCGTCCGGCGAACCGGCTGACGATGAGGTTCGGCACGAACAGCACCCAGCGATGGATGCGCGCCCGGCCGACCAGCACGATCACGACCAGCACGAGGCCGATCCAGAACAGCCAGTATTGCGGCGTGATGGTCTGGAACAGCTCCTGCAGCATCTTGAACACGACGGCGCCGATCAGCCCGCCATAGAGATAGCCGGTGCCGCCGATGACCAGCATCAGCATCAGGTCGGCGGAGCGCTCGAAGGAGAAGACGTCGAGCGAAGCCAGTGCCGTCGTCTGGGTAAACAAGGCACCGGCGATGCCGGCGTAGAAGGCGGCCAGCGTGTAGATCGCGATCAGGCGGCGGTTGACCGGCACGCCGATTGCCGCCGCCCGCAGCGGGTTGTTCCGGATGGCGCGCAACGACAGCCCGAACGGCGAATGCACGATGCGGCGAGCGAACAGGAACAGGATGAACAGCACGATCAGCGAATAGAAGAACCCGGTCTTGCCGAACATGTCGAAGGCAAACGTGCCGAGAATCGGCTGCATCTCGATGCCCTGCAGGCCGTCGGTGCCGCCGGTGATGTCGGAGAAGCGTTCGGCGAGCGCTTCCAGCAGGAGCGCGATCCCGAGCGTCACCATCAATCGTGTCAGGTCGGCGCCGCGGATGACCAGGAAGCTTGTCAGGAAGCCGAGCACCGCCGCGACGAGCCCGGCGACGACGAGCGCGATGACGGGCTCGTTGACGACGCCATGCAGCGCCATCAACCCTGCTGAATAGGCGCCAACGCCGAAAAAGGCCGCGTGGCCGAGCGAGACGATGCCGGCATAGCCGAGGATCAGGTCGAGCGACAGCGCGAATAGCGCGAGCCGCAGGATATCCGTCATGATCAGGTAGCGCGACGGAAACAGGAAGGCGCAGGCCAGCGCCAGACCCCAGAACGCAACCTCTCCGGCCCGCCAGCGTGCGCTGGCCATCGCATGAGAGGAAACGTCTGACAGCGCGGTCATGTCGGGTTCACCGCGCGGCGGTGCGGCCAAACAGGCCGTTCGGACGCCAGATCAGGATCACGATCATGACGGTGTAGATCACGAACGGTCCCATCTTCGGCACGTAGTATTTTCCGGCAACGTCGGCGATGCCGAGCAGAAGCGAAGCCAGGAACGGCCCGGTGATCGAGGACGAACCGCCGACGGTCACGACGATCAGGAAGTAGATCATGAACTTCAGCGGGAAATACGGATCGAGCCCGAGGATCTCGGCGCTCAACGCGCCGCCGAGGCCGGCAAGTCCACAGCCGAACGCAAAGGTGAAGGCGAACACCTGCGGCACGTTGATGCCGAGCCCGATCGCGGCGCGCGGGTCGTCGACGGCGGCACGCAAGCGGCTGCCAAAGCGGGTCTTGGCCAGGATCAACTGCAGCGCCAGCGTGAGCAGGCCGCAGATCACCACGATCATCAGCCGGTAGCGGCCGATCCCGACGCCGAACACGTCGATCTGCCCTTCCAGTGCCGCAGGCAGCTTGATGAAGACCCGTGACGATCCCATGACGTAGTCGACCGCGGCAACCGACATGAAGGTGAGGCCGATCGAGAACAGCACCTGGTCGAGGTGGCTGCGGGTGTAGAGATGGCGATACAGCGTGCGCTCCAGCGCCACGCCGATCGCGCTACTCACGACAAAGGCGAGCGGCAGCGCCGCGAAAAACGGCCAGCCGGAATTGTTCACCAGCACCGCGCAAATGTAGCCGCCGGCCATGGCGAACGCGCCATGGGCGAGATTGACGAAGTTCATCAGCCCGAGCGTCACCGCGAGCCCGCAGGCCAGCACGAACAGCAGCATGCCGTAGGCGACGCCGTCGAACAGGATGGTGAACAGGGTGGTCATGAGAAGGCTGGACAATCCTAGCAGCAGCACCCGTCATTCCGGGGCAGCGAGGAGCGCTGAACCCGGAATCTCTCTCCAGATCCCCCGATGCGCAATTGCGCATCTGAGGTTCGCGCCAAGCACGCCCCGGGTATGATGGGCTTTTCGCGCGTCACTTCTTGGTCTTGCCGGAATCCTTGACGGCCTCGAAGGTCGCGAACTCGACATTGTACAGCTCGCCGTCGACCTTCTCGACCTTACGGATGTAGATGTTCTGCACGATGTCGCGGGTTTCCGGATCGATCGAGATCGGGCCGCGCGGGCTTTCCCACTTCATGCCCTTCATCGCCTCCACGAGCTTGTCTCCGTCGGTCGCGCCGCCCGTCTTCTTCAACGCTTCGTAGATCAGGTGGATGCCGTCATAGCCGCCCACGGCCATGAAGCCCGGACGGTTGCCGAACGCCTTCTTGTAGGCGGCGACGAAGTCCTTGTTCATCGCGGACGGGTGCGCTGCCGAATAGAGATGCGCGGTGACCGCGCCGAGTGCGGCATCGCCCATGTTGTTGAGCAGGTCGTCGTCCATGACGTCGCCGGGGCCGATCACCCTGATGCCGCTCTTGTCGAGGCCGCGCTCGGCATACTGCTTCATGAAGTTGCCGCCCTGTCCGGCCGGCACGAACACGAACATCGCGTCCGGCTTGGCATCCTTCATGCGCTGCAGGAACGGCGCGAAGTCGGGATTTTGCAGCGGCACCTTGACCTCTTCAACGATCTCGCCGCCGCCGGCGGTGAAATTCTGCTTGAAGAAGGTCAGCGCATCATTGCCGGGGGCATAGTCGGAGGTGAGCGTCGCTACCTTCTTGATGCCGTTCTTGACCGCCCAATCGCCGACGATGGTGGAGGACTGCGCCAGCGTGAAGCTGGTGCGCACGATATAGGGCGAACGCTCGGTGATGATCGAGGTTCCGGCCGCCATCACGATCTCCGGCACCTTTGCCTGCGTGGCGAGCGGCGCGGCCGCTAGAGCGGCCGGCGTCACGCCGAAGCCGGCGATGAAGTTGACCTTGTCGTTGACGATCAATTCCTGGGCGAGGCGCTTGGTGTTGTCCGGGACCGCCGCGTCATCCTTCAGGATGACCTCGATCTTCTTGCCGGCGACCGTGTCGCCCTTCTGCTGCATGTAGAGCTTGATCGCATTGTCGATCTGCTTGCCGGTCGATGCCTGGCCCCCGGTCATCGGCACGATCAAGCCGATCTTCACGGTGTCCTCAGCATGTGCCGGCGCCGCCGCGCCGAGCCCCGCGATGGCGGTCGTGGTCGCGGCCCACAGCAACATTTTGCGACGATTGAACATGAACGTCCTTCCCCTTCCCGCTTCCTTGCATTGATCCGAGTCGTCCGGCCCTTGCCTCACCCTAACCCACAAGTTTTGCGGCTAGGCCGCAACGCGACATGGCGTCTTCCGCTGCCCTGTTGTCAATCGGACGATGGGCGTGCGTCACGACTGATGCGGACGATCCGATCGGCGCATTAAAGGTATCTAAATACCTGAATCATCTTGATGAATACAACGCCGAACAGCAGGGATTCCCACCCTCGCCAGCAGCCGTCCACCATTTGTACGATTGTACAAACGAAATGGCCCTGTCAACGAAGAAGCATAGTCACGCAGCGCGGCCACGCCCTAAATCCATCATCGTTAAGGACTAGGGGTTATACCCTTCCGCCCATGCCGATCCACACCCGCCATATCCTCGTCATGACCACTCTCGTGCTCGCAACATGCGTGCTCGCCGGATGCGGTTCGATCAACGAGCGCCTCGCGGCCGGTGTCAGCGATGCCATGCCTGCCTGGGCCGGCGGCCTTCCCGCAGACGCCCCGCCACGGCCGGGCACCGCGAAATACGAGGAGTTCATGAAAGAGCGGGAACGGAAACGACTGATGCCGGCATCCGAACGGGGTGATGCAAAGTCAGAGCAGAGCAGCTCCAATACGACGCGATAGACTTGACAGTAGTTGTTCCAGCGCTAGAGCGAATGGCGGATGGCCTTGAGTTGAGCTGGAACGATGAACGTCAAAACAGCAAACGAGCCGACGACAAGCCTCGTTATCGGCGGAAGCGGACTCGTCGGCGGGTATATTGTCGAACACCTTGTCCGTCGCGGCGAGCGCGTGTTGGCCGTGTCCCGGTCACCGCGCAACAACGCTGCCGTAAAATGGCTGCAGGCCGACCTGCAACAGCCCGATACGCTCAGATTCCCGCCATTCACGACTCTATACTGCACCGCCGAGGCGATCCTGCTGGCGGAGGCGTTGCCCTTCATCCTCAGCCCGTCGGTGAAGCGTGTGGTGGCGTTCAGCTCGACCAGCGTCCTGACCAAGCAGAACACCGAAGTTGCTGATGAACGGGAGATGATCCAAAAACTGACGGCGGCCGAGAAGACAATCGCTACGGTGAGCGAAGGACATCAGATCGACTGGACAATCTTGCGCCCGACCCTGATCTACGCCGAAGGGCGCGATACCAACATCACTCCGCTCTCACGGCTGATTCGTCGCTTCGGCTTCATGCCGGTTGTCGGTGGAGCGCGCGGCCTGCGCCAGCCGGTGCATGCCGAAGATTTGGCAATTGGCGCCATCGACGCGGCTGCGAGCCCGATGGCGGCCAACAAGATTTATTCGTTGCCAGGGCCTGAAACACTGACCTATCGGGAGATGATGGGCCGGGTCTTCGACGGCATGGGGAGGCCGCGGCGACTGATCTACGTCCCGCCGTGGCTTTGGCGCGCCGGCTTTCGCTTCGCGAAACCGCTCTTTCCCAGCGCGAACGTCGCGATGGGTATCCGCATGATGAAGGACATGACGTTTGATTCGACGCCCGCCGCACGGGATTTCGGCTGGCGACCACGGGGCTTCCGACCGGTCTTCAACTAAGCTGCTCGAGCTTCCCCCCGTCCCGGGTAAAGCGACCGTTGAAGTCCAAGAGAACTTGAACGGGATTTGTGCAGGCCAGTCTAGCCACTGTGGCACGCGCTTCTGAAGCGCATCCAAAGCCTAACTGCGGGAGCGATCCTATCCGCTTTGCGCGTCAGGTTCGAACGACCTGGTCGATCCCAACCCCCTGCCCGCGAAGTGTCGCCCAAAGCAGTTTAAGATCGCCCACGAAACTTTGGGTACGGACGTATTGCGCGTCGACTTCGGCCAGACGGCCGGAGTTCGACATGTCGATGCCCCTGACCTGCGCGAGACCGGTAATACCGGGACGCACCGCAAGCACGCCCAGCCGCCGCCGTTCTTGCACCAATTCGACCTGAGACGGCAAACACGGTCTCGGGCCAACGAGGCTCATGTCACCAGCCAACACATTGAAAAGCTGCGGCAGTTCATCGATCTTGAAGCGACGCAGGTAGCCTCCGAGCGTCGTGACCGCAGAGGCAGAGACCTCGTGCGTCGGAATATCGCCGGTCCCAGAGAACATCGTGCGAAACTTGTAGCAGGTGAATTCGCGTCCGTCCTTTCCGACGCGACTTTGCTTGAAGATCGCAGGCCCCCGGCTTTCCAGCCGGATGGCAGCCGCTACGACGAGCAGAACCGGCCAGAGAAACATTAGAACGAGTGAGCAGGCCGCCACGTCAAGTATACGCTTCATCTAGCATGATCCCGCTGGAGCGATATGGTTGCCTTCACCATCGCGCGCAGACCGTCTCTCGTCTCGACTTTGGGCGACCAACCCACTTTTTGAAGATCGGCCGAACTCGCAACCAGCTCTCGCCCGATCCGGTCCCATAGCGACTTGCGGCCAGCTGCAAAAATCAGGGCTCTGACCGCCACCGGCGGCACCGTAATTAGATTTGAAGGACGGCCGGCGGCAGCGCGCAACGTGGAGAGCATGTCCGCCAGAGAAATCGGCTCAGGATCACTAACGATGAAGGTGCGGTTGATCGTTTCGGGATTGTTGAGACAGACCATCACAGCCTCAATCAGATTATCGATAGATAGCAATGATCGCCGATTCCTGAACGCGCCGAAGGGGAGCGGCAGAGGCAGCGCTGCGATCCGCGCGATCATAGCGATATTCGCCTTGGCCCCAGGACCGTAGACGATAACCGGACGCAGAATGGTGAACGGCACGCCGAGGCGGCGGATTTCTTCCTCGGCAGCGAGCTTTGCCCGATCATAGGCCGTCACGGGACACGGCACGTCTTTTTCTGTGACGATATGATCAGCCGCCGAACCCGCCTGAGCGCCGATCGAGGACATAAAGATCAATCGCTTGATCCCACGATTCGCACATTCCCGCACAAGGTGTGCCGTTGCTGTACGGTTTGCCCGCGCGTACTGGCCGCTGTCGATGTGGCTACGATGGGCGATGGCTGCGAGATGGATGACGACGTTCACACCGCTTAGGAGTGGCCCCCAATCGACCCCACCCTCAAGGTCGGGCAACTCCATCCATTCTACACCGGCCAAATCAGCAATCGCCGTTCGTCTGCGAGATGCGGCCCTGACCGAATAGCCGACGTTTGCAAGCGCGGAGATCAAGGCCGACCCGATAAAGCCAGAAGAGCCGGTCACCAATATCCGCAACGACATCCCGTCACTCGTCCGCCGATGAAGCGACAGACCCTCGCGTGTCACCACGTTCCAATTTGAGTCCACGCCGGAGGCCCTATGGATGTTGAACCAGGCCTGTCAACCCTTCCCTACAGGTGGGATCAACGACCCAATGATTTGCTCCGCTGCAGCCTTCGGCGAGAACATGGACCGCCCCAGTTCCCTCCCCCTCCGGGACATCGCGTACCGCATACGCTCGTCGTCTGCAAGTTGTTCCGCAAGCTGCTTTAACTCGCTCACGGAGTTCCCAACGTAGACCTTGCCAACCTGCTCATCCTCAATCAGCCGCTGCAGGTCGGTCCCGGCATTCACCCGCGCGAGCACCGGCACGCCATACTGAACATATGAAACAAATTTACCGGGGATGTTATGCGTCTTGTGGTCTGGATGAAGCGACACCAAGCCTACGTGGCATTGCTCAAGCAAGCCCGGGATTTCAGAGGAATCGATCTCTTCAAAAAAGAGCACATTGTTCAACTTTCGAGACGCTTTCTCGTCCTTGAGCCGTGCAAACTCGGAGCCGCGCCCCACAAAAACAAAGCCGATGTCATCTCGTTGTCGCAAACTATCGACTAGCTCCAGCAAAATATCAGCGCCCTGAGCGACGCCCAAATTACCGATGTAGACAAAGATTTTTCGGCCAGCCAACGCGGTGTCTTTGAGCACGATGCTGCAGCCGATGGCGGGCTCGATCGCGAGCCAATTGTGCAGAACCTCGATGCGGCGTGACGGCCGCGCCCAGCGCGATAGGTAGGCAAGATTGGACGGCGTCTGAACTCCTATGACTTCGGCAACGATGTATTGCATTGCCGCGACCGCCTTGAAGAAGAAGTAGACGGGTCCCCTTCTAATTAGACCCAGATCAAGGGCCCACTCCGGAAAAATATCCCGCAAGATCAGATAAGTTCGGGGTCGGAATCTGCGTCGGAGCGCTGCAATCAACGGACCGAAGAAGATCGGTGGCGAATACCACACCAGGAGGTCGTATTTCTCGGCGGCAAAGGGGCTGCGCCGCATGTTGCGAAGCATTGCGAACGGCAGCCACATTTCCGCGATGGCGCGCCGTACGAATGATGAGGAGCGAGTTTCCGGCGCAGCCAGGCGCAACACCTCGACGCCGTCGAGCCGCTCGATCGTCCATGAACTGTCCGGCATCGGAGATGGAACGATGACGATCGGGCGATGTCCGAGGGCGACAAATTCCTGTGCGAGATCCCTCAACTGCACCGCTGCGGACGTCCGCAGCGGTGGATAATCAGTCGAAATTATCGCAATCAGCAAACTGCGATCCATCTCCGGCCTTCAAGAATTGAACCGGCAGCTCGGAGGTCCCGGGCCGGCCAAGGCAGCGCCTCAGAAGAAATTTGTGATCTTCGTTCGGATCGCATTCACAACGACGGAGGACGGCGAATAGTTTTCCTCCAGCTCATAGCGCGCGCTCCATGGCAGGCTGACCGCCAGCGTCACTGCCTCGACGATGTTCTCGGGCTCCATGCCGGAGACGATGGTTGCGCCGCTCTCGAGAGTCTCGACCCGCTCGGTCGCCATGCGTAGGCTCACGTTGGGGACTTTGTAGAACAGGCCCTCCTCCGCTGCAGTGCCCGAATCCGACAGCACGCAGAGCGACTGCTTCAACAGGCAGTTGAAATCGTAAAAGCCGAGCGGCGCCATGATCCGGACCTTCTCTGGCACCCGCACATTCTTCAGCTTGCTGGTTGTGCGCGGGTGCATCGGAAAGATAATCTCGCGCTTGAGACGTTCGCTGAGCATGCCGAGCGCCTTGAAGATATTCGCGAGATTTGCGGGATCATCTACGTTCTCGCTGCGGTGCGCGGTCACCAGAATGTAGTTTTTCGGCTCGAGCCGCAGGCGTTCGAGAATATTGCTTCGATCGATATCCTCCGCAAAGGCTCGCATCGCCTCAAAGGTCGGATTACCGGTGACAATGATCTTCGACGGATGAATGCCTTCCCTCAGAAGGTTCTCCCGATGATACCGATTGTACGGCAACAGAACGTTGCTGACATGATCAATCAGGATGCGGTTGCGCTGCTCCGGCATCCGACTGTCCCATGCCCTAAGCCCAGCCTCCATGTGGAAGATCTTGACGCCTCGATGCGCCGCCGGCAGCACGCTGAGGCCACTATACGTATCGCCAAGCGTGAGCAGCACATCGGGCTTCTCCTTTTCCATCAGGGCATCCGACTTGCGGATCACGTCCGCCACTTCCGGCCCATAGCCCGAGGTGTCGATGTCCAGCTCATAATCCGGGCTCCTGAGCTTGAGATCCTTGAAGAAGAAGTCGCGGAGTTCGGGGGTAAAATTCTGCCCCGTATGAACCATCACATGATCGAAATTGTACTCGTCCAGCTTCTTCAGGGTCGACCACATTTTGATCATCTCCGGACGCGTGCCGAAAATTGACATCACCTTCATCGTGCGTAGTTCCCTGTTACCTTCCTGAGACGAGCCTCGATGGGCGCGGTCTTATCACACCGCGCCCTAGGGGAAAATCGAGACTTCTGGCAAAATCGCCCGCTCCCTGGCCATCAAACGGCAGCCCCAGTCCGAGCCTCGCGATCAAATATCGTACGCGGCGTGAGGTACCAGAGCAAGAACGTGATCGCCATGCCGTGCGTCAGCAACATCGTCGACAGCGGCACATTGAGCATGATCTGAGGGAGAATGGCACCTGACGTCAGAATGAAGCTCGCGGGCAATCCCGCCGACAGACGATTTCCGATCGCAACGATGAACCCACATGCCAAACCTGCAAGAGGCGCGAAGAAGGGACCGATCGACGCAATGCCTTCCGTGGCGAACAAGGAGGCATTGTAGTTTCCCATGCCATACGCTCGCTCCATCACGATCGATAGCTGCTCTCGATAGGGGCAAGACGTTATCGCCTTCAGGACAGAGACCTGGCAGAAAAGGGTGAGATCGTGCCGCGAGAAGAAGTCGTTGTAGACGTCCATCGCGAGCGAAGGTATGGCGAACTGTCGGAAATTGATGATGTAGAAGACCGGCGCAGCGGCCGTGTTCAGCGATGCCAGCAACATCAGTCCGCCGAGCAGCGGCACGAACAGCGACAGCACGGCGGCAACTCGTGCCTCGAAGACCCTCGACAGAAAGAGGACAACGAGAAGCCACATCGGCGTAAAGAAGGCGATCTTGTTCAGCACGATAGGATAGAACAAGGGCAACAGGCACAGAACGGCGCCCGCGCGCCAATACGCTTTTCGCGCAATGAAACCGGCGAACGCGAAAGGCAACAGAGCATCCGAGAAGAATGTGACCGCATAGTTTACGATGACCGGAGCCGACATCTTGTCGCGGAACTGATACATGTCTTTGAGCGCGACGATCCGAAAATTGTAGATGGCGCCGACTACGATCGTCCCGATTCCCAGAAGCAATATGAACAACAGAATTCGGTCGAATGCCTGAGTCGACAGTTTGATCTCGTGCCGAAGCGGCGACGAAATGAAGAGCGCGGGAAGCAGAAACGCAACAATGGACGTTACGGCCGAAAGGCCAGCCAGGCGGTGATCATAATTCAGGTCCGAAAAGAAGTTCAGCCACACGAAGCCAAGGACCATCGTATAGAAATAGAACCCCGCGAAATACCCGAAGCTGAAGCGTGCCTTTACAAAAAGAGAGGCAACAAGTCCGAACGCTGCGATCGCAGCAATGACAATCGGGAGGCGCGACGGGTCGAAAAAAATATGGAGGGCTGGAGGGTAGAAGGTGAAGGCGCCCCCCGGACTTGTGCCGAGCAGGTAATCATATCTAGCGACAACGACGAGCGATACGCAGCAGACAGCGATATGGAGACCGATCAGCAAAGCTAGCCGAGCGCGCGCGGGATTGCTCTCGATTGGTCGAGTCACCTTGTTATCTGCCGAATTGAACATCGAACGTCGTGATGAAGCACCCGAGCGTCTCGCGCGGCCTCGCCTGAACCGGACATCGACCAACTAAACTTCGGAAACACCTGTCTCTGCCCCGCGAAGTTGCCTCTGGACGAACTCAAGCCCAAGAAGCAGCTCCTTCAGCTCAACGAGATTTAGCCGTCGCGTATTATGCGAGGTATAGTCGTCCAGATTTGCTATTTCTGGCTGCCCATCCGTGAAATACATAGCATAGTTGAGATCCCTGTTGTCGGCCGGGATGCGATAGTAATTCCGCATGTCCTCAACGCGCGCCATTTCCTCGCGTGAGACGAGGGATTCATACAATTTTTCGCCGTGACGGGTTCCAACTACTTGAATTGGATTGCTGGCATTGAAGATCTCCTTCAACGCCTGCACGAGATCGCCGATCGTGGCGGCCGGCGCCTTCTGCACAAAAATGTCCCCCTGGTGTCCATGTCCATAAGCGTGAAGAACCAGGTCGACTGAGTCGTCCAGCGACATCATGAACCGTGTCATCTGCGGGTCGGTGACCGTGAGCGGTTTGCCCGCCTTGATCTGGGACACGAACAGAGGAATGACCGACCCCCGAGAGGCCATCACGTTGCCATATCGCGTCGCGCATAACAGCGTCTCGCTTGACGAAAGGCTGCGCGATTTAGCGACCATGACTTTCTCCATCAACGCCTTGGTCTGCCCCATGGCATTGATCGGGTACACCGCCTTGTCGGTGCTAAGCACAACGACTTTCTCGACGCCGTTTGCAATGGCCGCAGCCATCACGTTCTCGGTACCCAGGATATTAGTCCGCACTGCTTCCAGCGGATAAAATTCACAGGATGGCACCTGCTTCAGCGCAGCCGCGTGAAATACGTAGTGCGCGCCCTTGAGGGCCTGGTAAATGCTGTCGTAGGCGCGAACGTCGCCGATATAGAACTTGAGCCGCGCGTTGTTGTGGGTGGACCGCATCTCCTCTTGTTTCTTCTCGTCGCGGCTGAAGATTCGGATTTCGGCGACATCCGTCTTGAGAAATCCCTTGAGGATGTGCTGCCCGAACGATCCGGTGCCTCCGGTAATCGCCACAACTTTGTCCCGAAACATCATACCCTCGTCGAACTAAATTCGTCGCAAAAGATCAAGTCGACCGTCCAAGACCGGTCAGACCACCGACCGCCCTTCTGGCGACTCAATCCTCAACAGGTGAACGATCGGCTTCGCGCGGCCCATAGACAATCGGCTCGATGTACCCCGCCACCCAAACCGCGTCCCGATCCACTCGACCACCCCGGGGAAAGCAGTGTCTTCGAGGAACCAGTCGCCGAGCGTCCGGCCCCTTCAGCAGCCGAAGGTGCGCGTCGGTGGTGCCGCTTCCCCTGCGCCGGCAAACTATTGCCCGGCGGAAATCCAAACAAGTGCATAATGGAATGGATATGCAATTTTGTTCACCAGTGGCGATTTGCAGCCCAGCTGGAAGCTGCTACCAGCAGGCTAAGGCGCACTTTTGGGGCCGCGTGTTCCGCGCGGCTCGCCCCTTTACCGCCTCAATCGCAAGCTTTTGACGAATCCGACTGCTAAATCGCTCACGAGGCCAGAACTTTGAGCATCTCGCGTCCGTTCGGGCGGCTCTTTCCCGCGGCAATCACCACTCTAGTCATTGCAAATTTGGGCTTTTGCTGGCTTCTCTGGTTTACACCTAACGTTTCCTTCGCGATCCCTCCAAACCAGATCCAGCTAGAGATCGGGAAGGCCTATTCCGCATCCTTGGGCGCTGGCGCAAGCCGCCTTTATCGCCCTTCGACCGATTCCGTCGCATCACCGTCCGCATCGAGACTTGCGCTCTTCGAGGAGGGCCGCACACTAGGACCTGCCCACTCGGTCCACGCCGATATCAGGCAAATGGGCGGCGGCAGGTTCTCTCATTGGGACGGCGCGCTGATTTTCTCTGCGAGTGACGGCACGGACCCCCGTACAAATGGTCGGGTCTACTCCATCGCGGCTCCAATGGAGCTAAAGCCGCGCCTGCAGCTTCTGCTCATAGGGCTCTTGACGCTCACCGATTTGGCATTCGTGATCTTGTTCCGGAAGGACCTCGCCTCCTTCCTGCAAAGACGGCCCGCGCTGCTCGTTGTGGGACTTCCCGTCATGATCGTCCTGCTAGCAAGCCTCACGTCATTTGGTGCTTTCGGTACGATCGTCCTTGCAAGAGACGGGGCGCCAAAGGATGGAGCTCTGGTCCTCCAGGTTTTACAACACACGATTCTCGGCTGCCTGGTTTCGACCGGAATCTGGGCTTCCGGTGCGGGCATCGTCCGACTGATGCTGCAACACCGACACAGCAGCCTCCCACAAGTCCTGATACCTGCGTTTCCCCTCGGACTTGTGATACTTGCTGTTCTCCTGGCGCTCGCGCTCGTCATGCCCGGAGGGCGTATGATTGCGTTTGCCTTGTGGATTGCCAGTCTCGCTCCTCTGGTGAGTTGGCGCCCTCCCCGTCAGGAGATCACCGCCATTCTGAGGGCCGCCATCTGCATCGCTCCCTTCTCCGTTGCTTTCGGAGCTTGGCTGGCACTGCTCTGGCACGGACCAACCGGCACATTGTCTGGATCGCCCTCGGGCGACCTGTCATTCTACGCAGGACGTATCTGGTCACTTGCCAGCCAAGCTTATCCGCAGTTCGATCTCGGCTATGTCAACGCCGGAAGCACGGGCTACTTCAACACTCTCTTCTCAGCGCTTGGGGCCGCCCTGCTCTATCTTCCCCACTTCGATCCGTTTCTCTTTCTGCTGGCGAGCGGCGGTACATGCTACGTTTTGCTAAGCGCCCTTATGCTTCACCTCTACGTCGCAGATCGCGCGCCACGCTCAATCAACCGATTTGACGTTCTGCTTCTGACGCTATCCGTCGTCGTCGCCGCTCGATATCCATACTGGGTCGCAGAAAGCATTCCCATGGTGTTCGTCCCGGCTCTGACCATTTCAGTTTGGTGGATGGCGGAGCGCGGTCAGCATAAGTCCACGTGGGCGGCGGCTGCCATGCTGTCCGCTCTGGGCGGATCGCTGCTGTCAAAGATCGTTACCGCTGCCGTGCTTGTTCCGCTCGGAGCCAGCGGCATCTGGTGGCGAATTCGCACGCTGTCACGTGCGGCGCGATTGACCCTTTTTGGCATCGCAGCTGTCTTCGGCTTCTACAGCGCGGCAATGTTGATGCACTTTGTGCCAGTCTTCGCGGCCACAGCCACTGTCGGCCCCGAGAGCTTTCGCATACCACGATGGTATTTTGCCTGTCGCGACGCTGGAGCAGTATTGATGGTCGCGGCAGCGTGGATCGCTACAGACTGGCCGATTGCCTTGTCTCTTTCGCTTGGAATAGCGACGTTCATCAGCTTCTCGTTCGTCCTTCAGGTCAATTTTGTATGCGTCAGCATTGTGCTCGGCCTCATACTGGTTTCGCACCGTCCCCGATCAACGCTTGCGCGAACGCTAGGCCTGGCCGCCTTTGCATTGTCACTGCCAGCGGTGACCCTTGCAGATCCGGCCAGTGCATCCAGCGGCATTGCGTGGATCATCTGCGTTGGCGGGGCCTCCCTGGCTGCGGTCCTGGCTGCGTCCGACCCGATCGCCGGCAAGGCGCACTTGACCTTGCGAGCTGCGTCTGTCGCCGCGACAACATTGACGGTTACCGCGCTCGGTCTGATCGGCGTGGCGCGCGGTTCGATCATAGCCGACTCGGGCTGGCATCTGACTGAGAACGAACCGCTCACGCCCGCCTTGAGGGAAATCTGGTCAGTTGTGCGCGAGCGCACTCCGAAGGACGCCTTGATCTTCACCGACCAAGTCGACGAAACGGAGCATGTTCTTGGTGGATGGAATACCTATGCCTATTCCGGTCAAAGACAGCTGTACCTGTCGTCCTACGTTACGAATTTCGAGCTAAGACAGAACAAGCAAAAGCTTGACGAGGTCCTCGCGACAAACAATGCCGTGCTGGAGGGACGCCGCTCTCCTCACACTGTGGCGACCCAGCGTACCTATAGCGCTTTCTACGCCGTAGTTGCCGCGACCAAAAGGGTTCCACCGGACTGGCGACTGGACTTCAAGAATAACAAATATGCGCTGTATCAAATAGCTGCCCCCTAGACGATTCATCGCAGTGCGGAACCGTGGGGACGCTGGCCGCCCGTGCGTCAACCAAATTGCTTCATTCCGGCAATCAGATCTGGCCAGCTTGGCGGTCTGTAACCGGTCGCAGTCCTGAAGCGCGTGGAGTCGAGCGAACGGTCGATTACGACCCTGTCGTCCGGCGTGATTTCCGTAGCTTTCCCGTATACCTCGGCAACCAGTCGAAGCAGCGCGCACTTGTCGATCGCGTCAACCGAGACATGATAAACGCCATGCAATTCGCCGCACGGGATGACAAAGTCGTGCATCACGCGCGCGAGCTCATTTGTTGTCAAACCAGAGAACACCGCCTTGGTGTAGCCAAAGACACGGCCCTTCTGGGCCAGGAACCAGTCGACAAGGCCATGGGCACTATCGAGCTCGTGGCCGATAATCGACGTGCGGAGAGTGATCGCGTGAGGATAATCGACTTCCCCGAGAAATTTGCTTCGCCCGTATAAATCTCCCGCGTCGGAGAAATCCTCCTCGCGATACATGCCTTTGTCGCCGGAAAAAACGCAATCGGTGCTAACGTGAATCAGTCGTGCGCCCAACATCGCGCAAAGCCGCGCCAGGCGGTGTGGCAACAGTGAATTGATCGGTAGCGCCGAGAACACATCGTCCGCAGCTGCCAGTTGTTTGACGAGCCCAATGCAGTTGATCACGACGTCCGGGTGGAGATCGGCAAATACCTGACTGAGGCTATCGAAATTTTCGACGTCGACCCCGATCACCACATGTTGCTGCAATTCAGCGGGAAGCAAGTTCTTGCGCGCCTGCGACCTTACTGTACCCGCAACCGAATGAATTCCCCGTTTGACAAAATAGCGCAGCACGGCATTGCCAAGCATACCGGATGCGCCCAGAACGAGTATCTTCTTGCGCTCGTTATCAATCATGGCTGTCTTCGATATCCAGGCTCCACCCCACTGCTCGGTTGCAGATGGCCTTGACAACCATGTCCATCCGGCAGCTGAGGAAACGGGCTCGGTCTGTTCAATCAGGCACATGCCTTGCCGTCAAGATCGCTAATGGCAAAACAATTTCAAGAGCGTCAAATATTGGTCGCCCTACGGGCTTCAACCGAGGCAAGAGCCTTAAATCTGACGAACCTTCCGCAACCGACGCGACAGCACGCCTCGGACCGTTTGACAAACGGACAGTTAGAGCGCCGGTTCCGATGCCGCTGCGAGGCGAGACTCCCCCGCGACAGCTATGGCCTTCGACCCAGCAATCCCGAGGCTGGCTGCAAGCGCCGGCAGCGTGATCGGATCGACCATGAATGTGTGATAGAGCATCGACGCCACCCATGCGATCAACGACAGGCAGGTCAGCTGAGCCGATCTGGTGACGTAGGCGCGCCACGTCGCCGCACTCAAAAGAAGCAACAGTAGCGGGGAGGAAACGACGCCGTTGTCGACGGCGAGCTTCAGGAAAGTGTTGTGCGGTCCCGTAGCGAACTTGTTGGTGAATCCCGTACCCAAGCCAAACGGATGCTCTTTTAGCAGTCCCAGGAAGAACCCGATCGCTGACCAGCGAAGCGAAGCAGATTCATCCAATGATGTCCGAGCTTCAATCCGCGCTTCCAGGCTAAGGGGACGGTCGAGCTTGGCGGCTGGAAGTTGGTGCGAGTCCGGCTGAACGACCTTGGATGCGGCCTCGGCGATCACCTGAGGCGACGGGTTGAGAACTGGAGAGAAAAGGACGGTTCCAAGCAGCAGAAATGCGACCCCGGCCCCAAAAGCCAGCGCGCGTCTGTTCATCAACGCACGCCGATCTGAGCACAGAAGGCAGAGAAGCAAGATCCCCGCGATGAGGGCACCTGTCTTGGACTGAGTCAGCGCAACACCCGCCAGGGTCAACATCACCGCGTAGGGCGCTATACGTGTGGAGATCGTGAGGGAGGCCAATACAGTCACCAGCAATGCTGCGACATTCGCATTTTGGGCGAGCCCCCCAGCTCGACCGTTCGCATCTCCGAAAAGAGCCGCCCACCACATATCAGCTTCCATCGTGCCGATCTGGAGCACAAGAGCAGCGAGAGCAGCCACAACAATCGTTGACCGGAAAGCGGCGCGGCGCGCCAGCAGATAAAGACCGGCGCTGGCGGCGAGATTTAATGCTGGCCACACGACATAGCCAATATGGGATGGGACATTGGCTGGATACGAAACCATGGCGCCGAAGTCCGGCCCGGTTATCTCGCCGCGGTACATAATTATGCCAATCAAGACGATCCCAAGGAACGAAAGAAAGAATGCCTTGTCCGTGAGCAGGGAACGGTCGCCCTTCTCGATCAAGAGCGCGGAGATCAGAAGCCCCAGCGCAATGACCGTGTAGAAATAGACTGGCTTGATGGCAATTCCGTACTTGGAGGACATGACCGTGACAGCTTGGTCTACGATCAGAATGAAGAACGCCCAGACAAAAGACTTGGCAGCTGCGATCATGACCGTAAGCTCGTCCCGACGACTGGAATATCACCTAGGGACGAGCGGCGGACAAGTCGTGCATCGCGGTGCACCCGAATATCTGCTACCGGAAACTGATGAACGTGGTTCCAACAAACAAAAGAAGCACTCACTCGCGATCCCTCCGCTCGATATAGGCAAAGTATCCGCCAAGCAGAAAGACCATGATCGACAACAAGAAGACACGGACTTCGAGGCCACTCCACGGAGCCTGAAAGGCGTGAGCAATCCAATCTAACCTCACTAGACGGTTCCACTGATCCGAGAGTTGGATCACTTCTGCTCCCTGATCGTATAATGTCGATGGTTCCTATTCGGGTTCGTATTGTCGCTTGCTGAGAAGATCACACCGATCCCGCGCCAATGTGAAAACCGCCCTTTTCCGATATCTCGGATGTCTGAATGGGCGCTATGCGCTGGTCCAAGCGGCCTCTCATCTTCGAACAGCATCACAAGAGATCGCGTCATATTGTCCGTCGAGTCGCCAATCTGATCGAGCGTAGGATCTCTTGCAATGAACGCGTACCCCGCGGAACCGAACCTTTCGTACTGCGGCATCGTATCTGGAACCGGGACGTAGGAGTATTTCAGATAGGCCGCTAACGCGAAATACAGGACGAACCCGGTAAATGCGGCCTTTATCGTCCGTGATCTCGTCCACCCGCTCATTCGAAATGCTGAACGCGTTCCTGTCGGCTCGACTCCAAGCACGCCTGCCACCCCTCATATATTGTAAGCGCGCCGCCAGAGTTCAAAGACAGTTAGTCCGAACAACCGTTCAGCATTGTTGCGCTTTCCCCCGTGCCCCTCGATCAGATCGCGAATGGCACGCCTGTCGAATATACACTTCGGATCGAGCAGAACATCGGAAACAAAGCTGCGCCAGGATCCTGCCTTGAGCCATGCAGGCAACGGGATGGAGAATCCCTGCTTTCGATTTGCGTTGAATTCTGGCGGCATGATCTTTGCGCACAGACGCTTCAGCAATATCTTTCGCTCTCTCGGATTGGCCTTTAGCCGGCTGGGCACGCGTCCGTATGCAAACTCCACGATCCGAAAGTCTAGGAGCGGAGCTCTCATCTCGAGCGACGCCAACATGCTCGCGCGATCCACCTTCACCAATATGTCTTCTGGTAGATAATTCTCAAAATCCATTCGGGTGTTCCGTTGCAACAGATCCACCGAGCGGGGAATACGCGCCTTTCGAATTTCGTCCGCCGGCGTCTGCCAATTCGATCCCATCAGCGCACGTCGCTCGCTCGCGACAAAATGACTGGCCACCGATGGGAGATCGGTTTTGTAATCCACACCGAGCGCTCCGATCCAATTGCGTCCCCGAAAGCCAGTCGGCAAAGCGGCGTCGCCAGCTACGGCTGCCAGCTTGCGGGCGGCCAAAGGAATTCGCCCAAACTTCGCTGCGAGCAGCAGGACCCGTCGATGCTGTTCGTAGCCGCCGAATAATTCATCGCCACCGTCCCCGCCAAGCGCAACCGTGCAATGCTGCCGGACCAGCTCGCTCACGAGAAAGGTCGGGATCATGGAAGAATCGAATATCGGCTCGTCATATTGCCGCGCCAGCAGATGCAGGATATCAGGACTCGCATCGCCAGCATAAAGCTCGATATGCTCGGTTCCGAAATGGTTTGCGACAAGGCGCGCAAATTCTGCCTCGTCATATTGCTTGTAGCCCTCAAGGCCGACGGTGAACGTCTTGACATGCGGAGAAGCCCGAACTGCCATCGCCGTAACGAGGCTGGAATCGACGCCGCCGCTCAGCAAAACTCCGACCGGCACATCCGCAACGAGTTGGCGTCGCACCGCGTCTGCCAATAGTACTTCCAGTTCTTCGACCAGCACCTCATCGTTCTTATCGTCGACTTCGGGGGCAGTAGGCAGACTCCAATAGCGCCAGACCTTGCTGTCTCCAGTCTCCAGGTTGAATGTGAACGCGTGAGCGGGTGGCAGCTTCCTGACACCCTTCAGGATGCAGGCTCCACCGGGCACATACCCCATCATCAGGAAGCAATCGAGCGCAGCTGGATCGATGGCACGAGTGAAGGCGGGATCCGCCATCAGCCCCTTCAACTCAGAGGCAAACCTAACTTCCTTGCCATCCGTCGCATAGAATAGCGGCTTTTCACCCGCTCGATCTCGGGCGAGGAACAATTGCCTTCTCGCATTGTCATAGAGCGCGATGGTGAACATGCCGTTCAGATGCGCGAGACAATCGGTACCCCATTCAGCGTAGGCCGCCAGGATAACTTCCGTGTCGGATTGGGTGACGAATTTGTGCCCCTTCGCCCTCAAGAGATCGCGAAGGTCCAGATAATTGTAGATCTCTCCGTTGAATACGATGGCCAGGCGGCCCGCTTGGTGGAACATCGGTTGATGCCCGCCGGGCGACAGATCGATGATGGACAACCGTCGCTGCCCCAATCCAACATGTCCATCGGGCGACCACCAAAGGCCGCTATCGTCCGGCCCCCTGTGCGCCATTGCATCGCGTCCGGCACTCAGCCACTCCCGATTGCCGATGGCAGCGCACGAAGCAATACCAATGATCCCGCACATTTAGTTCTTCCCGTTCAATACGTCGGCGTAGATAGAGTCATACGCGTCCACCATCGTCTTGACCGTCCTTGAGCCTACCCGCACAGATGCACACTTGGCCCTTTGTAACGCCTTTTCCTTGTCGGAAACGAATTCCGTCACTGCAGCGGAGAGCGCTTGTACATCGTCAACCGGCACGAAAAGAGCGGAACAATCATCAGCTATCTCGCGATGAGCTGGTATGTCGCTCAGAATCACCGGACAGCCGCCCGCCATAGCCTCGAGTGCGACATTCGGATTGCCTTCATAACGGCTCATACTGATAAGCCCATCAGCGACTTTCAGCCATCTCCACCAATCCGGCTGATAAGGCATGACTGCCACACAACCCTGTAGCGAGGCCGCCGCGATTTCTGCTTCAATCGCAGGGCGCTCTGGTCCCTCACCCATGATCAGGATGTTCGCCAAGTTCCGCACGCTTGGGTTTTTCATTGCGCGAACAATGACTTCTAGCGCCTTTTGCGATGTAAATCGACCCACGGCCAACAGCAAAGGCCTCCGAATCGACACTTCGGGCTGAGCGGTGACGCCGTGAATGCGATCAAAATCGATTGCATTCAGTACAGTGGTCAGTCGTGCGGGATGTCGAAGGGCTTCCCGCCAATACTCCTCGCCACCAACAGAATTGGCGACAATTGCCGATGCGAACCGACCGAGAAAAAGTCTCAACGAAGCAACGAGGGGCACCTCGGAGTAATAACCCTTCGAAACTCGTTCGGAAATGATCCACGCGGTCCGTTTCTCAATGGCCGCAATGCCTCCCAGGATGTCCATTTGCGGTAACCAGGTTTGCACAATTTCAGGCTTGATATGCTGCAGCGTCTTGCGGATCGCGAAGAAGAGTTTTGGATTTGCACTCCGCCAGTTGCCGAGATCGTGCAACTCCACGCCGCCGTCCCTCATCGCCTGCGCATGCACGCCGCGACGACGGACAGCCACATGAACACGGAATCCGCGTCTCGCCTGCTCGGCAGCAAGCATGCTCAGCTGACGCTCGGCGCCACCACCTTCAAGCGTGGGAATGAGATGAAGGACCGTTAACATGCCCTCCTACTCCCTGGCGTCAAACCGACGGGGTACCAAGCCAGCACCATCGATGAAATTTCCCTTTGAACGCGCAGCCTGCTCGGCTACTTTCGGAAGTCGGTGCCCTCATTCGCCGGCTTCATTGAGCGATCGTCGAAGCGGCGGTTAGCCGCTCTCGTCCAGCTCCCGATGATGGGTCCGGACCAACTCTGATCGAATGGGCTGGACACGACGTCAAAACAATCCTAGCACCCCTCGGCAAGCGGGTACGACCGCACCAATCGGGGGTTGTCCATAACATCCCCGCTCGGCTGTATCCATAGGCTACACGGATCATGACGACCATCGAGAATTTGCGGGAAAAGCTTGACTTGTTCGTCTGCACCGCGTGCAAGACCGGAGGGCTTGCAGCGCAAGACGCGCACCTCGTGTGCAGCAATTGCGCCAAAAGCTTTCCGATCGTGCGCGATGTAGCACGCTTTGTGCCGGACAGCGGCTACGCCGAATCATTCGGCTTTCAGTGGAACCTTCATGCCGGGACGCAGCTCGACAGCTTTACAGGTAAGCCTATATCGCGGAACCGGCTGTTTGAGGCCAGCAGGTGGCCCACCGACCTTTCCGGGCAGACCATCCTCGAGGCAGGTTCCGGCGCGGGTCGTTTCACAGAAGTCCTGGTCACGACCGGGGCTACGATCATCTCATGTGATCTTTCGTCCGCGGTGGATGCTAATTACCGCAGCAACGGCCAGAATGCCAATCTGCTGATCGCTCAGGCGAGCCTCCTCGACCTTCCTGTTCGCCCGCGCTCGTTCGACAAGGTCATGTGCCTCGGGGTCATTCAACACACGCCGGATCCAGAAAAATCGTTCTCGTGCCTCGCCGACTGCGTCCGTCCCGGCGGAGAGCTCGTCATTGACGTCTATGCGGCTCGGCTGCGGTCGCTACTCTCCTGGAAATATCTGTTGCGCCCGATCACCCGGCGAATGGATGGCAAGAAGCTCTACCGATTGATCGAAAGCGTGACACCGGCGCTTCTTCCTATTTCTGATTTCCTCTATCGCATCCTCGGGCGGTTCGGCCTGCGCCTTTTGCCGATCGTGCAGTATCCCGAACTTAAACTTCCGCGGGATCTCGCGCTTCATTGGGCCGTTCTTGATACATTCGATATGTATTCGCCCGCGCACGACCACCCACAAACGCTAGCGACGGTCAGGCGGTGGTTCGAGAACGCAGGCTTTGCCGACATCGTCGTCGTATACGGCCCCAACGGCATTGTGGGCCGCGGCCGGAGGCCCGCTAGCGCCGCCTGAACGGGTAAGCTAGCTCCCGCTCACATCCGCCAGAGCTTTACGCCGGCTGGGACACCGGCCCGATCGAGAACGGCCTTGATGTCCATCACAAGGCCCTTGCCGCCCTTCAAGCGCTCGAGGAGCAGCGGCCAGCCCCCGTGTTTGTACTCCTCGTGGCTTACCGCCAGAATGACTGCATCCGCGGGCGGAAGATCTTTGATCGGCGTGAGCCTTATCTCATATTCGTGCTCGCATTCCGCGGGCTTGGCCAACGGATCGGCAACGTGCACATCGACGCCGAATGAACGAAGTTCCGAGACAATGCCGGCGACCTTGGAATTGCGAATGTCCGGCACGTTCTCCTTGAACGTGACGCCAAGAATGACGACGGTCTTTCCGCTTCCGCCAGCGAGGAGATATTTGATGCACTCGCGCGCGACCCACGCGCCCATCTGATCGTTCACACGCCTGCCAGCCAGGATCACCTGAGGATGATAGCCGGCGCGTTCCGCGCGATGCGTCAGGTAATACGGGTCGACGCCGATGCAGTGGCCGCCCACGAGCCCCGGCGTGAAGCCGAGAAAATTCCACTTGGTGCGCGCAGCTGCAAGCACATCCGAAGTATCAATGTCGAGCAGCCGGAAGATCAACGCGAGTTCGTTGATCAGCGCGATGTTCAGGTCGCGCTGGGTGTTTTCGATCACCTTTGCCGCTTCGGCCACCTTGATCGAGGGCGCCCGGTGAATTCCGGCGGTGACCACCGCGCCATAGACCTGCGCGACGACGTCGAGCGTCGCAGCGTCCTGCCCCGAAACAACCTTGACGATACTCTCGAAGCGATGCTGATGATCACCGGGATTGATCCGCTCGGGGCTGTAGCCGACATGAAAATCGACGCCGCACTTCAGGCCGGACTCGCGTTCGAGGATCGGAACGCAGTCCTCCTCCGTGGCGCCGGGATAAACGGTCGATTCATAGACGACGATGTCGCCCTTTTTTAGTGCTTTGCCCACGGTGCGCGACGCGGCGAAAACGATCGACATGTCCGGCTGATTGGCAGCATCGATTGGAGTCGGCACGGTCACGATGAAGAAATCGGCAGCCTTCAAATCGGCCGGGTCCGCACTCACTGGCATATTGACCGAGCGCAGATCCGCCTCACTGCTCTCCAAGGTGCGATCGAAGTACCGCTGCAGTTCCTCAACCCTGCCTACATCGATGTCGTAGCCGACGGCCAAGGCGCCTGCCTTAGCGAAGGCGAGCGCCACAGGGAGTCCAACATAGCCGAGACCGACCACTCCAACTTTTCGGATTGTCCGATGCAATCTCGCTCCTCTGGCGATGACTTCGAGGGCCGTTCTAGTAGCGGCGCAGGTCCCTCGCGTCAACTTGAGCGACGCCCATCGGCGAAATCCTCCACTCTTGTGAGGTCTCTAGGGTCCGGGGCTCCGCGCAGCTGTATCCTCAAGGAAAAAACGCAGAGACCGAGCATCGGGAACACACTCCCTGCGCCCAATCGACTTTACAATCAGAGATTCCGCGGAATAAAAGCGGCTCCGGGGTGCAAACCCAGACAATCGTCGATCGTGAGCAAAACCGAATGGCGCCGGTAAGGCCGGACCCTCCTCAACGCGCAATGCGTCTCGCAATTGACGCATCCAATTTAAGCATCGGCGGAGGCATCACACATCTCGTCGAGCTGTTGAGACAGGCCGATCCGACCTCTCACGGCTTCGAAAAGATCATCGTGTGGGCAAGCTCAGCGACGCTTGCACGCATCGAGGAGAGGCCCTGGATCGAGAAGCGGACGGACCCGGCGCTCGAGGGTCATCTGCTAAGACGTCTCGCCTGGCAACGTCGGACCCTCCCCCGATATCTGCGCGAGGCAAAGGCGGATCTGTTGTTCGCGCCGGGTGGATCGATCGTGCCAAGGTTCCAGCCGGCGGTGACCATGAGCCGAAACATGCTCCCATTCGAATGGAGCGAATTGAGACGATTTGGCTTTTCAACGATCACTCTCAAGCTTGCGCTTTTGCGCTGGAGCCAGAGCGATTCATTCAAGCGCGCGGACGGGACCATCTTTCTCACGAACTACGCATTCGACGCGGTCACGAAAGTGACCGGATCCCTGAAAGGGAAGACCATCATCATTCCGCACGGCGTCAATACCCGTTTTCGCATGCCGCCTCGCCGTCAGCGAACTGCTGAGGAATTTACGGCATCGAATCCGCTGCGTGTCGTCTACGTCTCCACAATTGACGAGTTCAAACACCAGTGGCATGTCGTGGACGCCGTCGGTCGGCTGCATCAGGAAGGCCTCCCGCTGCGCCTTGATCTATACGGTTCGGCGAGAGCCAGCACCCTGCCGCGCTTGACGGACGCCTTGGCCAGGGTGGACGGAGAAGGCCAGTTCATCCGCTACTGGGGCGCCATGGACTATAAGGAAATCCACAAATGCTACGCGGCGGCAGATATTTGCGTGTTCGCGTCGAGCTGTGAGAATATGCCCAATATCCTGATTGAAAGCATGGCCGCCGGACTTCCAATCGCTTGCTCCAACCGCGGCCCCATGCCGGAAATGCTCGGTGACGACGGCGTGTACTTTGATCCGGAAAACGCAACAAGCATCGCGAACGCTGTGAGGGAACTCGCGACACAGCCTCAATTACGCGCCGAGAAAGCATCCGCGGCATTCGCGGCGGCGTCCAAATTTTCGTGGTCTCGATGCGCGAAGGAGACCTTCAGCTTCCTGGAGACCGTGGTGCGGGAACATCAGGAGCCGGTAGCAGGGTGAAGTCTGCGCTCCAACGAAGTTGATACTTCAAGGGTTGATGACAAGATGCGAGTTTTGGTAACGGGCAATGCTGGTTTCATCGGATTCCACGTCGCAACCTATCTGCTTCAGCGCGGAGACACGGTCGTTGGTGCCGATGTCGTAAATGATTACTATTCACCCGAGATCAAGGAATCTCGGCTTGCCTTGCTCGAGCAATCCGCGACCCAGAGCGCTGGAGAATACCGGTTTCACAGGGTGAATCTTGCTGATCCTGCTGCTGTGAAAGCCTGCTTTGCCGACGGTCCGTTCGACCGGGTCATTCATCTCGCAGCGCAGGCGGGCGTGCGCTACAGCCTTGAAAATCCGCACGCCTATGTCGAGAGCAATATCGTTGCCTTTACCAATATTCTCGAAGCCTGCCGACACGCCAACGTCAAGCATCTGACCTACGCCAGCACGAGCAGCGTCTACGGCGCCAATACCGCAATGCCGTTCAGCGAGCGTCAGGGCGTCGATCATCCGCTACAATTCTACGCGGCGACCAAGCGCGCCAACGAGCTGATGGCGCACAGCTATAGCCATCTGTTCGGACTACCGACGAGCGGCTTGCGCTTCTTCACCGTCTACGGGCCGTGGGGACGGCCGGACATGGCGCTGTTCTTGTTCACCAAGAACATTCTGGCCGGGCTTCCCATCAGGCTGTTCAACAATGGCGAGCACGTCCGCGACTTCACGTATGTTGACGATATCGTCGAGGGCGTTGTTAGAGCAAGCGACGACATCGCGCAGCCGGATCCGGCCTGGAACAGCGATTCGCCGAATCCGTCCACCAGCAACGCTCCCTTCCGCGTGCTGAATATCGGCAACAGCTCACCGGTCCACCTCACCGAATATGTCGCGGCGATCGAAGAAGCACTCGGCAAGAAGGCCATCCGGGAGCTCCTTCCGCTGCAACCGGGAGATGTACCGAGCACCTACGCCGACGTGAGCGCGCTCATGGACGCCGTCGGCTATCGCCCTAACACACCCGTGCGGCTCGGCGTCGCCCGCTTCGTGGAATGGTATCGTCAATATTTCAAGGTCTAGATCGCAGGTCGCGATATGATCATCTTCGAGACGGCAGACGATCGGATGGGCCGCAACGCGACACCAACCCTCCTTAACGCGCCGGCATCGATCCAGTGCTGAGACCCCTACTTCGACATTCATCCTGGAACGCGGTGGCGACATTCAGCCACCAGGGATCGACCTTCGTCAGCAACTTCCTTGTCATCAAGCTACTCGATCACGCGACTTACGGAAAATATTCGCTGGTCAATCTGACGGCCTTCTATTTCGCCAGCATCTTGCAATTCGCCGTCGGCTCGACAGCCTCGAAATTCGTCGCGCGCTATGTCAGCGACCAGGAACAGCTGTTCTCGGTCATCTGGATTTGCGGCGCGTTCACGTTCGCCAGCGGATTGTTCGGCCTTGGCATTCTCGCGCTGACGTCCGGCTTTCTGGCACACAGCGTCTTCATCGAGCCTTCGCTGGCGTGGCCGTTGGCGATCGCCTCCCTGTCCGTGCCCGGGCTGATCGGGATGGTCTTCCTGGGCGGACTGCTGCAGGGCCTTCACTGCTTCCGTGAACTCGCCATCTCCTCCGCGCTGTCGAGCCTGCTCTTTGTCGCGACCGTGACGGCCGGTGCTTGGACGGGCGACCTGACCAGCGCAATCTGGGGCTTTGTCGTGGGTTCGACGCTTCGCTGTCTGATCATGGGCGCCGTGACGCTGCTATGCCTGCGAGGGATGCAAGTTCGACGTTTCTCGTGGCGAAAGATGCACCGTGAGATTGCGCGCGAAATCTCCAGATTTCAAATTCCGGCTGGCCTTGCCGGTTTCGTCACGCTGCCGACCCTGTGGTTGATCCCCACCATCCTCACGCGGAACACCCAGAATTTTTCCGACGTCGCATCCTACAGCGTACTCATCATGCTCAAGACGCTGATCGTGCTGCCGGCTTCCGTCATCTCCATCGCCCTGCAGCCGTCAGCGGAAAAGGCCTGCGCCGCGCAACAGCTCGACGTGGCGATGCGCGTCTTTCGAACCAGCTCGATCGCGGCGTTCGCTTTCGCCGCCATTGCCGGATTGTTCTTCGCCGTCTTTGCGAAGGAAGTGCTGGCCATCTTCGGGCGAAGCTTTGCGGGGGCAAGCTTCGAGCTGCAACTGATCATGATCGCAGCGGTTGCGGAGTCGGTTGCTGTCACCCTTTACATGAGAATCCAGGCGGCAAGCCGGATGTGGAGCTCGATCTTCGCGACCTTGCTGCCCAGGGACGTGACCATGCTTGTCATCGTCACCGCGTTTACCACGGAATACGGACTGCAGGCGGCGATTCTGGCGCACGTCGCCGGCTCAATCGTCAATCTATGTGGTGCCTACTGGCTCGGCGCAAAGGCCGTGGGGTCGCTGCGATCCTCGTCACGCGCGATGGCGCCGTCCTTGCCTTGAGCACGAGAGCCTGCTGGCACCTTCAATCCACGAACACCACGGTCTTGCGGCCGTTCAGAATGACGCGGTCGGCGAGATGGTAGCGGATCGCGCGCGCCAGCACGCGGCGCTCGATGTCGCGGCCCTTGCGGACGAGGTCGTCGGGCGTATCGCGATGGCTGATGCGCTCGACGTCCTGGTCGATGATTGGCCCCTCGTCGAGGTCGCTTGTGACGTAGTGCGCGGTGGCGCCGATCAGCTTGACGCCGCGCTCATGCGCCTGGTGATAGGGCTTGGCGCCCTTGAAGCCCGGCAGGAACGAATGATGAATGTTGATGCAGCGGCCGGACAGCCGCGCCGACATCTCGTCCGACAGGATCTGCATATAGCGCGCCAGCACCACAAGATCGGTCTGCGTGTCCTGGACGAGCTTCCACACCACGTCTTCCTGCTCGCGCTTGGTCTCTTTCGTCACCGGCAGGTAGTGAAACGGAATGTCGCCGAAATCGATTGAGCCGTAGGTCTCGCGCGGATGGTTCGAGACGATCGCGGTCGGGATCATCTCCAGCTCGCCGGTGCGCCAGCGATAGAGGATGTCGACCAGGCAGTGGTCGGACTTGGAAACCAGGAGCATCACGCGGCGGCGGCTGGCGCGGTCGCGCATCTGCCATTCCATGGCGAAGCGCTCGGCGATCGCGGCAAAGCCCGTCTGCAGCGCCGACAATTCGACCGCAAGGTCGGCCGCGGTGAACACCACCCGCATGAAGAATTTCCCAGTCTCGATATCGTCGAACTGCTGGGCGTCTAGGATGTTCTGGCCATTATGGGCCAGGAAGGTCGACACCGCGGAGACGATCCCGGGGCGATCCGGACAGGAAAGGGTGAGAACGAATTGATGATCGGGCATGCAGATTGACCAGAACTTGGGCAGGAACTGGAATGGCGATTTTTCGGCCCTCGTCTATCACCGCGGGCGGCCTTGCGCCAATCCCGCCGTGGGGTTCAAATCGAACAAAAGACGGCAATATTTGTTAGAGCACCATCATGGCTGACCGACTGAACGGCTACCGCATTCTGATCCTGGAGACGCGCGAGGAGGCGCAGTTCTCCCGCCTGCTCACCGAGCAGGGCGCGGACGTGCTGCAATGCCCGATGTTCACCATCCACGATGCGCCGGACCCGGCACCGGTCGAGGCTTGGATCCGGCGCGCGATCGAACGTCCGCTGGATGATCTTGTGCTGATGACCGGCGAGGGCCTGCGCCGCCTCATGAAGGTGGTGCGGCGGCTCGGCGTCGAGGCGGAGTTTATCGAAAGCCTCGCCAAGGCGCGCAAATTCGCCCGCGGCCCCAAGCCGGGCCGGGCGCTGCGCGAGATTGGGCTGGAACCCCAGATGACGACCGAGAAGCCGACCTCGGAAGGCGTCGCCGAAATGCTGTCGAAGCTCGACCTCGGAGGTCACCGGGTCGGCCTGCAGCTCTATCCGGATAAGGATCACGGCACGCTGATCGGCGCGATCACGGCCCAAGGCGCCGAGGTCGATACCGTACTGCCCTATGTCTACGACGAGCAGACAGCCGACGCCAACATCATCGCCGCAATCGACGAGATGGCACAGGGCCGGGTCGACGCCGTCGCATTCACCAATCTCGGTCAGGTGCGTCGCCTCGTCGAAACCGCCCGGGCGCACGGCCGCGAGGACGGGCTCCGCGAGGGGCTGAGCCGCACCTCGATCGCATCGGTCGGACCGGCTGTTGACGGCGAGCTTCGCTCGCAGGGCCTGCGTATCGACATTTCGCCGGCCAACGACGCCTTCTTCATGAAGCCGCTGATCTCGGCTATGGCGGCAGCACTATCGAAGAATCCCCCGCGGGCGGCGGCGAGGTAATTTACCCCACAGCCTGCTTCGTCTCGGTCAGATAAGCCTGATAGGCGAGCTTGATGCCGTGTTCGAGCGAAGTGCTCGCGCGCCAGCCGAGTTTCGCGAGGCGGCTGACGTCGAGCAGCTTGCGCGGCGTGCCGTCCGGCCGTGACGTATCAAAGCTGACTCCGCCGTGATAGCCGACGGTCGCCGCAACGACCCGGGCAAACTCGGCAATGGTGATATCCTTGCCGGTTCCGATATTGACGAGCTCCGGCGCCGAATAGGTCTTCATCAGGTGGATGCAGGCATCGGCGAGATCGTCGACATAGAGGAATTCGCGCCGCGGCGTGCCGGTCCCCCACACCACGACATTGGTCACGCCCGACACCTTGGCCTCGTGGAAGCGGCGAATCAGCGCGGCGACGACGTGACTGTATTCGGGATGATAATTGTCGCCGGGACCATAGAGATTGGTCGGCATCACGCTGATAATGTCGGCGCCATACTGGCTGCGATAGGCCTCCGCCATCTTGATGCCGGCGATCTTGGCGATCGCATAGGGCTCGTTGGTCGGCTCCAGCGGCCCGGTCAGCATCGAATCCTCACGCAGCGGCTGCGGCGCCAGCCGCGGATAGATGCAGGAGGAACCGAAGAACATCAGCTTCTCGCATCCGAATGTATGAGCGGCCTGGAGCACGTTGGCGGCGATCGCCAGATTGTCGTAGAGGAATTCGGCGCGCAGCGTGTTGTTGGCAACGATGCCGCCGACCTTCGCAGCGGCAAGGAACACCGCCTGCGGCCGGTTTGCCGCGAACCACTCGTTCACCGCCGCCTGGTCGCGCAGATCGACCTCGCTTCGCGACACCGCCAGGAGTTCCGCACCCTCGCGCGCGAGCCGGCGCATCAGCGCCGAGCCGACCATGCCGCGATGGCCGGCGACGAAGACCGTCTTGCCCTTTAGCTCAAACGGCGTGCTTGCCATTGGCGGCGTCCTGTCTGGCCTCGGCGAGATCGCTCTCGACCATCTCCTTTACGAGCTGGCCGAATGGCGTCTTCGGCGCCCAGCCGAGTTTGGCCCGCGCCTTGCTGGCATCGCCGATCAGGAGATCGACCTCGGTCGGGCGGAAATAGGTCGGATCGATCTGCACCACGGTCTTGGCGGATACCTTGTCGACGCCGATCTCTTCCACCCCCTTGCCGCGCCATTCGATGGTCCTGCCGACCTCGGCAAAGGCCAGTTCGACGAATTCGCGCACCGACCGCGTCTCGCCTGTGGCGAGCACGTAATCCTCAGGCACGTCAGCCTGCAGGATCTTGTGCATACCTTCGACATAGTCGCGGGCATGACCCCAGTCGCGCTTGGCCTCGAGATTGCCGAGATAGAGCCGGTCGTCCAGACCGACCTCGATGCGGGCAACGCCACGGGTGATCTTGCGGGTGACAAACGTCTCGCCGCGGATCGGGCTCTCATGGTTAAACAGGATACCGTTGCAGGCGAACATGCCGTAGGCCTCACGGTAGTTCACCGTGATCCAGTAGCCATAGAGCTTGGCCACGCCATAGGGCGAGCGCGGATAGAACGGTGTCGTCTCCTTCTGCGGCACTTCCTGGACGAGG
>NZ_JBHMET010000144.1:191479-267609 GCF_042430365.1 Bradyrhizobium erythrophlei
TGACGTCGAGGCCTGGTAGAACCGTGTCTCCTTTTCCATTCCGAGAATGCGAATCGCCTCCAGCAGACGCAGCACGCCGACGGCATCGGCATTGGCGGTGTATTCGGCGCTCTCGAAACTGACCGCGACGTGGCTTTGCGCGGCAAGATTGTAGATCTCGGTCGGCCGGATCTGCTGCACCAGGCGGATCAGATTGGTGGAATCGGTCATGTCGCCGTAGTGCATCAGGAACGGCACGTTGCCCTCGTGGGGGTCCTGGTAAAGGTGATCGACGCGCGCGGTGTTGAATGAAGACGAGCGCCGCTTGATCCCGTGCACGGTGTAACCGAGGCCGAGCAGATATTCGGCGAGATATGCGCCGTCCTGCCCGGTAACGCCGGTGATTAGCGCAACGCGCCTTTTCGAATCCTGAGTTGCCATGTCGTCTCCAGAGAGCGCGAAAACTGCGCGATCCCGAACCGGGTCGGTCTGTAGCATCCGCCCCGGGGCAAGTCTAATGCCATAGTCGTTTGAAATCAGCGATTTAGGAACAGGAAGATGCGGCTGCGCCACCCGGGACGGGGATCATTCCCCGTAGTGGCGCAACCGCTCGAGGTCGATGATGGTGACCCCGCCATATTCGAGCCGGAGCAACCCCTCCTTCTCCAATCGCTTTAGGCACTGGTTGGCGTTCTGGCGGGAGATGCCCGACAGCGCACCAATCTCCTCCTGGGTAATCTCCAGGTGCAGCGTGAGGTCGGGGTAGAGAATCGGATTGAACAACGAGGCGATCGAACGCGCCAGCCGTGCGGTTGCATCCAGCGTGCGGCCATATTCGAGCAACGCGATGAACTGGCCAAGCCGCTCGTTGAGCTGGCCGACCAGAAAACGGTTGAAGCCGACGCTGTTCTCGAACAGCCATACGAACGTCCGGCGATCCATCATCGCCAGTCGCGTGTCGCGCAGCGCTACCACGTCGTAGCGCCGCGGCTCGTTCTTCAGCACGGTGCCCTCGCCGAACCATGCGCCGGCCGTGAGACCGGCGAAACTCGCGGCCTTGCCGCCGCGCGACACGATACCCATGCGCGCCAGGCCAGTGACGATGCCGGTCCAGTACTGGAAATTGTCGCCGCGCATGAAGATGAATTCGTTGGCACGATAGGACTTCTCCGAGATGCCGGCGCGTGCGATCTCGATTTCCTTCTCGGTCAGTTCACGCGACCAGGCCGCGATGCGCTTCAGGTAATCAACAGCAATCATGACGCTTTCGACGGCACCCCAAACCAATCATATTGCACCGCAGCAACACCGTATTGCGCAGGAACCGGCGGCGCCGAATGCCAACGAAATTTCCTGACCAATTGTCGGGCACATGACATTTCAATCTATCGCTTTCCCTTATTGAGAGCCACCTCGCGCAGCGCCGCGGACGATCCCAAGGGACCGGCAATGGCGGGCGAAAGAGGCCGGGCTTTGCAGGGTGCGGCGTTACCGCGCATGTGGCCGCCAGTCGGAGTGAGCGCTTGGGACCAGGCATCATTAGTCGGATGGCCTACCCGCAAGGGCCCATGTAGGATTGGTGGAAGATCGGGGCGGTTGTTTTGAACGAAAGATAAAGAGCGCGCCAAGCGCCGTATCTGGAGGGAACAGGGTGGCTTACAGTCTGGAGGTGCGCGGGGTCTCGCTGCGCTTTGGTGGCGTCCGCGCGCTGACCGAAGTGAGCTTTGGCGTGAATCAGGGCGAGCTGTTCTCGATCATCGGCCCGAACGGCGCCGGCAAGACCTCGATCGTTAACTGCATTTCCGGCCGCTATAAGCCGACCGAAGGCCACCTCTTTTATGGCGGCAAGGACATCACGGGCCTCAATCCGAATGCCCGGCCCGCGCTCGGCATCGGCCGGACCTTCCAGAATCTCGCGCTCTTCCACCACATGAGCGTGCTCGACAACATCATGGTCGGCCGCCACCACCTGCTGAAGAACAACTTCATCACGGGATCGCTGTACTGGCTGACCGGCGCGCGCCGTGAGGAGCTCGAGCACCGCCGCAAGGTCGAGGAGATCATCGACTTCCTCGATCTGCAGTCGGTACGCAAGGCGACCGCCGGCACGCTGCCCTACGGCCTGCGTAAGCGGGTCGAGCTCGCCCGTGCCATGGCGCTGGAGCCGCAGTTGATCCTGCTCGACGAGCCGATGGCCGGCATGAACTTCGAAGAAAAGGAGGACATGGCGCGCTACATCGTCGACCTAAACGAAGAGTTCGGCATGACAGTGATGATGATCGAGCACGACATGGGTGTCGTGATGGACATCTCCCACCGCGTCATGGTGCTGGATTTCGGCCGCAAGATCGCCGAGGGCGATCCGGCCGCGGTGCTCGCCGATCCCCATGTCAAGCGCGCTTACCTCGGTGAAGAGGACGAGCTGCTGGTCGATCCTGACGACAAGCCCGCGGTGACGGAGAGTGCCGCATGATGGACTATGCCGGACGCGCCGCGCAGGCCGACACTTTCCCCAAGATCCTGCGGCTCAACGCCAGGGAACACGGCAACGAGATCGCACTGCGCGAAAAGGACCTCGGGCTGTGGCGCGAATTCACCTGGAACGACTATCAGATGCGGACCCGTGATTTCGCCCTCGGCATGGTCGAACTCGGGCTCGGCCGCGCCGACGTCATCGGCATCATCGGCGACAACCGGCCGGACTGGGTCGCCGCTGAAATCGCTGCCCATGCGATCGGTGCAATGAGCCTCGGCCTCTATCGCGACGTGCTGGACGAGGAAGCCGCCTATCTCCTGACCTACGGCGAAGCCAGGCTTGTCTTCGCCGAGGACGAGGAACAGGTCGACAAGCTGCTCGGCCTCGCCGACCGCGTGCCCAACCTCAAGCACATCGTCTACTCGGACCCGCGCGGCATGCGGAAATACGACGATCCGCGGCTGATGGAAGCGAGCATGCTCGCCGCCATGGGCCGCGACCGAGCCGCACGCGAGCCGGGTCTCTATGACAGGCTCGTCGACGCAACCAGGGGCGAGGATGTCGCGATCCTCTGCACGACCTCGGGCACCACGGCCAATCCGAAGCTCGCGATGCTCGCCGCAGGCCGCGTGCTGCGCCACTGCGCGACCTATCTCGCCTTCGATCCCAAGGGCCCGTACGACGAGTATGTGTCGGTGCTGCCGCTGCCCTGGATCATGGAGCAAGTCTACGCGCTCGGCAAAGGGCTGCTCAGCCGGATGAAGGTCAACTTCGTCGAAGAGCCCGACACCATGATGAACGACTTCCGCGAGATCGCGCCCACCTTTGTGCTGTTCGCACCGCGGGTCTGGGAATCGATCGCCGCCGACGTCCGCGCGGGCGTGATGGATGCGTCGCCGCTCAAGCAGAAGCTCTACGAACTCGGCATGAGGACCGGGCTTGCGGCGCTTGCCGAACGCAAGCACTCGATGTTCGCCGACAAGGTCCTGTTCCGCGCGCTGCGCGACCGCCTCGGCTTCACGCGGTTGCGCTCGGCCGCAACCGGCGGTGCGGCGCTCGGGCCCGACACGTTCAAATTCTTCCAGGCGATGGGCGTGCCGCTGCGCACGCTGTACGGCCAGACCGAGCTGCTCGGCGCCTACACGCTGCACCCCGAAGGCAAGGTCGACCCCGATACGACCGGCATTCCGATGGCCGACAGCATCGAGATCAGGATCGACAACCCCGACATCAACGGCGTCGGCGAGATCGTGGTGCGCCACCCCAACATGTTCCTCGGCTACTACAAGAACCCCGAGGCTTCCACGGCCGACATCAAGGACGGCTGGATGTATTCGGGCGACGCTGGCTACTACAATGACAACCGGCAGCTCGTCGTGATCGACCGCATCAAGGATCTCGCCGAGACCTCGCGCGGCGACCGCTTCTCGCCGCAATTTATCGAGAACAAGCTGAAGTTCTCGCCCTATGTCGCCGAGGCTGTCGTGCTTGGGGCCGGCCGCGATGCGCTGGCCTCCATGATCTGCATCCGCTACTCGATCATCTCGAAATGGGCGGAGAAGAACCGCATCTCGTTCACGACCTACAGCGATCTCTCCTCGCGTCCCGAGGTCTATGCACTGCTCAGGAAGGAAGTCGAGACGGTCAACGCCACGCTGCCGCCGGCACAGCGCATTTCGCGCTTCCTGCTGCTCTACAAGGAGCTCGATGCCGATGACGGCGAGCTGACCCGCACCCGAAAGGTCCGCCGCGGCGTCATCAACGAGAAATACGCCGGCATCATCGACGCGATCTATCGCGGCGACGCCAACATCCCCGTCGACACCGTGATCCGCTTCCAGGACGGCACGACGCAGCGGGTGCGCACCAATCTGCAGGTCGTCGAGCTCGGCCGCGCGGTGACCGCGGAGGCTGCGGAATGACGTGTTCGATGCCCGCATATTCGGTCGTCAAGCGCGGGCTTGACCCGCGCAGCCATCCCCTTCGCAAAGAAGGTCTTCTTGCGCGATGGATCGCCGGGTCAAGCCCGGCGAAGACGAACCGCAAACTTGGCAACACCCCATGAACGCCCAATTCCTGCTCCAGCTCATCGTCAACGGCCTCGTGGTCGGCACGCTCTATGGCGTGGTCGCGATGTCGTTCGTATTGATCTACAAGGCGACGCAGGTCGTGAACTTCGCCCAAGGCGAGCTGCTGCTGATCGGCGCCTGGGTGTGCTGGGCGCTGCTTACCAAGTATCAATTGCCGTTCTGGATCGGCATGCCGATCACCCTGGTGTTCATGTTCATCTTCGGCATCGCGATCCAGGTCGTGATCCTGCGTCCGATGATCGGTGAGCCCATCATCTCGGTCATCATGGTGACGATCGGCCTGTCGACGGTGTTCCAGGCCGCACTGAAGTGGATCTTCGGCGTCAACCCGCAGCCCTTCCCGCGCGTGTTCGAGAGCCAGTCGGTCAACCTGTTCGGCCTGCAGATCCAGACCGTCTATGTGATGAGTCTCGTGGTGTCGCTCGCCATGATGTTCGGCATGGCCTGGTTCTTCCGAGCCTCGAAATACGGCCTGGCCATGCGTGCCACCGCCTTCAACCAGCAGGTCGCGCAGTCGCTCGGCATTTCCGTGAAAAGCGTGTTCGCGATGGCCTGGGCGATCTCGGCCACGGTCTCGGCGGTCGCCGGCGTCGTCGTCGCCGTCGTCAACGGCGTGTCGTCGGGTCTGTCCGCGTACGGCATCAAGGTGTTTCCGGCCGCGATCCTCGGCGGCCTCGACTCGGTCGGCGGCGCCGTGCTCGGCGGCATCATCATCGGGCTCTTGGAGAACGTCGCCCAATATGTCGACAGCCAATACCTGCACTGGGGCAATCTTTACGAGATCGCGCCGTTCTACGTCTTGATCATCATCCTGATGATCAAGCCCTACGGTCTGTTCGGCACCAAGGATATTGAACGAGTTTAGGCATGATCGCCGAAAAGTGGAAACCGGTTTTCGGTAACGATCATGCCCAGACAAAAATGGGCGTGACAATGACTTCACTCCGGCAGGGAGTACACTAGAGCCCCCATGGCAACGCGCACCCTCATCCCGTCCGGCGACTTCCGCACCACCTACGCGGCGGACACGACCATCTTCCCGACCGCCACCAGCCGCAATTTCGCGATTGCCGGCGTTGCCCTGGCCTGCCTCGCGCCGATGCTGCTGAGCAATTACTGGCTCAGCGTATCGATCCAGATCGGCATCTTTGCGATCGCGGCGCTCGGCCTCAACGTGCTCGTCGGCTTCACTGGTCAAATCTCGATCGGCCACGCCGCATTCTTCCTGTTCGGCGCCTTCACCTCGGCCTACATCTCCAACAACGCGCCGATCCCGGTGTTCTTCGCGATCCCCCTCGCAGGCCTAATCACCGCGCTGGTCGGGCTGATCTTCGGCGTGCCGGCGGCACGGCTGAAAGGGCTCTACCTCGTCATCGCAACGCTTGCCGCGCAGTACATCCTGCTCGACTTCTTCTCGCGCGCCGAATGGTTCTCCGGCGGCTCGGTGCCGGCGAGCGCCGAGCCGTTCTCGATCTTCGGCTACACGCTCCGCGGCGACCGGCAATATTTCTACGTCGTGCTCGCCTATGTGGTGGTCAGCTATCTTCTCGTCACCAACCTGATGCGCACACGCGACGGCCGCGCGCTGGTCGCGATCCGCGACCATTATCTCTCCGCCGAGATCATGGGCATCAACCTCACCAAATATCGCACGCTCTCGTTCGGCCTGGCGGCGTTCTTCGCCGGTATCGCCGGCGCGCTGTATGCGCACTACCAGCTGGTCGTGTCGCAGGAGGGCTTTGGCATCGAGCGCTCCGTGCTGTTCCTCGCCATGGTCATCATCGGCGGCACCGGCTCGGTCATGGGCACCCTGATGGGAACGGCGTTCGTGGTGCTGCTGCCGGAATCGATGGAATGGCTGAGCGCCTGGCTGAAGGGCGGCGCCGTCGACAAGGTGCTGCAGCTCAACAACAATATTACCTTCCTGCGCGAGATCGCAATCGGCCTGATCATCATCGGCTTCCTGATGTTCGAGCCGGACGGGCTCGCGCATCGCTGGCGGCAGATCAAGGCTTACTGGAAACTCTACCCGTTCTCGCATTGAGGCCGGGATCGACCAAATCAGCATCAACGAATAACAGGAGGAAAAACATGACGATTAGATCCCTTTTGGGCACCGCCTCGCTGGCGCTTCTGATCGGCGGCATGTCCGCCGCGGCGCAGGCCCAAATCGCGGTCGGCCATCTCGCCGATTATTCCGGCGCGACCTCGGACGTCGGAACACCCTATGGCCAGGCCGTGGCCGACACTTTTGCCTGGATCAACAAGAACGGCGGCATCGGCGGCAAGCAAGTCAACATCGACACCAACGATTACGGCTATCAGGTGCCGCGCGCGGTCGCGCTGTACAAGAAATGGTCCGGCGGCGAGAAGGTCGCGGCGATCATGGGCTGGGGCACCGCGGACACCGAAGCGCTGACCGGCTTCGTCGCCCAGGACAAGATCCCGTATGTTTCCGCTTCCTATGCGGCGGCGCTGACCGACCCCGAAGGCACCAGCGGCAAGGCCAAACCCGCGCCGTACAACTTCTTCTACGGCCCGAGCTACTCCGACGCGATGCGGGCGCTGGTGACCTGGGCGGCGGAGGACTGGAAGGCCAAGGGCAAAAGCGGCAAACCGAAATTCGTCCACATGGGCGGCAACCATCCGTATCCAAACGCGCCGAAGGCGGCCGGTGAAGCGCTGGCGACCGAGCTCGGCTTCGAAGTGCTGCCGCCGATCGTGTTCGCGCTGACGCCCGGCGACTACTCGGCACAGTGCCTGAGCCTGAAGAGCTCCGGCGCCAACTATGCCTATCTCGGCAACACCGCAGCCTCCAACATCTCGGTGCTGAAGGCCTGTAAGACCGCCGGCGTCGACGTGCAGTTCCTTGGCAATGTCTGGGGCATGGACGAGAACGCTGCCAAGACCGCTGCCGACGCCGCTGACGGCGTCGTGTTCCCCCTGCGCACCGCGGTAACCTGGGGCGGCAACGCGCCCGGCATGAAGGCGGTGATGGAAATCTCGAAGATGTCGGACGCGAGCGGCAGCGCTTATCGCCCGGTGCACTACATCGCCGGCGTTTGCAGTGCGCTCTACGCCAGGGAAGCGCTCGACTGGGCTGCCAAGAACGGCGGCGCCACCGGCGAGAACGTCGCCAAGGGCTTTTACCAAAAGAAGGACTGGGTGCCGGCCGGCATGGAAGGTGTCTGCAACGCGTCGACCTGGACCGACAAGGACCACCGCGGCACCCTCAAGGTTGATCTCTACCGCATGAAGGTTGCCGGTTCGACCGATGGCGACCTCAACGATCTCATGAGCAAGGGTACGATCAAGCTCGAAAAGGTGAAGACGGTAGACCTGCCGCGCAAGCCGGAATGGCTTGGGTGGTGAACTCGTAATCGAGAAGTCGTCATCCCCCGCGAAAGCGGGGAATCCAGCACGCCGCGGCTCATCGCGTGAACGCTGGCGCCTCTGGAATACTGGGTCACCCGCCTTCGCGGGTGACGACAGTGGAGAGTGATCCGGACCATGACCCAAACCCTCGAAGCAACCCGCGCCGTGCCGACGGCTGTGCCGCCGCCACCTCTCCTTGCCGTCAACAACATCGAGGTCGTCTATGATGACGTCATCCTGGTGCTGCGCGGCCTGAGCCTCGAAGTGCCAAAAGGGGCTATCGTCGCGCTGCTCGGCGCCAACGGCGCCGGCAAGTCGACGACGCTGAAGGCGATCTCGGGCCTGCTCAAGACCGAGGACGGGGAAGTCACGCGCGGCGCGATCCTGTTCGAGGGCCAGCGCATCAACGGCATCGACCCCGACAAGATCGTCCGCCACGGCATCTTCCAGGTGATGGAGGGCCGCCGCATCGTGGCCGACATGACGTCGCTGGAGAATTTGCGGCTCGGTGCTTTCACGCGCCGGGACAACGAGGTCTCCGCCGACATCGACATGGTGTTCAAATATTTCCCGCGCCTGAAGGAGCGCACCGGGCTTGCCGGCTATCTCTCCGGCGGCGAGCAGCAGATGCTGGCGATCGGCCGCGCGCTGATGGCGCGCCCGAAGATGATCCTGATGGACGAACCCTCGATGGGGCTGTCGCCGCTGCTCGTGAAGGAGGTGTTCGCGATCATCAAGGAGATCAACCGCGACCTCGGCGTCACCATTCTGCTGGTCGAGCAGAATGCACGCGCGGCGCTCTCGGTCGCGAGCCACGGCTACATCATGGAGCAGGGCAAGGTCGTGCTCGACGGTTCCGCCGACGCGTTGCGCGACAATGAGGACGTCAAGGAATTCTATCTCGGCGGCGCCGGCGACCAGCGCAAGAGCTTCAAGAACCTGAAAAGCTTCAAGCGGCGCAAGCGCTGGCTGTGAGGCCACATGACGTTCTCAGGCGACATGGCGACCAGGTCGCGCGAACGAACGTGCCAAATCAAAGGGGTGGCCCTAGCCGAGCACCTGCTCTGCTTCCGCGACCGCACAGAGAACATGATAGAACGACGACGCAGGGATGGTGGCAACCAGCGACGTACCGTCGCTTTCGAACTGGTCGTACCAGCCGCCTGCCACGGGATGGCTGAGATAGTGCCGTTCGAGGCGCGCCAGCGCCGCGCGCGCTTCGTCCGCGGCACCCGTCTCGCCCGACTCGGCCTGCGCGATCCACGCCTTTGCGAGCTCGGTCTGCGGCCACAGCCGCCGCGAATGACGGCGGATGTTGCCCTCGGTATCGCCCTCGTCGACCAGCAGGCCGGTTGCTTCGTCGCGATAGCGCAGCGCCGATGCCAAGAGCTCGCCGCGCGGCCGCCCGGTCGGGCATCCGGTGATGCGCTCGAATCCCTTCAGCAGCCACGCCCACTCCGCCTGGTGGCCGGGCTCGACGCTGACCGGCATGATCTTCGACCAGTCCTCCTCGAAATATTCGCCGAGCAGGCGCGTCTGCTTGTCGTAGAGATTGGCGAGAAACAGCGCGAAGAACTCACCGGCACGGTTCTGGAACGACAGATCGTGGGTGGCGTCGAAGCAGGCGATCATCGCCTCGAACAGATGCATTTGCGGGTTCTGCCGCCGCGGCATCGCGGGCGGCAGCCCTTCGAGGAAGCCGCCATGCGACGAGCGCAACTGTGTGTCGAGGAACGACAACAGCGCGTCGATTTCGGCGCGGACCTGCGCGTCACGATCGAGGCCGTAGACGGTCGCGAGCGCGAGCAGCACGAAGGCGAGGTCGTAGGTGTCGCGCAGCGGATCGAGCACGGTGCCCTCGGGCGTCAGCGCATGGACAAAGCCCGGCCGACCATCCGGCGCCTTCGCCTTGGCAAGCAGGTATTCGAGCCCTTTCAGCGCAATCGCGCGCCCTTCCGGATACCAACCCATCTGCGCCGCCTTGGCGTAGCAATAGATCTGGCGCGCCTGCACGAACACGCGGCGCGGCGCGGCGGGATCGGCGCTCCCATCCTGATTCAGGCGGTCGATGAAGCCGCCGGCCACGCCGTCCCAGCCCACGGTCGCCCACAGCGGCAGCGCCTGGTCGATCAGGCGGCGCTTCAATCTTGCGACGACGTCGGCCGCTTCGTCCGCCGTGGCGCCCTGCGCTTCAGCCATCGTACTTCCTGGAACAATCCCGCTACCCGCGGTCGCCGTCTGATAGCACGCGCAAGGCGCCGTGCAACCCGCGCGCCCCTCCCGAAGGACCCACCATGACCGAACATTACGACGCCCTTGAAACGCGTGATCCGGCCGAGCGGGAGGCGGCGCTGTTCGCCCGCCTCCCAGACGCCCTGCGGAAGGCCATGGAGGCGCCGGCCTATGCCGAGCGCCTCCGGGGCATCGATCCGGCTTCCATCACCAGCCGGGCCGCTCTGGCGCGCCTGCCGGTGCTCCGAAAATCGGAACTGCCTACCCTGCACAAGGCCGCCCCTCCCTTTGGTGGCTTCGTGGCCGACCAGCCTGGGTCGTTCGCCCGCCTGTTCACCTCGCCCGGGCCGATCTTCGAGCCCGAGGGCAGGCAGGCGGACCCCTGGCGGGGCGCGCGGGCCCTGTTTGCGGCCGGTTTCCGGCCCGGCGACGTCGTGCTGAATACGTTTAGCTACCATCTTACCCCCGGCGGCTTCATCTTCGACGCCTCGGCGCGCGCGCTGGGCTGCGCGGTGATCCCGGCCGGCCCCGGCAATACCGAGCAGCAATTCGAGCTGATCGAGGCCTACCGCCCGGTCGGCTACAGCGGCACGCCGGATTTCCTGAAGATCCTGCTCGATGCCGCAGCCAGCGCCGGCCGGGATATCTCATCCTTCAAGCGCGCTCTGGTATCGGGCGCGGCATTCCCGAAATCGCTGCAGGAGGAGGTGAAGTCGCGCGGCGTCGACGCCTATCAGGCCTTCGGCACCGCCGACCTAGGCATGATCGCGTTCGAAACGCCGGCGCGCGACGGGATGACGGTCAATGAGGATCTGATCCTCGAAATCGTCAAGCCCGGCACAGGCGAACCGGTCACGCCTGGAGATGTCGGCGAGATCGTCGTCACCTCGCTCGATCCGCACCATCCCTGGATCCGCCTGGCCCTCGGCGATCTGACCGCGGCGATGCCGGGCGCAAGCCCGTGCGGCCGCACCAACATGCGGATCAAGGGCTGGATGGGCCGCGCCGACCAGACCACCAAGGTCAAGGGCATGTTCGTCCGCCCCGAGCAGATCGCCGAGATCGGCAAGCGTCATCCTGAACTCGGACGGCTGCGCCTGGTCGTCACACGCGCACGCGAGACCGACGTGATGACGCTGAAGGCGGAGGCCGCGGCCGCCAGCGAGGCGCTACGTGACAGCATCGCTGCGAGCCTACGCGCGGTGACCAAGCTCGGCGGCAACGTCGAACTGGTCGGCGCAGGCGTACTCCCGAACGACGGCAAGGTCATTTCGGACGAGCGTTAGGCTTTTCGTCTAGAACTTGCGGACGAGGTCCATCACCTCGTCCTGCTGCTGACGTGTAATTTCCGCGAACATCGGCAATGAGAGAATCTGGCCCTGATCGCGATACACATTCGGGAACTGTTCCGGGCGGTGACCGAACCGCGCATAGGCTGCGAGGAACGGCAGCGCGGTCGGATAGTTGATCGCGGTCTGCACGCCACTGGCGTTCAGATGCGCCGCCAGCGCATCGCGACGCGGATGCCGGATCGTATAGAGATGGTAGACGTGGCTGCGCGTCGGGGCGACCTCGGGTGCCGTGACATCCTCGATCTGGTTGAGGCCAGCGTCATAGACCGTCGCCGCGTGCTGACGCGCTTCCGTCCAGGCAGCGAGATGGGGCAACTTGGCCGACAAGATCGCCGCCTGCATGCCGTCGAGACGGCTGTTGATGCCCTCGATGTGGTGCTGGTGCTTCACGAGGCCACCGTGGCGCGCCAGCATGATCATGTGCTTCGCGAGATCAGCATCATTGGTGACAACCGCACCGCCATCACCCATCGCGCCGAGATTCTTGCCGGGATAGAATGAGTAGGTCGCAGCCTCGCCGAACGTTCCGACCATGCGGCCCTTGTAGCGCGCGAGATGCGCCTGGGCGCAGTCCTCGATCACCCAAAGCTTGTGCTTGTTCGCGATCGCCATGATCGCGTCCATATCGGCGGGTTGGCCATAGAGGTGGACCGGTATGATGCCAACGGTGCCCGGCGTGATCGCCGCCTCGATCGCTGCCGGATCGATCGTGAACGTCACACCATCAGTGTCGCAGAACACCACGGTGGCCCCGGAATGGGTAATCATCGCCGAGGTCGAGATCCACGAATGCGCCGTGGTGATTACCTCGTCACCCGGCCTCACCTTCAGCGCCCTCAACGCAAGATAGATCGCATCGGTGCCGTTGGCGCAGGAGACGCAATGCGCGACTTCCGCGGCCTCGGCGAACTCCCGCTCGAAGGCGTCGACATAGCTGCCGCGGATGAAGGCATTGTCGCGGATCACTCCGGCAATCGCGCGGTCGATTTCGCCCTTGATGGTCTGATACTGTAGCTGCAGATCAGCAAACGGCACCGGCATCGATCGTCCCCTATTGGCTTGTCAACAGGCGGCGCGCCGGATTGCCGGCATAGGTGCCCGGCGTGGTGATGTCTTTGGTCACCACCGACCCTGCACCGATGACGACGTCGTCGGCAATTCTGACCGGCATGATCGTGGCGTTGGAGCCGATCGAGACCCGATTGCCGATCACGGTCTCGCGCCACAGCTCCTTGCGCCCGCGCGCTGGGCCCCCGGTGGAAAATGTGTCGTTGACGAACATCACGCCATGGCCGACGAAGCAGTCCTCGCCGATCGTCACCAGCTCGCAGATAAAGGCGTGCGATTGCACCCGGCTGCGCGCGCCGATCACGACCCCCTTCTGGATTTCGGTGAACGGGCCGACGAAGCAATCATCGCCGATCTTGCAGCCGTAGAGATTGCAAGGCTCGACGATCTTGACCCCTGCGCCGAAATCGACGTCGCGAACGCGCGCTTGGTGCACCTCAGGCCGGTTCACGATACGGCACCCAACCGGCTCAGCCGTGGCATGAACCGCAGTGGCACTTCAGCGCCTGTCTCAATCGATTCATAGAGCGCGGAGATCAGTTCCAGGCTCTTGCGCCCCTCGAGCCCGTCGACCAGCGCCGCGCGCTGATTCACCAGGCAATCGACCACGTGGCGATAGTAGGCCTGATGGCCAAAGCCGTAGACGTTGGGCGGATTGACCGAGAACTTCTCGACGACGTCCTTGTCCGACGGCAGTTCGTCGACAAAACGCCAATGCCGGATCTGATTCACGGCGAAGCCGGAGATTTCGACAGTACCTTTCTCGCCCAGGATCGACAGCGAGCCCTCCAGGTCGGTTGGGCGCGCGGCGGTGGTGGCCTCGATAATCCCGAGCGCGCCGTTACGGAACTTCAGCGTTGCGACGGCCGTGTCCTCGGTCTCGATTTTTGCCAGCGCAGTGGTTGCACGCGCGTGAACGCTCACGACGTCGCCGAAGAACCACTCCAACATGTCGACGTGGTGGCTCGCCTGGTTGGTCAGCACGCCGCCGTCATAGGCCCAGGTACCGCGCCAGTCGTCCTGGTCGTAGTAGGCCTGATCGCGACACCAGCGCACGCGCACCGTGCCGAGGATGAGCTTGCCGAACCGGCCCGCATCGAGCGCTTCACGCGCCTTGACCACCGGCACATTGAAGCGGTTCTGCTTGACGATAAACATCTTGACGCCAGCCTCGTCACAGGCCCGGATCATGTCGTCGGCGTCTTGCAGCCGCAGCGCCATCGGCTTTTCGACGACGACGTGCTTGCCTGCCCTGGCGCAGGCGATCACGTGCGCAGGGTGCATGCCGCTCGGCGTAAGCACTGCGACGACGTCGATGTCCTTGCGCGCAAGGAACTCATCCATGTCGTAATGCGCCGGAACTCCGAACTTGCCGGCGATCGCATCGGCGCGCGCGCGAATTTGATCGCATACCGCCACAAGGCTCGCGCCCTCGATGTGATTGCCGCCCAGCAGATCGGAGTGGCGCTTGGCGATACGCCCGCAACCGAGAAGGCCAAATCTTATCATGCGGTCCCTGATCAAATGACGGGCGTTCGATAGGGTGACAGCTGGGACCGGCAACCTACCGTGGGGATCGACCTATACAGAAGAAAACCGCTACAGATCAAGGTATTCCGGGTCTCGCTGGCGGAGCAGCTCCGGGAATCTGCGGCGCGCTCTGCCGCTATCGTGGCCGCGACGACCGCATTACTTCCTGCGCGAGGCAGACGAAATCCGCCACAAACGCCTTGACGCGCTCCTCGACGTTGTCCTGGAGATCGCGGACGACCATGGGGCCGGCACACTCCATGGCCTCCGACATGTGATCGGCCAGTGCTTTTGGATCGTTCGTAGCGAAATATCGTGCGGTGCCCTCGGTCTGCTCGCGGTGGACGTCGATGTCGGACAGGATCATCGGAGCACCGAACGATTTGGCCTCTTCCACCGTCGTGCTCCATCCTTCGAACTCCGAGGGATTGATGAGCGCCACGGACGTGCGCAACAGGGCATAGACATGATCCAGCGGAATCATGCCGAGATGGCGGAAGCTGGTATCCAAACCCCGCGCCCTCACCTGTCTCATTGTGTCTTCGAAATAGTTAGGCTCACGCGGATCGAGAGTGCTGCCGGACGCCGCAACGACGGCGTCGGATCCACGGCTCTTTAGGATCGCAAGCGCATCGATGACGGTGCGATGGTTCTTGTGGCGCCAAAATTGGTTGGGGAGGTAGAAATACCTTGCCGGCAGATTGTATTGCGCCACGACCCCGCGCGGATCTGTCGCCAGAAGTGCGGCGGGAGGCTCAGTTGCGAACCGGACCACCGACACCCTGCTTGTGGGCTCTCGATAAAACCGCCGCAGGTCCTGCAGCGCGCTCGCGCTGCTCAGCATCACGTGGCGGCCGGAGGCGATCTGAACCCGAAAGCCGAGATCGCGCCGCAAGCGCGCGGTTCTGGAAAAAAGATACGGCAGCCGGCGGTGCTGAAAATCGGGGAACCATGCGATCGCCGGCACCGGCAAACGCCAACCAAAGAAGCGCGCCGACTCAAACACCAGGTCGATACGGTGCCCGCGGAACTCCGCCGCAACCGGCCCGTCGATTCCCAATGCCAACGCTCTTAGAAGTCCTTTGTCCGCGTAGTCAAACGCGGGCGAGCGGACAACCTCCACATCCGGAATGCTTGCGAAGGCAGCGATCTCGTCGGGCGCATCGTTGATTCCAGCAAACAGCACCGGCACGATGACGCCCGGATGATGCCGGTTCAGCGCCAAAAAGAGATTGTGCAGGTAATTGTGCCCACCAGCCCAGAGCCGGCGCGGAATATTGATGAACGCAACCCGCAATGGAGCGCGATCAGCCACGCGCCTGTCCCTTATACCATGCCACGTAGTCGGCAAGACCGCGGTCAAGCGGAATCCGCCAATCGAAACTCATTCGACGCAGGCTCGCATCGTCGGCCAGCAAGCTCACGGGATCGCCGGGCCGGGCGACACCGGAGTAGCGCACAACCGTACTGCTCCCCCAATGCTTGATCAGGCCGTCCGCAATCTCTGCCACGCTGGCTCCTTGGCCGGATCCGCCATTGATGGCGCGAAAACCTTGCTGCGGAGAGGACTCGGCGACACTGGCCAACAATCTCGCGACGTCGCGAACATCAGTCCAATCGCGGATTTCAGCACCCGTTCCACCGAGATTGAGCGATCGCTGATCGGTCGCGAGCCTCGAGCAGATGTCCCAGAGCAGTTGTTTGCGCAGATCGGGTCCATAAACCGAGAATAGCCGCACGACCGTACAACGAATGCCGAAGGAGTGGGCGTAGCTCCGGCACACCTGCTCCATCATCAGCTTGTGCTGGCCATAGGGCGACATCGGAGTCGGCACGGCGGTCTCCGGAATCGGGCCGACGTGATCGGCGCCATAGACGGCTGCGCTTGACGCCACAACCAGGAGACAGTTTGGCGCGAAGCCGCGCAGCCACTCAAGCAATCGCGCGGTACTCGCGACAGTACGGGAAAAATCTTCGAACGGCCGCTCGATCGACAGGCCGACGGACGATCCGCCGGCAAGATGAAAGACCCGCGACGGCGGCCCGTGCGCTGCCGCTAGGGCGTTCAGGTTGGCCGCGTCAATCTCGCCGTTGATCCAGGTCTGCAAGCCGAGGCGACGCGCGTCGATATGGTCGAGCGCGCCGTGACCGACACCATGGACTGTCTGCCCCGCCCCAGCCAGTTCGCGGACGAGATGGCGGCCGATGAACCCGTTCGCTCCGGTGATCCAAATCGACATGGCTCAAGCCTTGTGACAGACAAACGAGTAAAGCCGGCCCGGTCGATGGTCGAAACGCTCGGCTATCGAGAGGAGCGAGACGAAGACGCGGCGTGACGCCAGCGCAGCCCGCCACACCGGCCCAACCGGAACTTTTTGCGTCAACTTCGCCACGACCGCAGCTCTCAGCGTCTCGAGTGTATGGGGAAACAGGTTGATGGGACTTTGCAGTGGCGCAAGCGTGTCGACCGCGGAGAATCCGGCGCCCGTCAGGGCGCCGGTGTAGCGATCGAGAAGAAAGGCGTGCTCACCTCCGTAAAGGTGATGCAGCGGATGCAGGGCGAGGAATTGCGGGAGGTCGGCCTCCTTGCTGATCACGTGTTCGCGTACCGCGACCAACATGCCGCCGGGCCGCAGCACGCGGAACATCTCCCGGCACGCGCCGTCGAGATCGCGCGTGTGATGCAGCACGGCACGAGCGAAAACGAGGTCGAATGTCGCGTCGGCGAAGGGCAGCCGCTCGGAGAACTCCTCGACCACCCCGATCGGCAGCTGCACCTGTGCCGCCAGGTCGCGGATTGCCGCCGCACCTACGATCGGGCTTGCATCTGGTTCGAGTGCCGTGACCGTAAATCCGGTGCGGGCGAGCGCATAACTCGCGATGCCGCGCCCGGCCCCGACGTCAAGCGCGGCGCCCGTTCGGCCTTTGAGGAGCGCGGCGATCGCCTGCCATTCCGTGCTTTGAAAATAGCGCTCGGCAGCTCCCGTTATGGGATCGTCGTAGAAGGCATCGAGCACGAGCTGGCGCTGGTCCGGCTGAGTGCGCAGCCAGACTACGGCCTCCTCCCAGGTGGTGAATTTGCGCTCACCGCTCATCGGGCTCGAGCTCCCTCACCAGCGCGGCCGGATTACCCGCCACGATGGAAAATGCCGGAACATCCTTGGTCACGACAGCGCCGGCCGCCACGACGGCTCCCTGCCCCACCGTCACGCCGCGCAAAACCATTGCGCCGGCACCAATCCAGGCATCATCGCAGATTCGGACCGGGCTCTCATCAAGCGAGATTTCGCGTGGATGCCCCTGCGTGAAGATCTGCTGGATCTGCCGATGCCGCTCCGCCGCGCGCAGCGGATGCGTGAGGTTGTCGAAAAGATTCGCCGAATGCGAGATCAGGACGCGGTTTCCGATCTCGATCAAGGCGGCCGACCAGATCCTGGTGCCCTCCCCGACGTAGCACCATTCGCCGATCTTGATCTCTCCGCCATGCGCGAACGTCAGCAGCTCGCCAAGGATGCGGCTGTTCCGGCCGACGACGATCTTTTCAGAAATGCCCCGGATATTTCTGATCCTGGCACTGCGGCCGAGCACGGCGTCCGCCTGCAGTCGACAGGTCGGGCGGCCGATCAGTCGCTGAATCAGGTAATCGACATTCATGCCGTCAACTGGAGGCAGGCCACGGCGCGCGACGATGCGGCCAGGTCGTCGCTCCATCCCTTGCCGGTATGAACGTCATAAATGGTGGCATCCGCAAGCGTCTCGGCGCTCTGCCGCGACCAACCATTCCGCGTGTAACCGAAATAGTCGACATCACACGTCATCGGGCCGAACGCCTCGATGATCCTTTGGACCATCGCCGAATCAAACACCTGATACCAGCCGAGATTGTCACGCTTGCCAAACGGCACCGAGATGAAGCAAACGCCGCCGGGCTTGAGGATGCGCTTGAACTCCTTTACCGCCGGAACGAAGCCGTCCTGATCGGATTCCGCATCCCGCGCATCACCAGTGTAGAGCATCTGATTATCAAGACCGATATGCTCAATCGTCGAAATGCTGGCGATCGTGTCGAAGACATGATCACCAAAAATGGTTCTCCTGAGATCTCCGTACACATAGGAATAGCCGTCGCGCCAATAGCATCTCTTCTCTGGCGCCAGCGTCATGATTGTGAGATCTGCGCCGTGCAACGGAGCGCGCTGCAAAAGGAAATCGTGATTGAACGTCGACCCCGCATCCAGCATCTTGCCGACATTTTTCAGTCGTGAGCACACCCAGGGGTACTCCACGACACGTTCGTCCATGGCGATCCCGTAGCCCTCCGGCAATTCTTTCCCGGCTTGAAGCAGGCCTGCATCAATGGCCGAAGTGATGATGCCGCGCTTGACCGTCTGATAGCCGGGGCTGAACGGGCGCGGCCGCAGCTTGAACAGTGGCACCGCAAGACCGTCGGCCAACCACTTCAGCTGGTAGATCAACTCACCCGAATACATCATCAACACTCGATCGCTGGCCGCTTGCCCCTCATGCCGACGGTCTAGCACGGCTAAATCCGCGCGACGAGATCGACAAAATGCGCCCATTGCCGGGCCTTGCTGTAGATCTCGTCAAGACGGCTCCTTCCGAGCGCGGCGATCCCAGCGAATTGCGGCCAATCCCGCAGACACCAGGAAATCACTTCAGCGGCCTGCTCCGGGGTATCGTAGGTCTCCATGGTCTCTCGGGGCCGCATCCCCTCCGGATACCCTCCCGCATCCGACAGGAGTAGCGCGCCGCAGCCCATGGCCTCGAAGCAGCGCATGTTGCCGCGATCGCTGCCCGCCATGTCAATCGCGCCGTTCAGCACGATCTTCGACGAACCGATGAGCTCGTAGAGGTCCCTGCCGAACACCGGCGGCCTTGCGATACGCGCGATGGCATCGGGGCGACGATGTTTCTGCAGTGGCAGCAATCGGCCGATCGCGCTTTCCGCAAGCCGCGTCAATCGCGACGCGTCGAGACAAAACACGATCCGATGCAGGCCCGCCAGGCTCGCCACCTGCTCGAGCGTCCTGCCGCGCGCACGGTGGTGCCGCGAGTAGCCACCAACGAACAGCACGTCGATTGGCCGCTCGCCGTTGCCGTACTCCTCCATCACCGGGTCAACCGCGGGAAAGAACAGCTCAGCCCGGCAGCCCTTGCTGCGCCAAGACTCGAGGATCGAGGGAAAGTTTCCTAGCACCGCGCCGTAGGCGGTCAGATCTGCGTTCCCCGAGGGCGCCGCGCGCCAGCACAGCGTCTTCTTCACGCTACTGGGAAGTTTGGCGACGAACGCGCTTGCGTAGCGCACAGGGTCGAGGTTGTAGAACACTTCGGTTCCGTGATGCTCGATCTGGGCGAGCAGGATCACCTCAAGGGTCGGCTGTCCGGGCATGCCCTGCTGACGCGCCCATTGGCGTTGCAACACCTCATCGTCGCCATTGGTGAAGAAGGCGTCAGGAGAGCCGTCCAGCACGGGTTTGAGGATATGCGGGGCGCCAAAGCGGTCGTACAGGAACACATCGCGCCGCGTCTCGAAACGCGATGCATTCGCCGCGAGCTGGTTGAGGCGCGGCAGATAGGACGGATACAGGCCGCTATTCTGGAACAGGCGCATCGCTCACGCGTACCTTGCCAGCATCCACTTCATGTTCAGATACGGCCAGATCCGGCCGACCGTCTCCCAATTCCAGCTCTGCTCCGCCGTCAAGCGGCCGACCGCTTGGCGCAGCCGCGTTTCGTCGACGAGCTCAGCGAACGCCGGCACCTTGCGGTCGAGCAGGCCTGCGGTCCAACCGGCCAGCGGTCCGTTTAGCCATTCCGGCATCGGCGAGTTGAAGCCGACCTTGCGGCGCGCGATGCGAATACTCTCCGGCATCAGGTTCGCCATCGCCCGTCGCGCCACCACCTTGGTGTAGCCGTCGGACGATTTGCTGGTTTCCGGCAGCGCCATCGTGTAGGTCACCAGGCGCCAGTCCATGAACGGCATCCTGACCTCGATGCCATGCGCCATCGAGAGCCGGTCGAAGTTACGCAGGATGGTAGGCAGCACAGTCGAGTGGAACATGCGGTAGAGGCGCCGGTTCAACGCACCCCAGTCGCGCGGCAGCACGTCGTCCTCGCCGACCAGCGGCAGCTGCGCGGGGACGGCCGTAAGGCCGCCGCGCAGGAAATAGTGTCCCTGACGCTTGATCATCAGCGCTCGCAGCAGATCGACGCCGCGCCGCGCCAGCGCCGAATACGAGGTGAGCGCGGCGGCAGCGTTGCGGATGCGAAAGGCGCCTGATTTGCCCTCTTGAAGATAGGCCCCCATCAATTCGTCCGCGCCGTGGCCATCGAGCGACACCGTGACATTCTGACGTCTCAGCTCGCGATAGATCAGCCAGGCTGCGCTCGGAAGCCCGATATAGACATCGTCATTGTCGTCGAGGATCTGATCGAGATCGGCGAGTGCATCGGACCGGCCGATCTCGAGGAATGTCGGCATGACCTTCGCCCAGGCGGCGGCTTCCTCGGCCATCGGCCGCTCATCGTTGATCGCGCCCGGAAACGTGGCGACAAAGGCGTGGCGCCACGCGGCGCTGTCGCGCGGTCCCATCCCGGCCTTCTCGTGCGCCGCCATCGCGCAGATCACCGCAGACGAATCGAAGCCGCCGGACAGGCAGGTTCCAATCGGAACGTCGCTGCGCATGCGCAAGGCCACGGCATCCTGAAACAGCTCGCGGAAGCGCGCCACGCGCGCGGCTTCAGTGCTCGGTATCACCGGCAAGTGATCCACCGTCCGCCACCAGCGGCGAGCCTCCACGCGGCCATGGCGCAACCACATGCAGTGGCCGGCCTGCAAGCGGCGCAGCTGCTGGAACAGGGTCCGCTCGCTGCCCTCTATCCCGAACGGATCAAGCAGCAGCCGCCGCGTCACGTCGGTGTCGATGGAAGCCTCGACCAGTCCGCTCCGCGCGAGCGCGCGCTGTTCGGACGCGAACACGAAGCGCTCGGGGGTCAGGGCGAACAGCAATGGCTTGATGCCGAACCGGTCGCGCGCAAGGAACAATTCGTCCGTGCGCGTGTCGTAGATCGCCAGCGCCCACATGCCGTTGAAGCGCGGCAGCATGTCTTCGCCCCAGACCTGCCAGGCGGCAAGGATAACCTCGGTGTCAGATTGGCTGCGGAACACCACGCCCTTTGCCTCGAGCTCGCGTCGAAGTTCGAGGAAATTGTAGATCTCGCCATTGTACACGATCACGTGCCGGCCGTCGGCGGAGAGCATCGGTTGATGGCCGCCCTCGCCGGGGTCGATGATGGCCAGGCGGCGGTGACCGAATGCCAGGTTCCGCCTGGCACTGAACCAGGTCCCCTCGCCGAACGGACCGCGATGCGCGATCAGACCGGTCAGCCGCGAAATATCGGCGGGTTCGACGGGGTCGCCGCGAAGGTTCACGATGCCAGCGATTCCACACATGTCTAGGCGGCCTTGAGGGGCAAGAAGCGGCTCACGATGGCGCGGAGATCCCGCCAGCACACGGCGCGATAGGGGCCAAACTGCGACACTGCGACGGCAACGACGAAGATGATCGCCGCCGCTAGCGCGTAGAGCGCCACCACATACCACCATGACGGCGCGTGATCGAATGACGCGTGGCCGAGCTGCGCGCGCAACAGCAACGCGGTCACGATCCCGACGCCGAGCGGCATCAGGACGAAATGGACGACCCGCGACCGGAGGCCGGGCAGGTTGAAGGTCCGCCGCAACAGCACCACCGTGGTGACCATTTGCGCCATCATGCCAACGCAGGCGCTCCAGCCCGCGGCCTGCCAGCCGAAATGCGGCAGCGCGATCGCGCTGGTCGCGAGCGTGAAGATGCCCGTGAGCAGTGAGATCAGCGCGTTGGCGTGGGATCGCCCCTGCGCCAGCAGGTAATAAGCAAACACATTGGCGCTCGATCCAAGGATTCCGCTGATCGAGAGCACCACCAGCACAGACTGGGCTTCGGCGGCCACCTCGGCACCGGTCCACAGATAAAGGAGCGGACCCGCGACAGGGATGAGCCCGCCCAGCGCGCTCGCGGCAAGCAGATTGAGGATCCATGACGCCCGGAGCAGGAGGTCGACCTTCCGATCCTCCGCCTCGTTTTGCAGCGAGCTGAAGAATGGAAACAGGATCTCGCCGACCTTCAGGACACCGATATAGACTGCCTCCTCAAGACGTTGCGCGACACTGTAGGCTCCAACGAACTGCGGCTGCAGGAGCGCCCCGAGAAAATACCGGTCCGCCTGTCCCGCGAAGAGGGCACCGCCCTGCGCGACGAATTGCCAGCCGCCCAGCTTGGCCAGCGCGCGGAAGGCTTCACGGTCGAGGACCGGTCGCGCCAGCCATTCGCCGACCGCACGTCGCGACAAGCCAAAGGCCACCAAGAAATTGGTCGCAAAGCCCAGCGTCTGGCAGCCGAGATATGTAGAGGCGCGCGGAGCGTGTGGGATCAAGAGCAGCATGGATACCGTCGCAACCACCGTGCCAGCAATGCTGATCGAGGCGACCCGCCGATAATCCTGGCGCGCCGTAAAGAGCGAAAGAAAGACCGTCGACACGCACTGGAACAGCCAGCCGGCGCCGGCCAGTGCGAAGGCAAGCCCGAGGTCGTCAGCGGCCGAACCGCTCAGATGAAATCCGAATCGCGCGAGCGGCGCTCCGACGAAGCAAAGCAGGATCGCGATCAGGCTGCCGACGGCGATCGCTAACATCAGCGCGGTCGCGAAGAAGCGCCGCGCATCGTCGCGATCGGACGGCTCCAATCGATGTGCGAGTTCGCGCGCCGTCGACAACGCTAGCGCATTGCTGAACACGAGCGCCGGCGCGATGCAGGCGGTGACCAGCCCCGCGACGCCGAACGCGGCGAGACCGAGACGAAAGATTACAAAGGGCAGGATCGCCAAATACAGAAGCACCGCGACCGCGAAAGCGATCGCATTCCATGCCGAATTACTGAGCAGATCGGGTGGATCTTTTCTCAATGCCATGCCAGCCTTCGGGCCATCGCTTCGCCGCGCGCATCAAGTGCTTCATTGATCAAGGCAAAACCCCCACGGCGTCGAGACCGGGCTAGCAGTCAACGCTGAGAATGTCGAGGGTTGGCGGAAGGAGCGAATTGCCGTTGATTCTAGGTGCCGAAACCGCCTATCTGGCGGGATCCGCACGCGATTCCGCCATTCACCCGAAGGGCCTAAAGCAGCACCGTGGCCATCCAGACCATTCCATTCAACCGTCCCTATCTGATCGGCAAGGAACTCGACCTTGTGGCCGAGGCGCAGCGTGGGTTGCACCTGTCCGGTGACGGCGGCTTCACCAAACGCTGCCATCGATGGATCGAGCAGCAGACCGGCTGCGCCAGGGCGCTCCTGACCCATTCATGCTCGTCCGCGCTGGACATGACCGCGCTGCTGCTCGACATCGAGGCCGGCGACGAGATCATCATGCCGTCTTACACCTTCGTTTCGACCGCAAATGCGTTCGTGCTGCGCGGCGGCGTGCCTGTATTCGTTGACATCCGTGAGGACACGCTCAACCTCGATGAACGGCTGATCGAGGCCGCCATCACGCCGCGCACGCGCGCGATTGTTCCTGTGCACTATGCGGGCGTCGGCTGCGAGATGGACGCGATCATGGCGATCGCAAGACGGCACAGGCTCGCCGTCGTCGAGGATGCGGCCCAGGGCGTTACCGCCTTCTACAAGGGCCGCGCGCTCGGCGCGATCGGCGATCTCGGCTGCTTCAGCTTTCACGAGACCAAGAACATCATCTCGGGCGAAGGCGGCGCGCTGCTGGTCAACGATCCGGCGCTGGTGCAACGCGCCGAGATCATTCGCGAGAAGGGTACCGATCGCGCCCGCTTCTACCGCGGCGAAGTTGACAAATACACCTGGCAAGACGTCGGCTCGTCCTATTTGCCGAGTGAGATCATTGCCGCATTCCTGTGGGCGCAGCTCGAAGAGGCCGAACGCATCACGCGCGAGCGGCTCGTGCTCTGGCAACGCTACCATACCGGGCTAGAAGCACTCGAACGCAGGGGTCTGCTGCGTCGTCCGATCGTCCCGGCGGATTGCCGGCACAACGGCCACCTCTATTACGTGCTTCTTGCGCCCGGTACCGATCGCCAGATGGTTTTGCGCAAATTGAAGGATGGCGGCGTCCATTCCGTCTTCCACTACGTGCCGCTGCACTCCGCACCAGCGGGACGGCGTTTCGGACGCGCGCATGGCGATCTGTTGCTGACGACGTCGCTGTCCGAGCGGCTGATCAGGCTGCCGATGTGGATCGGCCTGACCGAAAGCCAGCAGCAGCACGTCTGCGACCTCTTGGGCACGATCATAGGAGGATAGCGGCCGAAGTGTGCCGGCCTACAGCCCGTCCGACTCGCCATTCTTCGGCGTCGAGCGTGGCGTGAACGGCGCGTAGGAGCCGTCGAGCGCGCCGGCGACGGGCTGCGGGGGCGGCATTGCGGGCCCTCCCGCTGGCATCGAGGACGCTGGCCCGTCCTGGCGCTGCAGCACCAGAACCTCGCTGCGGCTGGCTTTCCTGAACGCGACCTCGCGGCCCTGGACGGTGCTGAGTTGCCAGCCGGCGTGGGTGTCGCCCTGCCGCAAGCGCAGAATCTTCTGGGTGGTCCGGTCGAGCAGCACGGCGATCGCATCGCCGTCGCCAACCACCGCCCCGATCAGCGCCAGCGTCGGGCGCTCCGGCTCCGCCGGGGCCGGCGGGGGGGTAGCTGCGGTCTCGGCGCTTGGAGCGACGACCGCCTGTTGGGGCGGCCGCCTGGAGGCCGAGAAGATCGGGCGGGCCTGGGTCGACGTCAGCGTCGACAGCGGCACCGACCACAACGGATTTCCGCCTGGCAGTGTCCTCGCCGCCTCCCGATTCGGCCGCGCCAGCGGCGTTATGCTGCCGAAATCGACGCTATCGGCGCTATCGGCGGTACGATCAGCCGGGAGAACGTCCAGCGCGGACGAGGTCGCAGCCAGAATCTCGGGTGACAAGCCCATGGACAGCCCTCCACCCGCAAGCAACGCGAGGACTGCGATTTTTGGCCACCTGACCATCCCGATCCCGACACCGGCCGCTGAACAACGTGGCAGCCATTAACCAGATAGCGTCCAACCTATCCGCAGCCGCTGTTTCCATCAACCGGACCGCGAATTGGTCTGGCAGGTCGACGCCTGGCGGACGCAACCGCCAAGTTTGCACACAGTGCTTTTTCGGCCGCCTGCCCGCGCCAGATGGCACGTGTTGCCAAACAGTCACGTTGCCCAAAATACGAAGCAAAGCAGACCCAAACCCCGGCCAAAGCGCCCTAGGCGCGTTGCCTGCCGTCGCAACACCGTGAGAAAATGGCGAAAATCGGCGCAGTTTACGGAGCCGGTTTCGAGACTGGTCCGCGTATCACGTAAGAATTTGAGACAAGCTCCATGGCCGATCTGAAATTGTTCGCGCGGAACGCGACACGCGGAGGGCGGTCGGCGACACGCCATTCGGTTGCTGTCCTGCTTGCCAGCACGGCACTCGGCGTTGTGTCGGCGCATGCGGTCGACGCGACTTGGACGGGCGGCAATCCCGGCGATCCGACCGTGTGGACGGAACCTCTGAACTGGACCGGCGGCACGGTGCCCGATGGTCAGGCCACGCTCACCAGCACCGGTCAGACTACCGTCGACAGTAACGGCCTCGTCAATATCGGCAGCGTGGTGTTTACGGCCGCGCCGAACGCCCAAGCCTATACTGTCAACATCAACGACATCTTCACGGTGAACGGCAGCGGAATCTCCAACAATTCGACCAACCCGCAGACTTTCAATGTCGGCTCGGTGATCGTGTTCACGAACGCGAGCAGTGCGAGCGCGGGCAGTTCGCCCGTAACGTACAACGTCAGCGGCGGCGGCGCGATCAGTTTCAACGGCACAAGCACCGCGGGCACGGCGATCATCACCAACGGCGGCGATATCGAATTCAACGGCTCCAGCAACGCCGGCACCTCGACGATCATCAACAATCTGGTGATGAACTTCAACAATACTGCTTCGGCCGGCAGCTCGAACATCACGAACGCTGGCCTTCTGGCCTTTAACGACTCGTCCAGCGCGGCCAATTCGACGATCACGACCAACAACCTCGCAACAACCCGCTTCACCGGATCGAGCACCGGCGGGAACGCGCGCTTCATCACGAACGCTGGCGGCACGTTCAACATATCCGGCCTCACCTCGGCCGGCATGACCGCCGGCTCGATCGAAGGCGCGGGCAGCTACGTCCTCGGCTCGAAAACGCTGACCACCGGCAGCAACAACCTGTCAACCCAGGTGAGCGGCGTGATCTCCGGTATCGGCGGCGGGCTGACCAAGGTCGGCGCCGGGACGCTGACGCTGACCGGCAACAACACCTATACGGGTGCAACCACGATCTCGGCGGGCACGCTTGCCCTGTCGGGCGGCGGCAGCATCGCAAGCTCCAGCATCGTCACGGTGAACGGGACGTTTGACATTAGCGCCTTGCCGGGCACATCCGCCCACATCACAACGCTCGCCGGAGGCGCAGGCGGCGTCGTGCAGCTTGGCAACAACACCTTGGCGATCACCAACGGTTCGACCGAGTTCGTGGGTGCGATCCAGGGCACCGGCGGAGTAGCAACCGGGGGATTTGAAGTCTCGGGCGGAACGCAAACCCTCTCCGGGATCAACACCTACACCAACCAGACCCAGATCGATGCCGGCGCGACGCTGGCGCTCAAGGGCAACGGCTCGATCGCGAACTCGGCCGTCGTGAACCTGTTTCCTGGCGCAGGCGGCACCCTCGATATTTCCCAGACGACCTCGGGCACATCGGTGCGGGGCCTGTTTTCGCTTCCCGGCAGCGGCGCGGTCGCCTTGGGTTCGAAGAATCTGACGATCACGAGCGGCAATACCTTCGGAGGGGTAATCCGCGACGGCGGTATCGGCGGCGGAAGCGGCGGCAGCGTAACCATCGCGGCCGGCGCCGGGCAGGCCCTCGCGGGCACGAACACTTATACCGGTGCAACAACGATCGCAGCTACCGGCGAACTGGATCTGATCACATTGGGTGGCAGCCATGGCAGCATCGCAACGTCGAGCTCGGTGATCGACAATGGAACGTTCGGGATCGACGGACTGCTCAACGGCGGCACCTCGATCAAGGCACTCTCCGGCAGCGGCCTTGTCCAGCTCGGTGCCAACACGCTGACCTTCACGAACGCCAGCGGAAGCTTTGCCGGCGTGATCCGCGATGGCGGCGCTGGCGGCGGTATAGTGATGGCGGGCGGCACGGAGGTGCTTTCCGGCATCAACACATACACCGGCACCACCACCGTCAATGGAGGCACGCTAGTGGTCGATGGCTCGACCGCCACCTCGGCCCTGACCACGGTCAATGCCGGCGGCACGCTCGCTGGCTCCGGCACTGTCGGCAACACCTCGATCGCGGGCGGCACGCTCGCGCCCGGTTCGACCAGTGGCAGCGTGTTCGGGCCGCTCACGGTGCAGGGCAGCCTCGCCTTCACCGCGGCCTCGACCTACCTGATCCAGGTGTCGCCGGCGAACGCCGGCCTCACCAACGTCACCGGCGCGGCCAACCTCGGCGGCGCCACGGTGAACGCGGTATTCCTGCCCGGCAGCTATGTCGACAAGAAGTACACCATCCTCCATGCCAACGGTGGGCTGGCGGGATCGACCTTCAATCCGGCGGTCGTCGGCAACAACCAGAACCTGCAATCGACGCTGAGCTACGATGCCAACAACGCCTACCTCAACATCAAGCTGCAGTTCGTGTCCCCGGGCGGACTGAACATCAACCAGCAGAACGTCGCCAACGCGACCACGAATTTCTTCAATGCCAGCGGGTCGATCCCGGCCGCCTTCGCGACGCTCAACGCCGCCGGGCTGACGGCCGCCTCCGGCGAGCTCGGCACCGGCGTGATCCAGTCCTCGATCAATGCCGACAGCCAGTTCCTCGGCCTGCTGCTCGATCCGACGATCGCCGGCCGTGGCGCCGGATTTGCGGCGCCGAACGGCGCATCTCGTTTCGCGGCGGAAGATGACGCCACGGCCTATGCTGAGAGGCGCCCGGCGACCGCCAGCGAGCGTGCGGCCTATGCCATGGCGACCAAGGCGCCGATGCTCGCACCCGCGCCGGTCAACCGCTGGAGCGTCTGGGCGGCCGGCTATGGCGGCTCGGCCAGGACCGACGGCAATGCCGTGGTCGGCACGCAGGACACCAAGGCGAGCGTCTGGGGCGTCGCGGCGGGTGCGGACTACAAGGTCACCCCGGACACGCTGATCGGCTTCGCGCTCGGCGGCGGCGGCACGAATTACTCGCTGGCGAATGGGCTCGGCAGCGGCTCGGCGGACCTGTTCCAGGCCGGCGTGTTCGGCCGCCACAATATCGGCCCGGCCTATCTGTCGGCGGCGCTGGCCTATGGCTGGCACGACGTCACCACCACCCGCACCGTGACGCTGGCCGGTTTCGACCAGTTGCAGGCCCGCTTCCGCGCCGAAACCTTCTCGGCCCGCTTCGAGGGCGGCTATCGTTTTGCAACGCCCGTCGTCGGCATCACGCCCTACGCGGCGGCCCAGGTAATCAGCTTCAACCTGCCGTCCTATGCGGAAGCGGCCATCATCGGCACCCCGATGTTCGCATTGAACTATGCAAGCCAGACCACGACCGCGACCCGCACCGAGCTCGGCCTGCGCACCGACAAGTCCTATGCGCTGCAGGATGCGATGCTAACGCTGCGCGGCCGCGCAGCCTGGGCACATGACTACAACAATGACCGCGCGGTGAGCGCGATCTTCCAGTCGCTGCCCGGCGCAAGCTTCGTCGTCAACGGCGCGCGCGGCAAGCCGGATTCAGCGCTGGTCAGTGGCGGCGCCGAAGTCAATTGGCTGAACGGCTTCTCGCTTGCGGCGACCTTCGAGGGCGAGTTCTCCAGCAACGTCACGAGCTACGCCGGCAAGGGCGTCGCCCGGTACAGCTGGTGACGCCGGCCTAAGAGCAATTTCAGTTCTGATTGGATCAGAACTGAAAGCTCTAGATTCTTGTTTGAGGCGCCGTCTTCACGCGAACCGGCGTCCACTTCGCTCGAAAACGCTCTCGCCTCAGGCGTGCTTCCGCTATTTGCCGCCCTGCCACTGCCCGGAGACCCCGAGCACGACGCGGATGTGCCCCGTGCGGGTCTCGCTGGCCGCGGTGGTCTGCGGCACCTGAACGTCGAGCTGATCGACGAACAAGAACGGCATGCCGACCTCGAGGTCGTACAACAGCTTCTGCAGCGCAGGCTGCTCCATCTCGCAACTGACGACGAGCCCGACGAAGCCGTCCTTGGCCTGGGTGCCGAGCACATCGACCTGCGAGGACTGCACGGTGCCGCCGACATTGCTGATCGCGGCCGCGACCCGCTGCAACAGCGCCGCGCCCGCAACGGTCACCGTCGGCCCCTCCAGGAACGGCGTGCCGGGATGCTCTGCCGACAGCGCCGCAGCGCCGCGCGGCTTGCGGCCCCGCATTTGCTCGAGCAAGTCGGAGGTCTGCGCCAGCGTGCGCTGATGATCGAAGATGCCGGCGATCGCAACCGCGCTCATGATCACGAGCCCGCCGAGCGCGGCGAGATAGAGCACGACCGCGGTCAGCGGCGACTGCGTCAACAGGCGCGTGACGGCGTTTCCCATACCGACATTGCCCGCACTCATCGCGCCACCGTGTTTTTCGGCTCGACCCGGGCCTCGATGTGGAAGCGCTCGCCGGGATCGGACGGCGCGCGAGTAGTCGGCGCGTAGAAAGTCGCGCGGGTGAAGTGCTGCGACTGCTCGATCAGCGGGATCAGCGACGGCGCATCGCGGGTGATCCCCGAGATCTGCAGCTTGGCACCTGCAAAATGCAGTTCCGTGACATAGGTATGGTCGGGCAGCACCTGGCTCAGCGTCTCCAGCACGATCACGCTTGCGGGCGTCTCGTATTTGCGGCGTTCGAGGGCCGCAATCGGCGAGCGGTCGCCGCCGTCGGCACCGGCGCGGATCGCTGCGCGCCGCGCCGAGATCTGCCGCGCCAGTTCGTCCTCCTGCGCGCCGAGGCTGCTCGCGACATAGGCCGAGATGCCAACCGACAACAGCGCGATCACGGCGGCCGCGCCGAGCGCGACCTGCAGCGCACGGCCCAGCCGCGCAGCATCGAGATGCCCGCGCGCGCTCTGCTCAAACACCTGGACGTGGCCCGCATGCCCCTCGACATCGGTGCAGATCGCGACCGACGACGGATGGAACGCGGCCACCGCCCGGGCATAGCCCGCGGCCAGCTTGCGCGTGGTCGCGGCGATCATCGTGGTGATGCTGTCGTTGCCGCCGGCGACCGGCGCGGTATAGCCGAACACCGCCTCGCTCGCGCCCCATGGCGTGAGGCGATCGATCTGCGCGCGGACAATGCCTTCGAGGAAATCCCCTGCGCGCGCCGGCAGTTCGAGCGGCCGGAACAGGAACCGCTTCGGGTGCAACACAATCTCGACCCGCTTGCCGCGGAACAGCGGTACAAGATTGGGCGCCGACAGCGCTCCGTTGGCGAACAGGATGCGGGACGGCGCGTTGTCGACCTTATCGGCCGCCTCGACGGCAAAGCTGCCGTCATCGGCCTCGACCAGGCGGACCACGCGCGGCGAGACGATGCGATTGATCCCGGCGATGATCGCGGCCGCGACGCTTCCGGTCCAGGCGGCCAATACGGCGCCGATGGTGGAAAACACTGTCATCTCGAGGAGGCCCTTTGCGGCGCCGTGCTGCCGTCGGAATTGTTGCGCCACGACAATACACGATAAGGCTCGTCACCGCTTTCGAGAAGCAGGATCACCACCTCGCTGCCGCGACGCCGCCCGTCGGCGAGTTCGGCCTCAATCGCGACGCGATAGGCTCTCGACGATTCCAGCGTCACCCCTTCCCCGCCCGACAAGCCGATCAGCGCGCGCGGGTCGAGCGCGGGGTCGCCGCGCTGGGACAATACGGCCTGAAGCGCCTCCGGGCTCATGCCGGGCAATGCCGCCAGCACCTGCGGCGCGGCGTCGCGCACATTGACCTGCGCCAGATTGCTGAACACCGTCACGAACGGCAGCATGCGCTCGATTACCGCGGGAGGAATCCCGTAGACCGACCACAGCTCCTCAGGCGCCGGAAACGGCGCATGGCGCGGCGCATAGGCGACGCCCGACGTCTTGTAGAACGAGGTCTCCGGATCGTCGTCGCCGAGTTCGGTCGGCGCCCGCCAGGCAAGCACACGGTCGGCATAGGCGGCGGCGCTGGACGGGCTCGCGCCGAGCCCTGCCATCAGCCCCGCCAGCAGCGCCTTCGGCGCGGCGTTGAGGTCGATCCGCGCGGCCTCGGAGCGGAAGGTGACGAACACCCGGCCAGGGCCGACGCGGGCGTTGAAGGTCCCGCTGCTCGGGCGCGCGGTTTCGCTGAAGCCGGAGAGCTGCAACGCCGTGAGCTCGAGGCCCGCGGTAACCATCGCCTCGGCCTGGATCCGGTCGGTGCTGCCGGCAACGATGACGGCGGTGTTCGTGACATAGGTCAGGTAGATCAGGACAAGTGCGGAAAGTGCACCGAGGATCCACAGCACCGCGATCACGATAAAGCCGCGCTGCGATCCCCTGTCGATGTCATGAGGCCCAGCCTTCACAGCTGCTCCTCCTTCCTTTCGACGCTCGACTTGAGCCGCGCGGCGAGACAGGCGGTGGCGCTTTTTGCCCGCGCGCATTCCGCCGGCGCGTCGACATGCACGATCGCGGCGCTGGAGACCGCGAGGACCTGCCCAGTGCCGGCATCGCGCACCGAGACGCGGACCGTGCTCGGCAATTGCGTCCGGTCGCGCCAGCTCGACTGCCAGACCTGGTCGGGGCCGGCATAGGAAAAGGTGACGCGAAACGGCGCCCGGATCAGCACAACCTGATCGACGAAGCGAATCTGCGCATTCGTCGGCATCGGACTGAACGGGGTCCGCTCGCGCACCAGCGCGAGCCCTTGGGCATCTGCTTTCTCGATCAGGCGGATGATCTCGAGACCGGGACGCGTGCTCGGCCCGACCGCCGTGCGCACGAAGGTGACGGACAGCTCGTTGCCCTCGAACAACAGTAACTTGCTGTCCGCGCTCCTCGGCATCATTTCGGCGACCGACAGGTCGGCCAGCGCCCGTTCCAGTCCGATTGCCAGCCGCTCGGCGCGCTGCACGCGCGCGATGCCGCGATTCCAGTTCGGCAGCCATTGCGCCGTCACGGTGGCGAGCGCGGCCAGGATCACTGTCATCAACAGCGTCGCCAGCAGCACTTCGAGCAGCGTGAAGCCGGCCTCATCGCGCCATGACCGCCGCCCGATCATTCGCCCCCCTTCGGCACGAGGCGCACCGTCGTGACCTGGATCTGCGCACCGCCCGGCCCCTGCATCCTCATGTTGATCGCCATCGGCACGAAACGGCTCGGCGGCGCATCCGCGGCTGCGGCGTTGATCGGCGCGACGTCGATGCGCCAGCGGTGACCGGCGAGCTCCCCGGTCTGCCGGCCCACCTGCAGCGCGTTCCGTGCCGGAAGCGAGGCCAGCACGGTTTCGGCGGCGCCGCTCAACGACAGCCTCGAGTCGATCGCACGGGTGCCGCGCACGGTGGTGCCGATCACGGCGCCGATCGACGACAGCACGGCCGCGATGATCGCCAGCGCAACCAGCGCCTCGATCAGCGTGAAGCCCCGCTCGCCGTCAGAGCAGCTTTTGCGCGACAATTTCGACGCCTCCGGTCAGCCAGTTGACGCGGACCTCATACCCCATGCCCGGCCGCGCCAACGCGATGGTGCCGCCGCACGACATGCCCGACGGGAAGAAATCGATCGAGCGGCCCACGACACGATTCGCGCAGCGCGACGCCAGCGTCGCATCGACGGTGACGTCCGGGGGCAAACGGACGATGCGGCCGGTGGCACCGGAACGGATCGCACGCGCCTCGGCGTCCACAAGCGTAGTCACCTGGACCTGCCGGCGCAGCGCGGTGCTGCGGTCGGCCTTGAGCAGCGCCGCGGTCTCGACCGCATAGCTTTCCAGCCGCGCGCGCGTGGTGGCGCGCGGGATCGACGGCAGGACTATGGCCGCGAGCAGGCCGATGATCGCGAGCACGCAGAGGATTTCGATCAGCGCGAAACCCGCTTCGCCCCGCCGTTGCTCAACGCGTGCCGCTGGTAATATCGGCTGCCGTGCCACTGCCGCCTTCCTGACCGTCTGATCCGAGCGAGATGATGTCGTAGGGCGAGCGCTCGCCCGGCGACCGGTAGACATAGCTATGGCCCCAGGGATCGTTGGGCACGACACCGCCGCGGAGATACGGCCCGTTCCACCCCGGTGCATTGTTGCTGCGGGTCAGCGCGGCGAGCCCCTCGCTGCTGTTCGGATAACGTCCGAGGTCGAGATAGTACAGATCGAGCGCGCTGGTGAAGCTCTCGATCTGGATCTTCGCCGCCTTGGCCTTGGACTCGCTGAGATAGTTGAGTACGCGCGGCCCGACCAGCGCCATGATCATGCCGATGATGGTGATGACGACGAGCATCTCGACCAGCGTAAAGCCGGCTTCGGGGTCGCGCCGGCGTCGCGCCGGCCGCATCGGAACTTTTCGGAATATCTTCATGTCAAACACCCTCACCCGATGATCTGACTGACCGACATCAGCGCCGTCATCACAGACACAATCAACCCGCCGACCACGATGCTGATCACGATGATCGCTGCCGGGCCCGCGATGCCGACCACACGGTCCAGCGTGCGCTGCAGCTTGGCCTCATAAAACTCCGCCACTCGTCCTGCCAGCATTGGCAGCTGACCAGTCTCATCGCCCAGCCGCAACATGCGCACCGCCATCGGGGGCAGCGCCTCGGTGTCGGCCAGCGCATCCGACAGCTTCGCGCCATGACGGACGCGGTCGGCGGCATCGGTCCACACCGTAGACGACCCAATTGACGACATCATGTCGATGAGAATGCGCAGCGTGGTGGTCAGATTGACGCCGCTGCCAAGCAGCAGCCCCAGATTCCGGCAGAACAGCGACGTTCGGTAGTACTTCATCACCTCGCGGATCGCCGGCAGCCGCGTCAGCGCGGTCATCAGGCCGCGGCGCACGCCTTCCTGGCGCAGCGACAACCAGGCAATGGCGATCACGGCGGCAAGGATCGCCAGCACTGCGTCCGAATTGGCGCGCAGGAAGGTCGACAGATTGAGGAAACCGAGAACGAACGGGTCGACCTTCGCGCCGAAATCCTGCAACACGCTCGCGAACTGCGGCAGCACAAATGTCAGGAAGAACAGCAGCACACAGGACGCGGCCCCGAGCACGAACAGGGGATAACGAACGGCATCGCCGACCCGACGCTTCAACGCCTCGGTACGGGTGCGCTCGTCGGCCAATACCTCCAGCACCTGGTCGAGCGAACCGGAGGCTTCGCCAACCCGGATCAGCGCGACATACATCGGCGGAAACAGGCCATGGTGCCGCGCCAGGGCCTCGGCGAGGCTTTCCCCTGCCACCACGTGCGAGCGGATGTCGGCAACCACCGGCCGCAAGCGGCCAAAATCGCGGTCGGCCGCCAGGAGCTCCAGCCCGTCATTGATCCGCGCCCCCGCTCGCAGCAGCAGCGCAATGTCACGGGTGAAGATCGTGACGTCCTCGGGCCTCGGCTTGCCGAACAGGTTGAGGGCGCCGCGCGCTGAGCCGCGCTCCTCCAGCGTGACATTGTCGACGAGCACGAGGCCGAGGCGCTCGATCCGAGCCGCGACATCGCCGGCCGCCGGCGCCGCGATCGCGCCGGAGACCAGCTCGCCGTCGGAGTTCATCGCGCGGTAACGGTAATTCGGCATCACCTCACCGGATCGTCGTCACGCGGAACACCTCGGGCACGGTGGTCACCCCGGCCCGGCATTTGGCCACCGCGTCAGCGAGCATCGTGGTCATGCCGCCGTCCATCGCCGCGGTGTCGATGGTGTGGGAATCCGTCTGCGGCCCGACCAGCTTGCGCACATCGTCGGTCATTTCGAGGACTTCGAACACACCGTTGCGGCCGCGATAGCCGGTGCCGCCGCAGCGCTCGCAGCCGCCTGTTTCGTGCACCACCTCGCCCGCCTTGAAGCCGATCACCGCAAAGCGCGGATCATGGTCGATGTCGGCGGCGGACAGCGTGTGCGGCACCTTGCAGCGGTCGCAGAGCACGCGCACCAGACGTTGCGCGACCACCGCCCGCAATGTCGACCTCAGCAGGAAGCCCTCGACGCCGAGATCGATCAGCCGCGGCACCGCGGCTGCTGCGGTCTCGGTGTGCAGCGTGGTCAACACCAGATGGCCGGTCAGCGCCGCATGGATCGCGATATGCGCGGTCTCGGCGTCGCGGACTTCGCCGACCATGATCACGTCAGGGTCCTGGCGGACGAAGGAGCGCATCGCCGCCGCAAAGGTCAGCCCGATCGAAGGCTTCACCTGCGATTGGTTGATGCCGGGAATTTCATACTCGACCGGGTCCTCGATGGTGAGGATCTTGCGCGTCGGCTCGTTGAGGATCGAGAGCATCGTGGCAAGCGTCGTGGTCTTGCCGCTACCGGTCGGCCCCGTCACCACGATCATGCCATGCGGCAGTGCGAGCAGTCGCGACAGGATGTTCTCGTCACGCGCCGCGAGGCCGAGCTTGCTCATCTCCAGGAGGCCACGGTCGCGCGGCAACAGCCGGATCACCGCGCTTTCGCCGGCCTGGGTCGGCATGGTCGCGACACGAACGTCGAGCTCGGCGCGGCTGACGCGGATACGTGCCGCGCCGTCCTGCGGCAGGCGCCGTTCGGCGATGTTGAGGCCGGCAAGGATCTTCACGCGCGAGATCAGCGCCTGCGGCGGAATCCCCGACGGCGCCGGAATCGCGCGCAACAGCCCGTCGACGCGCATGCGGACGACGAGCCCGGTGCGGAACGGCTCGATATGGATGTCGCTGGCACGCAACTCGACCGCGCGTTCCAGGAGATCGTTGAACGCGCGCACCACCGGCGCGCCGCTGGCGAGGTCGCGCAGGCTCTCGATGTCGTCGTCGGATTGCCGGCTCGCTCCCCTGGCGGCCTCGTCGGCGGCGGTACCCTCCGCCTCGATGCGCTGGTCGAGCACCGTGGTGATGTCCTCGAATGAGGCGACCGTGACCTCGACCGGCTCGTCAAACACGATCTCGGCGGCGCGAATCGCGGCGGTGTCCGAGGGATCGGCGACCGCGATGCGATAGCCGCCGTTCGGCGCGCGGAACGGAAAGATCGTGGACTCGCGCAGGAAGCGGCGAGAGAAGCCATCGAGGCACGGTGTGGAGGCAAGCAATTGCGGCAGGCTGAGCCGAGCCACGCCGAAATAGTCCGAAACCTCGTCGGCGAAATCGGCCGCGGAGAGATCGGTCGCTTCCCACAATTCACGCAAGGGACGCGTCAAAGTTGAACTGACCGGCTGCTCGACCCGCGCCCGCGCGCGTGCCGGTAAAGAATATTTGTCGAGGAGGTGTTGTCGGAAGGTCTCTGCGGAAAGGTCGCGCATCGAATTCCTACCGCTAACCTTGTTACAGGATTACAACAGCTCTCGCGTGCAGCAACAGGGCCTTAGCGCTTGACTCTTTTAGTAGCAAAAACATAATCGTGGCGCAAATTCGCAAGCGTCCGGGCCGCGGGGGATCGGGCGCGCTTTCCAGTTTCAACTGTAGCGTTGGTAGGCGTCTTTTGTTCAAAGTGGTCGATCCGCTTTTGCGCCTGCGTTCAGGGTTGACTGGAACGCTGGTTCTGTTTTTGTCCGCCTTCTCGCTGACCGCGTGCATCGTCACTGCCGATCAATCGATCGAGACGAACCCCAAGGATCCACGCGCGCAGGACATCACCGAGAAGGTCAATTCGATCGACCTGTTGCCCCGGCAAACTACGGATACCGGCGCGGGCAGCTTGCGGCAGCAGACCGCATCGCGGCCGGCGATTTATCTCAGCGACGGCACGACCCCTGCCGGTGGAGCGCTCGCGGAGCGGGATGGCGCCGGTGGCAACGGCTACGATCTCAATTTCGAGAATGCGCCCGTCGCCACCGTTGCGAAGGTCATTCTCGGTGACGTGCTCAACGTCGGCTACACCATCGACCCGCGCGTTCAAGGAACTGTCACATTGGCTTCGGTCCGTCCGGTGCCCAAGGCAGATGCAATCTACGTTCTGGAAAACGCGTTACGCATGTCCGGCGTCGCGCTGGTGCGCGATCGTGGCGGCAGCTATCGTCTTGTGCCATCAGCGGAAGCCGGCCCCGGCGGCATCGACCGCAGCGACACCGCCGAAGCAGGCCAGGGCATCAGCGTAGTGCCGCTGCGCTACGTCTCGGCGCAGACGATCTTCAAGCTGCTCGACGGCTTCGGCGTCAAGGCCACGACGTTACGGCCCGATAATGGGCGCAACACGCTGATCGTCACGGGCAGCGGCTCGGATCGCGCTGCCGCGATCGACACCATCCTGAGCTTTGATGCCGACTGGATGCGCGGACAGTCGGTCGGCATCTTCCCGGTGCACAACTCGGCACCTGAACCGCTGCTCGCCGAGCTCGAGAAGATCATGGACTCCGGCGACGGCGGCCTGAGCCAGAACGTCGTCAAGTTTCAGGCGATCAGCCGCCTCAACGCGATCCTCGTGGTCAGCCAGAAGCCCGACTACCTCAAGCGGGCCGGCACCTGGATTGCGCGGCTCGACCGCTCCGACACCGAAGCGGTCAACCTGAAGTCCTACCCCCTGCGCTACGGCAACGCGCGCGTCGTGGTGGCCATGCTCAACGACATGCTGATTGCGCCTTCCAGCAACGGCCCCGGATCGAGCCTCGACAATGGCGCGAGCCAGATCGCGCCGGGCTCGGGCGTTGCGGTGACGTCGTCGTCGTTGTCGAACACCAATCCCGTCGCCTCGCTCAGCGCGCTGCCGACGGCCGCCTCGGGTGCGGCAACGCCAGTGACCGGCGTCGGCGGCGCGCCGCTGGGCGCACGCCCCGCTCCGGCACCGGGCACGGATCAGCAATTGGCCGGTTCCCCATCCGGCACCAAGGCCGCTGGCAGCAACAGCTTCCTGCCCAATGTCCGCATCACCGCCGACGTCACCAACAATGCCGTGCTGGTCTACGCCAACGCGGATTCGCAGCGCGTGGTCGAGCAGACCATCCGCCAGATCGACCGCCCGCAGCGCCAGATCGCGATCGAGGCGACGATCGCCGAAGTCACGCTGAACAACAACCTGAACTACGGCGTGCAATTTTTCCTCGCAAGCAGGAAGGGCTCGCTCGTCAACACCATCTCGAGCGGCTCCAGCACGACGAACACCGTCGAGCCGCCCAGCAACGCGGTCAATGCAGCGGCTAACGCCCTGATGGGACGCGTGCTGCCCGGCTTCAATCTTCTGGTGGGCGCCGAGAATGCGCCGCGCGTCATCATCGACGCGCTGCACGGCGTCACTGACGTCAAGGTCTTGTCCAACCCCTCGCTAGTCGTGCTCGACAATCAGCTGGCGACCCTGCAGGTCGGCGACCAGGTGCCCTATTCGACCGGCACTGCCACCGTGCTGACCGCCAACAACACCGTGGTCAACACCATCGACTACAAGAACACCGGCATTATCCTGCGGGTGCTGCCCCGCGCCAACGCCAACGGCAATATCGTGCTCGATATCGAGCAGGAGATCTCCAGCGTCGCCAATGCCGGCCTGAACGGCCTCACGCCGACCATCTCGCAGCGCCGCGTGAAGAGCTCGATCGCCGTGACGTCAGGCCAGACCGTGCTGCTCGCCGGCCTGATCAGCGAAAACGAGACCAAGGGACGGCAGGGCATTCCGGTGCTCGACCAGATCCCCGGCGTGGGGGATGCCTTCTCGCACCAGACCAACAATCGCAAGCGGACCGAGTTGATCCTCTTCATCCGCCCGACCCTCGTGAAGGACAGCGTCGACGCCCATGTCATCGCCGAGGAGATGCGCAGCAAGATGAACAGCCGGCTGGTCGGGACCAGCAATTCCGTGGTCGTGACGACCCCGCCAGGGGTCCCGCCGCGCTAGCGCTGATGCCGGGCCCCCGTTGCACCCGTCCGGCCGAAACGTCGCGCGCCAGTGGCGGACCGCCCCCGTGACGATCGAGGAGCCTCTCCGACAAATCGGCCTGACCATCGCGCTGCTGGCGATCGTGGCGGCGAGCCTGTTGACCGCCCCCGGCGCCGATGGCCTCCTGGGCGCGTTCCTGGGCGCGCTGATGCTGACGATCGCTATCACCGACGCACACCGCTACATCATCCCGAACGAACTGACGGGCGCTGCAGCTGTGCTGGCGCTGCTCCGGGCCCTGGCGGTCGGTCCGGACGCCGGCTGGTACGGCCTGATCTGGGCCGCCGGCCGGGCGCTCGCCATCGCCCTGCCCTTCCTCGCCCTAATGGCCGGCTACCGGGCCTGGCGCGGCCGCGACGGGCTTGGGCTCGGCGATATCAAGCTCGCGGCGGTCGCCGGCGCCTGGCTCGGACTGACGACGCTATTCGCCGTGGTCGAAATCGCGACGCTTTCAGCGCTGGCCGCCTATATCGTCAACGGCGCGCTGCGGCGACGCCCGCTGCGGTCGACCGCGTTCCTTCCCTTCGGCCTGTTTTTGGCGCCGGCCATCTGGTTCGGCTGGCTGGCCGAGGCACTTCTGGGTTAGGCCTGCGCCTTAGCCGCTTGGCCCGGACGCCGCTCAGTGCTCGCGGGTTGGCGCCCATTCCAACGCACGCAGCCGTGCCTGCGCGACCTCGCCACGTGACATCTTCCGGGTGACGGCGTCGCGGATCCGCTGCCGCGCCTCGCGCGCCTTGGGCGGTGCGGCCGCGGTCGAGAGGTTGAGCCACTTACCGGCCTCGACGATATCGCGCGGGACGCCCTGCCCACGGTCATAGAGCAGGCCGAGCGAATATTGCGCGAGACTGTCGCCCTGCTCCGCCGCCCGGCGATACCACATCGCAGCTTCCGAATAATTCTGCGGCACGCCGCGCCCGGTCTCGAACAGGAAACCGAGATAGGCCTGCGCCGACGGGTCGCCATGCTCGGCGAGGGGGATGAAGATGCTGGAGGCGCGCTGATAGTCCTGCCGGTTGAAGGCGGCGATGCCTTGGCGGAGGGATGCCGCACACAGTGGATCAGCTAGCGCAACCAAAAGCACGATGGCGGTAAGCGGGACGAAGAGTCGCCCCGTCAAGGAATTACCTTTGCCTGCACGTCCCGACCCGTCGAAATCCCTGCTGCTCATGGTTGACTACACTAGACGTCCAGATCGCGAAAATCCACAAGGCACGATACTGGCTTCGTCAGCCCGAGGCGCTTATAGAGGACGTCGTTGGGTGGAATATGACAGGATTATCTGGAGCAGGACGTGGCGCAGCGAATTACCGGCCTGTATCAATCGATACGTATTCCATCGATCTACAAAGGATTGATGTTCGCGCTCGGCGCCGACAACGCAATCAGACGATACGTGAACGAGGTGCTGAAGCCGACGCCTGGCATCAAGATGCTCGACGTTGGCTGCGGGCCGGCGAACATTCTGGCTTATCTCCCTTCGCTGAACTATACCGGCATCGATCTCAATGAGAAGCACATCGCCTTTGCCCGAGAGCTTTACGGCAGCCGGGGCCGCTTCGTGGTCGGCAATGCCGCAAACGACCTCCGGCAGGATGAGAACAGCTTCGACCTGATAAACATCTCGGCTTTGCTGCATCACCTCGCTGACGATGAAGCCATTTCGCTGTTCACTTCCTTGAAGCGCCTGCTCAAGCAAGACGGAAGGATTGTGACGATAGACAACGTCTGGCTTCCGCGACAGCGAACGGCAGTCAAACTCATCAACAAGCTTGACTCCGGCCTCAATATCAGAACGCCCGGGGGCTACTTGGAACTACTGAACGGCCAGGGCTTCGATGTGCAGACCCGAGTGTTTCACGACCTGCTTCGAATTCCCTACGATCACATCGTCATGATCGCTCGACACGGGTCGAAGCAACGAAGCGACTAGACCGCGCGGGCTACGACAACCCGGCTGCCGCCAGCAGGCCAACTCAATCCGGACAGCGTAGCGCGGACCTCAGCACGCAGAGTTGCGGTAAAGATCCTGTTGGTCAGCGGATTCAGGTCAAATTCGCGCTCCACCTCTTGGTTGCCTTTCTTGTGCTTCGCGCTTAGACGGCTTAAGGCCATAAATGGCAGCAGCACCGCAGTATAGGACGTGGAGAACAGTACTTCAAAGCCGTTGCGGCGAAGTTTTTCCTCGAGTTCTCCTCTCCGGTAGCGTCGCTGGTGATAGGCGATGTCATCGGCGCGGCTCCAGAGCCAGGGATGCTGCGGCACCGCTATGATCGTCCCTCCCCCAAGTTGCGTCGCACGTCGCAGTCCGCGCAGCACCCCTTCGTCATCTGCAATGTGCTCAATCACATCGAAAGCGCCAGTGAGATCAAAAACGTCCTCGGCGGGAATATGGCGCGCATCCATCTGGACAAGTTCGACCTGCGCCGGCAGTCGCTTTCTCGCAAAAGCAAGCCCGGACGGATGGAGTTCGGATCCGACCAGTCGCTCCCAATTGCGCGCCTGCGCGACAGCACACAGCACGGCTCCGTTGCCACAGCCAATCTCGAGAAAGCGACGGACGTCGGGAAAGAACTTGTTGATGAGGCCGACGATGAGCTCATTGCGGGCGACGAACCAGAAATGTTCGGCCTCAACTTTCGAAAGCATCTCGAAATTCTTCGGATCCATGCCGCTGATGGTGTCGGCAAGCTCTGGTGCGAACATTGGAATCCCATCATGCTCGGCAACGACATGGCCGCAGGTCCCACATTGCCAGCCCGACGGCCAGATGGGCCCGTTTTCCACCACAGGCTCCTCAGCTCCGCAGGCAAGACATCGTCGCCGAGGCAGGATCGGGACGGTCATGCCGGGCGAACGCGACGGACAGAAAGCGCGATAATTGGTGATTTCATCATTCGATCACTATAAACACCGGCAGGACCGCTGGCCAGCGGCCACGCCTCTTCGATTGTCGGGTCAGTCACACGTGCAGATTTGCATTGTCCAATCCTGCTACATCCCCTGGAAAGGTTTCTTCGACCTGATCGGACGATGCGACGAATACGTGATCTTCGACAGCGCTCAATATGTGAAGCGACACTGGCACAACCGCAACCGCATCAAGACTGCCAACGGAGTCGAGTGGCTAACGATACCCGTGGTCTCCAAGGGACGGTTTGAGCAGCCGATTGACGAGGTCGAGATCGAAAAGCCGTGGGCCGAGAAGCACTGGCGTGCGGTGGAACTGGCCTATCGACGTGCGCCCTTTTTCGACCAGTTCGCGCCCACGTTAAAAGCCTGGTACGAGCGCGCAGACAAGGAGCGCCGGCTCACAGACGTCAATGAACTGTTTTTGCGGGGGATCGCCGAACTGCTCGGGTTGGAAACCCGCATCGTCAGGGACACCGCCTATCCCGCGGAGGGCGTCAAAACCGCAAGGCTCTTGAGCATCGCCAAGGCCGCAGGAGCAAATCGGTATCTAAGCGGCCCCTCGGCGCGGGTTTACCTTGACGAGGCACAGCTTGCCTCCGCCGGGATTGCGACCGAGTGGATGAACTACGACGGCTATTCTCAATACCCCCAGCTCCACGGAAGCTTCGAGCACGCCGTTAGCGTCGTTGACCTCTTGTTGAACACCGGTCCCGCGGCAACGCACTATATCGGCCCGGACACGCTCCGAATCGCACCGGACGCCCGATAAGGATGACAGGCTCCACAGAACCCGGCGCGCAACCACCCCGGGTTCTGTTTTGCCATGACTGGTCGCTATTGCTGGCCCGCAGTGCTGAACGAGCCGACCGCGCCGTTGCCGAAGAGTCTGTTGTTGCCGTAGCTCGTGGGTCCACCCGCGAACGCAGTCCCATTGAAGTTGATATCGGAGTTCGACAACCGAATAGTACCGTTGATGCCGGTCGCATTGCCGCTGATCGCACTATCATCTACGGTGATCTGCGCACCGCTATCCCCGAGCACACCGGTGTTGGAATTGCTGGCGAAGCTCGATCGCTTGATGGTGACGTTGTTGCCGTTGCCGGCGGCAACACCGAAGGCGTTGTTGTACGACTGCACACCGTCGAGGGTCGCATTATTGGTCGCCGCGCCGGCCACCGAAATACCCGAGCCGCCGTTGTGCGTAACCACTGTGTTCTTGACGAAGAGCTTCCCGCCCGCGTTGGAACGATTATCGAGGATCCCCTGCTGGCTGAATTCGGTGACGATGCAATCCTCAATCGACACGGAGGCCGCTGTCAGGATCTTGATGCCCACGAGCCCGGCGTTGGCGCCAGCTGATATGCCAAGTCCCTGGAACTGGATGTTTCGCAGGACAACTTGATCGGTCGGCTGAGCCGCAATGACAATGCCGTTCGTTCCGGCAACCAGCACCGAGCCGAAACCCTCATGGCAATTGATCGAAATCGACTTGGTGATCGTGAGGGCGCCAAATCCTCCCGGGTCGAGGCAATCGATTTCGCCGCCCGCGGCGGTCTTGGAAATCGCTCCGGCAAAGGTCTTGCAGGGCGCCGTACGGCTGCAAGGGTTCGCATCGTCACCGACGCCGGAAACCCAGGTCCGCGTGGCCTGGGCGTGGGCGGGAGCCGAGGCGAGCACCGGAATCAAAAAACCGATCAAAAGCGCCAGCAAACCAAAACGATGCATGTCTATCTCCTTGTCTCTGCAGTGATTTCCTTGGCCGGCTCTAAAAAACGAGGGTAGAATCGGCAATCAAACCCCGGTACATCTGCACACGAAAAGCGCCCAGCCGTCCGCTTTCCTGGGGTTGTACTCGTCCGCGCTATAATCTTTATGATCTTTGCCCCAAAGTCGCCGCTAGACAGCAAAGAAAATGCCGCAAATCAAGTCCGGACACACAGATTTCTGCGGCGCGCGGCCAAACCTCTCCCCCTTCTCGGAGGTTGGATGGTCCAGGACAGGAATCGGTTCAATCGTGCGCGTTTTTTTGTCAAACGGAGACGCTTGGCGAGTCGCGCCGGGGTGAGCTCCGCTCCGTGCCAATTGGCCCTGCGTGCCGTCCCGCTACCATCGGCGAAAATCTGAATTCCGAATAACGAGCGATCTGTGAAACTCTCAATCGTCACTACCCTCTATCGATCGGCTGCCACGATCGAAGAGTTCTATCATCGGGCCATGAAGGCCGCTGACGCGCTCTTTCCTGAGGTTGAGCTGGTGATCGTCAATGACGGATCGCCCGACAATAGCCTTGAGCTCGCGCTCGCTCTGCATCGGCGCGACCCTCGGATCGTCGTCGTCGATCTCGCCCGCAACTTCGGGCACTACAAGGCGATGATGACTGGCCTCTCCTATGCCAGAGGCGATCTGATTTTCCTGATCGACAGTGATCTCGAGGAACGTCCCGAGGACCTGACGCTGTTCTACCGGCGCTTCGAGCAGGGCGACAGCGATGTGGTCTACGGCGTCCAGCAGGCGCGCCGCGGCGGGCTGATCGAACGAATTGGAGGCACGATTTTCTTTGCCTTGGTGGATGCGCTAGGTGACCGGCCGCTTCCACGCAATCTGGTGACCGCACGGTTGATGTCGGCCGATTATGTCAAGGCCTTGGTCCGACACCGCGACCGCGAATTCGTGATTTCGGACCTTTGGCAGGTGACTGGATTCCGGCAGAACCAGATCGTCGTCGAAAAGCTGTCCACTTCGCCATCGACTTACTCGCTCTGGAAGCGAATAGATTTGGCGGTGAAGCATTTGACGACATCCTCGACGCGATTGCTATATCTGGTGTTCTATACTGGCCTACTGATCTTTACCGTCTCCATCGGCATTATCGCCTTCTATCTGCTGCGTTATCTTACGGCCGGGGTCGGAGTCAGCGGCTTTACCTCGCAGATCATCTCGATTTGGTTCCTGGGAGGCCTCATCACGCTGATTCTCGGAATATTGGGAATTTACATGGCCAGCATCCTCGCGGAGGCGAAGAGGCGGCCTTATACGGTCGTGCGCCGCGTGCATCGCGCTGCGACGGACGGAACGTCCGTATCAAGTCCTCTCCAATCGTCTTCTCTCGTCCGCACGGACGGTCCGTCGTGACCGACCCGATCCAGTCCCGTATCCTGACCGAGGTCGCGCAATACTATTCCGCGAAGCTCGAAGCGCATGGCGCTACGCCGCAAGGCGTGGATTGGAACGGTTCCGAGTCGCATCACCTGCGGCATAGACAATTCCTGCGCCTGTTGGCGGATAGCCGGCACAGTTCGGTGATCGACCTTGGCTGCGGGTTCGGCGATTTCCTGCGCTTTTTGAGGGATAACGGCCATCCCGGACATTTCATCGGCTACGACGTCGCACCGAGCATGATCGAGAAAGCCCGCAAGCTTCACGGTGAGGGAGAGGATCGTTGCTGGCGCGTGGGAGCCGAGCCGAACGAAACCGCCGACTTTGCGATCGCCAGCGGAATCTTCAACGTCAAGGGGGACGTCCCAAACGAAACCTGGATCAGCTACGTGCAGCAGACGCTCGACGTTCTCGCGCGCGCCGGCCGGCGTGGATTCGGGTTCAATATCCTGAGCCTATCGAGTGATCCAGATCGCCGCCGGTCTAATCTGTTCTATGCGGATCCGGCGCAGATGCTCAGCCACTGCATTTCCCGATACGGTCGATCGATCGCGCTGCTGCAAGACTACGGGTTATACGAATTCACGGTACTCGTGCGGCATACGCAGGTGAAAATTTGACGATTGCTGTAGCCACAAAACCGTCGCGGTGCCCGCTCTGCGGAGGAAACGTCGGCGAGCTTTCCCTTCCGCACCCCCACCGGTCCATGCTCAGCGACGGACGGGTGATATCACGCCCGTTGGCGAAGATGTCCTGCCTGGCCTGCGGGACCGCCTTCCACACCTCAGAGACCACCAGCGACGAGGTCCGCACCATTTATGGTGACGAATACAAGCTTGCGGCTGCCGCCCCTAAATCGGACACCGCCCGGGCCCGCGCTTACGGCAGCTGGATTATGGCTGAAGCCTCGGCACCCCAGACTATATTGGAAATGGGCTGCGGCTCCGGGGCTCTGCTTTCCGAATTGCTCAGAATGTGGCCCGACGCAATCGGGTACGGGATCGACCCTGCGTTGCCAGACACTGCTCGATCGGAAGGCAGAATTCACCTGGCGAGCGGCTTTGTTGAGGATATCCCGAATGATGCAGGTCCCTTCGACCTGATCGTCGCGGTCAACGTCATCGAACATACCGCCGACCCGCGAGCATTTCTCAACACCCTGCGGCCACACTTAACGCCGAATGGACAAATTCTTGCGGTCTGTCCGGCGACGCAGCCGCCAAATATCGAACTGCTATTCTTCGACCACCTCTATAGCTTGACGCCTGATGCTCTGCTGCTCGCAAGCCAGGCAGCGTCTCTCGCGATGAAAAAGCAAATCCCGGCTCCGCAAGAGATCGGCGACTTCCAGATGGTCGTGCTTGCGGCAACCGGCCCCAGCCTGCCGCCGCGACGGCTGGCGTCGTTCTCCAGTCTTCGCTCCGAACGATCCGCTTATCTTGAGCGCTGGGGGAGCCTCGACCAAACGCTGCTTGATCGCTCACGAACCTGTTCGCGCCTTCTAGCCTTTGGCGGCGGGCAAACCGCCGCCCTGCTCCGCGCTTATGCTCCGAGAACGTGGGCGCGGATCGAGTTGATCGTACTTGACGACGTCAGTGAGGCTTGGCCGCTGGGCCGACCCATTGCATCCTACCAGGAAGCAGTACAAAATCCCGACGACCTGATCCTAGTTGCGGCGTCGCCTCACGTGCAAAGTGCAATCGCCGAACGGCTCAGCCGAGATGGTCTTCGATCAGTCACATGGAACGATCTGATCCCCCGTTAGATTTTGTTGGCATGATGCAGGCAGATATTCCAAAGCGTTACGGCGTCACCGAACAGACGCAATCCAGTTCGGATGTCGAGCGGACATGTGAATCGATACGACAGCTCGGTTATGGAGTCGTCAACGGTGGTTACAGTCCCGCATGGCTGACGTTGCTGTCCGAAGCGTTCGATCGCGCGCAGGGGCGCCACTCCCTCGAACATGGTGGCATCGATGCGCTCAAAGCAATCGACGAGCACAACACGATCCGGCTGCCGCTGGCATATGACCCAATCTTTCTCGAGCTCGCGGCGAACGGAAAGGTTCTGGACATCTGCCGCCAACTGATCTCCGGCTACGTGGTACTCAACCAGCAGAACGGCATCATCAACCCGCCGAACGCAAAGCAGTACAATCAAGGAGCGTGGCACCGCGATTTGCCATACCAGCATTTCGTTTCGTCGCGACCGCTTGCGATCAACGCGCTCTTTTGCCTCGACGAATTCACGATCGAAAACGGCGCCACCATGGTGTTGCCGGCATCCCATCGGCAAGAGGCGTTTCCGTCGGACCATTTTGTGACGACCCAAGCGTCGGCCGTCACTGCGCCGGCCGGTTCGTTCATCGTTCTCGACTGCATGGTATTCCACAGCGGCGGCATCAACGTGACCGCAAGGCCGCGGCGCGCGATCAACCACGTCTACTCAATTCCTTTGCTTCGCCAACAAATCGATTTGCCCACTGCTCTCGGAGAAGACTTCGTCACCGATCCTGCGCATCGCAGATTGCTCGGTTATGACGCGCGCCAGCCGGCATCGATTGCAGAATACCTGGCTGGCAGGGCCCGAAAAACCTGACCGCCGTCAGAGAGGCAACTCGCCTTCCCACCGAGCGAGGCCAAAACCGGTGGCACCATAGCCATTGCCGTTGTAAGCCAGCCACAGACTACCGCGATGCCAAAACAGCGCCGGGTAGCAAGTCATTTCGCTTTCCCAGCCCGTGCCCGAGGGCCCAAGTCCCATCACCGCATCAAGTCGGGCCCAGGTCACGCCGTCATCACTCGACGCGGCGCCGAGACGATAGCGCTGTCCGCGGCATGCGAAGCACATCAGAAGCCTGTCACCGACCTTCGTTACACTGGGGCGCGCGAGCGCGTGCTCCGTCTCTGCAGCGAAGCCCACGACGGTCCTTCCGTCTCTCGTCCAATGAACGCCGTCAACCGACCGCGCGAGTTTGATCGCGTGCTGCATGTCGGCATTTCCAACTGCTGGCGTGAGATTGGAGCCATACCACATCCGCCAGTCCGCGGGGCCGAACCGCAACACGCAGGGATACGAGAGTGTGTAGGGATCCTCGGGTGAGCGATCCAAGATCGGGCCCGGCGAAAGCCGCTCGAAAGCCTCTGAGGGTGTTCGCGACCTTGCCAGTCCAATCGCGTTCCGCCAAGGCGAGCGAACGCCGAGATTCCAGCCCATGTAGTAGATCGAAAGACCGTCCTCCAATTCAACGATGCAGCCGATCCCGATGCCGCTATCATCGAACGTGCCGTCCTCACCGGGTGCCAGCGCCGGTTCCCGCGCGACGTCGAGAACCCGCGGAGCCTCAGAGACCTCCACGTCAACCCATCCCACGTGCGAGCGCCTTTGAGTGTCGCGTGAACAGTAGAAGAAGCGGAAAGCGTCCCCTGCCAAGTGGATCGGCGCGGGCAGCGCGGCGTGGCTGCGCGCCCACGGCAGGCTGCCATCCGGAACAAATACCAAGCCGAGGCGGCGCCAAGCCATCCCCCACCCTCACAGATTTCTGAGGCGCGTGCTTGGCACCGACGAGCGCTCGGATCCGCGCGGCGCCACCACCGAAAAATCCGGCTGATCCTCCAGGATCAGTGCGCCCGCGCCAAGCACGCACTTCTTGCCGATCGTGACATGATCGCGGATCGTCACATTCACGCCGACGAAGGTTCCCTGCCCGATCCTAACGCCACCGGACACGACGATGTGCGACGCCAGAAAGACGTCGTCCTCGATCGTCGAGTGGTGACCGATGTGGTTGCCGCTCCACAAGGTCACGTTCGACCCAATGCGCGCGAAAGGCTGAATCGTGTTGTCTTCGAGGATGAAGCAGTTTTCCTGCGGTTCGAAGCCGGGAAATGTCGTGGCACGGCTGCTCAGATATGTTGCAAGCCTGTATCCCTTGGCGCGAGCCGCCGCCACCTTTTCCGTCCGGACCGCATTGACCTTGGCATAGCTGACGGCGACGAACATTTCGTATTGTTCGGGCGCAAACCTCCCCGCAACGTCTTCGAACGCGACGACCGGTCGGCCGCGAAACTCCGTTTGCTTCAGAAAAGCGCCGTCAACGGTGAAGCCTGCAACTTCGTAGCGGGAATCATGAGTGAAATAGAAATCGGCCAGCTCTGCAATCTCGCCGGTCCCGAAAACGATGATCTTCTGCTTCTGCAATCGTGTGCCTCCGATCCACCAGTTATATCCGTTCGGAGACTAACTGCAACAAACGGGCTCCCGTAGCGATAGATCGCGTCGCCAGGTGCTCCACCCACCAAACTGCATTTTTGGAGTGATCATCCTCAAGCTTACGCAATGTGCCAAGTGCCGGGAACGTTCCCAGCAGCGGAGATAATGTGCGCGTTCGATATCTGACCATTGTCCCAGATCGACACCGCTCCGTTGTCGTTCTGCCAGAGAATGCCAGAATGCCCATTCCCGTTAAAATCGCCAACGCCGGCAATATGCCAACTAGAGGGAACGATGCCCGGATTCGCTATGATATGTGCATTCGCGATCTGGCCGTCATCCCAGATTGACACCGCGCCGTTGTCGTTCTGCCAGAGGATGTCGGAACGATGGTTGCCGTCAAAATCACCAATGCCGACGACATGCCAGCTGCTCGGCACTACACCGGGATTGACAATCCAGTGAGCGCCCGAAATTTGCCCGTTGTCCCAGATCGAGAGCGCGCCGTTGTCATTCTGCCAAAGTATGTCCGAGCGCCCGTTGCCGTCGAAATCGCCTACGCCGACGATGTGCCAGCTGCTCGGGACCACGCCAGCAGCAGCAACCGTGTGGGCTCCGGTCGCCTGGCCATTGTCCCAGATAAAGACCGACCCGTTGTTGTCGTGCCATAGAATATCGGAGCGACCGTTTCCGTCGAAATCCCCAACTCCGGCGATCTGCGAGCTGCTCGGGACCGCGCCAGCCGCGGCGATTGTGTGGCTGGCGGCAGGCGATCCGTTATCCCAAATGAACACCGCTCCACTGTCATCGCGCCAAAGTATGTCGCTCAAGCCATTCCCGTCGAAATCACCGATTCCCGCTACGTGAGAACTGGCCGGAACAGAGCCCGGATTGGCGATCCAATGCGCACCGCTGAGTTGGCCATTGCTCCAGATCGAAGCCGTGCCGTTGTCGTTATACCATAGGATGTCGCTAGTGCTCGCAGCGCTAAACTTACCCGTGGCATGGCTGGCACTAGGATTGCTGGTGTCGATGTTAATCTGGAATGAGAGTACACCCGACGAGCTTCCAGACGGATCCGAAACCGAAAATTGGAAGCCGTCCGATGCCACTCCGGGCGCGGTCTCATGGTAGGTGACGAGACCATTATTGATATCCGCTTGCGTGAATGACGTCGCGACCGTTCCGCTCAACAGCAGCACGCCGCGTGCAGGCGCATTTACAACCGTGTACAGAAGTTGCGCAGCGGTGGCACTGTCGCTCGCACTCAGGAAGCTGGAGGTGATGACACAATCAGCGCCAGTCGAGACATTGAGCGGTTGGGATGTGACCGGAATCGTGACGAGCCCGATCAAATCCGACGCCGTCAGCGCGATATTACCCTTTAGGTCGATGGCAAAATCGGGGATCCCGTTGCCGGTGATGTCGCCCTGGAGCACCGTCACGCCGAGCGTGCTGTTGTAGCTGTAGTCGACTTCGTAGGCCTTGTGGTCAAAGGGCGCCGTGCCGATGAAGTGGAACGAACCGATACCGCTGAGATCGATGTGATCGAGGCCTGACACGAAGTCCGTGATAAGGTCGTGCTTTCCGCTCGCCGCCGTTACGTGTCCGGCCGAGAACACGAAGGTGTCGGCGCCGCCTCCGCCGGTCATGATGTCGACGCCTGAGCCGGCGACCAGCCGGTCCGCAACCGCGCCGCCAATCAGGGTATCGTTGCCCGCGCCGGCCACCAACTTGCAGCCGTAATCATTCGCGATCAGCGTGTCGTTGCCGCTGCCGGCGATCGCCGTCTGGATGATGGTGTTGGTCGATATCCCGATGTTGTTGACAAGCCCGCCCACCGACGAGAAAGCCCCCGGGTGCAAATCGATGGTCTGCGCGGCGGAATATCCGGAGCAGTCGAGCGTGTTGTTGCCGCCGCTGTCGTAGATCGTCAGTGCGGGGGCCTGGGTGTAATTCGCGAAATTGTAGATCGCGCCCGCATTGCTGTTGAAGCCATAGACGGTGTCGCCGGTCCGCGTCGTGGTCGCCGCGCCGTAGATCGAGTCCACAGCATATATGTCGGCCATCTGCGGGGTGACGACGTAGCGATACGAACTGCCGGAATAATTGTCCTGCGCGAAATAGGACATGATCGAGTATTGCCAAGTGTCGTTGGCATAGATCGCGTTGGCGGAATAGGTCGCGCTGCCGTTATAGGGACCCTGATGGCCTAGGCCGAGCGCGTGGCCGATCTCGTGGATGTAGGACTGGTAGCCGTAGCTGTCGATCCCGGTCTTGCCGTCGTAGGCGCCGCCGTCGCTCGTGATCCAGTCCGAGCTGATGTCGACGGTCGCAGACGTCATCAGACCCGTGCCCGTCCAGGACGCGTTGGTGACGGCCGTCATGGTGCCGGTGTCCACGAAGGTGATGTTCCCACTGCCCGTGGTCTGGACGAAGGTGACGTTGGCAACATCGTGCCAAGCCTGCAGCGCCGACAGCGCCAGGAACTGCTCGGACGCGTTCAACCCGCTGATATTGTAGGTGATGGTGACGGAGGCCCAATGGTGGGCGATGGTGTTGTTGTAGGCCCAAAAGCCGTTGACCAGGTAGTCGGCAAGCTGGGCGATCGTCGCGACCGGCTTTGTGGTGCTCGTGCTGGTGCTGGCCGTGACGGACGTCGTCCCGGCGAGCGGAAAGGGGTCCCCGTCGTCGCCGAGCAGGGACGGACCAATCGCGCCGGTTCCCGATCCGGAAAGGCCCGTGCCGGTCGCAAGGCCGAGGTCACCGAACGGGGCAAACATTCCGGAATCATCGAATAGCGAACTGGTCTTCCGCATCGAACCGACCACACCCAAAAGTTATCTGACTTTCATGAATCGCCGGGCAACCGGCCCAGGGTAGCGCGGCCTCGCGGCATGGCGTTGCTGCTATTCTGCTGGCACCTCATTGGCAAAGCATTAAGGCGCAAGGTTGAATCGACGACTGCAACTGTGCGAAAAATCAGGCTCTGGAGCACGCCCACCGGCTCCGATCCCGTAGTTTTGCGGGCATCGGGGCAATCTGTCCAAACCGAGGGGTGGTTCCCGGAGCGACCCGCCTAACAAGAGGTGTTCTCAATGCCCTTTCCCCGCGCTTCCCAAGCCCTCTCCCGGTTCATCGTGCTCGACCTGACCCGGGTCCGATCCGGCCCGACCTGCGTGCGGCAGCTCGCGGACTGGGGTGCCAATGTCATCAAGATCGATGCGCTCCTGGAGGACGGCGGTGGCGAGCAGCCGGGCGGCCCGCGCCGCGGCTCCGATTTCCAGAATTTGCACCGCAACAAGCGGGCTATGACGCTCAATCTGAAGGACCCCAAAGGCCTTGATGTGTTCAAGCGGCTGGCCGAACAGGCCGACGTCGTGGTCGAGAACTTCCGCCCGGACGTCAAGACCAAGCTCGGCATCGACTATGAGAGCATCCGGAAGATCAATCCGCGGATCGTCTACGGCAGCATTTCGGGCTTCGGCCAAGACGGTCCCTACCACAAGCGGCCAGGCTTCGATCAGATCGCCCAGGGCATGGGCGGGCTGATGTCGGTGACCGGCGCGCCTGGCGGCGGCCCGATGCGGGTCGGCATTCCTGTCGCGGACCTGACCGCAGGGCTGTTCTGCGCGATCGGCATCCTGACGGCGCTGCTCGAGCGCGACGTCTCCGGCGAGGGCCAATGGGTGCAGACTTCGCTCCTGCAGGCGCAGATTTTCATGCTGGATTTCCAGGCCGCGCGCTGGCTGATGGAGAAGGAGGTGGCGAAACAGGCCGGCAACAACCATCCGACCTCGATCCCGACCGGGGTGTTCAAGACCTCCGACGGCTACATCAACATCGCCACCACGGGGGGCCGGATCTGGGAGCGCTGCGCCCAGGCGATCGGCGCACCCGAGCTGATCAACGACCCCGACTACGCGACGGCGCCGGCACGTTCCAAGAATCGCGATGCGCTGAACGCGAAGATCAACACGCTGACCGAGAAAAAATCCACCGAGACCTGGGTCCGCGAGCTCAACGCCGCCGGCGTGCCATGCGGGCCGATCTACTCGATCGACCAGATGTTCGACGACGCCCAGGTCAAGCATCTCGGCATTGCACAGCGCGTGCCCAATGACGAGAACTGGGACATCCAGCTCGTCGGCCAACCCGTGACGCTGTCGCGGACGCCGAGCACAATGGCGGCGCGCCCACCGGAGTTCGGCGAACAGACCGAGGAAGTGCTCGCCGAATTCGGCTTCGGCAAGGACGAGATCGCCGAGCTCAGGCAGCGCAAGGTCGTGTGAGCCACATCACGCCTTCGCCGGCCGCAACAGGCGCGAGACGCCGGCGAAGGCCCGGTCGACCACCGGCCAGAACAACAGCACGATCGCGAGCGTCGTGATCGAGCCGACGAGACCGTTCGACCAGAACACCTTCATGTCGCCGCCGGAGCCGATCATCGACAGGCGGAAGGCGTCCTCGGCGCGGTTGCCGAGCACGAGCGCCAGCGTGAACGGCGCGAGCGGGATGCCGATCTTCTTGAAGACATAGCCGACGACGCCAAAGCCCAGCATCAGCCAGATGTCGAACATCGCGTTCTGGATCGCATAGGCGCCGATCGCGCAGGAGACCACGATCATCGGCGCAACGGCGGCGAACGGCACGCGCAGGATCGAGGCGAAGATCGGCACCGTCGTCAGCACAAGAACGAGGCCAACGACGTTGCCGAGGTACATCGAGGCGATCAGGCCCCAGACGAAATCCTTGTGCTCGACGAACAGCAGCGGACCCGGATTGAGGCCCCACACCATCAGGCCGCCGAGCAGGATCGCCGCCGTGCCGGAGCCGGGAATGCCGAGCGCGAGCATCGGCAGCAACGCGGAGGTGCCGGATGCATGTGCGGCGGTCTCCGGCGCGAACACGCCTTCGATACGGCCCTTGCCAAAGCTGTCCCGATCCTTGGAGAAACGCTTGGCGAGGTTGTAGCCCATGAAGGAGGCTGCGATCGCGCCACCCGGCGTGATGCCGAGCCAGCAGCCGATGAAGGACGAGCGCAGCAGCGTCACCCAGTATTTCGGCAGGTCCTTCCAGACCGACAGCACGACGCGCAGGCTGATGCCGGCGGCATGCCCGCGCAGCGCCAGCCGTTCCTCCATCGTGAGCAAAATCTCGCTGATCCCGAACAGGCCGATCACGGCGACGAGGAAGTTGATGCCGCGCAACAGCTCCGCCGAACCGAAGGTCATGCGCAGCTGTCCGGACACCGTGTCCATGCCAACGCCGGCGAGCAGCAGCCCGAGCGACATCGAGATGACCGTCTTGTGCTTGGCCTCGCGGCCGAGGCCGACGAAGGAACAGAACGTCAGGAGATAAACGGCGAAGAATTCGGGCGGGCCGAACTTCAACGCGAACGAGGAGATCATCGGCGCCAGGAAGGTGATCAGGAGCACCGCGACCAAGGAGCCGATGAACGACGAGGTGAACGCCGCGGTGAGCGCTTCCGCCGCCCCGCCCTGCTGCGCCATCGGATAGCCGTCGAAGGTGGTCGCGACCGACCAGGCCTCACCGGGGATGTTGAACAGGATCGAGGTGATCGCACCGCCGAACAGCGCGCCCCAGTAGATGCAGGACAGCATCACGATGGCCGAGGTCGGATCCATGGTGAAGGTCAGGGGCAACAGGATCGCCACGCCGTTCGGCCCGCCGAGCCCCGGCAGCACGCCGACGAAGATGCCGAGCACGAGCCCGACCATCATCAGGACGAGCGTTTTCCACGTCAGCAAAACAGCAAAGCCGTGCAGCAGGAGACCTAAGGCTTCCATGGCGCGACGTCCTGTCGATCCGTTAGCGGCCCAGGGCCGCTTCGAGCGGCCCCTTCGGCATGATGACGTCGAATGCGATGTCGAAGGTGACGAACATCGCTGCGGTGAAGACGAACGCGGTCAGCAGCGACTTCCACAGCGCGATCTTGCCGACGAGGCGCATGAAGCCCGCGATCAGGAGGAAGCTTGCGACATAGAGCCCGAGGAATTGCGTGGCGAGGCAGAACAGGAAGGTCGGCACGAACACCGCCATCACCCGGCGGAACTGGGCGCGCGTCACGAAGGTCTCGGGGGCTTCCCGTCGCGACAGGAACGCGGCGACGAGGCCATAGAGGCTGGCGGCGCCGAGCACCACCGAGAGGTAGAACGGAAAATAGCCGGGCTGCGGCCCGGTCGAGTCCCATGACGCGCCGGTGCGCCAATTGTCCCATCCAAGCGTCACGGCGAGCGCCAGCAGGACGAGCGACACCACGACATCGACGACGCCGGTGCTGACGACCGAAGGCGAGCTAGCTTCGGGCGCGGTCGGATCGTCGACGACGATTTCGATATCGGTATTGGACATGGACGGGATTGGGCTCGCGAGGATGACGATTCTGGATAGCGTGCAGATTCAATCGACGTCAATGCAGCCTTCAGCTAGCGCCGGCCCGTTCGGGAAACGCGCTCGCAAGTGCAGCACGATCTGCCCTCAGCACCCCGCGCTCGGTGATCAATCCGCTCACCAGCCGCGCCGGGGTCACGTCGAACCCGAAATTCGCCGCCGGCGAGCCCTCGGGAACCACGCGCACGGTTTCGATGCGTCCATCAGCGGTTCGCCCGGTCAGGTGCGTCACCTCGCTGGCGGCGCGCTGCTCGATCGGAATCTGCCTGATGCCGTCATCGATACCGAAGTCGATGGTCGGCGACGGCAGCGCAACATAGAACGGCACGTCGTTGTCATGCGCGGCGAGCGCTTTCAGATAGGTCCCGATCTTGTTGCAGACGTCGCCATTGGCGGCGACACGATCGGTTCCGACGATCGCGAGATCGACCATGCGATGCTGCATCAGATGGCCGCCGGTGTTGTCAGGGATCACGGTATGCGGCACGCCGTGATGGCCGAGCTCCCAAGCGGTGAGCGAAGCCCCCTGATTGCGCGGGCGCGTCTCGTCGACCCAGACATGAACCGCGATGCCGCGATCATGGGCCTGATAGATCGGCGATGTCGCCGTCCCCCAATCGACGGTTGCAAGCCACCCCGCATTGCAGTGCGTCAGGACATTGACCGGCTCGCCCGGCTTCTTCGTCGCGGCGATGGCCTCGATCAGGCCGAGGCCATGGCGGCCGATGTCGCGGTTGATCGCGACGTCCTCGTCAGCGATCTCGCAGGCCCGGGCATAGGCCGCATCAGTGCGCGCCGAGGCCGCAAGCGGAGCCAGCGCGCGGCGCATCTCGTCGAGCGCCCATTTCAGGTTGATCGCGGTCGGCCGGGTCGCGATCAGCATCTTGCAGGCACGATCGAGCGCCGCATCGGAAGCGTCCGCGCGCATCGCAAGCGCCATGCCGAAGGCTGCGGTCGCGCCGATCAGCGGCGCGCCGCGCACCAGCATCGAGCTGATCGCCTCGCCCGCCTCCTCCGCGGTCGTGATCCTCGTGACGATGAACTCATGCGGCAACCGCCGCTGGTCGATCGCGCCGATCGACCAGCCGTCGGGCTCGAGCCAGATGCTGCGAAAATGACGGCCGTCGACCTTCATGTGCGCAACACCCGTCCGGCGACCGCATCGAGCTTCTTCAGCAGTGCGGGATCGCGCGCTTCGGGCGCCGTGATCAGCGCGGTGTCGAGCGCGCGGTCGGTGCCGATCGGGCACGGCTCGTGCGCGCGCGGAAAATCGCGCGCCAGACGCGCCACAAGCGCCTTTGCCTTCTCCGCATTCGAATTCAGCACGCGAATGATATCCTGCACCGTCACCGCATCATGACCGGGATGCCAGCAGTCGAAATCGGTGACCATCGCCGCGCTGGCGTAGCAGATTTCGGCTTCGCGGGCGAGCTTGGCTTCGGGCATGTTGGTCATGCCGATCACCGAATAGCCCTGGGCCTTGTAGGTCAGGCTCTCGGCCAGCGTGGAGAATTGCGGACCCTCCATACAGAGATAAGTTCCGCCGCGCGTGAACGCGATGCCCTCGCCTTCCGCAGCGGACGCAAGATGCGCAAGCAGGCGCGGCGAGACCGGATGCGCCATCGGGACATGGGCGACACAGCCCTTGCCGAAGAACGAGCTCTCGCGCCTGTGGGTGCGATCGACGAACTGATCGACGAGGACGAAGGTGCCCGGCGGCAACTCCTCCTTGAACGAACCGCAGGCGGACAGCGCGACCAGGTCGGTGACCCCTGCCCGTTTCAGCACATCGATATTGGCGCGATAGTTGATGTCGGATGGCGACAGGGCGTGCCCCTTGCCGTGACGCGGCAGGAACACGATCGGCAGCCCGCCGATCTCGCCGCGCCTGAGCGGTGCCGAGGGCTCACCCCAGGGGCTTGCGACCGCATCCTCCCGGACATTCTCCAGCCCGGGCAGATCGTAGATGCCGGATCCGCCGATGATCCCGAGAACGGCTTTGGTCATGATCACTCCTCACGATCCTGCGGCGGCGACGGAAGGGTGATCCGGCCGAATCGGGCACGCCGCAGACCTCAGATGATACTGCAGCGCAGTAATCATCGCCCGTCCACCGCATGCAAGGCAATTCCGACCTGAAGGTAAAGCGATGGCGTGCTCCGGCCCCGGCTACTTTGCGATGAAGCCCGCTTCGTTCATGAGCGTGGCATTCAGCTTGTCGTCGTCCTCGAGGAACTCGACCATGTCCTTGCCAGTCAGGAAGATCGGCTTGAGCGCCTGCTTTTCCATGTAGTCCTTGTAGTCCGGCGTCTGCGCCACCTTCTGGAACAGGTCGACATAGAACGCCTGCTGCTCCGCCGTCACCTTGCCCGGCAGGAACATCGCGCGCAACATCAGGTACTGCACGTCGAGCCCTTCTTCCTTGCAGGTCGGGATGTCGTTCCAGGATTGCGTTTCGGTGACCTTGGTCTTGTAGGAGATGCGCTCCTTGTCGAACACGCAGAGCGCGCGAACCTGGCCGGCGCGCCAGACCTCGAGGTTTTCGGATGGATTGTTGACGTTGGATTCGGTGTGACCACCGACTAGCTGGGTCGCGGCCTCGCCGCCGGACTTGTACGGCAGGTAGGAGAATTTTGCGCCGGTCTTCTGCTCCATGAACACGGTCAGCACATGGTCTTCACGCTTGGAGCCGGTGCCGCCCATCTTGAACGGCGCGCTGGCGGCCTTCGCCGCCGCGACGAAGTCCTTGACGGTCTTGGGGCCGGAGGCATTGTCCCACAGCACGAACTGGTCGAGCGCGATCACCGTTACGGGAGTGAGATCGCGCCAGTTGAAGGGGATCTTGGCCGACAGCGGCAGCATGTAGATCAGCGAATAGGCGATCAGCAGCTTGTTGGCATCGCCCTCGCTGGACTTCATGTACATCAGCGCTTCCGCGCCCGACGCGCCGCCCTTCAGCGAGACGACCATCGGCTGCTTCATCAGATTGTTCTTCTGGATCGCCGCCTGCATCATGCGCGCCATCTGGTCCGACGCACCGCCCGCACCTGCGGCGACCACGATCTCGACCGGCTTGGACGGCTCCCAGGCAGCAACCGCCGGTGCGCTGAGCAGCATGGCCGCAACTGCCGCCGCGGTTTTCAGACAATGTCCCACTGGCTTCTTCCCTATCTATTTGTTCGGCTTGGCAAAATCGTACGAATGGTCGGTTGTCGTCATTGTGCGGATAATGCCGGTGAGTTCAAGCCAGCGAACTGCCGCAGCAGGTATGACTTTGGAATGAGGCGGGTGCGGCGTTGCGAGGCAGCGAGGTCGCGCGGACGCGCTCGATAGTGAGAGTGGAGTTGCGCGCGCGGGTTCTCCGAATGTCGTCCCTGCTTTCGTGTAGCGCGCAAAATCGAATGGCACCGCGCGCAAGTTCGGATGTCACCCCGGATAGGCAGGTATTTGCGTATTCGCGCCCAGGTTGCCGGACCGGTGGGTTCGGTGCTACTTGGGTTGCGCCATGCATGCCCCGCAAGTTCCAGTTTCACGCCACCTTATGACCACTTACCGGCCAGATATCGATGGGCTCCGAGCCATCGCGGTGCTGTCGGTCCTGTGGTTCCACTTCGGCGCCCCATTGCCGGCAGCGTGGCGGCTTCCGGGCGGCTTCACCGGGGTCGACGTCTTCTTCGTCATTAGCGGCTTCCTGATCACCTCCCGGCTGATGGATGACATCGACGAGGGGCAGTTTTCGCTGTTGAGCTTCTATGACCGGCGCATTCGCCGGATTGTGCCGGCGCTCATTGCGATGCTCGCCACAACGCTGATCGCCGGCCAGTTCCTCCTGATGCCTGGAGATTATAAGGACTTGGCCGCCAGCGCCGCCGCCGCGGCATTCGGCGCGTCGAATCTGTTCTTCCTTTGGAACACCGGCTATTTCGACCAGGCGGCCGAGCTGATGCCGCTGCTGCACACATGGTCGCTAGCGGTCGAGGAGCAGTTCTATCTCGCGTGGCCGCTGATCCTGTGGATGATCGCCCGCCGCAACCACCGGATCAAAATCGCCACTATTCTTGCAGTGATGGTGATCATCGGGTTTGGCGTCAGCCTGTTCTGGTTTGACCATAACTCGAAGTCGGCTTTCTTCGTTGCTGTGCCCCGCGCCTGGGAGCTGGCCATTGGGGGACTACTGCTGTTCCTACCGCCTTTGCCTCGCGTCATCGGCGAAATCGCCGCCATAGTTGGAGCCGCTCTTATCGGCATCGGATTTTTTTTGGTGACGGACGCGGCGTTTCCCGGCGTATCCGCTCTTTACCCATGTTTCGGAGCGGCCCTCATAATTTGGCCGCGCGAACACGCAGGCAGAATCGCGGGTTGGCTCGGCCGGCTAAGACCAGTTGGCCTCATCTCATATTCTCTCTACCTGTGGCATTGGCCGGTCTGGGTTCTATTCCGCATCTATATCAACGACGCCCAACCGCAAATTCCTGAAGCTGCGATGCTGGCGCTCGGTTCGATCGCCCTTGCGATGCTCTCGTACCTGCACATCGAAACACCTTTTCGGCGCGGGCGCTGGCAAGCTTCGTCCGCCGTCGCCGGCGGCCTCGTCGCAAGCGTTACTATTCTCTGTGCTGCGATGTTCGTTCACAGCAACAACGGAATTCCGAAGCGGCTATCGCACGAAACAATGGCAATCCGCAGCCTAGACGTGATGTGGGATTGGCCATGTCCTGCATATGCGGACGTGGTCGGCGGTCGCCTCTGCAGCTTTGGCGCTCCATGGAGTTCCGCGACCCAGCGAGCACTTCTCTGGGGTGACAGCCACGCTGACCACTTCGCACCGGTCCTCCACCAGGCGGGTCTTGAGACCAACACAGCGTTCGTTCTCATCGATGGCTGCAGCCCAATCTATGGCGCGTTAACCGGGCTTATCCGCGATATGCAACCGGTGGAAGGCAAGAGGTACTTCGATTGGTGCTCCGATAAAACGGCACTGGCATTCAGCGTCCTCGATCGCAACAAAGATATTTCGGTTGTCGCGCTGGCGACTCCTTGGACCGCTATCCAACCACTGACCCACGACGGCAGCGGAAAGGTCGTTTCAAGCCAGGTCTTCGAAGACGCCGTCCGACGTACACTCGAAAAGATTAGAGCACCTGGGCGTTCGTTGGTGCTTCTCGGAGACGTGCCCCACCGCCCAATGGGCGTGCCGTTGCTCTGCACCTATAAGAACGAACATATCTACCGACGATGCGGACCAGTGGCCGGAATGGACAGCGCAACATTCACGAAGAGCATCGACAATATGACCTATGAGATGCTGGCCCGGATATCGAGAGCGACGCCTGATGTTTTTGCCACATATCCGGGCCGAGCACTGTGCGCGCGCGATCACTGCGCGCTCTATTTCAACGGCGAGTACCTTTACAAGGATATTGACCACCTCCGGCGCAATCTATCGCCAGAGACTTATCGCGCTCTAGCCGAGACCTTCGGCATCACTGACCTCCTGCGGAAGATCAAACACCCCAGCGATTGATGGTGGGCGCCGCAGAATAGGTGATGCGAATACTGTCCTTTGGCGCGAGGACAAATACGCCGCTGGTGACATCGGTCGGTAGATACGTTCCCGCGGCGTCCGGTTGAAGTTCGATTGCGCTCACTGTCCCTCCCGAAACTGAGATGCAGACAGCATCGCCCGTCGTGTTTTGGATGACATAGGGCGACCCGCTTGCTGCTGGGCTGTTGCGCGCCTCTCGACAGAAGTCATTGTTGGCGGCATTGATGCACCCCCGCTTACTGTTGTAGGTGCCGGCGTCGGCGATCGCTCCCGTTCCGGTCGTGTTGAATGTCGTGCTTGCAGTGTTAGGCGAGTTTCACGATCTCTTTGAAGGGATCGGCTTGTGTCTATGCTTGACCATACGCTTAAGTCGGACGTGACGGCGCGCCGGCAGCCGGCGCCGATGGCTGACGATCCGCGGTTTGTACCTGCGGTGGTAGACCGCCATGGTACCAGTCGCGGTTGCTGACCCACCACTGCGACATCGTCGAGACCGGCAATGACAGCTGGCGATTCAAAAGCCGCGACGACGATCCCGTCACCCGCGTTCGTCTCGTCTCCGCAACCCCGGCCAGCTCCGACGAGCCGAGCGCTACAGTCAAACCGAGCCGCGCAAAGGGGGCAAAATTGTGGACGCCGACGAGCGGTCAAATTTGAACGCCGGTTGACAGGAGGGCTTCAGTCGACGGGCAGGGATGTTGAGGAGGGTGGTGATGGAGGGTTGGCAGGAGCCGCTTCTGACTTAGCGGACATAAATGTTCGCAGTTTTATCCTGACTTGCGCGTCCGGCTCGCCGTGCAAATCGCCGCGCCGCTGACGATAGAGTTCGGTCTGAAGCCACCATTCATGAATAGCAGCTTGTCTTTTTCTCGTCCGACCAGCACATTTATTCCCGTTTGAAATTGGAGGTCTGAAAATTCATGAATTCAAGTCTGAGAATTCTCGTTTGTTGTGTCGCTGCATTCGCAGGGGGCGGCTCTTACCGTCGGATCTGCGGAAGCCGGATGCACGATGCAGCGACAATGCGTTCCAAAACAAAGAACAGCGTACCGTGGCGAAAAAACAAGTTTGCGAAACGGTCAAACAGCGTCAGGGAAGCACGTTTGTCACACGTCGGGTCTAGCGGGATGCGATCCGTCATGACGCCGGTTCCTGTTATTTATCAGGACTGCTCGGTGAAAAAGGTCTGTAGCGATCCGAGACGGCCAGCGCCTGGCAGCCGCCAACGATTAGGTATGGAGCACGGGGGATGGAGATTATTGCAGACGCGTCTCACGACTAGACCGGATCAGCCGCTGCAATCGGCGACCCAGCTGATTCACGACGCTTCTTCAACATCTATTCTTGGGGGGCGGGCATGACAAGAAGGCGCATTTTCGGCGCCGCGGCTGCAGTGTTGCTGTCGGTTTTGTCGCTCACCTTTTCCGGGACTCAAGTGCCTGCGATCGAGATGCATCGTGCTCGGACAATTCAGCCATATCGGGCACCGACGATTCAACCTTACCGGAGCCGCACCATTCAACCTTATCGTGCCCGTTCTATTCAGATGTATCGCGGTCGGGGTCAGGCTCGGCTTTTCACAAGAGCGGAGCGCGAACAGATGATGCGGAATACGACCAGGGGATGGGGGCCGATTCGCGGAGGTGGTCGCCGCAACCCCTACGCCAATCCCTACAATGGTGGATACAACTACAGCTCCGGGCAGGCCGCGCCCACGATCTATAGCCCATTCCACAACTACAGTCCGTACGGACGGTAGCCGACGAGGAAGCAGAGGGCCGGCGGTCACTATAAGCTTTTCGGGGCTTTGACGGCCGCCGCCCTCACGGGCGTGGCCAGCGAAGAATTGCAATATCGTCCCCGCGAAGCGGGCCCCGAGATAAGCCTCTCAACCGCCAACTGATTTCACCCTGTGGGGCGGCGCGGCTGCCCGCAGGCATTGAGACATTAGTGGATAGTCCTCGCGGTTCAAGTTGCAAACCGGGAATAGCCCCGGTAAAGCTCCTGGCCGTACACACTTTTGACACGAAATCTTTGGTTATGCCGAATTTCCATGAGGATCTTCATCGCGAGGATCTTCCCAAAGGCCCCAGCAACCGCAAGTTCGGGTTGACGTTCGCCGCGATCGGCGCGGCGCTTGCGGCAATCGGGCTTTATCGCGGCTGGCGCCTCACCTACCTCTACGCGGCGCTGACGCCACTCTTCCTGATCCTGGCGCTCAGATTTCCCGATGCGCTGTCGCGCCTCAACAAGGCGTGGCTCACGCTGGGGCTATGGCTGAACCGCATCGTCAGCCCGATCGTAATGCTGGCGCTGTTTTACCTCGTCATCGTGCCGTGCGGCCTCGCCATCAGACTGTTCAAGAAAGACCTGCTGCAGCTCCGCAAGGCGCCTGCGGCGCAAACATACTGGCTGTCGCGAACCGATCAGCGCCACCCAAGCGAGTCGATGCGCCAGCAATTCTAGGGGGGAATGTTCAAGTGGGATTTCTGACCGAATTTTTCCAATTCGTTGGGCACCGTAAAAAATACTGGATGCTGCCTGTCTTCGTGATGATGCTGGTGTTCGGCGGCCTGCTCGTCCTCACCAAGGGATCGGCAATCGCGCCGTTCATCTACACGTTGTTCTAGGCAATGCGCATCCTTGGAATTTCTGCGTTCTACCACGACAGCGCCGCCGCACTTGTCGAGGACGGGCGCATCGTCGCCGCCGCCCAGGAAGAGCGGTTTACCCGCAAGAAGCACGACGCCGCGTTTCCAGTGGAGGCGATCAGGTATTGCCTGTCAGCGCGAAACATCAGCATCCGCGACGTCGATCACGTCGTGTTTTATGAAAAGCCCTTCATCAAGTTCGAGCGGCTGCTCGAAACATACCTCGCCTTCGCGCCCAAGGGCTTCCGGTCATTCCAGATGGCGATGCCGCTTTGGTTGAAGGAAAAGCTGTTCCAGAAGCGATTGCTTGGTGAGGAGCTCACCCAATTCGACGCTGATGTCGATTGGTCGTCAAAGCTGCTATTTGCAGACCACCACCAGAGCCACGCGGCGTCGGCCTTTTTCCCCTCCCCCTTCGAGGAAGCCGCCGTCATGACGCTCGACGGCGTCGGCGAATGGGCGACAACCGCCTGCGGGGTCGGAAATGGCAATCAGCTCAGCCTGACCAAGGAAATCCAGTTTCCGCATTCGATTGGGCTGCTCTATTCCGCGTTCACGTACTACACCGGATTCAAGGTCAATTCCGGCGAGTACAAGGTGATGGGCCTCGCGCCCTACGGCGAACCGAAATACGTCAACCGGATATTCGATCACCTGGTCGACCTCAAGCAGGACGGTTCGTATCGCCTGGACCTCAGCTATTTCGACTACTGCACCGGGCTGACCATGACCAACGATCGTTTCCACGATCTATTCGGAGGAGCCCCGCGCAAGCCCGAGGACCAGCTGGATCAGCGCCACATGGATCTCGCTGCGTCGGTGCAGAAAGCGACCGAAGAAATCGTCCTGCGGCTAACGCGGAGCCTCGCATCCGAGACCGGCAGTCGCAATCTGTGCCTTGCCGGCGGCGTGGCACTCAACTGCGTGGCAAATGGCAAGGTGCTTCGCGACGGCAAATTCAAGAACATTTGGATCCAGCCTGCGGCCGGCGACGCCGGCGGCGCGGTCGGCGCCGCCATGGCCGCCTATCACCAGTTCCTCGGCAAGGGCAGGACGACCGACGGCACGCGCGACGGCATGTCGGGCAGCTATCTCGGGCCGTCATTCTCGCAGCCCGAAATCGAGCAACGGCTTACTGCTGCCGGCGCGATCTATACGACCGTCGACGACAGCCAGCTAATTAGCGACACCGTTCAGGCGATCGTCGAGGAGAAAGCGATCGGATGGTTCCAGGGCGCCATGGAATTCGGCCCTCGAGCTCTCGGCGGCCGATCGATCATCGGCGACCCGCGCTCACCCAGCATGCAGAAATCGCTCAATCTTCGTGTCAAGTATCGCGAGAGCTTCCGGCCGTTCGCGCCGGCCGTGCTGCGCGAGGACGTCGCAGACTGGTTCGAGCTCGATGTCGACAGCCCCTATATGCTCCTCGTCGCCGATGTCGCGCCTGACATTCGGCGCACCATGTCGGATGCCGAGCAGGCGTTGTTCGGAATCGACAAGCTGAACGTGCCGCGCTCGAGCATTCCCGCCGTCACGCACGTTGATTACTCGGCACGGATCCAGACAGTGCATGCAGACACCAACCCCCGATTTTACGCGCTGCTGAAGGAATTCAAGGCGCGGACCGGCTGCCCGGTGCTGATCAATACCAGCTTCAACGTCCGCGGCGAACCAATCGTCTGCACGCCGGAAGACGCCTTCCGCTGCTTCATGGGAAGCGACGTCGACGTGCTGGTGGTCGGCAACTGCATCCTGCGGAAGGAAGCGCAGGATCCAGCCCTGCAGATCGACTACAAGAACAAGTTCGAACTCGACTGAAGGGATCCGGATGAGCAAGCTCTCAGATCGGAGCGCTCTGAGTGTATCGAAGAGAGCGCGGCCAATACGCATCCTCGCTTCAAGCCTAGTTATTATCGTTCTGGTGCGTGCGTTTCTGCCCGACCTGGTTTGGCTTGGAGCGCACAAGGTCACGGTCACCGATATTCAGCCTCATTCTGGCTTGCGCTTCATTGGCACTCTCAGCGACCAAACGCTGACTGACGAAAACGCCCCTACGGGAGTTCGTATCGATCTTGTCCAAATCAAAAAAGGAGGCTTCCTACACAAGCTAGATCCGCTGCTTGAGTGGTCATTCGCTTTCCTTTGGTTGACCGCCCTTTACGATGCGAACTATCCCGCGGAAAACTACGAAATTGTTACCAGGCTCGGACCGGGCGGTTCGCTTCCTGCAGACATTGCGGCGCTCGGGCAGGGCCGCTTCTCGATCTACAATGGCCATGTACTGTTCAGCCTTCCCGCGGGAAAGACGGTCGACGACATCGGACGGCTCGATGTCTGGTTGCCCGCCAGCAATACCATCGCCAATTACAAGTCATGGCCTGAGGTGCAGCAGTGGATTGGCGTCGCAATAGCGTCCGCAGTGTTAATTGCTCTCCTTTGGATCACTCCAGCCTTGCTAGCCAGAAACCTGGGACCTGGCCTCGCCGTTACCGCAGCTATGATTGCGATCTTTTTTGCGGCCGGCGAGCTTTATATGCGCAGCACTGGAAAATTCCCGAAGCGCGAGATCGTCTGGCCCGTGATATTCTCTCCCGAGGTCGGCGTGGTATTCAAACCGCATTCGGTCGTGCGGTACACCAATGGTTTCCTGTTCTGGACGCAAGATACTACCAACTCGATCGGATTTATGGACGCCGAGCCGACCATTCCGAAACCGGCCGGCACGTTCCGTATCCTCCTGGTCGGCGACAGCATTGTGGAAGCATTGCAGGTTCCACTCGCGCAAAAAACTCAAACGCTTCTGAATGCCGCTATTCGAAACGCATATCCCGACAAGAAGGTGGACGTGTTTGCCATCTCGCGAAGCGGTCTCGGGCAAGCCAGCGAATTGGGGCTCTACAACGCCTACAAAGAAATCAAGCCTGATCTCGTCATTCTGATGTTTGTCGCAAACGACTTCGCGAATAATTCGATCTTGCTGGAGTCGATCCGCTCGGGCTTTAGTCCCGATCATCTGCCGTGGTGGTTTGCCACGTTTGACGAAAACAAGCATTGTAAGATGCTCCCCCCGAGCCCGGACTGGGATAAGTATCTCCTCCCAAAATTACCGGAACGGATCGCGCGACTTCGCTCCAGATCCGCTGAAGACGCAAGGCTCGTCGACGGCCTCTTACCTGAATGGGTGGACAGCGTTTTCTATCGTAGCAGCCCCCTCCCGGAAATCTACGAGCAGGCAGTCGAACTGACCAAGTGCAGTTTCTCGCTTTGGAAAGAAGCCGCGGAGAGGGACGGCTTCAAGCTGCTAATTGTTGCCACTGAGCAAGTTACTCTCCCAAACGCCACCGGCCAAATTGAACGGCTGAAAAGAATTTCGGACGAGCTCCAGATCCCGCTTTTCGACGTCTATCCGGCTTGGGCCAAGCACGGGGATATTGAGGTCGGTAGATTTCCCTTTGATGGCCACTGGACCGCCACGGGGCATCGTTGGTCAGCTGACGCGATCTTTGAGTACCTGATATCGCACGGCATGGCGCCCGGGGTGGACGCTACCTTAAAGGAGTAAGTTCATGAGGAATTCAAGGCACGGAACGGCTGTCCGGTGCTGATCAATACCAGCTTCAACGTTCTTGGCGAGCCAATCGTCTGCACCCCCGAAGACGCCTTCCGCTGCTTCATGGGAAGCGGCATCGAGATACGGGTGGTCGGCAACTGCATCCTGCGGAAGCGCAGGATCCCGCCCTCCGCGTCGACTATAAAGACAAATTTGAACTCGATTGACGGGATAGATTCATTACGATGGGTAATAAGATTTCCGGACACGTCATCGCTTGGATCGTTTGCATTGGCATATCCCTCATCATCGCCGAAATCGCAGGCGCAGTGCTGTTCTATCAGCAACAAGGCCGCGCCGGTTACTTGAACCGCCGCGGCCTTACCGACGCCGTCAGATCAGGCCCCGCGGAGAAGCCCCCGCAACGCATTCACCCATATCTCGGTTTTGGCGGCACCATTTCGCGGAACGACGTGTGGGTTACAAACAATCTCGGCTTCTCGCAGAGCACCCCATACAAAGTTCCGTTCCAGCCATCGCCGCGTGATTTCGTCGTCGTGGTCTTTGGCGGCTCGGTCGCCTCGAATCTTGTGGCCCCGCCGCAAAGCGGATTGCCCCTTCAGGCTGCGGTTCAGGAATTGCTTCCCGATAAAAACGTCATCGTCTATTCGATGGCCCAAGGATCGGGAAAACAACCGCAGCAGCTGATGGCGCTGTCGCTTCTCCTCGCACTCGGACAGCATATCGACGTGGTCGTCAACCTGGACGCCTTCAACGAATTCGCGCTGGGATACGAAAACGTCTGGTACCACGTTCACCCGATCTATCCGTCGCTCTCGATCCTCTGGGGCATTGGCAAAGGGTTCGAGCCCGTCAGCGAGAAGGCCGACAACTTCTATCGAATAGCCGCCGACCTGGTGGAGGCGAAGTCCGCCATCAGGCGGCGAACCGATGCAGCAAACCGCAGCCGTAGCGGCCTATCGTACCTCGCCAACAAGACCCTGATTTCATTCCACATGCGGCGAAAGGCGCAGGCTGAATCCGATTACGCCTCGGCAAAGGGAACGTCTCCCGCGGAGCTCGACGGCATCAAGGCGGTGATGGGGGTCGACATGCCCTATGCCAACCGTGAATCGCCGTGGGAAGACATTTTCCAGATATGGCTGCACTCGAGCGACGCGATGGCCGCTCTGTCACGAAGCGTTGGCGCGAAGTATCTCCACATCGTCCAGCCAAACCAATATTTCTCAAAGAAGCACTTTTCGGCTGACGAAGCCAAGATCGCGCTGTCCCTGCCGCCGACAACGCCGATGCGCATAGGCGCTGAGCACCTCTATCCCATGATCGAGCAGCGGTCCCAATACCTTCGCGATCGGGGCATCATCTCCGGTGTCGGCCTGTTGGACGACCAGACCGACGCGATGTATGTTGACAATTGCTGCCACTACACGCGCGCCGGCGAGACGATCTTAGCGCGCTTCGTAGCCGGTCAGATTGTTCATCGATGAGGAGAAAGCAAAAGTAGTCCAAAGAGATATGTTGCAACTTGCCGCACCAACGCTATGACTACTCATTCAAAACGTGTTTTACGAGCAAATCGAAGTGGAATTGAAGAACGCGAGAACGGCCACACACGGCCCGTATGGTGCATTGGCCGATTTCGGGGCAGTGCTGCTGCGACGCTGGAAATCTATCGTGGCCGTCGCGGTGATCGCCAGCCTAGCCGGGGCGGCGATAGCCTTGTTGATGCCCAGGACCTTCACCAGTATTGCCTATCTTGGTCCGCTAGACGAAGCCAACGGAAAGTCAACGGGCGCCATCATGCGCTCTCCCCCAATCGTGGACCCCGTGCTCGCCAAGTTCAGAGATTTCCGTGCTGGGCATAGCCTTGATGAAAGGCGCGCCGACTTGGCTGCCAGTCTCAACTGGCAACTTCTGAGAGGCTCGCCGTTGACCTCCGGCCTCTATACACTCGAACTTCAGGATACTGACGCAAAGCGAGCGCAAGCCATCCTCAATGAGGTCCTAGATCGATGGCTGGAGGCCTCCAAACCACGCCCGGACACCGCCGTTCGACTCCAAAAAATGCTGGAGGCCAGTGAGGCCCAGTCAGCTGACCTGTCGCAGGCAATTGACGAACTCAAGAAGCGCCCAGACGCGATGTTCGCGGACAGCCGGGGCGGATACCTTCCGCCAAACATCGTCGACATGATCAAGCTTCGCACCGAAACGGCGGCGAGGATTTTAGAACTGACGGCAGGGCTGCGCGCTGGTAGTCGCGATCTGATCTTCAGCCCTCCGAGTCTGCCGGATCAGCCGGACGGCAGAGGAACGACGCGATTCGCTCTTGGCTCTATGCTCGCTGCAGTCGGGGCTCTCGTTCTTCGCTATCTGTGCCTTTGGATCGGACCCAGACTGTCCTTGAAACAACGGCCTTAACGTGACATGGCCTCCGCTCCGCTTATCCTGATCGCATATGGCATCGGAGCGTATTTCTTCGCGACACCCGACGATTCCTTGTTGCTGACGCCGGTGGCTATTTCGGCCGCCGCCGTTTCCGCCATGATCGAATACTTCGTCTGGAAAGACAGGCAACTTCCGATCCTCGACGTCGGCGCGCTATGCGCCCTGATCACACTTTTGTACTGCGCCGTACCGATCCTAGCCTTCATCAAATCCGGATACGCATGGTCTTCGCTGAGCGACGCCCGCCTGCAGCAAATGCAGCCAGGCGCCGACGAACTCTCGGCATGGGCATGGAGCGTAGCCGCGTATCTCCTCGCCTTCTGCGCCGTTTACGGCATCACGCGAGGCCCAGGAATGCCCGGGCCGACCGTTCGCGTTGCGTCGGACGCGGCGGACGGGAAGGCGCTCCTGATCATTCTAGCAGCGTGCCTGGCCTATGCTGCCGCTTTCTCGTGGTATTTCGACACAAACCTTCAGCCGTCCAACCAGGAGCTGGCAAGCGGAGAGTGGATGAAGGACATTCCACTTCTGGCGGCCCAGACTATTCATAACGTCCTTGGACTCCTCCGGATTGCCGTGTTCGGCCTTATCGCCTTTGTAACAGCGAGACGAGACCTTCGATGGATTATCGCCCTCGCCGCCCTTACGGTATTCGCGGCATACGTCGCGGTATCAAACTCGGGACCGCGGACCGACGTCGTCATGCTGATGTTCTGTGCCCTTCTATGCTGGCACAGACTGATCCGGCCAATCGGCTTTGCCAAAGCCCTGACAATGGGGATTGTGATGCTCTCTGGTGTCATTCTGTTCGGATACTGGCGCGACGTCGGTGGGGACGTCCAGTACATGGACCTGTCGACGGCGAGCACGGAGTTTCAAACGATCCTGGCCAATGGGGTTCACGTCGCCTGGGCGAAGGCGCACGATATCCTCAAGGATGTCTCCTGGGACGTCACCTTTAATGATCTGATCTTGCTCATCCCGCAGCAACTGCTGCCGTTCCAGAAGATGGACCTGCCTACCTGGTACGTCAGGAACGCCCACGTCAACGCCAATGGAACAGGGCTCATGTTCGGGGTGGTCGCTCAATCCGCACTCGGGTATGGACTTCCTGAAATCATTCTGCGCGGAGCCGTGCTTGGGCTGTTGCTTGCGTTGATCCATCGGCAGTGCGCGCGACGTGCCGAGAGCCTCACCGCGGTGATTGTTTACCTATGGCTATGCATATCGATCTACTACACGTTCCGAGCGAGTACCTTCTATCCGGCGACATGGGCTTTTTATCGCTTGCTACCCTTCGTGTTGTGCTTCTGGGCACTGCGAGCTTTGCTCAGGTCCAAGGGCCGATCTGCTTTTGCCACGACATGCTGAATGGGTGGCTTCCCGGTCGGCGTTTGATAATCCTCCCGCAGGCGTTTCGATCCTGCGTTCTCATTGGCAAACTCTGGCAATCAGCCACATGCTTATGAAACGAGCTGGTGGTCAAAACGTAGACCATCAACGCGACTGCCCGACTGCCGCTGTAGCGAGCGGGATAGCGGCGAAACGGCGCACTACACCCTACCCCGGTCGGTCAGTAGAGATCTCTGAGCAGATTCAGTCCAGCCACGCCCCGTCAGGTCACGGCGCCGTCGCGACCGTGGTCTGGGTGCCGCCGCGATAGAACGATAGAATAACCGTCGTTCGCGCCAAGGCGATCGCTCACCTCGTTGCCGAGCCTCTCGGGGCCGTCGGCAAACGTCACTGCGTCTCCCAACGCCAGGAAGCGCGACGGTTGAACCGCCATTGCGCTTGGCCGAATAGTTCATGTTCCCGACCACCTCGAGTGCGGCACCGCATTCGAGCGACCCTTGCCCCATGAAGATCGCGATCACGTCAAGCCCGTCACCCTCTTCGCCGCGACCTCAAGCGTCTGCTCGATCATCGCCCAACGTAGGCCGGGAACATGCTTGTCGCTCAGCAGCCAAGTCCGCATCAGCGAATCGCCAAATCCGGACAAGTCGAGAGCGCCCGCAGAAGCTGCATTCGTCATAGGCGATGGTTCACTGTTGACGTCCGGGGTACCATCCACGAGGGCGCAGTTGCTCGATCGAGGCATTTGGTGATAAGCTCATCGCTCGACGGGAGACATTGATGTCTTTTCGTGAACGGAACTCGCACTTTGAGTTTGGCGCCAACTGGAGAGACTACGCCAAATCTATTGATCAGACGCGCATTGCTTCGGCCATCGATGGTCTTAAGAAGCTTCTGCCAGAAGGTCTTGGAGGAAAGACGTTTCTCGACATCGGTTGCGGATCAGGACTCCACTCGTTGGCAGCGCTGTCTCTTGGATCTTCATCCGTTCTTGCCATCGACATTGATGAGAATTCTGTAAGTACGACACGAGAAGTTCTGTCGAAGTTCTCCCATAGTAAAAGCTGGAAGGCTAATGTACTTTCGATTTTCGACGCTAAACGCGACGAAATTGGCACGTTTGATGTGGTATATTCTTGGGGCGTCCTGCATCACACCGGAGCAATGTGGAACGCCATTGAAAGAGCTGCGGCCCTTGTAAAGGCCGATGGCTACTTCGCAATCGCGATCTATGCAAAGACAGCATTTGACCTGCCATGGAAAATAGAGAAGCGAATCTACAAGTCGCTTCCAGCGCCAGGGCAATGGGCGCTGCGCAATTCATTCATCGGCGTGCTCTTGGCTGGAAAACTTCTGCGCGGCAAACATCCAATGACGCTCTTAAAGAGTGATCTGCCGAGAGGCATGAACCTGTCCAACGATGTTCATGACTGGCTTGGTGGATATCCCTATGAAACGGCAACGGTTGAGGAGTTGGTCTCAAAGTTTTCTTCGTTCGGATTCAGTCTGGCTAGGTCGTTTCCGGCGAACGTGTCGCTCGGTGGGCTCCTCGGGTCAGGATGCCATGAGCTTGTCTTTCACAAGACTGCCATCAATCGCTCCTGATTCCTACCGACGGCCCTACCAACATTGGCGTCAAACGTGCCACGCGAGCGGCAGCGAAAAATGGTGAGCAAGGTTTCGTTTGGCCGCTAGTTGAAGATGAGCTCGACGTGACCGCGCGGCTCACACGTGCGGCCTTCCCCAAATGACCGGAGGGTCGGCATCCGCAGAACTTTCGAGGCCTGCTCGGGCTTCACTCTGTTACGGCCCATCGGTTAGCTCAGCAGCCCAAGGCCGCCTTCGTCGCAGGGCTCCGACCCAGCCAGTTACCCGGCCGAGCCGCCTGCCAGCTTCCGGACCAATCGACAATTATCCGGGTGAGATCCTCCCCCACCGATAGTTCGCGCCCGAATGCGCGAAGCACTGCATTAACAACTTCGAATGCCGCCAGCAGTGAACCCGCCTTGAAATACGTGCAGGCCAATGGCGTGCGGTTTGCCTACCTCGAACAGGGCAACGGACCCCTTGTCATGTTCATGCACGGCTTTCCGGACAACGCCTGGTCGTATCGAAAGCAAATGCAGGTCTTCGCGGACGCGGGATATCGCGCGGTCTCACCGTTCTTGCGCGGCTACGCGCCGACCGAGATCCCGGCGGATGGCATTTTCGATCCCATCGCACTGGGCAAGGACCTCTAAGCGCTGATCGCGGCGCTGAGCGACGACGGACAGGCACACGTCGTTGGCATGGATTGGGGCGGCACATCGACCTTTCAGGCACTGGCCACGGCGCCATCGGCGATCAAGGCCGCTGTGGTCATGAACACCGCGCACCCGATCACGTTTTCGAGCATCAGGAAGGATCCCGAAGCCGTTCGCTCCATCTTCCATTTCTATTTTTTCTAGATTCCTGACGCTGACTCAGCGGTCAATATCGATGGCCTCCCCTTCATCGATTATCTCTGGAAGCTGTGGTCGCCGACAATCAGGAATGACGAGCATCTCCGCTCGATCAAGGAGACGCTCAGCTCTCCCGGCACCATGACGGCGGCGCTCAAATACTATGGAGGCCTGTTCGATTCGGGACGTGCGGGGCGGCTGCCGAAAAACGAGATGCATACGCCGACGTTGACGATTTACGGCGGCAACGATCCGACGGCGAGGTATTCGGTGAAGGAAGAGCCGCTCTTCAAGGGGCCCCCACAAGCGTATTGTCCTGCCCGATGTCGGACACTTCCCACACCTCGAGCATGAGGCCGAAGTCACCGGTCTGATCATGGACTGGTTCAAGACGCACGCCCCTGACTGAACGCATATGTTTGCGGCCGGACCGGAAACCTGCGTCCTGCCGAATGAAATCGTTGCCTTTGGGACGGGGTACTGAACCAAGGGCGGCGTTGGCTACAACACCTTTCAAGTTCTTTGACCAGGAGTGCGCGCGATGGACGCCAAGACGCAGCAGCAATACGCCGAGACGTTTCACGGTCCTCACAGGAAGGGAGATCCGCTCGTCTTGTTCAACGCCTGGGTTACCGACCTCGCTCTCATCGAGAGGTTCGTTCAACTCACGCCTCTGCCGGTCAACATCATGGTGACGCAAGGTGTCCCCGAAATCCCGGATCTCGCCCGCGTCTGGGTTCGGCGGGTCAGTCTTGGGCCGACGCCCATGATGGCGGCGATGCGTGTCATTGGACAGGCCGCCGCCGCGGTCGCCTCGAGCAAGCAATACGGCACGTTCCTGCAGCCGAATGCCTGAGCCTGGAAATCACCGCCCAAACCAGGGTAAGTGGAGAGCGCGTCGCTGATCGATGCCGTCTCGTGCCGTTCGTCGGCCAAGTGGATCAGCAGCCGATCGTTTGGAGCCCAGACGACGGCTCCAGCCGAGACGATCGCGAGCCGCCCCTCATTCGGGTGAGACGGGCGGATTCATAAACTGATTTGTCATTCTGAAACACCGAAAATATTCTCGCGGGGCTTGCCTCGTCGGGCAAATCAGTGCCAAGGCCTGATGCCATCGCCTGCGTCATGCCAAGCGTTCGGGGCCATCCATGCACCGCAGCGAAGGAGGCGACGCGGTAGGGACGCTCATTACTGAGCGCCCCCCGCACAAAGCCGTACGGGCGGCTTTCCCGCATACGGCTTCCACCTTGGGTGTGTGACGGCGAAGCGATCGCTCGGCCAGGGATGGAGGATGAGCGGTTTCGGGAGCCAGTCGTCCACCAGCTGCGTCATCCGTGTCCACGTGCTCCCATCCTTCTGGCTACGCCGCCGCAGCGTGCGCCGCCAGAGGTCGGTGACATGGTGCCGGAACACTACCATCGTTTGTCCGTTGGTCGGCACTGCATGGTAGTTGAAGTAGCCGCGGACGACCCGCCCCAGCCATTTCCCTTGTTCGGGGATCGGCCGGTGCATGCACCGTCGCAGCGCCTGCTTGATCTCCCGCAGCTTCGCCCGCATGCGATCCCCTCGGGTCTTCCGCTTGATCTGGAATTTGCCCGAGCGGGTTTTGCCGCAAATGAAGGTGAAGCCTAGGAAGTTGAAGGTCTCCGGCTTGCCGAGCCCGCGCCGCTTACGGCGTTCTGCCGCAAAGCGGCCGAACTCGATCAACCGGGTCTTCTCAGGGTGCAGCGACAGTGCAAACTCCCCCAACCGCTTGCGCATCTCGTCCAGGAAGCGTTGGGCGTCGGTCTCGTGCTGGAATCCAATGATAAAGTCATCGGCATAACGCACGATAATCATGTCGCCCGTGGCCTCGCGCTGTCGCCAGCGCTCGACCCAGAGATCGTAGGCGTAGTGGAGGTAGATGTTGGCAAGCAGTGGTGAGATCACCGAGCCCTGCCCCGTCCCCCTGTCACTGACCGTAACGACTCCGTCTTCCAGGACGCCCGCCTTCAGCCATTTCTGGATCAGGCGGATGATGCGCCGGTCACCGATCCGATGCTCCAAGAAGCGTACCAGCCATTCCTGGCTGATCTCGTCGAAAGACTACTCGACAGACTACCCACCACCGCGCTCATCATCTCGACGACTATCCCG